>NZ_JBBOCL010000002.1:0-64567 GCF_038002405.1 Bacillus sp. FSL W7-1354 | reverse complement strand
AAATGTGCGATTTATTCAATGAATTAACAGGTGCGTTTTGTCTTGTTTAGTTTTCAAAGATCATTTCCGCTCCTGTCCGAAGCGACTTTATTAGTATAACATTTTCAACAAGGAGTGTCAAATGTTTTTTTGTTTTTTCGTCGCTGCTGCTTTCAGTTCAAAAACCGTTCCGCTAACAGCGACGCTTAATAATATATCACCGTTATAAATTAGTGTCAACACTTTTTTTGATAAAATATCCTCGGTGAAAAATCTTTTGGCCCTTTGTCTCAATCGGCTTGACTCCGACTAAGTCCTTTTCAGCCAAGAACTCCAGTATGACTCCCAGGTCTGCCGTGAAATACTTGAGATCCGGATGCTTGAGAAGATCGGCAAATTGCCAAACCTCTTTTTCATCCATGACATTGAGAATATGTGCGGCCCCGATTTCGGCTTTTGAATGAATGAGAAAATCGCTTGCGAGGAATAATAACTCAAGCCGTTTTTGCAAGCTTTCATTGCTCTCAATTAATTCCTTATACAATTTATAAACCTGAGGCTCCATGTGGCGGACTTGGTTCCATACCGTAACTTCTGGGTGAAAACCTTTATCGATCACTTCGATTCTGGCCAAATGATGGAGGGCGTGTACGATGGAATTGTAGGCGTCCAAAAATTGACCGTCTTCAAAAAACGATTTTCCTTCTATATATCTTCTGATTAATTTCCCATATTCAAGTCCGATTTTTAGTTTTCTTTCTGAAAACGGAAACGTATTGAGCTGCTCAATCAGCTTGGCGATAAATTCGTTTCGGTCGAAAAGCACCTTTCCATTGAGGACCCAGTCTATGATTCTTCTGTTTGTTCCGAGCAAAATCCATTCCTGAAGCTGTTCAACAGAAATAATATGAAGAGAAGCCGTTTTTCCGTCGAACTCATAATGCTTCACGAATACAGGGTCTTCAGCCTTATTAACGATAATCAACAAGGCCGCATCAAAATTATCTGTCGCAGATGAGGTTTGATTTCTCCTCTCAATCAGCATGACAGCGAGTGTGTCAGGGCGGCTTGCTCTTTCTTGGTAAATCGGACGGAGAAGATTTTCCATCACCATTCCTCCAATACGATGTAAATGCGTTGCTCTAAAAGCTTCTCTCTTTGTTTCTACCTATTTCTACGAGCCAATAAAAACTCCTTTATTTTGAAAACACATTGAATTATTATAATCAATTTCCCCAAAACTCTCTATAGAAATTTTCCAATTGATTCGTTTTAATTAAAGAATAACACATCTTTTCTATGCTATATTAGAGACAGGGGGATGGATATGGCAAAATACTCTAGCAAAATCAACAAAATCAGAACGTTTGCGTTAAGCCTTGTATTTATAGGCTTCATTATTATGTATGTCGGAATCTTTTTTAGGTCCTCGATCCTCTTGATGTCGGTGTTTATGATCTTGGGGGTATTGTCTATCTTGTTGAGCACAGCGGTTTATTTTTGGATCGGCATGCTTTCAACGAAAGCGGTTCAAGTCGTCTGTCCAAACTGTGAAAAACCGACCAAGATTTTAGGCCGGGTCGATATGTGCATGCATTGCAGGGAGCCTCTGACACTGGATAAAAACCTCGAAGGAAAAGAGTTTAACGAATCGTATAATCGAAAGTCTCAGTAGATGCTGCAATAAAAATAAGCTGACCGTTAAAAAAGCGGCCAGCTCTTTTTAATGGCTTTCTTTTTTGTCGCATTCCTGACATAAACCGTATATCTCCAGTCTATGGTGACTGACTTTGAATCCTGTCACATGTGAAGCCAGCTGCTCCACTTCGTCGAGGCCGGGATAATGAAAGTCGACGATTTTCCCGCAGCGTTCGCAAATTGCGTGATAATGCTCGGATGTCACGAAGTCAAACCGGCTGGAGGAATCTCCGTACGTTAATTCCTTAACGAGCCCTGATTCCTTAAAAACCCGCAAATTGTTGTAAACCGTTGCTACGCTCATGTTTGGAAATTTCCCTTCCAGAGCTTTATATATATCATCTGCAGTTGGATGAGACATAGAATTCACGAGAAATTCCAGAATGGCATGACGTTGAGGAGTAATTCGAACCCCGGTTTCCTTCAACGCTTCCAACGCTTCTTTCAGGTTATGTTCAGCCATCGTCATGCACCTCTCTTCTAAAAAAAATTCTTACATTATAACGTTTATAATTAGTGTAACTCCTGATCAGAATCTTTGTCAATTCCAATCCCTGTGAAAAAGCTATTTTTAAGGCGAAAAAGGCCGATATGATCAGCATGTCCGGTCAGACAGACGAATATGAGCGTAAAAAGAGACCAAACTAAAATACAGTCCGGCCTCCCGCAAGAGCTTTACGCTTCCGCGATTTCTTTTACTGCTTGAAGCGCTTCTGCGACATGGTCTTTTACCTTTACTTTCCGCCACTCTTTCACAAGGCGGCCTTCTTTATCAATCAGGAATGTCGACCTTTCGACACCCATGTATTCCTTGCCGAAATTCTTCTTCAGCTTCCATACGTCAAAGCTTTCAGCGAGCTTGTGTTCATCATCGACGAGCAGCAGAAACGGCAGATCGTGTTTCTGCTTGAATTTCTCATGTCTTGTCTGGTCGTCAGGGCTGACTCCGATGATGACGGCATCAAGTTCGGCAAAGCTTTCATGTCGGTCTCTGAAATCGCACGCTTCCGTTGTGCATCCCGGCGTCATATCTTTCGGGTAAAAATAGAGCACGACATACTTTCCTTCAAAATCCGACAGCTTTACTTTTTCTCCGTGATCACCCAGCAGTTCAATATCAGGCACCTTTTGTCCAATTTCAACAGTCATTGTTTTGCCTCCTGTTATGTTTAATCGCTTGCTTTCCCCCATTATAAAAAACAGCGCCCGCTTGTTCAAATGTTCGGCGGCTTCTTTTTTGCGCTCTGTCCGCCTCGTGTTACAATATAGAAATAGATAAAAGGTGCAGAAATGAGGAGGATATTATGCAGCATACTCAATCTGAAAAGCTTCATGAAGAAGCTCTTCAACATATAGTCGGAGGCGTCAACAGCCCCTCAAGGTCTTACAAAGCGGTCGGCGGCGGTTCTCCCGTCGCGATGGAAAGGGGAAGCGGCGCTTATTTTTGGGATGTAGACGGCAACAAATACATAGACTACCTTGCCGCATACGGACCGATTATTACGGGCCACGCTCACCCGCATATCACGAAAGCGATTCAAACAGCTGCTGAAAACGGAGTTCTTTACGGCACGCCGACAAAGCATGAAGTGACATTTGCCAAGATGCTTAAAGAAGCGATTCCTGCCTTGGATAAAGTGAGATTCGTCAATTCAGGAACGGAAGCCGTGATGACGACGATTCGCGTCGCCCGGGCCTATACAGGCAGGACGAAAATCATCAAGTTCGCCGGCTGCTACCACGGCCATTCCGATCTTGTGCTGGTGGCGGCCGGTTCAGGTCCGTCAACGCTCGGCACGCCTGATTCAGCCGGGGTTCCAAAAAGCATCGCAAATGAGGTGATTACCGTTCCTTTCAATGATATCGACAGCTATAAGGAAGCGCTCGATAAATGGGGGAACGATATTGCAGCAGTTCTCGTTGAACCGATTGTCGGAAACTTCGGGATCGTCGAACCGAAGAGCGGATTTCTCGAACAGGTCAATGAACTGACGCATAACGCAGGGGCACTCGTCATCTATGATGAAGTTATCACCGCTTTCCGCTTTATGTACGGCGGCGCCCAGGATCTGCTTGGCGTCAAACCTGATTTAACGGCGCTTGGCAAAATCATCGGCGGCGGCCTGCCAATCGGCGCATACGGAGGCAAAAAAGAGATTATGGAACAAGTCGCACCGCTCGGACCTGCTTATCAAGCGGGCACGATGGCGGGGAATCCGGCTTCGATCCTCTCAGGTATCGCCTGCCTTGAAGTGCTGAAAGAAAAAGGCACATACGAAAAACTTGACCGCCTCGGCGCTATGCTTGAAGAAGGTATCCTGGGACATGCCGAGACCCATGGCATCAATATCACTGTCAATCGTCTAAAAGGCGCGCTCACCGTATACTTCACGAACGAAAAAGTCGAAAACTATGAGCAAGCCGAAAATACGGACGGAGAAATGTTCGCTGCCTTTTTCAAACTGATGCTTGAGCGCGGAATCAATCTTGCGCCTTCAAAATATGAAGCATGGTTTATCACCACCGCGCACACGGAAGAGGACATTAAAGCGACGCTTAAAGCCGTGGATGACTCATTTAAACAATTGAAACAACGCATATAAAAAGAGAGCGGGTCCGCTCTCTTTTTTATCAAATGCGGAGCACTTTGGGAACGCGGTGAACAGGCACTTTCCGCCGGCTTGTTTTTCTTTTTTGTCAATGATTTGTTTTTTCTTAAAAATGGGTTGAATATTTCGGAAGATCGCTGTATATTACTTTATTGTTTGGCAAATTAACAGAGAGGGAATGTTCAATACAATTCATTTTCTGTAAAGAACGAATTTTATTATAGAAAGGGATGCAAGTACAGCCTAATGAAACTTGGTGCCCGTATTTTCAAAACAGGCATTGCCATTACGCTTGCGCTTTACCTCGCGTCTTGGCTCGGCCTTCCGACTCCTGTCTTCGCGGGAATCGCGGCTATCTTCGCGATACAGCCTTCGATCTATCGTTCATTTTTGACGATTGTCGATCAAGTGCAGGCGAACATAATCGGAGCTGCCACAGCCATTATTTTTGGACTTATTTTCGAACCCAGTCCGATCATCATCGGATTGACGGCGGTAATCGTCATTACGATCAACCTGAAGCTGAAGATCGAGAATACAATTTCGATCGCTCTCGTCACCGTTATTGCCATATTGGAGAGCTCCGGCGACAACTTTTTATGGTTTGCCTTGGTGAGAACCGGAACGGTTATTTTGGGTGTATTGTCTGCGTTCCTGGTCAACCTGATTTTTCTGCCGCCTAAATATGAAACGAAGCTCGTCAGCCATGTTGTTGAAAATACAGATGAAGTCATTAAATGGATCAGATTGTTGACGCGGAAGACAACGGAACACTCCATGCTAAAAGAAGACATTGAAAAGCTGAAAGAAAAAATGATGAAGGTCGATCACCTTTACTTGCTTTACAAAGAAGAAAGAAGCTATTTAAAACGTTCCACATATGTAAAACAGCGAAAGCTCGTGCTGTTCAGACAGGCGATCATTGCATCGAACCGCGCGCTTGATGCTTTGAAAAAACTGCACCGGCTTGAAAACGAGTTTTGTCATATGCCTGAAGAATTTCAAGAAACGCTGGTCGAAGAGCTTGATTATCTTCTCCATTGGCACGAGCAAATTTTAATGAGATTCGTCGGCAGGATTAAAACGCAGGATCACGTCGACCTTCACGAAGAAGGAGACGTGTACAAACAGCACTTGACCGAATCATTCCTGAAAAACCAGGACAAATTGAAAGAAGAACTGTTGGACTACAATATGCTGACCATTATGGCGAGCACCGTAGAATACCGAGAACAGCTTGAACATTTAGAAACCTTGCTCACAAGCTTTCAGACGTACCACAAAAAAGACAGCGAGCTTGAAGTTGAGGAAGAGTAAACCGGTTAACGAATACGTTAACCGGTTTTTTTATTTTCCTTCCTTCATTTTCGGATCAAGGGTGTCGCGCAGGCCGTCTCCCATCAGATTAAAGCCGAGCACGGTCAGCATGATCGCAAATCCCGGAAAAAATAATGTCCACGGGGCCTGCGCCAAATAAGGCCGGGCATCCGCAAGCATTTTTCCCCACTCCGGGTTCGGCGCCTGCGCCCCCAACCCTAAAAATCCGAGCGCGGCCGCTTCTATAATCGCCGTTCCAATATTCAGTGTCGCTTGAACGATAACCGGGGCCATGCTGTTGGGAAGAATGTGTTTAAACATCATCCTCATATTGGACATCCCGACAGCACACGCAGATAAGACATATTCCTCCTGCCTGATGCTGAGCACTTTTGAACGAACGAGCCTGCCAAACGTCGGAACGTTGATGATGGCGATGGCAATCAGGGCATTTTCAAGGGAAGGCCCGAGAATCGCCACAATGGCGATCGCCAGCAGAATGCTGGGAAACGCGAGCATGATATCAAACAGCCGCGAAATCAACGCATCAGCCCATCTGCCGTAAAAACCGGCGATCAGCCCTAACAGCGTCCCCGCCAAGGCCGATGCCAGACAGGAGAAAAAGCCGACCCATAAAGACAGCCTCGCGCCGTACAGCACCCTTGAAAAAATATCCCTGCCAAAATCGTCCGTTCCAAAAAGGTGTTCAGCAGACGGAGCGGCGAGCCTGTCTGACAGTGACTGGTCGTTTATTCCATAGGGTGCGATGAGCGGCGCGAAGATGGCCAGCAGGATAAACAGAGCGACTAAAATCGTGCCGGCGGCAGCCAGTTTATGCTCAAAGAACCGCCGAATATGTTCCGCCAAAGGCGAACGCACCTTCACGTCCTCCCTCTGCTGTTCATTTTGAAGCACAACCACATTTCCCGCCTCCTAATATTTAATTCTCGGATCGATGACAGCGTACAGCAGATCAACAATGAAGTTAATCATGACGAAGATGAAGGCGATCACGAGAATGCCCGATTGGATAACCGGGTAGTCGCGGTAGCTGATCGCATCATAAATGTACCGGCCGATGCCGGGCCAGGCAAAAATCGTCTCCGTTAAAATCGCGCCGCCCAGTAAAAGTCCGGTTTGGAGGCCGATGACGGTCAACACCGGAATGAACGCATTTTTTAAACCGTGCTTATAGATAACGAAAAACATATGCACGCCTTTTGCTTTTGCCGTGCGGATATAATCGGACTGCAGCACCTCTATCATGCTGGCCCTCGTAATTCTCGCAATGATCGCAGCGGGAATGGTGGCAAGAGCAGTTCCCGGCAGAATTAAATGGCGGATGGTTTCTGCAAACTGATCAAATCTTCCGTGTAAAAGGGTGTCCAGTGTATGAATGTAAGTAAAGGCTTCGACCGGATTTCTGACATTCTCCCTTCCCGTTGTCGGCAGCCAGCCGAGCTCGATCGAAAAGAACCACTGGCCCATCAGACCAAGCCAAAAAATCGGCATCGACACGCCAATTAAAGCAACCAGCATCGCGATATAGTCGAATACCGAATTCTTAAACCACGCGCTGATGATTCCGGCATTCACGCCGACAAACACTGCGATCAGCATCGCGAAAAAAGCAAGCTCGAGAGTGGCGAACAAATACGGCTTTATTTCTTGCGTAATCGCCGCTCCCGTGCGGATTGATGTCCCGAGATCCCCTTTCAGCAAATCCCCGATATATCTGGCGTATTGCACATACCACGGCTGATCAAGGCCGAGCTGGATGGTTAGCTGCTGCACCGCTTCCTTTGTCGCCCTCTGACCGAGAATAACCTGGGCGGGGTTGCCGGGAATAAAGCGGATGATCGAAAAAACGACCAGTGTCATGCCAATGAGAACGGGGATCAGCATCCCCGTCCGTTTTAAACAGTACGCAAGCAATGGCTGTCACCACCTATTTAAACTCTACGCCGGACAATACTTCACTCCCTGTCGGATGCGGAGCATATCCTTCGATATCTTTTGAACCGGCCAAAATCGGCGTGGAATGGACAAGCGGAATCCAAGGCGATTCTTCATGGAGGAGCTCCTGCGCATCTTGATACAGTTTATTTCTCTTCTTTTGGTCAGGGTCTGACTGCGCTTCGATTAAGATGTCATGAAGCTCGTCATTGCTGAAGTACGTATAGTTGTTACCGCCGATATTATCTTTATCAAGCAGGGTATAAATGAAGTTGTCCGGATCTCCATTGTCTCCGGTCCAGCCCATCAAAAACGCGTCAGCTTCCCCTTTGCTCACCTTATCCAAATACGTCGCCCAGTCGTAAGTGACGATTTCCGCTTTGACGCCGATTTTTTCGAAGCTTGATTGAATCACTTCGGCTATTTTCATACCGTCCGGCATATATGGCCGCGGGACAGGCATTGCCCAAAGCTTCATTTTAAACCCGTCCGGGAATCCGGCTTCTTTTAAGAGTTCTTTTGCCTTTTTTAAATCATACGGATATTCCTTTATCTGATCGTTGTATCCTTCAAGTGAAGGAGGGAGCGGGTTTTTGGCAGATTCGGCGAGGCCTCCGTAGAAGGAATCGATAATCGCCTGTTTATCAACAGCATGATTCAGCGCCTGGCGGACCAGCTTATTGTCAAATGGTTTTCTTGTCGTCGTCATTCCGAGATACCCGACGTTCATTGAAGGCCTTTCAAATGTTTTCAGATTGGCGTCTGCTTTGATGCTTTCGATATCAGACGGATTGACGCCGTCCATTAGGTCGATTTCGCCCGTCTTCAACGCATTTAAGCGGGCTGAGTTTTCAGGAATGGCTCTGAAAATGATCTTCTGCAATTTCGGTTTGCCTTGATCCCAATAGTCTTCATTTTTTTCAAGAACGATCCGGTCGTTCGGCTTCCATTCGACAAATTTGTAAGGGCCCGTGCCGACGGGGTGCTCCCTGAATTTTTCGCCGTATTTTTCGATGGCGGCAGGACTCGCAATCCCGAATGAAGTCATGGCAAGGTTCTTTAAAAACGGCGCTTGCGGGCGTTTTAAAATGAACTGAATCTTATGGTCGTCGAGCACTTTTATATCTTTGATGACATGCCCCTCATCTTTCTTATAGCCTCCGAACATGCCGTAGTAAGGAAATTTTTCTTCATCCCCGTTCATCCACCGCTCAAAATTGTATTTGACGGCTTCTGCATTAAAATCCGTTCCGTCATGGAATTTCACGCCTTGCCTCAGCTCCAGTGTGTAGGTCAAACCGTCATCTGAAGCGTCCCATTTGACCGCGAGGCCTTCCTTCAGCGTAGTGTCTTGTTCTCCGTAATTCAGCAAGGTCTCAAACATATTGATCGTCACTTTAAACGCTTCGCCTTCTGTCGTTGTGATCGGATCAAGCGATGTTGAATCACCGCCTCTGCCGATGATCAGCGTATCTTTTCCCCCGTTCGTCCCTCCGTCGTTTTTTCCGCTTTCGTTACCGGAGCATCCCATTAAAAAAGCGGAAACAGACAGAATCATTCCCAAACAGATCAGCCAGCTTTTCTTTTTCATCGTACTGCCTCCTTATTGGTAAAATGGCATGCGGCATAATGCCCGTCCGCAGTCTCTTCAAGAGGCGGCTCCGCTTCCAGACAAACCGCTGCCCGCTTCATGCATCTGCTGTAAAAAGGACAGCCCTTTTCACTCATGCGGGGCGCGGCAATATCCGGTGCCGTATGAACCGCTTCGCCTTTGCCGATGACCGGTACTGCCGCTAACAGCGTTTCTGTATACGGGTGTTTCGGCTCTCTAAATAACGATTCGGCGTCCGCCATCTCGACGATCTTTCCGAAATACATCACGGCCACCCTGTCGCTGATATAGCGAACGACTGCGAGATCATGAGAAATAAACAGAAACGTTAAATCGAATGCCTCCTGCAAATCATTCAGCAGATTTAAGATCTGCGCCTGAACGGATACATCAAGCGCGGAGACAGGTTCATCGGCAATGATTAGTTTTGGCTTAGTGATCAGCGCTTTTGCAATGCCGATCCTTTGCCTCTGACCGCCGCTGAATTGGTGTGCGTACCGGTCGCCGTATGAAGCATCAAGGCCGACAATTTCAAGCATCGAGCGCACGACCTCTCTCCTTTCAGCCTTCTTTCCGAGTTGATGAACGATCAGCGGTTCTTCCAAAATATCCTTTATTTTCATGCGTGGATTTAACGAAGCGTACGGGTCTTGAAAAATCATTTGTATATGCCTTCTCATGTTGCGAAGATCTTTTGCATTAAGGTCTGTCATCTCCTGCCCGAGAAAAGTCACCTTTCCCGAAGTCGGTTCGGTCAGCCGCAATATCGATTTTCCCAAGGTCGATTTTCCGCAGCCGGATTCCCCGACAACCCCTAAGATTTCGCCTTTTTTAACTGACAGTGTAACATCATCGACCGCTTTCACGATTTTCTTACGGGACACGCGGTAATACGTTTTCAGCTCTTGAACGCTCAGCAGTTCGCGATTCATTTGAAAACACCTTCCTCTTCATAGAGAAAGCAGCTTACAGCATGATCATCCTTCAGCTTGTTCAATCCGGGCGCTTCTTCAATGCAGCGTTCATGTTTATGGGGGCATCGCGGCGCAAACATACAGCCTTTTTTAATCGATCCCGGCTTCGGCACCTGCCCCTCAATCGAAAACAGCCGCTCGGATTTGTCTGTGAATGCCGGAATAGAGGCGAACAAGCCTTTTGTATAAGGGTGTTTCGGACTGTCAAAAACAGCGGTGACACCGCCCTCTTCAACGATCCGGCCGGCATACATAATCATCACGCGTTCACATGTATTGTGAACGACGCCAAGGTCGTGGGTAATGAGGAGAATGGCTGTGTTAAATTCGGCATTGAGCTTTTTCAGCAGGGACAGAATCTGGGCCTGGATGGTGACGTCGAGAGCTGTTGTCGGTTCATCGGCGATCAGCAGCTTCGGTTCGCAAATTAATGCCATTGCGATCATGACCCGCTGCCTCATGCCTCCCGACAGTTCGTGGGGATACTGCTTCATCAGCTGGTCCGCCCTCGGCAGGCCGACGGTTTCCAGCATTTGAACGGCTTTTCTTCTTGCTTCTTTTTTATGAATATTGGTATGGCTGGAGAGTGCTTCTGTTAATTGATCGCCAATTGTGAAAAGGGGGTTGAGGGAGGTCATCGGCTCTTGAAAAACCATTGCGATGTCATTGCCGCGCATCTGTCTCCATTCTTTTTCAGACTGCATGAGAAGATCTTTGTTTTGAAACTTGATCCGGCCCGTCGTCCGGGTGTTTGCGTTCAGCCCCATTAAAGCCAAAGAGGTGACGCTCTTGCCGCAGCCGGACTCTCCGACGACTCCCATGATTTCTCCGGGATGGAGATCGAAAGAAATGCCTTGCACAATCGGGGTTTCAGACTTTTTCTGGTGAAACGAAATCGACAAATCCGATACTTCAAGCAATTTTTCTTTTGTCACTTATACACCTCCGGAGCTTGTATTTTTTAAATTGTATTTAGACGGGATAGGAAATATGTACGAAATTTGCATGGAAAGAAAAAGCCTGACAATCGTTCGGCTTCAAACGAAAGTCAGGCTTTTGGCGGTTTTAGTTTAATTTTTGAATGGTAAATAAATGCTTATAGTGGCCGTCGCGGCTCATTAATTCGTCATGTGTGCCGACTTCCGCGACACGTCCGTTTTCGATGACGACGATTTTGTCAGCGTGGGTAATCGTCGACAATCTGTGGGCAACGATAAAGGTCGTCCGGTCTTTCGCGAGCTTTTCCATCGCTTCCTGAATATAGTGCTCGCTTTCAAGGTCAAGCGCTGATGTCGCTTCATCCAAAATTAAGAGAGGCGGATTCTTCAGGAACACCCTGGCGATTGATATCCGCTGTTTTTGGCCTCCGGACAGCTTGACGCCCCTTTCTCCGACCTTTGTATCATAGCCTTGCGGCAGTTCCATAATAAAATCATGGGCATTCGCGGCTTTTGCCGCTTCAATGATGTCTTCCATCGAAGCTTCGGGATTTCCGATCGATATGTTTTCACGTACCGATTCGCTGAATAAAAATGTATCCTGAAGCACCATGCCGATTTGGTTTCTAAGGCTCTGCGCCTGGTAATCGCGCACATCGATGCCGTCGATCTCCAGGCTTCCGGCTGAGACATCGTAGAATCTCGGAATGAGGCTGACGAGCGTTGATTTTCCGCCTCCGCTCATCCCGACGAGTGCGACCGTTTCGCCCCGTTCCGCTTTCAAAGAAAGATTCTGCAGAATCATTTCTTCCGACTTTTCGTATTGGAAGGAAACATTTTTGAATTCAACAATTCCTTTTAACCGCTCTGCTTTTACAGCATTGGGTTTATCTTTTAATTCATACGGTTCATCAATAAATTCAAACAGCCTGTCCATCGATGCGATCGACTGCGTCAATGTTGTCGATGAATTGATCAGGCGGCGCAGCGGGTTGTAGAGGCGTTCAATATATCCGAAAAACGCCACCATCGTTCCTACAGTAAGGGACCCGTGAATCACATGGTAACCCGCAACCGTAATGATGATCAGCGGAGCGAGGTCTGTAACCGTATTGACGACGGCAAACGTTTTGGCATTCCAGGCCGTATGGCGGATTGCTTTGCCGAGAAAATTCGCGTTCTCGTGATCAAATTGCTTCTGTTCATAATCCTCGATCGCAAAACTCCTGATGACAGGCATCCCCTGAACCCTTTCATGAAGGTGGCCCTGCACCTCGGCCAGCGCCTGGGAACGTTCTCTCGTCAGCTTTCTGAGCCTGCCGTAGAAGAATTTAACAGACAGTCCGTAAAGCGGAAACAGCACGATCGAAATAAGCGTCAGCTTCACATCCATCGTCAGCATGATGGCGATGGCGATAAAAATCGTCATCACGTCAAGCCATACGTTCATCAACCCGATGATGACAAATTCCTTTGTCTGCTCGACATCGTTGATGACCCTTGAAATGATTTCTCCTGCGCGGGTGTTTGCATAATACCTGAGGCTCAGCTTTTGAATGTGTGCAAACAGCTTGTCCCTGATATCATAAAGCACCTTGCTTGCCGTCCACTGTGCGAAATATTGCCGATAGTATTCGACAGGCGGCCGAAGCACCAAAAAAATGGCGAACATAACCGCCATTACCATGAATAATGTGGATGTTTTTTCTTCAGTGGTTCCGCTCCCCTGGATGATGTCGTCAACGACGTATTTCAGCAGAAGCGGGATGACCAGCGGAATAGAAAATTTAATAATACCGATTAAAACCGTCAAAACGATTTTCCATTTATACGGCTTCACAAATTCCATGTACCTTCTGATTACCCCCACACGTCTTCCCCCCTCTATATCTTGATGTGTGAGTACACCGCAAAAAACCTGTTGGTCTCAACAGGTTTTTCAGGTTTATTTTGTATAATGCAAATACCGTTCATACCAAATATCAATAAATTCAGATGCAAACGGGCCTTTTCTTTGGTGTATCCAATGCAGCAACGTATTTAAGTGGTACCTTAAAATGCCGTCGATTTCCTTCGGATAATTCATCGCCTTTTTATGATCCGCGTACTCATCTTCATCAAGAATATGATACGTCATATCCGGAAAGACTTTCACGTCTAAATCATAGTCGATGTATTTGATGGCTTCATCGTCCAAAGCAAACGGCGAGCTGATGTTGCAATAGTAATAAATCCCGTCTTCGCGAAGCATGCCGATGACGTTAAACCACTGCTTTGCATGGAAATAACAAATTGCGGGCTCTCGCGTCACCCATGTCCGGCCGTCAGATTCTGTGACCATTGTCCGGTCATTGGCGCCGATGATGCACAATTCCGTTGCTTTTAAAATCGTTGTTTCATTCCAAATCCGATGAATCTGTCCATTGTGCTTATAGCTATGAATTTGAATGGTTTCTCCTTCCTTGGGAAAGCCCATGTTTTTCTCCCCTACTTTCTTTGCAAAAGCCTTACAAGTCAGTGTGTCACATCGCCTGTCCGACAGTTCTTTTATTTATTATAACGTTTGAAAATAAAAAATGAAAATAAAACAGCCACTCCCGAACAGGAATGGCTCTTTTCTAAAAACGATAAAGAGAGGCTCATGCTTCGATTCTTTGATAAGCCTGAATCACCTGCTCCGTCTGCTTTTGGAATAAATCCTGAATTTGAGCAAGATCTTTCCGCTTCTGGGATATATCTTCCCGGATCGATAAAAGCTGGGCTTTCTTTTCAAGGGCAGCCAATTCTTTTTCAATTTTCTGGCATCTTTCAATCTCCGCTTGCAGATACAGCAGCTTATCCATAATCTCCATCTGCCCCTGAACCAAGTTTTCAAATTCCGGCATTCGGGATCCTCCATTCTATGCTCTACTCCATTTATTGCCTAACTAACATTTCTCTATACATGCCGGATGTCCTTTGACTGATTGTGGCTAAGATTCGGATGTTTTGTCGGATCAAAAAAACGAAAAGAAAAAAGCACCTCATCCGATGGTGAAGTGCTTTTTCCTGTTTCAGTGATTAGCTGTTTTGCTGTTTTTTTTGCTCAGCTTGTTGGTTATTTTGTCTTACTTGCTGCGCGTCAGTTTCGCTGGCAAATTCAGTGCCGAACTGACCACCTTGTGCAGAAGCTTGGTTTTGTTGTCTTACTTTTTGTGCGTTTGTTTTGGATTGTTGGTTAGCCATTGTATATCACCTCCACGACCATTAGATTGTGCAGGAGGATGATATCCTATTCATTGAACGCGAAAAATTTACACGAGCAGTGAACGGCCGCCGTCAATAATGATCGTCTGTCCGCGGATCATATCCGCTTTCCCTGACGTTAAAAATTCCACCGCATCGACCATGTCGCTAATCTCAACCATGCGGCCGGCAGGCGTATTTTGCCGGGCATCTTCCAAAAGTTCTTCGCGGTTCGGGAAGTGCTTCAGGGCGTCTGTATCGATCGCGCCTCCGGAAACCGCATTGACGATGATGTTTTTCGCCGCAAGCTCAACAGCGAGATATCTTGTCAATGATTCAAGCGCAGCTTTTGAAACGCCGACTGTCGTATAGTTTTCCAAATAACGGATCGAACCGAGCGAACTGATGCTCACAATGTGGCCGCCTCCCGTTTTCTCCATCAGCTTTGCCGCTTCCTGCGCGCAGAATAGCAGAGCTTTCGCATTGATGTTCATCGTCCAGTCCCAATGGCTTTCCTCAAGCTCCATGACGGGGCGTAATACGCCGGATGCAGCATTGTTGACGAACACGTCCAGTCTGCCGAAGGTTTCCTCGATTTGCTGAAACATATCTTTTATTTTCGCCGGCTGCCCGACATTCGCCTTGACGACCAATGCTTTGACACCGAGCTTTTCGATTTCTTCAGCCGTCTCAAGGGCCGCTTTTTTGCTTCTTGCATAGTTGATGACGATATTGTAGCCGTTTTCGGCAAGCCTCAGGGCGGCTGCTTTGCCGACGCCGCGGCTGCTTCCTGTAATAAGGGCACATTTTCTTTGTTCCATTTGTCATTCATCTCCTAGTATAGTGATTAAAAATCTGATAAAAAATAGCTCATAACACGATCAAAAAGGAGGCATTCGCCTTATGTACGTAGGACGCGATATGAGCGAGCTCGACCACACGCCGAAAAACGAGTGGAAAGATGCGGAGCTTCTCTATTTTCACCGCGCCTTCCAGCAAATCATGCCATTCCTTAATGAAGAAGGGCATGCCGAATACCTGGAGGTTGTGAAAGAAATTCAAGCAAGAGGCGGACTGCGCCGCCAGGAAGCCGATTATACGCACGGCACCACCATCCAGTACGACTAACGGGCAGCATGCACAGTCAAGCTGCCTATTTCATATACATATTCCATATTTTCTGATGCGAAACCGGGAAGGCATATTCAGCGAGCTCTTCTTTCGTGACCTTTTTAAAGTATGAATCATCCGGTTGATCGAGCGTTTTCCCGAAAAAGACAGAAATGTTCCAGACAAGGTGTGTAAACACGTGTTCTACGATTCCTTCAAGCGGACCGATTTCGGCCTCTATTCCGGCTGCTTCTTTCAAAAAAGCAGCAAGCTGCTCGCGCTCGTGCTTCAGCCCTTTCTGCGTTTCTGTGTTCGGGAATTCCCAAAGGTTTGCCAAAAGGCCTGATGCCGGTCTTTTATGGATATAGATGTATCCTTCTTCATCAGTCAGGACAACGGCTGCAAGAGTTTTTACCGAGGGTTTTTTCTTTTTGCTTTTAACCGGAAGCTCTTTTTCACAGCCTTCTGCAAAAGCGGAACAGTGTTCTCGGACGGGACAGAGAAGGCAGGATGGCGATTTCGGCGTACAGATGACAGCGCCAAGCTCCATCAGCCCCTGGTTAAATTCGGACGGTTTTTCTTCAGAAATAAACGCTTCGACAATTTTTTCAAACAGGGTTTTGGTTTTAGGCTTTGCGATATCATCCCATACGGAAAGAATCCGTGACATGACCCGCATGACATTTCCGTCCACCGCGGGTACCGGCTGATTGTAGGCGATGCTTAGCACCGCGCCTCTTGTATAAGGGCCGACACCTTTTAAGCTGCCGAATTCCTCTTTTGAAGGAGGAACCACTCCTCCGTATCGTTCGTGGACTTCCCTGACAGCGCTCTGCAAGTTCCGAACTCTTGAATAGTATCCCAGTCCTTCCCAGGCTTTAAGCACTTTTTCTTCGTCGGCTTCAGCGAGCGCTTCAACGGTCGGGAATTTTTCGATAAAGTTGTTGAAGTAAGGAATCACCGTGTCCACTCTCGTCTGCTGAAGCATCACTTCTGACACCCATACCTTATAAGGGTCGCTGTCTGAGCGCCATGGCAGATCCCGTTTTTCTTGCTCATACCAAGAAATTAAATCTTCTTGAAATTGTTTGATGTTTTTTTGCTCTAATTTCTTTTGCAGATCCATCATGAAACTTCTCCTTGCCTGTGCACGTCACATTTGCATACCGATCTTTTGTTACTTCGGCTTTTTGTTGTAAACTATATGCATATACGATAACATGTTACATTAAAAGTGAAGAAAGCAAAAGCGTTAAATATTTCAGGCAAGGTCCGTCGTTCGTTCTGTTTTTGGAAAATAAAATGATTTTCTAGCACCATTAGGGGAGGTCACCAATGGATACTGGCACACATGTTGTCATGGGCGTTGCACTCGGAGGCATTGCGACGCTTGATCCAGTTGTCGGAATGGACCCATCAATGGCTCAAGCCGTGATGATTGCGACAATCGCCGGATCTCAGGCTCCGGATATCGATACCGTTTTGAAATTGAAAAACAACGCTGTTTATATTAGGCACCACAGGGGATTCACCCATTCCATCCCCGCTGTTCTCGCCTGGTCGCTGATGATTCCGGGCATTCTCATGCTCTTTTATCCCGAAGCCAATCTGCTTCACCTGTGGCTTTGGACCTTTGCCGCGGTCGCGCTTCATGTGTTCGTGGATATTTTTAATGCATACGGAACACAGGCGATCAGACCTTTTTCAAGGAAATGGGTAGCGCTCGGCTTGATTAATACATTTGATCCGTTTATTTTCGTCAGCCATCTCATAGCCATCGCCTTTTGGCTGGCAGGCGCTCATCAGGGCTATACATTTTTGGCTCTTTACATCGTCTTGGCCGGTTATTATCTGGTGAGGTATTTCATGCAGAGGAACATCAAGCATGAGCTCCGTGAAAAAATCGAAGATATTGAAGAAATCATTATTTCGCCTACGATGAAATTCAGGCAGTGGCGAATTGCCGTCAAAGCAAAATCGGCTTTTTACGTCGGACGAAGCATGGACGGAAACGTCGTCATCGTCGACACCTTCAACAGGGTGCCTGTGCCGGATACGAACGTGATGAAAGCGGCGAAACAAGATAAGAACATTTCGGCGTTTCTTTCATTCTCACCGGTTTACAAATGGGAGATCGATACGTATAAAGATCACTACGAAGTCCGCTTTATCGACCTGCGATACCGCAGCAAAGGACACTACCCTTTCGTGGCGATCGCGCACATCGACAGAGACACGCTCGAATTAATCACCTCCTATACGGGATGGATTTTCAGCGAGGAAAAACTTCAGAAAAAATTAAAGCTTGGCTCTGTTTAGGAGCCAAGCTTTTTTCTCCTTCTGCCGTACCAGATTCCGATGATGAGGCTGATGACTGTCACGGCCAAGGCAGCTTTGAAGTACGGCGGGTAATAAACGAGCCGGATGTCGTTTTTCCCTTTTTCTATTGAAAATCCGATAAACGCGTAATTTGCCTTATGGACGGTTTGCGGTTTTCCGTTTACAGTGACTTCCCAGCCTTTTTCGTACGGAACCGGCAGGACCATGTAGCGGTCTCCATTTTGATTGTCAAAGCTGATGGACACTTGATTGTTCCGCCAGTCCAAGTCGGCGGCCGGCGCTTTTTGGGCGGCCGCTTTTTTCAGCAATTGATAGTCTTCCTGGTGCAGGCTCAAATGGTCCAATTGATATTTCCCTTTTGGCAGCCTGATTGAAATTTTATCTGTTTTCGGGACCCTGATCGTTAAATCGTAAACACCTGTTTTGTAAATCGACTCGTTCGATTTTCTTGATGTTACATAATCATTGACCCGCAAGTTAAAGAATTGGTCTTTTGCAAGGCTTTTTAAATAAAATCCGACATAATAGTCGCCTTCTTTCGGGAGCCCGCCTTCGGGAATTAGATCGATGCCGCCATTTTCGGCGGTGACGTCGAGGACGCCGTTATGATAGCTCGCCCCTTCGGTTTTCAGCTTCGTCTGCTTCATCAAATCAGGAACGTCCGGCGGCTGCACTTTTCCATCATCGCCATTCTCAAGCACGATTCCTTCAAGCATCGCATGCTCCCGCGCTAAAACAGGCGCATCCGCTAAATCTTTTTCCGTAAATACTGTCCGCGCGGTCCGGATAAACGGCATGGTGTATTTGTTTTTATAGACCGCGTAGTGCTCTGATTCATCCGTTTTGATAAACCCGTACGGAACATTGGCGGCATTCTCTTTTTCCGTCATGTAATACTTGCCGTACAGCAAACTGTACAAGTTGGCCCGGTCGCCCATCGATGCGTAGCGGCTGACGCTTTCCCTTCCCATATCGATTTGCAGGTCTTCCCAATATAACAGGAGAAGATCGCGATTGAGAATGCTTGAGTAGGCGCTGAAGCCGTTAAAATCCTGCATCAGCGGAGTATTGTTGCGCACGCCGTTCATCCAGTCGATTCTTGTATACGGGTCACCGTCATCGTCTTTTCGAATGTTGTTTAAGAGGCGGCGCTGTTCTTCGCCATTGTACTCATTGCTGGTCAAATAGCTTTTTGTGACGTCTTTAATGCCGCTTGACTCAGACAGAACATATTTCTGATACGTGTTCGCCACGAGAACGGACGATAATAAAATGCAGGCTTGCAAAAAAAGCTGCGATTTCTTATATTGAAACCCCGCCGCCGTAAAGATGGCGATTGTCAGGAACAGAAGCACAAGCATGCTCCAATTTTGCATCAGTGATAAATCCACGTCTTTTCGCCAAATGACCGCGATATAAACCAGAAGGGCGAGCAGGATGGACCATATCATCTCTTTCCGCCTGATGTTTTTCAGTTCGGTCATTCCTGCGGCCGCCGCTCCCCCGATCGTAAAAGCGAGCAGGTATTCAAAGCGGTTCTGCGGAGCGGAGAAGCCGTTGAACGCGCTTGCCGCAAGCGGGCTGTAGTGCAAAAGCACAAGCAGCACACTGATTGAGGCAAACAGCCTGAACGTTTTATTTTTATAGAACGAAAACGCGAACAAGAACAGCATAAAGACAGCCGGCAGCAAGACAATGCGGCTGGAAAACAGAATGTTGTCCGTCAGATCGTATACAGCGACAGCCTGTTCATACGGCGGCCGTAAATTGTTTAAAAATCCGTAAACTGCAGGCACAAAGGAAACCGCGCTGATTCCGAAAGAAATCAGGCATGAAGCGGCGAACATCCCGAATTGCTTCCACCTCGGCGCTTCCTTTTCCGGGTCTAGCCGGATCAGCCAGCGGAAGATGATATAGATCGCAATGAAAATCAAGTTGATATAGGCAAAATAAAAGTTATTGATCAGCGTTAAAGAACAAGCCGTAATAAACAGTCCTGTCCGCTTTTCCCTGATAACTTTCTCGGCTCCGGCGACAAGCAGCGGCAGCCACAGCATGGCGTCACTGAAAAATTCCCAGAACACCGTGTGCCTGAAATAGATGACCGACGTACCGTACAAGACCGCACCTGTAAAGGCGGCAAGCTTGTTTTTCACCATGCCGTTTAACGCATACGCTGACGCTAAAATGATCAGGCTGAGCTTGATGACACTGATGAATACAGAGGCCTGCGCCCAGAACAAAGGGTCCGCATCCCCGGCCAAATGCAAAAGCTGCATCAGAAAAATGGCTGCGGATGAAGCGATGAAGACAAAAGACGTCGTGAAATAATAGCCAAGCTGGCTGTAGATCCCGCCTCCGAGACCGAAAGAATACGAATAAAAGAAGTTCCCTTGTTTGTATTGTTCAAAAAGAAACGACTTAAAAATAATCATTTGTGCAAGTCCGTCGCCGTTCCCAGTCATGTAGCGGTCATGCGCCCATTCATACAGAAAAAAGGAATGGGCGGCCAAGGAAACTGCAACGCTTGCGATCACAAATAAAAAAACTGTTTTCTTCATACTCTTCCCCTGTCTTTTTTCAAAATCTTCCCTGTCACTAAAAATGTCAGAGGAACGGTTAAAAACATGGAGGCAAGCGGAGCTGCCTCACTGTTCATCTTGAAAAAATTCACAAACGTGTAGACGAACAAAGAAGATACCGTCAAATTAAACAGCTGTGTCAGCGGAAATTGCAAAAACTTTGCCAGCGTCGGCTTGATTTTAAATGTAAAATAGCAGTTCAAGAAAAAAGAAATCACAAGACTGACGAAAAAAGCGGCAATATGAGAAACCATATAATTCAACTGAAGCAAAACATGCAGCAGCAAATACACCGCATAGTAATTCAAAGTATTCACTGCACCGACGACGGCGAAGCGAATAAATTCAGGATTCACGATTTTCATGAGTTTCTCCATGAGCGATGTTGGCCTCCTGTATTAAGTAATGAGGCCGCTTTTTCGTCTCATAATAAATGCGCCCGATGTATTCGCCGATGATTCCGAGGCTGAGAAGCTGGATGCCGCCGAGAAACAGGACGGCGGAAATAATCGTAAAATAGCCGGGAACGATCACACCGTATTTTAAGATTCTGATGAATGTCGCAGCGATATAAATAAGCGATAGAAAAAGGATAAAAATACCGGCGTAAAAACAAATTCTCAGCGGTCTGTTGTTGAACGACACAACCCCGTCGATTCCATAGTTCAACAAGTGGCGGAACGACCACTTGGACTTTCCGTTTTTCCTTTCGACGTTCTCGTAATAAACAATCTTTTGGTCAAAACCGATCCAGCAAAACAGCCCTTTTGAGAACCTGTTGCCTTCGCTCAGCTTCAGCATCGCATTGACGGCTTTTCTGCTTAAAAGACGAAAATCGCCGACGCCGTCCCTTAAATCGACTTCCACGGCATTATTGATAAAGCGGTAATAAAGGGACGACAAGTAGGAGCGCACAGGGTTGTCTCCCTTTCTGTTGCGCTGGGCGACCACTTGATCATAGCCTTCCTCATACCCTTTAATAAAATCGTGCAGGAGGTATGTCGGGTGCTGCAAATCCGCATCCATCACCACAACGGCATCGCCGCGGGCATGCTGAAAACCGGCAAGGATGGCTGCCTCCTTGCCGAAATTCCGTGAAAACGAAATATATTTCACACGCTCGCTTTTTTCGGCTAGCTTTTTAATTTCCTCCAATGTTTGATCAGTGCTTCCATCATTTATGTAATAAATTTCATAATCATAATCAATGGATTGAAATTCGTTCCTCAACGATTCATAAATCAATTTAATATTGCTTGCTTCATTGTATGAAGGAATAATGATTGAAACGAATCCTCTCTTCACTTAAAGGCACCTCTTTTGGACATAATAAAATTGCATCCGGCATCCGTTTGGCAGGATACTTGCATCTAGCCGCTTCCCACACAACAAAAGGAAAACTGTGGGCACGCTGTACTATTTTCTACAAGATTATTTTGTCATTATATCAGACATCTATGAACAAGTGGTAAAAAAATGATATTGCTTTAGAATCAAACACGATAGCCTAATGGTTTTCCCATTTTACGACATTTTTCGCATTGAATCATATTTTTCCAAATTAAACCCCTGCTCTTCACCAAAAGCCAAAGAAGCCGCAGGGAAAACCTCGTAAGGACCGCTTGTCAAACCGGAGGTCAAAGCCCGCCGCCGCAATCAAATCCTTCCCCTTAATATGCCCTTTGTCATCGGGTGAAAACCGGATTTGATTTCTCCGACTGTTCCATGATGGAAGACCGAACGCTGCAGACAGAGCTTTTTTCATGACTTCACGCCGTTATGCTGCAGTCGAAACCGTGACCCCGCTCCTCTTGCGGCTCCTCCCGACAACCCGGGAATCGGCGAATGACACAATGTAATGGTCATTGATCAGGCAAGCTTACACCAGTCTTCGCTTCAACGGACAGACGGCTCCCGCTCCGGCCTCGCCTTTCCTTCACGCCCTTCATGCGCCATCCGGGCTCCTTTTGATATGCGGCGCTGGCACCGGCAATCCGGAACCAATGACAATCGCTTTCACGCCAATCATTCTTTTCGAAAGAAATGCTTAATGAAGCAGCCCGCGGCCTCCGGAGAACAGATCCTTGTAAGAAGGCTTATCATTTTGAAATAAATGCAACTTGCTGCCATAGTGCTCAATCCACTCTTTGACGACACGCTCTGTCAGCTCTTTTCCTCTGTACGGGTGGCCGGCCTTTGCAAATGTCGCCTCGAAATCCCCCCACAGCAGTTCAACCCATGTTCTGGCTTGTGCGTAACTCAGCATATGATTTTTTTCAAGAAGCGCATTTGTCAGCTTTTCAAAGTACTCTTCCACTTGGCTTTTCCCCCTTTCCCTAAGGAAAAAACTTTCTTTTTGAAAACGTCGTCCTTTTCATATACTAACCTTACGTCTTCCGAACCGAAGACGCAAACATTATGGACTTGATTGGAGGAGCCTAAAAGAGATGCGAAATAAATCAAGAGGCTTTCCGAACATGAACAACAATAAATTTGAAGGCGAGCCCCGGGCCAAAGATGATTTTGCTTCAAAGCGCCCTGACGGAAGCACAAATACTCATCCGCAAGAAAGAATGAGGGCTTCCGGCAAACGCTAAACTTTTCTGGGATGGAGTGATTTCTTTTGTGTGCAAATCGCAAACCGTATACAAACGATTTTAACCAGATGAAAACGCAAAACTATCCGCAGCCATGGGCAAACACAAAGCATGCGCGCGCGCAGGTAAACGGAGAAACGCAGCAGACCCAGGACCTCATCATTCTCCAGCGCAACACGCGCATCCGGACAAGATAACATTTGCGAAAAGGGTTTAAGCTTTTGGCTTAGCCCTTTTCCTTTAATAAAGAAATCGGCAGAGCCTCTTCATGATCAGGTGACGAAAGACGGTATCCCCAGGCGAACACGCCGTTTATATAGCGGATATGGAAATCATCGCCCCCATCTTCGATTTCGTATACATTGCCGGCTTTAAAATCGGCCGGATCAAGAAGGTAAGCTTTCGCCATCGCGATTTTTCGTTCGTGGACGGCCAGTTCATTCACAATCCCCATTTGTTCCGCTTTTCTTGCCTTTTCGGTCAGACCCGCAATTTCCTGGTGCAGTTCGTGTGCAGTCATTTCACTGTATCTTTTCTCCATATTCTCATCCCTTTTCATCTAAAAATTGATCAATCATGTCGATTGAAAAGCCTTTTCTGAACAGATGCTGTTTGACCTTCATTTTCGTTTCGTATGATCCGTCATAACCGCACCTCTTCATCGCTTTTTCCCCTTGCTTCTCAAGCGCTTCCCTTTCAGCGCTGTCGTCGTTTTCGTAATCCGTTTCCTGAAGCGCGGCCGAGATGACATCGAAGGAGAACCCCTTTCTGACAAGGTGCTGTTCGATGGCCTGTTTCGTCTCTTTGGAGGACAGCTTTTTTTCTTTTTTCAGCACTTTTTCCGCATGCTTGACCGCGGCCTCGACCTGATCGGAAAACGAAAACGAACTGAGCGCTTCCTGAATCAGTTCATCATCGATCCCTTTCAATTTAAGCTCTCTGAATAGGACATCGGGGCCTTTGCCGCTCGTTTTTCTGTGGGTGCTGACATATGCAGCCGCAAATTCGCGGTCGTCCAAATATTTATAACCTTTAAGCATATGCAGGATTTCTGTGATCGCGGAGTCTGCGACGTCTTTTTTCTTGAGATGGTCTTTGACTTCCTTTGTCGAGCGCATCCGGTATGACAAATAATCGAGCGCTTTTTTGAACCCTTTTTTTACGTCGTCTCCGTACTGAATCTCAATGATATCAAGCTCATCAAGCTCTTTGCCTTTTCGCAGGTCAAACTTGACGAGCACGTCCAGGTCGACGCTGAACGCATACTTTTCATCCAGAAAAATATTGACCCGCTCTTCATTGTTTTTCTGGGCAGAAATCTTTGTAATATATGGCATAAATAACTCCCTTCTTTTGTTTTCTTCTTTTAGAATAAGGTTAATGATCATGAAAGGGAGGAATCATGATGAAGATTGCGATTTCCGGCGGGACGGGTTTTATCGGCAGGCATTTGACAAACGCCTTAACCGCCCGGGGACATCACGTCTATATTTTAACAAGAAAACCGGCTGAAACCGAACAAAAAAACACTTCTTACGTTCTCTGGCAAAAAAACTGCACCCGCCCTGAAACAGAGCTGACCGATATCGATGTTTGGATCAATTTAGCCGGAAAATCACTTTTCGGCCGTTGGAATGAAAAAACGAAGGCGGAAATCGCTGCAAGCCGCCTCCGCTCCGTGCAGGAGTCGGCCCGTATCATACAAAGTCTTCGGAAGAAGCCGAACACCTTCATTCAGGCGAGCGCAGTCGGCATTTACGGAACGAGTCTTGAACAGACATTCACAGAGGAATCCCCCGTCTCAGCTGAGGATTTTTTAAGCAGAACGACAGCTTCGTGGGAAAAAGCAGCCGAACCAATTGAAGCGCTTGGCATCCGCACCGTCTGGATGCGTTTTGGCATGGTGCTTGGAAAAGACGGAGGGGCGCTCCCAAAAATGGTGTTCCCCTATCAATTGTTTGCAGGCGGACGCGTCGGCTCAGGGCAGCAATGGGTGCCGTGGATTCATATCGAAGACGTCGTCGGCATGATATTATCAGCGATTGAGCAGCCTCAGCTGTCCGGCCCTGTCAATGTCACGGCACCGAATCCCGTTCAGATGGAAACCTTCGGACAAACCGTCGCGAAAGTAGAAAAGCGCCCCCACTGGCTTCCGGTTCCCGAATTTGTAATAAAAGGCATCCTCGGAGAAATGAGCATGCTCGTGCTGAAAGGGCAGCGCGTCCTCCCGAAAAAAGCGCTTCAGAACGGCTATCATTTCATATATCCCGAACTGGAAGATGCCCTGCAACACCTTTTGACATAAAAGCTGTTTTCCCAACAAAAGCCTTGTAGCTTTTCCTTTCCCAGCTGCGTAAAATGTAAGTATCTTTTTAGCAGCATACAATACAGGGAAGGCAAATGGTGCGCCACCAGGTCTCTGGTTTTAGTGGGTTCGATTCCCACCCCGAATTTTTTAATGGATGTGCAAGATACGCGGACAACTGTTTCCGCAAATTAAAAAATTCCGAGGGTGGATTTATGCGTCCCGTTCTGCTGTAAAAGCCGCCCTCAAACTAAGGAGGGGCTGCCATGCTGAAGAAACGGGAACTGACCGACTGCTATGCACTTTTTGAACTGATGATTCATCCGGATGTCTTCCCTTTTGTCAGAAATAAAGCGGAGACGATTGAAGAGTATATGTTTCATGTCAAAAACATGATCGAAGAAGAAGAACAGGGAAAGCTGATATCGCGAACGATACTTGATGAATGGGAAAACCCGGTCGGCTGCATCAGCTTGTATGAAATCGAAGATCAAAAAGGCTTCCTTGGCACATGGCTCGGCAAACCTTATCATGGAAAAGGCTTGAATCAACGGGCGAAAGACACGTTTTTTTGCGAGCTTTTTTATGAAAAGCAAATCGAAGCCGTTTTTATGAAAATCAGAAAAACAAATATGCGCTCCCTCAAAGCGGCGGAAAAGCTCCCCTATGCCGTCAAGACTGATCTTGACTGGGCCGGCAGCGATACATTTCACCTGTATGAAATTCCGAAAGATATGTACACGCTGTACAGCATGAGAACATTCGAAGAGGAAAACCGCCGGTTAAAAGAAGCTTAAAACTTGTATAAATGCCGTTGAAACGGACAGCCTGTGAATAACTGAGGTTTTGAGGAGGCTTGAAAAGATGGCTGACAAGAAAAAACGGGAGCATTTTAAATCCTCTCTGAACAAGACGCAGGAAGTCAGATATTCGCGCGAATTTAAAAGGGCTGAGCGTGCCGCAAGGGAAAAATCGTAATGCATAGCGGGAGCCTGATCAGCGAACAATAAAGCTTGACCGGCCGATTATTGATGAGGAGTGATCATATGGGCAGAAATGCAATCCACAAAAACCGTGACAAAAACAAGCAAAAGCTCCCTCAAGTTCCTGATCAGTATAAGAGAGAAGCTGACGGAGTATACGAGGAATATTCTGCTGAACTCGCCGATCAGGATGACCGCGAAGCACAAGCCCGCATGCAGGCGGCTGATAAGCGCGCGGAAAAGCGCGCGGAAAAGCGGCAGTCAAAATAATAATCGAGGCCCGGGATTCCCGGGCCTCATTCTTTAAGTTAATTCGGTCAGTAGCTGTGCTGCCGGGGTCCTGTGCTTCGCTTCAGGAATTTCCGCAGGATATCCGATCTGCAAGAGAGCTGCTACCCGCTCATCGCGCTTCAGCCCCATTAACCTGTGCAATATTTCATGAGAAAGAACTTCCCCGCTCTTCCATACCATGCCGATGCCTTTTTCCCAAGCGAGAAGCTGAAGATTCTGGATCAAACAGCTGACGGCTGCAAAATCATCTCTTCTGACCCGTTCGTTTTCGTCTTCTTTCATAATAACGAAGAGAAAAGCCGGAACGCTGAGAATATGCTCTCTGAACTTATTGATTTGTTCTTCCTGCATATTCGGCTTGAGCTCTTTAAACGCCGCTTTTAAATTGTCGGCATGCTTCTTTTTCCCGCTTTCCGTCCCGATATAAATGAACCGCCACGGTTCTGTCAGCTTGTGGTTCGGCGCATAAACCGCATCTTCCAAGAGTTCCAGCACCACTTCTTTCGGCACCGGATCCTGTTTAAACTTTCGAATCGTTCTTCTATTTCTGACACAATCGCGAATACTTTGAATTTCCAGCGTGTCGTTCATGTGGCCGCCCCCTCAAATGAAAATGATTATCATTGTTGATTATAATGTTTACCGCTGGCGTTTGCAATGATCATCACTCGTTAAAAAAAGGCGGTATCTGTTTTACACCTCGAAGCTCTGCTTTTCAGCAAATACAGCGGTTCCTGTCATCCGCACTTTCATGATGCCGTTTTGTTCCGCAACTTCGATTTTCACTTTTCCGTCTTTTCCCATTTCCTGGCCCTGTTCGATTAGAAAATCAGTCCGGCCCTCTTCACAGAATTCCTTTCCGTACGTTTTCATATAAGCGCCCATCACTCCTGATGCTGTTCCTGTGACAGGATCTTCACTCGTTCCGGAATAAGGCGATGAAAAATGCCTGCCGTGAAGCTGGCAATCCCGATGAATCGTCTCCAGGCAAAACGGGTGGACTGATGCCCGCGGCATTTCGGTTAAAATGTTGGGGAATTCAGCTTGAACGGGCTTCATCCTGCGGATTGCGGCCAAATCTCTCACCGGCACAAGCAATGTCCATATCCCTGTGCTGCCGTAAACAACGGGCAATGCTTCATGAAAGTCCGCTTCGCTGATTCCCAGCGTTTCCGCCAGTTGGCTTCTGCTTCCTGTGAATGACTGAAAACTCGGTGGCGCCTGCTCCAACGTCACCAAAAACCGCTGATTGCCGTCAGAAGCGGTATACACGGAAAGAACACCCGCTTTTGTTTCGACCTTCAACTCCGCCCCGGCTTCGATCGCGCCTTTTTCCAGAAGCGCATAAAGTGAAGCAACAGTCGCATGTCCGCATAGATTCATTTCATGGCCCGGCGTAAAGTAGCGGATCCTTATGTCGGCCGACTCGCTCGGCAGCAGGAAAGACGTTTCGTTATAACCTGCCTGTTCAGCGATCTTCTGCATTTCACGATCGGTCAATCCGTCTGCTTCAAGCACGATGCCCGCCGGGTTTCCCAGACCCGCCGTCTTTGAAAATGCGTCATATCTTAATACTTCAATTTGCTTCATTTTGATCCCCCATTTGTCGAGTTCGATCCTTTCCTTCCAATCATTTGCAGTATACCGCCTTTCATTGCTTCTTACAATGGCAATCTAAAAAAGACCGTTTTAAAAAACGGCCTCACTTCGTTCTCCTTCCGATCAGCCTCGTCACAAGGATCATCGTCACCGGGAGAGATCGGTTTTTCCGGTAGGCTAAATATTTTCCCCGCCAAACCGGTTTATATTTTTCTTTAAAAGACCGCAGTCCGCTAAAACTGTACATGTAGCTGACATTGTTGAAAATCACAGCGGCTAATCGCTCCGTCCAGAATGACTGAAACGATGTCCCTACATTCGATAAAGGGGCCATTCCCATATTGAAGGCCGTGTAGCCCTGTTCTTTTCCCCATTGAAATAAATAGATGAACAGCGCATCCATGATTCCTTTCGGCGCTTTCTTCGAATAGCGCATCAGATCGATGGATATTTCCCCTTCGCGGTACATCGGCATGATATTCATAAACGCGACGATCTCACCTTCTTCGCTTTTTAAAACGGCAATCGGCGCTTTCTGCAAATAATCTTCATGAAAAAACCCGAGCGAAAAGCCTTTTTCTTTTTTTCGGCCGAGCCATTCATCAGATACCTGCCTCAACTCGTTGAGGAATTCTGCCGAAAACGGCGGCTGTTCGACATGAAATGTATACCCTTCCCGTTCAAAGCGGTTGTGAATCGCCCTTAACCCGGCCCGCTTTTTTCCGGTGATTGTAAAGGTGTCAAGGTCGACAATCGCCTCTTCTCCAAGCTTGAAAAAACGGTATCCGAAATCATGATAGAGCCCCATGTCTTCTCGTTCGATCTGATAGAAAATGACAAGATACCCTTTTTGGTCAGCCGTATGAAGAAATTCTTTGATCACGAGCGGAAACGAGCCTTCCAGGCCGGACGGGTCGCCGAGCACAACGAGACGCTGGCCGACTTTGGCGAATTGAATCAGCGCATTCCCGTCGCTTGAATAAAAAAACCGCTTGTCACCTAAAAAGCCCAAATGACTCAAAGCGTTTCCGCCTTTTTCTTTTAAGAATGCCTCCAGTTTCTCCGGATCAGGAGCTTCACCGACCTCTTTCGTTTTCCTGTTAAACGTCCAGATGAAAACAACGAAATACAGCGGAACGAAAAATAATGCAAAAAACGTCGCGAAGTCGACATGGCGTTCACTGTGAATGAAATAATCTTTTACGAGAATATGGCCGAGCGCCTCCCAAATGTTTGAAGCGATAATATTGTAATTCAGCAAAGTAAAGAGAAAGATAAAAGCTCCCCATGCGATTTGCCCGAATGTGTAGACAGCCCGCTCCCTTGTAAACTGCCCCCTCAGCAGGACAAACAGGACAAATACCACAGGAATCATGAAGACCGCGCTAATATTAAAACCTTTAAAAAGCGTGAACAGAAAGGCAAGAACCAAAGCGGTCAGCGTCATATAATAAGATCTCTTTGTCCTCCGATAAAGCTCCAGCGGCAGGATCAGCAAAATCAAGCCGAAACTGAGGGACAAGCCGTTAAAAAACACCAGCATGTACTTCGGAATATTCGGTATCAATGTAATCCTGTCAATCGGCAGCGCCACGGATGCGATCACAATCGCTCCGCTGCAAAACGCGATGACTGAAAGCGAACCGTTCAGCAGTCTGAATAACAGCGCTCTGTGTAAAATCAACAGAATATTGGTCGTTTCTATTGCCGGGGCAATAATCGGCTTTTCTTCGAGCTTCTTCATTGTATTCCCAGTCAAATCGGCTGCTGCAAAAATAAGGCCGAATACAAAAGGGATAAACGAATAGGCAAGCCTGTAAAGCACAATCGCCGTCAGAGTGATTTCCTGATCAACCCCAAGCTTGCTCATCCCCACCAAAAAAAGCAGGTCGAACGAACCGAATCCGCCGGGAACGAGACTGATCATTCCGGCTACAGATGCAATTGTAAAAACGCCGAGAACGGTTTTCGCATCTAAATCGACCCCCATCGTTACAAGGGAATAATACATAACCGCTGCAGCGGCAAACCACTCGATCACAGATGCACCCAAATACGAAAAGAAGACCGAAAGCCGCATGCCTTTTTCGGCTCCTGCGCTTCTCCTCTTTTTGATCATTAAAATGATGGCCGTACCGGGAGCGATTATCGCCGTACCGGTAACAGCCAGCAGCACCCACGCTTTTTCTGTAAACAGATCTCCGGCAGGCAGAATCCCGGCAAGGACGAGAAGGCAGAGGACAGACAGCCCGAGAAGAATGGAAGACGCAAGCCATGCGATCCCCCTGATCAGCTTCTTCACATCATCAACATGCTCTTTGTAAAGGATCGTTCTCAATCCTGCACCGGACAATCCGCCGAACCCGAGAACATTGTTAAGCGAGTTAGCGATCCAGGACACCTTGATCGTCTTCCATTTCGAAACCTTCATTCCGAGGGAGCGAACCAGAACAAAATCGTATAATGTCATCGCCAAAATGGCGGCAAGTCCGAGAAAAACAAGGATAAACAGGTCAACCCGATTAATTTGATCGATAATCAAAAATGTTGCTTTAAAAGACAGCCCGGCCAGTTCTTTTTTCGCTTGAAAAAAGACAAACAAAAGAACAGCCGCCGGAATTACAATCCTTAAAATCGCCAGCGCATTTTTTTTCATGAAAAACCACTTCTCTCTAATCACAGGATAAATCCATCACGTTTTGAGTGATAACTCATATATCTTACCTTAATTTACCGGCTAGAAAAAGCAAAAACCAACGATTCTGCTGTTATGTTAGTGTTAACCATCCCCCCTGAAAACAAACGGTAAACAAAAAACGCGCAGCGGCGCGTTTTTTCAGTTCCAACCCATTCTTTTTCGAAGCTCTGTAATATGGGCAATATGGTGGTGTGAGTGCCACACATAGAGAGCGAGCGCTTGATACAGCTTCATTTCCTCTCCTGTGTCAGGATAAATGTACGCTTTTTCAAAATCCGCTTCTGTTAAAGATTCAAAAAAAGCGGTCCAGCGCAGATGCAGCGTGTTCAAAAGCGCCAGCGACAAAGCCGGATCGAGCGTTCTGGCATCGGTAAGTCCGGCCCAATTCTGTTCGTCAAACGTGCGGATCAAAGGCGCCTCCTCAGTCAGTGCCAATTTGCTTCGAATATAGCCGTTCATATGGCTGTCGGCAAGATGGTGAACGACTTGCCGGACAGTCCAGCCTCCGGTCCGGTACGGCGTATCAAGCTGTTCTTCATTTAGTCCCGCCACCGCGCTACTCAGGAGATGCGGCGCTTGCTTCAGATCCCCGATCCATTTTTTCCGTTCCCTTTCTTCCGCTTCAAGCGGTTTTGAAAAAGTGCCGATCGGATATTTCAACTGATCCATTGTCTGTTCCTCCCCTAGTCGCAATACACTGCATCATGCTTTCCAAAAAGGTATTCGATCTGTTCATACGTATTCCTTGCTTCAGATAATTCAGGCAGATTCTCCAATGGGAAAAAACCAAGGTTTTGCGTTTCCATCCCCGCTTCCGCCTTGCCTCCGACAATTTGACAGGCAATAAACAGCTTATAGATGTGGAAGGCGGAAGGAGGGTGGTTATGGCGCTTTTTATCAATGACCGCCAAAAGTTTGTGCGCCTTGACTTTCAAACCTGTCTCTTCAAGCGTTTCTTTAACCGCAATTTCTTTCGGCGTAAAGCCGATGTCTGCCCATCCGCCTGGCAGCGCCCATTTACCGTCTGCTTTTTCCTGGACAAGGAGGAGCTTATGATCTTTAAAAATCACGGCTCTCACATCGACTTTAGGTGTTTGATAGCCCGATTCTCCGGCAAAAAGCTCTTTCACTTTTGAGAAATCGGTTTCCGCATAATCGGCGATAATTTCACAGCTCAACTCGCGAAGCCGCTCAAAACGTTCACGATCAAAGTCATCTTTTGTATAGGCAAGCCCCGCCTGGGCGATGGCTTGAATTTCCTTCGCCCAATCCAGCCATTTCAGATCCTTTTTCATTCGCTGATCCCCCGATCTGCAGGAGCTATAGACCGGTAGACACGGTCAAGCCATTGCGTTCGTTTTCCGTCGGAGCTGTCTTTCACACCGGCAAACAGCAGTCGCCTTACCCGCCGTACGCCGCAAAACTTCAACATCACATCTTTAACCGTCACCCAGTCGGCATCCCGCCGCCAAAACCGCAAATACCATGATGGGGCGTCAGCCGTGTAGTAAACCGAAGCCGTAGGCGCCTTCAGCAGGCCTTTTGGCAGCTTTCCTTGATATGTATAAGCTTCTCCGGCTGCAAAAACGCGGTCAATAAATCCTTTCATGATCGCCGGCATCCCGCCCCACCAAAGCGGATAAATGAAAATCAGATGGTCGGCGTTTTTGACAATTCTTCGATATTCGGCGGTTTCCGGGTCGCGCTTCATATCAGAGCGCCTCTTCTTTTCATCAAATAAAAGAACGGGATCAAACCGGTCTTTGTACAAATCGATGACATCATAAGAATGCTTACCGTCCTCAAGCGCCTTTATGACTTGATTTAAAATGGCTCCGTTGAAACTGTTTGGATTTGGGTGTGCATATATAACGGCAGTCTGCATATCGCTTCCTCCTTTTCGTCCTTTGATGGAATTATATTGTTTATTTTGCAGAATTTAAAGAAAATGAACTTGGAGCAAATATGATGAAAAACCCTTTCCTTTTGAAAAAACGGAAAGGGTTTTTCTGTTTAGTTTGCCTTTTTCAGATCTTCATTCAGCTCTTTCATAATCGTTCCGCCGCCATGCTTCTCCCATTTTACGACTGCCTTGTCAAAGCTTTTTTCATTGATTTCCCCGAGAATAAATTTGAATGTGGCGTCATCGATGATTTTCTTCAATTCTGTTCCCCTGTCCATCTGTGCGGCGGAATACAGCGGTTCGGCCGGATTCTGGACTGCGATTGCCCGGTTGTCCTCCTCAAGCTTTTCATTTTTGGCGCGCAGTGGATCTTCAGCGCTTTTTAAAGCTTGTTTATTGATGCCGATCAGCTGGTTTAACGGCTGAATTTCCGCTTCCCACAGATGGTAGTATTCCTGTTTTCGAAAATAGCCGCTGTCGCCTTTCTTTTCATAGTGTACGCCTTCTATTCCATACAGCATTAAATTGTTGAGGTCTTCTTCAGCGATTCTGTCAAAAAATGCGAGAATTTTTTTGACCTCTTCTTCAGTCTTGACGCTTGATTTCGAAATGGCGAACATCCCGCCATGGCCGCCGAGCGCCCATGTGCGCTCCTTGCCGTCGGGGCCTTTGATCCGGTTTGCGATCTCAAGCTGAAATTCGGGATTCAAAGCGAGTCCCTGATCACGCAAGTTCATGGCATCGCTCATTGCGCCGATGTAGATTCCCGCTTTTCCCTGAATCACTAAATCCTGCTGCTGCGTTTTGCTTGTCACCGCGAAGTCCCGGTTCATCAGGCCTTCTTCATAAAACTTTTTCATATATGCCATTGTGTCTTTATAGGCCTCATGCTTAAAATAAGGAAACAGATTTTCGTCTTCGTCGGTCCCCCATTCATTCGGTGCGCCAAAGTACGAAGCCAAGGTTTTAAACGCTCCGAAGGTGAGATCATTGCGGTCGGCAAGACCGATCGTATCGTCTTTTCCGTTTTGATCGGGGTCCTGTTCTGTGAACGCTTTTGCTATTTTATAAAGGTCATCAACGGTTTCCGGCATTTCCAAGCCGAGATTGTCGAGCCAATCTTTCCGAATCACGACTCCCTGTCTGGCCATCGGCCTTTCTCTATAAATCCCGTAAACTTTGCCATCAACCGAGATATTTTTTAAAATGGTTTTATCAAGCGTTCTTAAATTCGGATAGTCTTTTAAATACGGACCGATTTCCCAGAACATTCCCGAACGCAGCGCGCTGACAACCGCTGAATCTTCAAGATCAGGCAATGTCATCACTTTAGGCATGCTTCCGCCAGCAAGCGTTGTATTGATCCGCTCTTCTTTTGTTGAATCCGGAACCCAAATGAGCTTCAGCTTTGTATTCGTTTTGTCTTCAATGATATCAAGCGCCTTCTCCTTCGGAGGCTGCGGCGTGTGGAGCGGTACGAGCCAATCGATTTCAAGCGCCCCGCCCTCTTCTGTTGACGCCTTTTGCTGCGTGCAGCCCGCTGAAAAAACCAAGATCAAGATCAGGCAACATAACTTTTTCATATGATCCCTCCCGCTTGATAAGAAAACGTTTTCAAGGAGGAATGCCCGACATGCTCCATCCTAAATATTTCATAGCCGAGCATTCTTTTTCGATTCAATATATGCAGAGAAAAGGATTTACCGAGATGAACGCGCCGCATGTTCATGAAGGCTATGAACTGTATTATCTGCTCAGCGGAGAACGCACGTATTTTATTAACCAAAGCGTCTATACCGCGGAAAAAGGCTCGATGATCATCATCAACCCCCACGACCTCCACCGAACGTCAAGCACGGAAGTTCAAGAGTTCGAACGCATCCTGATTAATTTCTCGCACAATTTCATTGAACCATTGCTTGAGTGCAGCCATTATCGGCTGCTTCCGTTTCCGGAACATCAAAATTTCATCGCATTTTCCCTCCGTGAACAGGCGGCAGTCGAACACCTGCTGATGGAGATGAAGAAGGAGTGCAAGCTGAAAAAAGAAGGACACGAAGATGTCGTGAGGGCGCTATTGTTTCAGCTGCTTTTTACCATTTACCGGAGCCTTGCGGGCGGCGGACGCAATCAAACACGGCCGCTTCACCCGATGGATGAAAAAATCTCGGAAATCGCTTCATATATCAATGGCAGCTTTCAAGAAACGATGACATTAAACGGGCTGGCCGGACAATTTTATATCAGCCCATCATATTTAAGCAGAGTGTTTAAAAAAGTGACCGGTTTTCATCTTCAGGAGTATATCCGGCATATCAGAATCCGCGAAGCGAAAAAACGGCTTCGTGATACAGACGAGAAAATATTGGACATCGCCGCGGATACCGGTTTTAAGCATATCAGCCACTTTAATAAAGTATTTAAAGAAATCGTCGGCATCCCGCCGCTTCAATACAGGAAAAAAAGCAGAGACATTTAATATGCGGTATAACGGAACCAGTCAAAATCAGCGGCGGCCTTTCTGCCGCTTCCGCCATTATTGGCGAATACCCCCACCATCGTTCCTGTATGTCCTTTTGCGTCACGCGACCCCTCATCGCTTAAGAAACGGGCATCATAAGTACCGCCTGCGTGATGCCAATGCTTCCCTTCATAACTGTAGTAAAAATCCCTCTTTTGCTTATTGATGACGGCTTTTAAATACAGCGGGCCGGCTTCGGCATGTTTTTCCCCAAGCGTTTTTTGGAAGCCGGAGCGATTTTCCATGACCTTGATCTTTAATCCTTCTTCATAGGTCAGACAGCATTTCAAATAATTATGCGTGCTGTAGTAGCAGACGATCCCCGCTTGCTCGCCGGACGCCGCAGGTGAAAAGTCGAGTTTCACGCCGGCGCTGTATTGGTGGTGCTTTTCCCTTCTGACGACCGTATTTTTTGCGCGGATGTCGTGTAAATCCCAATCACCTGTCCATAGCCTGAGATATCCCGGTCTTTCGGTCAAAGACCAGCCTGAATGGTCGGGATTTCTGACAAACTGCCAGTCAAGACCGAGCGTATCATCGTCAAAATCGTCGAAAGTCTTTTCATCCCATTTGACCGGAGGAAGGTTGGGAGCGCGCTGGATCAGACTCGGGCCGTTCAAGCCGTTGATGACAAACCAGCCGTCATCCTTCCATTCGACGGGATCCAAAGCGGTCTCTCTGCCAACCGTTGTATAGTTTCCCTCATTGGGCCGCCCGCATAGATACACCGCCCACCATTCTCCATTCTGGGTTTCAACGAGCTTGCCGTGCCCCGCTCTTTGAATCGGAGCATCCGGGTCTGTCTGCGTTAATATCGGGTTATACGGGCAGGGCTCATAAGGACCGTACAAATGCGTCGAGCGGGCTGTCGTGATCGAGTGGGAATATCCGGTGCCTCCTTCCGCCAATATCGCGTAGTAATACCCGTCTTTTTTCAGCACATGCGGCCCTTCAGGCGCCCTTCTCCCGGTCCCTTCCCAAATCTGAACCGGCTCGCCGGAAACTTCTGTGCACTCGTCATTTAAAGGAAAGAGCGTGCAAGCAGGACTGAGCAGCATATAGTGTTTCCCGTCGTCATCAACAAAGTGAGACGGATCGATGCCGCTTCCTTCATCAATGAAAACGGGCTTTGAATAAGGGCCTTCAGGACGGCTGGACTTGATCATGATCTGTCTGCGGATCAGCTCTCGTCCATTGATGACGGTCGGTCCGTTCAGCCTGTGTGTCGCGAAAATGTAGAAGGTTCCGTCATGATACGAGATATCGGGCGCCCAAATGCCGTGTGAATCATTGATATCAGACAGATCCAATCCGTCATTCTCCGTAATTCCGTGGCCGATGATCTTCCAATGGACTAAATCTTTAGAGTGGGAAATAACGATTGCCGGGAAATACTGAAACGTTGAGTTCACCATGTAAAAATCTTCCCCGACTCTGATAATTGAAGGATCTGGGTGAAAACCGGTCAACACCGGGTTCGTATATGTGTGTTCACCATTCATGACATTCCCCTCCTGCCGGTTCGACCCTGAACCAATCGATATCGCACCAGCCGTCCTGTCCGTCTGCTCCTCCGGTATCCGTGCAATATACACCTGCCTTGGCACCCGTCCATCGCCCGGGAACAGCCTGAAACGAATCCCCAATCTGTGTGAAATGACGCTGATCCATGCTGTAGCTGAAACGGCACACCGCCTGTTCATCAACAGTCACGCGCAAATAGACCGTTTCCGCCTGTACACCGTGCTCTTCTGTTTTGACATCTTCCTGCTCACCTTCCATACGGCCTTTGTATACAGAAAGCCGATAGCCGTTTTCCGATTTCGAAAAGCCGAGATAGGCGTATTCCCTTCCCATTACAGCCAAGCCGGCCAGCATAGTGTCCGAGAAGGCGTTTAGCGACAATTTGACTGTTGCTGTAAAGCTTGGGCCCGAAAATTTCTGCATCAGAAGGTTCGGCAGACGGCTCAGTTTGAACGGATGCGGGATGCCGCGGCTGTACAAGCGAAGCCGGCCGGGAGTGGCGCTGAGAGAGTACCAGTCTTGCTTCGGATTCGCTTCCCATTGCCAATGAAGCGCAAGGCGATCTGAAGAAAAATCATCATTGGCATGGTCAAAGGGCTGTTTCACTTCTTTGGCGTTTGTCTTCGGCTTTTCCCATTGCAAAACAGGTTCGCCGATCCCGTCGCCGTCTATGTCTTCGCCCATCAACGGCCAGCCGTCGATCCAGCGGACAGGTTGAAGGTGTACTACTCTGCCGAATGCTCCGCGATCTTGAAAGTGGATAAACCATGATTCTTCGGAATCAAGCTCAATCCAGCCTCCCTGGTGCGGACCGTTAATCGCTGTATTTCCTTGGTGGAGGACAACCTTATCTTCATAGGGACCGTAAATCTGCTTGCTCCGCAAAACCGTCTGCCAGCCTGTCTTCACCCCTCCAGCCGGGGCAAAGATATAATAATAGCCGTCTTTTTTATACAGTTTCGGCCCTTCAATGGTAGGGTGGTTCAGCGTACCGTCAAAGACGATCTCGCCATCGTCTTCCAATGCCGTTCCGTCTTTTTTCATTCGGCAGAGATTCAGCTTGCTCTTGATTCCGATTCTGCTGTTGGCATAGGCGTGGATCAAATAGGCATTTCCGTCGTCATCCCAAAATGGACAAGGATCAATCCAGCCCTTTGTCTTTTTGACATGTATGAGAGGCTCCCATCCTTTAAACGGATCTGATGTTTTGCTCATAAAGATTCCCTCATCAGGCGTAGCGAAATACACCAGGAATTCCCCGTTATGGTACCGAATGCTCGGCGCCCATGCTCCTTTGCCGTGAGCAGGGGCCTCGTATTCGCCGAAGGGGAGCTCGTCAAACACATGGCTGATCAAAGACCAATTCACCAAATCTGTCGAGTGCAAAACGGGAATTCCGGGAAAACAGGAAAAACTCGAGGCCGCCATAAAAAAGTCGCTGCCTTTCCGAACGACATCGGGATCTGAGTAGTCCATGAAAAGAACGGGATTGCAAAACCGCCCGCCGTCAACATTCGGATTCCAGACAGGCGGATGTTTCGCCTTGCCAGTCAGGCTTTTTGCCATCAACCTTCACCCCTGTTTCATTTCCAATTTTTCAAATTCATGTTAGCACAGCTGCCGCCCCTGAATCTTTGTTATTAATGTCTGTTTATTCTCATTCTTTGCTATTGTTGTCCTTTGATTGAATGGCATAAAAAAAAGGCGAAACTAAAGTTTCGCCTTTTCAAGCAGTCAACCTGATATCAATGCCTGAAGCCGGGTCTTTAACAAACCATGCGTTTTCTTGATGCTCAACGGCATAACCTGAGCTTTTCAGTTTTTTCACGATGCAGTCCAATTCCGCCTGACTCGGGAGAAGAACCGTGTAATATGCCATGCCTGCCGCATTAAGTGGAGCAAATGGCGCATGTTGTCCGGCCCAGATGTTTAAGCCGATATGGTGATGGTAGCCTCCGGCAGAGACGAAAAGCGCTGACATGTGTTGATAATCTCCTGTAATATCAAATCCCAGCACAGAGTGGTAAAATTCTTTCGCCAGCTTTAAATCCTTGACATGAAAATGGACGTGTCCGATTTTTGTTTCAGGGGGAAGACCTTTCCATTCGTGACCATCGGCTTCTTCAAGAAGACCTTGGACATCAACCGGCTCCGTACCCATCACGTAGTTCCCCTGTTCATCACGCTTCCAGCCCTCGCACGGGCGGTCCCGGTAGATTTCAATTCCGTTTTGATCAGGATCTGACAAGTAAAGCGCCTCGCTGACAAGGTGATCTCCCTGGCCGAGTTCAATGCCGGAGCGGAGCAAATGCTTCACAGCCATGCCGAGCTGCTTGCGATTTGGAAGCAAAATGGCAAAATGATAAAGGCCTGCTGCCGATCTTTCAGGCAGCACAACAGCATTTGGAATTTCCTCAATAATCAGAAGCGGATTTTTCCCGTCAACTGTGAACTCCGCCGTTTTTCCGTCACGTTTTAATACTTGAAAACCGATCACATCCCTGTAAAAAGAAACCGATCTTTCAAGACGGCTCACCTTCAGCTTCACATATCCGAGCTCAGTGCCCGGGTGGATTTGCTGCGTCATCTGTTTTTCCTTCTTTCCTTGGTTTCTCCTGCCCTTTGGAACGGAATAAACCATCAAGAGACAGCATGCGGCTTCCGCTCAAGCCCAAGTATACAGACATTGCAAGAAGCGCTACATCAAATTCATAGCCTGCGCCTCCATCCGTTCCCATGAATCCGGCGGATAGCTTAACAGTGAAAATGGCCCCCAGCATGACAATCGCAAATAAAAGGCCAATCACACGCGTACCGAGCCCGAGAATCATTAAAGCCCCTCCGGCCAATTCGATAATCGCTACGATATAGGCGAGAAAGCCCGGAATTCCGACACTGCTGAAAAATCCTACAGTATTTTCAATCCCGCCTTGAAATTTTGAAAGACCGTGAAGCAAAAATGTAAGACCGGTAACCAAACGTAAAATAAATGCACCTAATTCGTATTTGTTGTTCATTATTTTCTCCTCTAGTTTATTTTTTATTTAAAAGACCAATGACGTACACCAACTTTATCCATCTATCAACATATCATCCGCGTAAGAAGTCTGCAGTGTCCTCCTTTTTTCGTTCGTTACTTACTTTGTGTAAGTTAGTATATATAAATAAGAAACTTACGTCAAGACATTTTATGAGCTTTGCTCATTCATTGATATACCGTTATAATAGACCTAGAGAGGTGAGAAATATGAGCCTATCATCTTTATGTCCGAAATTCGAAAAAGGAATGAAAATGATAAGTCAGCGCTGGAATGGATTCATCATTCACCAGCTTCTTAACGGCCCGCAGCGGTTTTGCCATATAGAATCTTCCCTTCCCATCAGCGGAAGGCTGTTATCCGAAAGATTAAAAGAACTCGAACACGAAGGCATCATCCACCGGCACGTGTATCCAGAAACTCCGGTGCGGATCGAATACTCCCTGACTGAAAAAGGACAGGCGCTCGAATCGGTCCTTAAAGGAATGGAAAAATGGTCGCAGGAATGGATCGATCCGGACGGCGCCAATGAACGGGAAAATCATTAAAAAAGGCGTGCATCTCAGGTGCATCGCCTTTTTGTTTTGCCGTTTTATTCCGCATATTTTTCAGATCCCCGCCTTTTTCATGCTTGCCTGAACATCAATTTTTAATCCTCATATATTAAATAGGGAAAGATTACTTCCTGAGAGGAGAAAGAAATGCGGAGATGCTTGAAAATATTAGTTCTGATTAAAACGTTTTGGAAGACCATGCCCAAACATGAAGTAAAGTATAAAATGATGAAATCTCTGGAGGAGTTTGCCGAAGTCATGTACTGGCATACAGACGGCTATCTTCCGGATATTTTGGACAAAATCCAATTTCGCCCTGATTTCATTTTCCACTACGACATTGCCTACGGCTTCTCATTATCCCCAAACATAAGGGGGCTCAAGGATACAAACATCCCCACCGGCGCGTTTGTGATCGATTCTCATTTTAATCAACAGATCAGAAGCAGCTATTTCGAAGAAAACCAAATTGATTTAATTTTTTCAGTGACAAAAGAGCATTTTTTAAATGAATATCCCCAGTATGAAGAAAAATTCAGATGGGTTCCATGGGCAGTTGATCCAGAAATATTCAAGGACTGGAAGTTGAAAAAAACGATAGACTATTTGCTCATGGGACTCGTGCATGAAGGAAACAAAAGATACCCCCCAAAAGGAAAATACCTTTTTAGGGAAGCTGTACTGCAGACCATGAAGCATGAAGAAGGGTTTGTTCACCACACCCATCCCGGCAATGTCATAACTGATGAAGAAGAAATCAAGCAGGCTTTTTTGAATGAAAAGTATGCCCAGGAACTGAACAGGGCCAAGATATTTTTCACGTGCGGAAGCACCCTTCGCTACCCGTTGTTGAAATTTTTTGAAGCTCCTGCCTGCAGAACGTTGTTGCTGGCGGAACCAAATCAAGATATTTACGATCTTGGTTTTAAAGACGGCACCCATTTCATTGCTTGTGAAGTTGAAGACTTTTATGATAAAGCAAAATACTATCTTCAAAACGAAAAAGAAAGGCAGCGTATCACAGACAACGGCTACCGTCTCGTTCATTCGCGGCATACCTATCATGCGCGCGCACAAGAAATAGCAGACGCGATAATAGATTTTTTGGAGCAGCGGAAACGGTGATGAATGGATCCATTTTTCTTATCCGGCGGGATTGTTCCCGCACGCATTTTCTTTCCGGACATATATTTCTATTACTGATGATTTAAAAGATTTCGAGGTGAAAAACATGGGAACGGAAATGCCCGCTGAGTTTTATGATCAATTTATTGACCGACATCTGATTCCGCTTGAAAAAAGTCCTTGGAAAAAGGTGTATGAAGAAGCTGCACGTCTATTGCCGGAGTCCAAAGATGAAACGATTGTTGATATTGGCTGCGGCACAGGGAGATTCGCAAAGCTTTTATATGACAAAGGATACAGAAAATATTTAGGCATCGATTTTTCCAAAGGAATGCTTGAAGAAGCCAAAAGGTATAATCCCTCGTTTACTTTCATCGAAGGGAATGTATATGACGAGGCGATCGTCCGGATGCTGCAAAAATACAATGTTTTTATTTTGCTGGAAGTGTTAGAGCATATCGAGAAAGACAAGGCGTTTTTATCAAGTCTTCCTCAAGGGAGCGATATGGTGATTTCTGTGCCTAACTATGATTCTCGCGCCCATGTCCGCCACTTCAAACATATTGACGAAGTCATCGAAAGATACGACGGCATATTGGATTTTCAGGGCAGCGAAAAAGTCGTCATTAAAACATCTGAACAGCTGAAGAATGAAATTTACGTGCTGAACTGCAAAAAAAGATAATAAACGGGAATTGGCATGCAGCGAGCTAATGCGGATAACCTGTGAAGCGTTAGCTTGTCTCTGCATCAAAAGAGCATCCCCCAATCGTACATGCAAGTCTCCGCAACTTGCATTTGTCGTTTCAGGAGATGCTATTTTCCCCGGCACAATTATGATTGATCCAGCAGCTTCTCAACCCTTTCACGGACTTGCGGAACCGAAAGACCGATGATAATTTGCAAGGCTTTCCCGTTTCTGACGACACCGTGAACGCCAAAGGACTTAAACGTACTGTCCGGCTCCACTTTCGATTCATCATACACGCTGACTCTCAGTCTTGTCGCACAATTCGTCACTTCAGCTATGTTTTCTTTTCCGCCGAGCGCTTTGATGCAAAGAACCGCCTGATCGGTTTCATCCATTTCCTGCGCAGCAGAAACCTCTTTTTCGGACTCTTTTTTCGCCTTGTATTCTTTTTTCGAATAAAATTTGGTCTCCTGCTGCTGGTCTTTTTCACGCCCCGGTGTGGCGATATCCAATTTTACAATCAAGAACCTGAATACGAAGAAGTAAATGGCGGTGAAAGACAAGCCGATCAAAATTTGAAAAATATAAGTGCTGCCATGCTGATGAAACAGAGGGATCCAGTTGAGCGTTAAAATCTCGATTAAACCGCCGCCCATATTTCCGACAACCCCTGCAGCATACATCAAGGTTGCCATCGTCGCGGCCAAGAGACTGTGTACGAAAAACAGCAGCGGCGAAATGAACAAAAACGTAAATTCGATCGGCTCCGTGATCCCCGCAATCACCGCTGTCAGCGTGATCGGAATCAGCAGACCGGCAACGATTTTCTTCTTTTCTTTTCTGGCTGTTACATAGATCGCGAGCGCGATCCCCAGAATTCCGAAGATTTTAGAGTTTCCGTGGAGCGCGAATCCGCCTTGAGGAAAGAGCTCTTTCAACGGCTCAGAGCTTGCCGAGAACTCGCTGAGATGCTGCGCCCAATAGGTGACAATTCCGCCTTCAACTACGGCCGGGCCGAAAACAAATGGCGTGTAGATGAAGTGATGCAGGCCTGTAGGGATCAAAATTCTTTCCAAAAATGTGTAAACCCATACACCGAATGCTCCTGAGGCGACAAGGAAGCTTTGCAGCGACGCAATGCCGCCCTGCACCATCGGCCAAATCCACGCGGTCGCAAGCGCTACCGGAAGCATGATCGCAAATGAAATGATAACGACAAATGAAGAGCCTTGAAATATTCCTAAAAAATCGGGCAGCTTCTTATCAAAGTAGCGATTGTGGATATAAACGACAATCGATGAAATCAGAATCGCCCCGATAATGTTCGTATCAAGGGTTTTGATGCCGGCGATTTCCGCAAGTCCGCTTGTTCCTCCGGCTTCCTGTGTCATATCAACACCGAAAAAATCGCCCCATACTGTCAAAATGGCGCTGACAAAATAATTGAAGGTCAGATAGGTAGTAAGCGCTTCCAAACATGCCCTCGCCTGCGCTTTTTTCGCCAGTGCGATCGGAATTCCGACCGCAAACAGCAGCGGCATTTGCCTGAAGACAGTCCAGCCGCCTTCTTCAAGGATATACCAGAATTGATACCAAAAGGTGTCCTGACGGGCAAGCGCTCCCATCAGCTGCTCATTTTTAAATAATGTGCTGAGGCCCACGACGATCCCGGCAAAGGCAAATAGCAAAACCGGCACAAACATGGCGCTTCCGAATCGCTGTACTTTTTGCATCAATGCGAATCCCCCCTGTTATTCCTGATTTTTCTTTTCTTCAGCGTAGTCGACATAGCTGCGAAACAGCGCTTCCCCAACGAGAAAAAAGGGCGCAAAAGCTGTCAGCTCCGTTTTTGGATAAACCGTCACCGTCTGGCTCGGCGCATAGAGATTGTAAGGCGTGAGCTGGGCGAGCAGATTATTTTTCAAATTAGTCAAAGAGATAAAAGGAATGCCTTTTGCCGACAGAGACTGTGCCTGCGGAATCAGCGACGGGGTTTCTCCTGACAGCGAAATGATGATGATCAGATCGGCCGGGCTAAAATCAGGAAACATGAGGTCGAAATCGATTTGATCTTTGATCACCGTCAAATAACGGTGCTGAGAAACAAACATTCGCTGCAGCTCATAAGCGCACGTGGTCTGAGCGGTACCTGAACCATAGACAAAAATGCGGTCTGCTTCGTCAATGAGCTGACACATCTTGCGCAAATCCGTATTTTTCAAATACTTCATGCTTGCTTCCATATCCCTCATGAGGCATTCAAAGGAACGGCAATCTTCCCGCTCTTCTTCCCGTTTCTCGGCCTCCCATTTCAGAAACACCCTGAACTCGCTGTACCCGCTGAAATCCAATTTTTGAGAAAGCCTTAAAATCGATGTGCGGGATACGTTGCATTTCTTTGCTAATTCGTTGATGCCCAGCTTGTAGCAAGTGTCTTGATGGTTCAAAATATATTTCAAAACATGAAAGTCGTTTTCGTTCAATTTTTTATAATGCTTGTTCATTAATTCTTCCAACTGCATCATTTTCACCCCATTTATTCTCTGTCTCTATTATATAAAATACGAGAATAAATGGGAGATATGCCTGGGCTGGCCGGTATGGCTCAGGAGCCCAGGCGCTTTTATCCTTAAAGCGACGGCTGAAGATGTTCCCCGGAGAGCTCCGGCCAATATGCTTTGTTCGCTTCAATCAGATCATCGAGAATCAGTTTGGCTGTTCTTGCATTCGGCACGGTGCGCGACAAAATCAGAGCCTGCCAAAGCTTTTGATACGATTTTTCAATCCAGGCTTCAACGACAAGCTTTTCAACAGACACCTGCTGTTCCATCAGCCCTTTTTGGAACTGCGGTATCTTGCCGATTGTGATCGGCTCCGGACCGTTTTTGCCGACAATGCAAGGCACCTCAACCATCGCCGATGAATCGAAGTTTTGGATCGCTCCGTTATTTTCAACAATTAACAGCATCCGTTCACCGGTATTAAAAGCAAGGGCGCGCGCAAGGTCGACAATATATGAAGCATGATCATCAATTTTGATTTTGCTGCCGGCGCTGGATTGGGCTTTTGCGATTTTTTCACACTCGCCGAAAATGAATTTTTCCCGCCCTTCCATTACTTCGTTCGCCCGCGTGAATTCAGGGTTTGATTTTTTCACCATGTCATCGGGATAAAAATAATATTGCAAATACGTATTTGGAAGCGTCTCAGGATCGAGTTCATATACTTCCCTCGCTTTTTTGAACGTGTCGTTCCAGCTGGCCTCAGCCTTTTCATGTTCGTGTTCAGGAATATAGCCGAACTTCCCGACGTGCTCCTTGATCGCCGGCATCAGATCATTGCCGTTTTTATCACAAATTGACGTCCACCAGCCAAAATGATTAAGACCGTAATAACGGACGACCATCTCTTTTCGTGATGACAGCCCGAGAATTTGAGCCATCCTGTCTTCGATACCGATCGGCATATCGCAAATGTTCAGCACTTTTGATGTCGGCCGCAGCCTTCTCGTCGCTTCGGCAACGATTGCAGCCGGGTTTGAATAGTTCAGCATCCACGCATCAGGTGAATAAGTTTCCATATAATCAATGAGCTCAAGGACGCCGCCAATCGACCTCATTCCGTACGCAATCCCTCCGGGTCCGCACGTCTCCTGGCCGACGACTCCGTATTTCAGAGGGATCTTTTCATCGAGCTCGCGCATCGCATATTTGCCCACTCTGATATGAGCCATGACAAAATCAACATCGGAAAACGCCTCTTCCGGATCGGTTGTCGCTAAAAATTGAATGTGCGGAGCCCTTTCTCGAACCAACACTTCACAGGCGCCGGCTATCTTGTCTTGCCGCTCCCCATCATTGTCATACAATTTCAGCTGTCGGATCGGGAAATCATCCAAATTGTCCAAGAGCATCAATACAATCCCCGGGGTAAATGTGCTTCCTCCGCCTGCAATGACAATCGAATACGTTTTATCCATTTTTAAAGCCCCCTTATAAGCGTTTACAATTTACTTATATCATGCTGAAGGAGCCGTTCCAACAGGTTCGGGAAAGACAGTTCCTATACTCGCGTTCTGTTTATTTTCCCGAAAAACGGGAACTTTCCCGGCCGTTTTATGTCGTGTAGAATAAAGGCAATTCACTGAATTGGAGTGTGTTGTTGATGCTGATCGCAATCGGTTTATTTTTGCTGGCGGGCTTGGCTGAAATCGGCGGGGGCTATCTCGTATGGCTGTGGCTGAGGGAAGCCAAACCGCTGTGGTACGGGGTAGCCGGAGGGCTGACTTTAATCATTTACGGCATAATCCCGGCTTTTCAGGCGTTTCCATCGTTCGGGCGCGTCTATGCCGCGTACGGGGGCGTATTTATTATTCTGGCTGTGCTTTGGGGTTGGCTGGTGGACAAAAAAACCCCCGACCTCTATGATTGGGCCGGGGCCGTGATCTGTTTAGCCGGTGTCAGCGTCATGCTTTGGGCGCCGAGAGGTTAAAGGTTATACTTTCGAAGCCGCTTGTAAAATGTGCTTCTTGGAATTCCGGCCTGCTTAGCCGCTTCGGACACATTTCCTTTCGTTTTTTGCAAAGCTTCCATCATCGTTTGTTTTTGAACACGTTCTCTGAATGTGAGCCGGTCTTCTTCAGAAGGCGCGCCGCTTTTCCAATGGAGTCCGTCCAGCACCGCGCTGTATTGGGACGGGGCGATCAGCCCGCCGTCCGGAAATAAAACCCTGAGCCTTTCAAACGTATTAAAGAGCTCACGGACGTTTCCCGGCCAGTGATATTCTTGAAGCCGATTGAAAAAAACCGGCGGAAAATCGGCCTTCCACCCGTGTTGCTGCTGATAGTGGCGGAACAAATCAGGTATGTCCTCTTTGCGCTCTCTGAGCGGCGGTACTTTTACCGGATAAACATGAAGGCGGTAATACAGATCTTCACGTATCTTTCCTTTTTGGAGAAGATCTTTCAGATCACGGTGTGTTGCTGTGATGATTCTGATGTCGAGGGGAACTTCACGGATTCCGCCGATCGGGGTGACCTTCCGCTCTTCGATGATCCTTAAGAGCGCCACTTGCATCTGATAAGGGATCTCACCGATTTCATCGAGAAAAATCGTACCGCGGTGAGCCTGTTCAAACTTCCCTTTTGAACCGCGGCGCTTTGCTCCTGTAAATGCACCTTCGGCATAGCCGAACAATTCGCTCTCCATCAGGCTTTCAGGAATGGCGCCGCAGTTGACGGCGATAAAAGGCCCGTTTCTCCGAGCGCTTGCCTGATGAATGGCCCTTGCGGCAAGTTCCTTTCCGGAGCCTGTCTCCCCCCATATGTATACATTCGCATCCGTCTGAGCCGCAAGCCTCATGTCGTTAAGCGCCTGCTGAAACGCCCGGCTTGTTCCGGTTTCTCCTGGATAGATGAAACCGGATGCGAGTGATGGAGCTGTTTTTTTGCGGGAGACTTCAGCCAGTGCCATCGACTTTCCGAGGGGCCTCCCGTCTTTTGCGGAGAAAATCGTCTGCTTGTGCACGCCGGCAAACCCGCGCTCATACAGATCATTGACATCCATTCTCCTCCAGTCGGAAAAACGTTCCCGCACCGATCTGCTCGCAGCTACGATTTTGTCTTTTTCATTGCAGACGATAAACGGCTGATCCGAATCGATTTTTTCAAGACAATGGCTGATGAGCTCGGCTTCGTTTTTTTTCGTGTGTACGCTGACCTCGCGCTCGATGGCGTGTGCGGCAGTAGCAGCCATCCCAAGCATAAAGGGATGCCTTCTATCCGTGAGACAGGAAATATCAATCAAACCCATAACGGTGCCGTCTTCATCGCGAATCGGTGCAGCAGAACAGCTCCAATGATGGGATGCCACCGAAAAATGCTCGGTCCCGTGAATGGTGACAGCTTCGCCGATTTCAAGTGCGGTTCCGATGGCGTTCGTGCCGACTTCTGTTTCCGTCCAGCGCACACCCTCAACAAAATTGATTTTTTTCGCCTCTTCAAGCGTCCTCAGGCATCCGGCCAAACTCAATACGTACCCGTCGGCATCGATCAAGAGCGCCATCATTTCCGACTCTTTTAATTCACGGCTGATATTGTGTAAATAAGGCAGGGCGATATCGAGGAATAACGAATGTTTCTTTTTTTGAGCGTTGAATAAATCCTTTTTTAAAATTGACTGTCCTTTATCTAAATACGGATTTACATTTCGGCTTTTGCAGCGGTACCATGATTCCATGACTCTTTTGTTCAAGCGGGCCTGGTCAAGGAGCCCCTCCTGAACAAAACGTTTCCACGTATTTAAATAGCAGGGCGTCGGATTCATTCCATCCTCTCCTAATGCTTTTTCCTCATTATATTATAAAAGCGCTTTCAATATCGATAAAAAAAACTCCGCACTTACCTGCTGTGCGAAGTTTTCCATTATTCAGCAATGAACCGCCTGGCCTGCGACTTGCAGCAAAGCTTCGTGAATCGTTTCCGAAAGAGTCGGATGGGCCGCGATGAAGTGCTCCATTGCGTCTGCCGTCAGCTCAGCGTGCATCATCACGGCTGCCTGGCCGATCAGTTCGGTTGCTCCCGGACCCACGATCGAAACCCCGACAATTTCCTGATACTCCGGCTCTGTGATGATTTTGACCTTTCCGGCAGCCTCATTTAAAATAAGTGCTTTTCCGTTTGAAGAAAACGGAAACTCACCGATACGAACATCCCCGTAGCGCTCCCTCGCCTTTTTTTCATTTAAGCCGACGCTTGCGATCTCAGGCGAGGTATAGATGCAGCGCGGAATGATTTCACTGTTGACCTTCATGTCTTTGCCCGAGGCATGGGATGCGGCGACGATTCCTTCGTGAAAGGCGGCATGCGCTAGCTGAACTCCGCCTGTGATATCCCCGCACGCATAAATATGCGGAATGTTTGTCTGCATATGCTGGTTGACTTGAATCCCTTTCCTGTCATATCGGACTCCGATATGCTCAAGCTTCAAATCAGCAGTTCTCGGTTTTCGGCCGACGGCGACCAGACATCGATCCGCTTGAATATTAAAGCTGTCATCGCCATTTTTCAGAAAGACGCGCTGCCGGGCAGGATCAAGACGCTCCACTTGTACAGATGTGAAAACACGGACGCCGGACTCTTCGAGACTTGTGTGCAGAAAGGCGGCAATATCTGGATCTTCCTCAGGCAAAATCTGTTCCGCTTGCTCGGCTATCACTACGTTCGCTCCCAACCTGCTGTATATACTGGCAAATTCACAACCGATGATTCCTCCGCCGATAATAAAAATTGTTTCAGGAATGGACGGCAATGACATGGCATCTCCGCTGTCGATGATCCAGCTCCCGTCAAAAGACGCAAAAGGCAGTGCGGCAGGTTCCGCTCCTGCCGCTATAATCACATGCCCGGCATTGATGACCTCCTGTTTTCCGTCCTTTTCAACAATTATGTCGTGTTCCGACAAGAACGATGCTTTTCCTTGCAGCACCTTGATTTTGTTTTTATTCATCAAATATTTAATACCCCCGGCGAGCCGCTGAATAATCTCTCTCTTACGGCTCTGGACGGCCTCCCACTGAACCGTCGGGCTTTCGCCTGTCAGCCCGATGCCGAATGCACCGGCGGACTTTACTTTCTCGAACATATCGGCGCTCTCAAGAAGCGCTTTTGTCGGTATGCACCCTTCATTTAAACACGTCCCTCCGAGGGGGCCATCTTCAATCAGGATGACTTCTCTGCTATTCTTGGCGGCTGTTATTGCCGCTACGTAACCCGCAGGTCCCCCTCCTATAATCGCGAGTGTCACAGTCTATCCACCTTCTCTCTATAAAAGAATCGATGCAGGATCTTCCAAATATTTTTTTACATCTGAAAGGAATGCTGCAGCAGGCGCACCATCAAGCGCGCGGTGATCAAAAGTCAGACTGAGCGGCAGAATGGCGCCCTTTGTCAGTTCTCCGTCTTGATAGACGGGGGCCGAATACATTTGGCCGATTCCAAGTATCCCGGTTTCTGGCGGATTTAAGATCGGTGTAAAGTGCTCGACACCATATGCGCCGAGATTTGTAATCGTAAATGTCGATCCTTCTATTTCGTCGTGCAGAAGCCTACCTTCCCGCGCTTTTTTGGCGTACCATTTGATTTTCTTGGCCAGTTCGATCAGCGGAAGCCGCTCGGCATGACGGATGACGGGAACGGCCAGGCCTTCGTCCAAAGCCGCCGCCACTCCTAAATGAACATGATCAAAGGTCGCAAGCCTTCCGTCTTGATAAACGCTGTTCATGGCCGGATGATCCAAAAGCGAAAAAACAGCTGCCCTGGCGGCAAAATCAGTGATCGTCAGCTTTGTATCATACCTGGATTGAGCTGTTTCATTAAGCTGTTTTTGCAGGGCTGTTAATTTCGTGATGTCCGCCTTCATCGTAATCGTCAGCTGGGCGCTGTTTTGCAGGCTTTCCGTCATTCTTGCGGCAATCGTTTTCCTCATCGGGCTTGCCGGCGGACGATCTTCAGCCTTATCCGCCTGCTTGTTCGGCCTGTCGGGAAGCGCCTGCAGCACATCCGCTTTCGTAATTCTCCCTCCGGGCCCCGTGCCTTTCAGCGTTTTGATGTCTATATTTGCGCTTTGCGCGATTTTGCGTGCAGCCGGAGAAATTTTAATCCGTTCTTTCGGGGAATCCGGCTGTTTTGTTTGACTTTCCGGCGTTTGTTCGTTTTCATTCCCGATCTGGCAGATGACCGTTCCCGGCGGCACTCCCTCTCCTTCGGACACTTTGATGTCCAACACGGTTCCGTTTGCCGGAGATTCGATTTCCATTTCGATTTTTTCGGAATTGATGCTGGCAATGCTTTCTCCTTTTTCAACGGCTTCACCGACTTTTTTATTCCAGACGGAAACCGTACCTTCTTTCATCGCCATTCCCAATTTCGGCATGACAACCTCGACAGCCATGTTCTCCTCTCCTTTCCAATCTTTATACCGTATGTGTTGAGATTTCTCCGAGCATCTCCAGCACGGTGTTCACCACTTTTTCCGGCGTCGGCAAATACAGGTCTTCAAGAGGCGGTGAAAATGGAACCGGCGTATGTGGAGCCGTTACCTTTTTAACCGGTGCATCAAGCGAATCAAATCCTTTATCTGCCGCCAAAGATGCGATATCCGCGGCGATGCTGCATCTCGGATTGGCTTCATCGACGATCACAAGTCTGTTTGTTTTTTCAACAGATGCAAGGACGGCCTCCTCATCAAGCGGTGAAAGACTCCTCGGATCAAGGACTTCGGCTTCGATTCCCTGCAGTGAGAGCTGTTCCGCCGCTTGAAGCGCCGTATGAACCTGTTTGCCGACTGCGACAATCGTTACATCAGCGCCTTCCCGCTTGATATCGGCTTTTCCGATCGGAAGCGTGTAATATTCTTCCGGCACATAGCCTGTCATGTTGTACAGCGTTTTGTCTTCAAAAAAGATAACCGGGTCCTGATCCTCAATCGCAGCGAGCAATAAGCCTTTCGCATCGTACGGGGTCGACGGCACAATCACTTTCAAGCCGGGAATGCTTGTAAATAGGGCATACAAGCTTTGCGAATGCTGGGCGGCTGCCCTAAAGCCGGCTCCGTGGGTCGTCCGGATCGTAATCGGAACTTCCGCTTTTCCGCCAAACATGTAGCGGAACTTCGCTCCCTGGTTCAGTACCTGGTCCAGACACGTGCCGATAAAATCGTTAAACATCAATTCCGCGATCGGCCTTAAACCTGTTGAAGCCGCCGCCATGGCTGCGCCGATGTACCCCGCTTCACTGATCGGCGTATCAAGGACGCGCTCCCGTCCAAATTCCTGAACAATCCCTTTCGTGACGCCAAGTACACCGCCCCATGCTTCATCATCCTGCAGATGATCGACATTCGCTCCTCCTGCGACATCTTCCCCCATTAAAATGACGTGATCGTCCTTTCTCATCGCAAGTTTGATCGCTTCATTCAATGCGGCTGACATGCTGATTTCCCTCGTCATGTTTCCTTCCCCCTTCATGAATTAATAGGATACATATACATCTGTCAGCAGTTCGGTTTCTTCCGGATAAGCGCTTTTTTCGCTGAATGCGACCGCTTGCTCGACCGCTTCTTCAACTTCTTTTTCAATCCGTGACTGCTCTTCTTCACTCATCAGCCCTTTTGCCAGCAATTCGCTTTTGAACACGGCAATGGCATCTTTTTCTTCCTGATGCACCGCTTTTTCGTCATTTGTTTTGTAGCGCTGGGCATCTCCTTCAAAATGGCCGTAGTTCCGGTATGTCATACACTCAATAAGCGTCGGTCCTTCACCGTTTTTGGCACGCTCTATCGCCCGGCCCGCAGCCTGGAAAACCGCGGCTGCATCTTTTCCATCCACGCGAATGCCCGGAATCCCGTAGGCGGCCGCACGATCTGCGATCGACTCGCAGCTTGACGCATAGGAAAACGGCGTCGCTTCGCCATACCCGTTGTTTTCGGCGACAAATATGACAGGGAGCTTCCAGATGGCGGCAAGGTTGATCCCTTCGTGAAACGTCCCCTGGTTGTTGGCGCCGTCGCCAAAAAAGCAAACGCTTACATTTTTAGTCTTTTTATACTTTGCAGTGAGGGCAGCTCCGCAGGCCAAGGGAAATCCCCCGCCGACGATTCCGTTTGCGCCTAGCATCCCTTTGTCAAAGTCTGCGATATGCATCGATCCGCCTTTTCCTTTGCAAAGTCCTGCAGATTTCCCGTATATCTCGGCCATCATCCCTTTCAAGTCGCACCCTTTTGCAATGCAGTGCCCATGGCCGCGATGTGTGCTCGTGATGGTGTCTTCATCATTCAGATGGGCGCAGACGCCCGCAGCGACCGCTTCTTCCCCGGCGTAAAGATGGACAAAACCCGGCAGTATCCCTTTAGCAAACAGCTGATGAACCCGATCTTCGAAATAGCGGATTTCCAGCATTTTTTGATACATCCATACCGCCTTTTCCTTTGTCAGTGCCTCTTCCATATGAAAAAACCTCCTGTCTTTTTTTACTCACACGTTATGATGCAAAAATCGTGCCAGCTCTCCGACGCGAACATGAAGCTCTTTTCAGGCGGACATCCTTCCAAAACAAGAGACAAAACGAGACGGGTGTCTCAATTTGTCTACTTCATCAGTTGCGGAAATGTCTTTGCCGCAGTTAGAATGAACGGTAGAGACGAAGGAGGTTTTTTTCATGAAGAAAGCGTATGTTTTTTTAATCGGCGGATTTGAAGAAATCGAAGCGATAGCAACGATTGATATTTTACGGAGGGCTGAAGTCGAGACCGTCACCGTCTCGCTTGATCCATCGCGCAGCGTGAAAGGCGGGCATGACATTGTCGTCGAGGCAGACGTCATGTTTGAGGATGCTGATTTTCAAAAAGCGGATATGCTGATTCTTCCGGGCGGAAATGTAGGCAGCAAAAAAATGCTGGAACACCAAGCTTTGCACAAGACGCTGACAGAAGCGGCGGATGCAGGAAAATATGTCGCCGCTATCTGCGCCGCAACGATGACGCTCGGAAAAACGGGGCTTGTCAGCGGAAAAAAAGCGACCTGCTATCCCGGGGTTGAAGAACATTTAACAGGAGCGGATGTCACTGCAAATGAAAAAGTTGTCGTAGATGGAAACATCATTACTTCCAGAGGCCCGGCGACCACGATTCCATTTGCCCTCAAGCTTGCCGAATTGCTGAACGGCAAAGAAAAAGCCGATGCAGTTGCCAAGGGAATGCTCGTCTGCTAAGACGGCATTCCTCTTTTTTATCCATAAAAGAACGGTATTGACATCATAAATCTTAAAAGATATGATATTTAAAAAGTAATTCCGTAAAATCAATAATTGTAATCTCATGCAAAAGAGCTTTAGCATTCGGCTATAATCCCTATGGTCGCGTGAAAAAGCACCCTTTACCATGTATGACATTAACATTTTGATAGGACGGTATATTTCATTTTCCCTATACTCATGTATAAGGAAAAGAAATATACCGTTTTTCAGGAGGATATAACATTGAAAAAACAGAAAGTGACAAAGGGGTCTCTGGAGGCGGAGATCAGCAAAACCTTAACCCAATGGGAAAAAGACTATTTGGGCCGCGGCTCCGTGTCTGTTAAAACAGACATTCTCAGAAATATGGTCATCATTTCCCTGAACGGTATTTTGACACCCGCCGAATACGAACTTTGCAGTACAAAAGAAGGCCTGCTGTCAATTAAAAGAACCCGCTCCGGTTTGGTGGAATCGGGTATAGAACAACTGAGCCGCATAATGAAGGAGCTGACCGGTGAAGAGACGATCAGCTTTCACACGGATATCAGCACCCGCACTGGCGAGCGGATCATGGTATTTAAATTGGCAAACGACCTGCAAAAAAAATTGGCATAGAAAAACGGAAGATCTTTAAAGCATGAACATGAGTTAAAGATAAGCCGGTATTATTCAGAAAGATTGGCTGAAATGGGCCGATCCTGAATATACCGGCTTTTTTTACGTTTTCAGAAAGGAAGGCAAGACATGAAACAGTATGTTCTTTTCCATCATCCCGACGGAGGGATGCCGGATGTTTGATCTGCTAGATTCTTTATTTTGGCTGAAAATATTTTTCGCGTCGCTTGCGCTTTGTTTGTTAAGCGCACTGCTCGTCCTGAATCGAAAGGTTCCATTGGCATATGTACGGATTCACGCCAAGATCATCGCCCTGCCGCCGCTTGCCGCGCTGGCAGCATTGATAACGGCAAATCCCGGGCAAGCTGGAGCTCCTTGGCGCTTGGATTCGCTGGCTTGGCTGATCGCCTTGTTTGTCTTGACAATCGGCTTCATCGTCCAGCGCTACTCTGTCCGGTATTTGTTCGGCGACCGCTCCTACCGTAAATTTTTTGTGCTGCTGACGCTTACAACAGGAGGCGCTTCATGCGCCTGGCTGAACGATGATCTTCGCTGGCTCCTCTTATGCTGGGGTATCACGCTTTTCGGCTTGACCGCGCTAATCGGCTTAAACGGCGCGTGGCAAGCGGCCAAAAATGCCGCTTTGTATGCGGGCCGGATCTTTGCGCTCAGCTGGCTGGCGATAGCAGCAGCCGCTCTTTGGCTGTCTCTCGCGACAGGACACTGGCAGCTATCATCCGCCATAGCGGAGGAAAGCCTTGTACAGCTCAGCTCATGGGAGAAAACCGGGATTGGCCTCCTTATCATTTTAACGGTGATGATTCCTGCGGCACAGTGGCCGTTTCATCGCTGGCTGCTCGATTCGGCAATCGCGCCGACTCCCGTTTCCGCGGTCATGCACGCCGGACTCGTAAATGTAGGCGGCGTCATGCTGACCCGTTTCGCACCGATGTTCAGCGGTGATGGGCTGCAGCTTATTCTGCTTGTTCCCGCCGTCTTTTCCGTCTTGCTCGGAACGGGCATGATGATCGTCCAGACGGACTACAAGCGGCAGCTCGCAGCTTCAACGGTCGCGCAGATGGGTTTTATGCTCGTCCAATGCGCATTAGGAGCCTATATTGCGGCTGTTATTCACCTCATTTTGCACGGCCTGTTCAAAGCCGCCCTTTTCCTGCAAGCCGGATCAGCGGTGCGCCGTTATGAATCGTTCGCCTCTAAACGGGGCAGACCGGCTCTTTTCTGGGACATGATAGGCGGCGCCTTTGCTCTTACTGTCGTCATCGGAATCTGGGTCTCAGCTGCGGACGATGGCTATCAATTGATCAGCGCCCTTGTTTTAGGCTGGGCATTGTTCATTGCTTGGAGACAGCTTGTCACAGCCAATGACGGTCGCGTCACACGAATGGCCGGGCTTTTCATTTTAACGGGGGCTTCACTCGCGTTTGCCATCATTCATTCCGGTTTACACGGGCTCCTGAAGGAAGCTGTTGTACAGGGGGCGCAACCGCCCGTCATGGCGGCCGTTTTAACGGTAGTCGTTTTGTTAGCTGGCACTGCGGCCGGCGCCTTGATCGTTCGGCAGCGGTTTGCATGGTCCGGCGCACTTTATCTGCGTCTTGTAAAAACGGGTGAGCCTCATTTTGAATCGGTCGAAGAACGGCCGAATTATCTTGACCAATATCTTACTCAAGGAGGTCGTCAATCATGAAAGCAGCACCCACATTGTCTAAACAATTGATCTTCAAATATGAACATCAGACAGCGGACTTTAATATTGATGAATCGGTTCAATCAGCAGCACGAGTCATTGCGCCGCTTTGGCCGATTGAAACCTTTGCCGCGCGCCATCCGTGGATGGGTCTTGAAGAACAGACATTTGAACAGACGGCCCGGCAGCTTAAACAGCAGCTTCAGGTTGATATATACCCAAAGTCCTCCATTTTCCGCTCCGCAAAACAAAGGGGAGAAATCGATGAGGCCATTCTTGAAAAAAAGCTGACGCATTGGCTCGATTCACATCAGCCCGGCATGCAGAGGGAAACAGCGGAAGCGTTTTGCAAAGCCGCGCTCAAGCTGGATGAAATCCCTGAACAGCTCTTGAGATCCCCGCAAGTCGAAAAGCTTGCCAAACAAGCGGCGCGCGGGACAATCGATGATCAAAAAACACGCTTGATCAAACCGCTCAGCGTTTTTGCCGGACAAAAAACCGCTCACCTTCTTGATCATCATGTGATTAAATGGTGCAAGCTGTTTCTCGATGAATCACAATCGGCATGGCGGCTTCCACATCGTGAGAAAGGGTTTTACAGCGCTTGGCGGCAGCTTGTTGAACATGATCCCGCCCTGGCGCGAGCGGAACGCCAACGACTGAAAGGGTGGCCGGAGGAGCCTCGGGACGCGATGAAAAGAGCACTCCGAGCGCTTGAAATTTCTGATGGAGACGTTCAGGCATACCTTGAAGCTCATTTGCTCTCTCTTCCGGGATGGGCCGGGATGATGCTTTGGCGTTCCCAGCAATCGCAGGACGAACAAGGGCTGCTTCTCGAGTATTTGGCCATCCGGCTTTCAATGGAATGGATGCTTATTGAACCTTATGTGCCGCTGTCTAAGCCAAAACCTGAAAAAGAGATGCAGGTCGTTCCTTTGATTGCGGCCTGGCTGCATTGGGGCGGCCTGACGCCTGACGAATGGCTCAAACTTTCAGCAGCAGAGCAAAAAGCGAGATTAACACTCGCCCGCCGCTTTGATGATCTAACGCGCAGGCGCATCTGGCTGGAAGCATGGGAACAATCATACGCTGCTGAGGTAAGGAACCTCATCACGGCAAACAAACCTGCCGCTGCCGCCAAAAGTGAAGCGGCGCTGGCCCAGCTTGCATTTTGTATTGATGTCCGTTCAGAGCCGTTCCGACGGGCATTGGAAAAGTCAGGCCCTTTTGAAACGTATGGAACAGCGGGCTTTTTCAATCTGGCAATCGAAACGTGCGAACTTGGCACTAAGCACACTCACAGCTCTCTGCCGGTCATCCTTAAACCTCAGCATCGAGTAAATGAAACGGCCGATGAATCAAGCTTTATATCGTATCAAGAACATAAAAAAGCAGCAGCTTCGCTGAGCTCCGCCTTTAAAAAGATGAAACAGAATCTATTGGCGGGTATGCTCCTTCCCGAAGTGAGCGGGCCATGGCTGAGCCTGCAAATGGCCGCGCGCAGCCTGGTCCCCCGCACAGCCGGGCAAACTTTCCGGAATGCGCGGAAAACATGGCTGAAAAAGCCTCAGGCAAAGCTCTCGCTTGATCGTATGGAAACATCTGATGCCGGTATTCCGGTCGGATTTACGGATGAAGAAAAAGCCGCCTATGCCAGACAGGCATTAAAGATGATGGGGATCACCGACCGGTTCGCTCCGCTGGTTGTCATTTGCGGGCACGCCAGCAGAAGCACGAATAACCCTTATGCATCGGCATTGGACTGCGGCGCCTGCGGAGGCGCATCAGGCGCTTTTAACGCACGCGTCCTAGCCGCTTTATGCAACCTTCCGAGCGTCAGACAGAGGCTCCGCTCCGACGGCATTTTTATTCCGGATGATACAGTATTCGCCGCCGCAGAGCACATTACAACATTGGATGAACTGCAGTGGCTCTATGTACCTGAGCTTCCGGCTAAAGCTCAACAAGCGTTCGACCGCATCAACTCGGTGCTTCCTGATGTGAGCCGTACTGTCGGAGCCGAACGCTTAGAAGAGCTGCCGCAGCTCGGCTACCAAAATCCGCGGAATGAAGTTGAGCGCTTCGCCGAAGATTGGAGCGAAATCCGTCCAGAATGGGGGCTGGCCCGAAATGCTTCATTCATCATCGGCACACGCCGGCTTACACGCGAAGCTGATCTTGAAGGAAGAGCTTTTCTGCACAGCTATGACTGGCGGAATGACGAGGACGGCTCCATCCTCAGCGGCATCATTTCAGGGCCTGGAACAGTAGCCCAATGGATCAATCTGCAATATTACGCGTCAACCGTCGCACCGCATTATTATGGAAGCGGAAATAAGGCAACTCAAACCGTCACTTCAGGCCTCGGCGTCATGCAAGGAAATGCAAGCGATCTTTTGGCCGGTCTCCCGTGGCAGTCCGTCATGCGGTCGGATGACGAAATATATCATGCGCCTCTCAGACTCCTGATCGTGATCGAAGCACCGGATGATGCTATCGAACGTCTCCTTGACCGCGATCACAGCTTCCGGCAAAAGGCGGAGAACGGATGGATCCACCTGGCATCTATTAACCCGGAGGGAAAATGGAAGAACTGGACAAACACGATAAATGAATGAGGTGAAATGTCATGGAAGAAAACAAAAAAATACTGATGATTATCGGAATGGAGAAACAGCTTGAACAGACCATCTGCCGGGCAGGGAATATTCAGCCTGAGAACGCCCTTGTTTTAAAAAGCGTCTTCCCTGATATTTCACAGCCCTACGGTGATATGATGAGGGATATCATTACCCTTGTCCACCGGAACAAAGCGGAAGAAATTTGGATTGTCCGCGATAAATACGAGCAAACGGCAGATAAAGATATTTCTGACCTTTTAAATAGAAACAAAGATTTAAGCGATAGAATGCAAACTTTAGAGTACCTTTTCCAAAACTGCAGTCCGGAATTTCCGTACGGCAGCATCGATGAATGGCTGTCACCGAGCGAAAATGCGGCCGAAGGCGTCCAAAAAAGCGTCGCCGCCATCCGACAGCACCCGTTAATCCCTTCGCACGTCAATGTAAAAGGATTTCTAATCGAAAATTCGGTTTTAACGGAAATTGAAACCTTAAACAAAAACGGAGCCCGATAACAGGGCTCCGTTTTGTCTTAAACACAGGCATTCTTTACACAACAGCAGACCGCTGATAAAATCTCTGAATATGCATGGTAATATAGCACAGCTCTTTTTCCGGAAATTCAAAGCCATACTCCCGCTTCACAAATGCCCCGATTTCTTCTGCGCACATAAACGCTTGTCCAAACTTCTTTTTAATGAGGCTGATCATTTCACCATCCATTTCGTAAAATGTCTCTCCCGATTCAATATGCTGAATGGCGAAACGGAGATGGTTGACAAGCCGCTCATACGAAATCGTCTCATCCTTTATTTTAATGTTGAGTTTATCTTCGATAATCTCGATAATATCCTTGATCATCGTTGTGAGATCGAGCGTTTTTGTCATATCTCCCGCGTTTGTTTTCGCTGTATGAATATGAAGCGCAATATTGGCGACTTCATCCTCCGGAATATCGATCTTCAGCTTATCTTTAATGAGGGCCTTTGCCCAGCGGCCGATTTGAAATTCTTTCGTATAGAGGACTTTAACTTCCTGAAGCAGCGGATTTTTAATGACCATTCCCTTGCTTAACCGTTCTATCGCGAATGATAAATGATCTGAAAAAGCGACATGGATTCGCTCATTGATTTTGATCCCGAGCTCTTTTTCCGCATGAGAAATAATGTCCTCCGCCACCTGAATATGATCTTCCGGCAACGTTTTTAAGATCTCCTCGAATTGGCGGTATTCTGTTGAATCTTTCATCACAAATATTTTTTCAATTTTAGATCTATCGACAATATCATTCTTCTTTTTTTGAAATGCGATTCCGGAACCTAATACGATCTTTTCCTCGCCGCCATCCTTGACGACGAGCGCATTGTTATTTAAGATTTTTTTTACTTTCATAGCTGCCTTCCTTTCATCCTGTTTTAATGAATGAAAACGGAATTATTCTTTTTCATCTTTAAAGCCAAGACACAAAGTCGCAATGAATGCTGAAATCACCGCAATCGCAAAAGCGATTAAATAATGAATGAGATTGGCGGTGCCAAGAGGGAGAATGATTGAAATCATCGGGATGCCGGACAATCCGTAAGAGTTTGCCGCAACGTGTGTGAAGACGGCGTATGCCCCTCCGATGGCGCCTCCGATCGATGCGCCGATAAACGGTCTCGCGAGCTTCAGATTGACGCCAAACATGACAGGTTCGACGATTCCCAAAAAAGCGGTGAGAGAAGCCGGAATCGCAATCTTTCTGATAGCGGCATTCTTTGTTTTCAAAAATACGGCGAGCCCCGCTCCTCCCTGCGCGACATTGGCCATCGACCATATTGGAAGCAGAAAATTGACCCCATATTCGGGATCTGCAAGCAGCGACGCTTCAATCACATAAAAACTATGGTGCAGGCCGCTCAAAACGAGTAAGGAGTAAAGCCCGCCAAATAAAAATCCGGCGCAAGCCCCCCCAAAATGATAAACAAACCCGAGACAGTCGCTTACGAAATGAGCGATGATCAGTGAGAGCGGCCCCATGATAAACAGCGCGGCAAATCCGGAAGCCATAACTGTAATAAACGGTGCGACAAGCAAATCTAAAGAACAGGGGACGATTCTTTTTAAGAATTTTTCGATTTTGCTCATTATGTAGACGGATAAGAGAATCGGTATGACCGTCCCCTGGTATCCGATCAAAGGGACTTCAAGGCCGAATACTTCGACGGATTCCGGCTTTTGGCTGCCGAGCAATGAAGGATCGAGTAAATCGGGATGGGTCAGAATTCCGCCGATGACAGCGCCTAAAAACGGATTCGCTCCAAACTGTTTAGCCGCACTGAACCCGATCAGCACAGGCAAAATGACAAACGCTGAGCTTGAAAAAATATCGAGCATTTTCATCAGCGGGCCGCCATAAGCGCCGAGGCTGAATTCTTTAAGCACACTGATGAGACCCATGAGCAATCCGCTCGCAACGATTGCCGGAATGATCGGCACAAAGATGTCTGACAGCGTTTTGGCAAATCGCGTCAATACGTTCATGTTTGGCGGCGCCTCCCGCCGGGCTTCTTCAAGAGGAGCCGGATCGCTGTATTGAATCATTTCCTTATAAATCTTATTGACTACACCTGTACCGAAAATGATCTGAAACAAACCGTATCTGAAAAAAGTCCCCTGCACAGACTCCATCTTTTCAATAGCAGCTATATCGATTTTTTCTTCATCTCTGACATTGAAGCGCAGCCTTGTCGTACAATGGCTGATGCTGATGATATTCTCCGCGCCTCCAATGAGGGGCAAGAGAACTCTTGCAATCTCTTTATGCAGCACCCGGATCTACCTCCTCCAATTTTTCTATCCTATCAAATCAACAGAAGACGATCAAAATGAAAAATGTGCCATCACATCCAAAGACCCCCGGCGAAAGGAATAAAAAAAGACCTAAAACATGCGAAAGCATCAGCCGATAGGCGCAAAAAAAGCACACTAAGGTCTGTAGTTCCTTTAGCACATTTTAGGTCTTGCCTGCCTTACCAGTAACAATCCCGTCAATATTTGTTCTTAATATGATTCTATTCGCTTCGGCCTTGGACATCAATAGTGCAAACCGCCTATATATCCCCCGTATAAAAAAAGAGAAGGCGTTAAAGCGCCTTCTCTACATCTTCAATGGCTATCGCACGGTCCTTTAAAACATGCACACTGTACTTCACATAGCCTGGCCGGTCTTCCCCGTCTAAGCCCATACTGTCAATCTCAATGTTTTCATAATGGTAGCCGCTCAATAACTTTTTCACCACTTTTGCCTGGTCATAGACCTGCCTCCGGCCGTCCCGGCCTGAATTCAAGGTAACTGTAACAGCAATCGGTTCTGTTTGCTTCAGTTTTTTCCAATTTGTATTGACATCATAGCTTCCTGATAGAGAAACTTGGACGTCAATTACGTTTTTCAGCTTTTTTTCAAGCTCTGCCTTGATCTCATTTGAGGCTTCTTTGCTTATTCTGGCTCTCGTCTTTTCCTGTCTGGCTTCTTTGATGCCATCGTTTGTGACAGCCGGGTGCAATCCGCCTTTCACGCTGAAAATGTACTCATCATTCCGCTCATCTGACACACGAAATAGGTATTCAGCAAACTTGAAATTATAGGAGCTCCCTTTCATATTTAAGGTTTCACCGGCGTGTGCTTCCTGCAAGTATGCCGATAGCTTTTGTTCAGCCAGCGCGCGGCTGAACGGATTTCCGTAAAAGGCGTTATACACATAACAGCCTGTCACAAGAATCAACAACGAGAGACCAGTAATGATGGCTTTCTTTTTCAATTCAATCAACTCTTTCCAAATTCTCGCGTCCCGTCCATTATGAAGGAGAATTCGGACATTAGGCAAGCTCTTTCTGCTTCGTCTCCGTCCCCAAAAAGAAGATCGCCGCGACAGCCGCAATAACGGCGACGCAGAAGATCAAAAAGATCATTGAAATCTCTGTTCCCCGGGCGACGAGATAGCCGACAAGAAGCGGGCCCAGGATGCCGCCGATTCGGCCAAAGCCGGCTGCCATTCCTGCGCCGGTCCCCCTGATTGATGTCGGGTATTGTTCAGGCGTATAAGCATAAAGCGCGCCCCAGGCACCAAGGTTGAAAAACGATAAAAACATACCTGACGCAAGCAGAAGCGCCAGCGATTCAGCCGATCCGAAGAAGTAGGCGCTGACAGCCGTCCCTAACAAGTAGACGGTAAGCACCATTTTCCGGCCGGCTTTTTCAATCAGCCATGCCGCGGAGAAATAGCCGGGCAGTTGAGCCAGCGTCATGATCAAGACGTACTCAAAGCTCTGGATCATGCTGAATCCTTTCATCACCATGACGCTCGGCAGCCAAAGAAACATGCCGTAGTAGGAAAAGACAACGCAAAACCAGACAATCCACAGCATGGCCGTAGGCCGGGCATATTTGCGGGACCAGACGTTTTTCACATTTTCCACGACGGTCGGCTTCCTTTCCTGCGCAAGCTTCTCATATTTCGGAGAATCCGGCAGGGCGATCCGCAAATATAAGGCGTAAATAGCCGGTATCGCGGTTATTAATAAAGCAATCTGCCAGCCGTAGGCCGGAATAATAAAATACGAAATGAGCGCTGCGGCCAGCCAGCCGAATGCCCAGAAACTTTCGAGCAGGACGACGACTCTTCCCCTCCGCTCCGGCGCAACCGTTTCGGATACGAGCGTAGATGCGACTGGAAGCTCTCCCCCAAGCCCCATACCGACGAAAAAGCGCAGGACTAAAAATGCCCACAATGTCGTCGTCAAAGCGGATAACCCGCTGCCGATCGAGAAAAACAGCAGCGTAATCATAAAAACGTATTTTCTTCCGACACGGTCAGCCAAAAGGCCAAAGACAAACGCCCCGACTGCCATGCCGATTGAGTTGACGCTGCCGATCCAGCTCATCTCCTGCGGCGTCAACTTCCATTCCACGTGCAAAGCGGCGATAATAAACGATAATATGCCAACGTCCATAGCATCAAAAAGCCAGCCGAGACCGGCGATGCCAAGCAGTCTGCGCTCTGAAACAGGACGGTTCTTCTTCATACTCACTACACCTCTTTACTCTCTTAGCAGTTTACATGAGTATTAGTTTACACCTGTCTTTACACTTTTGTCACGAAGAAAATGAGGCGCCGTCTATTTCAGTTTAATGAATATGATGCTTGTGTAACTTTTCTTCTTGGTGCCTCAACTTTGGCAGAAACCCGTTTTCCCGCTCTTTTTCATAGCGCTTCTCAATATGAGATTTGATTTCTTTACCCCTCTCCTGATCAAGGATTCCGTACTCCACATACTTATTGATCAGCTGTTTTTTCTTTTCCACAATGTCCTTTTGCAAAGAAGCCAGTTCATTTTTTTGCTTGTCGGTCAACTCTTGATAAACGCGTGTTTCCCCGTAGGCAGAAGACATGACAGCCGTACATGACAGCGGAATGAAGAGAAGCAGGCAAACGCACAGTTTGCGCATCATGCAACATCCTTTCTGATCTATGATTCATTCTATTTTTATCTGTTTTGCGGAGTTTATGCATAAAAAAAAGCCGCTTGGTAAAGCGGCTTCAGATTGTTGACAAAATCCCAAAACGACTTTTAGTTTTGGGATTTTGTCATCCTTTCAGCGTGATTGAAAACCCTTGCAGTCT
>NZ_JBBOCL010000001.1:4005000-4264733 GCF_038002405.1 Bacillus sp. FSL W7-1354 | reverse complement strand
GCCGCTTGGTAAAGCGGCTGGGCTTCCTATCAAGCCTGCAGCGATTTCCGCGCAGTATATTCATCAATGCGCGCTAATGCGTCTTTCATGTCCATGCAGTTGCTGAAGCTTTCATCAATTTTTTGAATACCTTCCTGATACTTTCCGTCAGTGAGTACTTGTTCTGCTGCATCTCTTAATCTTTCAGCATTGACCTCTTCTGTAAACAGCGGATATCCAGCATTCAGTTCTTTCAGGCGCTGGGCGATCATCGGCTGATCTTTATCATGCGGAAGCACGACCATCGGGACACGGTAATGAATGCCTTCATTGACGCTGTTCATGCCGCCGTGGGTGATGAACACATCGGCTTCTTTAAGCACCTCTAATTGCGGCACATACGGTGCAATGATAAAATGCTCCGGCACTTCTTTTATATCCGCGTAGTTCGACTTTTCGCCGGCGGCGATGACAACCTTGCCGTCGAAATCACGGAATGCATCGATGCACATATTGAAAAAATCCTCAGTTTTACCAAGTACGGTTCCCATTGAAATATAAATGACTTTCTCATTCTTTAACGATTCTATCGGAAAATCGGTCTTGTCCAGGCGCTTCGGAAAACGCGGACCGATAAACAGCACATCATCCCCAAAACGGTCGCTTTCAGGCTGAAAATACCGGCTTGTATACACAACCGTCAACTCCGCCTGATTGCTCATAAACTGTCCTGTATGCCTAGGTGAGACGCCGTACTTTTCTTTCAGTTCACTAAGCATGTCTTCACATTCTTTATCCAATTGCAGCTCCGCGCCTGAATCCGGATGCAGCGGCAGAATCTTCATATGTTCTTGTCCGAAGAGAAATGAAGCCGACGAAGCGATTCCCGGAATGTTCAAATAATCCCTGACCAATTCACCCGCACCGAATGTGTCATAATACACGGCATCGAACGAAATGCTTTTGGACAGCTCTTTTACAATGTCTAAAATATACAGCGAGGTTTTGAGATGAATTTTTAAAAATTCAAGAAGGCCGGACGGTGAATTCGGATCAATATGCGCGTTTCTCACCAGATCTTCGTATAAATGGACGGTAGCCCCGACGCCCTCCAGCCTGTCTTTATACTTTTCTGTTGAAAGATAGTGCACATTGTCGCCTCTGTCAGCAAATGCTTTGGTGATCCCTAATGTAGGATTGACATGCCCTTCCGCCGGAAAATTGACGATTAAAATATTTTTCATGATTAAAACTCCTTTTTATCCTTTTTGAAACGGGTTGACATCAATTCAGCGCCTGATTAGACTGGTGTTAGTTACTACTAACTATCATAAAATGGGGGTAAACACCTTTGCAAGAGACGAACGAACGGATCATATCTGCTGCTTTAGACTTAATGCAAAAATACGGTTTCAAGTCGGTGACGGTAAAGGATATCGCGCTCCATTCAGGCGTCAGCGAGATGACGGTCTATCGCCACTTCAACACAAAGCTCGGACTTTTGGAAGCGGCCGTTCAGCAATTTTCTTATATACCAGCCTTTCAGCGCGTATTTGAAAATGATATCACTTGGAACCTGGAGAATGACTTAACATTGATTGCAGAATCGTATTTGCTTCATATGGAAAAAAACAAGCCCCTCTACCTTATCGCTGTTCAAGACGGCGGAAGGATGACTGATCTTTTCGGTTCTCTGTTAAAGCATATGGAAGAACTCCTTCGTTATTTAACAGACTACTTTCAAACGATGCAGGACAAAAGCCTGATGAAAAAGGGAGATGCGGATTCACAGGCCTTCGCTTTTCTGTCATCTTTATACGGATACTTCTCTTCTGGCGCATTGGCTGACGGCCGGTTTCAAAAAGTCGCTAAAGACACTTATATTAAACAGATAACCGCCGCTTTCTGCGGCGGTTTGCACATCTGATCTAACCTTTCAGACTGAAGGATGGACCGCTACTCATTTAGCTCCTCAACATCCTTCAGCCTGGTATCCGTATTTTTTTCAAAGAAGGTGCTGTATTTGACATAGCCGGTCTCGTCGTCTTTGATATCTTCCCCCTCAAAAATGTTGGCATTAATCGTCACGCTTTCATAGTCGTACCTTTCTTCATTCAACAGGCGCTGAATCTTTTGCGCCGTTTTGTATACGTCTTTTCGGTCGGCATTTGCGGCATCAAGTAAAATATGAATCTCCATCGGCCGCTCTAAGCGGAGGCTTTTCTCCCATTTTGCGTCCTCTTTCAGCTTTCCTTTTAATACTTCCACATGCACGTCAACGTCTTTCAGATGGTTTATGTTTTTCGATAAAAACGTTTTGATTTCTTTTCCGGCTTCTTCTCCAAGCCGCTCCATCAGCGGTTCGTTGAGGTTCTCTTCATAGATACCGTCCGTGTGTACTTCTGGTTGAACAAACCCTCTCAAAGAAAACAGATAGGGATCTTTGCGCTTTTGATCGCCGGTATCCGTGACTTCAAATACATATTCGGAGAACTTGAAATTATAAAGCCCGCTGTCGATCCGCAAGTCTTTTTCAGGATAGCGGTCAGTCAAATAATGCTCAAGCGCCGTTTGAGACAGCTTCTTGCTTACGGGATTTCCGTTGAAGGCGTTATATGCGGCAAGCACAAAAGAAACGAGCAGCACGATCAATACGCTATACAAGATTTTCTTTTTCATCATATCAACTACTTTCTTTCAGCTTTAAGAACAGCCATCCGATCATCATCCCGGCCGCGGCGAAAAAACAGTGAATAACAGCAAGCATGAAAGCGCCAAAGACAGAATACAGCAGGTGCTCCACAACCCCTGTACCGTCGGCTGCATCCCAGCCGGCCAGAATATCCCCCATCCCCCAAATGAAAATCGGCGCAAAGGAGAGGAGAATCACAAGTTTCATATCCCGGTAAAACAAGTACACCGCAAGCCCAAGCACGGCGTACCACAAAATAAAGCCGAAGCTCTCATTTAACAGGGATGTGTGAATCGCGAGAAAAAACGAAATGGCTGTAAACATCAATTGGTACAAGGAGAGCTTCCGATTGATTTTTTTAAACATTTGACTTTCATGAACAGTCGATTCGATATGTTCCTTCGGAAGCTCGGCCTCCGTCATCTTCAAAAGCTTTTGAAGCTCTTCATCGTTTTCGGCCGCTTCCTCAATCCATTCAGCCGACTCTTTGCTTAACAGCCCCTCATGGTATAAAGGAAGCAAATCTTTGAATACACTGCGTTCCTTATCCTTCATCATAGCCCTCCATTTCTTGCTGTAGCTTGAGCTTTGCTCTGTGAAACCCGACCCTGGCATAGTTTTCGGTTTTGCCTGTGAGCATGCCGATTTCTTTAAATGATAATTCTCCGTAGATACGGAGGGTGACAATTTCCTTTGAAGCCTCATCAAGCCGGTTGATTTCCTCGAGAAGCCGCCGCTCTTTCTCGGTTTTCAGAAGGTGTTCTTCAGGAGATAAGCAAGCCGCTTCCTCATGCTGAAATATCATGTTTGTCCCGGCTTTTGACGCTCCTGAACGAAAGTGTTTTTTCAACACATTTTTAGCAATCGCAAACACCCATGTTTTGATTGTCGACTTTCCCGAAAATGTATGATAGCCTTTCACAGCCTGATAAAATACTTCCTGTGTTAAATCTTCCGCTGTTTCTTTATGAAATGTCTTAACGTAGAAAAAGGCATAAACGGAAGGCTGAATACTCTTGTAGACTTCCTCAAGCTTCATAAAGCCCCTCCCCGGCTGGGCTGCCGCTATTTTTCCATTCACTTATTAGTACCGCTGAACCTCTTTTTGTTACAAAAAATTGCATAAAAAAAGAGGCAAAAATGAATATTTCATTTTGCCTCCGGATATCCCAGCCGCCAAACAAATGCCTTCCAGATCATGCCCTGCCCTTATTTAGGCAAACCCGCCAGCGATTTTAAAAAACTCACTTTCTCTTCAGTTGTTTTCAGGTTCACTAAGCTCCCGGCCTTCATCGACAGCCCGCTTCAGCGCCTGCAGCATATAGCCGATTCCCCGATAGCCCGCCAGCGGGTAAGTGATCTGCTGGCGGCTGCCAAACACGTTCCTCAAAACAGGCCTGTATTTTTTCCCGCCGAGCATAACGATTTCGTCATAATCCATCAAGTTTTTCCGTTCACCTTGCGCCTTCAGCTCATCATCCGCCATAATCTCCGGGTGGTCCATCCCGAATGTGACATCATAGTTTTCAGAAACGATATCTTCCGGTTTTAAAAAACCGTGTTTTGCTGAAAGAATCACCCAATCCGCAAAAAACGTCTGCGCATATGCGCCGCACGCCCGATGAAACGGACTCAGATAGACATCCTTTGCGGCGGACGGGCCGATGCCCGGATCGACATCCCAGATTTTCTTCGCCCCGCACGGGATGATGCAGAGTCTTTTCATCATATGTCCCCCCTTTTGGTTCCGCTAAAAAACGCCTTTAAAAAGGCGTTTTATTTCAGCTTCAGCGATACGACCGATTCGACGTGCGCCGTCTGCGGAAACATATCGACAGGCTGAATGTATTCGACATGGTAATCCTTCGCTAAGTACTGCAAATCTTTCGCAAGTGTTGACGGATTGCATGAGACATAAACGAACCGCTTCGGCTTAACCTGCCTGATCGTATCAAGGAAGGTGCGGTCACAGCCAGTTCTTGGCGGATCGACGATGACGACATCAGGCCTGAAGCCTTCTTTAGTCCATTTCGGCAGCCAGTGCTCCGCCGTTCCTGTGACATAACGCGCATTATCAATTCCGTGCTTTTTGGCATTTTGGTTGGCGTCATCGATCGATTCTTTGATAACGTCCATGCCGCGGATTTCTTTTGCTCCGTCGGCGATCCACATTCCGATTGTGCCGACGCCGCAGTAGGCATCGACGACTTTTTCGCGCCCGCTCAGTTTCGTCGCTTTTTTCACTTCGTCATACAGCTTGACCGTCTGGATCGGATTAAGCTGAAAAAAAGCGCGGGCGCTCAGCTCAAACGTAACCTCGCCGAGAAATTCCTGAATGACCATATTGCCGGCTAGGAGCCTTGTATCATCGCCGAAGATAACCGATGTCTTGGCTTTGTTGACGTTTTGAATTACGGATGTCACTTCAGGCAGACGCTTTTTGATTTCTTCTGCAATGAGCTCCTTGCGCGGCAGGTCTTCTTTTGACGTGACAATGACAACCTGCACTTCCCCCGTCTCAAAGCCGACCCTCGTCACGATCGTGCGGACGTCGCCCGTTCGCTTCCGTTCGTTGTAGACGGAAATGCCGAAATCTTCAAGAATCTGCTTGACGGTTTGTGTCGTTTTGTTCGTCGCCGGATGCTGAACGATGCATTCCGTAATCGGGACAAGCCGGTGTGAGTCAAGGCCGTACAGCCCTGCTACCATCTTTCCATTTTTCGAAAGCCCGAGTTGAAACTGGCTTTTATTCCGGTAGTGCCACGGGTTTTCCATGCCGATCGTCGGCCTGATGTCCATTTTGCCGATGTCAAAACGGGTGTGCCGTTTGAGCGATTGAATGACGATGTCCCGTTTTCCTTTCAGCTGCTCTTCATAAGCCAGATGCTGGAGCTGGCAGCCCCCGCATTGCTCATAGATGATGCAGGGCGGCTTGACGCGGTGCTCTGAACGCTTGCGCACCTTTTTGACCCGCCCTTCGGAAAATTTCGGATGAACCTTTGTCGCCTCGACGACGACTTCTTCACCCGGCAGTGCGCCGGGGACGAAGACGACTTTTTTCTTGAAGTAGCCGACGCCTTCGCCATTGATGCCGAGGCGCTTGATCGTCAGCGGAAATTGCTGTCCGACTTTTAATTCTGCTGATGATCCTTTTTTGTCACGTTTCACTGATGTTCTCTCCATTTCTACTCAATGCTCCTCCATAAATACAAGGAAGCATAGCTTAAATAAGGGTGCCATTCTTTGCTCATTTCAAGCATTTGTTCTTTTGTCGGTTTATCGTTTAAGCCAAAATGGCGTTTGATGGCATTTTGGATGCCGATATCGGCGGCCGGAAACAGATTGGGACGGCCGAGTCCGAACAGCAGAACGTTTTGGACGGTCCACGGGCCGATGCCTCTTATTTTCACCAGCTTTTCCATAATATCTTCATCTGATAATTGATCAAGCTCATCAAGATTTAAACGGCCGTCTGCGATCATTCTTGATGTATCGATGACGTATTCAGCCTTCCGCATGCTGAACTGAAGTTCGCGCAAGTCGTTATAGTCGAGCTGTGCAATCGTTTCGGGAAGCGGATAAAACCAGACCCCGTCCTTTTGCTCTCCAAAAGTGTGAACGAACCGCTCTGTGAGCGTATAAGCAAAAGACAGATTAAGCTGCTGGTGGATCATGCATTTCATCAAGCAATGATACAAATGAAAATCGAGCACCAGCGGCGTTCCGGCATGCTCTGCGAAAATTGATGACAAGCTTGATTGTGAAAAGTGATCCAGTACAGGCTGAAGACTTTCCTCCCATCTGAAGATCCGTTTCACTTCTTTCATCATGGCGTCTCGATCGTCTGTACCGCTGACGGCAAACGCCGGGGCTTCGACAGTTCCCGTCGCCTGCACAGCGACAATCCGGGGCTCTTTGTTTTGATTGCGGAGCGGCAGCTTGACCTCCCTTTTGTCGAGGTTGACCGCATTGAGCGGATCAAGCGAAAGCCTGTCCAAGACGCGGTCAAAATGATACGGCGGTGATACGCTTACAGTTTCCTTCCACATCGCTTCCCATCCCTTTTTCTTCTTTGTCCACAGTATACCATGTTTCAAATTCTCTTAAAAAAGAACAACATTTTATTTTTTCACCGAATGAATCACAGGGCATCGCAGCATCCTATGGAAGCGGAGGGGTGCCGATGATTAAACATTTTGCGATGACAAAGGACGGAAAACTTTTATCTACCGACATCAAAGCAAAAAGGCTGACAGATCAAGATATTGAGTGGTACTGGACGGACTTCGATCAGCCTTCGGATGAAGAAGTCTCTTTACTCAAAAGCCATTTTCACTTTCACCCTTTAGCAGTTGAGGACTGCGTTCATCATTTGCAGCGTCCGAAGCTTGATCAATACGAAGAATATCTTTTTTTCGTCATACACGCGTTGAATCAAAGGACGCTGGCGTCTGAAGAAGTTGACTTATTCGTTGGAAAAGATTTTATCGTCACATTTCACTTTCATCGTTCAGACGGTATTGAAAAAGTAAGAAGACAGCTTTCGGAAAACAGCGAGTTGTGGAAAAAAGGACCGAGCCATATCGCCTATATGGTCATGGATCAGCTTGTTGACGAATATTTCCCGATTCTTTACAAAATAGAAGACCGCCTCAATGAAATTGCTGAAAGCGACAGCAGAAAAACGTATGGAACACTGATGAATGAAGTGTTTGATATCCGGAGCGACCTTCTAAAGCTTAGGAAAACAATCATTCCGATGCGGGATTTGCTTTACCGGATTTTAAACATTGAAATTTCAAAAGAAAACCGCGAACGAAAAGCGTATTACAGCGACATTTACGACCACCTCTTGAAGCTGACCGAAATCGTCGAAAACAACCGTGACATGACCGCCGATTTAAGGGACAGCTACCAGACGCTCAACTCCAACCGGATGAACGCCATTATGATGACGCTGACGATCGTTTCAACGATTTTTATTCCGCTCACCTTCATTGCCGGTGTGTACGGCATGAACTTTGACAACATGCCTGAACTGCATTGGCGCTACGGCTATTTTTTCATCCTCGTCATGATGGGAGCCGTTGTCGCCGGCATGATCTTCTGGTTCCGGCATAAAGGATGGTTTGACATTTTCAAGTAAAACCGGAAACCTTTTTCCTCTCTGTTCGACTATTTCTATAACTGAGGGGGGAAAGAAATGAAGGTACATACAGGGCTTGTTGGCATCTTCTTGATCGTTCTCGGCTTGTTGATTAGCGCCGAAAATCATCAAAGCGTGTCTGCTGCAGACGCGCTTTCGGACTTTTTCAGACTGCCTGTCCGCAATTTAGTGGTTCTGATCTGCATGTTGATGCTCATCATCGGCTTCATTATGGCGTGGCGCCATTATTATGAAGTACCGTGGATCCGCTTTAAGCTGTTTTTGTTTATTATCGGCATTTCAGTATTTTACCCGCTGGTCACAGAACAGCTGATGCTCTTTCAAAAATGGAATGCACAAGGCGATGATGCCGTGGAATATATGAAAAAGAGAAGCACTTGCAGCTATCAGAGCGATATGGAGGAAGGAAACATGGACTGTGAGGTGAAAGTGAACAATTACGGAAAAAAGACCGAACGCATCCAGCTCATCCCTGATATAACGAGCGAATTTGACTTTCAGCCGGAAGAACTGGAACTGTCTCCGCATTCACAAGAGACGTACAGCGTCACCTTTAAGGCTCCGGGAAATGAGGATGTGTATGAATCAGGGATAGAAGAAGAGCCGAGGATGAAGGTTGAAGTGGTGAAATGAGATGCTTCACTCCAGTCAAGCAGCACGCTTTTGGAAACTTTTAAAAATATTACAATGAAGAGAAGGTTTAGAAGTAAAAGGTTACAGAAAAAACGAACTGCAAACAGCCGCTTCACAAACTAATAGACAAACCTCAAAGAAAAAAGCCGCTCCTTCCCGGAAGCGGCTTTTCGTCTATTAATCGCGATAAGATTCTGCAATCGCGTTGGCGGCGACGATCGCATTGTAGACATCATCAGGAGTGACTGGGAACGGCATGTTGCCCATTGTGTCGCCTTCTGAGCAAGCGCTTTGAGCGACTTGGCGCCATTCTTCTTCGACAAATTCGTCGACTCCGAGGTCTTTTAATGTCAACGGCAGACCGACACCTTTAATAAAGTCAATGACGGTCTCCAGCTCTTCGGCCGGCGCGTTTTCAAGAACGAGCTGTGCCAAAAGGCCGAACGTGACTTTTTCGCCGTGCTGAGCTCTGTGCAGAGAAGGAACGGCTGTCATTCCATTGTGGATCGCATGTGCGGCGGCAAGACCGCCTGATTCGGCGCCGACGCCGCTTAAATAGATGGTCGCTTCTATTGTGTCTTCAACGGCACGTGTAGAAACGCCATGCTTGATCGCCTGCATCGCTTTTACGCCGTTTTCCAATAGCGTATCATAGCAAAGGTGGGCAAGTCCCAATCCAGTTGTTGAAGGCTTCATCAGCACGAGGTTGTCGCCGTTTGCTTTAAAGCAGGCGCGCGCTTCAAAATACGTCGCCAAGGCATCTCCGATACCGGCTGCGAAAAAGCGCGGCGGCGCGGATGCCAAAATGTCAGAATCCGCGAGAACGACATCTGGGTTCGTCGGCAAAAACAGATATCGATCAAACGATCCGTCATGTTTATAAATGACAGCAAGGGCCGTACATGGAGCATCTGTTGAAGCAATTGTCGGGAAAATCACAACCGGCAGCTTCTCGTAATAAGCGGTGGCCTTTGCTGTATCAAGCGTTTTTCCCCCGCCGATCCCAACGATGATATTAGCGCCTGCATTGCGTGCAAGCTCCCGGTTACGATCGATTTCTTCCTGTGTGCATTCGTAATTGAATTTTTCAAAAACAGCTTGATTGCCGGCTTTCTGAATCGAATTCCCCGCTTCTTTTTGGGCGCGTTCCAAAATGAATTCATCGCAAATGATATATGCGTGATCACCATAATCTTCAATGTAATCGTTCAAGTTCTCAAGGAGTCGTTTTCCTGTAATAAATTTTTTAGGCGATGTGACTGATTTTACTAATTTTGACATGGTAATTCCCCCTTCACTATCAATGATATACCTATTTTCTTTTTAAATCTAGTAATATATGTATATAGAATGGATTTTTATTCTATGGAATTGACTAGGGGAAATAAAAGAGCCTGAACCATCAACTTTTCCGCTCAAAGCAAAAACCCCGTCTCAGCGTCCGGGGCATTTCTTTCAAAAGGGCTTTAGCATCATAGATTTTTCAAACATCAGGTCATCAAGGCTTTTAAATGTATAGCCTTCTTTTTTTAAGTCGGTGATCGCCTGATCAAGCGCTTCGGCATTGTCTTTCGAGACGGTGTGAAGCAAATAGACGGCGCCGGGATGGGCCTGTTTCATCATATTGTCGTACGCATAGCGCCACCCTTTTTGGGCATTGATTTTCCAATCGACAAAAGCAACAGACCAGAATACCGTTTGATAACCGAGCTTTTTCGTTTCTTCAAGCACCCGCTCGCTGAAAACGCCCCGAGGCGGCCTCAGGTAGAGGTTGTTTTTTTCGCCTGTGATTTTGTAAACCTCCTCATCGACCGATTCCAATTCCTCTTGTATCACGCGGCTTGTTTTCGTCGTGAGATCCGGATGGTGATAGGAATGATTCCCGATGATATGTCCTTCCTCGGCCATTCGCTTGATCAGCTCCGGCTGATCTTTGACAAAATGGCCCGTTACAAAAAAGGCAGCTTTGACGTTTTGTTTTTTCAGAACATCAAGCACCTTAGGGGTGTAGCCGTTTTCATAGCCGTTATCAAAGGTCAAATAGATCGTTTTTTCCTTTGTGTTGCCCAAATAAAAGGCGTCGTACTGCTGCAAAAGGCTGTTCAGCTCTTGTCCCGCATCTGCCGGCCGATGGTTTTTGCTTTTTGAAAAGCCCCAATGGATCGCCTTGTTGGAAATCGCTTCAGCATTGCCGCTGAAGGCCAGCATCAGCAGGAATCCGCAGCATAAGGCATAGAATCGTTTCATCATCTTCTCGCTCCCAGTTTTATTTTTTCTTATTGTGCAGAAGGGCTGAGCTTTTCATACCAAGCAACACTTGGAAAACAAAAAAACCGCGGCAAAGAATGCGACGGTTTTATTTCCAGTCTTTTTTAAAGCGCTCGTATTTGGCTTCCAAGTCGTCGAGCATGCTGATCAGTCTGTCAATATCTTCAAGGTCGGTCGATTCCGGGTCTAAAGAATCGATGACTGACATAAACATATCCAATCTGTTTTTTAAATAATTGACTTGCTGTTCTTTGTCATGTACTGCGTTACCCATGATTCTCCTCCTTTTGTTCCTTTATCGTAGCCTATAAACGGCCTTTTTTCAATCATCCATGACTTGCACGCCTCAAGGATCAGGTCTAAAATGAATAGTTGGGCTATATTAGTATGTCCTATCATAAAGGAGTTAGATATGTCATGACAGAAAAAACGCAGGTTCGTCCGATTACCCCGGAATATGATCCTTGGGAAGCCTACATGGACGTTGACCAATATGGAGATATACAGCTGACGAACGTTGAATTTACGACGACGACTCTTTGCAATATGCGCTGCGAGCACTGCGCCGTCGGGTATACGCTCCAGACGAAGGACCCGGACGCGCTGCCCGTCAGCCTTCTGTTGAAACGGCTTGATGAGATTCCCCGCCTTCGTTCTTTAAGCATTACTGGCGGCGAGCCGATGCTTTCATTAAAATCCGTAAAGGAATATGTCGTTCCTTTATTAAAATACGCTCATGAACGCGGCGTGCGGACGCAGATCAACTCAAACTTGACGCTCGATATCGGGCGCTACGAGCTGATCATCCCCTACCTTGATGTGCTTCATATTTCCCACAACTGGGGAACAGTCGAAGACTTTGCAGAAATCGGCTTCGCCATGATGGATAAAAAGCCGACGTTTGCCCAGCGGGCGCGCTATTTCGAAAAAATGATCGAAAACAGCCGGACGCTTGTTGATGAAGGGGTTATGGTATCCGCCGAGACGATGCTCAACAAACGGACGCTTCCTCACATCGAGCATATTCACCGGCAAATTGTCGAAGACATGAAATGCCAGCGCCATGAGGTTCACCCGATGTATCCGAGCGATTTTGCAAGCGCGCTTGAATCTTTAAGCTTACAAGACATGAGGAAAGCGATCCACCGCCTTCTTGACATTCGCGACGAAAATACGTGGATGCTGTTCGGCACCCTGCCGTTTTACGCGTGCAGCCCTGATCCTGAAGACCACGCTCTTTTACAGCGGCTGCGCGAAGCGAAAAATGTCACGGTCAGAAACGACCCTGACGGCAGATCGCGCCTGAACGTCAATATTTTTGACGGCAATATCATCGTGACCGATTTCGGAGATACTCCGCCGCTCGGCAACATTCAAACCGACAGCCTGCCAAGCGCCTATGCGAAGTGGAGAAAAACAGAGCTTGCCAAGGAGCTCAACTGCCACTGCCCGCACGTCCGATGCCTCGGGCCGAATGTGCTCGTCAAAAACAGCTATTATCAAGATGTTGATTTTACTTCCAGAACAGCAAGAGTATGAAAAAGCAAGCCGCAAAAGGCTTGCTTTCAGACCGTTGACAAAATAGGTCGGATTTTTATAATCCGACCTATTTTTGTCCAATTTATTCTGTTTTTTCGATGAGAATGCTGGCGAATTGGACTTTTCCAAGTCCAATTCGCCAGCTTTTTGAGATTCATGGCAGCGAAAACAAGCATCGCCTGCATGGACAATTTTTTCTTACCCCGTAGGGTTGTCCAGCGCAGGCCATGCTTGTGTTTTAAATCCGCAAAAACCCGTTCGATCGTTTCTTTGCGTTTGGCGTAGATTCGCCTATTCTCATCCGTGTGGCGAAGATGGTCGGCTTCATCCAAATGATCCTGCCAGAGATGCCTGTGAATCATCTTTCGATGATTTCGACTTTCCGTACATTGCTTCAAAAAAGAACAGTGTTCACATCGGTTTGGATCTGATGCATAAATCCGATAGCCTTCACGGTTGGTTGTGCGATATGTCAGAACATGATCGTCAGGGCAAATATAAGCATCGTAATATTCATCGTATACATATTCATGTTTTCTCATGAACCCTTTTTTAGTTTGTGGTCGGGTGTAGGGCATGACGGGATGGACATTTTGATCACTTAGAAATTTTGCGATAAACGGCGTTTTATATCCGGCATCAACTGCGACCGTATGAGGCTTGGCGACGTGCTCTTTCACCTGTTGAAACAGGGTCGTGAACACTTGGCTGTCATGAATATTGGCAGGCTCAACAACCGCCCCCAGCACAAATCCATTCCGGTCACAAGCTGTATGAAAACCATAAGCAAAAAGACGTTCCCGTTCACCTTTTACAAAATAACCGCTCTCAGGATCTGTCGTACTTTCTTTTATTTCTCGTTCTTCTAAGCATTGCCTGGGCTTTAAGGGCTTTTTGCCGTTGGCTTCGCGATCGGCATTAATTTCTCGATCTAATTGTTCCTGATAAGCTCTTGTTTCTTTTCTCACAATCTTCTTCACAAACTTTTTCTTATTCGCATTGGCTTTGACATGGGTTCCATCGATAAAGGCGACCGACGGGTCGACAAGACCGAGATCCATGGCCTGACGCAAGATTTTATAGAAGATTGTTTCAAATAGGTCCGTATCATGAAAACGGCGCTCATAGTTTTTACTGAAGGTTGAAAAATGAGGGATTTTTTCAGAAAATCCATATCCAATAAACCAGCGATAAGCGACATCGGTTTCGATCCGTTTAATGGTTTCGCGCATCGAGCGGTGGCCAAACACGTACTGAATCAGAACCATTTTGATCAATACAACGGGATCAATGCTTGGGCGCCCTTTTGAAGAATAAAGGGGAGCAACTTTTTCATAAATAAAAGAAAAGTCCATGGCTTCTTCTATTTTCCTGACCAGATGGTCTTCCGGGACAAGTTCACTTAAGGCAAAGACTTCAAGCTGTTCGCGCTGATCTTTAGAGTGCTTAGACAACATGGAAAAACCTCCAAAAACTAGATTTCACTCACATTTTAACAAAAAAAGCTTGTCGATCAAGCCACTTTTTGTTTTGGGATTTTGTCATCCTTTCAGCGTGATTGAAAACCCTTGCAGTCTAGGAAGGCCGAGCATCGGAGCTGACTTTCACAGGAGGTGATGACGGCGGCGTTCAGGCAGGACGCCTGGACGGTTAGCCGCCGATCCTTCTCCTATTCGTGAGCACCGACGCGCAGGCCTGACAACGAATGCGAGGGTTTCTCGACACGCTGAAAGCAAGCCGCAAAAGGCTTGCTTTTTTATTTCGGCTGATGGCTGAGCTGAAAGCCGAATGTGAGGTGATCCTGTACAGGAATCCAGGCGCCGATTCCTTGCGAGGTGATATTTTTGACGACCAGCTTTCTTTTGTTGCCTTTTAATACAATGTACACTTCACCGTAGGTGACCTTCCCTTTTTCATTGACGGCAGGTGCATAGGCGTGTAAATTCCCCAGCTTTTTCGGCTGCACTTTATAAATCTGATCGCGTTTTGTGCCGGCGCCGACGACTGTTTCAAAGGCGAGCGGCAGCTTTGTTTTTTCCATGGCTTCAAGCATCATCATGTTTTTGACATCGTCCGCTTTCGGGACTTTCGCTGTTAAGCCGCCTTTGATTTTGCTCGTCTGTTCCTGGGAATACGTGAGTTCGGCAGGTGCTTTCCCGCCCCGGTTGTCAAAGCGGTTTGTGTTGATTTTGCGGTATTCCCAGTTCGCAACGGTTTCATTCGAGGTATACCCGAGCGCCCATCTGCCCAAATAGATCGTCGCTCTGTAGCCGATTGCCAGCGGTGTGCCGGAAATGCTTGACTCATTCAGCATTTTGATGAGATGCGGATTTTCAATCGCGATATCGGTTGTTTTCAGCAGCTCTTCAGCCAGTTCGCTCGGCTGCAGCCTCGGCTGATCCTGGGAGGCGTTAGGGTATGTGTTCTCTTTGGAAATATTCGTGACAGAGCTTGGAATCTTGATCGGCTTGGCTGCATCAGCTTCCTGTACAGCGAAAAAACTAAAGGATAAAAACGCAGTTAGCGTAAAACACAAAAGCTTTTTCATACTATCACTCTTTCTGTTTCTTTTCCCTTATTGTTTTCCGGATGCTCTCCGTTTATCCCCATTTTTTTAAAGAAGGAAAAAACCGATTCCCATGATGATATAAGCAGCCAGCAATGTCGCGCCCTCAAACCAGTTCGTATCCCCGTCGTTTGAAATGACGATCATCAAAAGGACGGCGGAAGCCATGGCGACGAGTTCCGGCAAGGTAAAGACGAGCGGCATGCTCACTGGAAAAAACAAAGAGCTGATCACAAGAACGGGTGCGACAAACATCGCGATCTGCAGCGTTGATCCGATCGCAATTTCAACTGCGACATCCATTTTGTCCTTATAGGCCATAATGACGGCGGAAGCATGCTCTGCCGCGTTTCCGACGATCGCGACAATGATGACCCCGATGAAAAGCTCCGACCAGCCGAATTGTTCGGCCACCGTATCAAATGTGTGAACGAGGTGCTCGGAAATGTAGGCAACGGCAACGGTCGCCAAAAATAAAATCAATGTTGCCCTCTTTCCCGACCATTCCGGCTCTTCATGCGATTCTTCCCGCTCATTTTGATTCGTCTGGTAAACCCCGCGGTGGCTGACAAGCTTGAAATAAAGCGCTGCCAGGTAAAGCAAAATCATGATGATGCTGATGCCGACGCTCATCGACAGCTTCCTCGGCTCTGTCATTTCGGCTGAAAATACTTCAGGGATGACGAAAGCGACAATCACCGCGAACATGAGCAAACCTGAATTGTGTCTCGCATCATACACGTTGAATTCCTGGCGCTTATATTTCAGGCCCCCGATGAAAAACGACAGGCCGGCGACCAGGAGAAGGTTGCCGAGGACAGATCCTGTCAGCGATGCGAGCACAATGCCGGTCAGTCCTTCCCGCAACGCGAAGATCGAAATGATCAGCTCAACGGCGTTTCCGAACGTCGCATTTAAAAGGCCCCCGATCCTCGGACCCGCAATAATCGCAAGGCTTTCGGTGGCTCTTCCCATATAGCTTGCAAGCGCGATAATCGTCAGGCAGTATATGATGAACAATAAAACCTGCGGCCAATGCAACATGCTCCCTGCGACAGAAAGGGGAACTCCCGCAGCCATCATCCAAAAGAAAAAACGGCCCATTTTTCATTCCTCTTTTCTTTTTTGGTGTAGGTTATTTTTGTGCGAACTTTTCAGTTTATATACAGCATACTGATCTATTCCGCATTGACGCAGGTTTTTAAACATCAGCGAATCTGAAATGTTTCGATGATCTTGATGCTGTTTTCAACAGATCTCACCATGGCACAATTTTTCATCGCTACTTTCAGCGCCTTTTGAATTTGTTCTGCACCGAGGTTTTCTCCCTTCAATATGAAGTGAAGATGGATGCTTTTGATGCGGCCCGCCTCTTCGGAAATGCGTTCTTCTTTTGTCTCGATGGTCATATCTTTCAGCTGTATCCTTTTCTTTTCCAATATGTTATGAAGAACGGTTCCGCTGCATGCCGCAATCGAAGCGGCCAGCAATTGATAAGGCCTGAATCCTGCTTCTTCATTGCCTGATATCTTAAGCTTTCCATATTCCAGATCAGCCTCAAAGCCGTTCTGATTCCACACGATTTTCATGATTCACACCTCTTTTGACAGAAAAAGAAAAATCGCCTTGCCTAAAAACTTGTGAAAGTTGTACGATCAAAGAAGGATTACGGATAAGGAGAATCGGCCGATGACTAGATTTCACTTTTTCATTCTCGTTTTGATTGTCAGTATATCAGGTTTTTCGCAAGGGATGCTCCTTCCTGTCATCTCTGTTATTTTCGAACAGGAAGGCCATTCGGCTGCGCTGAACGGTCTACATGCGACAGGCCTCTACATCGGCGTCCTGATCGCTTCGCCGTTTATGGAAGCACCGCTTCGCAGGCTCGGTTTTAAACCGCTGATCGTCATCGGCGGGGTGATGGTGTGCGCGAGTTTGTTCGCCTTTGTTTTTATTCAGTCGTTTATCGTCTGGTTCTTTTTACGGCTCTTGATTGGAATCGGGGATCATATGCTGCACTTTTCAACGCAAACTTGGGTGACCACATTATCGTCTGAAAAAAACCGCGGCCGCAATATCTCTTTGTACGGCCTTTCGTTTGGTTTGGGATTTGCTGCCGGTCCTTTTTTAACGCCGCTTGTCAACATTGCCCCGTCATTGCCGTTTATCGTCTCAGGTGCATTCAGCCTGCTGGCGTGGCTGTTTATTTTTTGCCTTCAAAACGATTTTCCTGAGAAAAGCGGCTCTGAAAGCCGCAGCGATAACAGCTTGAAGCGCTTCGTCCAAGCCTTTCTGCTAGGATGGGTCGCGTTTTTGCCGACATTCGGCTACGGCTTTTTGGAAACCGCCCTGAACGGCAATTTTCCCGTCTACGCGCTCCGCTCGGGCATTTCCGTCGAAGGCCTATCAATTATTCTTCCGGCTTTTGCGATCGGAAGCATCGTCTTTCAGTATCCGCTCGGCGTGTTGAGCGACAAGTATGGAAGACGAAATGTGCTCCTTGTTATATTGGCTGTCGGGGCAGGCTGCTTCTTTGCGGCGGGCTTTTCCGATTCCGTCCCCTTGCTTGCGGCATGTTTTTTCATAGCCGGAATGGCTGTTGGATCAACTTTTTCACTCGGCATCAGCTTTATGGCCGACCTGCTTCCAAAACGCCTTCTCCCGGCCGGAAACTTGATGTGCGGAATCACCTTCAGCTTCGGAAGCATTTTCGGCCCGGTTGCCGGCGGCTGGTATATGCAGACATTTCATAACAGCAATCTGTTTTATTTGATTACAATCGTGATGGTGTTGATCTGGATCGGGGTGCTCTTTGGCAGAACGAAGAAAAACGGCGCTCTCGAACAATCTGAGGCGGCGCCAATGTAAAAAAGGCCGGCTGCTTACTATAGGCAGCCGGCCTTTTCGAAAACGTCAGGCAGTTTTAATGATATCCGTTTTGTCCGTTGGCGCTTCCGCTCGTTTTGTTTTTCGAACTTTGCTTTGAATTTTGTTTATTATGGCTGCCGCCTTTTTTCGTGTGTTTTGTCATGATGATCCCTCCGCTTTTGAACTCATGAAACGTTCTTTTATAGATTGCTCATTTCCGCGGATTTTCTTCAGGAATGATTTTACGTTTATGTAAAAGGGCATTGATCTCCCCTCCAAGAATAATCATCATTCCGCTTAAATAAAACCAGATCATCAGGACGATGATGCCGCCGAGGCTTCCGTATGTTGCGCTGTAGTTTGCAAATTCACTGACGTAGTATGAAAACAGCATGCTGACGAGGATCCAGCCGGCTGTCGCTGCAACGGCTCCCGGAAGCACGAATTTAAATGACAGCCGCTTATTCGGGGCAAAAAAGTATAAAGCCGTAAAGACGATCAGCAGCACAAGCGGGCTGATTCCCCAGCGGAGCGCTGACCATGCCGCTAGAAACATTTCCGGCGTACCGTCCAGATTGGCGATGAAATGGCCGATGGCCCTCCCGAATACCGGAAGAAGAAGCGCGACCAATATGGTGAAAACCATCGCGGCGGTCAGGAGGAGTGATGTCAGCCGAACCATGATGAATGAGCGGTTTTCCTCCACTTCATAAGCATGATTAAAGGCCCTGACAATCGCGTTCAATCCGTTTGACGCAGACCAGAGCGCCGCGATGATCCCGAAAGAAAGCAGGCCCCTGTTTCCTGTATTGAGCGTCTCTTCAATAACGGACATCGTGTCTTCTGGAGCATACTGTTCAATCAGCCCAATGACATCGCCCGTTTTGACAGGCAGGTAGCCGATCAAAGTCAATAGGAAAATCATAAACGGAAACAGGGACAGCAGGAAAAAGTAGGCAAGTTCCGCCGATTTGCTCGGCCCTTCATGAAGGAAAAAACGCCAAGCCAGCTCTTTCAAAAAGCTCATTCTTTTTCCGGCTCCGTACGCCCTTTGGATTTAGCTGTGAAGTGATCCCTCGTTTCCTCGATCAGACCGATCACTTTTGGCGTCGTCTCTTTCAGTTCTTTCATCTGTTGATTTAAGAAGCTTAAATCGTCCGATATGGAAGCGGTCAGTTTTTTGGCTTCGTCCATTTTTTCTTTCACGCATTCGGTGAACATTCCGGGATTTGCGCGGTAAAGGCGGACTTTGTTTTTGCACGCGTCAAGCTTTGCGCCGCACGCTTCTCTGGTCGGTTTGTGCAGCAGTGACATAACCGCCCCGACCGAAGCGCCGAGGAGGATATTTCTGATGAAAACGCGGTCGTTTTTCATAAAAAATCTCTCCCTTCGTTTTTTATAATTTGTGTTCTTTTCGAATGTCCTTTAGCAATTCGCTGCATCCTTTCGCGACGAGTTCGTACACCTCATCAAAGTTCCCGGTGTAGTATGGATCAGGAACATCTGCCGTCTCACAATCCTCGACATAGTCGAGCAGCCTCCGGATGACGGCTTTGCTCCCGTAGCCGGCAAGGCTTCTCACATGGCCAGCGTTTTCGGCATCCATCGCGATGATATAATCGAACGCTTCCGGGTCTTTGTCGGTAATCTGCCTCGCGTAAAGGCCTTCGCAGCTTATCTTTTTTGCAGATAGCAGCGACCGTGTGCCTTCATGAGGCGGTTTTCCGACATGCCAGTTCCCCGTCCCCGCCGAATCGGCTTCAATTCGGTCCTCCAGTCCGCTTTTTTTGAGCATGTCGTTAAATACAGCTTCTGCCATCGGAGAGCGGCAAATATTGCCGAGGCAGACAAATAGCACTTTGGTCATCAAACAAGAGCCTCCTCTATTCTTTCCCCACATTTCAGAAAGAAAAAACACTTTTGCTTTTATACTAAAGATTTTTTTGTTTTTTTCAACTTTGGGAAGAAAAGATGACAATGCTATTGACAAATCTAACAAACTTTCAGAATATTCTAGTTAGACACAAAATTAAAGGGGGATATTTCGCCTATGGATTTTATTTCACATATTGTAGATACAATGAACGGTTTTTTATGGGGACCTCCGCTTTTGATCCTCATTGTTGGAACAGGTATTTATTTGACTTTCAGGCTGGCTTTTTTGCAGATCAGACTTTTGCCTTACTCATTAAAGCTTGCCTTTTCAAGACATCAGGATAAATCCTCCGAAGGCGATATTTCCCACTTTCAGGCGTTGATGACTGCCCTTGCCGCTACGGTCGGTACCGGGAATATCGTCGGTGTCGCCTCAGCTGTCATTGCCGGAGGGCCTGGCGCCGTGTTTTGGATGTGGCTCGCCGCCTTTTTCGGAATGGCCACGAAATATGCCGAAGCGGTGCTTGCCGTCAGATTCCGCGTGAAAGACAAAAACGGCGAAATGTCAGGCGGCCCGATGTATTATTTGGAACACGGCCTCAAGCAAAAGTGGCTTGGTGTGTTATTTGCCATATTCGGGGCGCTTGCCGCTTTCGGAATAGGCAATATGGTTCAGTCAAATTCTGTATCCGGAGTCATGAGCTCCACATTTTCCGTGCCTGCCTGGGTAACCGGCATCATTGTCACGATTTTTACAGCACTTGTCATTCTCGGAGGGATTAAAAGTATCGGCAAAGTCACCTCGCTGTTCGTGCCGATCATGGCTTTATTTTATGTCATCGCCGGGTTGATCATTCTTGTCACAAACTTTGAACTTGTCCCAGGCGCGGTCGGTTTAATTTTCTCTGACGCGTTTACCGGCCAGGCCGTGGCAGGAGGCGCGATCGGAACCGTGATCCGCTGGGGCGTGGCGCGGGGCGTATTTTCAAATGAAGCAGGGCTCGGCTCGGCGCCGATCGCGGCAGCCGCGGCAAAAACTGATATGCCGGCTCGCCAAGCACTTGTCTCTATGACCCAGGTTTTCATCGACACATTGATTGTCTGCTCGATTACGGGGATATCGATTGTCATGGGAAACATGTATCTGACAGAAAAAAACGATGCGCTGACATCGATGACATTCGCACATTTTCTCGGCCCTGCGGGATCGACAATCGTTGCGATCGGACTGCTGCTGTTCGCTTATTCGACGATTTTGGGCTGGTCGTACTACGGAGAGAAATGCTTCACCTACCTGCTGAATGAAAAATATGCGATCGTCTACCGTGTCATCTTTGTGATCGCCGTCTTTTTCGGAGCGGTCTTTAAAAATGACTTTGTCTGGGCGCTCGCCGATATGCTGAACGGTCTGATGGCGATACCGAACCTGATCGGCCTGCTCGGTTTGACAGGGATTGTCATCTATGAGTCCAAACAGATCCTTGCCAAAATCAAAGCCGAAAAAGCGGAAAAGCAAAACAGCGTATCCGTTTAAACCGGAGATGCTTTTTGACAGCCGTCCTTTTCTTCTCGCTTAATTCTGTTACAATAAAGACTACAAAATCAGTGAGAAAGGATGTGCCTTCTTGTCAGAGCAGAAAACAGCCGAGCTTAACAAAATGATCGAAGAGATCTCGCAAAAACTAAACATGCTGAACATCGGCGTCATCAAAGCTGAAGCCTTCAGCAATGAAAAGCTTGAAGATCTTGAATACCTGCACAAAATGGTGATGAAAAAGAAATCTTTCAGTCCGAGCGAAATGCAGGCAATCGCAGAGGAACTGGCTGCACTCCGAAAATAAACATAAAAAAGACCGGAAATCTATTCCGGTCTTTTTCATTAGCCGAGCAGCTTCAAAGATTCGCGTGTAAACGCAGGGATGTCGTCAGGCGTCCGGCTTGTAACAAGCTGGTTCTGGCAGACGACAACTTCCTCGTCCTTAAATTGAACCCCGGCGTTTTCCAAATCGACTTGAATCGATGTGTAGCCTGTTGCACTGCGTCCGTCCAGAGCCTTGGCGGTGATTAAAAGCTGCGGGCCGTGGCAGATCGCAAACACCGGTTTTTTGTCATCCATAAAGGATTTCGCAAACGATACGAAACGCTGGTCGGCTCTGAGAATATCCGGCGAAAATCCGCCTGGAATCAACAGCGCGTCAAAATCGGCCGGGCTGACTTCATCAATGGACGCATCTGTTTCCACTTGCGCCTCGCCTTGCTTGCCTTTCAGCGTTTTTCCTTTCTCTTTTTCAATAACCGTAAGCTGGTGCCCGGCGTCTTTGAACGCTTTCGCAGGCTCGCTATACTCCGAATCCTCAAAGTAATCTGTCAGAACAACTGCAATGTTTTTGCTCATATTGATCACCCTCCCAAAAGCTTCTGTCTACATAAATCCATTTCCCCCTGCCACACTAAATAAAACATCCGCACGTTCCTCGCGACAAAGTACCTAAGTCACCCGGCAGACAGGGACAGACTTTGGAATCATTTTCTGAGTGTTTACAATATTCGCAACGAAAGTTCTACAAAACTTTACAAAAAGTTCTTACAATAGAAATTGTTACTCTAATCTGAAAGGTGGAGAAATGGTGGGAATACAGAAAAGACGGTTTTCAAGGAAAAACATTCTCCGTATTCTGCTAACCTCAGTGATGATACTCAGTTTACTCATTCCAAACACCCAGACATATGCAGAAGAACCAAATGAACACCCGCTGATCAACCTCAGCATCCTGGGTACGACAGATATCCACGCCCATATCATGGACTATGACTACTATGCCGACAAAGAAACGGCAGAATTCGGACTGGCCCGCACGGCTCAGCTGATCGAAAAGCACCGGAGCCGGAATCCGAACACGATTCTTGTCGACAACGGCGACTTAATTCAAGGGAACCCTCTAGGGGAATATATCTTCAAACATGAACGTGAAGCAATTATCTCCGGAACGAAAACACACCCGATCATTGATGTCATGAACAAACTGCACTATGACGCCGGCACGCTCGGAAACCACGAATTCAACTATGGCCTTGAATTCCTTGACGGCACGATAAAAGGCGCCGAATTTCCCATCGTCAATGCCAATATAAAAACATCGGACGGAAAGAACAAATATACGCCATATCATATTGAAGAGCGGACGCTGACGGATGAAAGCGGCCAAAAGCACCAGCTTAAAGTCGGCTACATCGGCTTCGTTCCGCCGCAGATTTTAACATGGGATAAAAAGCATCTGGACGGCAAAATTACGGTGCAGGACATCACCGAATCAGCGAAACAAACGATTCCGAAAATGAAGCAGGAAGGCGCCGACGTGATCATTGCGATCGCCCACTCCGGAATTGAAAATGGCGAACAGGCGGCGGGAGCAGAAAACGCCGTATATGACTTGGCTCTCAAGACGGAAGGAATAGATGCGATCATCTCCGGACACCAGCACGGTCTGTTCCCCGGTACCGACTATCCAGGAAATGGCGTGATCGACAATCAAAAAGGAACGATCAACGGCATCCCTGTCGTCATGCCGAAAAACTGGGGCAGCCATTTAGGAATCATCGATATGCAGCTTGAACAGGACGGCAGCAAATGGACAGTGAAAGATGCCAGCGCAAAAACGGAAGCGATTGCCGGAAATGTGACGTCACGACACGAAACCGTCGTTTCCACGATTAAAGACACACACGAAAAAACGCTTGAATACGTCCGCGCGCCGGTTGGCCAAACGGAAGCTGATATTAACAGCTTTTTCGCACAAGTAAAAGACGATCCTTCGATTCAGATTGTCACAGACGCACAAAAATGGTATGCGGAAGATGCCATGAAGGGAACGGAATACGAAAACCTGCCGATTTTATCAGCGGGCGCGCCATTTAAAGCAGGAGGGCGTAACGGTGCTGATTATTATACAAACATTAAAGCAGGAAACCTTGCGATCAAAAACATCGGCGATTTGTATTTGTACGACAATACGCTCTATATCGTCAAGCTGACGGGAAGCGAAGTGAAGGACTGGATCGAAATGTCGGCCGGGCAGTTCAACCAGATCGACCCTTCAAAATCGGGTGAACAGGCGCTCCTCAACCCCGATTTCAGGTCGTATAATTTCGATGTCATTGACGGTGTGACCTACCAGATCGATGTCACACAACCGGCAAAATACAATGCGTCAGGCGGGGTGAAAAATCCGCAGGCCAACCGCGTCAAACAGTTGTCTTACAACGGAAAAGCCGTCCGCGACGATCAGGAATTCCTTGTGGTCACAAATAATTACCGCGCGTCCGGGGGCGGCGGATTCCCGCATCTGACGCAGGACAAAGTCGTTTATGCGGCGGCTGATGAAAACAGGCAGGTGCTCATGAACTACATCATGGAAAAGAAAACGGTCAATCCTGCCGCCGATAACAACTGGTCGATCGCTCCGATTAAAGGAGCCGATGTGACATTCGAATCTTCTCTCCTCGCCAAACCGTTTGCTGAAAAAGCGAAGGACATCGATTTTGTCAGAGAATCCGAAAACAGCGGATATGGCGTCTATAAGCTGAACTTTGAAGGTACAGAGCCTCAGGTTGATAATGGAAACTGGACGTTAACAGTCATGCACACGAACGACACGCACGCCCACCTTGATGAAGCGGCAAGGCGCGCTGCCAAAGTGAAAGAAATCCGCAGTGAAGCAGAAAACAATGTGCTGCTCGATGCCGGCGATGTCTTTTCCGGTGACTTGTATTTTACAAAATGGAACGGACTCGCCGATTTGAAGCTGATGAACATGATGGGCTATGACGCCATGACCTTCGGCAACCATGAATTTGATAAAGGGCCGAAAGTGCTCGCAGACTTTCTGAGCGGAAACAATGCGGCCGTCGATCCGTTAAACAGACACCAGCTGGAAAAGCCCGATTTTCCAATCGTCAGCTCCAATGTCGATGTATCAAAGGAGCCTCAGCTGCGAAGCTTTCAAAAAGAGCCTGCACTCTTAACAGCGGGAGAAAAGAAAGAAAGCGGCATCTATCCTTATATTCTGCTTGATGTAAATGGCGAGCAAGTCGGCGTATTCGGCCTGACGACGGAAGATACGTCATATACGTCAAGCCCCGGACCGAACATTGCGTTCCATGACGCTTATCTGTCAGCGGAGAAAACGGTCAAGGAACTGAAAGAAAAAGAAAAGGTCAACAAAATCATCGCCCTCACCCACCTCGGCTACAACCGGGATCTGGAGCTGGCAAAAAAAGTGAAGGGCATCGATTTGATTATCGGCGGGCATACGCATACACTCGTCGATCATTTAAAAGTGGTGGAGAGCGAAGAACCGACAATCGTCGCCCAAGTGAAAGACTACGGGCAGTTTTTAGGACGGGTCGATGTTGTGTTTGATGAGAAAGGCGTCGTTCAAACGGATCAATCAAGGTTCAATTTGATCGCGATTGACGGCAAAGTGGACGAAGATCCTCCAGCGAAAGAAGTGCTTGACGGCTTTAAAGAAGATATTGACGAACTGAAGAAGAAAAAAGTAGGCTATGCCGATGTCCCGCTTGACGGAAAACGCGAGCATGTCCGCTCAAAAGAAACCAACCTCGGCAATTTTATCGCGGACGGCATGCTGAAGAAAGCAAAACAAGCTGGCGGGGCTGACATCGCCATCACAAACGGCGGCGGAATCAGAAGCGGTATTGCCAAAGGCGACATCACACTCGGCGATGTGCTGACGGTTATGCCGTTCGGCAACACCCTTTATGCCGCTGATTTGACGGGTGCGCAAATCAAAGAAGCGCTTGAGCACGGGGTGAGCCAAGTCGAAGAAGGCGGAGGCGCGTTTCCGCATGTCGCGGGTTTATCCTTCACATTTACACTGAGCAAGCCAAAAGGTGAGCGCATCCTTGATGTGAACCTTGTCAATGACAAAGGGGATGCTGTTCCGCTCGATTTGGACAAAACCTATCGTGTGGCTACAAATAACTTCATGGGCGGCGGCGGAGACGGCTATTCCGTTTTTAAAGAAGCGAAAAACGGTGTCGATCTCGGTTTTACCGATTACGACATTTTTACAGAGCAGCTTGCCTTGTACGATTCTGTTTCACCGAACATCGAAAACAGAATCACAGAAGTGTTCCTTCCTGACCGTCAGACAGACGGCACTTGGACGCTTGCGGAAAAACCGTTCGAAACATACGCGAAAAACGCAAATCAGGTGATTGCTTATTTCCCCGACACAGAAAAAGACCACATCAAGCTGAATATGACAAAAGCACAGACTGACCTTGTCAAAGAAAGAACTGATGATCCAAGTATCACCCTGAAAAACGATCGCATTGCGATGCAGCTTCCAGCCGTTAATCTGGCAAGCGAAAAGACTAAAATCAGCATCAAAATCGCCAAGAATATCAAACAGGCGGTCACAAAGGTATATGATTTCAACATTCAGCAGAGTGGAAAAACGGTCAGCACATTTAAAGAACCTGTCGGACTGTTTTTCCAAGTCGAGGCTCCTGACAAACATTTGAGCGTCTATTATGTCGACCGCAAAAACAACAGCTTCACAAAAGTGACAAACGGCTATACGAAAGGCCGTACCGTTGCAGGCTATGTCGACCATTTCAGCGAGTATACCGTGATGAATGACAAAGATGCCGGGTCTCCTTCACTTCCGCCGGGTTCAGGCGATGATGACGGTCCGGATGGCGGCAGCGGCGGTCAACCCCCTGCTTCGCCCGGCGCCGGAAGCGACGGAGACGGATCAGGCGGTCATGGCAGCGGCGGGTCAGATGACGGAAATGAACCTTCAGATGGTTCAAACGGCGGGTTTTTGCCTGACACCGCTTCAAACGCCTATCATTGGCTGATGCTCGGCCTGCTGCTGCTTATATCCGGAAGCGGTCTGTACCTTTACCAAAGGAAGCGGCGCAAACTCCAAATCTAAATAAAAAAGTGCGGTCTGCTAAAGGCAGAACCGCACTTTTTTTTATTCAACCCATTTCACGATTTGATCAAGCGCCCGTCTCGTCTTCGGACGCGGTTCTTTCACGCGGTAACCGAAAGCGGCCATGACCGAGATGTCAAAGCGGCCGTCCTCCAACAATCCTTCTTTTTCAAGGATGTCGTGGACTTTGTCGTAATTAAAGCCTTCAATCGGGCAGGAGTCAATACCGATCAAGGCGGCCGCCGTCATCATGTTGGCAAGCGCGATGTACGTTTGCTTTGATACCCAGTCAAACATCGCTCTGTCGCTTTCGTACAAATGAAAATCGCCGTCTTGGAAACTTTTCAGAACGCCGTCTTCTTTCAGCATATTTTCAATGATGTCCTCCGGCATTTTTTTCACATGCTTTAACTGATCTGCAACATACCCGGAATCATGCCGCATTTCCTTAGCCGTGCGTCCGAGCAGCAAAACGAAATGGCTGGCTGTCGGCAGCTGTCCCTGTGCGCCCCATGAGACCTGGCGCAGTTTTTCACGCAGCTCTTTATTTTGGACGACGACGAACTTCCACGGCTCGAGGCCGACAGAGCTTGGCGACAGTCTGCCCGCTTCTAAAATGAACTGAAAATCCTCGTCTGATATCTTTCTGTCCGGATCAAACTCTTTTGTCGCGTGTCTAAATTGGAATGCGTCAAGAATCTCCTGCTTCTTGGATTGCTGTGTCATGTTCTGTTCTCTCCTTTTGTCTATAGTTTATATTCCTTTCTTAATTTCATTCTAATCATTATAATAGCAATAAGAAAGTACGCACATTTTTGTGGCATAGTATCATTTTTTATACTAAGGAGAGAGGAAAATGAACAAGAATCCAAAGGCATGCGAAACACCGGACGGTTATTCATGCCCGGTGGAAGCAACGATCGATATCATCGGCGGCAAATGGAAAAGCGTCATTCTGTATCATTTGATCGATGATAAAAAACGCTTTAATGAGCTGCGTCGTTTAATTCCCGCCGTGACACAGCGGATGCTGACCCTCCAGCTTCGCGAACTTGAGCGCGACGGCATCGTCAGCCGCACGATTTATAAGCAGGTTCCCCCGAAAGTCGAGTACAGTTTAACTGAATTCGGCAAGACGCTGATCCCGATCATCAGTCAAATGATGAATTGGGGAGCTTCCTATGCCGGCAAAATCAAGGAAGCTCGCCAACGATCGGCTGCCGCTGAAATGCTGGAATCGCAAGGCTAATTGGCCGGCTCGATTTTCAAGAGAAAGTCTTTGATTCTGCTTAAGTATTCTTCAGGATCGTGGCGAAATCCGCCGACATGTCCCGCGCCTTCAATCAAATACAGTTTCTTTATCCCTTTTTTCCGGTCATACAGGCTTTTGGCCATTTCCGGCGGAACAAGCTGATCATTTGTGCCGTGGATGATAAACAGCGGCGTGTCTGACTGCTCAAGATTGCTGACCGGCGATATGTCGGCAAGGCTCCAGCCATGGCGCCGTTTGATCAGCCCGCTTGCCAACGGGATGAGAAACGGCACGGACAATTTGACGGCGGCTTTCAGCTGAAAGCGGCATAGCTCTGTTAAATCGCTGAAGCAGGAATCGGCAATACAAAACTTGATTCTCCTGTCCTGTTTCATCAGCTCGATGGCAGCCGCGGCTCCTAGCGATTCGCCAAGCACTCCGATCCAAAGGTCTTTGCCGAACCTGTTCTCAAGCTCGTCAGCCCACCTCGCCAAATCGTCCTTTTCGTAAAATCCGTAAGAAACGTGTGAACCGCCGCTCAATCCGTGGCACCTGCTGTCGCAAAGCAGAACATTGTAGCCGATGGACTGGAACAGCTCGACGTATTTATACCCTCCAAACAGCGACCACTTGATGCCGTGGGAAACGATGACGGCTTTCCTGCTCTTTTGAACGGGAAAAAGCAGCGCATGCAGCCGGCATCCATCCCCCGCCGTCAAAAACAGCTCTTCTTTGTCGTGTGACTCAAACACATCATCGATGATCTCGCCGTGTTTGAGTCCGCTGAAAAAGGTTTCTTCATATGTGCTCCTGTTCGGCATAACAAACAAATAGCTGACAATCAGACTGACGGCAAAAATACTGATCCCAATTCCAAAGACCATCAACAAAATTCCGATCCACACGGCCCTCACCCTTTACGTTCTTGTTTTAACTTATTGTATTCCGAACGGGTCTGGGCGTGAGTCGCGGAAAAAAATTGGCGTCAAGAGCACCCGTTTCCGAGCTGGATGACTTTCGCTTTTCCTGCTGCTTCTCTCAATACGCCTCTTGTATCAAATATCACGGTTGCATGGTTTAGTAACAGCTCTTTCGGAAGTGCGTCATGATCGGTCAAAACGACAACACAGTCGTACGCTTTCAGCATCTCTGAATCTATCGGCATGCTTGCCAGTTTTTTGCCGCTGAGGTCGAGTTCCGGAACGTGCGGATCATGGTAGGAAACATCAGCCCCCATGCCGATCAGCTTCTCTATAATATCAAGCGATTTTGATTCGCGGACATCCGCTATATTACGTTTATAGGTGACGCCATAGATTAAAATGCGGACGTCCGTCGCCTTATCTTTCCCTGCCAGTTGCAAGGAACGATCTGCGATATAGCGGACGATTCTATCATTTGTCGCTTCCGACAGCTCGATAAAGTCGCTCGATAAACCGCTTTGTTTCATGACAAACTGCAAATACAGCGGATCGACGGGGATGCAATGGCCGCCGATGCCGGGACCTGGATAAAACGCCGCAAAGCCGTACGGCTTCGTGCTTGCCGCCTCGATAACTTCCCATACATTCACCCCGAGCTTGTCGCATATCATCGCGAATTCATTAATGAATGAAATATTAATAAACCGGTACGTATTTTCCAGCAGCTTTGTCAGCTCCGCTGTTTCAGGCGATGTGACAGGCACAACCTCTTCATAAATGCCGCTGTATAATTGATGCACCTTTTCAAGGCATGCCTCCGTCGCGCCTCCCACTACCTTCGGCACGACTTCAATCGGGAATTGATTGCCCGGATCAACGCGTTCTGGAGAATAAGCCAAATAAAAATCCTTTCCGCATACAAGGCCGCTTTCTTCGAGGATCGGTTTGACGATGTCCCTTGTCGTACCCGGATATGTCGAGCTTTCCAACACAACGAGCTGCCCTTTTTTCAAGTGCCCTCCAATCGATTGCGCCGCTCTTTTCACATAAGTCAAATCAGGACCCGCATCATCATTCAGCGGCGTCGGTACGCAGATGATGACGGCATCCGCTTCGCCGATTAAACCGTAGTCCGAAACAGGACGAAAGAAACCGGTGCCTATTCCGTCCTGCACCGCTTGATCGTTGATATCTGAAATATAGCTGTTCCCTTTCCGTAATGCCTCGACTTTCTTTTTATCCAAATCAACACCGATAACCCGAATTCCTTTTGATATCAACAACATGGCCAAGGGCAGACCGACAAACCCCAAGCCGATGACCGCTATCGTTTCGTTATGCATTTCCTGTTTGCTCATTTATCAAATCGCCCCTTCTGTACATTCCTTTAATAAACTATGTTTTAAATCTTTTTTTGAAAGGGACGATCTACCAAATCAAAACCTATTTATTTTTCATATCAGATGTTTGAAACGAAGAAAGAGGCAGCTGCACCGGCTGCTTCTGCAGCACAGACTGGTAGATTCCAAAAATCGTTTCAATCGCCTTTTTCCCTTCATAGCCGTCAACCAATAGTGTGTCTTGGCGCTTGACGGCGCTTATAAAGTTTTGATACATAGCGGTTTGTTCGCCGCTGAGATCAATCAGCTGCGCCGCTTCTTCAGCAGCATCCTTCTCCCCGTGGATATACCAGCGGCTGATCCGGTTTAATGCCGGGCCTTCCAATGAAATCGTTCCATGTTCTCCAAAAATCGAGAGAGAGCTTCCGATATTGTTTGGCTGTGTGACGATATTCGCTTCTACTACTCCTTTCGCCTGACTGGCAAACGTCAGAACACCGACAGCAACATCTTCCGTTTCTTTTGCTCCGGAACCGCCCAGTATATCTCCGTAAACGCCTTTTACATCACCTAAAAACCATTGCAGCAGATCGATCAGATGTATCCCTTGATTGACCAGCATCCCGCCGTCTTTTTCCCAGCTTCCCCGCCAGGTTGCCGCTTCATAATAAGCGGGTGACCTGTTTAAGCGAAGCGATACTGTGCCTAAGTAGATCCTTCCCAGTTTTCCTCTCTCAATCGTTTCCTTCAGTTTTTTCATGATCGGCCGGTGGCGCATCTGGTGGCAGACCATGAGCTTCAGCCCGTTCTGTTCCGCCAGTTCTATCAGCTCATCGGCATCCTGTAATGACAAGGTCATCGGTTTTTCGACGATGACGTGCTTGCCTGCCTGTAGCGCAGCTTTGGCCATTTCGGCGTGCAGTCCCGAAACCGCCGCAATAATGACCGCTTCTATTTTAGAATCTGAAAGCAGCGCTTGATACTGCTGATAACGGGTCATTCGGCTTTCATCTCCGGCGAAGGAAGCATAGTATTGTTCCGCCTCCTTCATCCGTTCTTCCTGCAAATCACTGACGGCCGACAACTTTGCATCACCGCACCCGGCCAGTGCTTGAAGATGTTTTCTTGACATATAGCCGCAGCCGATTAAACCGAAATGAACCGTCACTTTCCCCCTCCTCCTTTTTTCAGCAGCGCGGAAATAATTTGCTCTTGTTCCTCAGCGGCTAGAAAAGGATCCATAGGAATCGCGAAAAGGGTTTCGGACAAGGACTCGGCTATAGGGAAATTGCCTTTTTTGTACTGCAATGAAGAATAGACCGTTTGCAAATGAAGGCAGCAAGGATAATACACGCCAGAATGAATGTTCTGCTCTTTCAGCGATTGAATGAATTCGTCGCGGTCTTTCGCGCCGATACAATAGAGATGATAGATATGTGTGCGGTCTTCTTTCTCAGCCGGCAGTGTGAGATGCTCCGCCGTTTTCAAACCTTCCCTGTAGCGGCTGGCCACTTTTCTTCTTTGTTCATTCCAGCCGTCGATTTTCTCAAGAAGAATGAGCAAAGCAGCGGCATGTAATTCATCAAGACGGCTGTTGAAACCGATTTTGTCATGGAAGTATTTTTTGCTTGTGCCATGGGTTCTGAGTGTTCTTAATTGCCGGGCCGCATCCGGGTCTGAAACCGTCACCATTCCCCCGTCTCCCAACGTTCCTAAGTTTTTTGTCGGGAAAAATGAAAAACAGGCGGCATCCCCGATGCCGCCGACAGGCCGCCCTTTATACGATGCGCCGAACGCTTGGCAGGCATCCTCAATCACAAGCAGTCCATGTTTTTTGGCAATCGCCATGATCTCGTCCATATCAGCCGGCTGTCCGAAAATGTGGACGGGAATGATCGCTTTAGTAGCAGGGGTGATCTTTTCTTCTATTTTTTCCGGATCAAGGTTGCAGGTTTCACGATCAACATCAGCAAACACCGGCTTAGCCCCCACCCTTGAGACAGCTTCGGCAGTCGCAAAAAAAGTGAACGGCGTCGTAATGACCTCATCCCCTTTGCCGATACCGAAAGCTTCGAGCGTCAGCACTAATGCATCCGTTCCGTTGGCGACCGCGACCGCTTCTTTTACACCAAGCTTTTCGGCTATTCTTTTCTCCAGCTCTTCAACCTTGGGCCCCAATATATATTGGCCGCTGTCCAACACATGCTCAAACTCTTGTAAAATATCTTGTTTTACCGTTTGAAACTGGCGTTTTAAATTGATTAACGGGATCATCTCTATTCCTCCTCTAAAATCAAAAAGTTCCAAAATAAGTTATGATGCCTGCCGGTAATTTGGCACGGCTTGATTTTTTTCATAAAAAAAGACCTACTTGTTCAGTAAGTCTTGACCATGCTATTTGTTAATGCTTAATTTCCCTTCCAGCAGCTGTTTGTTATGAAGGACGGATTTGTCATCGGGACGGTATTTTCTCGCCTCTTCATTGTGCTGATACGACTTTTCAAAGTCTCCTAAATTGTAGTAGCACACACACATTTGCAAGTGAGGGTACCAAGTGTAATATGCCGGATAGGTGAAGCTCCATTTATTCGAATCAGGCACCAGTGTTGTCGCCAGCTCATACCAGTAGATAGCGGCATTGTATTCCCGCCGCCGCTGAAAGTTATAGCCGATTCTTGAGCATGTTTCGGCACGAGGCGTTTTGGAAAATTCAAATGACTGGAAGAGCGATCTCAGCTCATTATCCAAGTCGCCGAGAAAGCGGTGGCAGTCGGCTTTGTTGATGCAGGCGTATACTTTGTCTTCAATCCATCCTTCTTTCATTTCAATGTTTTTATTGTAGCTTTCAATTGCTTTTTCGTAGTGCCTGTTTTCTCTTAATTCATTTCCGTAGTAAAAATAGTCGCGCGGGGTAAACGTGTCGCCGCGATCGATCTTCTTTTGGTAAATATTGAGGTTTCGTCCGACAGAGTGGCGGATTTTTTTATGCGTCACAGAGATATCGGCATTGATGATGTTCCCGAATACCTCCAAATATTGATGGCAGTCGCCTTTCCATTTAAAGTTTTTCTCCCTTTTCACCAGGCGGTTGCGGCGGTACCTTAAGGTCACATTTCCGAATTCGTCAGTTCCCGCATCATAGTACATGGACACGGAATCAACGGAAGGATCAAGCGTTTCCTTCAACTCTTTTAATTTTTTCTGATCTTTCTCAAGCAACACATCATCCGCATCCAGATAGAGAATATAATCCTTAGTGGCGTGCTTGAACGATTCATTGCGGGCAGCCGCAAAATCGCCGATCCATTCAAAGAAAAAGACGCGGTCTGTGTAGCGCTTCGCAATCTCTACGGTTTGATCTGTCGATCCCGTATCCACAATGTTAATTTCATCTACAATGTCTTTCACTGTATCAAGGCATCTCGCCAATACTTCTTCTTCATTTTTGACAATCATACATAGACTGATTGTAACCAAAGCCTTCACTCCCTGAGACTCTTTTTTAAAATCTACCCATAAAATATGAACCAGCAGCTGATCGCGTTTGTGCCGCTGTCACTGTTTTAGCTTTTCAGGCTGTGCCATTTCCGAAGTATTTTTCATAGAACTTTCTTTTCTCGCTTGAATATAGATACTACTAGCGAAAATGTGTTTAACCAGGAGGTTTCAGATGGATAATGAATTGGAATATTTGCTAGACTCTGTTGGGCTTAGCTGGAGAGAAACCGAAATATCCCAACTGATATTTCAACACAAATGGCACGATGCTGCGCAGAAGCTGGAAGAGAGGCTGGAAGCCGCTCCCTTCGATCCCGGCTTACTGATAAGCGCTGCTTTTGTTTATGAAAAAAAGCAGCAGGTTCAGAGAGCGTCTGAATTATATGATGATGCCCTCCTGTTTGTCAGGCGCGAACATCAACATCGCCTCATGAAGGAGAAAGCGGACCTTTTCAAAAAAATGGTCAGGCGTCCAAAGATCATTTTTTTCGTTAAACCGGATTTAGACCGGTTTTTGAATGCTGTCGTTGAGCGCCTTTCCAGAACTTACCGGACCAAAAAAATCGCGGTTCATGATTTGAATCAAATCGACACTGGTATGCAATGGGCGGATATTTGCTGGTTTGAATGGTGCGATGATTTATTGATCCACGGGAGCAAAGTCCCTTCTGCAGCGGCCAAAACATTAATATGCAGGCTCCACAGCTATGAAGCATTTACTTTTTATATTAAAAAGGTATATTGGCAAGCGGTGGATCAAGTGATCTTTGACGGGGAACACATGCGGGAATATGTATTAGATCAAGTTAAATCGTTGAAAAAAGAGAAAACGGCCGTCGTTCCAAATGGAATCAAGTTAGACGAATACACCTTTCAGCAAAGGCAAAAAGGCTTTCATATCGCATATGTCGGCTATATCAACTATAAAAAAGGTCCGATGCTTTTGCTGCAGGCTTTCAAGGCACTGATTGACAAAGACCCAAGATACAAACTGTTCATCGCCGGGACGTTTCAGGACGCCCGCTATCAGTTGTACTTCAAGCAAATGATTGATGAACTCCGGCTGACTGACAACGTCCAATTTGACGGATGGCAGGATGATATGAATCAATACTTGGAAGATAAGCATTACCTGATTTGCACGAGCCTTCTTGAAAGTCAGCATATGTCGGCCATGGAAGCGATGGCTAAAGGCATTAAACCGCTGATCCACAACTTTTACGGCGCAAAGACGATATACGATGAATCAGTTGTTTGGAATACAATAGATGAATTCGTGGCCATGATCACAAGCGGTGATTATACATCTCTCCATTATCGGTCGTTTATTGAAGAGCATTATTCATATGACCTGAGCATGCGCAAAATTGAAGAGATGATTTCAGGCTTTGCAAAGCAGTCAGAGTTGACGGTTATGCCAAATCCGCCGCTGATTACGGTAGGCATCATCAACTATAATTACAGTAATTTTATTGATGAATGCCTTCAATCCGTTTTAAATCAACTCTACCCTAATATCGACATTCTGATCGTTGACGACCACTCAACTGACGACTCGATGCAAAAAATCAGCAGCTATCAAAAAACGCATCCGCACATTCGAACGATATGCCACAGCGAAAATACAAAACTTCCTGATCTCGCTTTTAAGGAAATCTTCCAAGAGGCAAAAGGCGAATATGTTTTGCTTTTAAGCGCAGATGATTTCCTTCCGCACAATTTGGTGCTCCATGACTTTATGCAGTGCTTTTTTGGAGAAGAGGGATTAGATTATGTGTACGGGGACCTTTTGCTTGTTGATCAACACGGAAAAAATGCGGGGCTGTGGACGTATCAAGAGTATGGCGATGAGGAGCTGGTGAGGACTATTTTTCAAAGGGGCGGCTCAGGCATTGTCCCGATGGTGGGCATGTTTAAAGCATCTTATTATCAGCAAAAAGGCTTTACTTGGCTGGTTGATCCGCAAAAGCCGCTTGCAGGGGATGTGCTGAATTGTTTGGCCAACACGAAGCGCGGCTGGAAGCGCCGCTATTTAAGAAAACCTGTATTGTGCTACCGCCGCCATCAAAACAATATTTCCTACCAATTGCATAAAAGGATTCAATCGCTTGTGTACGTCATCGACTATATTGTGAAAGAATTTGACGAAAGCGTCTATTTTCCCCATATCAAATGGAAGGAGCTTGAGGAAAATCAAAGACAGTCCTTGAAATATTTCAGCATCGGAAAAACCTTTTGGAGAATGGCCCGGAGATACGCACAAAACGGATATACCCGGCATTTAGATCAAGACGCCAAAAAAGAATGCATTCAGCCGCTCCTGGATAAAATGGATGAATACTTCCAATTAAGCCTCTCTTCAGACAATCAGTATGAACGATATATGAAAAATATTAAAAAAATCCAGCTGATATAAAGCCTTCCGCTCTGTGGAAGGTTTTTCTCTTATACTCTCGCACAAATACACAGTCATATAGATTCATTTATACGTATGATAGAGCGCACAAAGCGTTTTTATTCTGCCATTAAAAGGAGAAATTGAAAGCAGCGTGATCGATGGGAGGTCATCATGAAAGATTTCAAGTCAGACATCATTCATTGTCTGGAACAAAAAGATTGGAACAAAGCCATGAAGCGCTTAAAAGAGTGGGAAGCCGACGGCTCGCATAACGAGCCCGATTTTTATTTTTTTCAAGCCTCTCTTTCTGTCTATCTCGGCCATGACCATAACGCCTGGCTATGGCTCTGGAGGGGGCTTGACCTTTTTCCTGATAACAGATCTTTAAATCTGCTGATGGGAAAAGTGTGCCTGCGCACCGGAAGGGAACAAGAGAGCGCGGCCTATCTTCAAAAAGGAGATGGAGCAGAAACCGAAAGCGGGCCAAAGCTTGATCTTCCTGTTCATGAAACAACCGAGCCTCCGGCCGGGCAAATCCGCGTTTTGCAAGGCACAATGGAAATCGCCAACCAAATGAACACCTTGGCTAAAGGGCTCTCACAGCATGGCGCGCTTGCCCACACTTTAAATTACTATCCTTATTATTTAAATTACGCTGCCGACTACACCTGGTCATTGCTGAAAGAACGCAATACGCCCGCCATGAATGCGAAGCTGAGAAGGCTTGCCAGTGATCTCTTGCCATCCTATGATTTGTTCCATTTTCATTTTGGCACAAGCTTTACGCTGGACATGTCGGATTATCCCATTTTAAAACAGGCAGGTAAACCAATGATCATGCATCATTGGGGCAGCGATGTGAGGCTTTATTCAACATTGGCTAAAACAAATCCATACGCCGTTGTCAAAACGAAAAACGAAGCGCGAATTCGATATCACCTCAAACGAATTTCACAATATGTCCAGCACTGCATCGTCGCCGATATGGAACTTTACGAGTATGTAAAAGACTATTATGAGCATATCCACATGATTCCAACCATGATCCAGCTTGACCGCTATATTCCCGACTACAGGTCAAATGAAAAACCGCTCATCGTTCATGCCCCCACCTCTCCAGGAATAAAAGGAACCCGCCATATCCTTAAGGCGGTGGAGTCTTTAAAAGAAAAATACGATTTTCATTTTCACCTAGTACGAGGGGTTTCTCATGAACAGGCAAAGAAAATCTATCAAAAGGCGGATTTGATCATTGATCAGCTTCATATCGGCAGCTATGGATTATTTGCCGTCGAATCGATGGCAATGGGGAAACCCGTTATCTGTTGGGTCAGTGATTTTATGAAGGAGCACTATCCTTCCGAACTGCCTCTCATAAGAGCAAATCCTGACAACATTACAGAAGTGATTGAAAATGTGCTGAAAAACCGGGATATGCTGCCGGAAATCGGCCAGAAAGGAAGAAAGTATGCAGAAGTTCATCATGATATGGTGAAAAACAGCAAAAAAATGCTGGCTGTTTATCAGACGCTACTTTCGGGATGATATTGAACACCTTTCGCGTCGCGGGATTTGTAATTCAAAAAAACGAAACAAGCAGGTGAACAATTGATGAGCGATATGACAGAGTTATCCGGCCAGCATATTTTCATAACTGGCGGAGCAGGCTTTATCGGATCCTCTTTAATAGGAAAACTGATAGAGCGCAACAGCGTCACCGTATACGACAATTTTTCAAGAGACTCCCTCCGGTATAAACCTTACCGGGACCATCCTCACTTGAAAGTGGTGCAGGGAGACATTTTAGATGTGAACACGCTTAAAAAGGCGATCCAGGGAGCCAGCCACATTGTCCACGCCGCCGGCATCGCAGGGATTGACACGGTCATTCAAAATCCCGTTAAAACGATGCAGGTCAACATGATCGGTTCAGCCAATCTGCTAGAAGCGGCTGCAGGTTTAACCGAATGCAAAAGGGTCGTTTGTTTCAGTACGAGTGAAGTGTTCGGCCAAATCGCTTTCAGGGCGCGAGAGACCAGTCATACTGTTTTAGGAGCGGTGGGAGAAGCTCGCTGGACATATGCTGTCAGCAAACTCGCCGAGGAACATATGGCATATGCCTATTTTAAAGAATTGGGGCTCCCGACCGTCACCGTCCGCCCTTTTAATGTTTATGGACCGGAACAAGTCGGGGAAGGCGCCATCAAAACGATGGTTCACAGAGCTCTGTTAGATGAGCCGATTTATATTCACGGCGACGGAACGCAAATCCGGGCCTGGTGTTACGTAGATGACATGATCGACGGAATATTGCGCTGTTTGACGATGAAAGAAGCCATTGGGGAGTCTTTCAACATCGGCAATGAACGCACTGTGATCACTGTATACGGATTGGCAAGCACGATTATCAGAGTTCTTGGATCAAAATCGCAAATCTTCTTTAGAGAGAAAAAAGAAGCCGATATTGAACTTCGCATCCCTCAGGTCAATAAAGCAAAAGAAATGCTCGGTTTCAGCGCAAAAGTAGATCTGGAAGAAGGGATCACAAGAACAGCTGAAAGCATTCGAAAAAATTTGGATCAATAAGAAAGGAGGCGCTTTTGTTGAAACAATGGAAAAGCGAAGGAAAAGGTGAATTTACCCTTTCCCAGCTTGGAGGGTGCGGCGAAAATGTCGTTATTGAAGACGGAGTCCGCATTTTTCATCCGGAAAATATCTATATCGGAGATAACGTTTATATCGGCCATGACACGATTTTAAAAGGCTATTATAAGCATGACCTGATCATCGGCTCAAACAGCTGGATCGGTCAGCAATGTTTTATACACGGTGCCGGCGGGGTTACAATCGGAGAATTTGCGGGAATTGGTCCGAATGTCCGGATACACGCCGCTTACCATACCGATCCTGATATACCTGACAGTACCATTTTGTTTTCACCGCTTACATTCGCTCCCATTCATATTGAAGAAAACTGCAACATCGGGATCGGTGCGTCTATTTTAGCAGGCGTTACGATAGGCGCCCACTCCAAAATCGGAGCAAACGCCGTCGTCAATCGTCATATTCCCCCGTACAGCATAGCGGTAGGCGTGCCGGCAAAGGTGATTAAAAACCGAAGGATGAAAGATGAGGAGCGCTCATGATCAGGTTGATTGAGCCGTATATTACGTTTGAAGAAGTGGAAGCAGAATTAAAAGAAATATTTTCCTCCGGCATGCTGACAAAAGGCCCTTATGTCAGAACATTTGCTGATCATATTAAACAGTATGTAAGTGCAAAGCATGCTTTTTTAACAACATCGGCTACAACGGCTTTATCGATGTGCCTTAAAAGCCTTAACGTCCAACCCGGAGACGAAGTGATCGTCTCAGACTTTTCGTTTCCCGCCACTGTCAATGTAATAGAAGATTTAGGTGCCAAGCCGATTTTTGCCGATGTTGATCTTGAAACATTTAACATGCTTCCAGAAGAGCTGGAAAGTCAAATCACGTCCCGGACAAAAGCCGTTCTTTTTGTAGATGCTCTTGGAAACCCGACAGGCATCACCAACATTAAACACATATGTAAAGAGTATAGCTTACCACTCGTGGATGATGCCGCGTGTGCGATCGGCAGCAGTGAATACGGTTGTAAATCTGGAAAAATTGCCGATCTCACCTGTTTCAGCTTTCACCCAAGAAAGCTGCTTACGACAGGCGAAGGCGGAGCAATTACAACCGACCGGGAAGAGTTGAAAGATTGGTTTTCAGTCAAGTTAAACCATGGCGCCGCTATCTCTGACGGCCAATTGGATTTTATGGATTTCGGCTACAACTACAGATTATCTGATATCCAAGCCGCTCTTGGAATCAAACAGCTCCAAAAACTTGATGACATCATTCATCGCCGAAATCTTCAGCAGAAAGCATATAGTGAACAGCTTGAACCCCTCGGATTCCAAAGTCAACAAATCGGACCTGACGTTGTACACAATACACAATCCGCCGTTTTCAAAGTTCCAAAAAACATCGTTCGCGACGAATTGATTCAATATTTGAGCGACTGCCATATAGAGTCGACTTTCGGCACCTATTGCTTAAGCGGCACTACCTATTACCGCCGCAAATACAGACAGATTAAACCCAATTCCATTTTTCTTGAACAAAATACGATCACCCTTCCCTGCCATGATCAAGTCAATGTGGATCAAGTAGTCTCAGCCATTCAATCATTTAGCCAACGTAAAGGCTAATCAATCAAAAACATCCCTTTCACAAAATAGTGACAGGGATGTTTTTTTATTCTTAGAAATAAGCAATATAAAAAAGGCAGTAAACCATAGGTTTACTGCCCCCTGAATCATTCGCATAGCATTCCAGCGAAGTTCCGGAAAAACAAACGGAAAATATTTGCTAATAGTCGTTAAATATTAAGCGCCGGTTGGACCTGTTGGGCCAGTTGGACCTGTCGGGCCGGTTGGACCTGTCGGGCCAGTTGGACCTGTCGGGCCAGTTGGACCTGTCGCTCCGGTTGGACCTGTCGCTCCGGTTGGACCTGTTGGACCGGTTGCTCCTGTCGCTCCAGTTGCTCCGGTTGGACCGGTTGCTCCCGTCGGACCTGTTGGGCCTGTTGGACCTGTCGCTCCGGTTGGACCTGTTGGACCGGTTGCTCCTGTCGCTCCAGTTGCTCCGGTTGGACCGGTTGCTCCCGTCGCTCCAGTTGCTCCGGTTGGACCGGTTGCTCCCGTCGGGCCGGTTGCTCCCGTTGCTCCGGTTGCCCCGGTTGCTCCTGTCGGGCCGGTTGCTCCCGTCGGGCCGGTTGCTCCCGTTGCTCCGGTTGGGCCTGTCGGGCCGGTTGCTCCTGTCGCTCCCGTGGCTCCGGTTGCCCCGGTTGCTCCTGTCGGGCCGGTTGCTCCTGTCGCTCCCGTGGCTCCTGTCGCTCCCGTGGCTCCGGTTGGACCTGTTGGGCCTGTCGCTCCCGTTGCTCCCGTTGCACCTGTCGCTCCCGTCGGACCGGTTGCTCCTGTCGCTCCCGTTGGACCTGTCGGGCCGGTTGCTCCCGTTACGCCGGTTGCTCCCGTCGGACCTGTTGCTCCCGTTGCACCTGTCGGGCCGGTTGCTCCTGTCGGGCCGGTTGCTCCTGTCGCTCCCGTGGCTCCCGTCGGACCTGTCGCTCCGGTTGCGCCTGTCGCTCCGGTTGCTCCTGTCGCTCCAGTTGCTCCGGTTGCGCCTGTCGCTCCGGTTGCTCCCGTCGGACCTGTTGCGCCTGTCGCTCCGGTTGCTCCTGTCGGACCTGTTGCGCCTGTCGCTCCGGTTGCTCCCGTAGGACCTGTTGGGCCGGTTGCTCCGGTTGCGCCTGTTGGGCCGGTTGCTCCGGTTGCTCCTGTCGGACCGGTTGCTCCTGTCGCTCCCGTGGCTCCCGTCGGACCTGTTGCTCCTGTCGGACCAGTTGCTCCCGTCGGGCCGGTTGCGCCTGTCGGGCCGGTTGCTCCGGTTGCGCCTGTCGCTCCCGTTGCTCCCGTCGGACCGGTTGCTCCCGTCGGACCTGTTGCTCCTGTCGCTCCCGTGGCTCCCGTTGCTCCCGTGGCTCCCGTGGCTCCCGTCGGACCTGTTGCTCCTGTCGCTCCGGTTGCTCCTGTCGCTCCCGTTGCTCCCGTCGGACCTGTTGCGCCTGTCGCTCCGGTTGCTCCCGTCGGGCCGGTTGCTCCCGTTGGACCTGTTGCGCCTGTCGCTCCGGTTGCTCCCGTTGCGCCGGTTGGACCTGTTGCTCCCGTTGGACCTGTCGGGCCGGTTGCTCCCGTTGCTCCGGTTGCTCCCGTCGGACCTGTTGCTCCCGTTGCGCCTGTCGGGCCGGTTGCTCCCGTTACGCCGGTTGCTCCCGTCGGACCTGTTGCTCCTGTCGCTCCGGTTGCTCCTGTCGCTCCCGTGGCTCCTGTCGCTCCGGTTGCTCCTGTCGGGCCGGTTGCTCCCGTTGCTCCGGTTGCTCCTGTTGGACCGGTTGCTCCCGTTGCTCCGGTTGCTCCTGTTGGACCGGTTGCTCCCGTTGCTCCTGTCGCTCCGGTTGCTCCGGTTGCTCCCGTTGCTCCTGTCGGGCCGGTTGCTCCTGTCGGGCCGGTTGCTCCTGTTGCTCCCGTCGGACCTGTTGGGCCGGTTGCTCCCGTTGCTCCTGTCGGGCCGGTTGCTCCCGTTGCTCCTGTTGGACCGGTTGCTCCTGTCGGGCCGGTTGCTCCCGTTGCTCCCGTCGGACCTGTTGGGCCTGTCGCTCCTGTCGGGCCGGTTGCTCCCGTCGGACCTGTTGGGCCTGTCGCTCCTGTTGGACCGGTTGGACCTGTCGGGCCGGTTGGACCTGTTCCTCCGCCTTCTACATCTAATAGTGCTACATCATCTACAATGACATTCGCTGTACCTGCCTGCGGCAAAGTATTAATCAAAATGAAAGCCATAGTAGAGCCAGCTGGAGCTGGGGTCGTCGTTTGATAGACTTCAAGCCATGTATTATTTTGAACAATCGGTAGTCTGTTGAACGGGATATTTAAAAAGAGACCTTGGCCTAAAAAGTTAAATGAACTATCAAAATAAGACACTTGAATTTGCACCTGAGGCGATGGAGCAGGAAAACCTTCTTTAGCTAGAGAAACTAAAAATTCCAATCCTTCTCCTGCATCTACTGGAACAAATTGTGCAATAAAAGAAGTAACAGCCCCGCCCAGTAATCTTGCCGACCAAAAACCTGAATGAGAAAATTGAGTTGTGACGGTTGCATTTTGGCCTACCCAGGGTGGAAGTGCCCCGTTTTCAAAGCTGCCGTTTACAACCAAATTTTGGATCGACATCTAGGATTTTACCTCCCTTTCACTAGATTAGCTTCAATTCCCTTTTCGAGAATGAAGCTAACATATACTATGTCTCCTTGCTAAGCTCGGTCACGTTATTTTCCATACGATTAAAACACATTTATAGAAGTTAAATCCGAGTGAATCAAACTATATTAACTTTAAAGCAACGTTCTTTCACTTAATATGAAACTTCAAAAGGGGAAAGCTCCATTTAGCTTTCCCCCCCTCCCTTTAAGGGAACCGAATGAGATTTAAATCTCTATTAAATGCTGCAGCGGAAGTAACATTTGAAGCCGTTGTTACCGCTACCCTAACTGAATAATCAACTGTTGCGGTGGCAGGAACTGTATCAACAATTGTGCTGGCTAATGGAAACCTTTGAGTGCCGGCAGCCGCGAGACTCCTATTAAATATTCTTGTTTGAACTAAAGTTCCGCCTCTATATAGCCTTATTTCAAAAATTATATTACTGTTTGCAGTATTTACAGCTTCTATAGCCAATGCATAATCCACCTTAATATTTTGCCCACTAGTGACCGATACATTAGGAACCGATACAACAGTTACTTCTGTATTTAAAGGAACCGTTGGCGGATTGTAAACAGTAGTAGACCCAAATAGATTGTTAAAGAATATAGCAGTTTGTGGACTGGCTGGTCCTGTTGGTCCTGTTGGACCAGCTGCTCCCATTGTTCCTGCTTCACCCGGCGGACCCGTTGGACCCTGTGGACCTGTTGGGCCTGTTGCTCCTGTGGTTCCGGTCGCTCCCGTTGGGCCGGTCGGGCCGGTTGCGCCTGTTGCTCCTGTTGGGCCTGTTGCGCCTGTCACTCCTGTTGGACCTGTCGCTCCGGTTGGACCTGTCGCCCCTGTTGGACCCGTCGCTCCGGTGGCTCCCGTTGCTCCTGTTGGACCTGTCGCTCCGGTTGCACCAGTTGCTCCTGTTGGACCCGTTGCCCCTGTTGGTCCTGTTGCTCCCGTTGCTCCTGTTGGACCCGTCGCTCCCGTTGCGCCTGTGCCTCCCGTTGCCCCGGTTACTCCTGTTGGACCCGTTGGTCCTGTGGCTCCTGTCGCTCCTGTCGGACCTGTTACTCCTGTTGGGCCTGTTGCTCCTGTTGCCCCTGTTACTCCTGTTGGACCTGTCGCTCCGGTTGGACCCGTTGGTCCTGTTGCCCCTGTTGGACCCGTTGCTCCCGTCGGACCTGTCACTCCGGTTGGACCCGTTGCTCCCGTCGGACCGGTTGCTCCTGTTGGGCCGGTTGCTCCTGTCGGACCTGTTGCTCCTGTCGGGCCTGTTGGGCCGGTTGCTCCCGTCGGACCGGTTGCTCCGGTTGGACCCGTTGCTCCGGTTGGACCCGTTGCTCCGGTTGCGCCTGTCGGGCCGGTTGCTCCTGTTGGTCCTGTTGCTCCCGTTGGACCTGTTGCCCCTGTTGGACCTGTCGCTCCTGTTGCCCCTGTTGGACCTGTCGCTCCTGTTGGACCCGTCGCTCCTGTTGGACCCGTCGCTCCTGTTGCCCCGGTTGGACCCGTCGCTCCTGTTGGACCCGTCGCTCCTGTTGCCCCGGTTGGACCCGTCGCTCCTGTTGGACCCGTCGCTCCTGTTGCCCCGGTTGCTCCCGTCGGGCCGGTGGCTCCTGGCGGACCTGTTGCGCCTGTCGCTCCTGTTGGACCCGTTGCTCCTGTTGGACCCGTTGCTCCTGTTGGGCCGGTTGCTCCCGTCGGACCTGTCGCTCCTGTTGGACCCGTTGCTCCTGTTGGACCCGTTGCTCCTGTTGGGCCGGTTGCTCCCGTCGGACCTGTCGCTCCTGTTGGACCCGTTGCTCCTGTTGGACCCGTTGCTCCGGTTGCGCCTGTCGGGCCGGTTGCTCCTGTTGCTCCCGTTGCTCCTGTTGGACCGGTTGCTCCGGTTGCTCCGGTTGCGCCTGTCGCTCCCGTTGGGCCTGTCGCTCCCGTTGCGCCTGTCGCTCCCGTTGGACCGGTTGGGCCTGTGGCTCCGGTTGCGCCTGTCGCTCCCGTTGCTCCTGTCGGGCCTGTTGATCCTGTTGGGCCGGTTGCTCCGGTTGAACCCGTTGGTCCTGTTGGACCCGTTGCTCCTGTTGGACCGGTTGAGCCTGTGGCTCCGGTTGCTCCCGTCGGGCCGGTGGCTCCTGGCGGACCTGTTGCGCCTGTCGCTCCTGTTGGACCCGTTGCTCCTGTTGGGCCGGTTGCTCCCGTCGGACCTGTCGCTCCTGTTGGACCCGTTGCTCCTGTTGGACCTGTTGGACCCGTCGCTCCCGTTGCTCCTGTGGCTCCCGTTGCCCCGGTTACTCCTGTTGGACCCGTCGCTCCTGTTGCCCCGGTTACTCCTGTTGGACCTGTGGCTCCGGTTGGACCCGTTGGTCCTGTTGCCCCTGTTGGACCCGTCGCTCCTGTTGCTCCTGTGGCTCCCGTTGGTCCTGTTGGGCCTGTTGCTCCTGTTGCCCCGATTACTCCTGTTGGACCCGTCGCTCCCGTTGCTCCTGTGGCTCCCGTTGCCCCGGTTACTCCTGTTGGACCGGTTGAGCCTGTCGCTCCCGTTTGACCTGTTGGGCCTGTGGCTCCGGTTGCTCCTGTCGCTCCCGTTGGACCGGTTGCTCCGGTTGGACCCGTCGCTCCTGTTGGACCCGTCGCTCCTGTTGCCCCGGTTGCTCCCGTCGGGCCGGTGGCTCCTGGCGGACCTGTTGCGCCTGTCGCTCCAGTTGGACCCGTTGGTCCTGTTGCCCCTGTTGGACCCGTCGCTCCTGTTGCGCCGGTGGCTCCCGTTGGACCTGTTGGCCCTGTTGCTCCTGTCGGGCCTGTTGGCCCTGTTGCTCCTGTTGGACCTGTCGCCCCGGTTGCTCCGGTTGCGCCTGTCGCTCCCGTTGGACCTGTTGCCCCTGTTGGACCCGTCGCTCCCGTTGCGCCTGTGGCTCCCGTTGCCCCGGTTACTCCTGTTGAACCCGTTGGGCCTGTTGCGCCTGTCGCTCCTGTCGGGCCGGTGGCTCCTGTTGGACCCGTCGCTCCTGTTGCGCCGGTGGCTCCCGTTGCCCCGGTTACTCCTGTTGGGCCTGTCGCTCCTGTTGGACCCGTTGATCCTGTCGCCCCTGTTGGACCCGTTGGTCCTGTCGCCCCTGTTGGGCCCGTCGCTCCCGTTGCGCCGGTTGGACCTGTCGCTCCGGTTGGACCCGTTGGTCCTGTCGCCCCTGTTGGACCCGTCGCTCCCGTTGCGCCTGTGCCTCCCGTTGCCCCGGTTACTCCTGTTGGACCCGTTGGTCCTGTGGCTCCTGTCGCTCCTGTCGGACCTGTTACTCCTGTTGGGCCTGTTGCTCCTGTTGCCCCTGTTACTCCTGTTGGACCTGTCGCTCCGGTTGGACCCGTTGGTCCTGTTGCCCCTGTTGGACCCGTTGCTCCCGTCGGACCTGTCACTCCGGTTGGACCCGTTGCTCCCGTCGGACCGGTTGCTCCTGTTGGGCCGGTTGCTCCTGTCGGACCTGTTGCTCCTGTCGGGCCTGTTGGGCCGGTTGCTCCCGTCGGACCGGTTGCTCCGGTTGGACCCGTCGCTCCTGTTGGACCCGTCGCTCCTGTTGCCCCGGTTGCTCCCGTCGGGCCGGTGGCTCCTGGCGGACCTGTTGCGCCTGTCGCTCCTGTTGGACCCGTTGCTCCTGTTGGACCCGTTGCTCCTGTTGGGCCGGTTGCTCCCGTCGGACCTGTCGCTCCTGTTGGACCCGTTGCTCCTGTTGGGCCGGTTGCTCCCGTCGGACCGGTTGCTCCGGTTGGACCCGTCGCTCCTGTTGGACCCGTCGCTCCTGTTGCCCCGGTTGCTCCCGTCGGGCCGGTGGCTCCTGGCGGACCTGTTGCGCCTGTCGCTCCTGTTGGACCCGTTGCTCCTGTTGGACCCGTTGCTCCTGTTGGGCCGGTTGCTCCCGTCGGACCTGTCGCTCCTGTTGGACCCGTTGCTCCTGTTGGACCCGTTGCTCCGGTTGCGCCTGTCGGGCCGGTTGCTCCTGTTGCTCCCGTTGCGCCTGTTGGACCGGTTGCTCCGGTTGCTCCGGTTGCTCCGGTTGCGCCTGTCGCTCCGGTTGGGCCTGTCGCTCCCGTTGCGCCTGTCGCTCCCGTTGGACCGGTTGGGCCTGTGGCTCCGGTTGCTCCTGTCGCTCCCGTTGCTCCTGTCGGGCCTGTTGATCCTGTTGGGCCGGTTGCTCCGGTTGAACCCGTTGGTCCTGTTGGACCCGTTGCTCCTGTTGGACCGGTTGCGCCTGTCGCTCCCGTTGCCCCGGTTACTCCTGTTGGACCTGTCGCTCCGGTTGGACCCGTTGGGCCTGTCGTCCCGGTTGCTCCGGTTGCTCCTGTCGCTCCCGTTGGACCTGTTGGGCCTGTCGCTCCCGTTGCTCCTGTTGCCCCTGTTGGACCCGTCGCTCCCGTTGCTCCCGTTGCCCCGGTTACTCCTGTTGGACCTGTTGGACCCGTTGGGCCTGTTGATCCTGTCGGACCTGTTACTCCTGTTACTCCTGTTGGACCGGTTGAGCCTGTGGCTCCGGTTGCTCCCGTCGGGCCGGTTGCTCCTGGCGGACCTGTTGCGCCTGTCGCTCCTGTTGGACCCGTTGCTCCTGTTGGGCCGGTTGCTCCCGTCGGACCTGTCGCTCCTGTTGGACCCGTTGCTCCTGTTGGACCCGTTGGACCCGTCGCTCCCGTTGCTCCTGTGGCTCCCGTTGCCCCGGTTACTCCTGTTGGACCCGTTGCTCCGGTTGCCCCGGTTACTCCTGTTGGACCTGTGGCTCCCGTTGCGCCTGTCGGGCCTGTTGATCCTGTTGAGCCTGTTGCTCCCGTCGGACCCGTTGGTCCTGTTGGACCCGTTGCTCCTGTTGGGCCTGTTGCCCCTGTTGGGCCTGTCGCTCCCGTTGGGCCTGTTGCGCCTGTCGCTCCTGTCGGGCCGGTGGCTCCGGTTGCTCCTGTCGCTCCCGTTGGACCTGTTGGGCCTGTCGCTCCTGTCGGGCCAGTTGCTCCGGTTGAACCCGTTGCTCCCGTCGGGCCTGTTGGACCTGTCGCTCCCCTCGGACCTGTGACTCCGGTTGGACCCGTTGCCCCGGTTGCGCCTGTTGCTCCCGTCGGACCAGTTGCTCCGGTTGGGCCGGTTGCTCCGGTTGGGCCGGTTGCTCCCGTCGCTCCTGGTTGATCAATTGTTATCATTGAAACATCATCAATTAGTATCGGTGCCCCCCCACTAAGAGGGAGTTTTTGAATAGTTACCACTCCTATAACGGTTCCAGGAGGAGCACTATTCGTTGTAGCATAAATTTCATTCCACACATTTACTGCAGATAGACGGTTTACTGGAATTGTTAAGCTTAATCCCTGCGACAAAAAGTCAAAAGAGGAGTTGTAATAATCTACTGTTATTACAATCGCAGGATTAGGAGCGCTGCTAGCTTTTGAAATAGATATAACAAATTCAAAATTCTCTCCCGGGTTAACCAGAAAGCTCTGAGCTAAGATTCCAATCGACGAAGTTACCAAGTTAACACTATAAATCCCTGAATGGCTGAAATTAGAAGTAACTACGGCATTAAATCCTGTCCAAGGCGGCAGAGAACCGGTTTCAAACCCTCCATTTATTATTCGATTCTCAATGGTCAATCAAGTTTCACCACCCTTTCTCAAAAATTGAGATAATAATATCCCTCAAACAAAATATGAAATATCTATGTATACCGTTTGGATAAAACTCTATTTCTTTGAATTTTTATAACGCCAATCACTATAAATGATAAATTTTATAATTTATCATTAGAATCTTTTAAACAAAAACCCCTTTAAGCTTTATGAAAACCTAAAGGGGACTCTTCCATTTTACAATCAATCAAAGATTACAGCATTTAGCGCTCTTGTATTAACATTGGCTGCCAAAAGGTTAGTCCCTGTTACATTAATTCTAACCTCATAAGTTTGTGTTCCTGCCCCTGGTGTATCAACCCATGTAAGGTTAGGAATATCACCATATACACGAACCGAACCTGCCGATTTTTCATCCTGAGAATCAACAGACACTTGTGCGATAGCGCCGTTATTTCTATACAATGTAAAAATTATACTGTATTCAAAAGTAGTAGCTGGCCCTATGATAATATCAACTTCAGCCATAGAATCGACTTTTATATTCTGTCCAGCTGAAGAGGTAACAGTTGTCGTTAGAATTGGTGTTTCGCTGCCAACTGTGAGTGAAACAGGGTCAGTTGACTGCGCCGGTGTTCCCAACAGACTTCCCGGACCCGTTGCGCCTGTCGGGCCTGTTGCTCCGGTGGCTCCCGTTGGACCGGTCGTTCCTGTCGGACCTGTCGCTCCGGTCGGGCCGGTGGCTCCCGTCGGACCTGTCACTCCTGTTGGACCTGTCGCTCCGGTCGGGCCTGTTGCTCCCGTCGGACCGGTGGCTCCCGTTGGACCGGTCGTTCCTGTCGGACCTGTCGCTCCTGTTGTGCCTGTTGCTCCCGTCGGACCTGTCACTCCTGTCGGACCCGTCGCTCCTGTCGAACCTGTTGCTCCTGTCGGACCTGTTGCTCCCGTCGGACCTGTCACTCCTGTTGGACCTGTCGCTCCGGTCGGGCCGGTGGCTCCCGTTGGACCGGTCGTTCCTGTCGGACCTGTCGCTCCTGTTGTGCCTGTTGCTCCCGTCGGACCTGTCACTCCCGTCGCCCCTGTTGCTCCCGTCGGACCTGTCACTCCTGTTGGACCTGTCGCTCCGGTCGGGCCGGTGGCTCCCGTTGGACCGGTCGTTCCTGTCGGACCTGTCGCTCCTGTTGTGCCTGTTGCTCCCGTCGGACCAGTTACTCCTGTTGGACCTGTCGCTCCCGTTGGACCGGTCGTTCCTGTCGGACCTGTCGCTCCTGTTGTGCCTGTTGCTCCCGTCGGACCTGTCACTCCTATTGGACCTGTCGCTCCTGTCGGACCTGTTGCTCCCGTCGGACCGGTGGCTCCCGTTGCGCCTGTTGCTCCTGTCGGACCTGTTGCTCCCGTCGGACCGGTCGCTCCCGTTGCGCCTGTTGCTCCTGTCGGACCTGTTGCTCCCGTCGGACCGGTCGCTCCCGTTGCGCCTGTTGCTCCTGTCGGACCTGTTGCTCCCGTCGGACCGGTCGCTCCCGTTGCTCCTGTTGCTCCTGTCGGACCTGTTGCTCCCGTCGGACCTGTCGCTCCGGTTGGACCTCCTCCACCCTCAACACTCAATAGAGCAACATCATCCACAAGCACACTTGCAGTTCCCGCCTGCGGAATGTTGTTGATCAAAATGAATGCCTGGGTGGTGCCGGGGGGAGCCGGTGAAGTTGTTTGATAGACTTCAAGCCATGTCCCATTTTCGGCTGCCGGTATTCTGCTTGACGGCACAGTGGCAAACAGCCCGTATTCGAGAAAATTAAATTGACTGTCAAAATAAGTAACTTGTATCGTTATAGAAGGTGCTGGGAGAAATCCCGCTTTCGCAAGAGAAACAAGAAATTCGCTTCCTTCCCCAGCCCTGGCCGGAACAAATTGGGCAATATATGATGTGGCTGTTCCGCCCAAAAATCTCGCAGAGAAAAACCCTGAATGCGAAAACTGGCTTGTAACAGATGCGTTTATACCTACCCAAGGCGAGAAAGCACCTGTCTCAAAACCACCGTTCATCACCGCGTTTTGAATGGACATTTTTCCACCCCCAATTCTTTTCATTTTCTGGCTGCAATGATCTTTAAAAGATATTAAAGCTCTATATCCTATGATCTCTCTTTTTTTGCAGACACGTTATATAACACGGCTAAGATTGAAAAACCGTTATTTCAGCAACCGGCCTGGATTGCCCACAGCCGTTTTGCCTGCGGGAACATCTTTTGTGATGACGGCGCCCGCTCCGATGACCGCATGCTCCCCGATGACGACCGCTGGCAGCAATGTTGCGTTGTTTCCAATTTTCGCTCCTCTTTTAATAGTTGGACCTTGATACGGGTAGTTTCCCATTCCCATATATTTATCATTTGATGTGGAACAGCAAGGACCGATAAACACTTCATCTTCGATCGTCATATCAGCGGTGATATAACAGCCCGTTTGAATCGTCACTCTCTTTCCAATTTTAGTATTGTTTTCAACCATCGCGTTGCGTCCTATAATGCTTTCTCTTCCGATCGCAACATTTTCGCGAATGCTCGCCATGTCTCCCACAAAAACGCCTTTTTCCAACAGCACGTCCCGGTATATAACAGCACTCGCACCGACTACGGCATCATCTTCTATCCGCAAAGGCGCTCCCGCCTGCTTCGGCTGGCGTGCCATTTTTTTATTTGAAGAAGCCGCTTTGCCAAGGACGGCCAAATCGCCGATTTTCACCCCGCTGCCGATCTGAGTATCCTTTTTAATAATGGCATGATGACCGATTGTTACGTTGTCCCCGATGACCACATTTTCTTCAATGACAGCGTGCTCTCCCAATACTACGTTCTTTCCGATCTTTACGGTTTCATGAATCATTGATTACATCCTCCATTTCTCATTTACACCTGCTGTAGCATATTCAATGCGGACGTGATGAGAAACGGCTGCATAAAAAAACACGGCCGCCGTCAGGCGCACCGTGCTACTTTTCTCTTCTTGCAAAATCGACAAAACGGAATTTATCCAAGCGGTGTCTGCTTTCCGTATATTGAAACAAGGTTGTATCATCAAGGAAAACAAAATTCTTCACAACCACAATGTGTTCGTATCCGTTCAAATCCAAATATTCTTGATCCTCAGCCGTACATGGCTCGACCACAATTTCCTTATGGGCATAGCTGATGACGAGCCCGCATTCACCTTCAAGGTATTGGTAGATCGAGTCCTCGCATATTTCTTTCGTCAAGAGCGGCACATGCTTGCGGATAAAATAGTCTTTATCCAGGATGATGCGCTCTCCGTTAATATTCCGCGATCTGACGACCCGCCATACCTCTTCATCTCCAGAAGTGCGAAGCTGCTTTTGAATATATGCATCCGGATGCGTCAAGCCGAACTCGTGGACCGTCGTGCTTGTCTCTTTGCCAAGCGTTTCTGAAAGTTCCTTAAAGCTGACCAAACCGGAAACCGGGAACTGCATTTTCTCCCTGTGCAGCACGACTGACCCTTTTCCTTTGATCTTTTGAATATATCCGTTCTGGGCAAGCACATTCAGCGCTTTCCGAACCGTTTCCCTCGAGGTGTCGTGCTGTTCGGCAAGGTCGTTTTCAGACGGCAGGATATCTCCGGCATTCAGTATGCTTTGATCGATTTGTTCTGCAATTTGTTTGTAAATCATCATATACTTGTTGATCTTCATTTTTTTACCACCACGCTTAGTTTAGCATGGTTTGGCGAGATGATAAACAATCGATTGATACGGTTTCACTTTAAAGCGTGTAAATGACTCGGGAAGATCGGTGTCATTGGAAATGAGAACCTTGGCATCATAGCCGTCAATATCAATATCATCAGGGAGCTGAAACTCGGTCTCTTTCCCGTGAAAATTATTGATCACCAGCAGTTTTTCATCCGCTCCGTTTCTCAAATACGCATAAAGTGCTTGATCGTCTTCCAGAATCAGCTGATAATCGCCGGTTGTGATGATATCGAATTCCTTGCGGAGCTTATTCAGCTTTTTATAATGGTAGAAAATCGAGTCAGGATCGCTGAGCGCTTTTTCTGCGTTGATTTCTTTGTAGTTGGCAGGCACCGGAATCCACGGTGTCCCCGTCGTAAACCCGGCATTTTTTTCTCCGTTCCACTGCACCGGCGTCCTTGAATTATCACGGGACTTCGCTTTCAGGATTTCGATGATTTCGGCTTCCGGCTTTCCTGCTTCTTTCAGCAGACGGTACATATTGAGAGATTCGACATCCCGATAAAGAGAGATGTCATCGAATTTCGGGTTGGTCATCCCGAGCTCTTCTCCCTGGTAAATGTATGGCGTTCCCTGAAGCATATGAATCGCGGTTGCCAGCATTTTCGCAGATTTTATGCGGTATTTTCCGTCGTCTCCGTAGCGTGAGACGATCCGCGGCTGGTCGTGGTTGCACCAGAACAATGCGTTCCACCCGCCTCCTTTATGCATTTCAGTCTGCCATTCAGAAAGAATCTTCTTCAGCTTTAGAAAATCAAAATCCGCCAGCGCCCATTTTTCCCCGTTTGGATAGTCGGCCTTTAAATGGTGAAAGTTAAACACCATATCGAGCTCCCGGCTTTCAGGGTTTGTATACCGGATGCAATCTGCGATTGTCGTCGATGACATTTCCCCGACCGTCATGCTGTCGTATTTTGAAAAGACCTCCCTGTTCATTTCATTCAAAAACTCGTGAACCCTCGGCCCGTCCGTATAAAATCTGCGCCCGTCCCCCTCGTCATCATCAGGGAAACGCTGGTCTTTTGAGATGACATTGATGACATCAAGTCTGAAGCCGTCGATTCCTTTTTCAAACCAGAAATGCATCATCTTGTACACTTTTTTTCTGACTTCATCGTTCTCCCAATTCAAATCCGCCTGTGTGACATCATAGAGATGGAGATAATACTGTCCGGTCTCTTCATGAAACTCCCACGCCGAACCGCCGAACTTCGATTCCCAGTTTGTCGGCGGAGCGCCGTCCGGCTTCATGTCCTTCCAAATATAAAAGTCGCGATACTGGTTTTCTTTTCCGGAAGCTGCTTCTTTAAACCATTTGTGCTCTGTTGATGTATGGTTGACGACAAGATCCATGATCACCTTTATGCCGCGCTTGTGAGCCTCTTCTAGAAGCTCTTCAAAGTCGGCCATTGTTCCATATTCTTCATGAATGTTGTAATAGTCGCTGATGTCATAGCCGTTGTCGTTTTGCGGCGATTGATAAATCGGCGTCAGCCAAATGACATCACAGGCGAGCTCCTTGATGTAGTCGAGCTTTTCGATGATGCCGCGAATGTCGCCGACACCGTTACCTGTTGTATCTTTAAAGCTTTTCGGATAAATCTGATAGACGACTGCTTTTTTCCACCATGGATTTTCTTTCGTTTCCATTTTCAACACCACCGTTTTCTTCTTTATGAAATGGGAAAAGGGCTGACAAATATGCGCGCCCCTCTCCCTCTCTTATTTCATTTTTAATTTTGCATAGAGGTATGTTCCGGCGAACGGCGCGATCAGCACGATCGCCATCCCGACTGCAAACGCTCCCCAGTATTGGCTCATGATAGAGAAAATTCCGGGTACACCGCCGACGCCGACAGAGCTTGCCAAAACCCCTTGCGAGGAAATGAACATTCCGGCAATCCCCGAGCTGATCATTGCGATCACGAACGGAAATCTGTATCTGAGATTCACCCCGAACAGCGCCGGTTCGGTAATTCCAAGATAAGCTGAAATGCCGGATGTCAAGGACAGACCTTTCTGCTTCTCATCTTTGACAATAAACATCATCGCAAGCGCGGCTGAACCTTGTGCGATATTGGACAGCGCCAGCATCGGCCATAAAAATGTTCCGCCGAGCTTTGATCCGATCAGTTGAAGGTCAACGGCAAGGAATGTATGATGCATTCCGGTAATGACGAGAGCGGCGTAAAGTCCGCCGTATAACAGTCCGCCCAGTACGGCAAATTGTTCAAAGACAGCAATAAGGCCTGATGTTAAGACATTTCCGATGGCAAATGTAATCGGTCCAATGACAATAAATGAAGCAAAACCTGTGACAAGCAGCGTAATCGGCGCCACGACAAGGAGCTGAATGCTCTCAGGCGTCCGCTTTGTCAAAAAGCGCTCAATTTTTGCAAGCAAATAAGATGCGAGCAAAATGGGAAGCACCTGCCCCTGATAGCCGACCTTCTGCACTTCCAGACCGAATAAATTCCAGACAGGAATCTCTCCGCTTTGCTCGGCAGCCCCGTATCCCCAAGCGTTTAACAAATCAGGATGCACAAGCATGACGCCCAGCACGATGCCGAGCAGCGGATTTCCGCCAAACCGCTTGACGGCCGACCAGCCGATTAATGCCGGGAGAAATGCGAAAGCCGTTCCCGCAATCAAGTTAATCATATTGGCGAGATCCGCCCATTCAGGATAGACTTCAACGATCGATTTTCCGCTGAAGAAAATGTCTTGAGCCGTCAGGATATTGTTGATTCCCATCAACAGTCCGGCGGTGACAATCGCCGGTAAAATTGGAATAAAAATATATGCAAGCGTTTTCACAGCACGCTGTAAAGGATTCATATTTTTCTCTGAGGCTTTCTTGACGTCATCTTTTGACGATTCGCCGATTCCTGTGGCCTTCACCAGCTCCGCGTATACATTGTTGACCGTTCCTTGGCCGATCACCACTTGGAATTGGCCGTTCGTTGAAAACGATCCTTTGACAACATCTATTTGCTCCAACACCTCTTGATTGACTTTGCTTTCATCGAGCAGTGCAAATCGCAGACGCGTCACACAATGGGTTACCGCTGCAATGTTGTCCGCACCGCCGACAGCATCGACAATCCGTCGCGCTGATTGATTTAAATCAGTCATTCCAATCCCTCCTTCTCCTCTTATAACTTGTATATACATGTTATACCTATATTGTATTCTTGTATATACAAGTAGTCAACATATTTTTATAGCGCTTTCAAAAATAAAAAAAGCCCGGCCGTTCCCTTCATAAAACGAAGGACAGCAAGGCTTCCTCCGATTTATACGCCGGGAACAACCGGCTGAGATCATAAATTGTTCACTTTTTCATCACGTTCATCTGCGCAGTCCTGCTGACCGATGTCTTTCAAATAATACTTTTCTGATGTAAAAAACTCATCATATAAAGACCTTACTTTTTTGCTCAAGAGCAGCACCGCCAAAATATTCGGAATAAGAATGAAAACGAGCGCAAGATCAAGGAATCCCCATATTGCCTTTGCTCCTCCGGCAGCCCCGATGATGACGGCGCCCAGATAGACGAATTTAATCATATGCCCCGCGAGCCGTCCGAACAGAAATTCAGCTTGTTTTACTCCGTAAAAAATGACCACTGTGATCGTTGATAAGACAAAGAAAACGAGCGAGACGGAGACGAAGTATCCGCCCACAGGGCCGAAATAGCTGCGGAATGCGGCTGCCGCCAGTGCCCCTGGATTGCTCGCAGCATTTTCAGCGGTCCAAACGCCTGATGCGAGCACGACGAAGGCTGTGGTCGTGCATATCAGCAGCGTATCGACCACAATGCCGATCACCGCCCAGAATCCCTGTCTCACAGGGTGGTCGGTCATCGCCGCCGCGTGGGCAATCGGGGCCGTCCCCATCCCGGCTTCGTTGGAATAAAGTCCACGTGCAAACCCCCAACGAACGGTTTCAGCAACCGCCGCACCTGCAAAGCCGCCGAATGCCGAAGAAGATGTAAACGCATTCGAAAAGATGAGAGAGAAAAATGCGGGTACAGAAGAAAGGTTCATGACGACAATCAAGAAACCGGCCCCGATGTACGCCCCTGCCATAAGCGGAACCGCAAGCTCTGTCACTTTTCCAATCCGTTTAATCCCTCCGATCACCACTAAACCGATCAAAAAAGCAATCCCGATTCCGGTGTATAAACGATTGAATGAAAACGACTCAGCTAATGATGCGGAAACCGAATTTCCCTGCACCATGATGCTCGGAACGAGCTCAATCATCAGCGCAACCGAAAAAAAGACGCCGAGCCATTTCATAGAGAGCCCTTTTGTAATGTAATACATCGGCCCCCCGACATATTCGCCTTCTTCGTTTTTTTCTCTGTAGTGGACAGCGAGGACGCTTTCCGAAAACTTGATCGCCATGGCAAACAGTGCGACCAGCCACATCCAAAACACGGCTCCCGGACCGCCGAACATGATCGCCGCAGGCACACCGACGATATTGGCGGCGCCGACTGTTGAGCTGAGAGCCGATGTCAAAGCTTGCAACGGTGTAACCGTCCCTTCTCCTTTCGGCTTTTTGCCGACGCTTCCGATCGTCTGCTTAAAGATATAGAGAGGATAGCGAAATTGAAAAAATTTCAGCAGGATCGTTAAATAGACTCCCGTTCCTGTCAGCAGTATGATGAGCGGCGGCCCCCAAAGCCAATCTGATATGTATTCAACCCAGTTCAACAATCGTTCCATCCTATCACCCTTTTATTCGTTTATGGGTCAATACCACTATAGGACAGAAATAAACCTGCTCAGCGCTTTTTTATTTCCCGCTGAGCCTTCGGTACACTTTTTCTTTATAAAACGCTGAGGCAGGTTTAGAAAACATGCCTTTTTTATCGGCGAGCCTATCGAGCCTGAGCCGCGTTTCTGTTTTTCTCTCAATTAAACGATCGCGCTCGTCTTCATCCGCGCACTTTGCGATTAAGTCGTCAATTGTCATCAGCTCTTTCTTCAAAGCCCCTTCGTCCCCCGTCATTCCGGCGTTTTTCATCACCCGGTAAGCCATGCGGAGATGCTCTGGAACATGGGCGGCATCGTCTTTTTTCAAGGGTTTCCCCATTCCCGGAAGCCCTTCGAATTCGCCGTCCTTAATGGCCCGCTTAATCTTATCTTCAGAAACGATGCTCGAAAAATCCATGGTCTACATCCTCCCCTTTTGTTCATATACTAACAACAGTCTGCCATAAAGATGCGTTCCCGCCAATGCAAGACAAGCGTAAAATATTCCCAAATGTTTTTCAGAAAACTGTAAAACCCTGATTTACCAGGGGTTTTGCGCTTCTTTTCACAAGGTTGATTTCCGCTTTTCTAAATCGGTATTTCATGGTATATTTTATACATTCGTTTTTTTCTTTCGTTCCGATGGTTTTTTACTGATCCGGAAAAAAGGAGTGTAACAATTGAAAAGATTTATTAAGGAAAGAGGTCTTGCCTTCTTCCTGATAGCCGCCATATTGCTATGGCTGAAAACTTATGCTGCGTATGTAATTGAATTTAATTTAGGAATAACCAACACAGTACAACAGATTTTGCTTTTTGTGAATCCGATTAGCTCAAGCTTGTTCTTTCTTGGATTAGGACTCTTGTTCAAGAAAAAAATACAGCAGACAGCGATTATAGTGATTCATTTTTTAATGTCTTTTTTGCTATATGCAAACGTCGTATACTACAGATTTTTCAGCGACTTTATCACGCTGCCTACGATCATGCAGGCAAAAACAAACGGGGGGCAGCTCGGGGACAGCATCTTCTCGCTCATGCACCCGCTTGATGTTTTGTATTTCATCGATACCTTTATTTTAATCGGGCTGGCTGTATTCTATAACAGACCTTCTGAAACAACAACGAAGCGCCCGTTTAAAATTGTGATGGGAACAAGCATCCTTGTCTTCCTCGTCAACCTGGCCGTTGCCGAGATTGATCGTCCGGAGCTTCTGACCCGTTCTTTTGACCGCAACTACCTTGTGAAATATTTGGGAACCTACAACTTCACAATCTATGATGCGGTGCAGAATATCAAGTCAAACAGCCAGCGCGCACTGGCAAGCTCCAGCGACGTGACGGAAGTAGAGAACTATATTAAAGCCAATCATGATAAGCCGAATGCCGAATACTTCGGAAAAGCGAAAGGCATGAACGTGGTTTACATTTCACTGGAATCACTTCAGACGTTCGCAATCGACTATAAGATCGACGGCAAGGAAGTCACGCCGTTCTTAAATTCACTGGCGCATGACAATGAAACGTTTTATTTTGATAACTTTTTCCACCAAACAGGACAAGGTAAAACGTCTGACGCGGAATTTATGATGGACAACTCGCTGTATCCTTTATCACAAGGGTCAGTGTTCATTAATAAAGCGCAAAACACACTGCAGTCGGCTCCGGCCATTTTGAAGTCTCAAGGCTATACATCAGCGGCATTCCACGGCAACTACAAAACGTTCTGGAACCGCAATGAAATGTATAAAGCCATCGGTTATGACAAATTCTTTGACGCTACGTATTACGATATGAGCGAAGATAAAACGAAAAACTACGGATTGAAAGATAAACCGTTCTTTGAAGAATCAATGCCGCTGTTGAAAAGCCTGAAACAGCCGTTCTATACGAAGTTTATCACCCTTTCGAACCATTTTCCGTTCGAGATGGATGAAGGCGATACAGACTTCCCTGCCGGCGATACCGGCGACAGCGTCGTTGACCATTATTTCCAGTCGGCCAACTACATGGATCAGGCCATTGAACAATTTTTCAACGATCTGAAAAAATCCGGACTGTATGATAATACGATTGTCGTCATGTACGGAGACCACTACGGTATTTCGGAAAATCACAACAAAGCGATGGCCAAAGTATTGGGCAAAGACATCACACCATATGAAAATGCCCAATTGCAAAGGGTTCCGCTGTTCATCCACGCGCCTGGGGTCAAGGGAATCAAATCCAATAAATACGGCGGCGAAGTCGATGTAGCCCCTACCCTGCTTCATTTGATGGGCGTGAATACGAAAGATTACCTGATGAGCGGTTCAGACCTTCTGTCACCGGAACACCGTGAAATTATTCCGTTCCGCAACGGCGATTTCGTTTCTCCGGAATATACGAAAACGAACGGAAACTACTACAACACGAAAACAGGAGAGCTTCTGAACGAAAAAGACATCGATCCGAACATCGATGAGTCCGTGAAAAAAGAACTCGAAATGTCGGATAAAATCGTCGACGGAGATTTGCTGCGCTTTTATAAACCGAAAGGCTTTAAAGCGATCAACCCGAGCGACTACGACTACACCAACCACAATCCGAAAACATCAGAATCTGATGCGGCGCAAACTACGAAATCAGATTCCGGACAATAAACAGACAGCACCCGCTTATTTATAAGCGGGTGCTTTTTTTGTCTTGAAGCCGCTCTGTTCCTTTTTCGCAAGCAGATATGGTAAGCTTGAAATAGAATATAAAAAAAGAAAGCGGGAATGAATTGTGATTGTAACAAATGACCAAGAGCTGGAAGGGCTCAAGAAAATAGGCAGAATCGTCGCTTTAGCCAGGGAGGAAATGAAGGCAAAAGCAGCACCCGGCATGAGCACAAAAGAGCTGGACCTCATCGGTAAAGAAGTGCTTGAGGCTCATGGCGCCGCATCGGCTCCGGAAAAAGAATACGATTTCCCAGGAACGACGTGCATCAGTGTGAACGATGAAGTCGCCCACGGCATCCCAAGCGAATCCACGATTTTAAAAGAAGGGGATTTGATCAACATCGACATCTCCGCTGAATTTGGCGGCTACTATTCTGATACTGGCATTTCATTTGTACTCGGAAAAGGCGATGAAACGCTGCACAAGCTTTGCCAAAGCGCGGAAAGCGCATTTCAAAAGGGACTTTTGCAGGCGCGCGCCGGCAAGAAACAAAACCAAATCGGCAGAGCCGTATACAATGAAGCAAAAGCAAACGGATTTACCGTCATTAAAAACCTGACGGGACACGGGATTGGAAAGAACCTCCATGAAGCGCCCAACCATATCTTAAATTACTATGACCCGTTTGATAATGCGCTCTTTAAAAACGGAACCGTCATCGCCCTTGAGCCGTTTGTTTCCACAAAAGCCGAGCATACCATCGAAGCCGGAGACGGCTGGACATTCAAAACGCCTGACGGCAGCTTTGTGGCACAGATCGAGCATACAATCGTCATTACGAAAAACGAACCGATCATTTTAACACAGCTTGACTGATTACGTGAAAAAGCCCGGCTCATAGAAGTCCGGGTTTTTATGCTAAAATAAAAGACAAACTGTGCCGAAAGGAGCTTTACCGCATGCTGTTTGCTATCATCGGGCTGATCTTTTTCATCGAGAGCATCCTGTTAATCGTATATGCTCATAAAAAAAAGAACGGCTTCTTAAAATATATCGGAATCGTCCTCAGCATCTCGATCATTGTGATGATCGTCACCAGTTTGACACACGGCTGAAGCCTTCCTCAAACTTCCAAACTACGACGAAAGACTCAGTTTTTAAAAATTGCCGCCTATCCCTTTTCAGTGTTTTTCTATAGATGTTAGAATGCCAATTGCATCGAATTATAGAAGGGAGTTTTCTGCCATGCATTACGGAAGCAAAGGCTGGTATGTAGAAGAACTGAAAAAGCTGGGAATGACAAAGTATGAAGGAAGAAAGCTTCAAAGCTATAAAAAACACTTTTTGGCCAACCTGCTTGAAAGCGTCAAAAAATAAACATGTTAAAGCCGTGCTCCTTTTCGGACACGGCTTGTTTTTATGCGCTCAGCTCCTTTAAAAATGAGCTTCTCCAGCTTTCCGACAGCGCTTCAACCTCAAGGATCTTCCGAATGGCGGGGTGATTGCCCCTGTCATGGTACATCAAATGGTTGGCGTACGAAACTGTGGCTTCATGAGCATCTCTTGAAACGAGCTGCAGCCCGGAATCGGGCGCAACGATTCCTTCTTCGAGAACCCTGAAATAAAATCCGCTGAACCCGGTGTCCCTCACCAGTAACACCATATCTTTTTGATTCAGCCGTTTGGCAAGCTTGAAACAAGGCTGGCGCGGCTGGCTGACTTGAACAAGAGCCTCCCCCAGCTTGAAGATATCACCGATGCACACATCTTTTTCGGTGAGCCCTTTAACCGTCACGTTTTCTCCAAATGCCGCCTCCGGCAGCTTCCGCTTCAAGACGCTTTCCCAATACATGTAGTGGTCCGCCGGATAGACGCAAACCGCTTTATCCACTCCTCCGTGGTGAATCAGATCCGCCTGCCCGTCCCCTTCAAAATTCGTACGGCTCAAATATACGGGTCCGCCGACAGGCTCCTTCACGATTGCCGTTTCCACCTGTTTTCCGTCGAATTCGTATGTGTGCGGACGGCCTACATGAATAGATAAAATTTCATACTCCTGATGCTCCAAAACCTCACGCCCTTCCTTTATTTTCATATTTTAACGATTTATCCGAAACATGTCTATCCCATGATCTCAAAATGAGAAATATGGTAGCATAAAAGAAAAGGAGTGTTCTCGATGCTTCAATACAGAATCATTGTAGACGGACGCGTTCAGGGCGTGGGATTTCGCTATTTTGTTCAAATGGAAGCAGATAAGCACAAATTGACCGGCTGGGTCCGGAACCGCGACAACGGCACAGTTGAAATCCGCGCCGAAGGACCCGAGGAAAGCCTGAAGCCATTTTTAAAAGCGATTCAAAAAGGAAGTCCCTTCTCAAAAGTAACGGACGTGAATGTCGAAGAAACAAAAGAGATTGACGGATTCCACAAGTTTAATATCAGCTATTGAAAAATCCGCCGGAGATGGCGGATTTTTCAAACGAATCTTGACTAAATTCCTCTTTTATTTTAGTATTTAGTTAAATAGCTAAATACTTAATTCCAAGGATGCTGAATATGAACCAAACCTTTAAGGCTCTAGCTGACCCGACGAGAAGAAAAATTTTAAATCTGCTGAAGGATCGGGATATGACCGCCGGTGAAATATCTGACCAGTTTCAAATGTCTAAACCAAGTATATCTCAGCATTTAAAAATTTTAAAACAGGCTGAATTAATTCAAGATGAAAAAAAAGGCCAATACATCATTTACTCGCTGAACACCACAATATTTCAAGAAATCATCGGCTGGGCTTTCAGTTTTACTGAGCAAGCCGGCAAAGATAAAGGGGATGCCAAATGAGAAAACACATCTTTTCACTCGCCATAATCGCCATAAATCTAATCATGTGGGCCATCGCTTATCCGCACATTTCCGATCAAGTTCCAATTCATTGGTCATTTTCGGGAGAAGTCGACAGTTATGCTTCAAAAATGGAAGCAATGCTTATCATGACCGGGCTGCTCGTTTTTGTGTATGTGTTGATGTTCTTAACGCCAAAAATCGATCCGCGCAGAAAAAACTATCAGCTTTTTTCAAAGACTTATTACCTTCTCATCAATGCCATGCTGATTCTATTTTCCCTGATCAACGTGCTTGTAATCATGACAGGGCTCGGGTATGATCTGCCCGCTGGCAGCATTGTACCGGTTCTAGTAGGCGCTCTACTCATTGTCATAGGCAATTACCTCCCGAGAATCCGCTCAAACTTTTTTTTCGGGATCAAAAACCCTTGGACATTGAGCAGCGATTCAATCTGGAAAAAAACCCACAGATTTGCGGCGAAAGTATTTACTTTAGCAGGACTGCTGATCATTGCGGACGGATTGTTATCTATCAGCCCAGAAATCATGCTTCCGGTTATTTTAGCAACGGTTTTCGCGCCCTATATTTATTCCTATGTTTTGTATCGGAAAGAAATCAATATGAAAAGCTGACATGAGAATAAATGAAAAAGAAGGCTCCGAATTGGAGCCTTTATTTTATTCCCTTCCGCACCGCCTGCCAAAAAGAGGCCGATTCATGTCCCATCGAGTAGACGGAAACTCCTGCGATTTTATATCGCATGGCCAGGCGGCTTTTCGCCGCAATCGTTTTTTCATCTTCATACCAAACGACATGGCGGTGTTTGTGTTGATCTGTATAAGAAAATCTCATCGACCCCGATCTTTTATCATATACAGGCTTAGCCTTCACTTTTTTCTTAAGCGCCTTCACGTCGTTCCACTGCTTCAATTTGCTGTTCTTTCGGGATGTTAAATCCCAATCATTCCCGTATGAGGGGATGCCCATAATGACTTTTTCGGCTTTGATCGTTTTCACCGCATATGCTAATGAGCTTTTGACCCAGTTCATTCCGGCAACAGAGCCCGGCTCGCTCCAGATCCCGTGTTCATCGTAAGTCATGACTTGAACATAGTCAGCTGATTTTCCGATTTCCGCATAATCATACGGCCAGCTCCATCCATCTTTTCGGTCATCTGCACTCTTCGCCGGTACCGAAACCATCGTTTTGATCTTGTGTTTTTTCAAAGCGGCTGCGACATGACGGATGAAGCTTGAGTATTTAGCTCTCGTTCGGCTTTACAGCTTCAAAATCAATATTAATTCCGGTAAACGACTGCTTCTTCGCAAGCGTAATAAGCTGTTCTGTAAAGTGCTGCCGCGCCGTTTTGTCGGACATGACCGTTGATGCCAGATTCCCGTCAAAATCGTGAATGGATTCGTTGTAGTTTGAAATGACCGCCCACGTCTTGAGGCGTTTCTTCTTTGCAAACGATAATTGTTTTTTCGGAGTGTCTCCGATGATATCTCCTTTTTGATTAAACGCGTAGGTGTCGAGAGCTGCGGCATTGATATAGTGATGGTATGCCGTCAGCGATTGATAGGAAGCTGCTTCCCCTGTTGTATAGCCGAGTACGATTTTGGCCGCTTTTGCTTCTGTTTCTGTATATGTAAGCATCGTTAAACATACAGCGAATACGCTGCATAGCAAGTAGATTTTTCTCATTGTCTATTCGTCCTCTCAATCGTTCGAATAAGGCTTTTCCTGATAAAAGTAATTCGGTTTAAGCGTTTTATTTTCATAATAGCTGTGAAAGATATGGGTCGCTGCCGGAGATAACGGCGGAATCAGCCATGTCCAGCTTGCTGAAAGCTCCCTTCCCGCTTCAGCTTCCTGCTCCTCGAACCGCTTGAATTGGCTTGCCGCGGTATGGTGGTCAACAATGCTGACGCCGGCATTTTTATAAGAGTGAAGCACCGCCGTATTTAATTCAACAAGCGCCTTGTCTTTCCACAGCGAAGTATTCCGTTCCGTATCAAGTCCCATAATGGCTGCCACTTTTTCGAGTACATTATAGCGGTCTGTATCCGCGAGGTTGCGCGCTCCGATTTCCGTTCCCATATACCAGCCGTTAAACGGGGCGGCATTATAATGAATTCCTCCGACCTCCAGCTTCATATCGGCTATAATCGGCACACCGTACCACTTCAGCCCCAGACTTTTAAAGGCTTCAATCTCCGGATGTTCAATCCTGACCTCTTTGACGATTTCACGAGGCAGCTCATACCACACAGGGGGATGGCCATCTATTTGAAAAACAAGCGGCAAAACGTCAAAAGGCGTACCTTCGCCTTTCCAGCCGAGCGCTTCACACGCTTTTGTCAGTTCCAATGATGCCGGATCGCCGATGACACCTTGCTCCGTTTCATACCCCGCATACCTGATCAGCTGATGGTTCCAAATGGACACTTTTTTTTGCCCGCTTTGTTCCGGGGGAAAAATCGTAATGAACGGTCTGATTTTCCCTCCGTTTGTCGCAAGCTCTATATGGTGAAAAAGCGCATCCCGCACCTCTGCCTCGGTTTGAACGCCTCTTTGATCGATGACAGTAAGAGAGTGCCAAAACAGCCGGCCGATGCAGCGGCTGCTGTTTCTCCACGCCATTTTCGCGCCATGTTCGATTTCTTCTAATGTATGTTTATAGCTTCCGGTTTCTCTGATTTCTTCGTCTATTTTATGTAAGCGCATCCTTGTTTCTTCTTCGGACTTCGACAGTTCCCCGTAGCAGAGCTCGATGAAGGTCTTGGCTTCCCTCCATAATTCTTCATATGATTCCAACCGGATTCTCTCCTTCCAGATTTCAGACTGATATTTATTGTATAGGTTTCAATCTTAGTTTAAAACCATTATGTATGAAAAGACAAAAAACCGCTAAAAAGCATCCGTCAAAGACGGATGCCTGATGATTATTCCTTAATGTTAAGCGTTTTGGTGTTCAGCATGAAGCGGTAAACCGGCAGCTGTTTGCCTGTTTGAGAAGGGATGTAACCCGTGCTTACATAACTGTCAACCGATTCCGGCTCAAGCGCAATCGACAGCAGATTGCTTTGCGGCTGTGCTGTAAAATAGATTTTTGTTCCTTTTGGAAACTCTTTTTTCTGTTTTTTAAGCTTCGTTTCCACCTTGATCACAGGCCGGCCCTCAGATTCTCCCGATGTTTCTTTCGATAAAACCTCATACGCTTCAGCGGTGAGCTTTTGTTTGAAAGGAAGTGTCACGCTTTTTAATCCCTGATCCTTCAGCTTCTGCTCAATATCTTGATGGCCCGGAAGGACAAGGTAAGCGGTCGGACGTGTTCTTGACAGCACAGGGACGGCTTCCGAAGCGCTGTAATATTGGACAGGAACGTCAACTGCTTGTCCTGAAGCGATATCAGCGACTTTCAGCGTTTCTTTATACGGCCCTGCAAACTCACTGTTGATGATCACTTGGTCTTTATCGCTCACTTTTGCACCATTTTTTATCAGCTTTAATTTTTCTTTGGCGACAAGGCGCTTGATCTCGGCTGCATGCTTCACTGTCGTGTCGATGATCGTCTCATGCGTAGCAACCTGAGCCGCGACTCTTCTTGCAAAATTTTCGCGTCCGATGTCTATTCCCCTGCTTTCCACTAGGAAGGAAAGAGCAGGCTGGAGGCCGAATGCATTACGTCCGATTCTCGCTTCAGTACCGCCTTCATAGATTTCGATTTTTCCGTCCTTGCTTTTTCCTGTCGTATAATATGCATCATTAGAAAAACCTTTTTCATCAAGTTTAGCTCTGACGCCGTTCACATAAAGGCTGTCAGACGCATACCTGATCGATTCGGGAATGTTTAAGTTTTTTCCTGATAAAATTAAAATATCATGGTATTTTAATGACCCTTTTTCGCCTACGCTTTGAAATTCGTTTTGGCCGACACCGTATTCATGGGCATCAATAACGACTTCAGGCGAATATTGAATGAACTCCTGGTGAATGGCGCGGACTTCCGGAGATTCAAGCTTAACATGATCCCTGTTTCCGTCGATTCCGCTCGCCAGCCGTCTGTTAAACTGATACGAGCCGTCAGGATTGACCCGCGGAACGACGATGACATTGATCTTGTCCAACACTTTGTCGCCGTACGGCCCGGCCAGTTTTTCAGCCATCGCCAGGACCGATTCTCCCGCTGCCGGCTCATTTCCGTGTATCTGTCCTTGCAGCCAGACGGTCGGTTTTTTTGATATGGAACGTATTTGCTTATCCTTTGTGAAATAAAGCACGGGAATATTTCTTTTTTCAATTGAAAAACCGATATTCCCGATTTTGACATTCGGGCTTTTCTTTGTCAGACTGGTTATAAACTTCATCATTTCTTCTTGTGTCGTAAAGGCTTCCCCTTCTTTCACAAAAGCAGGGGTCGAGAAAGTTTCTTCCGGCTCCGGATATAATGATGACACTTGCTCTGGCTGAGTATAGTTCTTTCCATAGTAAGGGGTTTCCGCAGCGTGAACCGCATCAGACACCATCAGTCCTGCAAACATTGCCGCAGCTGCCAGCAAAGCTTGGACCCTTTTTTGAATGTTCATCTTTTCTCAGCTCCTTTCAGGCATACCTGCATTATAAATGAAATATCAGCTTATTTTATCTAAAATTTCAGAAAATGATTCCTTTGGTATACAACAACATCCGAAATATAGAACGATGGATGGCCATCATCACATGTAAATGGTTAGTTTTTCCCTATAAAAAAACATTCAGCCTGGCTGAATGTTTTAAGGGCAGCATATGGCATTTTACGAATCAGAAGCGGGAAGGCGGCCTGACAGATCAAGGAGCTCTTTGGAAAAATCGCTTCCTTTCATCGGTACACCGTGTCCCGTCAACAATGCAGCCGGTTTTAATTCTGACAGCTTCCGAACTGAGTCCGCCGCTTTTGTCCAGTCCATTGTGAAATAAGCCGGGGGTCCGTTCAGCTCCTGCTTTTGAATCGCCACTTCAAACAGAGATTCCTGCTCTACAGTTGTAACGGCGTCGCCTGCGATCAAGGTTCTGTCCGACTGCCGGAAAAGCGAAACATGACCCGGTGTATGTCCCGGCGTCTCAATCCATTTCCACCCTTTAAGAAACGGAAGCGAACCATCTTCAGAAAGCTGCTTTACATGGGACGAAATGTTGATTGAGTGCCTCGGAAACAACGGAGACATCTTTGCAACCAGCCCGCTTTTCACTTGCGGTTTGGCAGGCGGATAATCGGCTTTTCCCGTTAAATAAGGCATTTCTTTCTCATGGGCGTAAATCGGAACCGGCCATGTTTCGAGAAGACCTTCCAAAGCGCCGACATGGTCGAAATGTCCGTGCGTCAAAACGATTGCTTTTAGGCTAAAATCGCCGAACCGCTCCTTTGCCTCTCTTAAAATAAATGGAGCGGACTTGGGCATTCCGGCATCGATTAAAACGGCTTCCCGCGAATCGGGATCGAAAATAAAATACACATTGACGATTTGCACCGTCAAACCGAATACACCTTCGGCATACTCTTCCAGGACCCCGCTGTTGATGGATGTCAAAGGCATGTAAGGATCACTCATTATGTTCACCACACTCACTTATCATATATTTTATTACTTTGCACATTTGACTTGAGGATATGCATGGATAAGCACCTTTGAAAAAATGAAGGAGGGACAAACCAATGGGAGATGGTCAATGGTTTACTGTAACAGAGCTTGATGAATCCACATATGCGATCAGCGAATACGGGCATTGGGAAAATGTGCACTCTTACTTGCTGATTGGGGCGAAGGAAGCCGTTTTAATTGATACAGGTCTTGGTATCGGCAGCATGAAGACGGTAACGGATAGTCTGACCGATCTGCCGGTCAGCGTCATCACAACCCATGTCCATTGGGATCACATCGGAAGCCACGGTGAATATCAGCGCATTTACGTTCATGAAGCCGAGAAAGACTGGCTGACGGACGGAATCAAAGGGCTTCCGATCGAGCACATTCGCCGCGATGTCTCTCGAGATATCACTAAACCTGTACCGGCCGGCTTTTCCGCTGAAACATACACCCCGTTCAGAGGTGAACCGTCGGGAACGCTGCAAGACGGCGACACAGTCGGCTGCGATTCAAGGCCGCTCGTTATTTATCATACGCCCGGACACTCCCCGGGGCATATCTGTATCTTTGATCCGGCGTCAGGCTACTTGTTTACCGGCGACCTGCTGTATACCGGAGCCCCCATCTATGCATTCTACCCGACGACTGATCCGGTCCAATTGATTCAGTCACTTGAAAAAATCTCGGCTATCGGGCGCGTGAAAAAAGTTTTCGGCGGGCATCATCAGCTCGGTCTTGCTCCTGACATTTTGCAGGAAGCCGGGCATGCGGCACTGCACTTAAAGAAACACGGGCTGGCAAAACACGGCACAGGCACGCACCGATTCAATAGCCTTAGTTTTCAGTTTTAACTAAAAAAGATGATTGCCCAGCCGGGAATCATCTTTCGCGCTTTCCTCAAAAATGCAGACCTTTCCTGCGGTAACCTGATCCTTTAGCTCCGAACATGAAAGACGTCAGGCAGAAACCCATTACACCGCCGGCCGTATTTAAAATTAAATCATCCACATTAAAGGTTCTCGCCATTATGAATCCAGTCACAGATAGCACAAGCTGGAGACTCTCAATCAAAAAGCTTGTCAAAAAAACAAAAACCGCCGCTTTTTTCAGCGGAATTTTCCTCCATAGAATGGAAAGATACACACCTAAAGGAATGAGCAATAAAACATTAAAAAATGTAAGCTTGACAGAATTCCAAAAAAACCAATCAAACCCGCTCTGCTGATGCATTTGCACCCATTCAGCAACAAAATAAAACGGAATGAGCTGAATGTTCATTTGAGCGTATGCCGGCTGCGGCGGAATGTTGATTCCGCCTATCGTATAGTGATAAACGACGCTCAAATAAACAATAAAACTGGCAAACACCATTTTTCTAAAAAAACTTGTTTTTTTTCGGTTTTTCACAATGTCGTACAAAAAGTAGACGATTGCGCACATGAAACCGAGCAGCATTAAATCAACTGACCAAAACATTAAAATTCACACCTTTATTTTTAGTCACTATACTAACAAGTTTTGTGGATTTTCACCATAGCTCATAAACACTAATTACCAAACTATTCTTCCTTAGTTTTTAAAGCGTCAGAAATACTTATTTTTTTCAATACAAAAAATAAGATAGACAGTGAAATCAAAGATAAAGTACTTGTGAAAGCAACTGAATAAAAATAATATTTGAAATAATTATAATTATTATAGTTTTCAGGCATTGATAATGTAAGAAAAAGAATGATCGTTCCGCTTAAAAGAAAAGCTAATATTAAATAAATAGTCATTTCAATTATCAGGTCTTTCAAGACGGCTGTGACGCTTTTTCCAAAAGCTCGATTAATTGCAATTTCAGCTTTTCTTTGAATGATTCTAGAATACATTGTTGCAGCTAATGTTAAAACAGAGTAAAATGCAGTAACCGCAAATAACACAGTCCCAAGTATGGATAGATAATTAGAAATTGACTCAAGTCTCTTATTATCTTCTGTTTCTGAATAATACAGACTTCCAGGAATTGATGAAACCATTTGTTTCGTCTTATTAATAATCCCCTTCTTTTTTTGTTTAGAAATTGAATGGTCAGTATATATTGTCAATTCTTTATAGCCATCAAAAACCCCAATTTTTTTAGCCACTTCTTCATAAATTAAAACTGTAATTCCCTCACGTTCTTGAGAAATCTGATTTTGTTTCATCAAGTAAGGAGACAAGATAATCCGTTCTACCTTCAAATCCCAATTTTCAAATTTTGGTTTTTTTTCATCAGAATATGCAATCCTGCCGATTTTCACTTCGTCTCCATTTATAATTTTATTATTCATTTCTTTTTGATTTATTTCAGGAAAGAAAATAAAGGCTGATCTTGATTTTTTCACTTTCCTTACGGAACTTTCATCAAAACTATACATGCGTTGGAGATGTTTAAGTTCACTGTCATTCACTAATACAAAATTCACGTTAGGAATAGGTATAAGATTATTTGGTACTAAATTATCTATTGTGTCCTCAGATATTTCAACATTTATATTCTCCAGCTTATAGGTATTTATCCAAGATTTAATATTGGGTGAAAGTTGTTGTTTGGTTAGGAGCAAGGTGCTCCCTAGGGAGTTTGGAACTTTATCAATATAAACAACTCCTGGCAAGCGTTGAAGATCTTCTACACTTTTATAATCAAAAGAAACAGATTGATTGGTTTCGATAATATAGCCATTTACATGTTCCTCAGCAGTCAGTTGCTTAGATGAAAGTATAAAATCCGGTGTTGTTTCTTCGGATTTTTCAATTGTTTCATCGGCTATTAACTGGGTGAAGAAAAAAATCATGATCGAGAAAGACAGTATAACAATAAATAATATAGAAGATTTCCATCGAAACGTAAGTTGAATCACCAAAGACTTCAATTTAAAAGGAAACTTTTCTATAAATTGATAAACACGGTATCCTTTTGCTATAAGCGGATTCCCTTTTAAATTAGTATGAATTGTTTCTTTGCTTATTTTTTCCGTTACAATTAGTGCTGTTATACATAATGAAAAAAATAATAAGGTGAGCCAAATCGTGACGAACAGAGTAGATTCCAACAGAGGTGAAGAACTGTAGTTTTCAGTACGATATGTTTGATGATTTAATATCTTTTTCAAGTACACCCCAACAGGAAAAGATATTAAGAAACTCACTAAAACAATAATGGTACTCTGAAAAAAAACAAGAAGCCTTATATGATTTTTTTTTGCTCCGTGGGATCTCAGTATCGCAATTTTTTGCCGGTAATTCTGATAGAACACCTCAAATATTCGAAAACAGCAACACAACGAACCAAATATTAGAATGATCGAAAAAAATAAACATATATAGAAAATCCTATTATAGTTTTTATATCCTTCATTAAAAAGATTCTCATTTTCATATAATTGTTCAGGGCTAGACAAATGTTGCTCAAAATTTTCATTTATTTCTTGTTCGATCTTTTCTACATTTTCATTTTGAAGTGAAAAGATAAAACTTTTTTGTATATCAATGTGCTTATCTGCATTAAATTTTGTCGGACTTATAAAAACATTTGGATATGTATTCTTTCCTTTTTCTATATTTATTGGAGTAGACCAATTTGAGGAATAGTTATTCACAATACCTACTATTTGATAAACTTCCTCAACAGCACCTATTTTTAATTTAACATCCGCTCCAATAACGTCATTTGTTTTAAAAGAGTCAGTTAAAAATGATTCAATGGCAATCTCATTTTTGTGTACAGGCATCCTCCCATGTAAAATATGTATATGCCCTAATTCTAAAGCACTTTTGTCAAACCATCCAATAGAAGCTCCGACTGAAGATTCATTAAAATCTTCAGTGTAACCAACTAAAAAAATTCCTCCTCCTTTTTTTACACTATGTATTCCTTTTAACTCTTTGAACTCCTTTTCACTAAGATTGTTAATTATAGCATGATGCTCACCATATTTTTCATAGGCCTTTTCTTTTGTGTATTTCAGAATTTCTTCTGTAGCGCTGTTCACCATAATAAGAAAGACCATTGAGATAGAGATTATTAAAACCATTAAATAAGATATTTTTCTTCTTTGGAACAACGACTTAAAAGCTAATTTAACCCAAAACATATTTCAACACCTTTATAAAGTTTTGACTCGTCCATCTTCAATTAAAAAAAGCTGATCTGGCCTCTCTATCAAGTTCTCTTCGTGTGTAACAATCACTAATGTTTTATCAAATTCTTTGCATAAAGAAACTAAAAGTTCAATAACTTTTTCCGCATTTTTTTGATCTAAATTACCAGTAGGCTCGTCCGCAAAAATGATTTCTGGATCATTTGCCATTGCTCTTGCAATAGCAACTCTTTGTTGCTGACCACCTGACAGTTGGAAAGGAAAAGATTTCAACTTGTGCCCAATCCCTAAAATATTTGTCAGTTTCTTAATGTCCGAAATGTCTTTTTCCTTTTTATTAATCATTAGTGGTAGGATAATATTATCAAACACTGAAATTTCAGGTATTAAATGATAATTTTGAAAAATGAAACCGAAATTATTGCCTCTAATATTAGCTTGTTCAGGATCCTTTAATTTGTAAAAATTTTGCTGTTCAAACCACACATGGCCGTTGGTAGGTTCCTCCATGCCACCAAGAAGACTCAGCAAAGTTGTTTTACCTGATCCACTTTTCCCTAAGATTACATTAATTGAACCCTTGCTTATAGAAAGAGTAGTAGGGTGCAACGCATTAAATAATGAAGCACCCTCCCCATATGTTTTTGTTACTTGATTTGTCGATATTATAATTTTATTATCTTGTCTCATAATATTCTTATTGTTTAATCCTTCCTCCACCTTTTATATTAATTCCGTAATCTGAATATGTGTGTTTCGTAACATTAACTCTGTAAGTTCCTTTAGCCACTTTTCCTACATTTTTGCTATAACTTTTTCCGGTGGTTAATCTACCGGTACTGTAGCTAGTAAATACTCCTTTGCTAATTGTGACAGTATATTTATGAGTTTGTGACAGAGTTTCACCAGTTTCAGCCTTAATAGTTCTTGCACTAGCAGTTATAGTGGTAGATTTATTGCTTAGTTTATGTTTAGCTTCTCCAGTTACTGCTGATCGGATATTGAAAGAATATGGCTCATTATAAGCTAAACTCACCGTACTAAAGCCGAAAATAAAGACCAAAGCTACCACAGAGAAAGTACCAAATATTTTCTTTCTCTTTAATAATCTTTTCATAAATAATCCCCTCTTCCTTTTTATCTTCTTTTTGATTGTCCAATCAGAAACAGATCTGTCATATATTAGGTTAATATGAAAAATAATGTAAGTCAATGCATAAATTAGATTTCTATATCCATCATTTGTTTCAAAGAAATAACTAATATAAAACGGATATATGATGATAGATAGGCTAATTCCAAAGCTTTTAATTTATTACGACTTTTAACCGCAAGTGTGGAATTTCAAATCAACAGCATCGAAATGGACATAAAAGAAAGGACAGGATCTCTCCTGCCCCTCATTTTACCATATACCCAACAATTTCCACCATAGCCCTCCGACAACAAGCCATGTCACAATATGAACAATCGACAGGATAAAGCCGATTGACCACCATTTGCTTTGTGGAATATAGCCGGCCCCGAAAAAGACGGGTGCCGCTCCAGCTCCGTAGTGTGTCGTCGAAGCAAAAAGGTTGCTGAAAAACGCAAGGCTTAATGCTGCGAGGAGCGGCGGAGCGCCTGCAGCGATAATCACGGCGAGAAAGGCCGAATACATCGCGCTGATATGAGCGGTTGCACTCGCAAAGAAATAATGCGAATAATAGTAAACCGCAATTAAAATGAGAAATGCGCTGACCCAGGAGAATCCTGAAACATACGATTTCATCGCATCGCTGAACCAGCCGACCATGCCGAGTTCATTCAAAAAGCTCGCCAGCATGACGAGCGCGGCAAACCATGTCAGCGTATCCCATGCGCCTTGCTCTTTCTTAATATCGTCCCACGTCAGAACCTGTGTCAAAAGCAGGACGGCTAAACCGATCAATGCCGTTGTCGTTGCGTCAATTTTCAGGTTTCCGCCGAAAATCCATAAAAAAAGGACGAGCAAAAAGACCGCGACCATCGAGAGTTCCGATTTTTTGAACGGGCCCATTTCTTTCAGCTTCTCTGTTGCGATTTTCGCCGCATCAGGTGTTTCTTTCACCTCAGGCGGATACAGTTTATAAATGACAAGCGGGGTGATGATCAAGCTGACAAGTCCCGGGACGATGGCCGCCACAGCCCAGCTTGTCCAGGTCAGATTCACACCTGCCACATCATGGGCAAGTTTGGCAATCAGCGGGTTTGCCGCCATAGCCGTTAAGAACATCGCTGAAGTGATCAAGTTCCCCTGAAAGCCCACCTTCAGCAAGAAAGCGCCAATGCGCCGTTCCGTGCCGTCCTTGGGCGTTGACTGAAAAGTTTCGGATAACGAACGGATAATCGGAAAAATAATTCCCCCGGCCCGTGCGGTATTACTCGGGATCGCCGGCGACAAAATCAAATCGCTGACAAGAAGTGAATACGAGAGTCCGAGTGTTTTTTTGCCAAACATCCGCACAAATAAATAGGCGATTCGCGCACCTAAACCGGTTTTAATGAATCCCCGTGAAATAAAAAAGGCAATGACGATCAGCCAAATCGTCTTGTTTCCAAAACCGCTGAGCGTTTCTTCAATCGACAGCGTTCCGGTCAGCGCCGTGACCGCCAATGCGAATACGGCGATTGCCCCCATCGGCAGCGGTTTTGAAATAAAGCCGATAATCGTTGCCACAAAGATTGCAAATAAGTGCCATGCTTTCGGGTCCAATCCGGCGGGCGACGGAATAAACCAAATCACCGCTCCGACTAAAATCGTGACCGCAAGAGGAATGATGTTCAATGCCGATTTTTGTTCTGCATCTTTTTCTTTAGCCAAAACCTTTTCCTCCTATTCATATCGTTTTCGTTTATTATTCTACTCCTTTCCTGCTATCATTCAAATTTTATTTTATTAAAAAAACTGCCGACCTTGTCGGCAGTCTCAATTTATACCCAAGATTTCACTTTTTCATGATCCGTGACAAAGAGGAGGACTTTTCCTTCATCAAGCTGCTTCTCGAATTGTTCTGCTTCCTGTTTTGAAAAGCCGATCTCATGAATTTTATTGCGGAGTTCGTCCCCTTTTTTGTTGAAGATATTACCCACGGCATTTTTAAGGCCTGTCTCTTCGGCTCCGATCGTATTGGCATCCGCGTTGTCCGCAAGTCTTTCAGTACGGTCGTCATCATGTGACAGAACGTAAATATCTTCTCTTGCAACTCCGATTTCCCTGAGTTCCTCAACATCCTTCATCAGTTTTTCATCATTAGTATATTGTCTTACTACTGGTTTCATATGAATCTCCTCCCTTTTTTCATGTTGTATTTAACACTTACCCTTTGTTTACGCGGCTAAACGGATGAATGCTCTGTCATGACATTTTCATTTCAATGTTACAATTGTTATAAATTTTCAGACAAAACGTTTGAAAGGATTGCCAATTCAGGTACATTACAAATAGACAAGGCTTTGAGATGGGGTGATTGAAGCGTGTATTATTTTTCACCGGAACAGCAATATAACGCATGGATCATTAGCGATTTGGTCAAGCAGATTTTTTCAAGGGAAGGTCATCAAGAAGTTGATACTCATCGATTTGAATCTTTTGCCGCCAGACGATTCGGCATCAATATCGATTACGTCTTTTCAATCATCATGAACATCGGCGATCCGGAAGAAAGGAGAACGGCAAGCAGCACCGAAGACCTCCTCTCTTCATATCTCCTGTCATTGCTTCCTTTTATCACAAAAGACATGTTTCAATTTTCGAGAGAAAATGCCAATCAATATCTTTTAAATGAAAGAAATGCTGATGTTTTTCATCTTTTTCTGCCCGATTCTGTGCTGAAAAAAACCTTTCATGCAACCCGCTGATCTTTTGCTAAACCTCTTTTTTACGTGGTAAGTTATAAGTAAAAGGAGGAATCATTATGTCGCAAAAACAAATTGAACTCGCAAGACGTCCGCAGGGCATACCTGTTATGGGCGATTTTCGCATAAAAGAAACGGAAATTCCGGAAGCAAAAAACGGTGAAGTGCTTGTAAAAACGCTTTATGTCTCAGTGGACCCTTATATGAGGGGAAGAATGCAGGACACGAAATCCTATGTCGAGCCATTTCCGCTTGATAAAGTAATCACCGGAGGCGTGATCGGCGAAGTGATATCTGCAAAAGGAGACAAGCTCAAAAAAGGGGACATTGTTTTGGGCCGCTTGGGCTGGCAGGAGTATTCAGCGGTTCGCGAAGACAATCTGCAGAAAATCGATCCGTCCCTCGCGCCTGTTACCGCTTTTCTTGGGATTCTCGGCATGACCGGTTTGACGGCTTATTTCGGACTTTTGGACATCGGACAGCCAAAAGCCGGTGAAACGGTTGTTGTCTCCGGTGCCGCCGGAGCAGTCGGCTCCGCCGTCGGACAAATTGCCAAAATCAAAGGGGCGAGAGTCGTCGGTATTGCAGGCTCTGACGAAAAAACGGCATACTTAAAAGAAAAGCTCGGTTTTGATGAAGCAATCAATTATAAAACAACGGAAAATATGGCCTCCGCGCTTGAACAAGCTTGTCCGGACGGTGTCGATGTTTACTTTGACAACGTCGGAGGCACGATTTCAGATGCTGTCTTCCCCCTGCTCAATAAGTTTGCACGAATTCCGGTTTGCGGGGCGATTTCTTCTTATAACGTCAAAAGCGCAGAAGATGATATGGGGCCGCGTGTACAAACGGCCTTAATTAAAACAAGCGCCCTGATGAAAGGATTTGTCGTCAACGATTACAGGGACCGCTTTCCTGAAGGAACCAAACAGCTCGCCGAATGGGTCAAAAGCGGGCAGCTTCAATATGAGGAAACGATAACAGAAGGTTTCGAGCGGATACCTGAGGCATTTTTAGGCTTGTTTGAAGGAAAAAACCTCGGCAAACAGCTGATCAAAGTCGCCGATTCCGACAATGCCTGAGCATTCATATAAAAAAGAGGCCTGCCGGCAGCAGGCCTCTTTTTTATCTTTCAATAATCCGTCCTCTTTCATACACGATCCGCTGAAGCGGGATTTCAAGCTTCTTCGCCAGCTTTTTCAGCCTTTCCTCTTCAATGCGGTTGACAAGGCTGATCACGGTTCCTTCATTCCCCGCTCTTCCCGTCCTTCCCGACCGGTGGATATAGCCTTCAATGTTTGGCAAATCGGCGTGGATGACATAAGGGAGATCTTCGATGTCGATTCCGCGCGCTGCGATATCGGTCGCGAGAAGCAGCGTGAATTCGCCTGCTTCAAATGCCTGCAATATTTTGGCGCGCTCGATTTTTTTTGCCTCGCTGTGAAGGACGCCGATGTCGACATGATGAAATTTGAGCTTTTCGGCATACACGTTTAAGTTGCCGATGTCTTTGACAAAGACGAGCGCCTGCATGCCTGGAAGCCGCGAGAATTTTTGCAGGATCTTCACCTTATCCCGCTGGTCGCATACGAGAAATTGGTGTTTGATTTTTGCAGATTCTTCTTTCGACCTCTTGATCCTGAGAACTTCCGCTTCTGTCGTCATGTCGCGGAGCTCGCGTTCGGCGTCGTCTTTTAAAGTCGCCGAAAAACAGAGGAGCTGCCTGTCGCGGAGCGTCGATTTGATGATGCTTTGTATCGTCCCGCGATGCTCCGGTGTAAGCAGATGATCGGTTTCGTCAAGGACGATCGTTTTCACTTCATGCATTTTCAGTTTTTTCATTTTAATCAGCTCAAATACGCGTCCAGGTGTGCCCGCAATGATGTGCGGGTGTTTTTTCAGCTTTTCCTGCTGCTTTTTGACATTGGCGCCGCCGATCAGGGAAGCGGCTCTGATATCCGAGCCTTTTTTCCATTCGACGATCACATCAAAAATCTGCATGACAAGCTCGCGGGACGGAGCCAAAATCACAGCTTGCACGTTCTTTTGATCCGCCTCCAGCTTTTCCAGAATCGGCAGGACGTAAGCGAGCGTTTTGCCCGTTCCAGTCGGCGACTCGGCGATCACGTCACGCCCGTCCAAAATCAGATCGACTGCATTTTTTTGGACACTCGTCGGCTCTTGAAAGCCCGATGCCTTCCAGTTTTCTTGAATAAACGGTTTTGCTTTATTTAAAAATGGCCATCTTTCTGTCATGTTTTTCTCCTTTTATCAGGTTGATTCTGCTCCTAGTATCTCAAAACAAAAGCGGCTGCGCAATTTTTCTTTTATTGTTCCCTCTGAGTTCGATATAATCTTATAGAATACAGATTATATTTTTTGAGGTGCAAAACATGAGTTTACTTACAGTCACAAAGCTGAGCCACGGTTTTGGCGACCGGGCGATCTTTCATGATATATCCTTTCGATTGCTGAAAGGCGAACATGTCGGTCTCATCGGAGCAAACGGCGAGGGAAAATCGACCTTCATGAATATCATTACAGGCAAACTTGAGCCTGACGAAGGAAAAGTCGAATGGTCCAAAAAGGTCCGGGTCGGCTATCTTGACCAGCATACATCACTTGAGCGCGGACAAACAATCCGCGACGTGCTCAGAAACGCTTTCCATTATTTATTTGCGATGGAAGAAGAAATGAATGCCATCTACACAAAAATGGGCGAGGCTGACCCCGATGAGCTTGAAAAGCTTCTCGAAGAAGTCGGAACGATCCAGGACGCCCTGACCAACAACGACTTTTACGCGATTGACGCAAAAGTCGAAGAAATCGCCCGCGGCCTCGGGCTTAACGATCTCGGCCTTGACAGGGATGTCGCGGATTTGAGCGGCGGCCAGCGGACAAAGGTGCTGCTTGCCAAACTACTCTTGGAAAAGCCCGACATCCTGCTGCTCGATGAGCCGACAAACTATCTGGACGAACAGCATATCGAATGGCTGAAACGCTATTTGCAGGAGTACGAGAACGCCTTTATTTTGATTTCTCACGACATTCCGTTTTTAAACAGCGTCATTAATTTGATCTACCATGTGGAAAACCAGGAGCTGACCCGCTATGTCGGCGACTACAACCAATTCCGCGAAGTATACGAAGTGAAAAAACAGCAGCTTGAAGCAGCCTACAAGAAACAGCAGCTGGAGATTTCGGAGCTGAAAGATTTCGTCGCCCGCAACAAAGCGCGCGTCAGCACAAGAAATATGGCGATGTCCCGGCAAAAAAAGCTCGATAAAATGGATATGATCGAGCTCCCTTCGGAAAAACCGAAGCCTGAATTTCATTTTAAACAAGCAAGAACATCCGGAAAGCTGATTTTTGAAACGAAAGAGCTCGTCATCGGCTATGATGAGCCGCTGTCCCGTCCGCTGAACTTGAGAATGGAGCGGGGCCAAAAGATCGCTCTGTACGGAGCCAACGGCATCGGAAAAACGACATTGCTGAAAAGCCTTCTGGGTGAAATTTCACCGCTGTCGGGAGAAGTCGAACGCGGCGAACACCTTCATATCGGCTATTTCGAGCAGGAAGTCAAAGAGACCAACAACAACACATGCATAGAAGAAGTGTGGAACGACTTTCCGTCCTTTACACAGTACGAAATCCGCGCGGCTCTGGCGAAGTGCGGACTGACGACAAAGCATATCGAAAGCAGGGTATCCGTATTAAGCGGCGGGGAAAAAGCAAAAGTCAGACTATGCAAGCTTATCAATTCGGAAACGAACCTGCTTGTACTCGATGAACCGACAAACCACCTTGATGTTGAAGCAAAAGAAGAATTAAAAAGAGCTTTGAAAGAATATAAAGGCTCCGTCCTGCTCATCTCTCACGAACCTGAATTCTATATGGACATCGCGACAGAAACATGGAATTGCGAGTCATGGACAACGAAAGTTTTATAAACAAAAAAAGCTTGTTTCCTTTTAGGGAAACAAGCTTTTTTCATTAATGACCGGCTTTGATGCCTGCCAAATAACGGCGGCCTCCAGTCAAAACAGCCATGCCGGCAAGCACGGCGATGCATCCTGCAAAATAGGGAGTATGCGCATTAAAATGATCGGCTAACACACCGGCGATCCAAGGCGCAATGGCCCCGCCGATGAACCGGATGGAGCTGTAGGCAGATGAAGCGACAGACCGTTCGACAGGCGCAGCTTCCATCACCGCTGTTGTCAAAATCGTATTGATCATGCCCAGAATCCCTCCGGCTATGATGATCGCCCCGATGACGAGCGCCATGTGCTCCGTCCAAATCCCGATCGCGAGCAAATCAGCTGCAAACAGCATAAACAGAAAGATCAGCGAGCGGACGGTTCCAAAGATCCGCTGTACGGCCGGAGCGATGAAAACGGAAGTGATCGCAAGAAACAGCCCCCAGCCGAAAAAGACGTAGCCGAGGCCCCGTTCATTTAAGTCAAGAACAAACGGCGAATATGCAAGCAGGGTGAAGAAACCGAAGTTATATAAGAATGCGGCCCCTGAAAGCGTCAATAGACCTTTATAACGAAGCGCTTTGATCGGCGCGCTGACGGAAATTTTCTTCCGCGGCTTTTGGACAGGCGGCAAAAGAAAAAAGATGGCCAAAAGAGCAGCCGCCATTAAAACCGATACGCCGAAAAACGGCGCTCTCCACGATATTGTGCCAAGCTCTCCACCGGCAAGCGGTCCAACCGAAATGCCCAATCCCAAAGCCGCCTCATACAAAATAATGGCTTTTGCGCTTCCGCCAGATGCCACGCTGACAATGACGGCAAGCGCAGTTGAGATAAACATGGCGTTTCCGAGTCCCCAGCCGCCGCGAAAGCCGACGAGCTGAGAAATGGAATGCGAAAGCCCGCCCAAGCCTGCAAAAACGATGATCAGGATCAAGCCGCTGATTAACGTCAGCTTTGCCCCAATCCGGCTCGATACGGCGCCTGATAAAAGCATGGCGAAACCTGTGACTAGCAGATAGCTTGTAAATAAAAGCGAAACTTGGCTGGGGGAAGCATGCAGCTGCCGCGCAATCGCCGGCAGAATCGGATCGACAAGCCCGATCCCCATAAACGAGATCACGCAGGCAAAGGCCACGGCCCAGACCGCTTTTGGCTGTTTAAACATACTTGAGTTCTCAGGTGGTTGTTCATTCATGATCTATCAAACCTTTCTTTGCAAATAAAGAAACGCTATAAAAATAGCGTTTTTCTTGTTTAATCAATTGATTGAAGCGCATTCTCAGCTTTTGCCTGCATACCCTCCAAGCGCTTCTTGAATGATTGAAATTTCTCAATTTTTTCATCAATCATTCTCATCTGTTCATTCAGCATCCTCTGAATGTCTTCGAGCTTTTCTTTTCGTTCCCGTTTGTCCAGCGATAAAAGGTATCCTTCTTTATTCATCTCCAAGTGCTTGCCCGTTTCCATGAACTGCTGGAGCTCCTGCAGCGAGAATCCCAGCACTTCCTTCGCGCTGATCACTCTTTCAAGCTCTTCAAGATCGTCTTCAGAGTAAAGACGGACACCGCCTTCCGTCCGCTTCGGTGAAGAAAGCAGACCGATTTCTTCGTAAAAGCGGATCGTTCTTTTCGTCAGGCCGCTTCGCTTGGCCATTTGATCAATCTTCATCCACTCCACGTCCATATCCCCCCGAGATTTTTCTTCTTTTCTATTATACTACTATTATACTTTTACGTAAACGTTAAGTTTTTCGATACAAAAAAAAGAACTGACTTGACATCATCCTGCTGCTGTAACGTATCATAGAAATGGACAAATAAACAGGAGGACAAATAATCAGAGTGAACACTCATCAAAATCGATTTTCAGTTCAAAGTAAAGTTTCGGCATTGATTGAAAGCCGGCTGTTTCAGTCATTCATAACGACGGTCATTGTGTTGAATGCCATCTCGATCGGTTTGGAAACTTACGCTTTCTTTAAACCTTATCAAAAAGTATTTTTTATTGTGGATTGTTTGTTTTTAACGATATTTGTCATCGAACTATCTCTTAAACTATTCGTTCAAAAACAGCACTTTTTTAAAAACAACTGGAACGTTTTTGACTTCGTAATCGTCGCCGGCAGTTTGATTCTTTACAATACGAATTTCGTCAGCGTTCTCCGTATCTTCCGGGTGCTGCGGGTGCTGCGGACGATCACTTCCGTTCCCTCATTAAGAAGGATCGTCAATGCGCTGTTTATGGCGATTCCGACTATCAGCAGCGTCATTATTCTGATGAGCATCATTTTTTATGTGTACGCCGTCATCGGTACGATGTTCTTTTCTGCTATCGCGCCGGAATACTTCGGCAACCTGCAGCTCAGCCTTCTGACACTGTTCCAAACCTTTACGCTCGAATCGTGGGCAAGCGGCATATTCAGGCCGATTTTTGCCGAGAGCGGCTGGTCATGGCTCTATTTCGTTTCATTTATCATCATTGCGACTTTCATTATGATCAACTTGATCGTCGGGGAAATCGTGAATAATGCACAAAAAATTTCTCAGGAAATAGAAGATGAGACAGGCGAGCTGAAAGAGGATACAAAAGAAATCAAAGAACTGCGCGCGGAGGTTAAAGAATTAAAAACGCTTCTGGAAACCTATATCACGCAAAATGAAAAGAAAGATTAAAAAGGGCCGGCACCTGTAAGCCAGCCCTTTTTTGTCTTTAATTGAGGATGACAGGCAGCTCGGCCAGCGATCTAAAGCCGATTAACCTGCGAAATGGAATGTCTGTTGAAGCAAGCTTCAACTTAGGCAGCCGCTCCAACAATGCGGGAATGGCAATTTGCGCTTCGAGCCGCGCCAATGCCGAGCCTAAACATACGTGTGCACCGGCTCCAAAGGCAAGGTGCGGATTCGGTTTTCTCGTGATGTCAAATACATGCGGATTTTGAAATATCTTCGGATCGCGGTTGGCGGCGCCTAAAAGGATGTATATGCGCTCTCCTTTTTCGATGATCTTCCCGTTGATTTCACAGTCCTCTGACGCGGTGCGCGCTGTCAGCTGTGTCGGACTTTCATAGCGCAGGCATTCTTCAACGGCTGACTCAATCAGCAGCGGATTTTCTTTCAGTGCGCTGAGCTGGCCGGGATGGTTCATGAGCAAAAACAATCCGTTCGTCAAAAGGTTGACCGTCGTCTCGTGCCCGGCAATCACAAGCAGAATGCACGTCGCAAGCACTTCATCTTCGGCGAGCTGCTCATGACCGGCGAATGTGCTGATCAGGTCTTGAGAAGGATGAGCTTTTCGCTTTTCAATCAAATCTTTAAAATACGCCGTCAGCTTGGCAACGGTATCCCCGCCTTTTGCCAGCACCTTTCGTGTGCGGGTCAAATCGATCGTTTGAATGAGATCCGCCGTCCATTGCCTGAATTGATATCTCTCCTCTGCGGGGACGCCGAGCATGTCGGCAATGATAAGGCTTGCCAAAGGAAAGGCGAATTCGGATACCATGTCAGCCATCTTCTTGTTTTCAAGCTGATCGAGCAATTCATGGACGATTTCTTCTATAACAGGACGGAAAGATGCCGTCTTCTGCGGCATGAATTCTTTGCCGACAATCGTCCGCATCCGCTTATGGCCGGACTCATTTTGAAACAGCATCATATTCCGCTGCAATTCGTGAAGTTGTTCATATTTTGTAGAGGCTTCAGGGAGAGGAACGCGGTTTTTAAATACCGCGTCTCTCAAAATCGCCGCCGCTTCTTCATATCCGGTGACATACCATCCCGGATGCTTTAAAACGGTTCCTTTATATACAGGATGAACGGACCGCAGTTTATCGTAAAACAGATATGGATCTCTCCAAAAATCCGAGTCCGATTTCAGACGCGGCCCTGCCTCGTGCAGTTCTGTCGTCATGTTATATCTCCCCCGTGTTACTGCTGTAAACTGGCTTTCATTTCTTCCACCGATTCGACTTCAAATCCTAAATCATGGAGCATCTTATGGTCCTCTGTTTCATTCTGCCCTGCCGTTGTTAAATAGTCTCCGACGAAGATCGAATTGGCGGCATACAGCCCCAGCGGCTGCAAGGAGCGGAGGTTGACTTCGCGCCCCCCTGAAATACGGATTTCCTTTGTCGGGTTGATAAAGCGGAACAAAGCCAAAACCTTTAAACAATAAAGCGGATTTAATTCATTGACCCCTTCCAGCGGAGTTCCGTCGATCGCATGTAAAAAATTAACCGGAATTGAGTCTGCATCAAGCGCCTTTAAGCTATTCGCCATATCGACGACATCCTGCTTCGTCTCTTTCATCCCGACAATGACGCCCGAGCATGGGGACATGCCGGATTTTTTGGCTGTTTCCACAGTGTTTACTCTGTCATCATACGTGTGGGACGTTGTAATGTTTGAATGGTTGCTTTTTGATGTATTGATGTTGTGATTGTACCGGTCTACTCCGGCTTCCTTCAGCCGCTCGGCCTGTTCGGGCTTTAGCAGTCCGAGGCATGCACAGACTTTTAAGCCGTACGTTTCTTTAATTTCTTTAACGGCGCCGACCACTTGATCGACATCTCTGTTGGACGGGCCTCTGCCGCTCGCCACGATGCAGTACGTTCCGATATTTAAATCGTGCGCACGCTTTGCACCTTCAAGCAGGGTCGTTTTGTCGACCATCCTGTAGCTGTCGATCGGCGCTTTTGATATCGAAGACTGCGAGCAGTAGCCGCAGTTTTCCGGACAAAGTCCGGATTTTGCATTCATAATCATATTGAGCTTTACTTTTTTTCCAAAGTAGCGTTTTCTGATTTGAAATGCAGCATGCATAAGCAGGAGAACGTCGTCATCCGGACATTCCAAGATGGAAAGCGCCTCTTTTTCAGTTACTTCTCCGCCATCCAGGACCCGTTCTGCAAGTTCCATCCACTGATTCATATTTCTGCCCCCATTTGCATTTGATTCATAATCAAGGAAACATCGACATGCTCCTTGATCATGTGGTGAATTTGTGTTGGTGAAACGTCTTCAAGCTTCGGCGTAACGCCGAGGAGCGGCACACCGCAAAATCTTTCAATCATGTCCGGATTCGTCTGTTCGTCAAGTCCGGGCCGGCTGCTGATGCCGTTGATCACGATGCCGATCACGCGTATCCCCATTTGTTTCGCGTATTGGACGGTTAAATACGTATGGTTGATCGTTCCAAGATTGGGACGGGCCACAATGACAGCCGGCAAATCGAGCGCTTTGATCAAGTCGCTGACGAAATAATCCTCTCCGAGCGGCACCGCAATCCCGCCTGCCCCTTCGACGATGTAGCAATCGTGCCGATCCTTAATCTTTTTCCAATGGTTCACGGCATCTTCCAGCCCGACGGTCCTCCCTTCGAGCTTCCCTGCTGTGTAAGGTGCAAGCGGCTCTTTAAACACGAAAGGCGTGATCTCCTCATCAGCGAGAGATGTTTCAGAGCTGTTCTTCAAAAGTGCTGTATCACTCTGCGGATCGCTGCTAAGCTCTCCGCTCAAAAACGGCTTGAACACGCCGACATCAACATGCTGCTCTTTCAACAAAGCGGCAAGGCCGCAAGCGATAAACGTCTTCCCTACTCCCGTATCAGTTCCCGTTACAAAAAAACCCTTCATTTCACCAAGTTCAACTCTCTTCCCACTAATTTAAACCCCTCTAATAGAGCTTCAATATCTCTTAACTTGCGGTCTGCGGTGACGGTCAGCCTGATCCGACTCTCTCCTTCCGCAACAGTCGGCGGGCGGATGGCCGGGGTCTCAATCCCTTTCTCCTTGAGGCCGTTTGCAAATCGAACGGCTTTTTGAGGGTCTCCAATCATAACGGGTATGATCGGCGTATCTTCTCCCTTGACCGTAAACCCGATATCCTCGAGACCCCGTTTGATCGTGGTCACCGATGATTGCAAAAGCCGGCGTTTATCCCGGCTGTCTTTAATGATGTCTAAAGCTCTGCATGCCGCCGCACAGCTTGCGGGCGGGACAGCCGTTTGAAAGATAAACGTTCTCGCATGATTCAGCAAAAAATCGATCAATGCTTTAGAGCCCGCGACGAAGCCGCCTTCCGCGCCTACAGCTTTACTTAACGTGCCGATCACAACATCTGGGGAGACGCCGAAATACTCGCCCGTTCCCCTGCCGGCATCTCCCAAAACCCCTGTTGCGTGGGCATCATCAACGACAACACAGGCCCGGTACCGCTTGGCAAGGAGCATGATTTCGTCAAGCGGCGCAATTGTGCCGTCCATGCTGAACACGCCGTCTGTCACAATAAAGCGGCGAGCACGGCTCTGTGCGGCGCGGAGTTTTTCTTCAAGATCATTCATATCCGTGTGGCGGTAAACAACCGTATCAGCTTTTGAAAGGCGGCAGCCGTCGATGATGCTCGCATGGTTCAATTGATCGCTCAATATGACGTCTCCTTTTTCAGGCAAAGACGAAAGCACGCCGATATTGGCCAAATATCCGCTTGAAAACAAGAGAGCGGCTTCTGTCTGCTTAAAACCGGCGATTTTCCGCTCAAGTTTTTCATGCCATTCGGTATTGCCGGACGTCAGCCTTGACCCTGTGCTCCCGGCTCCAAAGCGGCGAAGCGCCGTTTCTGCGGCGTGAACCAGCCGTTTGTCGTTCGCCAGGCTCAAATAATCGTTTGACGCCCAATTCGTACGTTTCGCTTCCGCGACAGCTTGAGGCGGTTTAAGCGAGCGGTAAAGCCCGGCTGCCTTCGTCCTAGCGAGCCGACTGCTGAGCCATTCGTCAATGTGCACAGCCTGTAACCTCTTGAATCGCTTCTTTCATAATGGACACCATGGCGCGCAGGTCATCGGCGGTGCTAGCGAGCGGAGGAAGAAATGCGATAACATCCCCGAGCGGCCTCGTCAGCATGCCAAGCTCCCTCATTTTCAAAGACACCCGGTATCCGATTCGCTCTTCAGGCGGATAAGGCTGCCTCGTTTCTTTCGACTGAACGAGTTCGATCCCGCTCATTAAACCGAGCTGGCGGATGTCGCCGACATGAGGGAGCGCTGCCAGATCATGAAAAAGCGATTCCACTATTTTCGACTTTTCCGCAACTTGAGCGACGATTTTTTCCGATTCGAACAGGCGCAAATTTTCCAGAGCAACGGCACATCCAAGCTGGTTCCCCGTGTACGAATGGCCGTGGAAAAACGTTTTCAGTTTGTCATAGTCATCATAAAATGCCTGATAAATTTCCTCTGTCGCAAACGTTACGGCGATCGGCAAATAGCCTCCGGTAATGGCCTTTCCAGCCGCCATCAAGTCAGGCTGAACACGTTCATGCTCACAGGCAAACATTTTCCCGGTTCGGCCAAATCCTGTTGCCACTTCATCGACAATCATTAAAACGTCATATTTCGTACAAAGCTCCCGGACCCCTGCCAAATATCCTTCAGGCATCACGATCATCCCCGATGCCCCTTGGACCATCGATTCGACCGACAGCGCGGCGATCTCATCGTGCCGCTCGCTCAGGAGTTGTTCGAGTTCTGCGAGGCATTCATCGCGGCACTCGTCCGGGTTGCCGCTTTTCGAGCGGTATACGTAAGGAACATTTACCTTAAAGCTTTCAAACATAAGCGGCCCGTATACATGGTGGAAGAGCTCGATCGCACCGACGCTGACAGCGCCGATCGTATCGCCGTGATAGCCGTTTTTCATCGAAATGAATTTTTGTTTCTCCGGCTTGCCGATGTTTTTCCAATATTGAAAGGCCATTTTCAGCGCGATTTCCATTGCTGCAGCGCCGCTGTCCGAATAAAAAACACGCGTCAGCTTTTCCGGCGTGATCTTGATTAACACCTCGGCAAGCTCTGTCGCCGGAACATTTGTCATCCCCAGCAATGTCGAATGAGCGATTTTGCCGAGCTGTTTATTGATGGCTTCATCCAGTTCCTTCTTGCGATGGCCGTGGACATTGAGCCATACTGAAGAAAATCCGTCATAGTACTCCCTGCCGTCGATATCTTTCAGTTTGATGCCCTCCCCGCTTTCGATGATCAGCGGGTTTTCGTGATAGTCTTTCATTTGGGTAAAAGGCAGCCAAAGATATTTTTTGCTTTTTTCAACGAATGATTGATTCATGTTTTACCTCCCGACCGAATGAATACAGGCTGTTTTTCCAAGCCGTCTATACAGCTCTTGATATCTGTTAATCCATCAACAAAAAAAATCCGGCAGCCGCTCTCGTCTCCATGCTCTTTCATCCTTGTTATCCGCTGATAACCCAGCTTTTTAGCGGCAACATAGCCCGTTATGTAATCAGGGTCATCTGACCAGCATAATTCGGCGACGACAGCCGGATGCTCACATACCTTAGAAGCGATGGCAAGCGCCTCTTTCAACCGCGGATTCGGCGGCATTCCGCACAAAGCCGCCCACATTTGAAAATCGGCTTCCGGCCAATCGAGCCGTGAGACGCGCACTCCTTTTTGTTTTCTTCCGTCAATCCTCCGGCCTGAATGAATGTCAAACAAAACGGCGCCCCTTACGTCCGAGTATTCGGCAATGCCTTGAAACGCTTTGTCTACCGCGTTTTTCGGTACGCCGGCGCGGCTGATCAGCTTACGGGCAAGCGCTTGTCCTTCTTCCGCTGATTTTGTTTCATTCGTTTCAATGCGCAGAGGCTGGACAAACTTTATCGGTTCATTTACAAGATCGAAGCGAATTTGCATAAAGTCCGGCTTGCCCCGCGAATGAGACAATGCTTTTTCCAATAAATCGCTGACGGCATCCTTTACACCGATGAAAGGCGCAAGCCGCTCTCCTCCGGATATGTGTTTTCCCCCCTCTTCATGGGGACCGTTCTCGGAGGCTCTCATTCTCACACTGTAATACGCTTCTCCCTTCATGCTTTCATCCCCCCTCTAAACACCGCACTCATATGTTAACCTTTAAATAATTTAAGTTAACATTACAATAAAATATTAGTATTCCTTTCCTGATATGTCAACATGGTGTACAAAACACCGGTTTGTTTGAAATAAAAAAAGACAAAAGAGATATCTCTTTTGTCTTAATGTGGAAATTCATTTATCTAGCTCTTTCAATCTGCCAATCGAACGGGTCAGATAAAAGCGACCAGTCGTCCGCCATCTCCGAATCTGTCAAAAGGCATCGATCCGCTTCGGCGGTAATTTCTGACGGGGACAGATCCAATCCGATAAAGACGAGCTTTGTGTGGCGGTCTCCGAATTCTTCATTCCATTCTTTTAATAGCTCTGGATTCTGTCTGAGGATTTGCTCCTGTTCCGCCTTGGACAGCGCGGCCACCCAATAAGAGATCGGTTCCAGCGACACGGATGGCCCTGCCTGCGACATCAAAAGGGCAAGGCTGTTGCGCGTCGCACACCAGGCGATTCCTTTCGCCCTGACGACGTTTTCCGGCAGCGAATGAATCCAGTTATAAAACCGCTCGGTATGAAAAGGACGGCGCGCTTCGTATACAAACGAAGATATTCCGTATTCTTCAGTCTCAGGCGTATGCTGGTGGTGTCCTTCGTTTAATTCCCTGATCCAGCCTGCTGAGCCGCTTGCTTCGTCAAAATTGAAAAGACCGGTGTTTAAGATGACCTTCGGATCGACCTCTCCTTTGACCGCTCTGATGATGTTTGCTTTAGGCTGCAACGTTTTCAGCACTTTCTCAAGCTTTTCCAGATCTTCCTCGGAGACAAGGTCGCATTTATTCAAAATCAGCACATCGCAAAACTCGATTTGATCGATGAGCAGATCGGCGATGTCGCGTTCATCCTCTTCACCGACAGCCTCTTTCCGGTCCAGCAGGCTGTCCCCCGACTGAAAATCGTGCCAAAAACGATTGGCGTCGACCACCGTGACCATTGTGTCCAAACGGCAGAACCGCGTCAAATCAATACCCAATTCTTCGTCGATGTAAGAGAACGTCTGAGCGACCGGGATCGGTTCGCTGATACCGGTCGATTCGATCACGATATAATCGATATTTCCTTGCTTCGCCAGTTTTTCGACTTCAACCAGCAAGTCCTCTCTGAGTGTGCAGCAAATGCAGCCGTTTGACATTTCGACCAGCTTTTCATCCGTCCTTGACAGGCCGCCGCCTTGCTTGACAAGCCCGGCATCAATGTTGACTTCGCTCATGTCATTAACGATAACGGCGACTTTCAGCCCTTGGCGGTTTTGCAATATGTGATTCAGCAGCGTCGTTTTACCCGCCCCCAGGTATCCGCTTAATACTGTTACAGGAATCCTTTTACTCATTTTTTCATTCTCCTTCCTCTTATCAAATCGTAATGATTACGATTTGTATTTTATTTCACCACAATTTATTTAAAAATGCAAAGTGTCAGCTTCCAGATGATCATGATGATCAAAACTGACACGACTGAAGTGGCCATCTGTTTTCCCATAATGGCTGCCGCCGTTTTCATCCCCAGTTCCTTGGCAATTGTCCAAACCGTCACCATGCATGGAGTAAAGGTTGATGCCAAGTAAATGAGCAGAAAGAGCGTTGCCCCCGGCAGCACATCAAGAAGCGCTCCATTCCCTTCATTGAACAAGAGAATGCCGTCTTTCCTGATCAGAGAAAAAACAAGGCCCGGCGCCGCATCTTCCGGAGCACCGAACAGGCTTAAAACAGGCGAGACAAGCAATGTCACAAGACGGATGACACCGAGTTCATTCAATACTGTCGCCGCCAGGCAAATGATGAGAAAGATCGGCATCGCCTGAAAGATAAATTGCTGGAGCACTTCTTTTACTCGAAAGACGATCCCTTTCCAGGACGGCATCTGTAAAAACGTTTGCCGGCGCTCGAAGTAAGCGGCCCATTTCTGATCGATGCGATACCATATCCGGTTATGAGCGGCTGCTGCGGCAACAAGAACAGCGAGGTAAGGGATAAACAGCCACTCCCTTCCCGCAGCATGAAAAATCGACAGCGTCGCGCCGATTTGGTAGCTGCACGCTGATCCGAAAGAAATAAATGATACACAGCGCTTTCTCGTACACATGCTGCACGACCGCGTCTGCTGAACGGCAACGACATTGCAGCCAAATCCGGTCAAAAGCGGAACTAAATCGCGGCCGTTCAGACCGATCTTCCGCATCAGCGGGTCCAGTGAATCGACGATCCGGTCCTTTAAACCCGAATCATCTGCTGCCGCATTTGCTATAGACATAAACAAAACGACAGGAAACGCCCAAACAAACGAGTAAATGCCAAGGGATAACAGGCCATAATTCCCCGCCAATGCCGCGCTCAGCCATGACGGCAAGCCTCCGACCGCATTTTGGAGAGGTTCAACCGCCCATTCGTCCGCGTATTGCTGCATCCACTCTGATGTATGATAAGCCAATACGATCGGCACCATAAATAACAAACATAAAAGTGCAGTACTCACAACAGGCCCAACTACGGGACGATGAAACACAAACTGCTGAACAGCCACACTTTCAAGTTTAATCTGTTTCATCCGTTTCCGTTTCAGCGGATGAAATTCAGCCTCTTTTCTTAAAAAAGCGATGATATGCTCTTTTTTATCGTCTGTCACAGTTCTCGTATCAACCAACAGGACCGGGAGACTGTGCTTGGCCACTTGCTCAGAAAGCGTCCGGCGCATGGCGTCCGTCATTTTATCCTGAAACGTAACGATAAAGCAGACGCGCCTGGCATCCGGCGGAATCAGGTCCAAGACCGCGTTCAGCTCTTCTGAAAAATGGGTGCCGCGCAAGACGGCAACCACCTCATCGGCCTTTTCGATCTCTTTTTTCAGCGCTCTTTTCGACACGCTGTCATCCTCCCGAATGCCCGGTGTATCAATGGCTTGCCAGCCCGGAAGGCTTTTGATCTCCCGTTCAGCCGCAAATATCGTCGATCCTTTCACATTGGCTGCTTCGCCTGCTCTCTGATCTGTGATCGCGGAAAAAAGCGTTGTTTTTCCGACCGATTCGAGTCCGATAAAGAGCATGCGCTGCCGCCGCGTTGGCTCTTTCAGCATTCACACTGCACCTCACAGCAGCTCAAATCCGTGAGAAACATTTGATTTTCCCTGTATTCTGTCAGCACCTTTTCATCAATCGAAAACTTTCGTTTTTCCAACAAATGCTCGGCGATGACGGCGAATCGCTGCCTGAATTTATAAATGAAACAAAAGACGGCGTTTTGGTGCTGAACGCTCGGCCCGATTAAATAAAGACCGTCCGTCACGGTCGACATATCTTCATTCGTTAAAAGCGGTTTGCCGTTCTCTCCCCATTCAAACAAATGCTCGATTTGTTTTGCCCCGGAATGAAAGCCTGTCGCGATAATCGGCCGTGTTTCCGAGCGTATTTTCCTCCCGTCTGACAAATATAAATCATAGGCTGGTCCATTTTTCGCCAGTTTTTCTACCAGGGCTTTTTCCAAAAACTGAACCTTCCCTTTTTCATATGCATCTTCAAGACGCTCCCATGTATAAGGTGAAAGCGACCGGCTTGGATCGGCTTCAGCGTTTTCGCGGAGCGAATTCGGCATCACAACCGTCACATCGCTGCCATAGGACGCCAGTTGAACCGCCGCATCCATTGCGCTTTCATAGCCGCCTACCACGTAATAATGGGCTTTTTCAAATTGGCTCCATCTGGCGACCTTGCTGTTGTGGATGCCAATCTCTGCACCATGAAACGAATATTTCGGGAATTGGAATTCACCGGCTCCCCAAATAACGTCTTTGGCCTTCATCGTGCCTTTATTAGTTTCAACTGAAAAACCGCCGTCGTCTTTATAAACATTGCGAACCGATGTGCCTTCTTGAATTGGAAGCTGAAAATGATCGGCCAAAAGCGCCAAATAATCTCCATACTCCTGCCCGCTCAAGTGCTCACGGTGAAAAGTAAAGGCAGGGGATGTTCCCGGAGCAACAGCATTTAAATCCAAAGCCCCGAATCCCTGCCCGGTAAAGGACGGTGTTATCAATTTCATTTCTTCAGGCCAGCTTCGAAATGAAGCTCCTGCACGGTCTTTTTCCAAAATCGTAAACGATTGAAAACCGAGTTTTTTCAGAACGATTCCCATTCCAATACCTGCGGGTCCCGCTCCAACAATGACGATTTCGCTATGCTGCAAAACAACCACTCCCTAAACGAAATCATTTCGATTTAATTTGCATGCTTTAGACATGACCACTTGATTTTATCACAGCATTCCCTCAAAATAAATAGGAACTATTTCGATTTACTACAGAAAGGGGTCTCATCAATGGAACGTATACTGCATTTGCCCGCAAAACCCGAACGCCACCGCCGCTTCGGATCTGTCGAAGCCGTGAAAGGAATAAAACCTTCCGATAAAGAACAGATGAAGGATATTCAAAATACACCGAACGACTATTTTTTTGACATTGACCATGTCGGTGTCTCAAACGTTTCTCATCCGATTTTGATTGCATCCTCGCTCAAGCCGTTTACACAAACGACGATCGGCGCTTTTTCCTTTACGACGAGCCTTGCGCGCGGCCGCAAAGGAATCAATATGAGCCGCCTGACAGAACAGCTGCAGCGCTATCACGAAGCAAACTGGACGATTGATGTCCATACACTGAAAGATTTTGCAAAGGATTTAGCCGACAATATGGAACAGCAAAGCGCATCCGTCTCTGTCAGTTTTCCATGGTATTTCGAACGCCTTAGCCCGGAAACCAAACTGTCAGGATTGATGCACGCCGATATCCATATGACAGTCTCTTATCATGAAAACAAAGGCTTTTCACAAACCGTCGGCATCACGGCCCATGTGACGACGCTCTGCCCGTGTTCAAAAGAAATCAGCGAATACAGCGCCCATAACCAGCGCGGCATAATCAAGATCACCGCACATATCAATGAGCAGGCGGAGATGCCGGACGATTTCAAAACCGAGCTTCTTGCCGCAGCGGAAACGAACGCAAGCGCAAAGCTCCATCCCGTCTTAAAAAGGCCCGACGAAAAAAGAGTGACTGAACAGGCTTATGAAAATCCAAGATTTGTAGAAGACGTCATCCGCTTAACGGCTGCCGACTTATACGAAATGAACTGGATCTCCGCCTTTGAGATCGAATGCCGGAACGAAGAATCGATTCACATGCATGATGCGGTGGCGCGGCTGTCGTTTTCCAAAATATAAATTAAAAAGAGCTGCCGGTTTTTCCGGCAGACTCGATCCTTATGCAGTTTTTGATTGATTCAGCGCCCGGCTGTTTTTAAACAGGAGCATTGAAAAAATGTATAATACCGATGCAAACAGACAAACCGCTCTGACATCAGTTTATCCGCTGTTCTTTACGCCCTCAGTGATCAAATCAGACTTCAAATCATAAAAAATCTTGCAGAAGCCGGCGAACAATCGTGCAGCGCTGTTAACGTTCCCATTCCAAAATCAACCTTGTCTCATCACTTTAAATTCCTTAGGGAATCGGGAGTCATTCATACAAGAATAGAAGGAACACAACGGTTTATTTCGCTTCGCCAAGAGGACTTGGACAGCCGTTTTCCGGGGTTGCTTCAAATCGTTTTACAGGCAGACGAACCGTTGTAAACTGCCGGGTTCTCCCCGGCAGCTTCGACTTATTTCTCTTTCCGCACGTATTCAATATCATCCTGATACTGGCTGTACCCCTCTTGATACTCCATAACACGCGCCGTTTCTTCTATGAAGCTTTCATCATAGCCCGCTCTTCTCAATAAGTGAAAGCCCATTTCCATGCCTGAAGCAATTCCCCCGGCGGTGATGATCCGTCCGCTGTCGACGATTCTCGCCCGGCTGACGCGGCAGGCCGGCGCGATGTCCGCCAAGCGGTCGATCGGTACTTGCCCCATCTCTGACGCCTCAAGCCGATCCGGCTCTTTCCGGCTTGTAGCGGAAAGCCCGTTTAAGAGCCCCATGCGCCCGTAAATCCATGAACCTGTACATACGCTCACCAAAAGCGTCGACTCAGGCAGGGAACGGATGAACTGATGCAGCCGTTTGTTGTTGGTCTCCTGTCGTGTACCGAAACCGCCCGGAATTAAGAAAGCATCCATATCAGGCTGGTCATTGAAGCTGTAATTCGGATGAACAGTAAGCCCGGCTTGCGTCTGAACCGGTTTCATCGCATCCGCCACAAGAAAGGCGTCCAGTTCAGGATCGAGCCTCCTCGCCACTGAAAACACTCCGTATGGGGCGGCATAGTCGATGATTTCAGCATCCTTGAAAATGTACACGCCAAGTCTGAATCCTCTCGTTCTTTTCATTGTTTTCCTCCTCAATTTTTCTTTTATTCTTGCAAAACCTACGATATCATGGGGAGAGACATTTTACTTATGAATGATTATGATAGAAATCATTTTGATTTCCGATATCAAGGAGATGACAAGCTATGATTGAGCTTTTAGAGGGTAAATTTTTTAAAACCTTCATCGCCGTCATAGAAGAAAAAAACTTCAGCCGCGCCGCTGATCGGCTGGGGTATGTACAGTCGACAGTCACCAGCCATATTCAGCTTTTGGAGCAGGCTTGCGGACAGCGTTTGTTTCACCGGCTGTCAAGAGGTGTGAAGCCGACACCGGCCGGTTTGAAGCTAAGCAAATATGCCTATCAATTTATTCATTTAGGCAGCACCTTGGAAGAAGCGATGAATGAACTGGATCAGCCGCAAGGAACCGTCCGCATCCGCATGCAGGAATCGTTTTTTCTGACGCGCGCGTCTCTCCTGATCCGGGATTTTCTTAAAGAATATCCAAAGATTAGATTGCAATTGGAAAACGGGTTTCAGCACGATATCGTTCAGCAGGTGCAAAATCATGCCGTCGATTTCGGAATCGTACCGCAAAATCCGAATAGGCCCGACATCCTTTTTACCCCTTTGCTCGAAGAAAAGCTGGTGTTCATCGCTTCCAATGATCTCGCTGAAAAGGTTGAATCTGAGAGCCTTGGCGCTCTTAGCCGTGAAACATTCATCAGCTTCGGCACAAGCTGCGTCTACCACACAAAAGCGGGTAGATTATTGCAAGATGCCGGGATTGAAGGAAACAGCGCCCTAGAGTACCCAAGCATCGCCATGATCAAAGAGGCGGTAAAATGCGGCATCGGCTTTGCCTTCATTCCTGAAATCGCCGTCAAACAAGAACTTGAAGCCAAGCAATTCAAACTGCTGCCTGTGACTGCCCCGATTGTCTCCACCCACGGGCTCATCGTCCATCAAGACAGAGAGCTGAGTCTGGCGGCGTCTTTATTAAAGGAAAAATTAATCGGCTATTTTTGTAACGATGCTGAAAAAAGCCCGACAAATTAAAAACTGCCGGGATTTCCCGGCAGCTTCCATTACGATTGTTCCAGCTCCTCGATCATCAGAGACAGCTCGGTCCAGCGCTCCATTGCCGCATCGAGTTCTGCGGCTGTTTGCGCCTGCTCTTCCATCAATGTCTGAATCTTGGCGAAGTCGCTGCCGGCGGCGGCGATTTCCTCTTCAAGCCGTTTATGCTTTTCTTCGAGAGCGGCGATTCTGTCTTCGATGCCGTCCCATTCCAGCTGATCTTTATAAGACAGCTTCTTTCTTTTCTTTTTCTCAGGTTTGGCAGGTTCTGCGGCTTCAGGCGCCGGCTTTTGACGGCTGGTCTCCTTTTGCTTCTCCATATATTCGCTGTATGAACCTTGAAAACGCGAAACGTTTCCGCTGCCTTCAAATACAAGCAGCCTGTCGACGACACGGTCAAGGAAATAGCGGTCATGGGAAACGGTCACGACAACGCCGGGAAACTGTTCCAAATAATCTTCCAGCACTCCGAGCGTCTCGGTATCAAGGTCGTTTGTCGGCTCATCAAGGAACAGGACGTTCGGCTCTTCCATCAGCACTTTCAAAAGATAAAGGCGCCTCTTTTCTCCGCCTGACAGCTTGCGAATCAAGTTGCGCTGCATGCTCCGCGGAAAAAGGAACCTTTCCAGCATCTGCTCAGCTGTGACCACTTGTCCGTCGGCCGTTTTGACGACCTCAGCCGTCTCCTTAATGTATTCGACGACCTGCAGCGCATCGTTCATTTCGCTGTGATCCTGTGTATAGTATCCGATTCTTACAGTCTGGCCGATCGTGATCTGCCCTCCATCAGGCTTGATGCGGCCGGCAAGCGCGTTTAAAAGCGTTGTTTTGCCGATCCCGTTCGGTCCGATGATGCCGATCCGGTCCCCCGGCACAATCAGTTCATCGAATGAACGGACAAGCTGATTGCCGCCGCGGCTGATGTCAACACCTTCAGCTTCAATCACCTGCTTGCCGAGACGGTGGGAGCCGATGGCGAAATCAAGGGAAGATCCGGTTTCAGGCGCATCTTGTTCCTTTAGTTCCTCCACCCGCTGAATTCTTGCTTTTTGTTTTGTCGAACGGGCTTTGGCTCCCCTTCTCAGCCAGGCAAGCTCCCTGCGGAGAAGGTTTTGCCGCTTCGTTTCGCTTTGTTCGGCGAGCGCTTCTCTTTCGGCCCGCTTTTCCAAAAACACTTCGTAGTTCCCTTTGTATGTGTATAGGCGCCCGCGATCCAGTTCATAGATCCTGTTTGTCACCCGGTTTAAAAAGTAGCGGTCATGGGTGACGAGGACGACGGAGCCCGGATACCCGCTCAAATAGCCTTCAAGCCATTCGATCGTTTCATTGTCCAAGTGGTTTGTCGGCTCATCCAAAATGAGGAGGTCAGCAGGCTGAATCAATGTTTTCGCAATCGCAACCCGCTTTTTTTGCCCTCCTGATAGCGAGCTTACTTCTTTTGCCACATCCGCGACTCCAAGCTTCGTTAAAATCGTTTTTGCCGCTGTATTCGCGTCCCAGGCGCCGTGTTCGTCCATTTTCCCCTGTGCCGCCAGCAGGTTTTCCTGCTTCTTCGGATCATCAGGCGAAGCATTCAGCTCCTGAAGCGCCTGCTCATACGCCCTCATCGTCCGCATCATCACGGAATCTCCCGAATAAATGTGCTCAAGTACGGTTTCCGGACTGTCCAAATCAGGATCCTGATCCAAGTACTCGATATGGAGGCTGCCAGGCTTGGTGATGTCTCCTTTTTCGGTCGATTCATGGCCGGCGATCACTTTCAGCAAACTGCTTTTTCCCGTTCCGTTCGGTCCGATCAAGCCGATCCGTTCGTTTTCTTCGATATGAAACGATATATGGTCAAATAATGTTTTATCTCCGTAAGTTTTATATAAACCTTCCGCTTTAAAAATGCTCATCTGTCTACCAATCCTAACGTAATGTCATAACCTTATTTTAATGCAGATGATGCAAGAAAACTAGTGAGAGCTTTTTCACGGACATTACAGGAAGACGGCCGGAAGCCAGAAATATACGCTGATCACGATCAAGACGACACCTGCGATATTGAGCCAAAAGCCCGCCCTGACCATATCCTTCATCGTCAGCAGATTGGAGCTGAAAACGGCCGCATTCGGCGGGGTGGAGATCGGGAGCATAAAGGCGCATGATGAAGCAAGCGCAGCTGCCGCCATCAGCCCGTACGGCTCGACCTGAAGCGCGGCGCCAAGACCGATCGTCATCGGAATCACCATATTGGCGACAGCCGTATTAGACATGATTTCGGTCATAAATAAAATGGCAGCCGTCAAAATGATCAGTACAAATAAGTAAGGATGGCCTTCCAACAGCTTGAGCTTGCCGCCGATCCATGCCGTCAGATTGGTCGCCGAAAAACCGGCCGCAAGCGACAAGCCGCCTCCAAACAACAGAAGAAGCCCCCATGGCAGCGTCTGCATATCCTTCCATTCCAAAATCCGTTCATCCTTTGTACTCGGAATTAAAAACAGCAAAACCGCTCCGAAAATCGCAATCGACGTATCTGAAATTTGAAACGGCAGGATGAATTTGAACATCCACAAACATGCGGTCAACAAAAAAACGGCAAAAACCGATTTTTCCTCCCTCGTCATTGCGCCAAGCGCCTTTAAATCATGATCGATAAAATCAGGTTTTTTTCCTTGAAAGGCGCTCACTTTAAATTTTATTTTCGTTAAATAAACATATAAAATAGCAAGAAACAGAACGGAAACCGGGAACCCGAATAAAAACCACTCAAAAAACATAATTTCGTGATTGAGCATCTGTTTGGACATCGCGGCAAAGACCGCATTCGGCACGGAACCGACCAATGTCGCAAGTCCGCCGATCGAAGCCGCATACGCGACAGCCAGCAAAATGCTTTTGCTGAACTTCTGCAGCGATTCGCCTTTTAAAATTTCTTTTTCCTGCACTTCTTTAATAACTGCAAGCGCTACGGGAAGCATCATCAAAGCGGTGGCTGCATTCGAAATCCACATCGATAAAAACGCCGTCGCCGCCATCACGCCGAGCACGATTCGATGGCTTTCAGCCCCGATCCGCTTCAAAATATGCAAGGCCATCCGTTTATGAAGATTCCATTTTTCGATGGCGATCGCAATGATAAATCCCCCCATATACATAAACACAATCGGATCGCCGTATGCTTTGGCCGTCGTTTCCATATCTAAACCGCCCAATGTCGGCAGCAAAATGACTGGCAAGAGCGATGCCGCCGGAATCGGCACGGCTTCCGTAATCCACCAGACGGCCGTCCAAGCTGTAACCGCAAGAACGATCCGCGGCGCGTAAGCCAACTCAGCTTCCGGTATCAAGCCGAGAATCAGCAAAAAACTGATCGGCCCCAATAACAATCCGGTCAGTTTAGTCGGTGTATATACTCTCATTTACCCCTTCCCCCTTTGAAAGCGATTTCCCATTCATCACTTTCGCTTCGCCCGGGGAAAATTCCTCTAAAAAATTTAAAATAAAATTTAAATTAATGTATGACACTGAGCCTAGAAATTGAAAAGTACAACTTTTCTATTAAAAAGTCACTCAGAGGCTGAAAGCAAATTTTTTAGCGCTTTTCCATATAAATTCATCGGGACGCTTTCTCCATTAATAAAATTGAATATCGCAAGACCATTTTCAAGTGAAAAAATAGTCCAAGCGATTTCTTCCGAAGATAGCGTAACCTCATGATTCTCTTTCAACATTAGTTTCGCGACAGACTTGGAGATCCGGTCCACAGACTCCCTGATCATGCAAGACCATTTGTAGCGCACTGACTCATTACGCATCACATAAAGAAGAAATTCCATATTTAAAATCATCCACTTTTGATTTTCTTTCACCACTGAGACAAAATGATCATTCATTGTTTCAATAAAATATGAAAGTGAATGCTGATTATTTATGATTTGATCGATGTTATTCACTTGTAAATTCATTTGTTGTTCCAATAAGGCCAGAAAGAGCTCTTCCTTAGATTTAAAATTGGAGTAAACCGCTCCTTTGCTAAATCCGGCATGTTCAGCAATTTTTTCAACAGAAGCCCCATGAAAGCCAAGCTCCGAAAAAATCTCAACAGCCGATTCTAACAACAATTGACGTGTTTCCTCTTTTCGCTCTTTTTGGGTTAGCCTTCTTCTAAGCATTCTTCTTCCTCCTCTTATTGACAATCATACTGTTCAGAATTAACATACCATATAGTATGTATATTCTAAAAGGTATCACTAGCACTTCACTAAATCAACGTGTGGCCATTAAAAAGAGGAGAAGAATCATGCAAATTGAAAATAATATCAAAACGGATAAACGACCTGTGTCCATCATATTGTCAAAAACCATTAAAACAGGAATTATTAAATCTAACCTTATTCCGATGTTTTCTGGATTAACATTATCTTTATATACTTATAAAATCAGCCTTTCTGAGAAATTACCAGAAATATTTTTTGCATTAATTGGGTCTATTTTAGTAATGGGAGCGGCAGGAGCTTTTAACAACTTATATGACCGGGATATAGATTCTATTATGGAGAGAACCAAAAACAGACCAACCGTTACAGGAGAAATAAAGCCTAAAACAGTTCTATGGCTCGGTATCTTTATGATGATTTTTGGTGTAATAATCCTTGGTTTCACCACCTCTCTGGCAGCACTCCTAGGGTTTCTAGGATTGTTTTTTTATATTGTCCCGTATACCATGTGGAGTAAGAGAAGAACAGTTTACAATACAGAGGTCGGGAGTATCGGCGGAGCTATGCCGCCTCTTATTGGATGGTCAGCTGTCTATCCGGACATCACACATCCTGCTGTTCTCGGTCTTTTTGTGACATCTGTGATATGGCAAATGCCTCATTTCTATGCTATAGCCATTCGAAAAAATGATGAGTATAAGGCTGCGAAAGTTCCAATGCTCCCTGTTATCAAAGGAGTTAAAAGAACATATATACAAACTAATATTTATTTAATCATCCTTATCGGGACAAGTCTCCTTTTTATTTCTTTGAGCCTCGGCATTATGCTTGTTTCCCTTATATTAGGTGTCATATGGTTGGTTCTTAGTGTGTATGGTTACAAAAAAATGGATTCAGAGAAATGGGCAAAATCCATGTTTATTTACTCTCTGATTCATATGACAATTCTTTTTTCGACTGTCATTATCTATTCTCTTATCGGAGTTATTTTCAATATATAGTTATTTGATTTCGTCTCTTTTACACGTTTGAAGGAATTGCAGTGTGACGGGAAAGAGCATACTCATGAGCCATATTTACGGCAGTCATTTCAATCGCTAGTGTAGTAGTGTTAGTAAAAAAACTGCCGACACATTGTCAGGCAGTTTTTTTCTATATCTAGTCTTCAAAATGATGTTCCGCCATCTTGGCGAGGTTATGCGCGTTGCTGCTGATCTCCTGCATGGTGGCGGAAATTTGTTCAACGCCGGCGGCCTGGCCGCTCGTATGTTCATTGATGACTTCGATCGAATGCTCAAGGTCTTTCAATAACGCGTGGATTTTCTTCGTGATTTGGTCAATCTGCCCGACGTTTTCTTTTGAGTGTGTCGCGAGCTTGCGGATTTCGTCGGCGACGACGGAGAACCCTTTTCCTGACTCTCCGGCTCTCGCCGCTTCAATCGCCGCGTTCAGTCCGAGCAGGTTGCTTTGATCTGAAATGCCTTTTACGGTAACTGAAATTTTCTCAATTTCTCCGGCGCTTTCACTGACTTCTTTCGCCTGCTTGGAAATGTCAGACATTTGTCCGGAAAACCCGCTGACAGATTCGGCGATATCCTGAATAGCTGAGGCCGTCTGCTCGACGATGACCGACAGGCTTTCTGCGACGCGGTGAAGCTGATCCGATTTTTCAAGACTCGTACCGAGTCCGACTCCGCCGATAACCCTTCCGTTCTCGTCATGGAGCGGGATCGCTCTCGCCGCAAGAGGGAAGCCGAACAGTTCCTTAGGCACCATGCTCACTTTCTTTTTGTTTTGGCGGATGGCGTCTGTAATAATATCGCCTTCCTGCAAAGGATCACCCGCTTTGACATCAAGGGAAAATGTCTTTCCCGGAATGTTGACGATCAGCTTTTCAGTATCGTAAATCCCCACTGTCACATCGTCCTGAATCAGCTGATTCAGAAACGGCGCCACTTTCACAAAAGCATCCAGCAGCGGGTGGATGTCCGTTTTTACTGCTTCATTCATGTATCAAATCCTCCTTTTAATATGGAAAAATCCTTTTCTGGTGCTGGACGGAAATCCATTTTAACGTTGTAAATTCGTCAAGGCTCCACTCACCGTTCAGCCTGCCGATTCCAGATTGCTTTTCACCGCCGAAAGCGACATGTGGCTCGTCGTTGATCGTTGTGTCATTGACATGGATCATGCCCGTCTCGATTTGCTTCGCGATGGCAACGCCGCGCTCCACATTTCCCGTGTGTACGGCTCCGCTCAGTCCGAACGAAGTGTCATTCGCGATCTCAACCGCTTCTGCTTCGGTCTCAAACGGCATGACGCACACAACCGGGCCGAACAGCTCTTCCTTGGCGACAGACATGTCAGACGTGACATCCGCAAGAATCGTCGGCTCGACGAGATTGCCTTTAATATCGCCTTTCAGAAGCGGTGTGGCGCCTTCTTCGATGCCTTTCTCAATCGATTTTCTTAAATGTTCAGCTTGACGTTCATTAATGACAGGGCCGATCACAGTTTCAGGATCCAGCGGATCACCCGTTTTAAACCCGGAGATTTTTTGGCTGAACAGCTTTAAAAATTCCGGATACACTTCTTTTTGAACGAGAATCCGGTTGGCCGACATGCAGATTTGCCCCTGATGTGTGAAGCGGCTGAAAGCCGCGGCATTGACAGCGTATTCCAAATCGGCATCCTCAAGAACGATCAATGCGCTGTTTCCGCCGAGTTCAAGCAGCGGTTTTTTAAAATGTTTGATCGCCAGCTGCCCGATATAGCTGCCGACCTTCGTTGATCCGGTAAACGAGATGATTCTCGGAATCGGGTGCTCAACGAAGCTGTCGCCGATTTCCCCGATATCCGTGACGACAACATTCAGAAGTCCCTCCGGAAGACCGGCTTCTTCAAAAATCTTTGCAATCAGCGTGCCGCCGCAAATCGGTGTTTCTTCATGCGGCTTTAAGACAACGCCGTTCCCTGCGCCAAGCGCAGGTGCAACCGATTTTACAGATAAAAAGAACGGAAAGTTGAACGGACTGATGACACCGACCACTCCCGCCGGAATGCGGTATATCCGATTTTCTTTCCCATCAACCGGTGAAGGGAGAATTTTACCTTCCATTTTGAGCGGGAAACCTGCCGCTTCTTTGATCATATTGACGACAAGATCGATTTCAAAAGCCGCTTTCAGCCGTGTTCCGCCAAGTTCCTCCATAATGAGGTACACGATCGCTTCTTTATTGTCTTCAATATAAGCCGCGGCTTTTTCTAAAATCGCTCTTTTTTCATAAGGATTGACGTTATCCCATTTCTTTTTCGCCTCAAGCGCAGCTTTGTACGCCGCATCGACATCCTCCCGCGTCGCTTTCCGAAAAGAGGTAATCGTTTTATGGGTAAAAGGATTCAGATCGGCCAAGACGCTTTCACTTTGGCCGTCTCTCCATTCCCCTCCTATGTATTGACGGTTGAGGTCAGTCATTTGAATCATTCAGTCCATCTCCTATCAAACAGTTTTGGGAAAAGTTAGACTACATCTTATGTATCGGCAGTCTTTCAAGAAAATTCAATCTTACGGGTCTTTTGGATATAAAAAAAGATTTTACCGATAAATCGGTAAAATCCGGAATCGATCATCAAACTCTGTTTTCATAAATCTGAAACAGTCTGACATTTGTCTTTTCATCTTTTTTCAGCTGATGTTTAAGGCATGATCACTCAGTAAATTTGTAATTTTGATATACAACAGCAAATTTCTTTTTCTTATTTAGCTTATGTAACTTGATTGTACTGTATATTTCTGATGTAAAAGATGCATATATACCTGAAATACCTAGTTTCCATTTATACGAACCTCTTGCATTCATATCATACCCTACCTTTTCAGCTTTACCGTCAGGAACCGATGTAGAAGAACTTGTGATAATCATTAAAGGATCTATTCCAGATGTTCCACTATCGGATGCATACCTCATTTTCAATCCAAAATTCCCCACTGTATAGTGGTTTCGTAGCACTAAAGATCCTAATGTGATGCCAAGGGATTTCACACTAACCCTACATGTAAATCTTCTAGCACCATATTTTTTTTCGAGTACATTTCCTTTTGAAAAATCATATCCAGAAGTCTTTACTAATTCATCTTCATTTGACTCTATAACATCGGAAGACTCTAATTCAATAGTCGTCCCCATGCCTAAATCTATTTCTTTATTTTCACCTAATTGAACATCAACTTCACTTAAAGTATTTTGTACTCGCTCTCCTACTTCTTCAAGATATTCAGTCTTCTCCTCATCAGTTGAATCCTCCAAAGCTTGGATAAACTTTTGTTTTTTAACTTGTTTTGATAAATCATCACTTTTATCAATTTCAAAAATTTTTTCTTCCAAACTTAAACCTTGCGTTTTTTCCTTTGCAATGGCAGTCCCATAGGCAGTAGGGAACACTAGCAAAAAGGATACTAATAATAAGAATCTCTTCATTCAAATCACCCTCCGAATAAAGTAATTTTTTTAGGTGTATTTAACTGGAAGTCTATTCAACTATTGTTAATATTATCATGTATAATACTTAGAGACAATAACAAATCGGAAAAAATATACTTTAATTGCATTTATATTAAAATATACTTTTAATTTTATCTTTCTTCTCTATAAAATTTATTTTTTGATTAAAATGTGTTTTAAGATAATGCTCCTTTTTATGATTCACATAATATAACAAATGAATCATTCTTTTGAAAAAACACCTTTTTTTTTAGATGCACATGTGTTAAATTATTGTTACATATGAATAAAATAAATGAACCAAACCAATTAATCTTAATTGCAAAGGCACTTGGAAACCCAATTCGCTTACAAATTCTAACCATCTTATCAAAAGGAGGTTGCTATGTTAGTGAGCTTGCACGCAAGTTAGAAATCAATAGGACATTACTTTATTTGCATCTAACCAAGCTCGAGGAGACAGGAATTATATTTAGTGAAATGAAAGTTTCATTAGATGGTAAAGCTCTTAAGTACTATTATCTAAAAGAATTTTCCTTTACGATTGATAATGATTTAATCGAGAATTTGGGGAAACAACAATCTACAGAATGTAAGGAGACTAAAGATGGGGACAGTTGATATTATCACAATTTTAATACCAGTATACTATTTTGTAATGGCAGCACTTGTCATTGCGGGTATCGTTGCCTTAACAAAGGTTGTCAAAAGATATTTAAGGAACGGCAAATTGGCCGAAGAGAAATTGAGACTTGAAAACGAGGAAATAAAGGATATCAAGCAGCGGCTTGAGAAAATTGAAGCCATACTAAAAGACGTAGAATAAAAATTTTCCCAATTCAGTCATCTGTATGATGGGGATTTGTTTGCAATAATCTTCCCCTCAAGATGATATCCAGCTGAATGACTTGATTGGGTGACGGGCTTAATGGTTCGTTTTAATGTACCACTTTAGTGGCAAGCTCAAAGGTCTTTTCTTATTTTTGCTTCCTTTTCTTGACCTTTTCATCTACAAAGGATTCCATATATCCCTTAAATCCCCACGCGACGATATTATCTTCGATCTGATTTCGTATATATGTTTCTATTACTTTTTGTTTCTTCCTACTTTATCTACGTAATGTCCAGCACACCGAAAATACCGACTCGTATCTGTATTTCAGATTTGCGTGTCGATCGGAACCCTAGGCCTTGCCTCGGGTTTTCTTTTCCACAAAAAAAGATTTTACCGATAAATCGGTAAAATCCGGATACAAGGGGAACAGCACCATCTTAGTTTTTCTGTGCAAGGTAAACGGTTGTGATCAGCATTGATAAGCATTGCAGGATATATAAACCTGTTATTAAGAAAAATGAAAAGGATATCCCTTGGAAAATGATCACCAATGCCCAGGCCATTAAAATGGCGGCCATTGTAATGTTCCAGGAGAGCGCCTTAGCCTGATAGCTAATCTTCTGCTGACGTTCATCGAACAGCCTCTCTTTTTTTCCAATTCGTCTGTTTACGCTGTAAACAATGACGATCCCGAGCACGCCTATTCCTAAACCTGCTAAAGCGATCAATGTGTTTGTCATCGTTTCAGTCAATATTTTCATCCCCCTCAAAAATAAATAAATCTTCAATCAGACATTCAAAAATTTGAGCCAGTTTATGCGCCAGAACGAGTGAAGGTTTATACTTCCCCTTTTCAAGGGAAATCACCGTTTGCCTCGACACATTGAGCCTTTTAGCCAGTTCTTCTTGTGTCATGTTCAGCGAAGTGCGCTTTTCCTTTATTAACGTTTTCATCTTTCCTCCATCGGAATGTAAAGTTTACTATACGTAAAGTATACTTAACAAAAAATCAGGTGTCAAGTTAACTTTACAAATAAAAAAAGATAGACAAAACAGACTTTCGCCTGTTCATCTATCTTTTTACTTCACGATTTCTTTTTACGCCCCTAAATCGACATTATGGTAAACTTGCTGAACGTCTTCCAAATCTTCCAGCGCGTCAATCAGTTTTTCAAACTGCGCGCGCGCATCCTCAGGAAGGGCGACGTCATTTTGCGCGAGCATGGTCAGCTCGGCCACCGTGAACTCTGTGATGCCGGCGTTTTGCAGCGCCTCCTGTACGGCGTGGAACTGATCGGGCTCGGCATAGACGATCACCGCATCGTCTTCTTCTAAAATATCACGGACATCAATATCCGCTTCCATCAATAATTCGAGCGTCTCATCAGCCGTTTTCCCTTCAAAGCCGATGACGGCCGTCGGATCAAACATGTAAGCGACAGATCCGCTCACACCCATGTTTCCGCCGTTTTTGCCAAATGTGGAGCGCACATCGGCAGCCGTGCGGTTGACGTTGTTTGTCAACGCGTCAACGATCACCATCGCTCCGTTCGGCCCGAAGCCTTCATAGCGCAGTTCGTCATAATTTTCTTCAGAACCGCCCTTCGCTTTTTCAATCGCCCGCTCAATAATCGCTTTCGGGACATTGTATGTTTTGGCGCGCTCTAGCACGAATTTCAGGTTCTGGTTCAGTTCGGGGTCGGGCTCTCCCTGCTTTGCCGCCACATAGATTTCGCGGCCGAACTTGGCGTAGATTCGGCTCGTATTCGCATCCTTGGACGCTTTCTTCTCTTTTATATTGTTCCATTTACGGCCCATGATGTAACCACTCTCTTTCAACATTGAATCTTTCATTCACAAAATCTATTATACCGCAGGGCCAGGCGATTTCATCAAATTGATGCATCGAATTTACGACATTTTTTTGGAAATCCGTCTTAAGATGCGAGTTTTCCGCTGTCTTTCTTCTGCTCTTTTTTCAAAACAGTAATGAAAATTCCTGCAATTACAAACACGATTCCGGTCAAATGAACCAGTGAGAATTGCTCCTTCAAAATGACGCCTGACAGCACAACGGCCGATACGGGGAGAACCGAAGTGAAAATCCCGGAAACGCTCGCCGGCACTTTCGTCACGCCATTGTACCATAAGTAAAAAGCAAGCACCGTAACAATCAGCGCGTAATAAAGGACATATGACCAATCAAGAAGTCCGGGACCGCTAAAATCAAACGAGACAGCCTCAATGACCGCAAACGGCAGAAAAAACAAAAAACCGAACAACGAAACAAACGCCGAAATCGCCAATGCGGAAATATGAGGCGACAATAATTTTGCCATTAGCGTAAACATCGCTTCACCGATCACTGCGGCCGCGATTAACAGATTTCCCATCAATGCATAAGGGCTCCCTGCTTCGCCGCCGGCCCCGAACAGGTTGATCGCCATCACGCCGATAACGGCAAGTACGATACCGGCAGCCATTCTTTTTTCTATTTTTTCTTTTAATAAAAAGAAAGCTAAAACACCGACAGCCATCGGCGTCGTGCTCGTAATAATGCCGCTCTCCATCCCCGTCGTCAGCTTAACCCCGTAAAGCATGCAGATGCTGAACAGAAAGACACCCGTAAAAGACTGCAGCAAAAGAACAAAGACATCTTTTTTCGATAGAGCGGGAATGCCTTTCTCAATCCAAAAAAGCAAGATCATTAAAACGGCAGCCGCGATAAAAAAACGAATGCCCGACGACAAAAACACCGGAATCGTCTTCACCATCAGCTTGCCGACAACAACCGAACTCCCGACGATCGCCATGGCGAGAGCTAAAGAAAAATAAACTGAAATTGGGTTCCGCATAAGGTTTCTCCTGTCATGATGTATTTAAAATCCTTTTTAAGTTTAACAAAAATAAGGTAAAATTTATTTCTTTTGGAATAAATATTTTCAACTCATGCACATCAACCAGACAGCATTTTAATCAGTCCGCTTAATTGCGTAATCCCTTTCTTCAGGTCTTCACAGGAAGCAAATGCATATGACAGCCTCATGTAATCGCCTCTTTCCTGCCCGTATATGACGCCGGAATTAAAGAGAATTCCTTTTGAAAGTGCTTTGGCATAAAGAGTTTTCATGGATACCGGCGGCAATATCTTCAGCCAAATAAAGAAGCCGCCTGCTGGAACGCTCCATTCCGCGAGTCCTTCCAACTCTGTTTTTAACACATGCAACACAAAGTTTCTTCTTATTTTTAGCTGTTCTCTGACGTTTTCCAAATGTTTCTGATAAAGCCCAGATGTCAGCCATTCGGCTGCGACTCTCTGAGACAGTGAACTCGAGCCGTAGTCCGTCTGCATTTTAATATCTGATAAACGTTCAATGACCGGCTCCGGGCCGACGATCCAGCCGATTCTTAATCCCGGGCTCAACGTTTTCGAAAAACTGCCAATGTATAAGACGCGGCCGTTTTTGTCCATCGCTTTCATTGGAGCAGGCGGCGGTGCATCAATCCATAATTCGCGGTATATATCATCTTCAATGATAGGCAGGTGCTGTTGTTCGCTGAAAGCCAGAATCTCTTCCCTCCGCTTTTTGGACATTAACACTCCGGTCGGATTTTGAAAACAAGGGTTGGTGTACAAAATGGCTCTCGTCCGCATGTTTGGCGTCATCTTGATGCTTTCTGGCATGAGGCCTTCTTCATCCATTTGCAATCCGGCCATCCTCATTCCCGCAGATTGAAAGACATGCAGCGAATAAAGGTAAGACGGCTGATCAAGAAAAACGGTTGATCCGCTTTGCAAAAGCCCCATTGCGATTAACTGCAATGCTTGCAGCGCGCCGGAAACAATTAAGATGGAAGACGGGGAAGCGTGGATGCCGACCGTTTGTAAATAGCTGCTCAACGCCTCTCTTAAAGGAAGATAGCCTTTTGGCTCCTCATACCCAAAGGCATCCATGTTATGAGCAACCTTCTCCATCATCTCTTTCATAATGTCCAGCGGAAACAATTCATTTGAAAGTTCGCCTTTGCTGAGCTGTATCAATGTTGAATTCGATTCAGATTGATTAATCTCCTGAACCGTTTTCCGGCTGGGCTGCTGGAATCCGGCTGCCACGTATTTATCCCAATCAGGGGTCGAATGTTTGGCCAACAATGTCCATGTATTGTTTATAACGATCGTGCCTTTCCCCATTCTGCCTTCTATTAATCCATCGGCTATTAATTCTTCCAAAGCTGTAATCACCGTGCTTCTGTTCACAGCGAAATGTTTGGCCAATGAACGCTGACTCGGAATTTTGGTGCCGATCGGCCATTCTCCATTTGCAATCTTCTCTTTTATAAATTGAATGATTTGTTTGTATTTTGGCGCGTGGGGCATAAATGGATCTCCTTTTATCGATAAGTGGTTGGGTTTATATTCTCAAAACTGGTTGAAGCCATTTTACCAAACGTCTATTAAGATGGATACACACATTTAAACCGGTTGGTTTTTTTAAAAAGGAGATTGAAAAATGATGAAGAAACAGAGGATGTACATCATGTTGTCATACTGCCTGATGATCGGCTTTTGGGCTTCGGCTTTTCCGGGGATTCGAGTCGGGCTGGAGGATTATACGCCTCAGCACCTCACATTGCTTCGGCTGCTGTCAGGTTCTTCGGCTCTAATATTGCTGGCTGCTGCCGTCCGGATGCGCCTGCCGGAAGCAAAGGACATCCCCATCATTTTGCTGCTCGGTTTTTTAGGATTTTCCGCTTACCACACATTGCTCAATCAAGGCGAGGAAACGGTCAGCGCCGGAATGGCAAGCCTCCTGGTCACGACAACGCCTATTTTTTCAGCATTGTTAGCGAGGCTGTTTTTCGCAGAACGATTTGGTGCAGCGAAATGGCTCGGATCAGGGATCAGCTTTTTAGGCGTCATGCTTATATCACTCGGCGTCGGAAACTTTGAAAACACGGCGGCTGGGGTGTTGTTCATTTTACTGGCCGCGATATGTGAAAGCATCTATTTCGTTTTTCAAGAGCGCTACATTCAAAAATACGGTTTTATCCCTTTTGTTTCATACGCGATTTGGGGAGGAACCATCCCCATGCTGTTCTTTTTGCCCGGGCTATTAGAAGAGCTTTCTCATGCTTCCATTCAATCTACTGCAAGTGTTGTTTATTTAGGATTGCTCCCTACAGTTGTCCCATATTTTGCGCTTGCTTATATCACCTCGTACAGAGGATCTTCAGAGGCCGCGATTTCGCTTTATTTAACGCCAGCCGCAACACTTTTCATATCATGGGTATGGATAGGCGAAATTCCCGCTTTCCTATCACTTGCCGGGGGAATCATAACGATAGGCGGTGTACTGTTTACATACAGAGGAACGAAAAATAGCATTTACAAACTCGAATAATTTAATTCTGCTTATCTCCAAGAAAACTAGAAAGGATGTCCGGACCCGGGGGCATCCTTTTTCAATGGAATGGGCGCCGCTTGCGAAAACGAAAATTTCCCAATGGATGCTGCAATCTCGTTTCATTTTTTAATCGATCAGTTGTCAGGCAAAGAATGGTTTCACATTAGAAAAAAGCCTTTTTATATGGAAAAGGCTCTTAAACTTTATTTTTCTCATAAACTTGTTTAACCAAATCAACGATATATTCGATATGTTTTTCATCATCGATTTGAATTTCATAATCACCGTTCCCCCAGTGGCCGGTGTTTGCGACATCCCTAAATAAATCCATGGGATCATCTAACTCGCCTCTTTTGGCATTTATCCAAATTTTTAAGCCCTTTTTTAAGAGAAGAACGTCTACCATGTTACGCTTATGAACAGTAAATGCGATATACAGCTTTGTTGCTTTGACAGATATGTTGTCACCCACATTTGAAATCTCTTCTTTTAACTGCTGGTATAGATCAATCACCTCATCAGGCTTACGGACTAGATGATCTTCTTCTGTGAAAACTTTGATTTCCCTGCTCACTTGTTCGATTGCTTCACTTTGATTCGAAATTGTGTTTATCGACCCCGATGCCCCATTTGGTCTAATAGGATTCATTTGTAGCAGGTCATTTTCATACCTTTTGATTTCCCACAATTCCATCGGCAAATCTCTAAAATTAATGGATTCCTTTTGGTGTGTAGTAAACTCAGGCGAAATAAAGATGACCCTTGATTGCGACCAATCGACACTGTTCCTTTTTAAAAGCTTCTCTTGATTTTCATTATATTCAAGAATAAAGTCAGCTTTATTATTAAGCATGATGGACAGATAAGCATAGCCTTGATCTATTACGCTGGAATGTTTCTTGTTTTTATATTCAATAATAACAAACGATTGTGTCTGGTCATCAAATGCTAGCGTATCAATCCGAAATCCGGCGACTCGAAACTCAGAGGCAATGAACTTGAGGCCTAATAATTGCTTTAAATTTTTTTCACATAGGTGCTGTATGTCTTTTTCTTTCTCAAACGGTATTTCCCGGATTTCTTTCATATCTTGATGGTGTAATTGAAAGAGATTCATGGCTGCGCTCCTTACCTTCATTAAGAATGAACAACGTCATTTTCTAAAAGCATCCTCTTCAACAATCCGCTCGGTTTATTCGCGCTGTCTGATAAACAATTCATATCACCCATGACAAGGAAGCTGTCCTTTGCCCTTGAAACTGCGACGTTTAGAAGGCTTTTATTGGCGTCTATAAAAAAGCAGCCGTCATTTTTCCCGTACACCGTCGACATGATGATGACCTTTCTTTCGCCGCCTTGAAAGGTATGGACCGTTCCTACGTCGATAAACGGTTTAACATCGGGTGATAGCGCACGCTTGATGATGCCGACTTGCATTTTAAAAGGGGTGATAATGCCAATGAGACTTTTTGGATCATCTTCATGATATGCATTTCGGATGTTGTAGAAATGCTCATTGATCCATGTGGCGATGGCCCTTGCCTCTATTTCATTATATCGGCTGCCCGCTTTTTTGCTTGACTGGTATGAGTCAACCTGCATATGACCAAGAGGTGGAATCGATAATTGAACAAGCGGATTTTTCTTATCCTCTGCCGCTTTACCTCTCATTGGCTCAAGTTTTCCTCTATACACCAGATTGTTGCAGTATTCAATAATTTCATCATAACAGCGCCTATGTTCGCTCAAAAACAAACCGCGTTGCTGATGTTTTTCGTATTTACAGCTTTTGCACGCTACCCTCATCACACTAGATTCTGACGTATTCAAGCCGAGTTCGCGAAGCTTCTCAAACTGTTCGATCGAAGTAATAACATCATTTGAAAGAGCTAATGAAATATCCAATGTTTCGTTGATATTCCACACCGGTTCAATCTGATAAACATCTCCGACAACAACTGCCCGTTTCGCAAGCGAAAATGAACATGCCGCAATCTCAGGAGTCACCTGTCCTGCTTCATCTACGATTAGTAAATCAATATAATTGTAGAGAAAATGCTCCTTCCCATTGTTATAGGCCAGCAGCATTCGCGGAAGCTGATAAAAAGTCATCACAAAACAAGGGGTCAACATACTTAAATTTGTATAAAACTGATTTAACACATTATCGAAATTTGTGCCTCTTTGTTTTTCCGACAGTCTTTTCTCTAAAAGCCATCTGCACTCATAGTAATGAACTGCTAGCCAAAAAGAGGCGTATTTTATGGTTGTATCTAAAAATTCATTCGCCTTATCTAAAGAAGAAAATGAACCAGGATATTTCTCAAGAATGTTCAGTGATATAAGTTCCACCATTAATTGTTTATATTTTGTGTTCAATTTGCTGACTTGTTGGTATGTCGCATCGACCTGCTTTATTTTTTCTCTCGTCTCTTTTGCTTTTTCGCTATACAGAGAGAGAATTTTATCGAGATTCATTGACTCATCAATAAATTCTTCATCCGGCTGAATAAAATATCTGACATAACTGACTAATTTGCTCTTGAAGAACGGCAGAAACTTGAATAAGCGAACAAAGAACGGCAAGTTTGAAAAGTGCGTCTGCCACTCTTTTATTCTTTGTTGTATCGATTGAAACGTGCTTTCCCACTCGGTTTTTTCCTCGGTCAATTGCGTCATGTATGTATCTAAAGAAACGCCTTTGGGAGCTATTTGATCATATTCGGAGAATAAGGATAAAACTTTTTGTCTGATTTCTTCAAGCGCTGTTAACCGATTTGAAATCGTTTGCTCACATTGCTTAATATCAGTATGGTTTGTTTCAAAATATCGACTGCATTCTTTGAGCATCTTTTCGGTTGATCGCTCAATGTTCTCGTTGCTTTCAACTTCGTCAAAAAAGTTTTCTCCCCGAGGGTTCGTATATTGAAATCCTTTTTCTTGCGCCTCTTTCTCCTTGCTGCCGGACGGAAAATAAACAGCAAAGCTGTCGACTCCTTCGATCCATCGCTGCTCTAAATGATTGTTTTCCCATTTTGGTTTAATCTTTCCGAATGATTCAATAATATTGGTTACTGCCTGATTGTTTGTTGATGAAGCGACAATGACAGGAGGATCTTCCTTTTTTAATGCTCGTTCGACATAAAGATTGGCAACGAGCGACTGCAATAACGTCGTTTTCCCCGTACCCGGCGGACCGTTGACTGCAAGAATTTCTCCATCTTCCATATTGTTGAAATGGTTCAGGCACTCCCTTTGCGATGGCGACAAAGGATATTCCCCGCCCATTTGTCCGACATGCTTCTGCATTTCTGACATCCGGTTTGGAATAAGCGGCGATAAAGAAGTGAATTTTTGGTTGATAAAATTTTGATAAAGCTGCAGATGATTCGGCTGGCTGGATAAAAGGTGATCATATAACTTTAATATATTTCTGGTTGCATTGATGGAATCATCCTTAAAGATATAAACATTTTTCTCTAATTCTATTTCTTTAACTGTATTTGAAGTTATTTCGGTTTCTGTAACTGACTCATACATATCTTTTGCAAACTCAAAATAGCTTTTCCAAGTGAGGTTGCTTTCCAACCTCTGATAATTGTTGCTCATATATTCATCAAAGTCATTGACATAGCCGATCGCAAGCTCTTCGTCAATGATTGGATGAAGATGCTCTCTCGGAATCCATGGATATTTGTCTTCTGAAGGCAACAACATACCATTGGCAGTCAAAACTGCCGGGATATAAAGAATTCCGGTCATATCTTCAATATTTGTCTCAACCCTTTGCTGCACGTCGAATTTCGTCTTGATCGTCTTTGCCACAACGATAACATCGAGTTTACCGGAGACATTTTTGTGGTCTGAAAGTACCGCGTAGTACTTACTGTCTATCTTTCCTTGTATAAGGCTATTCAAATCTGAAATCATAAAACGACTGTTTTTAAAGTTGATTTTTAGTTTCGCAGCGACACTATCGCGAAAATACTTGGTTACAGTTTGGGATGCCATCGCTTTTCCTCCTGATGTGTAAAAAAACATGATACTGGTAATAACATTAAGTAGTAACAATTATATCCTAAATGAATATATGGATAAATAACTGGCTTTACAAAAATATAGGAAAATAAAAAAGGATGTCATCATATAATATGAGACACCCTTCTTAGGCAAATCTTTGATCAAACTCTAAATCGCTTCCGCTAAAATGATAAACCGGTACTGTGTGACATCAAAATAACCCTTTTCTTCAATCATTTTATGAATCGCGTACAATTCATCCGTGTATTGATCCACTTCAAAACCGGGCGCCTGCCAGGGAATGGCTTTTAAGTAATAGACCAGAGCCCCAATATCATAAAACCTTTGAGTCGGACACTCTTCCCTGCTTTTCAAAACCTTAAAATCATGTTTTTCTATTTCTTTTAACGCTTTTTCCAAGTTCCAGTCCTTAAATTCTTCATTTAGCGGCACACCAAGTTTTTCATTGATTTCTTCGCAATCATGCCCGCCGACTTGCTGAGTGAGAAACAGTCCTCCTTTTGAAAGGATTCTCCTCACCTCTTGTGCTGAATATGACTCGTGTTTATTGATGACCAGGTCAAATTGGCCGGATTCAAATGGAAGATCTTCATCATCATCAATTTGGACGACCTGAACCCCTAAAGGCGTCAATCGTTCCTTTGCAACTGGCACATTGGGCAAATAGCATTCAGTAGCGTATGCTGACGAAGGAAACGGCCCCAATTTCGATAAAAACTCTCCGCCGCCTGTCCCCATATCGAGCATGGATTTGGAATCTTGAATAAGAGACAGAGCCATGCTTCCGTATGACCATGAAAGCAGGTCGCTTTTCATTCTTCCCGTATCGTCAATGAAAGAAAAATCCCAGCCGCTGAAAGGCTTATCTGCGTGTTTTAAATATGAAAGAAATGTTTTGTCATTCATAGTATCCCCCTCCAATTTTAATGTTTAAATATGTTTTAAACGATTGGAGGGCCTCTCGCGAATTTGGAAGGTTTTTATATTTCATGCTCTTGTAAATTCACTGTAATCGCACCCCATTTCATGCCTTTAAAAAAGAAGCCCTGTAAAAGGACTTCAGAAACTTAACCCCCAACCGGCAGCTCAGCTGTTTGAACGCCGCCTGACACCTGATTGTGGCTTTGGGATAAAGCTGCTCCGCCTAAGACCATAGCAGTTAACGATAAGCAAAGAATCAATTTTTTCATGACAATACCTCACTCCCTAATGATCTCATTTTGTTTTCGGCTTTCATGAATATTTTAACAAATTCCAGCGCTTTCTTGTCATCTCCTTTTTTCTCGAAATAGCTTGAGATGAGCAGAGAAAGGTCGCAAACACCGTCTAAATCATTCATCTCGTCCAAGGAATCGATGTCGTCTTTGATGCTTTTTACGTTTTCATGGCAATACAGCTCATACATAATATTTATTTTCTTTTCATAATGCTTATTCCCGTTTTTCTCTAATTCCTCCTGTCCTTTTTTATAATAGAACAGGGCCGCTTCTGTTTCGCCGATTTTGAAAAACTCTCTGATCAGCATGTAAAGCGAGTTGATATAGTAGCTTGACTCGCACCATTCGGGGTTGCTCAACGCATGCTGGACGGCGAGAATGCATTCCTGAGACCGGCCGGAATTGGAATACAGAATGCTGATATTGTGATGAAGCATTGCTTCTAAAAACGAATCGTCGATCTTTTTGGAAATTTCAATCGATTGTTCAAAGTACTTCTCCGCATCTTTAAAGCGCTGCATCTGCATGTAATTTGTCCCCATCACAACCTGGGAAATCGCCAGCTTTTTTTCGTACCCGTCATGCATTTTGTAAATATTCATCGCGTCTCTCGCATAATTGAGAGAAACCGCATTTTGCCGGAGAGACATATACAGCCAAGACACTTTAAAATAAAATTCGCCCGCTTCGATCTGATCGGGCACCTTCGCCAGTTTTTTCTCGGCAACCTTGTACAGACTGATCGCCCGCTCAACATTCTTGTTGTACGCTTCATGCATCGCCTCAAAAAAGTAGAAATAGTAATCGATCATATGATCCGTCTGCTCGATGCACTCGATTTGCGAATCATTAAAGTAAGACTCCCGCGGCAGCCGCTTTCCCCTCGCATCATAAAGCATCATCCGGTACCGCTCCTCAAGAAGCGAAAAATAAGCCAGCACATTCTGATCCTCTTCCATCTCGGAAAACATCGACTTCGCCTCTTCAAAAAGACTTTTCGCCTGCTCAATAGCATGCTTTTTAATTGCCAAATGGAATTCGTTCAACACCCCCGCAACCACCTCTGAAGCGACCTTGCTCATGCCGAACCCCCTCTTTCTCTTTAAGATTGTTCTCTATCTGTAAAATGATCTTATCACATGTGTAAATTTTTGTAATGACCTTTTGTCAATTAGTGATATGTTTTTGTCAACAATTGAAAAAGCCTTTTGTTGTCAATTTTAACTGTTGGTATAGATCAATCAACTCATCTGGCCTATAAACAGAAATGCTCCTTCTTTTTCAAAAACAAGAAACCACTCGCCTTCCACAAAGGCAAGTGGTTCTTCATTTATTTTAATTGCTGATAAGAAATCAAGCGATGAATATGGACTCCCAAGTATGTTAGTTCATCGTTCGGAATGACGATTCCGTGTACCTGTTTGATATAATCTTTGATTTTGAAAGCTACATCCATTGCTTGCGGATATAAATTTGCAATTTGCTCAAACAATTCATTCTCCTGATCTGCCAGCAATTTATCAGCGTAAAATCTTTCAACAAAAAATTTAACGTGTGTGATAAATCGGCTGTAATGGATATTTTCTTGATCCCATTTCATATTTAATGTGTACCGGACAAGATTGACAATGCTCCCGATCATTTTTGCATACTTCATTCCATTTTTTGATTCTGTTTCTTCACCTAATGCATTAATTAAGTGGAACGCAATATTTGCCGCTTCCTCTTTCGGTAATTGGATCCCTAGTTTTTCATTGATGAGCTGCAGTGCATAATTCCCTGCCTCAAACTCTTCTGTATAGTAGTTTTTAATTTCCCAGTAGACGCGATTCGTAATATTGATGTTCTTTTTATAACGCTCTACTGCAAAATTTAAGTGATCCATTAATGTGAAGTAAACGCCGGAATTTAGCTTTGTTTTTAATTTTTCTTCTGCATAATGAACAATTTGCTGTGTCAATTCAATAAATTCTTGCGGTATTGAATCCAACAGTTGAAGAAATTCTTTTGCCTTCATATTGTCTACTGGCATAAACACTTGATCAGCTTGTTTTTCTTCAATCATATGCCCAGGTTTTCGTCCGTAACCGATGCCTCTGCCGCATAAAACCAGCTCCTGGCGGTTCTGATCTACAGCCAGTACCACACTCGAGTTTAAAACCTTTTTTATTTTAAACATCGCCATCACCTTTTCATGAATGCGGTTTTTTAGTCTAATACTTCTCCATTTGACTCGATCACTTTCTTATACCAGTAAAATGAATCTTTACGTAAGCGCTTCAATGTCCCGTTGCCATCGTCATCTTGATCAACATAGATAAACCCATATCGTTTGGACATTTGAGATGTTCCCGCACTAATAATGTCAATGGATCCCCAGCTCGTATATCCGAAGAGATCTACACCTTCTTCAATGGCTTCTTTCATCTGACGGAAATGTTCTCTGAAATAGTTAATACGATAATCATCATGGATCGATCCATCGCTTTCAACAACATCTTTCGCACCCATGCCGTTCTCCACAATAATGAGAGGTTTTTGATAGCGATCATACAATTCAATGAGCGAAATTTTTAAACCGACCGGATCGATTTGCCAACCCCAATCTGTTGAAGGCAAATAAGGGTTTTTCACACCGCGAATCGTATTGCCATCTGTTTTTTCCAGCCCTTCTTGTGCAGATTCTGTCAGGGACATATAGTAGCTAAATGAAACGAAGTCTACCGTATGTTCTTTCAAAATGGCAAGATCGTCCGCTTCCATCTTAATATTGATATTTTTTCGTTCCAGCATGCGTTTGATCAATGGCGGATATTCGCCAAACACTTGAACATCTGCATAGAAATAGTTATCAAGGTTTTGCTTCAGTGCGCGTTCGACATCATTCGGATAACAAGTGTGCGGGTAAGTCGTAAGTTTCGTTAGCATACATCCCACTTGACTTCCGGGAATGATGCGATGACAATCTGCAGTCACAAGAGCGGATGCCACAAATTGATGGTGCAATGCTTGATAAACGGTTTCTTCTACCTTCCCCTCTGGACAGCGGTCAGGAATGATTCCCGCTGTAATGAAAGAATGGCGGTGTATACTGTCTATTTCATTAAAGGTAAGCCAATATTTCACGACATCTTTATAGCGTTCAAAACACACATTGGCGAATTTCACAAAGAGGTCGATCACTTTTCTTTCAACCCATCCGTTGTATTTCACACTAAGTGCTAATGGCATTTCATAATGTGACAGCGTCACGATCGGTTCAATGTTATGTTTTTTCATTTCTTGAAACAGACGGTCATAAAACTGAAGACCTTTCTCGTTCGGCTCAGCTTCTTCCCCTGTCGGGAAAATTCGGCTCCATGCAATCGATATACGCAATGTTTTAAAACCCATTTCTGCAAAAAGAGCCAAATCTTCTTTATAGTGATGATAAAAGTCAATGCCTCTGCGCTTCGGATATTTTTTTACGTCCGGGTCTTTCATTGCGCGTTCAATGTTTTCAGAAGTAACAGCAAGGTGTCCTTCGTAATCTTCTACACTCAAATTCGAACGGTACATGGCAATATCTGCAACAGACGGTCCTTTTCCATCAACATTCCAAGCTCCTTCTGCTTGGTTTGCGGCAATCGCACCGCCCCATAAAAAACCTTTTGGAAATCCTTTTGTCTTTGTCATCATGATTACCCTCCTAATTGTGTAACAACCATCAATGTATCTTGACGATTGACCTCTTTTAATTGCGTTACTTTTATATCATATTGATCCGTATTCGTAATAACTGCTAGTGTAACTGGATCATAACCTGCTTCTTTAATTTTTTCTAGGTCAAATTGAATGAGCAGATCACCTGCTTTGACTTTGTCTCCTGCTTGCACCAATGGTTTAAAGAACTTGCCCTCTAGCTGAACGGTGTCAATCCCAATATGGAAAAGAACCTCAACTCCGTTTGCTGTTTTCATGCCGAGCGCATGATTTGTTTCAAAGAGAAGTGAAATCTCGCCATCTACCGGTGCATATAGTTCACCCTTTGAAGGAATAATGGCAATTCCTTCTCCCATTACCTTTGAAGAAAATATGTCATCTTCTACATCAGATAGTGAAATCATTTGACCGATGACTGGACTTTTGAATGTCTCATCTGCGCCAAGTTTTTCAGCGAAAACACCTTGCTCTGCTTCTTTTTCCGTTTCTTCTGTCTTTCGATCTTTTCCTAAAATAAAGGCGGCAGCAAAAGCAACAACAAATGAGATGGCAAAACCGATAACTGCAAACATAAAGTTGCGTGGAAGCTCGTCAGATATGAACATCGACATACTTGCAAGCCCAGGTCCAACAAGAACAAACGCTTGAAGTCCGACAAGTCCAATGAAGATTCCGCCGATGAAAGAACCGATCATGACACTGCTAAGCACACGTTTATTTTGCAGTGTCACCCCGTATAATGCCGGTTCGGTAATCCCAAAGAATGCGGAAATCCCTGCAGAAATGGCAGTTGAACGAAGCACTTTATCTTTTGTGCGAAGGGCAACTGCGAAACACGCCCCACTTTCAGCGATATTATGTGCAAGTGAAGCAGGCAAGTAAAGTGCTTCTTTTCCGAGATTGCCCATTGTTGTTACAGCGTACGGCACCATCGCTTTGTGCATCCCCGATGCGACCATAAATGGAAGGACTGCTGCCAGAATCGCAACCGCAACCCAGCCCACTTTGTCAAACATAGCAAGGATGATTGCTGTGAAGCCTTGCCCAGCTGTAAAACCGATTGGTCCCAGCAACAGGAGAGTGATCGGAACTGTCATAACCAATGACATCATCGGTACGAAGAAGATACGAATGGGTTTTGGCGAAATACGAGTAAACCATTTTTCCATCTGTGCATACAACAGAACAGATAAAATCGCCGGAAACACTTGGTAGGCATACGCAATATTTTTCACATCGAATGAAAATAATTGAGCGCCTTCTGTCAGCATAGCCGTCATGTTTGGCAGAATAAGAGCGCCGACTGCCGATAATGCAACAAGCGGATTCACTTTCAGTTTATTGGCTGTCGTCACCGCTACTAGCAATGGCAGGAAGTAAAGCGGCGCATCGCCAACCATATTTAAAATCTGATACGTTTGCCCTTTGGCATCCATTAATCCGAATAACGAGAAGAGGAGGAGAAACGATTTTAAAATCCCTCCACCCGCAATGGCTGGAACAAGCGGTTGAAAAACGCCGACAATGAAGTCTAATAGTACAGTCCCCGCTTTTCGCTTTTCCTTCGGCTGATGGGAAGACACACTTTGTTCAGAAGGTGATCCTCCGAGAAGGCCGGTCAATTTCTCATAGACTTCAATGACATCGTTTCCAATCACAACCTGGCATTGGCCCGACATACGGACAGCGATGACACCTGGTGTTTTCTCAAGCGCCGGCACATTCGCCTTGTTTTGATCAATCAATGTAAAACGGAGTCGTGTCGAACAATGCTCCAAGTGGGCAATATTCTCTTTACCGCCTACATGCTGCAATACGTCTCTTGCTGTTTGTGTATAATTCACTGTTTCTCCCCCTTTTCCGAAACATGAGACCTATATTTAGGCAATAAAAAAAGGACCCAAACCGACAAATTAAAAAATTTATCGGTTTTAGATCCTGCCTGCATGACCAGTCACATGTCTAATTTATCAATATTGGATTTGATTAAAGTATATATCGGTTTTATGAAAGCGTCAACATTTATTTTGTTTTTTTGGTAAGAAGGAAATTTCTTGGTTGAATAGCCTACGGTTTATTTCTAATAGCGATCATGAAGATCTTTAAGCACCCGCAAATTGCGCGCCAAGGTTCCAGGGTTACAAGACACATAACTGCACGCTTCGGCTTCTATCTCAATCATCGTCCGCAGCAATGCATCATCCGACACCGCTCCTCAAGCAGCGAGAAGTAGACAAGCACATTCTAATTCTCTTCCATCTCGAAAAACATTGACTTCGCCTGTTCAATATTTATGCTTCTTAGTTGCCAAATGGAATTCGTTCAACACCCCTGCAACCATTTCTGAACCAACCTTGCTCATGCCGAACCCCTCTTTCCCTTTAAGATTGTTATCTATTATTAAAATGATCTCATCACATGTGTAAATTTTTGTACTATCCTTTTGTCAATTATATTAAACAGTAAAAAGCCTTGGTAGCGCTTGACCAAAGCTTTTAATCTGAATCTAAATATTCGATATTTCATATATTCGTTTAAGTTCTGAAAAGGTAATTTCAATTCCTATCTTTTTCAAATGATCCTTCCGCTGATCATACAATTTTTTCAACAGTCTTTGCTTCTCCTCATCTTGACCATAATGAATAAGACGATGACAGTGTGAGCATAGGCTTACCAAGTTTGCCAGTTGATCTAAGTCATATTTGAACTCCTCTTGCTTGGCGATAGGGATAAGATGATGACACTCAACATAAGGCATGTTGGTAGATTTAGAGATAAAAGTTTTGTGGGAATGGTCAATTTCACAAGTATAATTTGAAAGCATCATAGCTTTTGATGCAAGACTTGCATTTCTTGTCCATTGCCTTTGACCACCTTGATTAATGATAGGTTGCGGACGTTCTCTCTTTTGATTGATTTCATATCCGATATTCGAATTCTCGGATATGATGAAGGTTTGAGCCGCTATCTGATACTCCTCTTCGTTAACCCGGTCTTCTAAAAATTGGCCATCTTCCTGCAACAGAATAAAATCATTAAACTGTTCTATCGATCGATGTCCGATAAGACCTTCTACTTCTTTGTATGTAACTAATAGAGCTTGTAAATCGTTTATAATGTCTTCTGAACTCGGAAAATTGCTTACATCATAAAAACGACCACATACATGTCCTAACTCATATCCCCTCGCAAGATCACCTTTACCCTTTAAATCGATATTTGAAAGATTCATATTTTGAGGTATGGTATTTAGTTTTTCTCTAATAATAGAAGCTGTTTTTTGGATTTTGGCCCTACCTATTTTTGTTCCATACTTTTCTTTAAAGTATGTCCATCCTTGATTCAAACTAACATAAACACCGCTTCCATCTGCACTAAATAAGTAAACAATATAGTAGCCTCTTGTCGCAGAAGTCGTTAAGTTCTTTATAAAAATTGAAACCCAAGGAATCTCAGCCCAACGGCCTTTTCCAACCGAACCTGCTACATGATAAATATTAGGATCTAAGTCAACAACTTTAAAAAGAGTGTCCTTTATTTCATGACAAATAAGGTGTGACAAAGGGTGCCCCTTAAACTCCTCATTTTTTGCTCGTTGATATGTTGATAAAACGCGCTTCATTTGTTCACTAATCAGTTGATTCGAGATTTTCTGTTCTATTTTGATACACCTCTTTATTAAGAAAGGCTAGGACTTTATGCAAGAAATGGAACCTTCATATAACATTATAAGCCTCTCCTGGAGTGGAAAGGCTTATGTTTTTAAATTTTTATTTATCTTTTTTGAAAAGTACAGCCACACACTCACTTATGTGAAGATTGGCTACTGTCTTAGATCTATATTCAAACAGCTAATTATTATTAAATACCTTTTAAAAAATCCTCCGACTCTGACTTTTTTAAAGATATTAATTTCAAAACGAATTTATCTCAACTCGTCATCCAAAGGTACAATAATTTCATCTAAAGTCTTTCTCCACTGACGCTTCATTTCTGGTCCGTATTTCAATGGTTTTGCATCTGGATATACGGCTTTATACTTATCAAATTGCTTACTGTTGATAATACGACTAATATTCGGAATAGGATCTGTTCCTACAACATATTGAATTGCAGATAAATGTAGCTCATCTTCTTCCACAAACCAAGTATTCGCAAATTCATGAATCGCTTTGTCACGTGCTTTAGTGAAGAAGCTTCGTTTCACTGCAAGAATATCTTGCTCTCCATCTATTTCATTGGTATCAATAGCATTTAACATCGTGCGGTATACGTCCTTAACAATTTCTGATTTCTTCAGTTTTTGAAGGGCATTTTCGATTTCGTCGCGGATGTTCTGATTATTGGCCGAGTATGTTTCTAATAGTCGGTCAATATAAGTTGAGTCGATATCATAGATCTTAACTGCATTTTCTCCATAGAATTCAATGTCTGAGAAATCTGGGCCCGGTCCATCTTGGTTTCCTTCATCTTCGAGTGAACCCTTAACCGTGTTATATATACCAATATATTCTTCTAAGGTTTTCACCTGTTCTTGAAGTGCTGTTGATTTCTCCATATCATCGTTGTAGTCATTATATGTAACTAAAGCTTCGTATGAATTGTTTAGCTCTTGAAATGCTTTCACGAACTCAATTCGGGTTTCAAGAGATGTGTTCTCATCAATATCGGTTGGGTTTGGAACTAACGTAGTTAGCGCTTTGTGAGCCTTTTTAAAGCGTTTCTTCGATTCATCATAAGTCGGATAAACAAGACTAGATTCCTCTTGTGCTTGTGAATATAATTTCGTCGCATTCTTTACATTTTGCTCCATTGTTGAAGGTTTCCGGTATGTCACAATTAATCCTTTTGTCTTACCTGGATAAGTACGATTGGTTCTAGAGAATGCTTGAATCAAATTCGCATAACTTAAATTTCGATCCACAAATAATGTTTGTATCGTTGGTGCATCGAAACCAGTCAATAATCGATCGACAACAATGACAAGGTCAATTTGTTTACCAAATTCTTTGAACTCTGCTTTCTTACGAGCTAAACGATTGTTAATATCACCATTATATCGTTCAATATCTTCTATCGACCAAGCAGTGTGATAATAATCGTTATATTCCTTAATAATCTCTTTCATTTCATCTTGAATTTGTTTCGAATTGTCTTCGTTTTCTTGAATCGAATAGGTGATTGCAATTCGTGGAAAATCCGGATCTTCAATCGTACGTCCGGTTCGGATCGGATGTCCAGCAAATTCTTTCGTCAACCATTCTGGATCTTTCGTCATTTCCTTGATTGCCCGATAGTAGCGTTTCGCCATATCAATTGAACTGGTTGTTAAAATGGCAGACTTTTGCGGGCGACCATTTTGGAAATCAAATTTAGTATAGGCATTATCCGGCCTGAAAATCTTATGAATAACTTTTTGAATATGATCATCATTTTCAAACGAAGATGGTTCAAGATATGCTTCCTTTTCTATTCCATCCATTTGATCAATGATGTGATTAATTTCATCTGCAGTCAAATTGGCATATTTTTCATTTTGACGCAGTTGATTAAAAATATAATTATTTAATGATGTTGGATCAATCGTATCTTCGTGCTCTACTTGAAACCCTAAAACAGCACCATCATCTAATGCATTTTTAATGGTATAGGTGTGCAAAACTTCTCCATATTGATCACGAGTGGTACGAGCTAATTGACCTTTAGCCTGTTTTTTATTCTCGTTAAATATCGGTGTACCTGTAAATCCAAACCAAGTTGAATTTGGAAAGAAGCCCTTAATGACTTGCATCCCTTCTGCACTTAACGCACGATGACACTCATCCACGACGAAGACAATATGTTGCCCTAGCAGTTTCTTAAAGCGCTGAGTACCTTTTTGCTCCTCTTGCCTTTGGGCATAGCGCAAGGCAGCTTCTAATTTTTGACGAGTGGTAATAATCACTGTATTGGAATTGGCATCAGACAGTAGAGTATCACTTAACTCCTTCGCACTTCCAGTTCCGACAACCAAGCTATTCGATATTGCATCACCAGAAGAAATACCAGTATTAAACTCGGAAGCAAACTTGGTGAATTCGGTCGTCGTTTGATTGTCCAAGTCCTTTCGGTCAATGAGCATAATGGTACGATCTACACCTGCTTTGCGAGCTAATAACTTCGTAGAAACAAAACTTGTCAACGTTTTTCCTGAACCAGTCGCATGCCAAACATACCCGGATTGATGTTTCATGGCAGATGTAAACAAGGCTTGGATCGCATGAATTTGATACGGTTTTAATACTATTACAGCTTTGTTGTCTTGGTCCTCACTTACAATTGTATAATCGGCAATCAATCGATGCGCATCTGGAATATTTAAGACGCGTTTTACAAATTCATAGAGATTTTCTACTTTTCGATTGTCCGTTGTCCGCCAGCTAAAGACTAATTTCTTATGCATGTCTTTTGGCATCGCATTAGCAAAATAGCGAGTAGTTTGTTCATTGGAAATGACAAATAACTGAAGAGTCGAAAAGATATTATTTCTAAACATCCCTTCTTCTGAGTATTTCTTGATTTGATTAAAGGCTTGAAATACGCCGTCTTTGGCACTGACCTTTTTCAATTCAATTTGAACAATTGGCAATCCATTAATTAAAAGTGTCACGTCAAATCGGCGATCACGTCCATCAAGGTTTGCCTTTTGTTTCGCAATCTGATGAACAACTTCATATGTAGAAATTCCGCCACCAATGTCTTGGTTGGAATACAAAACTAAAGACATCGAACCTAAAGAGACATCTTCACGCTCAATCGTAATCCGAGCAATTCCATTTTCCCCTTTGAGCCATCTAGCGGCATCAAAGGGGGTCTGTGTTTTCGATAATAACTCTGTCTTTATTGTGTCAAATTCCTTATCAGTAATTGGATGTTCCCCAATTTCTGCTAAGTTATTTTGCGTAATCTTTTGACGCAAGTTCTTCCATAGATCTTCTTCAGATTTTAAATCAGGACGATAATTCCACTGATTGTGCCCTTCCCCCAACACTTCAATCAGGCGACGTTCTACTTCAGCTTCGTCTTTATGCGGTATCTTTGCCATTTTCCTTCCCCTCTTCTATTTGCTTAGACAAACATTTTTTGTAGGAATGCTTTTTTTGTTTCTTTTAAGGCATCTAGTTCACGTTGATGAAGAGCGATAGTATTATCTAGTTTTTTAAAAAAATTACCTATTTTAATTTGTTCTTTTAAATCAGTTGGAATATTGATTTTCTTTTCTAGAAGTTCATTTTTCGTTATTCCTTTTATAGAGGTTCCTTGGACATTATGTAACTCTTTTTGTAATTGGTTATATAACGAATAAACTCCAAACCACTCATTTACTTTAAGGTTACTTAATGAGAGAAAATCTTGACTTGTTGCATATTCAAATTGTATTAATGCAATTTTTCCAACCCCAACTCTTGTCACTATAGCTATTGAATTTTTAGGAATTAATTTAGTTGCCGAATTTTGCAAACCCTTTTCAGTTATTTTTTTCTTTGCAAAAATACTTGAAACTTGATGCTCCTCTAAATCAGAACTTTGAATCCACGGTATTTCACCATTCCAATATTCCTTAATTGAAGTCTTTGGAGTTCCACCTCCAAAAGTCTCTTCTGAGAAATCTTTGACTTTACGCTCTTCCCACTCTCCAGTAAATCCCGGGAACCGAACCTCCGGAATAGACTCCCCTTCTTTTGGAAACATTTTTTGAAAGAATCCCTGTTTTGTTTGTTTGAGGGTGGTTAGTTCTTGCTGATGAAGAGCGATCGTGTCGTCTATCTTTTTAAAGAAGGTTCCTATATCAGTTTGTTCTTCCACCGAAGGCATTATTAAAGGCATATTAAAAAAAGTATCTGAATGAATTCTTTTAGCTTTTCGAGACCCATTAGCAATCGTTCCTTGATATAGATAAAATTGTTTTCTTGATACGTATTCTAGAAAGAAATATGAGTTGAGATTTTCTGCGATATCAAACGCAGGTGAATCTAATGTTGATTCATAACCATCTAGATTATTAGGAATAATTCCAAAAGCTTGATGGAGAAAATCTAACTTCCCATAAATAAATTGGCCTGCTTTGCGAATATAGTATTTGGTTTCTTCACTACCTTGGTAAATTTCTTCTTTTGGAACGACGCCTTTTCCCCAAAGTTTTACTGTTAATTTTTTAGCCTTAAGACCATTTGTCCCTGAAATTCTACTTTCAGTCAAAAATTCTCCAATCTTACGCTCTTCCCAATCTCCTCTATATCCTGGAAATCGAATTTCTGGTGTATTGTTATTTTCCACGATTAAACACCTCTATCGCACCCTTAATCCAGTCAGCATTTTCTTCATCATATTGCAGCGAAGAAATCATCTCATACAAGCTAGATTCTAGTTCTGCTTTTTCTTTTCGAATGTCTTTGATTTTTGAGCCAATCGCAGCCATATCCACAGGTTCTTCTTCTTCAAAGGTATCTACGTATCGAGGAATGTTCAAATTAAAATCATTCTCTTTGATTTCATCGAATGTTGCAACGTGGGCATATTTCTCCACATCTTCTCGCTTCTTATACGTTTCGACAATCTTATCAATGTTTTCTTTGGAAAGTTTATTTTGGTTTTTTCCTTTCACAAACTCCTTACTTGCATCAATAAATAACACATCACGAGCGCTACGATTTTTCTTCAAGATGATGACTGTTGTTGGGATCGATGTGCCAAAGAATAAGTTTGCTGGCATGCCAATCACGGCATCAATGCTGCCATCTTCTAATAATTTCTTGCGAATCACACCTTCTGCAGCTCCACGGAACAGTACTCCATGCGGTAAGACGATGGCCATTGTTCCCGAATCTTTCAAATGGTAGAACCCATGTAAAAGAAAAGCAAAGTCTGCTTTTGATTTCGGTGCTAACTTTCCGTAACGATTGAAACGAGAATCATCTAAGAATGTAGTATCTGCAGACCATTTTGCAGAGTATGGAGGATTCATAAGGACAGCATCAAAAGTATAAGGCTCATCTGTCGGCCAATCTTTGTTCAATGTATCCCCATTGCGTAACCGCATATCTTCTTTATTAACACCATGCAATATTAAGTTCATCTTCGCTAGATTAAAAGTTGTTGTGTTTAGTTCTTGCCCATGATATTTCACACTATCTGGATAATGAATATAGTTTCGAATATTCAACATTAAAGAACCAGATCCCATGGTAGGGTCAAATACGCTAAACAATTTTTTGTCTTCTTGACCAATCGCGGCAATACGCGCCATCATGTCAGATACTTGATGAGGGGTGTAAAATTCCCCCGCTTTCTTACCAGCCTCTGAGGCAAATTGGCCAATTAAGTACTCATAGGCATCCCCAATCACATCTCCATCATGACCGATTACATTCACATCATTTAGTTTCTTCAGTACTTCTGTAATCGTAATGTTTCGCTGTTGATCATCTGATCCCAGTTTTTTTGATGTCAAATCTACATCATCAAACAACCCATTAAATTGATCATACTTCGTAGACAAATCGATAAATGCCTTATTCAAGTCATTCAGCTGAAACGTGTTTTGTTTTGCTTGGTTGGCTAATACACTGAATAAATACTTTGGTTCAATATCATAGCCCAATGTGTCGACTAACGTTTCAATCAAGTCATTTTTTATCTCTTCATCTGCTAAGGATTCCATATACAATTGAGTTTGTTTGTCTTGTATGTTGTATTCTTCTAACGATTCACCCGCTATTTCTACTACTTTTTCTAATAACTTATCAGATAGGTACTTGTAAAAGATTAAACCTAATAAATAGTTTTTATATTCTGATGCGTCCATTTTACTTCGTAAGTTGTCTGCGGCACTAAATAGTTTTGAGTGTAATTCAGCCATGGTTTTGTTCCTCACTTTTTCTATTGTTGGTCTAATTGTTTTAATACTTCTAAAAAAAGTTTCTCTTCAAGTTCTGCTTTCTTCTTTGCCAAAGCTTGACGCTTTCTTAAACAGAAATAAGCTTTTCCAATTACCCTTTGTTTCTCAATACTTGGTAACTGGATTTCCAACTCTTTTAAAATCGCTGGAGTTAATTTTGGCACAGCACTTCCTTGCATCGAAATTGCCATTTGCCTTTTCATTGCGTACGATTCATTCAACGCATAACATAAATAGCTACGATCCAATTCATCATGTTCGATCATGAGTTTTGCAAAATTTTGGTTGATGATCTTTCCTTTGTTTAAGTCACTCACTATCCCAGCTTTGGAACTAACAAAACTGAAAACAACGTCTCCGGCATTGCTCAAATAGCTTTCTTTTTGATTTAAAAGTCCAGCATCAAACCTAGCTTGTGAGTCTAGAAATGAGCCATCTAAATCATTTTTTAAATCCTCATATGTATAAGCAACTAATGTATGATCATTTTTAACGTTGCCTCTAGAAAGGTTTCTTCCTATCTTAACCGTTACAATATCTTCAAGTTTCATATCCCACCCTCATCGACAGAGTATTTCTTTAAAATTACGCAACCTAATTACAATTTGAATCATATCACTCTAAAAATACCCCGTCAACAATTTACCCTGTAATTTTTACGAATTACAACAAAAAAGGCCGGGATAAAATCCAGGCCTTCAAAAAAGTTATCAAATGAAAGATCCACAATAATGAGCCTTGTCGACTCATTTTTGAAGAAGAAAAGATGTCATCCACTCCACTACTATCTGGCCACCGTAAAGTTTTAAACTATTAGGCACAGTTTAATCAACTGTACCTTTCAAAACCAACTTCGCCACACACTCCACATGGCTAGTATGCGGAAACATATCAACAGGCTGCACTTCACGCGTCACATACCCGCCATCCTCCAGCACCCGCAAATCGCGCGCCAAGGTTCCCGGGTTGCATGACACATACACTACACGCTTCGGTTTCATTTCAATAATCGTCTGCAGCAAAGCTTCATCGCAGCCTTTGCGCGGCGGGTCAACCACTAGCGTGTCAGCCGCAATGCCTTCCTCATACCATTTCGGAATCACGGTCTCCGCTTCGCCCACGGCAAACTCAGCGTTCTCAATGCCGTTCAACTCAGCATTCCGCTTCGCGTCCTCAATCGCTTCCGGTACAATCTCAACGCCGTACACTTTCTTCGCCTGCTTCGCTAAAAACAACGAAATCGTGCCAATGCCGCAGTATGCGTCAATGACGGTTTCTTCGCCGTTCAGTTCGGCGTATTCAAGCGCTTTGTCATAGAGCACCTTTGTTTGCTCAGGGTTGACTTGGTAGAACGATCTGGCGGAGATGGCGAATTTGATGCCGCCGATGGTGTCGTAAATGTATTCTTCTCCCCAGATGACGGTTGTTTCGTCGCCGAAGATGACGTTTGTTTTTTTCGGGTTGATGTTTTGGACGATCGATTTGACGTGCGGGAATGCCGCGGTGATCTCCTCGACGATTTTCGCTTTATGCGGGAAGTCGTTTGTTCTTGTGATGAAGACGACCATCATTTCGCCTGTGACGGCGCCGTATCTGACCATGATGTGTCTGAGCCAGCCTTTGTGGCGTTCTTCGTTGTACGCTTTGATGCCGTATTTGCCGCAGATCTCTTTGATTGCTTGAACGACGCGGTCGTTTTCCGTCTGCTGGATCAGACACTCGTTCATATCGATGATTTCATGGCTGCGCTGCTGGTAGAAACCTGCGATCAGACCGCCTTCTCTTTCGCCGACAGGGACCTGCGCTTTGTTTCGGTAGTTCCACGGGTCTTCCATGCCGAGGGTCGGGTGGACGGTGATCCGGCTTAAATCGAGCTTGCCGATGCGCTCAAGCACGTCTTTGACTTGCTTCTGCTTGTAGAGAAGCTGGCCTTCATAGTTGATGTGCTGAAGCTGGCAGCCGCCGCACTGCTTGTAGATCGGGCACGGCGCGTCTGTGCGAAAGCGGCTTTCTTCTTTCAAGTCGATGAGGCGGCCGAAGGCGAAGCCTTTTTTGACCCGGGTCACTTTGATCTGCGCCTTTTCGTCAGGGAGCGCGTTCGGCACGAAAATCGGGAAGCCGTCGACTTTGGCGACGCCGGCTCCTTCGTGTGTTAAATCTTCAAATACGACATTGTAATATTCATTTTTTTGAACGGGGGCTTTTTGTTTCATCTTTTTCACCTGCTATAAGAAAAACTTGGCCAGCTCTTTAGACCAAGTTCAATCATCCAATTTTCTCGCTTTTTCTTTTGACATGACGACATCGATATGGCGGTAGAGGTTTTCGAATTCGCCCGGCAGTTCGCCGCCGTATTCGCCGTCAAGGTTGAGGAGCATTTTGTCTTTGACCGTCACTTTGACGCGGTTTGCTTTCGTGTAGATGATATGCTCGTCATTGATATGTTCGCCGCGGAGGGCAAGTCCGACAAGTCTGATGAATTCGGCGAGGTTTGCCCGTTTTAAAATAACGAGGTCAAACATGCCGTCGTTCAAGCTTGAGTCTGGAGCGAGCTTCTCAAAGCCGCCGACGGAGTTCGTCAGCATGACGAGAAACAGCATCACTTCTCCTTCAAACAGCTTGCCGTCGTATTCGATTTCAACCTCGGTCGGCCTCAGCGAAGGAAGGAGCATTTCCATTCCTTTTAAATAATAGGCGAGGTGGCCGAGCATCGTCTTCAATTTGCTTGGTACGTCATATGTCAGTTCGGTGAGGCGTCCGCCGCCGGCAATATTAATGAAATATTGGCCGTTGACGCGGCCGATGTCAATCGGACGGGCTTCTCCCTCTAGTATTGTGTTTACCGCCTTTAAAATATCCTCGCGCGGAATGCCGAGCGCTCTCGCAAAGTCATTCGTCGTCCCGACCGGAATGACTCCGAGCTTGGGACGGTGTTCCAACGGCGCCAGTCCGTTGATGACTTCATTTAATGTGCCGTCTCCTCCGGCCGCAACAATCAAGTCAAATTCCCGCTCAGCGGCGTTTCTGGCGGCCTGTACGGCATCCCCTTCCCCTGTTGTCGCATGGCAAGACGTTTCATAGCCTGCCTGCTCGAACTTCTGCAGAACTTGGGCAAGGTTTTTTTTGAAGATTTCGCGTCCGGAAGTCGGATTGTATATGATTCGTGCACGTTTCATGTTTTCATCATCCTATTAGAGTATCCGTATCATTTCTTTACCAACAACCTTTAATTATACTAGTTGTTGAAAAAATCGCAACAAAATGGGTTTTATTATTTGTTTAATTTTAGATAAAATGCCCTAATTCATGGTAAAAAAGACTTCAGGATCTAATTGATGTAAAATAATTAATATTAAGAAAAAAGGAGATGTTGCTGTGAAAAAGCCCGTTTATTTTAACCATGACGGAGGCGTCGATGATCTCGTCTCTTTATTTCTGCTATTGCAGATGGAAGATGTCAAATTGATCGGAGCATCCGTCATACCGGCGGATTGCTATTTGGAGCCGGCTCTCAGTGCCAGCCGAAAAATCATTGACCGCTTCGGTTCGTACCAGGTCGAGACTGCGGCATCCGATTCGAGAGGGGTACATCCGTTCCCGAAGGAGTGGCGCATGCACGCTTTTTATGTCGACGCCCTGCCGCTTTTAAATGAAAAAGGCGAAGTCCGGACCCCGGTGTCAGACCTGCCCGCCCACCTTCATCTCATTGAATGCGTCAAACAGAGCCCCGAACCGGTGACGCTGCTGTTCACCGGCCCGCTGACAGACTTGGCGAGGGCGCTTGAGGAAGAGCCTGAGATCATCAAACACATTGCAAAGCTTGTCTGGATGGGCGGCACTTTCCTTGAGAAAGGAAATGTGGAAGAGCCTGAGCACGACGGGACGGCGGAATGGAACGCCTTTTGGGACCCTTACAGCGTCAAGACGGTGTTTGAACGCGATATTCAGATCGAAATGGTCGCGCTTGAAAGCACGAACCAGGTGCCATTGACAAACGATATCCGCTCCCATTGGGCAAGCCTCAGAAAGCATGTCGGGATCGATTTTATCGGCCAGTGCTATGCGATGTGTCCGCCGCTTGTCCATAACGAGACGAATTCGACATACTACCTTTGGGATGTGCTGACGACGCTGACACTCGGCACAGTCGATATGACACGCTCGCGCAGCGTCAAGGCGGTTGTCCATACGGAAAGTCCGCGCCAAGGAACGACAGAAGAGCATCCTCACGGCAGAATGGTCGAAGTCGTCGATCAAGTCGACAGGGATCAATTTTTTGCGTATTTTGAAGAGTTGATGAAAAAAGCCGACCACATTCCATCTTTATAAAAGGAGACTTTCCATGATCAAAAAAGGGACAAACATTTATATCAGGCCGCTCACGGCTGAAGACGCCGAGGCTTGCCTTGACTTGCAGAACGCAAACCGCCCGTTTTTTGAACAGTTTTCAATGGAGCGGAACGAAGAGTTTTATACAATCGAAGGACAACAGAAGAGGCTTCAAAGTTTATATGAAAATATGCAGAATGACGAAGATTATTATTTTGGCATCTTTGATCCTGCAAACGATACGCTGATCGGAACGATCAACCTTTTCCAGGTACTGCGCGGCTCCTTGCAAAGCGCCTTCATCGGCTATTTTTTGGATCAGAAACACAACGGCAAAGGCTACACGACAGAAGCCGTCAAGCTGATGGTCGAGTTCGCCTTTCAAGATCTCAAGCTCCATCGCATCGAAGCCGGCGTCATGCCCCGTAATCTTGCCTCGATCCGGGTGCTGGAGAAGGCGGGCTTTCACAAAGAAGGCATCGCCCGGAAAAACGTTAAGATCAACGGAAAATGGGAAGACCATCAGCTGCTGGCGGTAATCAATCCGCATGATTAACCGCTTCTTTGAGGGGCTGGAGAACGAAATCAGCAGCATTAAAAAAGCTTGTCGATGAAGATCATTCCAACCTTTATCGACAAGTTTTCATCTGCTTTTTGTCTCTTTCATGATGCTGAAAATGACTAAGGCGATAACACCTGCACATACAATATAAAATAAAACATCAGTCACAGGATTTCTTATATTTTTCAAGAGAAAAATGACTCCGATCAACACGATCGGTATGATCCAGGTGAGCCGCTTTACGGCTTTGGGGCTTGGTTCGTTGTTTCCTTTCGATTCCATTCACTGCCTCCTCTGTTGCCTTTTTTAAACAAAGCATAACACAGGATATATTTGTTAAACACCGACGATCGTCTCATCAAAGAAAAAACCCCTTGGAAAGAAGCATTCCAAGGGGTTCATGTTTTATCGACTTACTCTTCTTTCATACCCGGTTTTTTCCGGCGAAATTTCGCCAGCACTTCGTATACGATCGGTACGATCAGAAGGGTAAGGAGCGTCGAACTGATCAAACCGCCGATAACGGTGACGCCGAGTCCTTTTGAAATGACCTGGCTGCCGCCTTCAAATCCGAGCGCCAATGGAATCAGGGCGCCGATTGTGGCGATGGCCGTCATCAGGATCGGACGGAGCCTTGTAGAGCCGGCTTCAAGGAGCGCTTCTCTCGTTGAGAGCCCTTCCGCTTCCTTATGGATGACGCGGTCGATTAAGACAATCGCGTTTGTGACGACGATTCCGATCAGCATCAGCATTCCGATCATTGCGTTCAGGCTGATCGTTTCTCCTGATACGTATAGTCCCACCAAGGCGCCGATAATCGTAAACGGCAGCGAGAACAGGATCGCAAATGGCGCCAGTGCTCCGCCGAATGTAATCACAAGCACAAGGTAGACGATCGCGACCGCCGCAAGCATCGCGAGTCCGAGTTTTGTAAAGGAATCTTCGATATCAGCGGATACGCCGCCTGTATCGATTGTGACGTTGTCAGGCAGCTCGATCTTGTCGATGTTTTTCTGTACGTCGACTGATACGGCCGTGACGTTGTCAGATGTGACTTCCGCCGTGACATCGGCATAGATTTTTCCGTCGCGTTTTGAAATCGTGTCAGATGTCGTGCCTTCTTTCACTTTCGCGACATCGCCTATTTTTACTTCCTGGCCGGTCGGAGTTGTGATTTTCTTGTTTTCTAAATCTTTGACGCTTTTATAAGTTTCTTCTTCTGTTTTAATCGTGACATCAAGATCTTTTCCGTCTTTTTTCACGGTTGTAAGCGGCGCCTGCGATGTTTCTTTCATGAGCGCCTGAGAAATCTGTGATGCCGTTAACCCGAGTTTGCTTAATTTCTCCTGGTCAGCGACAAAAGTAAATTCGTCATATGTGCTGGACAGGCCTGAGTTTACGTTCTTCAGGTCTTTTTGGTCTTTCATAATCTTTTCGATCTCTTTTACAGTGCCTTTAATCTCTTTTTCTGAATCTCCGTACACATAATACGTTAACTGATTGTTATTGCCTGAAGAGCTGAAATCCTGGGTTTTCCATTCTCCGCGTTTGGATTGCTTCTGAATGTCTTTTAGGACGTTGTCTTTTTCTTTATCAAAATCAGGTGTGTCTTCCTCATATTTGATATAGAACAACGCGCCGTTTGAGCTTCCGCCCATCAGCGGATTTCCCGCTCCTAACGTATATTGAACCGTATCGACGTGTTTGCGGTCCAATAGGACTTTTTCAGCTTTTTGCGCTTCTTTTTCCGCTTCTTTTTTCGTTTCTCCCGGTTCAGGAGTGTATGTGATTTGCACCATTTTATCTTTTGTAGCAGGCAAGTAGCTCGCTCCGATTAGCGGCACGAGGAACAAGCTTCCGACCAGCATCAGAACCGCGATGATCGAAGTGATCCATTTATGGCTGAGCGACCAATTCAACACTTTTTTGTAGAAGTTGGCCAGTACCCCAGGCTTGTGTTCTTTCGCCTTCACCGGCGCACCTGTCAACGACTTTTTGAAGAGGGTGTGCGCAAGCATCGGCACGAGCGTGATCGCGATCAGCAGGGATGCGGCAAGCGCGAATACAATCGTTAAGGCAAACGGCAGGAACAATTCGCCGATTTGACCGCCGACGAGTGCGAGCGGCAGGAATACCGCGATCGTCACGATCGTTGATGACATGATCGGCATGAACATTTCCTTCGTCGCTTCGCGCACGAGCGCTTTTCCGCGCAGCGGCTCATCTTTCAGCCTCATGCGGCGGTAAATGTTTTCAATGACGACGATCGAGTCGTCGACAACCCGTCCGATGGCGACCGTCATGGCGCCGAGCGTCATGATATTGAGCGTGATATCAAGCTGGTTCAAGACGAGCAGTGCGATTAACAATGACAATGGAATCGAAATGACCGAGATTAATGTTGATTTAATATCCCTTAGGAATAAGAGAATGATCACAACCGCAAAGATCGCTCCGAAAATCGCTTTGCTCAGCATCGTCTCGACCGACTCGGTGATCGGTTCGGCTTGATCGTATGTCGAGCTGTATTTGAAGCCTTTGTGGTCTTTTTTGAATTGTTCGAGTTCAGCTTTTACGTTGTCGGCTACCTCGACGGTATTGGCGTCGTTTGCTTTAATGACGCTGATGCCGATGCTGTCTTTACCATTGGTTCGTGAAATGGATTCGGCTTTTTTGACATCTTTAATCGTTGCGATGTCAGACAGCTTAACCGTCGGGATTCCAGCGCTTTGCTGAGCTTGTCCGGCGCTCTGTGCTCCGGCTTGAGCCTGCGCGCCCTGGGCCGCTTGCGCACTTTGCGCTCCGGCTTGCGCGCTTGCGCCTCCGGCAGACGCCGCTGGAATTCTCATATTTTTCAAGTCTTTAATTGTTTCGATATCGCCGCTGACGACGACCGATTTTTCTTCTTTGCCGAATGTGTACAACCCAAGCGGAGTCGTCACATCAGATCCTTGAATCACTTGCTTGACTGTATCCTCGTCAAGCCCATATTGCTTCAATTTGTCTTTTTTAAATGAAAATTCGACTTCTTCAACCTGCTGTCCGGAAAGCTGAACGGAAGCTACGCCTTCAAGGCCTTCAAGCTTCGTCAGGAGGCTGTCTTCCACTTTTTTCGTCAAGCTTTGAAGATCGTCTTTATCACTGGACACGCTGAGCGCGAGGATCGGGAATGAATTCATGCTGTAGCGCGAAATGCTCGGCTCTTTCGCATTGTCCGGCAGATCGAGATTCGCCAATGCTTCAGCGGCTTCCGTCTTCGCTTTGTCCATATCCTTTTCATAATCGTATTCAATCATCACCGATGATGCGTTTTCATACGAAGTGGACGTCACAACGCTGACGCCGTCCAGGTTTTGCACGGCTTGTTCAACAGGCTTTGTGACTTCATCAGCTACCTGGCTCGGAGTGGCTCCGGGGTATGTCGTGCTGACGGTCAAATAAGGCATGTTCACATCAGGAATTGATTCCTGCTTCATATTTAAACCCGCATAAATGCCGGCAACCGTAACAATAATCGTCATCAGCCACACAGCGAACTTGTTCTTTAGTACAAAATTAATGATAGAATTCATTACGACCTCCATTGTGTATATCATTTTCAGAATACAGATTGACTGACTGGTCATTCTATACAATAATAAACTTCAAAAGTAAACAGCGTCAACTTATATATGTTAAAATTTATTCAATTTTAAAGAAGTGTTAAAGGGGTACATTCATGACAGAAAAAGAAGAAAAAATCATTAAAGCAGGTCTGCACCTGTTCGCGAAAAACGGGTTTGCTTCCACAACGATTCAGGACATCGCCAATGAATGCAATATCTCAAAAGGAGCTTTCTACCTGCATTTCAAGTCGAAAGAAGCGCTTTTGCTTGCGATCATTAAGTATTATATCGATCGAACGATGGAAAATATGAAGATCATTCAGCAAAAGAATTTTCCTCCGAAGGAAACGTTCAAGGAGCAGATTGCTTATCAATTCAGTGAGAGCAAGGAGCACCGCGACTTTATTCTCGTGATGATCAGCGAACACAGCATCCCGGAAAACAGCAAGATCGAAGAATATTTTAAAAATGTCAGCCAAAAATTTCACGAGACGTATAAAAACGCGCTGTCAGCAGCCTACGGGGACATTGTGAAGCCCTATCTGTCAGACTTGTCCGTGATCGTTCAAGGCATCGTGCAGTCTTATCAAAATTTGTTTATCTTTAATGAACTGGATATCGATTTTTACGAACTTGCGGATTTTATTATGAGAAGAATCGATGACATGATTGATGGCATGGTTCAAAACGGGGAGCAGCCGATCCTGGCCGGACGGACGTACAGCTATTACCGGAACGCCGGCAGTACGGCCGATAAACATACGATTTTGCGGGAGCTTGAAGATGCCAAACGTCAGCCAGCGCTGGCGGAAGACATTCTCATTACACTGGATGTGATCGAGGAAGAGCTGAGAAAAGATTCGCCCCGCGTCCCCGTGCTCCAGGGCATGCTGACAAATTTGGAGCATCAGGACAATGTCCAGCATCTCTATGGAATGATCACCCGTTTCCTTCATTCATAAAACAGCCTGATGGCTGTTTTTTATTTCCCTACAATACGACGATCTGACCATGAATATTTTGGAAGCAGCATGTATAATAAGATCGCTTAAGACAATCTAGATTTTTAGGGGGTTTTACCTTAGTGAAAAAAAGCATCGTTTGCTCCATCTTCGCGCTGCTCCTTGCTTTTGCCGTTTCGCAGCCGAGCTACGCACACACCGTTTCCCCGGTGAATCCGAATGCCCAGCCGACGACGAAAGCGGTGATGAACTGGCTTGCCCACCTGCCCAATCGGACGGAAAACCGAGTGATGTCCGGGGCATTCGGAGGATACAGCCTCGACACATTTTCGCTGGCTGAAGCCGACCGGATCAAACAGGCAACAGGACAGCTGCCAGCCGTATACGGCTGCGATTATGCAAGGGGATGGCTGGAGCCGGAAGAGATCGCCGATACGATTGACTACAGCTGCAACAGCGATTTGATCGCATACTGGAAAAGCGGAGGCATTCCGCAAATCAGCCTGCACCTCGCAAACCCCGCGTTTACTTCGGGTCATTATAAAACTCAGATTTCAAACAGCCAGTATGAGAGAATTTTAGATTCTTCCACACCCGAAGGAAAACGGCTTGAGGCGATGCTGAGCAAAATCGCCGATGGCCTTCAGGAGCTTGAAAATGAAGGTGTGCCCGTTCTGTTCAGACCCCTTCACGAAATGAATGGCGAATGGTTCTGGTGGGGACTGACGCAATATAATCAAAAAGACAGCGCGAGAATCTCCTTGTACAAACGGCTCTATGTGAAAATCTATGACTATATGACAAAGACAAGAGGCTTGGATCATCTGTTGTGGGTGTATGCGCCTGATGCCAACAGAGACTTTAAAACAGACTTTTATCCGGGCGCATCATATGTTGACATCGTCGGGCTTGACGCTTATTTTGATGACCCGCACGCCATTGATGGCTACGATCAGCTCACATCTCTGAACAAGCCGTTTGCCTTTACAGAGGTCGGGCCACAGACGACAAACGGCGGGCTGGATTACGCGCGGTTTATCCATGCAATCAAAGAGAAATACCCGAATACGACGTACTTCCTGGCGTGGAACGATGGGTGGAGCCCTGCTGTGAATAAGGGAGCGGGCGCCCTCTATCTTCATCCATGGACGCTGAATAAAGGAGACATCTGGGACGGCGGTTCTTTGACGCCTGTTGTGGAATAACGAAAAAACCTTGGAGAATTATTCTCCAAGGTTTTTTAAGCAGCTTGTTCTGTCCTTTTGAGGCTGGTCCTGTTATTTAATATCCATGGCTTTCATAACTCTCATTTCTCTTTCCTGCTTTTTTTTCAAAGCTTCTCTGCCTTTAATCCATTCCCCCAGCAATAAAGCCAGTCCGCCAATAAGAGGAAGATAAAATGATGCGAAAGATTTTCCTTCATGAATGGATAATGCAACGAGAAAAATGATATAAGCTGTTGGGAGTATAGCTCCCCAAAAAGTACGATTTCTGGTCGATAAAAAATATTGAATTCCCAGTATTGCAAATCCGATCAGTAGTATATATATAGTATTCATTTATGAACACCCCGCTCTTTTTTATATTTCTCAATGATTAACTTTGCATTTTCCAGACTTATCTGATCATCGATAGCTAACTGTTTAATAAAATGAACAAAAGTCTCATTTTCCAATTCATCAATGAGTTGAATTTTTTGTATTAATCGATCCAACCTAACCCTAACTGTTGGATAAGATACTTGATAACTCTTTGCAATTTCTTTTAACGAACCAGATTTCAGCGTAAAGTTTTTAATAAATTCTACATCCTCTTCTTCTAAAGCCAATATCCATTCGGGTACATCTTTTCTTTCCATAGACAGCCCCTCTTATCAATAAATTTAAAAACAAAACTTAAATTAATGATAATATATTTCTAAATAAAGTTCAAATAAATTTTAATTTTATTTATTTACATCTTTACACAAATAAAAAAAGGTCCCCAATATGAGGACCTCCATTTAAGTAGCATAAGTCTGTTTTTTTATCGTTTATTAATCTCTTCAAGAAGAAGCTTGTTGACCATCGGCGGGTTCGCTTGTCCTTTTGAGGCTTTCATGATTTGGCCGACAAGGAAGCCGATCGCACGGTCTTTTCCGTTTTTGAAGTCTTCGATCGATTGCGGATTGTTGTCGAGCGCTTCTGTGACAAGCTTTCTGAGCGTCGCTTCGTCAGAAATTTGCACAAGGCCTTTTTCTTTGACGATTTTTTCTGCGTCTCCGCCTTTTTCGATCAATTCTTTGAAGACCTTTTTCGCGATTTTCGATGAAATCGTGCCTTTTTCGATCAGCTTGACCAATCCGGCAAGGCCTTCAGGCGTGAGCGCAACATCCGCAAGCTCTTGTTGCTGAGCGTTCAAGTAAGCCGACACTTCACCCATCAGCCAGTTCGACGCCAGCTTCGCGTCTGCGCCTTTTTCGACGGCTGCTTCGAAGAAGTCGGACATTTCTTTTGTCAAAGTGAGCACTTTCGCGTCATAGGCAGGCAGGCCAAGCTCTTCGATGTAGCGCTTGCGGCGCTCGTCCGGAAGCTCAGGAATGCTGTCTTTCACGCGCTGTTTCCACTCATCGTCAATGTAAAGCTCGACAAGATCAGGCTCAGGGAAGTAGCGGTAGTCGTCAGATCCCTCTTTGACCCTCATCAAAATCGTCGTTTTGGATGCTTCATCATAGCGGCGCGTCTCCTGCTGAATGACACCGCCTGACAAAAGAACTTGCGCCTGGCGTTTTTCTTCGTGCTCAAGGCCTTTTTGAACAAAGGCGAATGAGTTCAGGTTTTTCAGCTCTGTCTTTGTGCCGAACTCCTCTTGTCCGATCGGACGGAGGGAGATGTTGGCGTCGCAGCGGAGCGAGCCCTCTTCCATCTTACAATCGGAAACGCCTGTATACTGAATGATTGATTTCAGTTTTTCAAGGTAGGCGTAAGCTTCTTCAGGCGTTCTGATATCGGGCTCGGAGACGATTTCAACGAGCGGTGTTCCCTGGCGGTTATAGTCGACAAGGGAGTAGCCGTCGCCTGTATGCGTCAGTTTTCCCGCATCCTCTTCCAAATGAAGGCGGGTGATGCCGATGCGCTTCGTTTTTCCGCCGACTTCGATTTCGATCCAGCCGTTTTCGCCGATCGGTTTATCAAATTGAGAAATTTGATAAGCTTTCGGGTTGTCGGGGTAGAAATAGTTTTTCCGGTCGAATTTCGTTTCTGTCGCAATTTCACAGTTGAGCGCCATCGCGGCTTTCATCGCGAAATTAACGGCTTCTTTGTTCAACACAGGCAGTACACCCGGATAGCCTAAGTCGATAACGCTTGTCTGCGTGTTGGCCGCCGCGCCGAATGGCGTTGGAGAACTGGAGAAAATTTTCGATTTTGTTTTGAGCTCCACGTGGACTTCAAGTCCGATTACCGTTTCAAAGTTCATGTTTTTTCACCCCTTACAGTTCAGGTTTTGCTTTATGGTGGTCTGTCGCCTGTTCGAATGCATGGGCGACGCGGTATACTGTGCTTTCGTCAAAGTGTTTGCCGATGATTTGCAGGCCGAGCGGCAAGCCGTTCGCCAAGCCGCACGGGACGCTGATTCCCGGTACGCCCGCAAGGTTGACAGGAATCGTCAGAATGTCATTGGCATACATGGTCAGCGGATCGCTCGTTTTTTCGCCGATTTTAAATGCCGGCGTCGGCGTTGTCGGTCCGATGATAACGTCATAGTTTGCAAATACGTCTTCAAAGTCCTTTTTGATCAGCGTTCTGACTTTTTGCGCTTTTTTATAGTACGCATCATAGTAGCCTGAGCTGAGCGCGAACGTGCCGAGCATGATGCGGCGTTTCACTTCGTTTCCGAATCCTTCGGAACGCGTTTGTTTGTACAGGTCGATCAGGTTGTCGGCATTGTCCGTGCGGTAGCCGTAGCGGATGCCGTCGAAGCGCGCCAGGTTTGCCGATGCTTCAGATGAAGAAAGCAGGTAGTAAGTCGCCAGCGCGTATTTGCTGTGCGGAAGCGATACTTCTTCCCATGTCGCGCCAAGGCTTTCGAGCACTTTCAGCGCTTCAAGCACGGAATTTCTCGCTTCTTCTCCCACTCCTTCGCCGAGGTATTCTTTCGGCACGGCGATTTTAAGTCCTTTAATGTCGCCTGTTAACGCTGACAGATAGTCGGGCACGTCCACATTGGCGCTCGTCGAATCCATTTTGTCGACGCCTGAAATCGCCTGAAGAAGGTAGGCGTTGTCTTCGACAGATCTTGTGATCGGGCCGATTTGATCCAATGAAGAAGCAAATGCGACAAGGCCGTATCTGGAAACGCGTCCATATGTAGGCTTTAAGCCGACGACGCCGCAGAAAGATGCCGGCTGGCGAATCGATCCGCCCGTGTCAGATCCAAGTGAAAACGGCACTTCCCCGGCCGCAACTGCAGCCGCAGAGCCTCCGCTTGATCCACCCGGAACAGTTTCGAGATTCCACGGGTTTTTTGTCTTTTTAAAGCCTGAGTTTTCTGTGGAAGAGCCCATCGCGAATTCATCCATGTTCAGCTTTCCGATGGTGACCGCTTCAGCTTCGTGAAGACGCTCAACAACGGTTGCATCATAGATCGGGTCAAAGTTCTCGAGAATTTTGCTTGCGCACGTTGTCCGCAGATCCTTTGTTACGATATTGTCCTTAATACCGATCGGCATCCCGAAAAGAAGGCCGTGCTCATCACGGGTATCAAGCGCTTCGTCCAATTCTTTGGCGTATGCGCGGGCTTTTTCTTCATCAAGCTGCAAAAAGGCTTGTACCTTTCCGTCAACTTCGTGAATCCGTTTGTAAGATTCATCGACTAAATCTGATATGCTGATCTCTTTATTATGTATGAGACGTTTTAATTCAGATATTTTATGGTCAAACAGTGACATGTTTTCTCGCTCCCTCCTTTATTCAGTCCAAGATTGACGGCACGCGGATGTAGCCGTCTTTATGATCAGGCGCGTTTTTGACGACGTCTTCAACCGGAAGGCCTTTATCAGGGACATCTTCCCTCATGATATTCTTCATTTGCAATACGTGCGTTGTTGGTTTAACATTCTCTGTATCGACTTCGTTCAGCTCTTCTGCAAATGAAATAATGCTGTCAAGCTGTTCGGTAAACATCGCCGCTTCTTCGTCCGTAATCGCCAGTCTGGCAAGATGGGCGACATGCTTTACTTCTTCTATAGAAATACGCGACATACTAAAAACACCTCCAAGGTTATTCTCGCTTAGTCATAATACTGATCATATCAAATTTTAGCCTTCTAAATCAACAAAACCACGATCTTCGCCCCATTAGGCGGCTTTTATTTTATCGCACATGAAAAATTCAGTAAAATAGCACGTACTAATATTCAGAATATTTTTACTTTATATAATATTTGTAAGCGTTTTCATTATGATGCTTATCAGAACCATCACGCTCTTTTTCAATAAAATCGGATGTTTTTCACGGTTGATTGATGGGGAATAGTTTGATAGGTTAGGTAACTAAGTACGATCTAACCGGCAGCGCCTTAATTCCAATACTTGATTTTTTAAAGAGGGGGCCCTGCAATTTTCTTCGTACCGCAAGTCAGTATTGTCGAAAATTTTAAAGAGGTGATGCCACATTATTTTTAAAGAGGAGAGATATGAAACGTGAGTGTTGAAATATTTATTTCGTTAGGGATTTATTTTGCCGCGATGCTCTTAATCGGCTGGTATTCCTACAGAAAGACATCCAATTTGAATGACTACATGCTCGGCGGCAGAGGTCTTGGGCCTGCTGTTACGGCTTTATCGGCCGGCGCGTCGGACATGAGCGGATGGATGCTGATGGGACTGCCCGGAGCCATGTATGTGACAGGACTTTCGAGCGCCTGGCTTGCCGTCGGTTTAACAATCGGAGCTTATGTGAACTACTTGGTTGTCGCTCCCCGGCTGCGCACATATACAGAAGTAGCAAACGATGCGATTACAATTCCGGATTTTTTCGAAAATCGGTTTAATGATACGACGAGAATCTTGCGCCTGGCATCAGCCATCGTCATTATGGTGTTTTTCACACTGTACACGTCGGCGGGTATGGTGTCCGGAGGAAGACTGTTTGAAACGGCGTTCGGCCTCGATTATAAAATGGGTCTTTTCTTAACGGCAGCAGTCGTGATTGCTTATACGCTGTTCGGAGGGTTTTTGGCCGTCAGTCTGACTGACTTTGTGCAAGGTTTGATTATGTTTATCGCTTTAGTGCTCGTGCCGATCGTTGCCTTTACTCAATTAGGCGGAATTACGCCGACTTTCAATGTGATCGAAGAAATCAATCCAAGCTTGCTCGATTTCTTCAAAGGAACGACCGTCATTAGCATTATTTCATTTCTCGCCTGGGGACTGGGCTATTTCGGTCAGCCGCATATTATCGTCCGCTTTATGGCGATTTCATCCGTAAAAGAGCTGAAGCCTGCGCGCCGCATCGCAATGGGCTGGATGATCATCTCCGTAATCGGCGCACTGCTTGTCGGACTGATCGGTGTGGCGTATGTCCATGAAACGGGTACAGCGCTTAAAGATCCGGAAACGATTTTTATCGTGTTCTCAAAGGTATTATTCCATCCGCTGATTACCGGATTTTTGCTTTCCGCTTTGCTCGCGGCGATTATGAGTACGGTGTCTTCCCAGCTGCTTGTCACATCAAGCGCCATGACGGAAGATTTTTACCGGACGTTTTTCCGGCGCAAAGCAACGGATAAGGAACTCGTTCTTGTCGGACGTCTGAGCGTTCTGCTTGTCGCCGTCATCGCGATCCTTCTGTCTCTGACACCGAACAACACGATCCTTGATTTGGTCGGCTATGCGTGGGCCGGGTTTGGTTCCGCATTCGGACCCGCCATCCTTCTCAGCTTGTACTGGAAGCGGATGAACCAGTGGGGCGCATTGGCCGGTATGATCACAGGAGCCGTGACCGTGCTGATTTGCATTCTGACCGGTCTGCAGGAGAAGACGGGAATCTATGAAATGATCCCTGGTTTCTTCCTGAGCTTGATTGTCGTTTACGCTGTCAGCATGATCACGAACAAACCGGCAAAAGAAGCAAGAGATATGTTTGAAGAAATGGAACAGACGCATGAGGAAGAACATTCTTAAATGATCAGGCAATGAAAGCCGCCGGGCGATATCCGGCGGCTTTTTTGCTCAGACGGAATTCTTTTGATGCCACACCGGCAATATAATGGTAGGAGTATTGGGCTTCTTGCTGATGAATGGTTCCGCGACATCCCCTTCAAAAACAGTTGTCGATCCATAGCGTCTGTGAGAAAATCATATCAATCATATAAGATATTGTCGGAAAGGAGATCATGGGCATGGATTGGCATATTGAAACAGAAACACTGTTGAAGCTTGGCATCGCAACATTAATCGGAATGGTCATCGGTCTCGAAAGGGAGCTGAAAAACAAGCCGCTCGGCTTAAAAACGTGCATCGTGATTGCGATCAGTTCCTGTGTTCTGACAATGATCAGCATTGATGCGGCATACCATTTTCCAAAGTCGAACAGAATTATGATGGACCCTTTGCGGCTTCCCGCACAAATCATATCGGGGATCGGCTTCATCGGAGCGGGCGTGATCTTACGCAAAAGCAACGACGTCATTTCCGGCCTGACCACTTCAGCGATGATCTGGGGAGCAGCCGGCCTCGGCGTCGCCATCGGAGCGGGCTTTTATAAAGAAGCATTTGTCAGTCTCATTTTCATTTTAATCAGCGTCGAGTTTTTGCCGTGGATCGTCGGCAAAATCGGCCCGAACCGCTTGCAGGAAAAAGAAATCCGCGTCCGCATGTCTCTGAATGACAAGGATAAACTGACGGATATCCTTAAGGAAATGAAAGCGAAAAAAATCCGGATTCATTCCGTCCGGATCGATGATATGCGCGATAATGAATTTCCGGTCATGGAAACGAAAATCATGGTTCATAAGAAACGGTATGTCACCGATGTCTATTACGATATCAAAGCGATCGACGGCGTCGTCGGCGTAAAATGCGATACGCTTTAAAAAAAGCAGCCCTTTGGCTGCTTTTTTTGTGGATCATAAATATGGACAGTCGGTTCTATAGGATGATGGCTTTCTCTCGCCTAGAGGAGTTATTCATTTTCCTCCATTCTCCCCTTTTCAACTGTTCGAGTAAACAATATGAGACAAGCAAAACCTGTATATGTAAGTCCTTATCAGCAGGGTGGAAATTTGCTATATTCAGTCGTTTTTTACTGTTTGATCGCTAGGAGATCTCTTGAAATTTTTAAATGTCATCAACCAATGTCTGTTATTGAATTTTATTTAAGGCCGCATCATCTGCCATCACAATCACATCATTATGTTTCCTTAAAATTGAAGCAGGGAACTCTTGGGAGACACGGGTGCTGTTCAGCAGCCGTGCCAATGCTTCAGATTTTTCATTTCCAGACACGAGCAGAAGGATCCGCTTACTGTCCATTATTGTTTCAATTCCCATGGTCAATGCCTTTGTCGGTACTTCGTCCAAGGAACGAAAGAACCGGGAATTTGCCTGCCGGGTTGATTTATCCAAATCAACGATATGGGTTCTGCTTTTAAAGCTTGTCCCCGGTTCATTAAAACCGATATGACCATTCAATCCCATCCCTAATATTTGTATGTCAATTGCTTTTTCGGAAACAAGTCTGTCGTAACTGATGCATTCTTGTTCCAAATCTTCCGCCATCCCATTTGGGATATTGATATTCCTTTGCCTAATATCCAGATGTTTGAATAATATTTCATTCATATAATAATGGTAGCTGTTTTTATTTTCTTTAGCCAGTCCAACGTACTCGTCTAAATTAAAAGCAGTAACATTCTTAAATGATATTTCCTTTTGCCGATACTTTTTGATCAGGCATTTATACAAACCTAGCGGTGTCGAACCTGTTGCAAAACCGATAACAGGATTTTTTGAATTGTTAATGAGCTCAGTCATTAAATCAGCTGATTTTTCACTCATTTCTTCATAACCTGATACATGAATAATTTTCACGTCGTTCTCCTTTCCGCAAAATAACATGTCCAAGACGGACTACTGTATTAAACTGCACTTCAAAAAGACAAGGCATCTTCGCTATACCTCAGTAAGACAATCCATTATTCAAGAACTCCGATATTCCGCTGATAACGATCATTTACTCGATTACATTTCCTTTAGAATCAAATACACCGATAAGTTCAGGATCTTCAGAAACGTTTTTTAAGATTGCAATATGTGCATTCGTGACAAAGACTTGTGTACGAAAAGCAAATATTGCCGTATCGCCGACTTTTGCTTCAACTGTGTTTAATGCGCCATAATAATCAATATGATCAGGTGTCATTTCAATAGCTTGAACCTTCTTAAGATGATTTTTGTTTGTTCCAACCAGCGCCGCTTTCATATGTGAACGCGGATAGAATCCACCGCCGAAAACATAAGCATGATGATTAGATATGTGGGATACTTCAGTTACATATACCATTGCAGGTCTTTCTGCGAGTTTTTTCGTTGCATGAATGGGCGTCGTTCCAATTAAAGCATGACCGGGTTCGCCTTGAGTTGCACCATTTTCCTTCAACAATTTGATTGTTCCACAAGATGTTGCACTTGGCATATTCATCTCAAGCCTTTTATACCCTCTTTCCATTAAAAAAGATTTTACGGTTTGCATGGATGTTACATTCGGAGTAACTGTTGGAAGGCCGTCTTGAATCAATATACAAGGAAAGCTTGTTAAACCTGCAATTTCAATTCCTTCTAACTGTTCAATCGATTCGATATCCTTAACGATTTGTTCAAAAGTGAACCCTCCCTCTTGACCTTTATATATATAATCCTCTTTGTTTGCGATACGTAAAAACACTTTTTGTTTTCTTCCCATTTCCTTAGCTGCTCTACTAATGTTTCGAGCATTTGCAAGACTGAAAACCGTAACATAGTCAGGATGAAGCTTTAATATAGCCGGAATCATATGAATAGGTATTTGAACAAGATGTCCGACATGCCCAATTTTGATTCCATTTTGGCTGAGTGTGATTGCCTCCCACGGGTCTACAGCAACCGCTTTGTCAATTCCGCTTTCGGCGATAGCTTGTGCTACCAACGGATTACGGCCAAATTGCTTTGTCATAAAAAACAGTTCAATATCCTGTTTTCTGGCTTTTTCGCTTAAAACTTTTGCATTTTTCTTGACAGTGTCCAAATCTAATACATAAGTGTTAGGTGAAATGATTCCCCGCTGATGAAAATCCAATGCAGCTTCTATTAATTTTTTATTATATTTTAATGTAGATTCCAAAAACATCAGTCTGTCTCCTCTTTTCCTTTTTGCATTAAATGAAGGAATGAACTGCCGTTTTCAGTATTGCGAAGCCCTAGATAATCAGCAGAAGTTGCAGCAATGTCGGATAGCGTTTTTCTTTCCCCGATATTTACGGGGGATAACTTTTTGTGATAAGCCAGCAAATACGTTTTTTCCCGTGTGTGTTGGTTATGGCCGATCGTAGGGTCATTCCCGTGATCTGCACTAATCATCATCAGATCCTGATCTGTCATTTTACGGAGAATTTCCGGCAAATATTGATCTACCATTTCAATCCGATTCGCATAACGCACAGGATTCTGTGCATGTCCGGCTAAATCGGTTTCTTGTACTGTGGCAGCAATCACGCCTTTTTTGACACGGTCCATCTCCTGTATAATATCCTTCATAACTTGTTCCGTATCTACACCCGGAAACCTATTTGCACCTTTACAATAAATAATGTCCTGCATTTTTCCGATAAGAGAAACTTCCATTCCCCCATTTTTCGCCAATGATGGCAACTGCTTCTCGGGAGAGATACCAAAACCTAAGTGACGGACTTGATACCCTTGCTTGTATACATTAGATTTAGGCGAATTCACTCCTACTAATCCGTCTTCTCTTCTTTCAACTGACCTCTGCAAGTGTTCGGGTGTTACATTTTCTCCTCCAAGAACAATCACACGATTTACTTTAACATGATGACGGACACATCTTCCTATTTTCAACACTTCATCAAACGGAATATAATCCAGCGGAGCGCTTACATTATAAATTTGCCCGTAATCTGTTTCGATATTATCAGCCACGACTACTAAATCGTTTACTAATAGATACGGCAAATCTGAATTTGGTATGTTAACTTTATAACCCTGATCTTCCAAAGCGAGTTTAACATGATTGATATGTTCTGCAAAAGGAGCTAAATATGTCTTTTTTGGCTTTGTCCCCATGATTTCATTATGCCCTTCAAAACTGTCTGCTCCTTGATGCATCAGGTTCAAAACACCATAGCTGGCAATATGGTCTACATTTTTCAATTTAGGATGGTGCAAGATTTTGTTTATACCCAATTTTTCGAGATTTGGAATGTTTAAAGAAGGCACCGTATCAAGTATGTGATAGAAAGTATTAGCGCCAACGTCTAAAGGGTGATAATCGCTTGCATCTTCCATATAACCGACACCTAAGCTGTCTAATATTATGATAATGACTCTTTTATTCATTTATATCATCCCCTATTGAAGGATTTACACTAAGATTTTCTGTTGCTCGGTGAACGGATATGTTTAGAATTCTTAAAATGGTCTCAGGACCGCTTCTTAATGGATTAATGCGGATCATTTTTTTGGCCAGTGATGGATCTGCAGATAAAAAAGTGCCAGACACTCTATAAAACATTGGTGCAAACTCGTATTTTGATTCAGCACCTACCGGATGGGGTGCCGCTCCCAATTCATTAGCATGATGGAGCACTTTTTCGGCAATTGGTTTAACAAACTCTACAAGTAAGACTTTTGATTGTGCATTTGCCAAATAAGCCTTTTTAACACCTTTAATGGCTCCATTATTAAGCGAGTGAACTAACTGATCATTGACACTTGCTTGAATTGCCAGCATAACTGGCGCATATACCAGGCCCCTTAAAGCTTCTAAAGCTTCATAACCTTGAACTTGGCTTCCGCCTGAATAGTTTAAATTTTCTATTCTTTGTATCAAATCATTTTTGCCTAAAATGACTCCAATACCTTCCGGACCTAGTAGCTTGAACAATGAAAAGGTGGACAAATCGGCTTTGACTTGCGCTCCAACCTTTTCCGCTTTCATCGCAGCATAGTTGTCATCCGTAATAATGACTAGACTAGAATGAATGGAACGAATTTTTTTTATCGTTTCAGCCAAATCGTAATGGTCATCTATTTTTTGCCTCGTATGCTGAATCAATACACCTTTTAACTTCGGGTGTTTGAGGATGGCTTTTTTTATTTGTTCAGAATCGTGAAAATCCGCGTATATTGGCAAGACCCCCATCGACTCTAACGTTGTTTTACTTGTTGGATATATAGGTGCGTCATGGACTAGGATCTCGTCACCTGGCTTTAAAAAACTCATAAAACCAAATCTCAATGCCCCTGTTCCTGCACCACGAACTAACATTGCTTTCTCTGTGCCAAAGAAATCGGCTAGTGTCTCTTCTATTTTTTTTGTGAACCGCGGTTTATTCATTCCTTTTACAACGCCTAAATCGCCAAGTGAAAGCAATTCCTCTCCTCGAAAATGTCTTGTGATGACATCCACCAACTTAAATTGTCTATGCATGGCTTCTTCAATAGATAGACTATATAGAGGATAAGTTTCCATGCTCATTCACTCTCCCCTTTCATAAAAGCGCGAGGATTTTTAATCAACATCTTATCAATTGATTCATCAGTTATTCCATAGGTTTGCAAGAGAGGGATAAACGTGTCTATCAAATATGAATAGCCCACCCCGCCTTTATATACCAAATGTGATTTTCTGGTGATGTCCATAGACAGCAGAACCTTGTCTATATACCCTTTAGCCTGTATCTTTTTCAACATTTCTGCCCGAACACGATCAGGCATATAATTTTCTTTACCTATTGTATCGAATTCTACATACACACCTTCTCTCAGCATTTTCAATATATAATCGGCATCTCCTGATAAATCAACATGCCCTATCACCACTCGGTTTAAATCAACTTCATGTTTTTTAAAAAACTCTACTTGTTCATGCCCTAATGTTCCTATGGAAGTATGGGTTGATATTGGTTTTTTTGTTTGCTTATGCGCCACAACAACCGCTTCAAATACTTTTTGTTCGGTTTCCGTCCATTTATTATAACTTGTTCCAATTTCACCGATCAGCTCGGCTTTAGCATCTGTTCCTCTAATTCCTTCAACAATCTCCATTACCATTCTTTCTGCCAACTTTTCTTTTGGTTCGCGAAACACATGGATCGGGTAAAAAGTATCTTGGTAGAAACCAGTTGAAAAGACAATATTAATGCCTGTTTCTTCTGCTACTTTTTGAACGTATGTAATATTTCTCCCCATTCCAATATTCGTGACATCCACAATATTGCGTACGCCCTTTTCGTATAAACTTTTAAATTCTCTAACGGTTTCAGAAAATACATCCAACTTACAATCCTCATTGTTTTTTACTTCGGAAAGGTCTATCGTTGTATGTTCATGCATATAGGTCATTCCGTCTTTCAACATTCGGAAACTTCCCCTCTTTCGATGATTTAGCCAACCTGCCATAAACCGACTGCATAGAGAAGATTGGCAACAATCCCCAACAATATAACTGCAATAGGGCCGACAGCCAATTCAACAAGTGGTTTTGATGCAATTCGGTTTATTAAATAAAATCCAATCACCCAGAAGAAGCCAATACCGGGAGCAATTTTTTCCCCTGCCATCGCACTGCCAATTAATATAGCCATTCCTAGAACATCTGACAGCGAAGTGCGAATATGCTCCCCCATCTCCCTTACACCAGGCAGTTTGTCCATACTTTTTGATACTGCGGATAATGATACGACCTCTAAATACATGACTAAAAAGCCCAACAGAAATGCTAAAATCGGTATATCCCTGAAAATAAGACCGATTGCAAATACCAAAGTGGTACCAGCTAAACCATAAACTCCTGTTACGATCGCAGTTGAAAAAACTAAAGGGATGAAGCCAATTCCACGTGCAAATGTAGCGATTGCCGCCTCTGTGTAAAGCTCTTTATTAATCAATGCTTGAGGCATTGCATCCACTGCTAAAATCAGCATGGATGATGTTAAAGAAACAAGTCCTCCCATAAGAGCTAATAACCAGCGGTTTTTCTTAATTCGATTTACACGCTCATTAAATATATTCACTAAATTTGCATTAGTAGATTCATCACCGCCTCTAATTCTCGCTGCATAATAAATCATCATTAACATTCCTGCTAATAAAGCCATTCCTTCAGGACTGAGCGAAATTTTATATCCTGCAGCTTGAAATGTTCCAAACTTCTCGAATAAGAGAAACGAAGCCAAAGTGACGATTGCAGTGACGGCGGCTTTTTTTAAACCGTGCTGATATCCAACCGCTACAGCTGGAAATACTGTAAATGCAATAATAATAGGCTGACCAATAAGACTTAAAGAATCTATAAAATTCACGGGAAACATGCCAAATAAATCTACTACAAATTGCAGTCCTAAAACGATTCCAATACTATAAACGGCACCAATAACCCCTGCAGTTATCATGCCTATTTTGTTTTCCGGAGTCCAAATGCCAATAATGTCACACGCCAATAAAATGCTGTGTCCAATAATGATTGTTGCTCCTATTGAAAGCGGAATACCAAACCCTATGATTAAGCCAAAACTTAATGCAAAACTTGTTGCAGCAAGCTCCCCTCTTGTCATTCTCCCCTCAAGGTATTCAGGCATAATCGGTCGCAAACCATCATTAAACACTGCTACTCCGCGATTTACTAGTATAGAACCTAATGCACCAACAGCCGCTATGACAAGACATTGAATTAAAGAAAGGTCCATTCATTATTCACCTCTATGATTTTTCTCATCTTCTGTACATCATGTCATCCGTGCTTCTTAAATCATCCAGGAAAGCGCTTTCTTTAACTGAAAAAAATGTATACAGTTGAAGCCGGTGTAACAAAATATAAAGAAAAAAATTCATTTATTTTAATAAATAAGGAATTAAAATGTTTAATATATTTTGTGAAGACGAAGCTGTAAAACCAAAGGCAATTTTGCCGCTTTCTACTTCCTTCTCGATCTCTTCCTTGTTTTTTATGGTACTTGGCGAAGCCAAGGTGACGCATTTATCTTTGCCTAATAATGCAATTGCCATTGCAAGCGCACCACCGGATCCTGTTTCACAGGCGCCAATATAATAATCTACCTTATTGTTTTTCACAGCCATAACAGCGTCCAAATCACCTTTAACCAAAACTTCTACATTGCTTCCCCCAATTTCTTTAACAAGTTTTTCAATCGCTTGTTTTTTCAACTGTCCGCCTATTACGATTCTCACCATAATAAAACCCTCCTATTCATTAGATTCTATGACTTTATGAAGATGAAGATAAAAATAGACACGCTCACCTTCTGGAAGTTCTAAACCTGCCAGTGAATGTATAAAATCTATCACTTCTTCTATAGCATTTTTATATGGTGTTTCGTACACTTCATTGATGATGGCAATTGCAGGACTTTCTTCGCTTTCTCCCCTCTCAATTCTAGTTAAAGCCATCGCCATGTGCGTCCAAAACATTTCAGAGTCTTTGATCACCTCCTTTTTCAGCTTTTTTGATAAGAAAACAAATGTGTTCAAAGTTGTGTTGAAAGCATTTTTTGTAATCACTCGACTCGTTAGTAAAATAGACAACTTTTCTTCCAGCTGTATTTGGTTCACGCCAGTTCCTCCAATATACTGTATTTAGTATTTTAAATTTCAAATGCTGACCCATCGCCTCATGTATTGAATGACAAGTCGGATGGGCCGGCATTTTAGTAGCGCGGTATTTTCTCTCCTTTTTCTACACTTTTTTGAGTGTCTAATATTTGTTTCTCATTAACCAAATGCCACTTTTCTGCTATTTCTTTTTCTCTGTCTCCTTCAATAACAATAACGGCTTCAGTTGTATCCTTGGAAATTTTCTTGGCTTTCGGTGAAAAAAAATCGATTGCTTTAAACGTTTGAATCATTCTTTTGTCATCGGCATTCCAAACTGCTGCATCAATTTGTTTTGAAAGAAGCATATCGAAAAGCTGCATATAATTCATATTGACAAACTCAGCATTTTTATTTTCAAATTCAGCCAATGTTAATTGTTTCTGATCCAGGGACTCCAAATCAACACCTACTCTTACAACATCCTTACCTATTTCCTCATTTGGATGAGCTAAGAAGATTTTATGGGAAGATACATAACTGCTTTCCCCGAATTTCTTAAAAATTTTCAAATTTGGATATTCTGCTATGATATGATCTGCCGTCATCTTAGAAACAATTGCAAAATCACTTCTTTTTGTTCGGACTGCTTCGATTCGATTCACTCCGCCACGCATATAGATCAAGTTAACTGTTTTTCCGGTTGATTCAAACCCTTCCACAATCCCTGTTGCCAGCCCTTCATATTTCCTTGAATACGGAAGTGGCATTGAGCCGATTAATGGTGCAATACCTGCAATCTCAAGTAATAAATTGTTATCCTTACTTACCAAAAACGTTCCTAAATGGCCTCTAGCCTCCAAATGAATCGCTTTCATATCAACCAATAAATTCAGCGCACTTTGGACAGTCCCCCTGCCGATGGATAACTTATGACAGTAGTCTGAGATGCGGGGAATTTTTTCACCTGCTTTGATATTCATCAATTCTTTAGCAATATTTTTAGCAGCCAAACCATTTTTAGAGTAAAATTTTTCCCACATAATTCATCTTCCTCAAAACAATATACTATATTCTGTATAATCAATTATAAGAGTTGTATCCTAATTTTGCAATAGTATTTTATTCAGAACACTATAAAAAAATATCTTGTTGGCGCACCGTGAATGAATGATAGGTCTCCTTATTCCTTTTTCCGCGTGACAAAAAGAAGCAGCCGAGAAGGCTGCTTCTTTTTTATGAATCATAAATATGAACAGTCGGTTCCTTGTCTCCCGGCTTTTTCAGGATAACGGCTTCCTGCCCGGCTGACGAATTAATGTTGATCTCAACGTTCAGTCCGCTTTTGCCGTAGTAATCCATTACTTCACCGGTCAAGAACTGGGTAAAGGCGATGACTTCGCTTTTGCCGTAAAACTGCATCGGGATGTTGATTTTCATGTCCTGCATTTGGTCGTCTTTATAGAGAGCCGTGCCGACAACCCCTGTGTAGTTTGGAAAATACGTATCGACTTTGTTTTTAAAGCGTTTGAAAAGCTCCGCGTCATCCGGATGTTTCTCTGAACCTTCTGTTGAAGGGAAGAACGTGTACTCTTCATTGATTTTATCCCAGCCGCCGAGCTCGCTTGTCCCTGATTTCACATCGGTTTTGGCGATAAAGTTTCCAGGGACGATCGATGACTTAGGCGCCTGCTTGTAGAGCATGATGGTCAGCGGAATGTTTTTCAAATCATCCATGTTTCTGATCCGTTTCGCCACTTCCTCGGCGATTTTTTCGCCTTCCTGCCTCAGCTTTTTGTCGCTGATGGTCACTTCTTTTTGCGGGTCGCCGACATTTTCGCGGTAGTAGTAGACAGAGTTCAGCGCAAGGCCGATCACGACGCCGCCGAGCTCAATCGTATCCTTGTCTTTGCGGACGAGGTAGTCATGCTCAAGCATATGGGCGAGGTATACCGGGCTTTCTTCGTTTTGCTTCTCTGTTGACCCGCTCCCGGAAAGGGCGGGGTTCAGTCCGAGGTTTTTGAAGTTTTTATCGTCTTTCTCCGCTTTTTTCAGGTCGTCTCCCGTTTTTTTGCGGGCGAGCCAGCTCGTAACTGTATCCTCATCCAGATATTGTCCTTCTTGAAAAAGGTAATCGTCAGTAGAAAATGAATCTTGCGCAAGGCGCATCATGCCTGTCTCAAATTCATCGATATCCAGCCGCGTATTCAGGCGTTCGGTCGTCAAGCCGCGGGCTTTCCCCGCCTTGAAAGGAAGAACCATTTTATAATAAGAATCGGAGATGTTGTATTTCGGAATGATGGCTTTTTCTTTCGACTTATCCGTTTTCTGCACCATCTCCTGCTCTTCTTCTCCCCCAAAATTCGGCGCACAGGCCGAGAGCATGAGCATACCCGCAGCAGCCGCCAAACATAATATCTTTTTCAATAGAAAACACTCCTCTTATTTCTTTAGCTCACTGATCAGTCTTGCTTCATCCCATACTTCGATGTTCAGCTCTTCAGCTTTCGCCAGTTTGCTGCCTGCCGCTTCGCCGGCAATGACGAGATCGGTTTTTTTGCTTACACTGCCTGTGATTTTTCCGCCGAGCGCTTCGATTTCCGCTTTCGCGTCGTTCCGCGACATTTCGTTGAGCTTCCCGGTCAGGACGATCGTTTTCCCCGCAAAATACGAATCGCTCGCTTCAGCGGCCGCTTTTTTCGGGCCCTTATACTCGGTGTTCACCCCGAGTTCTTCAAGCTCGTCCAACAGCTTTAAAATCTCTTCTTTTTCAAAATAAGTGACGAGGGCGTCCGCCATCTTCTCGCCGATTTCATCGACTTCGACCAATTCTTCTTTTGTCGCTTTTTTGAGCCTGTCAAGCGTTTCAAAATGCATCGCCAGTGTCTTGGCCGCTTTGGCGCCGATGAAGCGGATGCCGAGTCCGAAGAGAAGCCGTTCCAATGAATTCTCCTTCGATTTTTCAATCGACTTCAATAAGTTGTCGGTCGATTTTTCCCCCATCCGCTCGAGATTGATCAGCTGCTCGCGCGTCAGCTTATACAGATCGGCGACATTGTGGACGAGGTCTTCGCGGAACAGCTGGGTGATGACGCGCTCGCCAAGACCGTCTATATTCATCGCGTTCCGGGAAACGAAATGGATCAGGCCTTCCCTGATCTGAGCCGGGCACTCCGGATTGATGCAGCGAAGCGCGACTTCTCCTTCAATTCTGACAAGCTCGCTTCCGCATTCCGGGCATTCCTTCGGCATGTTGAATTCTTTCTCTTCTCCCGTCCTCTGTTCGACGAGCACGTTGACAACCTCGGGAATGATGTCTCCTGCTTTTTTAATGACGACTTTGTCCAGCAGTCTGATATCCTTCTCTTTAATCAAATCTTCGTTGTGGAGAGAAGCTCTTTGGACGGTCGTTCCCGCCACTTTTACAGGTTCGAGAATCGCAGTCGGGGTTACTGCACCCGTCCGGCCGACGCTTAATTCAATGTCCAAAAGCGTTGTGACAACCTCTTCGGCAGGAAACTTGTAGGCGATTGCCCAGCGCGGGCTTTTTGCCGTAAAGCCGAGTTCTTCCTGCTGATCAAGGGAGTTGACTTTAATGACGATCCCGTCGATTTCATACGGGAGGTCGGCGCGTTTTGTCTTGAGCTCTTCGACGATCTCAATGACTTCTTCGATCGTGCTGCATTTTTTTCTTTCATGATTGGTTTTAAAGCCGAGTTCGTCGAGGAAATCGAGTCCCTGACTTTGCGTTTCAACGCCCATTTCGTCAAGCTCCGCTATACTGTAGACGAAGATATCGAGATTTCGTTTCGCGGCGATTTTCGGATCGAGCTGCCTTAATGAGCCGGCAGCGGCGTTCCGCGGGTTGGCGAACGGCTCTTCATCCCGTTCGAGCCGCGCTTTGTTCAGCAATTCAAAGGAGCGCTTCGGCATAAAAGCCTCGCCGCGCACTTCAATTGAAAGAGCGCGCTTCATTCGGAGGGGAATGTTTCTGATGGTCTTCAAATTTTCCGTAATATCCTCGCCCGTTGTTCCGTCGCCTCTTGTCGCACCTCTGACAAATACGCCGTTTTCATAGCGCAGTGAAACAGCAAGACCGTCTATTTTAAATTCGACGTTGTACTCAACATCTCCGACCGCCTGGCGGACGCGGCGGTCAAAGTCGCGCAGATCTTCTTCATTAAACGCGTTGCCGAGGCTCAGCATCGGCGTTTTATGCTGCACTTTTTGAAAGGCGTCCAAAACGGCTCCGCCGACACGCTGAGAAGGAGAGTCCGGCGTTTTCAGGTCGGGGTGCTCTTCTTCAAGAGCAATAAGTTCCTTCATCAGCTTGTCATATTCGGAATCAGGCACGCTTGGGTCGTCAAGGGTGTGATATTCGTAGTTGTATTTGTTAATCAATGCATGCAGTTGTTCCACACGGCGTTTAGCTGCTTCTTTTTCCATTGGTTTCGTCCTTTCATTTCAGGTCTTTTGCCATTTATTGCTTTTCAATAGGCGCAAAGGCCGCGAGAAGACGCTTCACTCCGGTCGGGCTCGGGAAGGCGATGTCAAGCTCAGTCGATTCGCCGGATCCTTTGACGCTGACAACGGTTCCGACGCCCCACTTTTTATGGGAGGCTTTGTCGCCGACTGCCCAATTGACACCGTCGCCGCCGGTTTTGCTGTACGATGCAGCCGGCCGGGTAACCGGGCCTCTCCGCTCCGGCTTTCTTCCAAACGGCGTTTTCAGATCTTTTTTCTTCTCGTTTAGATTGTCCAATAATTCTTCCGGTATTTCCGCAATGAACCTTGATTCCGGGTTCATATTCGTTCTCCCGAACAATGTCCGCATCCGCGCGTTAGTTAAATAAAGCTCTTCCTCAGCCCTCGTGATGCCGACGTATGCGAGTCTCCGTTCTTCTTCCATCTCCGCTTCCTCCATCAGGGAGCGGCTGTGCGGGAATACCCCTTCTTCAAGCCCCATCAGGAACACGACCGGGAATTCGAGTCCTTTCGCGGCATGAAGCGTCATCAAGATGACCGCGTCTTGATTTCCGGTCTCTTCTTCCTTTTGATCAAGCTGATCGATATCGGCGATAAGGGCCAAATCCGTCAAAAAGGCGACGAGCGATTTATCTTCGCTTTGCTGTTCAAAGTTTTTCGTTACGGAGAGAAACTCGTCGATATTTTCAAGACGGCTCTGCGCTTCCAAGGATTTTTCCGCTTTTAGCATTTCGCGGTATTCGGTTTTTTCAAGGATTTCTTCCGTAAGCTCTGTGACAGATAAGTATTCCTGCATGTTCGTCAGGTTTTCGATCGTCTGTCTGAACTCGTCAAGCGCGTTCGCCGCTCTTGCGCTGAGGCCGATAAAGTCAACCTGTCCGAGCGCTTCAAATAAAGACATTCCGTTCATATCGGCATAAGCCGCAATTTTATCGACTGAAGTCGCACCGACGCCGCGCTTCGGCACGTTTACGATCCGCGCAAAGCTGATATCATCGTCAGGATTTGCGACGAGGCGCAAATACGCAAGGATGTCTTTGATCTCTTTCCTGTCATAGAACTTCGTGCCGCCGACAATGTTGTAGTTGATGTTCGCTTTCATCAGCGTTTCCTCGATGACACGCGATTGAGCGTTCGTCCGGTACAAAATCGCGATATCAGAGAAAGATCGTTTTCCCGAGCCGACGAGCTCCCTGATTTTGCCCGCGACAAATTGGCCTTCGCCAAATTCGTTGTCGCCTCTGAAGTAGGAGATTTTCGCTCCTTCGTCATTTTCGGTCCAGAGGTTTTTCGGCTTTCTGTTGGAGTTGTTCTGAATCACTTCATTGGCCGCGTTCAATATCCGCTTTGTCGACCTGTAGTTTTGTTCGAGTAGAATGACGCTTGCATTCGGATAGTCTTTTTCAAACGACAGAATGTTGGCAATGTCCGCGCCGCGCCATCTGTAGATCGACTGGTCGGAGTCCCCGACGACGCAGATGTTTTCGAAGCGCTGCGCCATTTTTTTGACGAGCAAATACTGCGCCCTGTTCGTATCCTGATACTCATCGACATGAATGTATTGGAATTTCCGCTGGTAGTATTCGAGCACTTCCGGCACCCGGTCAAACAGGATGATCGTCGTCATGATCAGATCGTCAAAATCGAGCGACTGGTTTTTCCGCAGTTTTTTCTGATAATCTTTGTAGACATCGCTGACGACTTGTTCAAAAAAACCGCCGGCTGTTTTCTCGTACTCTTCCGGGTCGATCAATTCGTTTTTCGCACTGCTGATCGATCCGAGTATGCTTCTGGGATCGAATTTTTTCGGATCGATGTTTCTTTCCTTTAAGATTCCTTTAATGACGGAAAGCTGATCTGACGTATCAAGAATCGAGAAATTCCGGTTGATGCCGATTCTGTCGATGTCTCTCCGTAAAATTCTCACACACATGCTGTGGAACGTCGAAATCCAGATGTCGTCCGCTCCCGGTCCGAGAATGCGTTCCACACGTTCTTTCATTTCTCTGGCCGCTTTGTTCGTAAATGTAATCGCCAAAATGTTCCACGGGGCAACGCGCTTCTCCGCCATTAAATACGCAATGCGGTGCGTCAATACCCGCGTCTTTCCGCTTCCTGCTCCGGCCATGATCAAAAGCGGACCGTCCGTCGTTTTGACCGCTTCCTGCTGCATCTTGTTTAATCCGCTTAATAATTGGTCGCTAATGTAATTCAATTCCGTTCACCGCCTATTCAAACATATGTTCTATTATAAACCAATCCGGTTCGTTGTGCTCATCCTTTTACGGCCTTTACCGTTTGCAGCGCATCTTCGAAATTCTCATAAATCGCGTTTCCGACGACGATCACATCGGCGTGCTCAGCCATTTTTACCGCCGTCTCCGCATCTTTGATGCCGCCGCCGTAAAACAGCGTCGTTTCCTGAAGCACCGCTTTTGTTTCCTTAACGGTCTCCGAATCCCCCAGCATGCCGCTGTATTCAAGATAAAAGACCGGGAGGCGGAAAAGATGTTCTGCCACGCGGGCGTATGCTTTAATATCCTCAATGTCAAGCTCGGTATCTGCGTTTGTCAAAGCGGCAGCCTTGCAGTCCTGATTCAAAATACAGTACCCTTCAACAACAATCTCATCAGGTGACATCAGCTCGCCGTATTCTTTCATCGCCTTCTTATGTAAGCCGGCAATCCAGTCGGTATCTCTGCTGTTGAGCACAGTCGGAATAAAATAGAGATCAAATCCCGGGACGATCGCGTCAATCGTCGACACTTCCAGGACGCACGGCACTAAAAAGCGGCGCACTTTTGACATCAGCCGAAGGACATCATCTTCTGTGACATGATCGCTTCCGCCGATCAAAACCGCGTCTGTTCCAGATTCGCACAGCTGTTCAAGCTGATCATCCGTAATATCTTTATTCGGATCGAGTTTAAAGACATGCTTCCACTCGGTAATATCGTACATGAAAAAAGCTCCTCCATTCGTTCTTACCATTTAAATATTATAACAAATTCAGCCCCTTTCGAAAAACGGATAACGAATAAACGATAAACGTGCAGAAAGCACAAAAAAACCGCCGGTGCTCAGGGCCCTGAGCCAGGCGGTTTCATGACATCATGAAGATGATTCAGATTGATTTGCTTTGACGCGGTCCAGCGCCATGATATAAGCGTCATTTCCGTAGTTCAGGCAGCGTTTCACCCTGGAAATGGTCGCGGTGCTCGCTCCGGTTTCCGTCTCAATTTTGTGATACGTGTTACCGTCGCGCAGCATTCTGGCTACTTCGAGCCGCTGAGCCAATGACTGAATTTCATTTATTGTGCATAAATCATCGAAAAAACGATAGCATTCTTCGAGATCTTTTAGTGATAGTATGGATTGAAAAAGCTGGTCCAGCTCTCTCCCGCGCAATTTATCGATCTGCATCTTTACACACCTTCTCCTTTGCTAATAGAAACCTTGCTGAGATCGGGAACGACATTGATCCACGTTTTTCCCGGCACAAACGGAACGGTCTTGCCGTCCGTCTTCGGTATGATCCGGCCGTTTTCGTTCTTCCAGCTGATCCGATGGACTTCCCCGTTTTGCAAAAGGAGTCCTTTTCCGCCTGAACGAAGGTCAATATCCCTTCTCCCGTACGCATCTTTCATATGATGTTCGGCTTCCGCTATTAGAATGTTTTGAAGAACAACCGGTTCTTCTGTTTCAAGGTCTGTTGTCAAAATACCGTCTGACTTTCTCACATAGCCTTCAACCTTTTTATCATAACCATATTCGACACGGTTTGTAACGGATTTTGTTCCGTAATCTAACCGTATAGAATAAAGCGCATCCGAAGGTTTGTCAGGGCTTGCTTTAAAAGTGAGCGGTTCTGTGCGGGTTTCGATGGCATATCCTTTGTCATCTGCTGCTTGCTTTACATTTTTATATGACGTGTACGAATTATGCGGCGCTTCCCGAAAATCGGCCCTCCAAAACAGGCTGCCGTCGTAATCCATCCCATTGATATGATCGGCGTCGCCGTTCAACAGGCGGCTTTTTGCACCCGGACTCCAGCCGTGATGCACCAAGAGGCTGTCAAAACCGAGAGCCAAATCAATGAAATACTCCCGGGCGCTGCGGACTGGGCCAACCGCTTCAGGCATGTCGCTTTGATAGATCGCCAACAATCGTGTGATCGGTCCTTCACTGAGAGCTTCAATGACAATGTCAGCCTTGCTTAATCCCGACTGCGGCCGTGCTTTTGAATGATTGTTCACCACAACGGCAATGGGCCGCTGCCGAATATCTCCGTCCGCCTTCAATCCTGTCAGCGGATGAATGTTCTTTTCCTTTTCCTGCTGTTCCTGCGACTGGCACGATGCAAGCAGTAAAAGAGAAGCAAAACAAAGCAGTACTCTTACATATCGATTCACCATAGATTAGCTCCCGCTCTTTTATATTTTAACGCATTATCGATGGAAAGAGTACAGTTTTTTTCATCACATCAAAGATCCCTTTCGGCGTCACCCTGATATAAGGCAGATGAGTGCTTTGCAAAAAGAGCAGGGTGTAGATCGGGTCGTCAAACGTATAGCCTCTTTCAAACAAAAGCTCTTTTAACGTCTTTTCCCTTTCAAGCACCTTTTCATACATCTCATTTGATGCGCCGCCGCTTAAATGAAGAGGAATTTCGTGCAGGATTTTTCCGTTTTCCGCTAATACGATACCTCCCCCGATTTCTTTCATCCGCTTGAAGGCCAAAAGCATGTCTTCCTTGTTTTTGCCGACCGCGATAATATCTCCCGTTGTCGAATAGGAGCTGACGAACCCTTGGACGCGGGTTGCAAAGCCTTTCAGCATCGTATTGACACGCCATTTTCCATATTTGTCGAACAGCGAGAGATAGCTTTCATCATGGTCAAAAGAAAGCTGGTTGACAGAGTTGTCAATCTCAATCGTATAAGGCTCCATAATCACGGAATTCCTCATTTTTAAGCCGAGCGGCATGGAAAACTGCAAGTCATCCATCGTTAGATCATATGAAAGGTTCAGAGGGACAAGACCCCCTTTTTGCCAATCCGGAACTGTAAACGCATTCATATTTACGCCGCCTGATTTGATCAGCCGCCCTTTTGCCAAAACTGTCTCCGGATTCGGTTCATCAGGGCTATTCAAAATGTTGAGCGTTGCGTATCTGCCCGGTGCCACCACACCGAGGATATCCTCCATATGATAATACTTAGCAATATTAAACGAAGCCATATTATAGGCATCGATTAGCGGCACACCCTCTTCGATGGCAATTTCAATCAGCTTGTTTGTCATGCCTTCTTTATAAAAGTTCGGCGTTGCACCGTCCGTTGTATAAAACATATGGTCATAATGGTGAAAGCCGTCTTCGTGCAGCTCGCGCAAAATCTTTCGCAAATCAGGACGGATGGAAGACTGCCTCAAGCCGACGTGGTATCCAAGTTCAAGCCGCTTCAGCACTTCCTTTCCAGTCATGGCTTCATGATCTGCATCAGCGCCGAAAAGCTTCATCTTCGTGAGCGTTTTTTCCGATGCCCCCGGAAAATGACCCTCGATCCGCTTTCTCCTTCTTTTCGTGCACTGCATGCAATGAAGGAGCAGATCATCGCCGTCCAAGAGGCGCGGCCAGCCTGTCATTTCTCCTCCCTGGATGACGTCCGGGTGTTCTCCCCAACGTTTTCGGTAATCGATCGATAAAATTTGATCTTCATTCAACACTTCAGTCTGCAAGTCATACCTTGACCACCAATAGTAGTGGACAGGCTGTTTTTTCAGTTCTTCCAATATAGAAAACGCTTTCTTTTTTCCGCAATGCAAAAGCAGAAACAAGTTGTCATTTACGAATGTCGTCGTTCCAAACTGTGACACATATTCAGCCAAAGTTTGGGGATTATAAATTTGAAAAGGATGGACATGCGGCTCAATATACCCGGGTACAATGTATTTTCCTTCACAATCTATTGTAGTTTTAACAGCCGTCTTCGGCAAGTCACGGCCGACGTAAACGATTCTGTCATGATGAATCCATACGTTTGCCAGAATCCATTGCTTTACATACGGGTTCAGTACAGAGGCATTTCGTAAAAGGAGCGTTGGCTGCAGCCTTGAACTTACAACATCAACTTGCGATCTGATGTGTTTGTTTTTCCAAATTAAGGTGCGTTCGGACATTCACATACTCTCCTTTACATGTAATGATCCTATGTTAACACATTTACTATCGTCACGCATTACCAATCCGTTACAATTTTTCGAAAAAACACTTTATTTAATTATTTAAATAGGAGGAATGAAGCATGAAGCAAAACATCGGACTGTTTGACGCCGTTTTTCGCATTGCCTGCGGACTGACGATCCTGTCGGCGGCAGCGGCAAAGTTTACGAGAAAACCGTGGTGCAGAATGACGCTTTTCTGCATGTTTATGGGGGCGATGAAGGCCGCTTCCGGCATCTTGCGATTTTGTCCCATGACATATGTTTGCCAAACTTATATGAAGCAGCAGGGAGAGACTGGCGAACAATCGTAAAAAGCACCTTTTATAGGTGATTTCAGACCGTTGACAAAATTCGGATTTCTAAGGTCCTGCCTATTTTTTGTCAAGTTTATTTTGTTTTTTCGATGAAAAGGACGGCGGTTAGGGCCTTTCCATGTCCATTCATGTCAGCGAAAACAAGCATCGCCTGCATGGACAATTTTTTCTTTCCCCACAGGGTTGTCCAGCGCAGGCCATGCCGCAAAAAACCCGTTCGATGGTTTCGCGCATGGAGCGATGCCCAAGCACGTATTGAATCAGAACCATTTTGATCAATACAACAGGATCAATGCTTGGACGTGCTTTTGAAGAATAAAGAGGGGCAACTTTTTCATAAATAAATGAAAAATCCATGAACTTCTTCCATCTTCCTGACCAGATCATCTTCAAGGACAAGTTCACTTAAGGCAACGACTTCAAGCTGTTCACGCTGATCTTTTGAGTGCTTGGACAACATAGTAAAACCTCCAAAACTAGATTCCACTCACATTTTTTTAAAAAAAGCTTGTCGATGAAGCCACTTTTTATGCTTTGTCGACAAGCTGAAAGCATCCCAAACCGGGATGCTTTTTTCTATTCGGTCAATTTTTCAATCTGGCCCATCACATCGCTGATCTGCTGAGCGCTTTGCACCAATTCTGACTGCTCCAGCTTCTCGACTGTTAATTTTCCTTCCTCAACACTTTTCAAAACATCCTCAGCGCTTTTTTGCAGTGTTTCATTATGCTTCTCGATGGTGTTATGAATCTCGGCTGCGGCATCGGGAGGGGTTAATTCATTAAAATCGGCTGCAGCCTGCTGGATAGACTCAAGCTGAGTTTCCAGCTTTTCTTTTGCACCCGTGTCGTTTACAGCCTGTTCAGCCAAGGAAGGCGCCTCCTCCGCAAATGTCTTCACTTCTTGGATATAGCCGGCCGCTTCATTTGTATAGTTCAATCCGTCATTCACCTGATCAAGCATTCCGCATCCGCCTGCACCTAAAAGGCCCATTCCGGCAAGAACTATAAGAATTCTTTTCATTGTTTGCCTCCTTATCGTTTCTTTTTCATTTTTTCTTTCAAAATCGGAATTAATTTTTCTTTCGCCAAAGGCAGACCTTTCTTCACCAATTCACGCTTCAGCCATTTCCCGAGCTTAGACACGGTCAGTCTCCTTTCCCTTTTGATAAAAATGAAAAAACTCCACCGATTTGGTGAAGTGGATAAACAAAAAGACCTTCACCAAATCAGATTTGGCAAAGGTCTCGCTAACAATTAGATTGCCAGCAAAGCCGAGGATCTAGGACATCCCGTAATGACGACTTTACTGTGACAGCTACTCCCCTTTGGAGTATTCATTTTTATTACTTTCATTTTAAGGCACAAGGCTTATCCAGTCAAATTCCTGCTGGCCGGCTTATGAAAGAAATGCCCTGTCCGTAAAAAAACACCTTCTTGGGAATGAAAGTGGCAGATTGTTGACGAAATCCTAAAACGGTTTAAAGTTTTAGGATTTCGTCATCTTTTATAGGGGCTTTTTTGATATTGAATGAGGTCATTTTTGCAAATGCTCTCTTATACAATCTTCACATAAAATCAAGCCGTTGCTCTCCAGAAACCTTTTGACATGGGTGATTCCTGATAATCCGACGGGCTTGTCTATGTAATAAAATGTCTCGTCTTTTGATATTTGTTTTTTACACCTTTTGCAGGTTACATGACTCATATGCTTTCTCCTTCCCTATCACTGTCTTAATAAAATGGTACTAAAGGTTAGGCGATTTTTCCACCAACAACAAAAAAGCACCACTTCAGGCGCTTTTAAAATTAGTATGGCGCCGTTTTCCCCGCTGACTTCACCCGCAGACGGAATTGTTTCAAGCCGTACATGCTGCTGTCCGCCATCGGCGCGATCGCAAGCTTTTCCATCGAAGAATACTGCTTGAGGAGCGCCTCAAGAGCGATCGCCGCTTCCAGCCTCGCGAGCGGAGCGCCTAAGCAGAAATGGATGCCGTGGCCAAATCCGATATGCGGGTTCGGATGACGGTGAATATCAAATTCGTGCGCCCTCTCAAATTTCGCTTCATCACGGTTGGCAGAAGCAAGAAAAGCGACGACGCCTTCTCCTTTTTTCAAACTTACTCCTCTGATCTCGGTATCCTGTTTAACGAAGCGCACGATCATCGGCGCGGGCGCCCGGAAACGGACGGCTTCCTCGACGGCCTGCGGAATCAGTTCAGGATGCCTTGCGAGCTCGTCATACGCACCCGGTGTTTCGAGAATGCTGTAGACCGCATTTGAAATCAAATTGGTCGTGGTTTCATTCCCCGCCATCAAGAGCAGGTTGCAAAACGGAACCAATTCATCAGGGGAAAGCTTGTCCCCTTCTTGTTCGGCTTTGATCAAGAGCGAAATCAAGTCATTGCCGAGGTTTTGTCTTTTCTCTTCGATCATCTTTTCAAAAAACGCGGTCAGCTCTTCTTCCCCTTGATCCCTGATGTTTTTCCACTCGTTCACATCTTCTTGCCGATCGCTCTTCGGCAGGCTGACCAACACGTCGGACCATTCTTTGAAATGGTGCTTATATACTGAAGGAACGCCGAGCAATTCCGAAATGACGATGACGGGCAACGGATATGAAAAATCCTGTACAAGGTCGATCTCTTCCCTGCCGCGGATTTGAGCGAGCAGTTCATTCGTCAGTTCGCGAATGCGCGGCTCCCACTCTTTCATGACACGCGGAGTAAAAGCCTTGTTGACGATCGATCTGATTCTCGTGTGTTTCGGCGGATCCATGCTAATCAACGTTTTCGCAAACGTATTGCCGGTTCCAAGCTGATGGAACTGATTTGAAAAAAAGTCTTTGTCGCTGATCACTCTTTTGACATCGTCATAACGGAACACACTCCATACCTTGCTGTCTTCATCATAGTGAATCGGTGATTCGGTGCGCATTTTTTCATACCATGGAAACGGATCATACGGGTCTTGTCTGTTCTTTCCGTTAAGCAGCGCTTTCTGAATAGGGTTCTGCTGTTTTGTTTGACTCATTCGTTTTCACTCCTTCGGTTCTTGTCAGCTGATTCATGAAGTTCAATATGTTAGTTTAAAATTAAAAGAACCCACCGGATCATTCAACCAACAAGTGGAAAAGAAGTGTCGAAAAAGTGTTTGAGGAGGCGGCTGAAGTGGCTGACAGCTATCGCGGGGACAAGCGGATTACAAAATCGAAAACAAATTTAAAAAAAGCCTTGTTTGAACTGCTTGCTAAAAAAGAATGGGGAAAAATCTCTGTACAGGATATTACGCAACGGGCAAACTTGAATCGAACGACATTTTATCAGCATTATCAAGATAAATACGATTTGCTTCATCAAAATATGAGAGACATGTTTGAAGCGATGAAAGAGGATATTTTTTCGCCGCTTGATATAGATTGCAGCGGGGAAAAGCCTGAAGCGTACTGGTATGTGCTGCGCTTTTATCAGCATTTACAACAGAACTGCGATGATTTTGCGATTATCATCAACAGAAGATATGAGCTGAACATTAAGGAGCTGCTCAATGACTTTTGGAATGACAGCTTTTTGACGGGAATCAAAAAAACAGCAGCTGCCGATACTAACCGCTCAGTGCCTCTTGATATCCAGCGGCGATTTGTGATTTCCGCCTTTGCGGGCACAGCCGCATGGTGGCTTGAAAACGACATGCCTTATCCGCCCGAATTGATGGCTGAATCGTTGATTAAAATGATCCAAAAAAATTGACGGCAAAAAAAGAGACAAAACGGGTGCTCCCGCTCTGTCTCTTCACCGGTTATTTCTGCGCTGCCTTGAGCGCACGCGCGCCGATATCCGTCCGGTAAAACAGCCCCGGTTTTCTTACTCGTTCCACCGCTTGATAGGCTGCTTCCCTGGCCGCTTCAAACGTCTCGGCAAACGCCGTGACATTGGCGACGCGGCCGCCGTTTGTCACAAACTGACCGCCGCTTTTTTTCGTGCCTGCGTGAAAGACGACGGTCTGTTCCATATCAGGCTCAAGCATGCCGATCGGCGTGCCTTTTTCATAGCTTTCCGGATAGCCGTCAGATGCAAGAACAACGGTGACTGCCGCCGTATCCTTCCACTTCAGCTCCACTTCTTTGTCCGCGAGGAGGTCAAGCAAGACTTGTACAAGGTCTGATTCAAGACGCGGCAGTACGACCTGGGTTTCCGGATCTCCGAATCTCGCGTTGAATTCGATCACTTTTGTTCCTTTTTCGGTCAGCATTAAGCCAGCATACAAGACTCCCGTAAACGAACGGCCTTCTTTAACCATCGCTTCGGCCGCCGGCTCCAAAATCGTTTTAACGGCGTCTTCAACGACCGCATCCGAAATCTGCGGCACCGGGGAATATGCGCCCATTCCCCCTGTATTCGGGCCTTTGTCTCCGTCAAATGCCCGCTTGTGATCTTGCGCGATCACCATCGGATACACTTTTTCACCTTTGACAAAAGCCATCAGCGAAAATTCTTCACCGCTCAAAAATTCCTCGATAACGACAGAGGCGCTTGCATCGCCGAACTTTTCATCTTCTAAAAAGTCATGCAGACACTGAACCGCATCTTCGGCTGTCATCGCGACTGTGACGCCTTTTCCAGCGGCAAGCCCGTCAGCTTTGATGACGATCGGCGCACCTTTTTCCTCAACATACGCCTTTGCTTTTTCAAAAGATGTAAACGTTTCGTATTCTGCTGTCGGTATTTGATATTTTTTCATCAGATCTTTGGCAAACTGCTTGCTTCCTTCAATCACCGCTGCTTTTTTCGACGGACCGAACACCGGAAGGCCCGCTTCTTCAAATGCATCAACAAGCCCTTCGATTAAAGGGACCTCAGGACCGACAATCGTCAGTCCGATATTGTTTTCCTTTGCGAAAGCGAGAAGCCCTTCGTGATTGCCTTCGTCAAGATCAACGAGTACGGCGGTCCCGGCCATTCCGTCATTGCCGGGCGCCGCATATACAGTGCCGACAAGAGGGCTTTGCGCCGCTTTCCAGGCGAGCGTGTGCTCCCTGCCGCCTCTGCCGATAATCAATACGTTCACGCTGGTCACTCCCTTAATGTTTGAAATGGCGGATTCCGGTGAACACCATCGCGATCCCGTATTCATCCGCTTTTTGAATCGAATCTTCATCACGAACCGATCCGCCCGGCTGAATGATCGCCGTCACACCGGCTTTAGCCGCTTCTTCGACCGTATCAGGCATCGGGAAGAACGCATCTGATCCGAGCGCGCTTCCTTTCGCTTTCCCGCCGGCTTGCTCAATTGCGATTTTCGCGGAGCCGACTCGGTTCATTTGTCCAGCGCCGACGCCGATCGTCATATCGTCTTTTGCCAGGACAATCGCATTCGATTTGACATGCTTCACAACTTTCCAAGCGAGCTTCAAGTCAGCCCATTCCTGTTCGGTCGGCTCTCTTTTCGTCGGAATTGTGATGTCGGCGTCGTCAAAACCGTGCATATCCAGATCCTGAATCAAAAGCCCGCCTTGAACAGATGTCAGCTGCTTTTCGTTTTTCACAGGCTGATTGACATCAAGGGTCAAGAGGCGAAGGTTTTTCTTGGATGTTAAAATATCAAGCGCTTCTTGGCTGAATGCTGGCGCGATGATGATTTCCAAAAAGATTTTGTGAAGCGTTTCAGCCGTCGCTTTATCCACTTCCCGGTTCAAAGCGATGATGCCGCCGAAAATTGACGTTTCGTCAGCGGCGTATGCTTTGTTAAACGCCTCTTCGATCGTGTTGCCCGTCCCGACGCCGCAAGGGTTCATATGCTTGACGGCAACCGCAGCCGGCTCCGTGAACTCGCGGACGATTTGAAGTGCTGCATCCGCGTCTTTGATATTGTTGTAAGAGAGCTCTTTTCCGTGCAGCTGTTCAGCTGAAGCGATTGACCCTTTGACAGGGAGCGCACTTTGATAAAAGACTGCTTCCTGATGCGGATTTTCGCCGTAGCGGAGCGATTGCTTTTTCTCAAAAGTGACGGTGAACTGTTCAGGCTCTTTTTCGCCGGTTACCTTTGTTAAATAGTCAGCGATCAACGCGTCATACGCTGCCGTGTGGCGGAACACCTTCGCTGCCAACTCGCGTTTTTTCTCAAGAGAGACGCTGCCGTTTTCTTTCAAGTCGTTCAGTACAGGGCTGTAGTCGCGGGGATCGACGATGACCGCCACGTCCTGGTGGTTTTTCGCTGCTGCGCGAAGCATGCCTGGACCGCCGATGTCGATATTCTCAATCGCTTCTTCGAATGTGACGTCTTCTTTAGAAACCGTTTCTTTAAACGGATATAAATTAACAACGACAAGGTCGATCGGCTGAATTCCCTGTTCATTGAGCTGCGCCATGTGTTTTTCGTTGCCGCGGACGGCAAGAAGCCCGCCGTGAATATTCGGATGAAGGGTTTTCAGACGGCCGTCCATGATTTCGGGAAAGCCCGTCACTTCAGAAATGCCGATGACGTCAACGCCGTTTTCCTGAAGAAGTTTGCTTGTGCCGCCTGTTGAAATCACTTCTACGCCAAGCTCTGTCAATTCTTTTACAAAAGGGACAATGTTCGTTTTATCTGATACGCTGATTAATGCGCGTTTGATCGTCATTCCTTTTCACCTCTGCCATTTAGTTCAAGAAGCTCTTTGATTACTTCGGGATAAAGCTCATGCTCCAATTTGTGTATCTTTTCTTCAAGAGACGCGAGTGTTTCGCTTTTTTCAAGCTCAACGGCGCGCTGGGCGATAATCGGACCGGTGTCCATGCCTTCGTCAACATAGTGAACAGTGATGCCCGCCACTTTCACACCCGCTCTGTACGCCTGTCCGATCGCGTCGATGCCGGGAAACGCCGGCAGGAGCGACGGATGGATGTTGATGATTTTATTCCGGTAAGCCGACAGAAGCGTATCGCCGATCAGTCTCATGTACCCCGCCAGGACAATCCATTCTGCTCCGTGGAGGCGGAGCTGTTCAACGATCACTTGTTCAAAAGCCGCTTTATTTTCGAACGATTTCGGCTGGAATGCGAACGATGGAATTCCGGCTTTTTCAGCTCTTTCAAGCACTTTCGCATCGGGCTTGTCACAGACGACAAGAACGATTTCGGCATCCCAGTTCTCTTCTCTCATTCTTCTTGCGATCGCTTCAAAGTTCGTTCCGCTTCCTGATGCAAATACCGCGAATTTTCTCATGAAAGACCGGCACCGCCAAACTCAACGCCGCTTCCGGCTTTCACTCTGCCGATGAGATAGGCTTTTTCACCGTTGTTTTCGAGCGTTTGAATCACGTCTGTCATATCCTCTTCTTTCACCGCAAGGACAAACCCGATTCCCATATTGAAAACATTGAACATTTCCTCGGACTTCAGGCCGCCTTTCTCCTGAATGAACGGAAAGACAGGAGGGACGGGCCAGGAGCCGATGTCGATTTCAACACCGAGACCATCAGGCATCATGCGCGGCAGGTTTTCAATAAAACCGCCGCCGGTCACGTGCGCCATGCCTGCGATTTTACCTGATTTCACCGCTTCAAGGACAGGCTTGACATAAATTTTCGTCGGCTCTAAAAGCTCTTCGCCAAGAGGCCGTTCAAAAGGTGTATACGTCTCATCAAGGTTCAGACCGGCATCTTCAAGAAGAACTTTACGAACGAGAGAGAAGCCGTTGCTGTGAAGTCCGCTTGAAGAAAGTCCGATTAAAAGGTGCCCTTCGCTGATGTTTTCGCCCGTGACGATGCCATCTTTTTCAGCGGCTCCGACCGAGAACCCGGCAATATCGTATTCATCCTCTGTATAAAGACCCGGCATTTCCGCCGTTTCTCCGCCGACTAGCGCTGATCCTGACTGTACACAGCCTTCTGCGACACCTTTTACAATTTCTTCAATTTTGACGGGGTCGGCTTTTCCGACCGCAAGGTAATCGAGGAAGAACAGCGGCTCCGCTCCTTGAGCGAGCACATCGTTGACACACATAGCGACGGCATCGATGCCAATCGTGTCATGCTTGTCCATCGCAAAAGCGAGCTTCAGCTTTGTGCCGACACCGTCCGTTCCCGAAATCAGAACCGGCTTTTTGTACGGCAGTTCTGACAGGTCAAACATGCCGCCAAATCCGCCAAGACCGCCCATTGCGCCGATTCGCTTCGTTCTTTCCACATGTTTTTTCATTCGTTTTACGGCTTCATATCCGGCTTCAATATCAACCCCGGCGTTTTTATAGCTTTCAGACAACACAATCCACTCCTTATTCCGCGCTTGTCCATTCGTAATATTCAAAATCAAAAGAGCAGCCGCATCGCTTCTGCTGCCCTTTATTCATTTCAGGAGGCGCGGCGCTTCAAGAGCGCCGGCCGGTTTATTTTGTCAAAACGGCTTCTTTCACGTGAGGAAGAACCGTATCCTGATAAATCTCGGTCGGGTATTTTCCTGTAAAGCAGGCCATGCACTGCCCGCAGTTTTCGTCTTCATACTGTCTTCCGATCCCGGAAAGGAGTCCTTCAATGCTCAAGAATGACAATGTATCGGCGCCGATTTCCTGACGGATTTCTTCCACTGAATGGGAGGACGCGATCAGTTCTTCATGCGTTGATGTGTCAATTCCGTAAAAGCACGGATGAGCAATAGGCGGGGAACTGATTCTGACGTGCACTTCCGTCGCTCCGGCTTCGCGCAGCATCGTCACAATCCTGCGGCTTGTCGTGCCTCTCACGATGGAATCGTCCACCATGACGACGCGCTTGCCTTCAACGACCCCGCGGACGGCTGACAGCTTCATTCTCACGCCCTGCTCCCTGAGCGACTGTGACGGCTGAATGAACGTTCTGCCGACATAGCGGTTTTTAATCAGTCCGAGTTCGTAAGGAATTCCCGTCGCTTCGGCATAGCCGATGGCCGCTGAAATGCTTGAATCCGGAACCCCTGTCACCACATCTGCTTCAATGCCTGATTCTTCAGCAAGCTTTTTACCGAGATTTTTTCTCGCGCTGTGGACATTAATGCCGTTAATATTACTGTCAGGCCTTGAGAAATAAATGTACTCCATGCTGCAGATCGAACGGTTGATGTTGATGGAGAACCGCTCAGACTTCATGCCTTCATCATTGATGATCAGCATCTCGCCCGGTTCTACATCTCGCAAATATGTCGCGCCGACCACATCAAACGCGCACGTTTCAGAAGCGACGACGTACGCGTCGCCGAGCATTGCGACAGATAACGGTCTGAGTCCGTTCGGATCAAGCGCCACGATCATTTCCTTTTCCGTCATGATCAGGAAAGCATAAGCGCCTTTCAGCATGGAAAGAGCGTTTTTGATCTGATCTTTCAGCTCGAAGTGGCCGCTTCTTTTAATTAAATGGGCGAGCACTTCCGTATCAGAAGACGTTTGAAAAATGCTGCCCTGGTTTTCAAGCTGCTGTTTCAGCTGAGTGGCATTCACTAAGTTTCCATTGTGCGCAAGCGCAAGGCTGCCGTTGTTTTGCGAATGGAAAAGGAACGGCTGGACGTTTTCGAAGCCGCCGCCGCCCGCCGTTGCATAGCGGACATGGCCGATCGCTCCTTTTCCTGTCACCTTTTTGAGCTCGCCGTTTTGAAAAACTTCAGTAATCAGCCCCTGGCCTTTGTGGGCGGACATTTTTTCGCCGTCTGTTGCCACGATGCCGGCGCCCTCCTGGCCTCTGTGCTGAAGGCTGTGAAGGCCGTAGTACGTAATTTGCGGTGCTTCTTCATGCCCCCAAATCCCAAATACGCCGCATTCTTCATTTAAGCCTTTGATTTCAGCAAGCATGGGATAGCTCCTTTCCATGCGCTTTCGAGCTCTTCTGTCTGCGCATGAATCCATTGTTGTCCTTCCTGGCTTTGAACAGACAGCGCGCTGTCTGACGTTACTTCGCCGATGAGCTCGGCGTCTTTGACAAGCTTTTCGAACGCTTCTTGATGCTCTTTTTTCACAGAGACGATAAACCGTGATTGTGTTTCGCTGAATAACAATGCAGATTCGCCTGCAAGCGTTACATTGGCGCCGAGTCCTTGAGAAGATATGACGCTTTCCGCCAGCGCCACGCCAATGCCGCCTTCTGAGACGTCATGCGCGGACTGCACGAGCCCTGTGCGGATCGCTTTCAGAAGCGCTTTTTGACGCGCTTGTTCGACTTCCAAGTCGATGGCAGGCGCTTTGCCGTAAATCTTTCCTTCGGACAGTTTTTGCAGCTCGCTTCCGGCGAACTCAGGGAATGTTTCGCCGATGACATAAATCAAATCGCCCGCTGCTTTAAAGTGCTGGGTCGTAATATGGTCTGTATCTTCGATCAGTCCGACCATTCCGATGACAGGCGTCGGGTAGATCGCGCTTCCGTTTGATTCGTTGTAAAGAGAGACGTTTCCACCGATGACCGGTGTGCTGAGCACGTTGCACGCCTCGCTGATCCCGTCTGCCGCTTTTTCGATCTGCCAGAAAATCTCCGGCTTTTCCGGATTCCCAAAGTTGAGGTTATCCGTAACGGCAAGCGGTTCTGCTCCGGAGCAGACGATATTGCGGGCCGCTTCCGCGACAGCGATTTTCCCGCCTTTTTCCGGATCGAGGTACAAGTAGCGGGCATTGCAGTCCGTTGTCATGGCAAGCGCCTTTTTCGTGCCGCGAATCCGCAGGACGGCTGCATCAGAGCCCGGTGCGACAACCGTGTTCGTCCTGACCATGTAGTCATATTGGTCATAAACCCATTCTTTGCTCGCAATAGTCGGCTGCTTTAACAGCTCGAGAAGCGTTTCTTTCGCATCTTCGACTTTTGGTGCAGGGACGTCTGTTTCAAGGAATTCTTTATAATAAGCCGGAACTTTTGACGGCTTATGGTAAACCGGCGCTTCCTCTGCAAGCGCATCAACCGGAAGATCGGCAACCATTTCCCCGTTGTGGAAAAGGCGCAGCATCTTGTCGTCTGTCACGTGACCGACAGCCACAGCTTCAAGATCATACTTGTCAAAAATATCGATGATCTCTTGTTCGCGGCCGCGTTCGATGACTAAAAGCATGCGCTCCTGAGATTCGGAAAGCATCATTTCGTATGGCGTCATCCCTGTTTCGCGCTGCGGGATCAAGTCAAGGTTCATCTCGATGCCCGATCCGGCTTTGGATGCCATTTCCGCGCTTGAACTTGTCAGTCCTGCCGCACCCATGTCCTGAATACCGACCAAGGCGTCTGATTTGATGACTTCCAGACACGCTTCAAGAAGCAGCTTTTCCATGAATGGATCGCCGACTTGCACAGCCGAGCGTTTTTCTTCTGATTGGTCAGACATTTCCTCTGAGGCGAACGTGGCGCCGTGGATGCCGTCGCGCCCCGTTTTCGCACCGACGTACATGACCGTATTGCCGACGCCTTTCGCCTGCCCTTTTTTAATATCTTCATGGTTGATCAAACCGACACACATCGCGTTGACAAGCGGATTGCCTTCATAGCAGCTGTCAAACTGAACTTCACCGCCTACGGTCGGAATGCCGATGCAGTTTCCGTATCCGGCAATGCCCGCGACTACTTCTTCAAACAAGTACTTCACACGCGGTGAAGTGAGTTCACCAAACCGGAGAGAGTTCAAAACAGCGATCGGACGCGCGCCCATTGAAAAGACGTCGCGGATGATGCCGCCCACACCTGTTGCAGCTCCCTGATAAGGCTCAATCGCTGACGGATGGTTATGCGATTCGATTTTGAAGACAACCGCCTGATTGTCGCCGATATCGACGATTCCTGCGCCTTCCCCCGGCCCTTGCAGGACGCGTTCGCCTTTTGTCGGGAACTTTTTCAGGATCGGCTTGGAATTTTTGTAGCTGCAGTGCTCTGACCACATGACCGAAAAAATCCCGATTTCCGTATAGTTTGGAAGCCTTCCGAGAATCGATTCAATCATGGCAAACTCGTCATCGCTGACACCCATTTGCTGATAGAGCTTCTCTTCCTTAATTTGTTCTTGACTTGGTTCAAGCAGTAGCGACATGAGTTTCCCTCCAATTTTTCACGATAGATTGAAACAGTTTAAGACCGTCGGCGCTTCCGAGCAGAGAATCGACTGCGCGTTCAGGGTGAGGCATCATGCCTAATACATTGCCTTTTTCATTGACGACGCCTGCAATGCCGGCGACGCTTCCGTTGATATCCGTTCCGTATGTGAAAGCGATTTGGTTGTTTTCTTGTAATCCGGCAAGCGTTTCTTCATCACAGTAGAAGTTTCCTTCGCCGTGCGCGACCGGAATCGTGATGGATTCGCCTTTGCCGTAGGAAGATGTAAAAAGCGTTTCATTGTTTTGGACAACCAGTTCAACCGGACGGCAAATAAATTTCAAATCTTTGTTGCGTCTCATCGCGCCCGGCAAAAGACCGAGCTCCTGCAAAATTTGAAAGCCGTTGCAGACGCCGAGCACCGGCTTCCCTTCTTCAGCCGCTTTTTTGACGGCCGGCATAATGTTTGCGAAGCGGGCGATCGCGCCGCATCTTAAATAATCCCCGTATGAGAATCCCCCCGGAATGAGGACACCGTCATATTCATCAAGACTTGTTTCTGTATGCCAGACGTATTCAGCTTCTTCGCCAAGCTCATCCTTGATCGCGTGGAACATATCGATATCGCAGTTTGAGCCCGGCAGCACAATCACCGCAAATTTCACTGTGCGACAACCTCCTCGACTTCGTATCTGTAATCTTCAATCACCGTGTTGGCCAAAAGTTTTTCGCACATTTCTTTGACGAGAACGTCAAGGTCGCGGTCCGATTTTTCAATTGTGAGCTCCATGTATTTGCCGATGCGGACGTCCTGAACTTCTTTGTAGGACATGCTGTGCAAAGCATGCTGAACGGCGCTCCCCTGAGGATCTAAAACACTCTCTTTTAAGCTGACATACACTTTCACTTTGTACATATTACATGCCTCCAAGTCTTTTGAATATTTCTTCGTATGCATCCGTCAATCCGCCCAGGTTTCTTCTGAACACATCTTTATCAAGCTTTTCATTCGTTTCTTTATCCCACAGCCGGCACGTATCCGGGGAAATCTCATCGGCCAGCAGGACCTCGCCGTCTTTATCGCGCCCGAACTCAAGCTTGAAATCTATCAATCTGACACCGCAAGCCGCGAAAATCGTCTGCAGCTCTTCGTTTACCTGTCTCGTAATCGATTTGATTTTCTCCACCTGTTCAGGCTCAGCCGCGTTTAAAATCCGGATATGGTCTTCTGTGATCAGCGGATCGCCGAGCGCGTCATCCTTGTAGTAAAACTCGATAATCGGCTGCTCCAGCTCCGTGCCTTCCGGAATGCCGAGCCGTTTGGACATACTTCCCGCAACGACATTGCGGACAACGACTTCAAGCGGGATGATCGTCACTTTTTTAATGAGCTGCTCCGTTTCTGAAATTCGTTCAACAAAGTGGTTGTTGATTCCCTTCTCGTGAAGCCTTGTGAAAATCAGGCTGGAAATTTCGTTATTTAAACGGCCTTTTCCATCAATCTCGGCTTTTTTTTCTCCGTTAAAAGCCGTCGCCGAGTCTTTGTATTCGACAAACAACGTGCTGTCATCATCCGTCAGGTATATCCTTTTCGCTTTTCCTTCATATAAAAGTTCATTTTTCACAATATTCACAGAAGGCCTCCTAACCCGAATGTTGGAAATATTTCATCTTTTAGACCCCCGCCTGTTAAAGCGGGCGGTCGATTCTACGCTAAGCCTAAACGTTCAAAAATGTAGTCGACGTTTTTCAAGTGGTAATTGTAATCAAAGCAGTCGTTAATTTGTTCCGGAGACAGTCGGGACGTAATTTTTTCCTCAGCCTCGACAAGCTGGCGGAACGGCACTTGTTTCTCCCATGCTTCCATCGCTTTCGGCTGAACAGTGTCATACGCTTCTTCACGCGCCATGCCTGTATCAATGAGAGCGAGAAGAACGCGCTGAGAGTAGATCAATCCGAGTGTACGGTCCATGTTGCGCTTCATGTTTTCAGGGAACACGGTCAAGTTTTTCACAATGTTGCCAAAGCGGTTCAGCATGTAGTTCAGCGCGATCGTCGCATCAGGCAGAATGATGCGCTCTGCTGACGAATGCGAAATGTCGCGTTCATGCCAAAGCGGTACATTTTCATAGGCGGTCAGCATGTAGCCGCGGATGACGCGCGCCATTCCCGTCATGTTTTCCGAACCGATCGGATTGCGTTTATGCGGCATGGCAGAAGAACCTTTTTGGCCTTTTGCGAAAAATTCTTCGACTTCGCGGGTTTCGCTTTTTTGGAGGCCGCGGATCTCAACGGCGAATTTCTCGATGCTTGTCGCAACTAGCGCCAGTGCAGCCATATAATCGGCGTGGCGGTCTCGCTGTAGCGTCTGTGTTGAAATCGGCGCCGGTTTTAAGCCGAGCTTCTCACATACGTACTGCTCGACGAATGGATCGATGTTCGCGTACGTTCCGACGGCGCCTGAAATTTTACCGACTTCGATGCCTTCTTTCGCCTGCTTGAAGCGTTCCAGGTTGCGCTTCATTTCTTCATACCAAAGGGCGAGCTTCAAGCCAAATGTCGTCGGTTCTGCATGCACGCCGTGTGTGCGTCCCATCATGACCGTATATTTATGTTCCTTTGCTTTTTCTTTCAAGATGTCAACAAATCTCTCAATGTCCTTGAGCAAAATATCGTTCGCCTGTTTTAATAGATAGGAAAGAGCGGTATCGACCACATCTGTTGATGTCAGTCCGTAGTGCACCCATTTTTTCTCTTCGCCAAGCGTTTCCGATACGGCGCGGGTAAATGCGACGACATCGTGGCGCGTGTCCTGCTCGATTTCAAAGATGCGGTTGATGTCAAATGACGCTTTTTCCCGCAAAACCTTCACATCTTCTTTCGGAATGACGCCGAGCTCAGCCCAAGCTTCACAAGCCAGTATTTCAACCTCCAGCCATGCTTGGAATCTGTTTTCATCCGTCCAAATCGCAGCCATTTCCGGTCTTGAATAACGTTCGATCATTGTTTTCGTCCTCCATCTCTTTCAATCCACTTTTCTGTCATCTTCCCGATCCATTCATTGTCGGGTGTTCTTAAAAATGTGATATGCCCCATTTTGCGGCCCGGTTTGACTTCATGCTTTCCGTATATATAAAGCTTCGCTTCTTTTAATAGTTCGGGATCTTCTTCAGCCATGTACACTTCATCTCCGAGAAGGTTTACCATCATTCCTTCCTTCAGAAGGTCCGTTTTGCCGAGCGGCAGTCCGCAGACAGCACGGATATGCTGTTCAAACTGGCTCGTTTCGCAAAGATCAAGGGTGTAATGGCCGGAATTATGCGGCCGCGGCGCTAGCTCATTGACGAGAAGTTCGCTGTCTTCTTTCAGGAAAAGCTCAACGGCCAGTGTTCCGACAAGCTGAAGCTTTTCGGCAAGCCTGAGGGCAAGTGCTGCCGCTTGTTCCTGAACCGCTTCATCGGCCCGTGCCGGGACGATGCTCTGGAATAAAATATTTTGTTTATGGATGTTCTCTGCCGCCGGAAAAACGGTTGTCTCTCCGTGAACCGATCTCGTCACGATCACGGACAATTCCATTTTGAAAGGAACCCAGCTTTCCAAAATGCATGTGCCGTGCTGTAAAAGTGCTGCGGCTTCCCCGATTTGTGCTTGTTGTTTCAGGACGTACTGCCCTTTTCCGTCATACCCGCCGCGGCAAGTTTTCAGCACCGCCGGAAGACCGAGCTCCGCTACGGACGCTTCCAGTTCCGTCCGGTCGTGAATGATTCGGTACGGGGCGACTTTGCAGCCCGCTGATTCAATCGCTTTTTTCTCGGTTTCCCTGTTTTGCGTAAGGAGCAACAGCTCGCTCCCTTGCGGAAGGTAAGCGTGCTCTTTCAGCCAATTCAGCGCATCATAATCGATGTTTTCGAATTCATAAGTAATCACATCGCTCGCTTCGGCAAGCTTCCGTATCGCTTCGCGATCATTATAAGCAGCCGTAATTTCAAGGTCTGCGACCTGTCCGCACGGTGATGAAGGGACAGGGTCAACAACAGCGACTTTATAGCCCATTTGTTTGGCCGCGACCGCCATCATTTTGCCAAGCTGTCCGCCTCCGATAATGCCGATTGTCGCTCCCGGAAAAATCGTTTGTTTATACAAGCTGATCACTGCTTTCCAACACGGTTTTTCTGATGCTTTCCCTTCGTTCATCCAATCTTCCGGCAAGCTTTTCGTCAAAAGCTGACAAAATCTGCGCCGCAAGCAGTCCGGCGTTGACCGCTCCCGCTTTGCCGATGGCAACGGTCGCAACGGGTACACCGCCCGGCATTTGAACGATTGAAAGCAACGAATCGAGACCGTTCAGCGCTTTTGACTGAACCGGCACACCGATGACGGGCAGCGTCGTTTTGGCTGCGACCATTCCCGGCAGGTGAGCGGCTCCGCCCGCTCCGGCAATGATGACTTTCAAGCCTCTTTCCCGCGCCGTTTCGGCATATTCGAACATTAAATCAGGCGTCCGATGTGCGGAGACGACCTTTTTTTCGTACGGAATTCCCAGTTCATCGAGGATGCCGCAGGCATGTTTCATCGTTTCCCAGTCAGATGTGCTTCCCATGATAACACCAAGAAGAGGCTGCATATCTTTTTGTCCCACCTTTAGCTGTTATTCTTCGCATATAAAAAGCCCGGCATGTATTGCATTTGTAGGAAGCAACACAAACCGGGCATGGCGCGTGTATCGTCAGTTAGTCCGCTTCTCGCGATCTCCATGTCAGTTTATTGTCCACTTTCCTGCATAGTCCGATGATTTACGGTCATCGGGTAGAGACTTATGGGCCATATTCCCAAGATTATATGAGGATGTGTTTTCATGTCATGTTTATCTTAACAACGGACTGTGATAATGTCAACGACATTATCGAACGATAGTATATTTTGTCGTTCTAATGTTCGGGTTTAGAGTAATTTCCCTTCGAATATAATTTTTCTTCCGCACGGAACAACCTGAATCGTTCCATTTTCCTTTGTTTCTTTGAAGACCGGCTCCTCCATTCGGCGCACCGGTGTATAGCCTTCTTCCTGCATCTTCGTCAACACGGATTCGATCGTTTCGCCTTCCGTTACTTCAAAGCGCTTTTTTTTCGGCTTTGTCATTATTCTTTAATTCTCCTTTTCTTTACGGCTTTCACCCAGAATCCGCCGTGTATCGTCTTCGGTTCATAGGAAATGATAAATGCTTTTGAATCGATTGATTTAATCGTTTCGTACAGCTGCAGTTCGTATTTTCTCGGCGTCAAAATCTGCATCGCCGTTCTGTCTCCCTCAAGTCCGCCGACGACCCAGTGGGTGACGCCGTAGCCTTTTTCTCTGAGCTGTTTCGGCAAATCCAAATCAAGCTCTTTCGTAATGGCGTTAACGGTAATATAGCCCAAAGCGAGCTTTTCTTCAATTTTCGTGCCGACGATGATTCCGATTCCAAATCCGACCGCGTAAGCAATCACGTTTTGGATTTGATTTAAATTATCTAGAACGAGCCCCAGCCCGACGACATAGACAAGCATTTCGATGGTCCCGATAAAAGCGGCGAGATACCGCTGGCCTTTAAGAGTCAGTATCATTCGAAGGGTTAAAAACGTTACGTATATAATATTGATAACCAGAATAATTCCAACCATGATCACACCATTCAATAGTGCTGAGTGAAGCAATTGAAATCCCTCCTTTAGATGCAAAGCAATCATATTCTACTAGAGAAATTCTCCATACACAATCCTGTAATGGCCCTGCTTCACCACAAAATTTTTCGACATTGCTCACTCCCATCAGTTTAACCTTTTTCTGCCGGTTTCAAAGCATTGAAACGCCATTAAAAAAGACGTTCAAATGAACGTCTTTCAGAGCTGGTGCTTATGATCCCGCTGACGATCTCCAACGGATTCGCTCAGTTTGCGGTGCTCCTTTTCCAAATCGCTCAGCGTGTATGACGAGAGGTCTTTCAAATTGTCCAGCCGCCCTGATTTTGCAAGCTGCCTGATTAAATACTCCTTTTTTGTTTTACAGCTTTTCGAAGAAAGTTAGCCATCGATCACTCCCCCATCTTATTGGTTAAAATATATATTATTCTTATGAGTCAACTCAGAATTAATGCGGAGAAAAAACCGGTTCTTCAAGAAGAACCGGCAATATCTCCTTAAACAGGAATAAGCGACGACAACAAGTATCCGCCTACCAGCTTCCATGTTGCCGCAACGAATACCAATTCAAGCAAAAAGACGGTAAACACACAGTACATCAGGTCAAACCGCGCTTTTTCGCTTTTTTCATAAATCGATTGAATCAGCGTAAAAGTCCCGAATGTCAATCCCATAAAGATGACGATCGAGAGAATCACCGTCGCGGCCGTGAAGTTGATAATCGCGAATATCATCCACAAAGCGGCGGGGACGATAAACGGAACCAATAGAGAACCGTACTTTGCCGTGATATCGAAAAATGAAACTTTATACTTGAGCATAAAATTCGATACAACCCAGCTCGATGCTGCCATCCAAAACATGAAAGCCATGCAATAGATAAACACAACCAAAAACACTTCCAGGAACGGCACTGACACGCCGAACCCGAGAATTCTCCCCCTGCCCGCAAGCAGCTGATAAAAGTTGCCGAGCGAAAAGAAAACGGCTAAAAGCGTCATTGAAATAACGGAATACTTAAAATAAGACCGGTCAAAATCAAGTGCGCTGCGCACCGGGGATTTTAAAATATCGAGCACAAAGCTGAAATAGCGGAACAAAGCGGCAATCACGCTCTCCATCACCGATTTGACTTTCGCCGCAGACGGATTCGTCTCCTTGCTTTTCTTCGCTTTTTTCCGGGAATTCCTCGACATCCTCGAAGCAGGTTCTTCTATATCATCTTCATTTCGTTTGTGATGTTCTTCAATCATATAAGCAACTCCTATTCTATTCAAAAGCTTTACATAAATGAAAAGCACTTTTATAAATTACATAAGCTGTGTGAAACAGTCAAGACAAACCTCTTTTTATCATAGATGCGGCAGCCCTTATATATGACGAAAAACGAAGGCGGAAGGTTCCGTTTTTAATGATTTGAAAATAAAAAAGGCTTGTCCAAATGAACAAGCCTTTTTTGCACAGCACACCTTATTTCAAGAAAATGAAATAAAGAATGAATACAACAGCCAATCCGTACATAATCGGATGGATCTCTTTTGCTTTGCCTTTAAAGATCATCGTGATCGGGTAGAAAATAAATCCGATCGCGATTCCGGTGGCGATGCTGTATGTCAGCGGCATCGCGATCATCGTGAAGAATGCGGGCACCGCAATCTCAAACTTCGTCCAGTCGATTTTGTTGAGATTCGCCACCATCAGCACGCCGACGATGATTAAAGCAGGCGCCGTCACTTGCGAAGTGATAACGCTGAGGACAGGCGAGAAGAACAGCGACAGCAAGAACAAAACGCCTGTTACGATCGCCGCAAAACCGCTTCTCGCTCCGGCCGCTACCCCGGCACTTGACTCAACATAAGCGGTCGTAGTCGATGTACCAAGGATCGCTCCGGCAACAGTTGCGGAAGAATCGGCAAGCAAAGCCCTGCCAGCGCGCGGCAGTTTGTTATCCTTCATCAAACCGGCTTGTGATGCAACCCCCACCAATGTACCGGCCGTATCAAAAAAGTCGACGAATAAAAACGTTAAAATAACGACAAGCATCTGCACCGAAAAGATATCGTGAAGGTGGATAAAGGCTTGTCCAAATGTCGGTGCAAGGCTGGGAACAGCACCGACAATTTTATCAGGAACATCAATCTGACCGAAGATCATGCCGACAATCGCCGTGAGCAGCATACCGAAGAAAATGCCGCCGTTCACGCGCAATACCATTAAAATGACAGTAATGATCAGTCCGAAAACAGTCAAAAGAACGGGACCTGAATGAATATTTCCAAACGACACAATGGTATCCGGGTTGGATACGACGATTTTGGAACCCTGCAAACCGACGAAAGCAATAAACAGACCAATTCCCGCACCGACAGCCATTTTTAGCTCATAAGGAATCGAATTGATAATTTTTTCCCTCAAACCGGACAGCGAAAGAGCGATAAAAATTAGTCCGGAAACCATAACGCCGGAAAGGGCCGTCTGCCATGGAATCTGCATGTTCAGAATAACGGAGAATGCAAAGAATGCGTTAAGCCCCATTCCGGGCGCAAGGGCGATCGGATACTTCGCAAGAAGCCCCATGATAAAACAGCCGACAGCTGCTGAAACCGCTGTTGCCGTAAAGACCGCGCTTTGATCCATTCTCAATGCATCCGGGAAATTTTCCACCGACGCCAGAGAAAGGGTAAGCGGGTTGACGATCAAAATATATGCCATGGACAAAAATGTGGTAAGTCCGCCGATCATTTCTCTCCGATAGTTTGTACCCAATTCTTCAAACTGAAAGTAACGCTTCAAAATGGTATACTCCTCTCGTTTGTCTGTCGCTTTTATTGTTTCAAAAACCTTTGCTTTTAAACAAAAAACGCCCCAATTGGCGGGACGCTTGACTACGGCATATTTCATACTGAAAAAATGTTTTTTTCACGGACAAAATATTGTATACAAGCGTAGTCAAGCTATTTACGGTAGCTTGGTAGAAACTTATGGGCCATATCCCCATGATTATACGACAAGTCTTTTTTGAATTACTATACTATTGTAGCAATATCTAACGCTGAACACAATACAAAAAAACGAACATTAATGATTTTAATGTTCGTTTCGTTCGTTGTTTTTTCCAGATTCTGACCGTGGTCTGCAGCGGGTTAATTCCCTGTTTTCTTCAATTCAATCAAGTGCACCTTGTGATCATTGAAATAAAATTCAAGCACCACGTCTCTTTTTTTATCCTGATATTGTATTCCGGTTTCATACCCTTCGACAAACCAAAGCTCTTTATATTCTTTTCCATATACCACTGTTTGAAGTGTATCGTTGATTTTGATGCCTTTTGCAATAGTCACGGTTTGAGCGGAAGAAATATTGAACAATAGCACAATTTTCTCCTGTTTATCTATTTCTGCTTTTACGCCTGACATATTTTTGGTTTTATATTCCACAACCCCTGTTCCACTTTTTACAAATCGATGGTCATTTTTAACGCTGTCGCCGATTTTTAAGCCTGCAATACTCTCGTTTTCCAGACTGACGGATGTAAAGTTCACCGTTGCAGCAAAATAAAAAATGAACGCAAGTACGGCGAACAGACAGAGGACGCCTGATAAGGCCATTCGGGAAATTATTTTTTTCTTGAGCAGAAACAGAGCTGTTGCGGTGATGAAAGCAATGAATATAACTGATTCCTCTCCCAATAAAAAACGCCCCAGCCTCATAAAGGCTGGGGCATTTGTCTTATTCCCACTCGATTGTTGCAGGCGGCTTGCTCGTAATGTCGTAAACCACACGGTTAATGTGCTTCACTTCATTGACGATCCGTGTCGAGATTGTCTCAAGGACATCCCAAGGAATTCTCGCCCAGTCGGATGTCATGCCGTCAATCGATGTCACGGCGCGAATGCCGATCGTATAGTCATAAGTTCTTGCGTCTCCCATGACGCCGACGCTGCGGATATCAGGAAGAACAGTGAAGTATTGCCAAATATCTTTTTCAAGATCAGCTTTGGCGATTTCTTCGCGGAGAATCGCATCTGATTCGCGGACGATTTCAAGCTTTTCATCCGTCACTTCTCCAAGAACGCGGATGCCGAGGCCTGGCCCCGGGAACGGCTGGCGCCACACGATTTCGTCAGGGATGCCGAGCTCGGTACCGAGCGCACGCACTTCGTCTTTGAAGAGCGTATTCAGCGGTTCGATCAGTTCAAACTGCATGTCTTCCGGAAGTCCGCCGACATTGTGATGCGATTTGATCGTCTGAGCTGTCGCTGTTCCGCTCTCGATAATGTCGGTGTAAAGCGTTCCCTGTGCAAGGAAGTCAATACCTTTCAGTTTTTCCGCTTCATCGTCAAACACGTAGATAAACTCATTACCGATGATTTTACGTTTTTGCTCAGGGTCTGAGACGCCTTTAAGCTTGTTCAGGAAGCGGTCTTTCGCATCAACTTTGATCACGTTCATGTTGAAGCCTTCACTGAACGTCCTCATCACGCCTTCCGCTTCGCCTTTTCGAAGGAGCCCGTGGTCTACGAAAATACAAGTGAGCTGGTCGCCGATCGCTTTATGGATCAAGACCGCAACGACAGAGGAGTCAACCCCTCCGCTCAAGGCGCACAGCACTTGCTTATCGCCGACTGTTTCGCGGATTTTCTGCATTTCAATCTCAATAAAGTTTTCCATTGACCATTCGCCGGCACATTCACAAACACCGAAAACGAAGTTTTTCAAAAGGTCGTTTCCGTATTCTGAATGGCGGACTTCCGGATGGAATTGTACGCCGTACCATTTCTTATCCTTCTTGCTCATTGCTGAATTCGGGCAATGATGGCTTGTCGCATCAACGGTAAAGCCTTCTGGAACTTCAACAACTAGATCACCATGACTCATCCAGACGACCTGTTCATTTGGAAGATCTTTAAACAGATCCGGTTCACCCTCGATATGAATGTTCGCTTTTCCGTATTCGCGCTGGCTCGCAGCTTCTACTTTTCCGCCAAGGTAATGCGTCATCAGCTGCATGCCGTAGCAAATGCCAAGAACAGGGATATCCAGTTCGAAAATCTTTTCGTCGCAGCGGAAAGATCCTTCGTCATAAACGCTGTTCGGACCGCCGGACAAAATAATTCCTTTCGGATTCATTTCTTTAATTTCCTCTGCCGTCAACGTATGAGGATGCAATTCACTGTATACACCAAACTCACGAATGCGGCGGGTAATCAGCTGGTTGTACTGACTTCCAAAATCCAACACAAGAATCATTTCATTTACTAACTTCGTCATGGTGTCACCTCTTTATCAAATTGTCTTTTTGCACAGAAAAAATGGCGGCAGACACACGGCCGTCCTGCCCCCATTCACGGGACAAGGCCCGGCTTGTCCGATAGATAAGCCGCCGAGCCTGCCAGCAAGAATATATAAGGGTTTTTAATATTCACTTATTCTAACAATACGACTGAAAGCGGTCAAGACTATCTCTTTTTAATTAAATTTTCCCATAACTCCGCCGAATCATTCCACAACTTTGCGGCGTCTTCCTTTCGATACAAAGCCCGTTCATATTGCCGGGTCAAAGCTGTCATTTCACCGTTTTGAAAGCGTTCATCAACCGTCTTCGCAAACTCGCGCAGCGTCTGTCCTTCTTCTTTTTGCATGCCTTGGCGCTTCAGCTGGCGGAGCAGCTCCTCGTAAGCTTTGAAGAAAACCGCGCCATCACGCCGTTTTTTCAGCCTGTTGATGATGATGTGCGGCATCCATTTTGCCCTTGTAAAGTAAAGCACCGCTGTCAACGCCAGCAACAGACCGAGTACGGCCGCACCAGTCAAAAGGGTACGGTCTGCATCCCCGCTGCCGGCATGAGAACCGCCATTGGCATCACGCTTTGTCTGAGGTTCGGGCTTCTCTTTGTTGTCTTGTTCTTTTACATCCTGCGGACGCTGACCTCCGTCGTTTTTCTTATCATCTTCTTTTTTATCAGAAGCCGCGCCAGATTGCCGGCCACTGGACTCTTCAACGAGCTGCTCCGGATTTAAAAAGCCTTTCGTCGGTTCAAACGTAACCCAGCCTTGTCCTTCAAAGTACACTTCAACCCAGGAATGGGCATTGTTGTTTGTCACCTCGTAAATCGTCCGTTTCCGGTCTGCCGTCGTCCCTGCATATTCACCGGATGTATAGCCTTTCACCCAGCGGGCCGGTATTCCGGCCGACCGCAGCAGCACGATCATAGCTGTGGAAAAATTATCGCAGTAGCCGATTTTCGTCTCAAATAAGAACTGATCGACATAATCCTGCTCTCCTTTAGGAACAGCCACATCTTCCGTTTCATAAGAAAACTCGGAAGAACCGAGATACTTCTCAATCGCTTTCGCTTTGTCATATATATTATCTTCGTCTTTCGTTAAATCGTGCGCCAATGTTTTCACGCGGTCGGGAAGGGAAGTGGGAAGCTGCAGATACTTCTCATGGCTTCTGCTCCATTTTCCCTCCGACTCAAAGCTGACCTTCCTCAGCTGATCAACATCAAAGACGGGTGATTTATAGGTGGCCGAATAGCTTTCCAGGTTCTGAATGTCCGCGCCTGTCTTGCCGGCCGGTTTTATTTTCTCTGTGTTTAAGTTCATGCGGAGCGGCACAAAGAAATTGTTGAGCTTGATTTCAGTCGTCCCAATCGGATACAGGACGTGATCGTACCGATAAGCCGGATCGATATCGACGATCGCTTTGCGCGTTTCGGTCTTCACGCCTTCGTCGTACCACTGGTAATCCAGCTCACCCTTGTCAAGCTGGATGGACGCGCCCGTTTTTTCGTCTTCAATCCAGCCTTTACCTGTATAGCGGCTTTTCGTTTCCACCCTGAAATAGCTTCGTTCATTTCCCTGCCACGTAAATACCCATGTATCGTCTTTTGAAAATGGCCCGCCCAATGCCTCATCATTCGTTCCATAGCCGACTTTGCTTTTGCCTGAGGAAGCAAAATCGCCTGTCGCAGCCGTCTGCAGAAACGGCACCGGATCAGGCCAGACGGGATCGGCTTTCGGCGAGACCGCGCCGATGCAAACGGCGGCGGCAGTCATCAATAAGAGCGGTGTAAACCATTTGGCAAACCGCGATCTTGAGGATTTTAACGCTTCTGATTCCCTGATCCGTTCCAAATACAGCAGGCCGAGAAGCAAAAAGCCGATCAGCACGATCCGGACGATCGCATATGATGCGTCAAACGGCGTAAATGTATCGATCACCGCGATATAAACAACGGTCATGATAAAAAAGAATAAAATTCTGCGCTGATAGATCACCCAGTAATGCAGCAAGTATACAAGCAGCCAAAGAAGGACGTAAAAAAGCAGCGTCCGAAACAACGGCGACATATCCCGCCACATGCCGGAGAAAATATAGGAGAAATTTTGATTTAAATCCTGAAAAAGCAGGGCAATCCATGAAGGTGAAAACACCGATCCTTCGTAAAAAATCGTGTGCAGCGCAAACAGAACGAAGCCAAGGCTGACCGGAAATCTGATAAACCAAGGGACCTTAAAAAATGTAAGCAAGAATACTAAGGCAATAAACAAAATAAAAAAGACGGTGTGCCCCGTATCGGTAAAATACTGCAAAGGACGCAGCCATTCCCACAGCAGCAAAAAGGTTAGGACATAAAAAAGCAATAAACCGAAACTGTTTCTTTTTCCCCCGGACAACATTTTCTCACCTCGCTTCAGCAAAACCCCGGGAAAAATGTTCCCCGTAAATGACGTTCACTTCAATCCCCCGCGCTTTTAATTGTTGGACAGCGGCGCTTTCCTCACTTGAGAGAGCTCCGCCTTTTTTCTTCACCAAACAAATGACGGGCAGTCCGCCGGATAGCGGTTTCTTCAAAACCTGCACCAATTCGTTGGTAATGCGGCTTGTCACAATATATTTAACGGCTTTTCTCATATCGGGATGGCCAAATTCCCCCTCCAGCAGACTGTGAAACGGCTGGACCGCATCGCAATCGGCAAGCGCCAAGTAGTAAAACAGCTTTCTCAGATGCTCCTCCCCTTGCCGTACCGGGAAGACATTCCGCTCTTTTCCTGTGGAAACAAGCCCTGCATTCGTCCCGCTCCTCATGGCAGAACGAATGATAGAAGCGGTAAACGCGACGATCTCTTCAAAAGCATCAGAGGGAGACTGATCCATGAAGACGAGCAGGTCATCCCCTTTCGTCTGCTCAAATTCCTTCGTCATCAGCTGGCTGCGCCGTGCTGACGTCTTCCAGTCGACCCATGCAAACCGGTCACCCGGCTGGTATTCCCTGATACCTGATGCCAGTGTGCTGTCCTTTCGGCGAAGCTCTGAAACGCGGCCTGCATGTTCATCATAAGAGCTTCCGCTGGCGCGGAAAGTAATCTCTTGATAGGAAGGCAGAACGAGAAAGGAGTCTTCCAATTGAATCTCGCATTCTCTTTCCAGCAGTCCGAGCGGATCACCTGTGCGGACCCTGATTTTTGCTAAACGGTGGTCTCCTCTCGGGACCGAATTGATCGTGTACGTCATCTTAATTTCTTTTTTAAACCAAGGAAAGAGAAACTGTTTGGCTTCTGCCGAACGCCCGTTTCTCCCCAGCGAATCAGGCAGACAGTCTTCCACGATCATAAACATGATCGGAAAGGGCCATTTTCTCTTTAGCACGACAAAAGCCTCCAATTGATCACCGGCTTTATACTGCCCGCGGCTCAGCCTCCGCTCCGCTGTCATGTTCTTCAGCGGATAAAAGGCAAGCATGAAAGCATAAAGCACAAAGGGAAGAAATGAGTAGAACAAAAACCAGCTGACAAATCCCCCTTGAAACATCGCATAGCAAAACGTTGAAGCAAACAGAAGAAACACGATACACAGCTTCCATCCGTACTTCACAAGACCGATGCGCTCTCTCATCAGTTGCTCATCGGCCTTCTGACCGGAACTTCCGTTTTTGACATAATGTCCTGAAGAACAGCTTCAGGCCGCTTTCCTTCAAATTTCGCCTCTGACCGTAGAATCATTCTGTGTGCAAGGGTAAAAGGCGCCAAATACTGAATATCATCAGGAATGACATAATCACGGTTATATAAAAATGCAAACGCCTGAGCAGCCTTCATCAAGGCGATTGAGCCGCGCGGACTCACGCCGAGATAAACGGCGGAATGACTCCTCGTTTTTTGGGCGATCTCAACAATGTATTCTTTAATCGCAGCGTCTACATACACCTTTTCAGCCTCTTTTTGAAATGCGGCAAGCTCTTCTTTCTCTATGACAGGCTCAACTTCCTCAATCGGGCTGCGGTTTTCCTGAAGATCGAGCACTTGAAGCTCTTCGCGCACTGTCGGATATCCCATTCTCAGCTTGAATAAAAAGCGGTCAAGCTGAGCTTCCGGCAGCGGATATGTCCCTTCATACTCGACGGGGTTTTGCGTGGCCATTACAAAAAAAGGTTTTGAAAGCGGCATTGTCACGCCGTCTACTGTCACACTTCCTTCTTCCATCGCTTCCAGAAGCGCCGACTGCGTTTTCGGCGACGTTCTGTTGATTTCATCTGCGAGAATGATATCTCCCATAATCGGGCCTGAACGGTATTCAAATTCCAGTGTTTTCGGATTATATATGGAAACGCCTGTTACATCTGAAGGCAGTAAATCTGGCGTAAACTGGATTCTCTTAAATTCAGCGCCGGTTGACTTTGCCAGGGCGCGAACCATCATCGTCTTTCCGACGCCTGGAACGTCTTCCAGCAGGACGTGTCCGTTTGCAAGAATGGCAGTCAGGCTTAAAACGGCAATATCTTTCTTTCCTACCATTACTTTGTCAATATTATCAGCTACTTTTCCCAAAACGGGATGCAGCGTTTCTTCGTATGCCATCCTCTTCCTCCTCATTGCTGACGAATCGAATTTATTTAACTTTACCATAAACGATGTACTCTCAGAAAACAACTAACTGGAGGAAAATAGAGTTTTGTCTTTTTTTATTTCGAATTTCAGAGTGAAAAACAAAAAAAGCGGTCAGTGACCGCTTCTTATTTTTCTCCAGATGGCTCGATGTGAACATGGGAATGAACGATCGAGTGTTCCTCCTGCATTCTTCTCTCAATTTCATCGGCGATATCATGGCTTTCTGCAATGTTGAGGTCGGATCTCACTTCCACGATGATTTCCACGTGGATGGTGCTGCCCAAATAACGCGCTTTAACATCTTTGATTTTGCCGACGCCGGGAACTTTCCGAATCGTTTCTTTATACGTTGAAATATGTTTAATATCGAATCCGTCCGTCAAAGAATGGGCCGCCTCTTTAAAAATCCCCCAAGCCGTTTTGCAGATGATCAATCCGATGATAAATGCGGCTGCCGTATCGACCCAGGCAAGGTTAAATTGCGAAGCAAAGATGCCTGCGAACGTTCCGATGCTGACATAGGCATCCGATTTATTATCGGCGGCGGCTGCATAGAGGGCATGGCTGTTTACCTTTTTTGCCAGCCTTTTATTGTAGAGGAAAACCAAAAACATCACGACGGCACTGCCTGCCGCCGTCCAAGCCGCAATCATGTCCGGTGTCGTTTCTTTCGGATTAAACAGCATTTCACCCGAGCTGTACAGCACTTCAAGACCGACCACCATCATGATAAATGAAGCGATCATCGAGGCGATCGTCTCAGCGCGGAAATGTCCGTACGGATGGTCTTCATCAGGCGGCTTCTGAGAAATCCTGAGGCCGATCAGCACCGCTACTGAGGCAATAATATCTGTTGTATTGTTCAGTCCGTCGGCTCTGAGGGCTTCGGAGTGAAATAGAAGCCCGACGGCCAATTTAACAGCCGACAGTACAATGTAAGCGATGATGCTGACCCATGCCCCGGTTTCACCTTTTTTTAATTCATCATACCGTTCCATAAAAAGCTTCCTTTCCCATCCGTGTTTTCGCTTTTAATCATACAAAGCAAAACTTGAGTGAGTCTATAGAAACATGATTCACTTCTTGCAGAAATATAGTCAGAGTAGAACTTTTTTTATTTAAGGAAACAAATTTCAGTTGGGTCAAAACCGGTAAAACCCGCTCTGTATAAGGATTTTGCGAAAACCTCAATTTATTCACGCTGCATAGGATTAAAAGGTCGGTATCTTCTTTCTGAATATTTTTTCTTTAGTTCCCCTGCATGATTCTTCTAAAAAACATTAAACAAACCCAAAATTTAAACGATATTAAAAAAAGTCGAAAATAGTCCTTAAAACTCTGACAATATAAAATAATAGTAAAATAGTCACGAAAAATATATGGACTTTTTTCCTTTTTTGGATTAATATGTTTTAGACATTATGACATAGCTTATAAGGGGGACATCACATGTCAGAACAAACGAATTTTCAAGCCCCTGTCAAACGTACAGCAGAATTTGTACTGGGGTTACTAGGCGGTATTTTCGGGATTTTTGCAGGATTTTCAGGTTTATTATTCGGAGGATTAGGCGCCGCTTTAGAAGCGGATGGCGCCGGAGAAGTTATCGGATCATCCTGGGCGGTTATTTTGCTGTCTGCACTGGCCATCGTCGGTGCATGTATCGTAAAAAAACATACTAAATTAGCGGGTACTTTTTATATCGCGGCTGCAATAGGAGGAACTGTCGGCGTCAGCCTGGCATATATCGTTCCGCTTATTCTGCTATTAATCGGCGGATGTAAAGCATTGTTCAGCGGCGAGAATAAAGGCCTTGTCTTTAAAAAATGGTGGTTCTATGTCACGATTATTGGATCCATCGTATTCGTCATGATATTCGCTTCAAGCGGCTCTTCTTCTCAAGAAAGCAAATCGTCCGGTAGCAGTGCAAAGACGACAGCCGCAAAAACTAGCGAAGAAAAAAGCAATGACGATGCCAAAGAAGAAAAAACTGAATTTGGTTTAAATGAAACAGCTGATCTGGATGGCACCCAAATCACAGTGACCAACGTTAAAAAATCGATGGGCAATAAATTTATCAAACCAAAAAAAGGTAATGAATATGTGATTGTAACAGTTAACATAGAAAATAAAAGCGATAAAGATATTTCTTACAACCCGCTTGATTTTCAAATTCAAAACGAAGATGGACAAATTACGCATAATACTTATGCACTTTCAGATGATAACCAATTATCATCTGGAAATCTGACAAAAGACGGTAAGGTTTCTGGAACTATCGCTTTTCAGACAAAAAAGAGCAAAACATATAAAGTTATTTTCACTTCTAATTTTTGGAATGATGAAAAAATCACTTTTAACCTTCAATAATTCAAAAAAACTTGCAAAGTCTCCTTTGCAAGTTTTTTAATTGCATTTCTTCCGCCCAAGCACGATCGGATACCGGTTCAATAAAAAGATGCAAGGCACCATAACAAGCAATGTCATACCGGTGTAAAGCGCGCTCCATAACAGGGAACCGTATGTCTCATCAAGGGAAACCTGGGTAAAGTAGTAGACGACGGCTTTCAGCATCCTGATGACCGGGTAGTGCAGTACGAGAATGATCAGCGAGTTTTTGCCGAGGAATTGGAGTAGCTTCATTTTTTCGAGTTTAAAACTGCTGAAAATGACGCCTGCCGTTCCCAGAAATGAGGTCAGATAAAAGACCGCCATGTTTCCATACTCATTGGCCCTCATATCCACTCTGACGTTCAGGGTCTGTAAAAAGCCGACCGCGATGAATAAGAGAAGCGCTGGCAGCAGCGTTCTTCTGTCTCTCATCTCCCTCAGGCTATTTCTCGACAGAAAACCGGCCGAATAAAATACGATGGCGGTCAAGGCCACTTCAATATTCCACGGCAGCTTGATGCCCACAAATTGATCATTCAAATAGCCCAAGGCGGCCGACACCATTACGGCAATGACGATAAACAGCCTTCCTTTCCCCCATCTCTTCACGATAAAAAAAAGCATTTCAACGAGGAATAAGCATGTTAAAAACCAGAGCGCCGGGTTGTGTGTCAGCATGTAGTCATCAGGCATCGAATAAAAAATGCCTTTAAACGGTACAACCGGATCGACATCCGAACTCCCCGTAAACGTAAAATGCCTCTCAACGAGAACCCAGAATAAATAGGCAAGAACGGAAAAAATGAAGTAAGGCAAAAGAAGCGTCTTTATTTTTTTAAAAAGAAATGATGTAAAAGTCATCTTCCCATCATGGTAAACGAGGCCGGACAGAAAGAAAAACAGCGGCATATGAAATGCGAAAATGAACGTTTTCAGCCAATCCGGCGTCGGTGTATGGCCCAACACGACCAGTATAATTCCCACGCCCTTCGAAACATCAATCCACTCTATTCTTTTCTGCAATACGGGTATCTCCTTTCAGACCGCTTCGCCCCATAAGAAAGGGTTTACACATAATGTATCATCATCCCCGCCTTTCTTCCTCCGCGAAACATGCCTTAAGGCGATTTTTAATCGTTAGGAAATATTCTGTTCATCTTCTTGTCATGATCGATTCTTTTTTTTAACATTCTCAGCACAAATTACATTTCTTATTCTCATCATGAGGAACCAGACCATGCAACCCGTCTTATAATGTAATGATCTTTTCATTAGAACAAAAGAGGACAGGTGAAACATGAAACTTGAAAAATTCGTTGACAAACTCCCCATTCCGAAAGTGCTTAAACCCCACAGCAAAAGCAAGGAAATGACCTATTATGAAGTCACGATGAAAGAATTTCAGCAGCAGCTCCACCGCGATCTGCCGCCGACCCGGCTGTTTGGATATAACGGGGTCTATCCCGGCCCCACCTTTGAAGTGCAAAAACACGACAAAGTCGCGGTCAAATGGTTGAATAAGCTTCCGGATCATCATTTTCTCCCCGTCGACCATACAATTCATGACGACGGCCATCATGAACATGAAGTCAAAACGGTCGTTCATTTGCATGGAGGCCGGACACCGCCTGATAGCGACGGTTACCCGGAAGCCTGGTACACTAAAGATTTTCAAGTCAAAGGCCCTTTTTTTGAAAGGGAGGTGTATGAATATCCGAATGAGCAGGATGCTACGGCTCTCTGGTATCACGATCATGCAATGGCCATCACAAGGCTGAATGTATATGCGGGGCTTGTCGGTTTATATTTTATCCGCGACAGGGAAGAGCGGTCATTGAACTTGCCGAAGGGAGAATATGAAATTCCGCTCTTGATTCAGGATAAGTCCTTTCATGAAGATGGTTCATTGTTTTATCCGCGGCAGCCTGACAACCCTTCGCCGGATCTTCCCGACCCGTCGATTGTTCCGGCTTTTTGCGGTGATACCATTTTAGTCAACGGCAAGGTATGGCCTTATGATGAACTGGAACCTCGAAAATACCGTTTTCGGATACTGAACGCCTCCAATACGAGAATCTTTGAGCTGTATTTCGATCATGACATCACATTTCACCAAATCGGCACGGACGGTGGTCTTCTGCAGCATCCGGTTAAAGTCAATGAACTGGTGATCGCACCGGCTGAAAGATGCGATATCATCGTTGATTTTTCACGAGCTGAAGGAAAAACCGTGACATTGAAAAACCGGATCGGCTGCGGCGGACAAGACGCGGATCCCGATACAGATGCCGACATCATGCAATTCCGCATCTCAAAACCATTGAAGCAAAAAGATACAAGTTCATTGCCGAGAATATTGAGAAAACGCCCATTTTACCGGAGACACAAGATCAATACCCTTAGAAATCTGTCGTTGGGCGCGTCCCTTGACCAATATGGAAGACCTGTTCTGCTTTTAAACAACACAAAATGGCATGAACCGGTAACTGAAACTCCCGCCCTCGGCAGCACTGAGATCTGGTCGATCATCAATGCCGGAAGAGCGATCCATCCGATCCATTTACATCTTGTCCAATTTTTGATTCTCGACCACCGGCCGTTTGATATCGAACAGTATCAGGAAAACGGAGAACTAGTCTTTACAGGTCCGGCAGCTCCACCGGCACAGAATGAAAAGGGGCTGAAAGACACCGTCAAAGTACCTCCTGGCTCGGTGACGCGGATTATCGCAACCTTCGCGCCGTACAGCGGCAGATATGTTTGGCACTGCCACATTCTGGAGCACGAAGATTACGATATGATGCGCCCTCTTGAAGTAACGGATATTCGTCATCAATAAGAAAAAGCCTCCGCATTTGGAGGCTTTTAAAAAAGCACAAATCATCAAAAAAACCATCGCTTGATCCTGTACAATAGGATCATCAAATCGTAAAGGCTGTGGATGAATATGGATGATTATGAAAGAATTCAAAACGCGGTTCATTTTATCGAAGAACACCTTCAAAACGATTTAAACATTACGGATATTGCGGCTAAATCATGTTTCTCCCCGTTTCATTTTCAAAGGCTTTTTCAGGCGATCTCCGGTTTTTCCGTTTATCAGTACATTCGCAACCGGCGTCTGTCTGAAGCTGCGCTTCTGCTTGAGAAAACGGACCGTTCCATTCTCGATATCGCAATCGATTTCGGCTATGGCTCACAGGAAGCTTTCGGCAGGGCATTCTCACAGTATTTCGGCATCACTCCGGCCAAGTACCGCAAAGCAAAGGTCAAGCTTGATTTTCAAACCAAAATGAATTTTCTCGAATATAAAGAAAGGATGACTGGAGATATGAACATCCCAAAGCCGCACATCACTCATTTAAACGATATACATATGATCGGATATGAGTACCGGACAAATTTAAACGAGGAAAAGTATTTCGAAGATATCCCGAAATTCTACAACGATTTCGGCAGAAATGGATACTTTATGCAAATCCCTCAAAAAACAGATCCGAATATGTGTTACGGGCTGTCATGCCGCTTCCAGGATGACGGAGGTTTCTCATTTATCATCGGGGAAGCCGTTCGCGAAACAGCAGCCGGAGAAGTGCCGGAGCCGCTTATGTATATGAAAATTCCCGGCGGCAAATACGCCGTATTTCATGTGAACGGATCGACCGAATCCGTGCAGAACACAAGAAGATACATCTATGGATCATGGCTGATGAATACCAATTACGAGAGAACAGAAGGACCGGACTTTGAAGTGACTGATGTGTGCCGTTCGGTGCCGCCGAACGAGATGAAGATGACCATCTATATTCCGCTTCTGTAAAAACGCCGGGGAACCTTCTGACCACAGGTTCCCCGATTCACTTTTATATCGATTTAAGCGCCTCGGCGGGCGTTTGATCACCCGAAACCAAATCGAATGAACGCCGGAATGTATGCTCTTCGGTGAGCGCCGCCAAGATGGTATCAGCCACATCTTCTCGCGGAATCGTTCTGCGCTCAAGGTTTTCCGCCGCTTTCACCCGGCCTGTACCCGGTTCGTTTAACAGGCCTCCCGGACGGATAATCGTGTAGTTTAATCCGCTGCCTTCAAGAATCCGATCCGCATAATGTTTGGCGACATAATACGGCTTTAACGCTTCACTCCAATTTTCACGGCGGTGTGCCTGCAATGTGCTGACCATAATAAAACGGCGGATGCCCGCTTTTTCGGCAGCTTCGATCGTTTTAACCGCCCCATCCAAATCCACCAAAAGCGTTTTATCAGCGCCCGTTTTGCCGCCTGAGCCGGCGGTAAAGACAATCGCGTCGCAGCCTTTCGCCGCTTCTGCGATGCTTTCCACAGTGCCTTCTAAATTAGCGAGCGCGGTTTCTGTTCCCGATTGTTTCAAAGCCTGCGCCTGCTCTTCGTTTCTCACCATTGCTCTGACTTGATGTTCATCGCTCTCATTCAAGCTTTTCGTCAAGCGGCGCCCGATTTGTCCGTTCGCCCCCACTACAAAAACTTTCATCTGTTCATCCTCCTTGTTGTCCAGTTTCTTTTTTCATTATTTCACTGTACAGACAATGTTTCAAACCGCCCGCTCGCCAAAATGCGCGAATGCTAAAAAGGCTCCCCATTCCTATCATGGGAAGCCTTTTTCGTTTCTATTCTATTCCGCCGATCTCATTGAAAGGAAAATAACGGAACTCAACTTTGCCGACAACGGAGTCCATTGTAATAAATCCGAAAAAGCGGCTGTCCTTGCTGTTTTGACGGTTATCACCCATCACGAACAAGTGGTCTTCCGGCACCTTTTGTTTGCCGGTTAATTTCTCCAGTGTGAAATTATCTGTTAAATGTTCATGAAGCGTCAGCTTTTGTTTGTTTTTCTTTAAATAAGGCTCATCATATACTTTTCCGTTAATATAAAGGACATCGTCCTTCATTTCGATCGTATCCCCCGGGAGGCCGATCACCCTTTTCACATAGTTTTCATCTGAATCAGGCGCGTGAAAAATAATTTTATCAAAGCGCTGAATATCGCTGATTTTACTAACCATGACCATGTTGCCGTCCTCTAAAGTCGGATACATTGAATCTCCCAAAACAGTTGACGGCGTAAACAGAAAATAGCGGCAAACCATGACAAGCGCGGCGGCTATGACAAGTGTTTTCACCCACGATAAGATTTCTTTTTTTCTACTATTTTTCATAAGTACTCTCCTTCACTTTCGGATCGTTTCATCGGCATTCCGCTCCTTCTATCCTATCAGACTGTCCGCCTGAATGCTTTCTCGCAAGCATCGGCAGGCGCAGCCGAAAAAAAATAGTTGATACATAATAATATTAGCGGTTGAAACGAAAAATCCTTTTATTCAATGTTGAATTTTGTCAGTTGATCAGCTTATTTACGGCACAACAAACCATTACATATGCACAGGCAAAACGCCCCTCTTTATAATACATTATCATATCATGACCCAAAGGCGGTGATTGCCTCAAAATGAGCAGCTACGAAGAGTACTATGACAATTACGATCCATACAGCCCTGAGCGGGAAAAAGAAAGACAGTCAAGGAAAGCGCTGCGTTCGGCGGATACCGATAAAACGGATAAAACAAATAATACGGATAAAACCGTTAAAACGGATAAAACCCGCAGCTCTGACGATGACCGGTTCAAATGCAGAAAAAGAAAGTGTTTTTCTGATGATGATGACGACCGTTTCAAGTGCCGCAGAAAGAAGTGCTGACCATTGATCTTTAAAGCCGATTCATATCGGCTTTTTTACATATACCACGGCTTCACCGTTCCAAGCCGGAACATTCATCCATTACATGAATACCATAAATCTAAAAGGAGATGGAAATGAATATGAGTGTTCCGAAAGATGCCGTTTGCTCAATGCCCCATGATCATCAAAGGTCTTTGCACGATTTATGCCGCAAATACATGCACTATCACGTCGTGCTGAAAATGAAGGACGGCCGTTCCGTTCACGGGATCCTTGAAGGGGTGAACCGTCAGGAAGCATCTCTCCTCATTCCCGAAGACGTGACAGATGAAAGGCAGTTTTACGGCGGATACGGATATCCGCGCCGGCGATTCCGACGGTTCAGGAGCAGGATCTTCCCGTTTGTTATTATTGCCGCGCTGTATCCTTTTCCATATTATTAAGCAAAAGCCCGGTATGATGCCAAATCCATGAAACTTATTTTCCTTTGCTTCGTATATACAAAAACGACGCAAACCGAGGAAGGAGACAGATAAAATGGCATCTGCTAAACTGCAGCAGCGATTGGATCAATATAAAGCAATTTACTCTGAGTTAAAAAGCGATTTAAAATGGAAAGTCACAGATCAGCGGACATTGATGATGATTGCTTCCATGTATGTCGTCAACAAGCGGCCTTTTAATAAAGAACGGTTTTTAACGCTTAGTGAGGCCGTCAAACAGGCCGCCGGGACATTTTCGCCGTTAAAGTCGGCCCATCGCTATACATTCGCCGCTATGTTTGACGTGCGCTTCGAAGAACCTGAAACGCATATCAGACCTTTTTTCATTATTTACGAAAAACTGACCGGCAACGGATTCAAAAAAAGCATTTTCACCTACTTGTCCGCACTTATCCTTTTGACAAAATATCCTGATGAGCATGATCATGAAGACAAAATCAATCGGGCTTTGTCTATTTACAAAGGAATGAAGGACAAGCACGTCTTTTTAACATCGGCCGGCGATTACCCGCTCGCCGTGCTTTTGGCCGGTTCAGACATGGAAACAGGTGAACTGATCGACTATATCGAAGCGTTTTACCAAAAGCTGAACCAAGCGGGTTTTCGCAAAGGGAACGATTTGCAGTTTCTCAGCCACATCCTCTCGCTTTTGCCGGAGCGGGATTCCGATCAGCTTGTCGCCCGCTCCCTTCGGATATACGATGAATTGACAAAAAAGCATAGAAGACCGAAGCCTGTCCATTACCCGGAAATCGGACTGCTTGCATTGCTTGAGAACGGTGAAAAAGACATAGATGCCATCACAATCATGGCAGGCGCATTGAACAGCGATAAACTGTTCAGGTGGCAGAAAGACATGAATCTGAAAACGGCTGTCAATTTGTACATGAGCGAAAAAACGGAAGATCCGACGCTTCTGGAAACAGGACTTTATCAAACGCTTGAAGCCGTTATTCAAGCACAACAGACGGCAGCAATCGCCATTATGACGAGCTCGGCTGCGGCATCTCAGGCAAACGGCTCATGATAAAACATCAGCCGGCACAGACTGTTTGTGCCGGCTGATGCTCATTATTCGTCAATAACGGAAAAGGTGTTGATAATCCCGTTTGTTTTTTCCCAGACTTTGCTCACTTTATTCGTATCCATATCATACGAATAAATCGTTCTCACCCTTGCTTCGCTCCCCGTTTCATCTTCAAGCAGCTTCGCATCTTTTGCTTCAGCGAGAAAGTAAAGTTTTTTCCCGTCTTTCGAGAATTGCGGCTGTGCTGAGTCGACTAATGAAAATGCCCGCTGATCTGAAATGATCGCTTTATATTTTTTCGTTTCGGCATCCATCGCATAAATCGACTTCTGATCATCAGCCGATTCTGTAAAGACGATCGTTTTGCCATCCGGCGAAATTGCCGTGTCATTGATAAATTTTGCGATCGTTTTCACCTGGTGCTGATCTTTCTCATCCGCCAGGGAAATGTTCATATTCGTCGGTTTGGGCGGCACTCCTTTGCTGTTGGCCTCATCTGTTTTTTGATAGTCTTCTTTCAATGAATAATGCAGCATAACGAATTGATTGTTCGCTTTGTTGTACTGATAGTAGCTGACGCTCTCGTCCTTGTTGTTTAACGATGGATAAATGACGTGAAACGCCTTTTGTTTTAAATCAAAGGAAGCGAGGTGAAAATTTCTCTCCTCCGCAAGGTTGTATCGCATGAACAGCTTCGAACCGTCCGCCGATAAACTGAGTCCGTCGACATATTCATCCCCTGAATATAGGGTTGTTTTTTCGCCCGACTGCAAATCCAGCCTGATCAAATGCTTCATATTGCTGTTATCGGTGTTCGTATAATAAAGAATGCGTTTTTTCCGGTCTAATGCCGCAGCCGGGTAATCCGTCATCTTTTCTTCATACAGCTTATTTTGATTTTCATAGTAAGCGGTCATCAGCTTCTGATCGGTTATCGATACGAGCAGGTCCGAACCGCTGCCCTTTGCCGGCTCCGCTTTTTCCGGGACGAAATAGCGGAAGGCCGCAAATGCGCCTGCGGCTAAAATGACGGCCGCCAACAAAAACACAAAGACTTTTTTCATATTCGCCCCCGCCAATTGAAAGAAGCAAGAAAACGATTTTCCTTGCTTCTTTTCTCCTATTTTTTATATGTATAATGTCCGGCTACCTTTCCTTTGCTTGTCGGAAATCCCAAAGCTCTAAAAGCTTTCGGGCTTACATCCAACACAGCGCCCGGCATTCTGCCGACATCATATTTATAGACTGTAATGACTTTCTTTGGTTTTGCTTTAGAATAGGCTCTTATTTTTGTGCCTTTTCTCGGAACATCGAAGCCCATCTTTGTGGCGCAGTCCCAATGGCCGAGCCTTTTGCCGTCAGCGCCGACTTTGCCCACGCCGTTGTACCAAGTGATGTAGCCGCTGACTTTTTTCGTTTTAGCACTCGCCTCACCGGCAAAATTGAATGCCAATAGCAAGCTGCCTGCCAAAACAAAAACAGAAAAAAGTATCTTCTTCATATAAAAATATCCTCCGTGAATGGGATTTTTTTCTGACATTCAAATTATACCTTTTTTCATAGAAATGGTATTTTACAGTTTGTTTACGTTTAAAATGCAATTATTACGCCCAGTTTTCTACCAAACTATCAAGAACAGATGACACCTTTGCCAGGATCGTTCGTATATAAAAGAGAAACCGAAATGAATAGGATGATCACAGTGAAAAAATCGAAACTGATCTCGTTATCCGCGGCTGCGATGCTTTTCGCCGTTCCCCTATCTGGATGTTCATCATCCGCTTCAGACCGTTCACAGGAGGTCTCAGAAGACCAATCCATTCAAAAATACGATCTCGTATGGTTTGATTACGTGAATGACAGCGAATCCGACAAAGCACCTTTACTGAAAGCATCATACGTGAAAAATGGGAAAGACAAGACGGAGACTTTCAAAAAATATGTAGAAAATGTGGAAAATGTCGAACAGCCTTACATTAAAATCCGTGATCATGAAGCCTTCATCTACCGTCCCCCATACATCAAATATGACCAGGAGCCGCTTGAGGGCGTCGTCAAAGATAAAGTGGAACAAAAAAGCAGTGATGAACAATGAAGAAAAAAAGCGCTCCTCTTATTTTGATCATGGCGCTGTCTCTCTTGCTGCCTTTTGCTCAAGCAGAGGCAACAGGCAGCAATGGAACATCCGGAGCCAAGGCTTCGAGTTCCTCGGCTAATAACAGCTCTTTAAAAACACGTCCGGGTTCAGTCAACCAGAGAATGCGCAGTTATATGAATCAGTCTGCGAGCCGACAATATTTAAACAAGAGCAGTCAGTTCAACGCCATCCAGCGGACATTGCCGTCCAATGCCCTATTCAAAGGAAGCATCAAGCAAACACTCAATCAAAATCCTGCTGGATCAACCTTTTTGAATTACTACTTTCCATACTGGATGATCTTCCACGCGGGCGGATATACAGCAGAACAAAAAAGCATGCTCCGCACCGCCGGAATCAAAGAAAAAGCGCTCTCTGAACGAAATGAAAAAAGATATTGGCTGTTGATTGAAGATCAAAACGGAAAAGAACATGCCGTCCTCGTCTCGAAAAAACAGTATGACAACATTCAAAAAGGGGATCGGGTTGAAGTGCGCCGCAAACAGATCACCAAAAAATAGCTGAAACAAGAGCCGGTCATCATCATGATGCCGGCTTTTCTCGTCATATCAAAAAAGGGCTTGCATGGATGAAAACCATCTGTTAAAATTCGTTTCATAGCTAATGATTCTGAAAATAAAAAGGCAGGCGTCACGATTTGGATAGATCCCCCCATCTTCGACAGGAAGAACACGACACACTCATCAAGCTGAAACGCATGCCGATCGAGTCCTTGAATCTTGAAGCCATTTCGGTTGCCACCAACCTTTACCGGTCAGCGCAAAAGCTCCGCGTCAAAATGGAGACCGAGATCCTTTCCTCATATCAATTGTCATGGACGGCTTTTTCGATTCTTTACGATCTATGGGTATGGGGCAGGCTTGAAACGAGAAAACTCGCTGAACTGTCAGGCATTTCAACAGCCACTGCGAGCAATGTCATTAAAACGCTTGAAAAAAAGAACTTTTGCGGAAAAAGCACGGATCCGAGAGACCGCAGACACGTATACGCCGAGATCACCCCTGAAGGAAAAGCCGCTATTGAAGAGCTCTATCCGGCGTTCCACAAAGGGGAAACAATGCTGATCAAAGGCATGACAAAAGAGGAGCAGAATACATTGATCGAGCTCCTTCGAAAAGTGAACGACAATCTTCATAAACCATAAGCAACGACGGGAACAAGTAGCGGGCTGTCTCCCTGTTCCAGAGAGCCGGCGGCTGGTGCGAGCCGGTACAAAGGCAGACGCGAATTACCTCCCTGAGCTTTCTTTGTGAACCTTCAAGTAGCAAAGAACGGGAAACCGTTATCTGAAATAGAGCGGAAGACGGAGGTCTTCAACCAGGGTGGTACCGCGTGCATTTGAGCCACGTCCCTTATCGGGATGAGGCTCTTTTTTTATACAAAAAAGGAGGAGTTATCATGCAGCAACAACAATTTGATCAACTGACAACTGCCGAGAAGCGGGAAGTCGAAAGGCAGCTTCACTTATATATGAACGGAGCGGAGGAGGTCATTCCCCCGGAAGAACTGCGGGCAAAGCTGGCCAAATCGATTTTGACCGGCGAACCGCTGAAAATTAAGCTTGGTCTCGATCCGTCGGCGCCTGACGTTCATTTAGGCCACACTGTCGTCTTGAATAAGCTGCGCCAATTTCAGGAAAACGGGCATATCGTCCAGCTCCTGATCGGAGATTTCACAGGAAAAATCGGCGATCCGACAGGAAAATCCGCCGCAAGGAAACAGCTGACGGACGAAGAAGTCCGCCGCAATGCCGAAACATACTTTCAACAGTTTGGAAAAGTGCTTGATCAGAACAAAGTCGAGCTTCACTACAACTCAAAATGGCTGAAACGATTAACCTTGGAAGACGTCATTGCGCTCGCGGGCAAAATTACCGTCGCCCGTTTAATGGAACGCGATGATTTTGAAGAAAGAATTGCCATGCAAAAGCCGATTTCGCTTCATGAATTCTTTTACCCGTTGATGCAGGGATATGATTCGGTCGTTCTCGACAGCGATATCGAACTGGGCGGAACGGATCAGCATTTTAACGTGCTCATGGGCAGACACTTTCAGGAAAAGTACGGAAAAGAAAAACAGGTCGTCATTCTCATGCCGCTGCTTGAAGGACTTGACGGGGTTGAAAAAATGTCGAAATCAAAGAACAATTACATCGGCATTGATGAAGACCCTCATGAAATGTTCGGAAAAACGATGTCGCTTCCGGACAGTTTGATGAAAAAATATATCCATCTTGCGACCAACCTGGAGGCGGAAGATAAAAAACGACTTGTCAAAGATTTGGAAACGGGGGCCGTTCATCCGCGAGATGCGAAAATGCTTCTCGGGAAAATCATCGTCAACATGTATCATGGAAGCGAGGCAGCCGAAGCGGCCGAACAGCAGTTTAAAAAGGTTTTTCAGCAAAACAGCGCGCCGGACAATATAACGCCTGTACACTGGCAAGGTGACGGAACGGTGCCTGTCACCGATTTATTGGTGACGCTCGGACTCCTCCCTTCCAAAAGCGAAGCCCGCCGAATGATCCAAAACGGCGGCGTTAAAATCAACGGCATCAAAGCAGAATCGATTCATGCGGATGTGGCGGTCGAACACGGTATGATTATCCAAGTCGGCAAACGGAAGTTTGTCAAATTGCAAATGTCTCAATAAACATTCAGCCTAATCATCCTTTTAAAAGGATCGATTAGGCTGTTTTTCATGAAAAGCGCAGGCGTTAGAATTTGCAACAGGTCGGTATTCAATCGCCTGATGGTTTCGATTCGAAAAGCATATCCGAACGGCCTCCCGAACACCTTGATCTTAATTTTGCCTTCTCCTCTCTGATTGCAAATAAGGCCGCCAGAGGCGGCCTGCCATTTTACGATTCATTTGTCTTCTCTTATGCAGCAACAGCGCTGCCATCCTTCCTTCAGCAGCTCAAATGTCAGCTCGTTTGTGTCGGGCACGATCAAATCAGCCCCGCTCAGCGATGTCTCATCACCGACTCCCACCGCAAACATCCCTGCGGATTTGATCGCGGCGATCCCGGCTTCAGCGTCTTCGATTGCTGCACACTGAGACGGAGGCACACCGAGCAGCGCTGCGGCCGTCAAAAAGATTTCGGGGTCGGGCTTTCCGCGAGCAAGCGCAGCCGGGTCAACGACAGCATGAAATTCGTCCATGAGCCCGAGCCGTTCCAAAATAGCGGGCGCGTTTCGGCTTGACGAAGCTAACGCGATGCTTACATTTTCCCTTTTCAATTCGGCAAATAGCCCGGCGATTCCCGGCAACAGGTCATGCGGTGTCAAGTTTTGGATCAGCTGTTGGTAGTATTGATTTTTCCGGCGCATGATCTCTTGTTTCTCCGCCTCCCGATACGTTCCGGCCGCACCGCCGTGAATCAAAATCGTGTTAAGCGACTGCTCTCTGTCGATGCCTTTCAGCCGTTCATTAAAGCTCCGGTCAATCTCAATGCCGATTTGTTCGGCAGTATGTTTCCAAGCGAGATAATGATGCTCGGCCGTATCCGTGATCACGCCGTCCAAGTCAAAAATGACCGCTTTCATAATGTCGAACCCTTTGCCCGGCTGATCATCATAAAAGCTTCATAGGGTTCCATGTCCATGCTGCCGCTTATATCAAGCCGCTCGCGGGCGTAATTGGATAACAGCACATCCCACTTGTCTTCAAGCAATTCCGGCGGAGCATGAAACAGCGCCTTTTCTTCTGACAAATTCACGGCGACTAACAGCTTTTCGCCCCGGTATTCACGGATATACGCAAAGATTTGCGGATCATCCTCAAGCAGCAGCTGGTAATCTCCATGTACGATAACTTTATGTTGTTTGCGCAGCCCGATGAGCTTCTGATAATAATAGAAAATCGAATCTTCATCTGAGAGCGATTCTTTCACATTGATTTCTTGATAGCGGGGATTTACCGCCAGCCAAGGCTCTCCATCTGTGAAGCCCGCGTGTTTTCCGTCATCCCATTGCATCGGCGTTCTCGCGTGATCCCGCCCTTTTTTCGCCACGGCTTTTCGAAAGTCTTCCTCTGTCATCGTTTGATTTTCGAGGACAAGTTCGCGGTATGCGTTTTTGATTTCGAGATCATCATACATCTCGAGCGGCATTTCACTGTTTGTCATGCCGATTTCTTCTCCCTGATAAATGAACGGGGTTCCCTTCATCCCGTGCAAGACCGTTGCAAATGCTTTGGCGCATTGTTTGCGCAGTTCGCGGTCATTGCCCCAGCGGGATATGACCCTCGGCTGATCATGATTTTCGAAATAGAGCGTGTTCCAGCCGACATTCATTAAAGCGGCCTGCCACCTCGTCATCGTCTTTTTTAAAGCGATCGGATCAAACGGCTTCATCTGCCATTTCCCATTCGGCGAATGTTGTTTTGTATCGATGTCCATATGTTCAAATGTAAAAATCATGTTCAGCTCATGTCTGCTTGGATCCGTGTATTTTATCGCTTCTTCAACATCTGAGCCGTTTGCTTCGCCGACCGTCATGCAGTCGTAACGGGACAGCACTTCCCGGTTCATCTCTTGTATAAATTCGTGCAGACGGGGGCCGTTTGAATGATAGCGGCCGACGACATAAGGACTGCTGTCATCTGTTTCATAATCGGGAAAGTCGACATATTTGGAAATGGAACCGATCACATCCATCCGCCAGCCGTCAACGCCTCTGTCCATCCAAAACGTCATCAAATCGTATACTTCCCGGCGAACCGCTTCATTCTCCCAGTTTAAGTCAGGCTGCTTTTTCGAAAAGTAGTGAAGATAATACTGCCCTGTCCGCTCATCGAATGTCCACGCCGATCCTGAAAAGATCGATCCCCAATTGTTCGGTTCTGAACCGTCCGCCTTTGGATCTTTCCAAAAATAATAATCACGGTAAGGATTGTCCTTTGACTTGCGGCTTTCGGCAAACCAGGCATGTTCATCAGACGTGTGGTTCACGACAAGATCCATGATGATTTTCATTCCGCGTTTATGCACTTCATCAATCAATTGAAACATATCATCGTTCGTCCCGAACTTTTCGTATATGCTTCTGTAGTCGCTGATGTCGTAGCCGTTGTCATCTTGCGGGGAATCAAACACAGGACACAGCCAGATAACATCGGCTCCGAGGCTTTTAATGTAATCGAGCTTTTGAATCACGCCCTGCAAATCACCGAATCCGTCTCCGTTGGAATCATAAAAACTCCGCGGGTAAATTTGATACACGACTGCCTCTTTCCACCATTGGCTCATCGGGCATCCTCCTTTCATACCGTCCGTTCAGTGCGATTTGCTCTCCATAAACTGTCATGGAAAGCGGTTCTCCTTTTACAAGGTTGAAGGCGACGCTGTTTTCCTCTACCTGCACATTGATTAGCCGGTTCCGATAATTGATGTTGAACGAATAACCGTCCCATTCCTTCGGCAAAAACGGAGCAAACGACAGCGTCTCATCTTGGGTCCGCATGCCGGCAAATCCTTGCACGATCGCGAGCCAGCTTCCGGTCATCGATGTAATATGAAGCCCTTCCTCTGTGTCATGATTGTAATTATCCAGATCAAGCCTCGCTGTACGCTTATACAGTTCAAGCGCTTTCTTTTCCATTTTGAGTTCAGCCGCCAGCACCGCATGGACAGACGGCGAAAGGCTCGATTCATGAACCGTCATCGGTTCATAAAATTCAAAGTTGCGCCGTTTTTCTTCCGTCGTAAATCGATGATTAAAGAAATAAATGCCTTGCAGAACATCCGCCTGCTTAATAAAACTGGAGCGGAGAATTTTGTCCCATGACCAATTCTGATAGAGCGGGCGGTCATCCGGTTCAAGCTCATCCGCTGCCTGAAGCTCTTTATCCAGGAATGTATCATGCTGAATAAAAACATTTAATTCCTCACTGTATGGATAGTACATTTTCGCAATGATATCCTTCCACCTCTCGATTTCGGCTTCCCGTATATCAAGCCGGCGGCGTTTTTCCTCCGGGAGGACAGCGAGGTTTTCGAGCGTGTACTCAAGCGTCCACGACGCAATCAAATTCGTATACCAGTTGTTGTTGACATTGTTTTCATATTCATTCGGCCCTGTAACGCCGTGGATCATATATTTGTTGTTACGTTTTGAGAAGTGGACACGGTCAGCCCAAAATCTGCTGATTTCCACGAGAACGTCTATCCCGTATTCTTTCATATAGTCTCGGTCGCCTGTGTAATTGACATAATTGTAGATCGCATAACAGATTGCGCCATTGCGGTGAATTTCTTCGAAGGTGATCTCCCATTCATTGTGGCATTCATCGCCTGTGAAGGTCACCATCGGATAAAGGGCTCCCCTCAGCCCCAGTTTGGCCGCATTCCGTTTAGCTGCCTCCAAATGATGATATCGGTATAAAAGCAGATTCTTTGTCACCTCCGGCTCGGCCGTCGCCAAATACACAGGAACGGCGTACGCCTCAGTATCCCAGTAGGCGGCTCCTCCGTATTTCTCGCCCGTGAATCCTTTCGGCCCGATGTTTAAGCGCGAATCGGTTCCGTAGTATGTCGAGAAAAGCTGAAAGAGGTTGTACCGGATGCCCTGCTGAAGCTCATCATCCCCTTTAATTTCAATGTCAGCCTTTGCCCACCTTTCCATCCAATGTTCGGTATGCCTCCGCTTCGCTTCTTCATATCCCTGCTGAAGAACATCAGCCAAAAGCGCCCTGCCCTTTACTAAAAGCTCTGCTTCTTCAAAGTCCCGGGACGTTGTGACAATGATCAATTTTTTTAAAGAAGCCTTTGTTCCCGGCTTCACTTCGTAACAGAAGCGGTTTTCCGCGTACATCGCATCCGTTTGAAAATGCTCGCTGACATATCCTTCTGTCACATTGCACATTGAAGCAGCCACCGTAAAACGCGGCGTTCCAAACGGATTCTCAATCGTTTTTGTCACAAGATGACCGCGATGAGATTCGGCGCCTTTCGCTTCTTCCTGCCAAAACCGCTCTTCGAAATTGGCATCCTCATTTGCGACATGGCCATCAAGATAAGGGACAAGTGTAATAACAGCTTCATCGGTCAGGCATTCCGCTTCATAATGAATCGCGCACAGCTGCTGGACATCAAGACTAAGAAAGCGCTCCGACGAAATTTTGACAGCCTTTTGATTCACGCGAACGACAGCGCTTCTCCGCAGGATGCCTTCCTTCATATTGAGCTCCAATTCAAACGATTCGATGCCGTTTTGATTGAGGTCGACTTTTTCGTCGTCTACATATACATCAATTCCGATGAAATTCATCGCATTGATCACTTTCCCGAAATATTCGGGATAGCCGTTTTTCCACCAGCCGACACGCGTTTTGTCCGGGAACCAAACCCCTGCGATATATGTGCCTTTGAGACTTTCGCCTGAATAGCTTTCTTCAAAATTCCCCCTGATCCCCATATAGCCGTTCGCCAAGGATGTCAGACTTTCCTGAAGCCGCTTATGTTCTTTTTCAAATTGGTTTGTTTTGATTTTCCACTGGTCGATCTCAAATAGCCGCTGATTTACCATGATTTCCTCCTGACTGAAGATTTTCGTTGTGATGGCGGGTTTTGAATATATGCCTGAAGATGAAAGAGACCATCAAAGCGCTTCCGCACGAATGGATGAGCAGCATCATGATGAAGTCAAAGCGGATCATACCAAAAGCCATTGCAGCCGCTGCCGGAAGCGCTGATCCGCACACCGCCGCTGCGGCCGCTTCCTTAAACGACCTTATCCCGGTCATGTTGGATTTTTTGGAGATCCAGATGCCTCCCGTCAGAACGGCCGTTACAAAAAGCGAAATGATGAAAACCGCGGAACAGGCCAGCATGATGATAAGCGGCTTATATTGGGCAAACCACATGGCACCGATAAAATCCCCTACATGATCGGCATCTAGATCATTCAGCCCGGCCTTTGCCGGATAGCGGACAGAAAACCCCGCTCCGCTTTGATCGCTGATAATCAGATGATCTGACTGAAAGATGAGCGCGTTTTGATAGCCGCCTTCCGCCTTTATCCGGCCGTTCTCACCGCTTGTTTTCAATTCATGCTTCAAATCGACCGCCAGCAAGGTTTTCTCTTTCTCCACACGGTACAGCTCGTCTGTGCCTGTCAATCTCCCGTTTGTCAATTGGTAGCCTTTTAATTGTTTGATGAATGCCGCGTCAGCCTTTTGAACAACGTTTGGGAGCAAATTCCCGGCGTTGAAGCGGTCCATTTTCATCAACGCAATCGACACGGGCGCCGTTAAGCAAGCTGTCAAAAACATAAACAGAAAAGAAATTTCGAGCCAGCTGAATGTATGTTTGCAGCGCATGACGCCCGCCGGTGATGCCGCTGCTTTAAGAAAGCGGACGATCAGCTTTTCGTGTCTCATGTCGTTCATCGGTTTATCCCTTCGTTCCGCCGGATGTCAAACCGGACACAAAGTTCTTTTGGAGAAAGAAGAACAAGATGCAAATCGGCAGAGCCGCAAGAATCGCGCCCGCTGCAAACAGCGCGACTTTTTGCTGCTGCGGATTGGAGATGAATGTCTGCAAACCGACGGCGATGGTCAGGCTTTCCGGCGAGCGAAGCAGAAATTTCGCCAGCAGATAGTCGCCGAACGGCCCCATAAACGCCCACAGCGCCTGGACAGCAAGCATCGGTTTCACAAGCGGCAGAACGACCGAAGCAAAGATCCGCAGGTGCCCCGCTCCGTCAATCCGCGCCGCTTCATCGATTTCTCTAGGCACTGTATCAAAGTAGCCCTTCATCAGCCATGTGTTCATCGGAATTCCGCCGCCGATATAGATTGCAGTTAAAAACCAATATTGGTCCAAAGCTCCGATCAGCATGGCCAGGACGTAAAAAGCGGTCAGCGCCGCCATCGTCGGCACCATTTGAATGATCAAAAAGAAAATGAGACTCTTTTTTCGGCCCGCAAACCGGTAGCGGCTGTACGTATAGCCGGCAAGCGTCACAATCGTCACCTGGAACACCATGACAGACAGCGCGATCACAAGCGTATTTCCGTACCAGTTGAGGTAAAGCGTCTCTTCAAACAGCCGCTTAAAGTGGTCCAATGTCCATTGGCCCGAAAAATCGAGTGTAAAAGCCGCTACATTCCCGACCCGAAATGCGGATGATGCCGTAATCAAAAGCGGATAAATAATCACGATGCTTAAAAACGTTAAAAATATATAGGTCAAAACCTTGTTCAGCATCCCGGTGAACCGCGTATTTTTGAAAATCCCTCTCATCTACATGACCTCCTCATTGCCAAAGGCATTCGATTTCTTAAAAGCAATCAGGGAAACCCCGATGACAATGAAAGAAATGAGCAGTGTGACAGCAGCCGCCACGGAATACTGCGGCGACGTTCCCGTCGTCAGCTTATAGATCCAGGATATTAAGATGTCGGTTGACCCGGCTCCGGCCCCCACACTTCCCGGACCGCCCTCATTAAATAAATAGATGATCGAGAAGTTATTGAAATTAAACGTATACTGGGTAATCATCACCGGTGCGGTCGCAAATAAAATCATCGGCAGCGTAATGTGTTTAAAGCGCTGAATAAATGTCGCGCCGTCAATTTTTGCCGCTTCATAAAGCTCTCCGGGAATCGCCTGAAGCACCCCTGTCACCATGACATAAATGTATGGAAAACCCAGCCACGTCTGAATCATAATCAAAGCCGTCTTCGTCCAGAACGGATCGGTCTTCCATGCGACAGCCGGGATATCGACGAACGGGAGCTGGTTCAAAAGCGGGATCACTTGGACGTTCATCGCGCCCGCCGAGTCATTAAAAATGTTGGCAAAGCTCATAATCGTAATAAATGCCGGAACGGCCCACGGAAGCAGGAAAATGATCCGGAACATCCGCTTGCCTTTAATAAAGTTTTGATTGACGACCAACGCTGTCACGATGCCGAGAACAATTTGCAGCGTTGTCGCACAGATCGTCCAGATGATCGTCCAGCCCAGTACATCGGCGAATGTTTGCCGATACGAGCCAAGGAAAAAGATATTCATGAAATTTTTAAAGCCGACCCAGTCGATGAGACTGTTAGGCGGAATATGATAAAAATCGTAGTTTGTAAACGCGATAAACAGAGTCACCAGCACCGGAAAAATAATTACAAACACCATCATGAGGTATGCCGGCAGCGTAAATAAATACGGAAACCCTTTGTCACCTGCATTTCTGATCATGTCCCCGGCCGTCTCGCTGATTTTCAAACCCGCCGCTTTCATCGCGGCGGTCTTCCGGGCATCATACAGATTAAAGATGTAAAACATCAGAAAAACGAGCGTCAATATCAATTGCAGCGTGCCCTCTATCAACAGAAACAGCGAGTGATCTTCTCCCGGGACAGTCCCCAGCGTCGCGAGGCCGATCAGCGCCTGATAACCGAAAACCGCTAACTCACAAATAAACAAGCCTGTGATGACAAGAAAAAGGATCCCCTTTGAAAACTGCCGGTTTGCAATCTGGCCAGCACCGGGAATAATCGATAACAGCGCTGCCTTCCGGCTCCGTTTTGCAAGTGTTTGGTCTTTGTTCATTTTTTTCGCCCTCTATTCTTCCGGACGCTAAAACCGCCGTTTTATTTCACATACTTTTCTTTAATGTTTTCTTTAATTACACGGACGGCATCATCCGCTGATTGCTGTGCCGATTTTTTCCCTGCTGCCGCGTCAAATATCAGGCTTTCTGCACCTGTCCACACCTCGGCCATCTCCGGAATGTTCGGAGTCGGAGTCGCCGTTTCGTATTGTGTGATGACCGCCGACGTCAGCTCGCTTTTTTGCTCCCCTGCTTTTTTTCGTGCGGCGAGGTTGGCCGGAACTTCGCTCGTATCTTCATAATAACGGTAAGCATTTTCGTCATTTGCGGCATATTGCAGCCACTTTTCAGCAAGCTCTGCCTCTTTCGTATATTTAGAGGCGACCCAGCCTTTTCCGCCTGCAAACGGAGCATATTCTTTTCCGTTTGGCAATGTCGGGATTTTCGCGGCACCGTAGTTCAAACCGGCTTCTTTATAATTGGAAGCCGACCATGGACCTCCGATAACAGCAGCTGCTTTTCCGTCCATAAAGGTCTGCTGGATAAAATCGTCAGCGCTCGTATTGTCCTGCATGCCTTTCGGCCAATATTCACTGAACCATTTCTCGGCGTATTCCACCGCTTCCACGGCCCCCTTGTTGTTCAGACCGATGTCTCCGGAATCCGTGCCGTCAGCTCCGAATACATATCCCCCGTATCCCGCCATTAAACCGTATGACATGTAAAAGTCCGTCCACTTTGCGAGAAAAGCGGTCGATTTTCCTTTTTCCGAAGAAAAAGCGAACCTCTTGTCTTTTGTTAAATCCTCAAGCTCGTTAAAGGTTTTTGGCGGCGCTTTTAACAGGTCTTTATTGTAATAGAGTACGAGAGTTTCAATAACAAGCGGGATTCCGTAGACTTTTCCGTCAACTGTTACTTGCTGCATTTCTTTGTCGCCGAAGCTTTTAGTCTCAGACGGTTTGACTTCCAGCAAATGCCCTTGCTGTCCTAAGCCGCCGATACGGTCGTATGCCGCAAGCATGACATCGGGCGCATTGCCTGCCGGGCCGTCAAGAGGAAGCGCTTCAAGCTGATCGAACATTGGCTTTTCAACAATTTTGACTGTCACATCATTCTCTTTTTCAAAACCTTCCTTTATGCTTTCAACGTAAGGTTTATAGACCTCTTCTACAGACACGGTCAGCACTTTTTTCCCGCCGTTGCCCCCCGTTTCCTTTGAACTTGAACAGGCGGCAAGACCGAACAGCAGAACTGTCGCCAGCATCGCTAAAAATCCTTTTTTTAAATGTTGCATCTTTTTTCCCCCTTCTATCTTAGAATCTGAGACAATTGTAATCCTCGATAGAAAGCGGTTACAATAGTTTAAATTCTGTTACCGGTAACAGAATTTAAACCGCCCCCAAAATGAAAAACCCGCCTGGCTGTATGTCGACCGCATCATCATGATGGAGCGCTTCTTCCGACCACACATCATATATTCTTTTGTCGCTTGCAATCTTCAAATCCCGCAATCTGACACGGCGCACCTCGCTGCCCTGGTGGAAGAAGTAGATCAGCTCTTTTCCTTCATCCGTTCGGGAAAAACTGACAAAATCGTTTTCGTCGTCAACCAGCCTCCACTCGAGCGCTCCATATGTCAATACATCATTTTCTTGTTTTCGCAAAGCGATCAGCCGTTTCATAAATGTGAGCATCTCTTGATTCTGTTTCTCTTCTTCCCAAACCATGCACTTCCGGCACAATGGGTCATCCCCGCCGTCCAGCCCGATTTCGGTTCCGTAATAAATGCACGGCGAGCCTGTCTGAGCAAACATAAATGCCAAAAGAGAGCGTACTTTTTTCTCATCTCCTCCGCATCTTGTCAAAATCCGCTTCGTGTCATGGCTGTCCAGCAAATTAAACATCACCTCATTGACCTGCTTCATCCCGCTCATGAGATGCGAATTGATGCGGCTCGCCATTTGCGAAGCTGAAATCGATCCGTCTGCAAAATAGTCAATCATCGGTTCTGTGAACGGGTAGTTCATAACCGAATGAAATTCGTCTCCTCTAAGCCACGGATCAGCCTGATGCCAGATTTCGCCCAATATAAAAATGTCGGGATTTTCTGCAGTAACGGCTTGACGGAACTTCTTCCAAAACGCATGATCGACTTCATTCGCCACATCCAAACGCCAGCCGTCGATATCAAATTCGCGTATCCAGTACAGCGCGATATCAAGTAAATAAGCCTGAACTTCCGGGTTGGCGGTATTGAGCTTCGGCATCTCGGGCGTAAACGCAAATGTATCGTAGCCGCCTTCTTTAACAGGGAAAGAATGAACATGAAACCAGTCTTTATAACGGGACTTTTCACCGTTTTTGACGACATCCTGCCACTCTCGCGAAGCGCTGCCGATGTGATTAAAAACAGCGTCAAGCATGATCTTCATTCCCCGCTCGTGAAGCCGGCTGACCAGCGTGCGAAAGAGTCCCTCATCGCCAAAATGCGGATCGATCGAGCAATAGTCCAATGTATCGTATTTATGGTTGGAAGGCGCGGCAAAGATCGGCGTCAAATAAATGCCGCCTACCCCCAAGTCTTCCAGATAGTCCAGTTTGTTTATGATCCCCTGCAAATCCCCTCCGAAAAAATCGGCCACCTCGGGGTCCTTGCTTCCCCACGGCAAAGCGTTTTCCGGAGACAAATCCTCTCGGCCGCTGGCAAAGCGCTCCGGAAAAATTTGATACCAGACGGTTGATTTGACCCAGTCAGGTGCATTAAACGTATCTGCCTCATGAACAAACGGAAATTTAAAACAGTACTTGGCCATATCTGCCGCTTTTCCGGCAAACGGACAGGCACCACTGCTTCCGTAAAAAGTGTCTTGACCATCAGCGCCTGTAAGGATAAACCCGTATTGCAGACGCCTGAATGGTGGCGCCACTTCGGCAAACCAGTAATCATGCGTGCTTGTCGCGGCAATTTTCGCCATCGCAAGGTCGTTCGCTTTCCATGTGCCACCGGTGTATTCGTAAGGATCTCCCCAAATGAAGCGTACGTGATCGGCATCATTCTTTTTTGTACGGATTTTGATGTGCAATGTCCTTCCATCGTAAGAATAGGCATCAGAGCTGAAAGGCTGATGATGAATCGCTGCATATTCCATCATGTTTCCCCCTTTTTGGTTGTCCGGCTGTGATAAACCGGCTTTTATTCTGAAATTATCATGACGGCATAACAGGAACAATCATTTTCAGCTTGTTACCGGTAACAGAATGAGACCCTTACAAAGTCGATTCCCGGACAATAAGTTCCGGCTCAAAAAATTGATTGCCTTGCGACGCTCCGTCTTCATTGATTTTTTTCAGCAGGATTCTGGCGCAAGCCTCTCCCATTTCAACAACAGGCTGTCTGATCGTCGTCAGGCGAGGCGAAGCGATCCGGTCGAGAAACACCCCGTCATAGCCGGTAACCGCGACATCTTCCGGAATTTTTTTGCCGAGCGATTGCGCCGCGCGGATGACCCCGATCGCGATGCGGTCGGAAGCGCAAACCACGGCTGCCGGTGCATCAAGGGATGCCAGCACTTCCAGTGCGCGTGCTTCACTTTTTTTCGAACTGTTTTCCATCCGGAAAATCGCCGCTTTTTTCAGACTGCCTTCCATCGCCTGAAGGTAGCCTTTTTCCCTTGACCGTTCAAAGGGTTCATCCAAATCGATTCCAAAAAAGACGACATTGCGGACGCCCAGCCCAATGACGTGGCGTGTTGCCATATAGGTACCTTTTTCATTGTTAACATCAATAAAATCATAGCCCATTTCATTTTGGCCAAATACAACGACAGGCTTTTCAAATACTTTAATCAGCCCTTCAAAATCGGCTTTTCTCAACCCCGTCGCTATAATGCCGTCACACTGGCCGATATTGAGAGATTTCCTTGTGACAAGCTGCAAAGCATAATGGTGACGATCCAGCTCGCGGCTGATTCCCGTTAACAGGTTCATATAATAAGGTTCAGTCGTATCCATTTCTTCCAGTATGAGCAGCTTGACGACCTGTGTTCTGTTTTGAACGAGCGCTCTTGCTGCATAGTTCGGTATATAATTGAGCTCCTTCATTGCGGAATGAACAAGCTTTTTCAATTCATCCGTCACAGTCTCAGGATGATTGATCACCCGCGATACCGTCATTTTCGACACATTTGCTTTCTTTGCTACATCAGATAACGTTGCCATTTCATCCCCGCCTTACCTATACGATTCAAACTGTCAGCTAGTCCTTTCTGAGGGCTGATGACACCTTGTTAAAATTAATTATAAGATGGAATCAAAGAAATTTTATAAGAAGGAGAAAATAAAAAAACGGATTTCCTTTAGGAAATCCGTCCTATCACTCTTTTCTTCTATCTTTGAACATAGATCGAAACCGATCCGCCGTTTACGTGAAACTCTCCCCAGCCTTCTGCATTGATGACAACAGAATCGGAACGGTTTCCGGTGATGTCATGCCATGTCTCACCGGCGTTTTGCCGGCCGACATACATTCGCTTTGTCCCGCCGGGTCCGTCTGTTATTAACGCCGCCAAACCGGAATTTACAACCGAGCTGTCGCCTTCTCTCGTCCAGCCGACAATGTTATGATGATCGAAATAATCATGCTGTGCTCCGTACGCATATTGTTTTCTCGCTTTTAAGATCGGTTCGATTTTGTGTTTCAGGGCAGGAATTTCGCGCTGCGAGGCTCCTTTCGTCCCGTACATATCCCCGTAGAAAATCTGCGGGTAGCCTGCTTCTCTTGTCAAAATAAAAGCGTAAGCCAGCGGCTTAAACCATGTTTGGACAGTCGACTCAAGCGATTGCCCCGGCTGTGTATCATGGTTATCAACAAACGTAACCGCTTTCACAGGATGCTTGGAAACGACTGTTCCGTTCAGCAATTTCCTCATATCATAGCCGCCTCCCTGTGTCGATGCAGCATGGAACTGGTAATGAAGCGGCACGTCAAACACTGAATGATTAAAGTTTGTTTTGTTCAAATAGTTTTCCAGCGCACCTAAGTCATTCTGCCAATATTCGGCTACCGTAAACATTTCCTTTCCTGTTTTTTCCCTGACATGATTGACCCAATCCCGCAAAAAAGAAAATTTAATGTGTTTGACGGCATCAAGGCGGAATCCGTCCAATTGCAGCTCATTGGCATACCACGTTCCCCATCTCTTTATTTCTGCCGTGACATCAGGATGATCATAATCGATGTCGGCATACATCAAGTAATCATAGTTGCCGTTTTCATTGGAAACTTCCCAATCCCATGCCTTTCCTTGAAACTTATAGATGCGGTTCAGCTTTCGGGACTCGTCCCAATCGGTTCCGTCAAAATGGTACCAATGCCATTTGAAATCGCTGTATGTGCTGCCGCGCCCCGGGAATTGAAAATGTGTCCACGCTTTGATTCGCTGTTCTCCTGATGTTACGCGGTTGCGGTCGGCGGGATCGACTTCAACAGCCGTTACATCTTCGGTCGCATCAGCGCCGCCTTTGTGGTTGATGACTACATCGCCGTAAACGTTGATGTCCCGGGAATGAAGACTGTTGATCGCAGATTGCAGTTCTCCCTTTGTGCCGTACTTTGTCCGAACCGTCCCTTTTTGATGAAACTCCCCTAAATCATACAGATCGTAAGCGCCGTAGCCTACATCGTCTTGACTCGTTCCCTTATATGCCGGGGGAATCCAGACGGCAGTAATACCGTGTTCAGCCAAATATGCCGAGTCATTTTGTAAGCGTTTCCAATGTTGGCCATCATTTGGCATGTACCACTCAAAATACTGCATCAGCGTCCCATTAAGACTTGCCGCCGCTGCTGCAGAGTGAGGCAGCAAGAAGATGAGCGCAAATAACAGCGGCAGCAATCGGGCATAAAGCCGTTTGTGTTGTTTCATGATTTTCCTCTCCCCTTTCAAAGTGAAACACATGCTATTGTATAAATATTTGGAATTTTTAACAAATATCGTTTTCCCTATATTTTCTTGCAACAGAAAAGCGCCGATATGGCGCTTTCTTCTCATTTATTCAATATCCTCTCTGCTTCTTCACTTCTTCAAGCTGAGATACAGTTACCAATTGATAGCCCTTTGCTTTCAGCTTTTTAATAATCTCTTCCGCCGCTTCTGCGGACGTTGCATAAATATCGTGCATTAAGACGATTTTTCCGTCTCCCGCATGACTCATGACATGATTGACAATCTTTTGTTTATTTCTGTACTTCCAATCTTCCGGATCAACATCCCACAACGAGACCTTCAGATTGGAAAGCGAGCGGACGGAATCATTGATTCCGCCATATGGAGGGCGCAAGTGTGCCGGCTGGTGTCCGCTGATTTTTTCGATCATTTCTTGCGTGTCGTTAATTTCCTGATACGCTTTTTCATTTGACAGCCTTGTCAATAACGGATGGTCCCAGGAATGGTTGCCGACTTCGTTTCCTTCCTTCAGCATCCGTTTTATCGTTTCGGGATAATATTGGGCTCTGCTTCCAAGCACAAAGAAGGTCGCATGCCCTTCATGCTTTTGTAAAGCATTCAATATTTTATTCGTTGTAGCGGGATTCGGGCCGTCATCAAATGTGAGAGCAATCACTTTTTCATCAGGATTTATTTTCGCCTGTTTCGGAAGGGGGACAGGCTCCTGCTCTCGTTTGGCCTGAAGACGGCTCTTTTTCATATCCTGATATTGGTCTTTTAAAATATCTTTTACCCATTCTTTTTTTATTTTTACAGACTGCTCAAGACCGGTTTGTTTTTTCTCAAAATAAAATTCGACTTCGTTTTCCAGAAGCGCGAAGCGGCTGAAATGCTCTTCCTGAGGGCTTGTCCCTTCTTTTAATAAAGCCGTGTCGGCAGACGGATTCCGATTTTTCAATTCCTGATAGGCAATGCTTGAAATCCTGTTCAGAAAATCTGAATTTTCTTCGAACAGGTCTTGAAGGGACAGCAGCTTTTTCTGTTTTAAATCGGCGTTAAACGTCTTGACAGACGTTGTACCCGAAACGCCCCCGGCCTCTATGTATTGATTCAGCACCACACTGGCTGCATCTTTTGTGTAATAGACAACCTTATATTTGATGTTCAGTTCAAAAGGCCCGTCTTCATGCTGAGCCTGGGCCTTTGCATTATCCTCTTTAAAACTGGCCAATTCTTGATTCACATAATCTTTTATTTGTTCATCGATTTCTTTTATGCGAAATACCGGATAGTGGATGGCATACCGCTCTTGTTTGCTGTCGCTGACCATGGATTCGACGCCGAGGCCGGATTGTCCGCCGTCTTTTTTTGGTTGAGGGGGCTCTTGACTGTTGCTTGACACCTTATTGTAAGAGTACCCCGCCAAACCTATTAATATCGTTAAAAAAATCAACATTTTAACCCATCGAAATGATGGTTTGCCAGACATCGCTGCTCACTCTCCTGTTTCATGACTTGCTTTCTCTGTTTCTATTACAAATATTGTTTCTCATACCGGGACTAATATAAAAGCGTCGACGGAAGCTTTATTTCCTGATTTCCGGCCGCATACGGGGCGATATCATACTGCTGAAATACAATTGAAATTCCGCTGCTTGTATAATAGAAAGCCGTGTGTTCATCCAAGCGGATATCGCTCTTTTTAAGATCAGAATAAAACTGTTCCGGATGTTCGTTGATATAGCTGAAAATATAGTTTTTTGCTTTTTCGATTTTTGCCTGATTGTTTAATACGTCAGTCAGCACGACTTGTTTGCGCTTGTCAAAGTCAAAGTTGTAGGATGTAGCGGTGTACATGCCGTGCGCGCCGCCGGAGAACTGATAGTCATAGATTAAAAAGCTCAGTTTGCCTTCCTCGTTGTATTTGACTTTGTAGGACGTTTCATAGACGTTCTCCTCGTCCTTATCCTTCTTTTCGGCATCTTTAACGATTTTTTGAAATTCTTTATAAGAGTTTTTTAAATGATGTTTTACCGCTTCGTTGGCCAGCTGGGCATCTTCTTCCTTCAAATCGCTGAATACCGGAAAAGAAAGCGAACTGATGTCTTTGTAATATTCCGTGTGAATCGCGGCTTTTCTATTTTGTGAAGCGTTTATTTGAGATGTTCCTTTATTGATGATGAATAGCAGCGATGCTGTGAGTACAAGGAATCCTAAAATAGCCATCGCTTTTTTCATAAGCATGCTCCTTTGTCAATCTTCTTTTAAACTCGTAACATATCATTTTCTTTTGTAACACAAATGTAATATTTATTTCATATTTGTAATGATACCCACTTTTAAATCCCCCGTCAACTTTTTTGGGTAAAAATTTCTTCTGACGGCAAAAATAAGACACTCTCAATTCCTGAGAGTGTCGTTAACGGAATGATGAATGAGACGTGCGTCTTCACGCTTTTTTTGAGGGGCTGTAAATGCAGGAAAAACGCAGGCTGGGGTCTTCGTGATCAGTCTGACCGGAGTCTTCATTTTAGCCGTATTGTTTCAGCATGTCGGATAATGTCCGCTTCATCCTTTCGATTAATTCGGAAGGCTTCTGAATAATTGCTTCCCGGCCGAATGAAATGAAATAATCCGCAAAAAAATCAATATCCTTCGGCGCGATCTCTCCTTTCAGCACGCCGGACCCGTCTTCTTTTACATCCAGCTCAAGGTGTGGCCATTTGAGTGAACCGTGCCGTTCTACTCCTTTTTTTGTCAGCTCCGCTGATAATTCCAATGTCTCCCTTGGCCGGGACACAGCTGAAAAACGGTTCTTTAAATTAAGACCGGTCAAATCAAGCGGGGCCGTATGTTCATCAAGCTCGGCCCGCTTAATCCGGTCACACCTGAAGATGCGGTAGTCTTGTCTTAAAAAACAGTAAGCCGGGCAATACCACTTCCCTTGATTGGCATAGATTCCGATCGGCTGAATGTTTCTCTTGCTTACTGCACCGTTTGCTTCATATTCGATGATCAACACCTTTTGCTGAACTGCCGCTTCAAGCAGCACCTTTAAGACCGGAATGTCGTCTTTTTGCTCATAAGGCGTATAAAAAGCAACGCGATCCTTCATACTGTCAATCGCATCCCGGATGTCTCCTGTAAGGTTCAAATAAAATTTCTTTTTGATGGAGTCGTACTGAGCGTCAAACGGCAGGGATATATAATGCTTCAGCGCATCGATCGCAAAGAAGATGGCGATCGCTTCGTTCTCGCTGAAGGCGATGGGAGGAAGAATCCTTTCATTTAACACTTGATACCCTCCGTGGGGGCCGGTTTCAGAATAGAGGGGCACCCCCATTTCGCTGAGCTCTTGCAAATCCCTTAAAACCGTTCTCTTGGAAACGCCGAATTCCTGCGCCAGCTCCCCGACCGTAAATCGTTTTTTCCGGTTTACCATCATGATCATTTCATTCAATCGTTTCGCTTTAGACATGAAAACCTCCAATCATTTTTTAACCATGACATAAGTTGTCACCATTATAATATACAATCTTCTTAGATCAACAAAAAAAGGAGATGTTCGCTCTATGAAAACGCAATTTACACCTTACATCCTGATGAATGGAAGAGCAAAGGAAGCGATTGATTATTATCGTGATGTACTCGAGGCTGAAGTAAAGTTCAGTCAGACGATTGGCGAAGGCCCCGCAGATGAGGCGGCGAATTTTAAGGATGGCGAATTGGCTTTCATCGCACACGCCGTTTTGACAATCGGCGACGCCGTCATGATGATCGCCGACATCATTCCTGAACTGCCTTTCCAAAGTGGAAACCAATTGTCCATTTGCGTAACGGCAGCTGACGTTTCTTCGGCCAAGCGGCTGTTTGGCAAGCTGAGCGAGCGGGGCGAGGTCAAGCTTGAGCTGAAGGAGACTTATTTCAGTCCCGCTTACGGCATTGTCACCGATCCGTTCGGCGTTACCTTTCAAATTTTTGCCGCGCGTCCCGCATAAATGAACAAATGAGACATATCAAAAAAGGCCGGGTTTCATGAACCGGCCTTTTTTGCACGGAAAAATTTTCAGGGTTTTTTGGCTAAAAAGCGGTATTTGACCACAAAAATTTAAAAAACTGCGTTTTTTCAAATTCACTTGACAAAGGGCATTTATGGAAACGCCTCTTCTTTTTGGTATAATAAGGGGTAGCAACAGTTCGGTTCTATATAAGGGCGGTCGGCTCACCCTCCATCTCTTGGAGAGAAAGGGGGTGAGCATGTGACAGTATCAGAGGCGTTGCAACTTATGGTCTCTTTCGGCATTCTTGTCGTGGCAATTCTGTCATCGAACGACAAAAAAAAGTAAGATCGCCCTTGATTCCCACACCAAGACGATCTTACTTTTTAATTGGGATCTAAAAATAGAGCCGACTCCTTTTTACGGAGCCTCTCTGTTGCTTCCGGGAGATGTTGCCGCATCTTCCGGTTTTTTTCAGTTTACGCATTCATCTAAAGATTATTCTGTTTCACACCTTGAATATATCACGATTTCCTTTATTTATCAATATGGATGCGTTTATATAAAAATGGAGTCACGGTCAAATGCGATATGAGAAGATAAATTCCTGATGACAGGATCATCTGGTCAATCGTAACTTCAAAATCGGGAAAATGCCTTTCTACATCAGAAAGGCCCCTCTTTTTTTACTCCCCGCTTCACATGTGAGGAGAGGTTGACCAATATCCCGGCTGACGTCAGCATGAACATTAACGAAGAACCTCCGTAGCTGACAAACGGAAGAGGAATTCCGGTAATGGGAAGAAGGCCGAAAACAGCGCCCAGGTTAAATAATGCCTGAATCATGATCTGGAATGTAATGCCGACCGCCAGCAGCTTTCCAAACGGATCATCGATTTGCGCAGCGATCTTAACACCTCTGAACATGATCAACAGGTAGGCCCCGATGATCATCAACAGCCCGACACCGCCGAGTTCTTCACTGATGACCGCCATGATAAAATCCGTATGGGCTTCAGGAAGAAACCCCAGCTTTTGAACGCTGTTCCCCAATCCATTCCCCCATACCCCGCCCGAATCAATGGCAAGGTAGGAATTGATCAACTGGTAGCCGTCTCCGTTTTCATTTTGAAAAGGATCGCTGAACGATGTCAGCCTTTTTAACCGGTACGACGCTGTCATAGCAAAATATGCGATGCCCGCCCCTGCCATTGTTCCGAGAAGCAGCAAGTGCCGTATTCTGAGACCGGCGCACAACAGAACCGCTCCGCAGCTTAACAGGATCGAAACAGCGGTGCCCAAGTCGGGCTGGTTTAAAATCAAAAAAAACACAGCGGCCAAAATGATCAGCGGCGGCATGACGCCCTTTCCAAAATCGGCGATGTATCTCTGCTTTTTTGCATACACATAGGCGAAATAAATAACCATCACAAGCTTCACAGCCTCGGACGGCTGGATCATGAGCGAACCGAGTTGAATCCACCTTTGAGAATTGTTTTTCTCCATCCCGATTCCCGGCAGCAAAACGAGAATCAGCAGCAAAAAAGAAAGCTTCACCAAAAAACGGATGAGTTTGCTGTAAGCTTTGTAAGGGAAAAAGACGGCAGCCGAAAAAAAGGTCAAACCGATGAGCAGCCACTGCAGCTGCTTCATAAAAAAATAGCTGCCATCATGATACTTCATATATCCGAGGGGGTAGCCGGCACTGTATACCATCAGCAAGCCAAACGAGGATAAAAACAGAACCGAAGCAATCAATACATAATCCAGTTTCTTTAGATGGAAAAGAATCATTTTGCGCACCTTCATCCCCAGTCATTCCCAAACATGTAATGTTTAGATCTGATATTCACACTGAAAACGAGACCTAAGGCGATCATGTTGGTCAGCAGCGCGCTGCCGCCATAGCTGATAAACGGAAGAGCGAGCCCTGTGATCGGCATTAACCCGATCGTCATCCCGATATTTTGGAACACTTGGAATACAATCAACCCCGCAACCCCCGCACATATATAAAGACCGAACAGACTGTTGGACGAGATCGCGATCCTGATGATTCTGTAGATCATCAGAAAATAGAGACAGACTAATGTGACGGCACCTAAAAAGCCGAATTCTTCACCAATCACGGCGAAAATAAAATCGGTATGAGCCTCCGGAATCTTCCCTCCCTGCACTTGGGTTCCATGAGTAAAGCCGCTTCCTGACATCTGGCCCGATCCGATCCCCAATAACGCCTGCGTCAGCTGGTATCCATATGTAGAAGCATGTTCATGAGGACTGAGCCAGCCGTATATCCGGTCAAGCTGGTGAGGCTTAATTATCTTTGAAAAAATCTCAAAGTAATGATTGTGCAAATACGTCAAAAAGGCGACCAATCCCATGAATCCAAGCGACAGGGACATGATCATTCTCCCCGAAATCCCCGAGACAAGCATCAACGTGAATGCGATCGACAAAATCACCAATGCTGACCCTAAATCAGGCTGTACCAATATGAAGAAAAACGGAATCACCGTGTACACCATGATTTTCCCCGTCGGTATGATGCTCTCCGTGAAGGAGAACCTTTTATGCTGAAATTGGTTGAGTATCGAAGCCAACAGAAGAATCAAAATGATCTTCATAAATTCTGAAGGCTGGATTTCGATGACTCCGAAGCTGATCCACCTTTGTGAACCATTTTTATAAGTTCCAAAAAAATGAACGAGAATCAGAAGAAAAACGGCTCCCGCAAATAAACGAAGCGCCAATCGTTCTAGCAGCTCATAGTCGATGTAGGCCGTTCCCGCCATGACGCCAAACCCGACAAGATACCAAAAAACCTGCCGTTTCGCAAAATAAAAAGGGTCCTGTGTTTCATACTGGCCGGACCCGCTGTAAACGGCCAGCAGACTGATGATAAACAAACAAAATAGAATGAGCAGAAGGCTGACGTCAATGTTGATAGGCTTTCTTTTCATCTGTAACATGCTCCATCATGATTTATGTGACAGCTGGTTGAAAACGAATTGAACCGCTGCGGCATCATCAATATAGCCGATTGGAAAAATATAATCCGGTATGACATCAACAGAAACGATGAAATACAGCAAAGCGCCGCCCATCAGCAGCAATTCACGCGGCGTCCCCCGCCCTGAGGTAAATCGGCTGTACATGTCGTGCAAACGGGTCAGAAAAGGACCAATGCCGGCGACTTTCTCGACTTTGGATTCAAACTCAGCCAGAATGGTACGCTTTCCTTCCTCCGTCTGGGAATATTGTTCGTACTCATTCAATTTGTTTTTCAGTTCTTCCGTGGTAAAGGACCGATCATAGACATTTGAGGTTTGCAAAACATCTTCAATTTCGGCAACTGACGAGTGAATATCCTGACGTTCGCTTTCCCTCGTCTTCTCGATCGCATAGCCGGCCGCTGTCATCATCTCATCAAAAGAAACGCCGAGACTTTCTGAAAACCTTTGCAAATGGTTCAGGTTTGCTTTTCTTTTGCCATTGATGATTCTTGAGATGGTCGCTTTATCGATTTGAGTGCGTTCGCTCAATTCTCTTAAAGATAATGATCTTTTTCGCAAATGCTCTTTCAGCAGCGCCCCCAGCTGATTTTTCTTTTGTTCATCCACGAGCCTTTCTCCTCTCACACTAAAAATGTATCAATCTATCAGCCAAAAGGCCAAGTCGGTATAAATATATAGAACCGTTGTCAAAATGTCAACGAATAACCATAGACATCTGTTTTATCTCACTTATTCCACCCTATAATTGTTGACAAATAAACAAAAAAAGAGCGAGTCAAAACTCACTCCTTATCCGATATCAATCCAAACCCGTTTTAACGCCAAACCCGACAAGCACCAGCCCCGCGGCTTTTTGAAAGACCTTCTGGAATTTCACGCTTCTCAGCCATTTTTTTGCGAAATCGATCAAATATACGAGGATGAGGAACCAAAACACAGCAAGAAAGGTAAGGATTAAAGCGAGGATGATCAACTGCTGGTTGACGCTTTCTCTTAAATTAATAAATTGAGGCATAATCGTGATATAAACCAAAACAGTTTTCGGATTGAGAACGTTGCTGAACAATCCTTGCATAAACGAATCCTTATAATGCCGGCTTGATGCGTTTTCGGTTTTGTTCCTCTCGGCTTGTATGTCCTCCAAAGAAAACATTTTTTTCGCGAAAAAGCTTTTAATGCCTAAATATATTAAATAGGCCGCCCCCAAGTATTTGATCGTATTGAACAGAATCACCGATTTCGCAATCACCACCGCTAAGCCGAGAACGGCAATCAGCGTCCAGAAAGAAAGCCCTGTCGCCAAACCGAGAACATTGCAGCGCCCGGCGTTCGGCCCGTAGCGAAGCGTGTTTTTCACCACAAGCATCGTATCTGCTCCTGGTATCACCACCATCATGGCGGCAATCGATATGTATGACAGCAGGCTATCCATCAGATGTCTCCTCCCCATACTGGTTTATATAGTGACTACTTTAGTAACCACTTATCAAAAAGTGTATCAGCGGACTTGAAATAAATCAATACATCCAGCAAAATATGAGTGACAAAGGTAGCGACTCTTGTTGAAGCTGGAGGGCTTATGAAGGAAAACATATTAGACGTACTGAAAAACCTGAATTTCACCGAGTATGAGTCGAAAGCATACTTGGCGCTTTTGGAAGAATCGCCGCTGACAGGCTATGCGGTGGCAAAAAAATCGGGTGTTCCCCGGTCGAAAATATACGAAGTGCTGGAGAGCCTCGTGATCCGCGGCGATATCTTTGTCAGCTACGGCGGCACACCGCAGTACATCCCCGTTCCCGCCAAGGAACTGATTAAAAACCGGCGGCTGAAAGCGGAAGAGACTTTTGAACAGGCAGAAAAATATTTCGAGAAGTTTGAGCGCACTGCAAATGACCGGGAAAATATTTGGAACATCACCGGACGAAGCGAGATTATCGATAAAGTAAAGGCTTGCATATCATCAGCCGGAAAAAGGATTCTCCTCGAAATTTGGAAAGAGGATTTTCCTGAATTGGAGCCGGAACTCAAGCAGGCCGCAAAAAAAGGCGTCATCGTCACCATCATTGCGTACGGCGACATTGAAGCTGATTTCGCCAATGTCTATCTCCATGACAGCAGCACGCAAATTACAGAAGAGTACGACGGACGCTGGCTTGTATTCAGCGTCGACGATTCGGAAGTCGTGGCCGGCATTGTCTCGCACGGGAAAGACAGCCGCGCAGCCTGGACGATGCATGTAGGCTTGGTGATGCCGATTACCGAAGTGATGATTCATGATCTGTATCTGATGGAAATTATGAAGAAGCACAGAGAGGTATTGGAGGAAAGTTTCGGCGAAAACCTGATCCATTTGCGCCGAAAATTTTCGATTCATCCGGATTTCAAAAAGCATTATATGAAATAAAAGGCCCGCGCAAAGAAAGCGCGGGCCTTTTATAATTATGATCTTTCGGTTGCCTCCCAGCGGGATACTTCTTCCCTGACGAGCGGCGCCGTTTTTGTTCCAAAAAGTTCAATCGCCTTCATGACATCTTCGTGCGGCATCGAACCGACCGGAACGTGAAGCAAAAAGCGGGTGATCCCGACATTCTTGCGCAGGTGAATAATTTTTTCCGCCACCGTCTCGGGATCGCCTACATAGAGCGCCCCTTCAAAGCTTCTGGCTGCATCGAAGCTCGACCGGCTGTACGGCCCCCAGCCCCGCTCCCTCGCAAGTGTATTCATAGCCTGCTGGGTGGAAGGGAAAAACCGATCGGCGGCCGTCTCGGTATCCTCCGCAATAAAGCCGTGGGAATGGGAAGCGACTGTCAGCTTTGAGGCATCATGCCCTGCATGTTCCGCCGCTTTGTAATAAAGCTCAACAAGCGGGGCGAAATGCTGCGGACTCCCCCCGATAATCGCGAGAACCAGCGGCAGGCCGAGCAGGCCGGCGCGCACGACGGATTCCTGGTTTCCGCCGCTTCCGATCCATACAGGCAGCGGATTCTGCACAGGGCGCGGGTACACGCCTGTATTTTGAATAGCCGGACGATGTTTGCCGCTCCATGTGACCCTTTCCGACTTTTGCAGCTCGAGCAGCAGATCAAGCTTTTCTTCAAAGAGCTCATTATAATCATCTAAATCATATCCAAACAGCGGAAAGGATTCGATGAAAGACCCTCGGCCCGCCATGATTTCCGCCCTGCCGTTTGAAATCCCGTCGAGCGTCGCAAAATCCTGAAAAACACGGACGGGATCAGCCGACGACAGCACGGTGACCGCGCTCGTTAATCTGATGCGCTGCGTCTGTGCAGCCGCTGCGGCCAGGACGACGGCAGGAGAAGAAGCTGCGTAATCTTGACGATGATGCTCTCCAACTCCGAATACATCCAAGCCCACCTGATCGGCAAGGACGATCTCCTCCACTACTTCGCGCAGCCGCTCTGCATGGCTGATGGCTTTTCCGGTTTTGATATCAGGGGTCGTTTCTACAAAGGTGCTGATGCCTAATTCCATGTCGCTTTTCCTCCACATTGTTTCCTTTAATTATTCTGTACATCATTGATTGATGTATGCCGTATTCTTTTCACCCGGCACTCACATTATTATATATAGAATACGGCGGGCGTTCTGATCATGCAATTGATCCGACTTGTGAATCAGGATCAGCTTCTGCTCCATTTGTTTTCCAGCTTGGTCTGCCGCAATCATGCCGGTCTGGTATTCATGCATTCACAAAGAAGATACCAGCTTACACTAGCTTCTGCCCGCAGTTCGGACAGAAGTTGGCTTCACCCGTTTTCGTTCCGCAGTTTGGACAGAAGTTCGGCTTTGCCCCTGCCTGCGGCGTGCTTTGGGGCGTTGGTGTCTGTGCCTGCTGATTTTGGTTCATCTGATTCATCATTTGGTTCGCTACGTTCATTCCCATCATCATGCCGGCCATATCGGATGCGGCACTGCCGCCTGTCATCTTTCCTGACGCCATGCCGTCTGTCATGGAGATCTGCTGATATCTGTTCAGATCGCCGACCATGCCGTGGGAAGCGTTCTTCGTGATCATGTCCTGGATTTCTTTCGGATAATTGAAACTCATGATGTTAAAGCCTGTAATCGTCATGCCGTCGCTGACAATCTCCATATCAAGGTCTTCCTTGATCCCTTTTGCGATATCAAAGGCGTTGGCTTGAAGGTTGAACATATCTTTTCCTTCTTTTGTGATCCACTTCATCAAAAGCTGATCAAGGATAGATGTGATCCGTATTTTGATATCTTCCACAACATACTGATCTTTCACACCGGCAATTTTATCGATTAATGCGACATAATCATTCACCTTAAAATTAAATGTGCCGTTCGCTCTGATCGGCATGCCGCCCGGTAGTCCTGCAGCCGGGATATTGATGGCATTCTTCGTCCCCCATTTGACGGTAAACTCCTTCGTATTGACAAACAGGACTTCGGCGCGCATCCCGCTGTTAAAGCCAAATTTAAAACCTTTTAAAGTAGATAAAAAAGGAATAATTTCAGATTCAATATCATAGTCGCCTTCATCTTGGAATATGCCTTCGATTTTTCCATTGTTTAAAAAGACGGCATCCTGACCGGGACGAATGATCAGCCGGCTCCCCTTTTTGATTTCGCGGTTGTTCCATTTGTAGAAAATCATATCATCGCGAAATTCATCCCATTCTACTACATTTGCAAATTGATTTTTAAAAAACACCATTGAGCTCTTCCTTTCCCTTTCTAAAAGCTTCCCCGGCTGCCGCTGTGCGAATGTCCTCCGCTCGTCGTTCCGCCGCCTGAGCTTTTATTATTGGACGGTTTTCTTTGTTTTGTGACGGTCGTTCTGATGTACTCGTCATTCTTTCTGATCACTCCGGATGTATCACCGTTCATATACGTGTTTGCACTTACGGTCACTCTGCCGCCTGAATTGTATTTCATAATCGCGACGGCAATTCCCGCGATGACTGCTGACACAAGCAATTGAAACCATGTCTTAAAAAAGATGCTGTCCGCCCATGGTTTCTTCTCCATATCATCATACGCCGCCTTCATAAACATTTCGAATGCGGCCTCATAATGATTGTCAGATATATCCGGCGTGATTTTTTCTCTAATTTTGTCCAGTCTGGCGTCATTCAAATATTCTTCAGCCTTTTTAAAGCCGGCAAGATAGACTTCTCTATGCTCCATATCAACCGTTAACACGGCTGCATTTCCATGCTTCTTCTGATAGCCGGGCGCTTTTTCGTCATAGAAGTCCTCCGCATATTTCTTTACATCGCGGCCATTCGTATCATCGGTCGTCACAATGATAAAGTCGGTTTCCCGTTCGGCCCCCAATTTGGCTGCCAGCGTCTCCAGCTTCTCGATTTCCTGTTTGGTCAGAAGCCCGGCTTCATCATAAACATACCGCTTCTGTTCAGAGGCTGCCGCACCGGAGGCTATAGGGATGAAGACAAGGAAAATCATACATAGGATCATTGCGCTTCTCAATAAATTTCTCATCATGCCCCGCCTCCCATCACAGCAGCGATGATTTTCCAGACCGCAAATATGGAGACAGCCAGTCCGCTAAACCACATCTTTTCTTTAAATGAGCTGATCGGCGGCTTGCCGACGACTTTTCCCGTTTGTCCGTTCATCGCAAAAATGTAATCCTTTTGTTTGTAGTTGTAATTGACCATCCAGACGGGCAAAAGCACATAAAAGCTTTTCATTTTTTGCGTATCGACGTGTTTCGTTTTCACATCGACGGAGCTGTATCCGGATAAGGTGGAATCGATATATGACTCGATGTAGCCGCTGATTTTGCTTTTCGCCCGCGGAAAAAGCTCTTCATCATCGTAATTATATTTTTCAGCGATGTAGCCTGCCAAATAGGCCGTTTTAAAATCTTTCAGCTGATCATACGGATAAGGCTCCAATTTGTCCATCAATTCATCGTTCATCTTTTCTGATGCATCCACCGGGACTTTGATGTAGTCGAGATTGATATCGCGAAACGCATCATAATGTTCGGTCTTCGTATAGATGTAGTCGCCCTGTGTATACCTATGTACCTTTGTGCAGCGGGCGCTGACCTGCACTTTGCTGTTTAAATCGTACATCCAGAAAGGAACGTACATGCCTGTGATGCTTTTAATCCGGTCCGCCGACATAAAGCCCTTTGGTGTTAACAGCCCTTTTCTGCACCACTTGCGAAACGCGTCTGCCGCTTCCTCTTTGCTGATCGTAAAAGGAATGACCTTTGCCGGGGCAAGGTTTCCGGACAGGCGGTCGGCGATCACAGCCGCTCCCCCGCAAAAGCTGCAGGAGGTAGCCGTCGTTTCTTTTTCAGTGATCAAAATAGCGCCGCAGTTTTGGCAATGATATTCTGTTGCTTCGTCTTCAGTAAATCTCGCTGTTTTTAATTCTTCCGGAATGTTTTCAATCTTGTCCTGTCTCCCGCAGCTCCGGCAGGCCAGCGTGCCGGAGTCAGCGTCAAAGGCCATGTCATCCCCGCAGCCCGGACATTTATAAGAAATCACCATGTCTCTTAACCTCTCACTTTATTCATTTCAAATTGTTATGACTTTTGACCCGCCATTTTTGCTTTCAGTGCGGCAAGCGCATCATCCACACCAGAGGGGCTGTCATATTTAGCTTTCAGGTCTTCTATGTCATCTTGAGGAGCGGCGTTCAGTTCAGCCATCGCATTCGCTTCATCAAGCGCCCGGTTGGCCTTTTCTTCCATTCTGCCGAAAGCGGACATTGAATGGTTGGCATTCGCTGCAGATGCACCGAGTTTATTCATTCTTTCCTGTGTTTTCGCCGCTGTCCATTTCGCTTTGATCGCGGCCCGGCGCGCTTCAAGCTCTCCGATATCTGAAACAAGCTTATCGTGCATTTTTTTCATTTGAAGCGCATTGGATGACGCCGTTTGTAATGCAGTTTCTAATTCGGACGCCTTCGTTTCCAGCATCGCTTTCTTTTCTAAAAATGTTCGGGCATCCGCCTCGCTGCCGGCTTCCAATGCCTTCATTGCATAGCGCTCAAGCTTGTCGATTTCCGCCCGGCAATCCGCCAGTTCTCTTTTTGCCCTTTGCTCGGCCGCCATGACAGACGCCGTTTCCGCCTTTACTTTGTTTAAGTCGCTGTTTAAGTTCCTGACGTACTGATCCACCATTTTTTCCGGGTCCTCTGCTTTATCAAGCAAAGCGTTAATATTGCTGGCCATAATGTCTTTGAACCTGCTTAATATACTCATCTAAAGACTCCTCCTCATAGTAAAATATACTTAGTTTAAATATACTATTTTTCCAGAGGAAAAGTTTCGGTTTTTTAATAAAAAATTGATATAATGGCAGTTTTTCGAGAAAAATTTTCAAACAAAAACAAAAATATTCAGACGGAATATTCTGATTTATATGTTGATTTATTTTTGATTTCGGAATAAAGTAATACTATATGAAAAACATTCGGAACAGCATGCAAGCTGGAACGGATGCAGGGTCGGTATCACCAGAAAATGACAGCGCTTACATATTCGCGTGACTCACGAAAGAAAAATCCAGCATTCAACGCATCAATCCGGCTTCTGTCAGAAAAGAATTCTGATTTGAAAGGGGAGCGAATCATGCCAGGGAGAAAAAAAGGCAGTTTGAAGTCGACGATCACGGTTGCCATGTCCAACTATTTGGAGGCGGGATCAATCGTCGCAGGGGCCGGCGGGCTTTCGTTATGGGTTGAATATTTAGGGTTGGACGACGCCCGGGTCGGGCTTCTCGGCGCCTTAAGCGCAAATGGTTTCGGCGCGGCGATCGGCGCTTTTCTCGGCGGTTTTTTAGTCGACCGTTACGGGAGAAAATTCATATACAAGTACGATCTATTAGTCTATATGCTTGGCGTTTTGCTGATTGCCTTGTCGTTTAATTTTCCGATGCTTTTAACCGGTTACATCGTGACGGGAATTGCGGTGGGCGCAGCGATTCCGGCTGCTTGGACTTATATTGCCGAGGAGGCGCCTGATCACGAACGCGCCGGACGCGTCGGCTGGGGGCAGCTGGCATGGTCGGTCGGACCGGCGCTTACGCTGCTGCTATCGGTTGCCTTGGCACCGCTTGGTTTGCTGGGAAGCCGGTTGATTTTTGCGCAATTATTCGTTGTCGCGGTCATCACGTGGATTTTGCAGCAGCAGATTCACGAATCGTCCATCTGGGAGGAGCAAAAGCGAAAAGAAGCTGAAGACAAAGCAAAAGGAGTTGCAGAAAAGGCATCGATCAAAGAGCTGTTGACCAACAAAGCGAACCTCCACGCCATGATTCTCCTTATCGGAATTTACGCGTTTTGGAACCTTGTTGCCGGAACAATGGGATATTTCATGCCGTATATTTATGAGACGGTCGGCGGTTTAACAGCGGCGCAAGCCAACCTGCTGCAGGCATTTTTATGGATTTTGACAGTGGCGTCCACATACTTCGTCTTTATCCGTCTCGGCGATAAAGTCAATCGGAAAACGCTTTTTGGCATAGGAGCAGCCATGGCAACCGCCGCATGGGTCATCCTCACCTTCGGTACGATGAACATCACGGAGCTTTTATTATTCGTATGCCTGTGGGGCATTTCTGCGGGATTTGGAGCGCAGGCGTTTTACGGACTGTGGGCGGCAGAACTTTTTCATACGAAATACAGGGCGCTCGCCCAAGGCTTTATGTTCTTCATCGTCCGCATCGGCGTCGGGCTCATCTCATTGATCGTTCCTGCGATGATTACGGGATTGGGCTTTAAAACAGCCGGCGCCGTCATGATTGCATTTCTCGTCATTCATATGATCATCGGGCTCCGTATGGCGCCGGAAACGCGCGGCAAATCGCTTGAAGCCATTCAAAGCGAACGCTACCACCAAAGCGGCTGACCTGTGGTCAGCCGCTTGTTCTAAACCTGCAGGTTTGAGGCTGTCAACAGCTTCCTCTTCTCTGAATACGGGTCGTTTTCAATCGCGATCTCTTGATCAAAAATCAGCGTTTTCCGTGAATCTTCATCATAATCAGGCCAGCTGACATCATCGGTGCTCGGATTTCCGGAGCGGGCAAAAGACACCCAGGCAGCCTGGATCTGTTTAGCAAGCAGATGCGCTTCCTCCCCAGCCTTCGTACCTGTCAGCTGTTCCAAACTGTCCATATTGCCAAATACAAACGGAATCTCTAAGCCGTGCACCGCTTTGTTGAACGGCGGATGCTCCGAATCGGCATGCCAGTCAAACCGGTACATAAAGACAGATGCATGTCGTGATTGAGCCGAAGCGAACACAACGGACGGATGCCAAAAGACTAGATCTGTCATCATATCAACATGGCCTTTCAATGATCTCGGATACAGAGGCGCGGCGGCTTCAGCGGCCTCTTTTCCCATGTATTCTTCTAAAATCTCATTAATCTTCCTCTCAGGCAAAAGTTCCGAAGCAGAGGCAAAAAACAAAGCGCCTTCATCGCAGTTTGTTCCGATTAATAGACCGATTCCTTTTGCCGCACCCTTCGCGACGGCGGCCTCCGGCTTCAGCGGGAGGGTTTTTTCGTCAAGTGCAGGCTGAAAGATCAATTCAAAAATATTTTCTCCCATTAAAGTACGCAGCTGATCGGCGGCTTGAAGAAGTTCTTGATCAGATACATCGCAAAGGCGCTCCAGATGATGATGATCAATATCGAGAATCGTTAAGAATCTTTCTGCTGCGGCTTTCGCAAGCTTTTCAGACAATGTTGCGGCGGCCCCGCTTTCCATAATGGCCTGTTGAAAAAGCCCCTTTGCTTTCGGCATCGCCAAGAGCGAAGCGATGCTCATCGATCCCGCCGATTCTCCAAATACCGTAATATGATGACGGTCTCCGCCAAAGAAAGCGATATTTTCTTTCACCCACTCAAGGGCCGCGATTTGATCCAAGAGGCCAAGGTTGCTTGTGTAGGAATCATCAATTGCAGAAAGATGCAAAAAACCGAACGGACCGAGGCGATAATTGATGGTGACCACGATCACCTTTCCCTGCTTTGCGAGCTGAGTCCCGTCATAGAACGGTTCACTGCCGGCTCCGAGATAAAAAGCGCCCCCATGAATCCACACCATAACAGGCAGATCCCCATCCGCCTCTTCAGGTGCGTACACATTTAAATAAAGGCAATCCTCAGACTTTTCAACCCCCGTTGACTCACCAGGCAACCCCCTGTCAGGCTGCGGACAAACCGGACCAAATTGAAAAGCCTCCCGCTCACCTTCCCAGGCTTCAATTCGCTGCGGTTCCCGAAACCTTAACTTGCCGACGGGAGGTTTTGCGAAAGGTACGCCTTTAAAGATACGGACACCGTTTTCCGTTCTGCCTTTCAGCTTTCCAAAGCACGTTTGGACAGTCGTTTCATACATTTTATTCCACCCCTTTCACTTTTCAATGATAATGGAATCGGACGATACCGTCTAATCGGAATACTTGCATTTTGGAAAATGAAGGGTCTAGTATAGGATCAGAAGAGATGTTCAACTTATTGTTTGAAAATTTGACGGAAAAGAGGGATTTCAATGAAACTGTCGGGACACACAGTACTGATCACAGGCGGCGCATCAGGAATCGGCTTTGCTTTTGCCGAACGATTTATGAAATCGGGAAATACGGTCATCGTCTGCGGGAGAAGGGAAAGCAAGTTGAAAGAAGCAAAGGAAAAATATCCGGAGCTGATCACGCGTATATGCGATGTAACCGATGAAACGGAACGACTGGCATTATTTGAATGGGTCAAAGAACGTCACCCTGGCGTAAACGTACTTGTGAATAATGCGGGTATACAGCAGCGCTACCACATTTTAAAAGCAGATGTCATAGACAATTGGGCTGACTACAAAAAAGAAATCACCGTCAACATGGAGGCACCGATCCACCTGGCCATGCTCTTTAGCCAATACTTTGCCAAAAAACCGGGGAAAACAGCGATCATCAATGTGACATCAGGCCTGGCGTTTACACCGATGGCGATCGCACCGATCTACTCATCGACAAAAGCCGCTCTCCATTCTTTTACGATGAGTTTGAGACATCAGCTTTCCGAGGCCGGCGTTGAGGTCATAGAGGTCGCTCCTCCCGCGGTCAATACAGATCTGGGCGGTGTCGGACTGCATGATTCCGGAGCTCCTTTGGATGAATTTGCCGATGAGATTTTTAAAGGGCTGGAAGAAGGCCGATTAGAAATCGGCTATGCCAGATCGGAAAAAGCCTTGCGGATGTCAAGAGATGAAATCGATGAAAGCGTCAGCCAAATGTACAGTTCTTTAAAACATTCCATCGAATAAAAGGAATGTTGGCATTGTCATTTCAATAGAGGTTGTTCCTTCCAGACGGCCGTTTTATCATAAAATGAGAAGGAGTGATCCAAATGCCGTTTATTCTCCAGCGCATTTATCAGGAAAACCAGCAAGCAGAAGGACGCCGCATTTTAATCGACCGTGTGTGGCCGCGCGGCATTTCAAAAGAAAAAGCGAACCTTGACTGCTGGATGAAAGAAATCGCTCCAAGTCCTGATTTAAGAAAATGGTTCGGTCATGACCCGAAAAAATTCGAATCGTTTAAAGAAGCCTATCAAAATGAAATCAAACAACAGCCTGAAAAACAGAGAAGCTTCAAGGAATTAAAAGAAATGGCTGCGGACGAAACCGTTATTCTGCTTTACGGTGCAAAGGATGAGCGCCATAACCATGCCGTCGTTCTTTATGAGATGCTGAACCGGCAAAGCCTTTAACCTTGAAACTTTTTTCAACGCTTTTCGTATGACAGATAAAGCAATATGCGAAAAGGATGGTAAACATGGAAATGAACCTGTTTTGGATCGGGCTTGGTTTAGCGGCTTTAGGCTATTTTATCGGTGACGGCTTGAAAAACTTTAAAAACCCAAAAGGGAGTTATTCAGGCTATCCCTATTTAGTTAAAGAAGGCGATTTACATTATTATTTAGGTTTAAGTAAAGTAGAAACGAAAGAAATGCTGAGTAAATATCCTGACATACCTAAAATTGAATTAAATGGCACAACCTATTATCCGTATCAGCATTTGATGGATTGGATGTTGTCCGCCGACCTTTATAAACAGTAAAGCGCAGCTTGAAGCTGCGCTCACTTTTATGATTCGAGTATTTCAACATAGCCTTCCGATCCGTTAATCCTGATCTTCTGTCCGTCTTTAATTTCTTTCGTCGCATGCTCAACCCCCACCACCGCCGGAAGCCCGTATTCCCGCGCAATGACGGCGCCATGTGTCATGAGGCCGCCCACTTCCGTCACCAAACCTTTGATTGAGACAAACAGCGGTGTCCAGCTCGGATCTGTAAAAGGCGTGACAAGGATATCCCCCTCTTCGATATCGGCTTCTTCCAATTTCAGAATCACTCTTGCCCTACCTTCGATGACTCCCGATGAAACAGGAACGCCCGCCAATGCTCCCGCCGGAATGTGGTCTCCCAGAACTTCTCCCGTGATGACCTCGCCTTCTGAAGTCATCATTCGCGGAGGCGTTAATTTTTCATAATGCTGATATTCTGCTTTTCTTTCCTCGATCTTCTTCACATCGAGACGATTAGCGCAAACGGCCTCTCTCAATTCATCAAAAGACAGATAATAAATATCCTCCTTCGCTTGAATCAGCTTCTTTCGCTGCAAAACGGCGGCTTCTTTCATCAACGCTTCCTTATATATAAAATAGCGTTTGATCAGAGCATATTTGGGATATTCCCGATAACCGATAAAATTCCGCAAAACGCTGATCATCTTCTTTGTCTTTTTTGCCTTTTGTCTGCCTCCCTTTAGTTGTTGCAGACGGCTTAACAGATCCCTCTCCTTTTGCTCCGCTTCCAATCGCCCCTGTTCAAACTTGACCGTTCGCGCACCAGGTTCAAAGTTTTTGATGTTGCTCAAAATCACTGGAGCAAGAATGGAAGGGCGTTCGCTCCAGCGCGTCTTGGTCATATCGATCTCACCGGTGCAGCGCATGCCGTATTTCTCAAGGAATGCCCGCAATGCGCTGATAAAAGCGGGACCGCCGTCAAGCTGTTTGAGATCTTCGAAAAAGGTTTCATCATTGGCATGCGCTAAATATTTCTGAACCTCGGGGTATCCTCTGGCAGCATCGGAAACATCCAAAAGCGCCAATCCCATTTCAGATGTGACATTGTGCAATACCGATTGAGAAAGGGTATCGGCGACATTTTTTTCACCAAGCCATTTCTCCATTTTTCGATTGAGCCAGTATACCGCATATAAACCAACCATAATCACAGCCATGCTCTCTGAATCATAGAGAACTTTTTTCAAGTTTTTTTGATCCTCTTCTATCTGTGCAAATAACGTTTCACCCGATGCATTTTTCAATCGCTGTTCAGCCTCATGAATGGATGCTTCCGCTTTGGACATGAGCCGTTTGACTACACCTGTGTCGTTTTTCCGGTAAATCTTCAGCGCATGACCAGGCAGCGACCATGACAGCCCCTCAGCCCCTAATCTAAACATCCGCTTCCCTTTAGGCAGGTTTTTGACAAGCTCCTTTCTTTTCAAAAAATTCACAAGAGCGCTATGCATGAAAGGATCATTTTTCCCCGCCGTGCTGAGGACGACTTTCCGACCAGCAAAAGATGCCAAATCGTGTGATAAATCAATAAAAAGCCTTCCGCCGGCACAGGTCAGCTCATAACCCGAGATCAACCCGAAAAACGATATCCCAAGCGGATTGATCGGCTCTGTCATCATTTGCTGATGCCCGACAGACATATAGACGCGCAGCTTGTCATCGCTCTGTTTCGGGAGAGGAAACAATGTCGTTACAGGCCTGCTCTGGACAAAGAAAAATTCGCCATCAGCCAGACACCATTCAATATCCTGCGGAAAACCGAAATGAGCTTCGATTCTCCTTCCCAGTGCTTCAAGCTGTATGATCTGTTCATCTGTTAATGTTTGCTTTTTCCGGCGTTCCGCTTCGACTTCGCGCGCCTCAGTGCCGCCGCTTTCCAAAGAATAGACTGCCGTCTTTTTCTCGGAAATCGTTTTTTGAACGATCTCTCCTTCGCGAACCTTGTAGTTGTCTGCCGAAACCATACCAGATACAAGCGCCTCCCCCAAAGCAAAGCTCGCATCAATCGAGGTGACCTTCCGGTTGGATGTAACGGGATCTGCCGTAAACAAAATGCCGGACGCCTCCGAAAACACCATCTGCTGGATGACGACCGATAATTGAACTTTACGGTGGTCAAAACCGTTTTGAATCCGGTAGATCACGGCCCGCTCTGTAAACAATGAAGCCCAGCATTTGCTGATATGCTTCAAGATCGCCTCTATTCCTTTTATATTTAAATACGTATCTTGCTGCCCGGCGAAAGAGGCATGAGGCAAATCTTCCGCCGTAGCGCTTGATCGGACGGCATATGCACCGCCGCCAGCATTTGAGTGAGCGCTTTTAACCGCTTCTTTGATCTCTTCGGCGATTTCGGCCCTTTCAATACCATTGCGGATCTGGAGGGCGAGTTCGTTAATCTGCTCTCGATCGATCACTTTCAAAAGTGACAGCTGATCAATCAGTTCACTGACTCTGCCGTTTTCGCCAATCATCCTTTCATATGCCTTTGTGGTTACACAAAAGCCGTGAGGCACTTGAATGCCGCCCATTTTGGACAATTCGCCCAAGTTCATCCCTTTCCCCCCGACAAGCGGCAAATCGGCTCGATCGACCTCATGAAAGCCCAATACATAGCGTCCCATCAGAAATCCCCCTTTTTATTCGCCTTCAATACCGAAACGAATCATATCCAAAAACCGTTTTCGTTCTTCAAGAAGACGTCTGCTCCAGGCTGGATCATAATCGTTCTCAGCCGTTACTTTCGCTAGAAACTTTTGTTCAAAATGCCCCATCATGACCATGATGAGTTCGAACGCCTCTTCACGATCGACTCCTTTCCTCAACGGAACTTTTGCGAAAAGCTGTTTTAGAATACGATTTCTAACGGCAAATTGCTCCCCATACTTTGCGGCGATTTCTTCTTTTAATTCGGAAGGCGGCGAAAAAAAGGCTTCTTTCGTGAGCTTATATACGTTTGGATAATCCGCGAAAAACTCAAGCTTAGCCAGACTTATTTTTTCTTTCGCTTCAAAAAAATCATGATAAGACGACAGGTCATCAAGGGAAAGGCGCGACTTTACCTTTTCAATACAATAATCGAGCACAGTTAAGTACAGAATTTTTTTGCTTTTAAAGTGATGAAAAATCAGCGCCTTTGAAATACCGGCCGCTTCCGCCAGCATTCCGGTCGAAGTCTTTGCATAGCCGTGCCGGGCAAAAACCTCCAAACAGGCATCGAGTATTTGTTCTTTTTCATAAAGCTGTAAAGGCATTGATCATCATTCCTTTTCGTTATTGACCAATCGGTTAGTATAAATTGCAGCGCTTACTGACCAGTCGGTCAATAAAATAAAACAAGAATATGGTTTTAACATATGAATTTATTGGTAAAATGAAGGTGGAGCTTACAAAATATGCCGGGGTGAAAAGCCAATGCTGATGTTGGTGGTAAAGTTTATTTTGCTCTTTATTTTATGTTCCATTTCGTTTTCTTTATTTAAAGCATGTGTTTACACAGCGGGTAAAAAGCTGATTGACCGGACCGCAGAAGGATCGGCGCTCAACTGGACCTGCAGCGTATTCATCAAAAACGGCGTGGCCATGACGGGCGATGACTGCTTTGTCATGGCTGTTTCAGCGGCCTTGTTGGCCATTTATATATAAAAGCCTCAAACTTTCAATAAACAAACAAGGGTGACTAAGATGTGCGGCAGGTTTACGCTCTTTTCTGAATTTGATGAGATTATTGACCGTTTCGAGATTGATCAAATGACGGTTGAAGATTACAGCCCCAGTTATAACATTGCGCCTTCCCAGTTCATCCTCGCCGTCGTCAGCGACGGTTCCCATAACCGTCTAGGGCGGCTGCGGTGGGGATTGATTCCGCCGTGGTCAAAGGATGAGAAAATCGGTTATAAAATGATCAATGCGCGCGCTGAGACTTTGGCTGAGAAGCCGAGCTTTCGAAAGCCGCTGATCAGACAAAGGTGTCTCATTCCGGCAGACAGTTTTTATGAGTGGAAGCGGACCGATGCAAAGACAAAGCGGCCGATGAGGATCAAGCTCAAAACAAATGGACTGTTTTCGTTTGCGGGGCTTTGGGAGAAGTGGCAGCCTGCCGGCGGCAAGCCCGTCTATACATGCACAATCATTACGACAATGCCCAACGATTTAATGAAAGATATTCATGATCGCATGCCCGTCATTCTTGATCGTCAAGCTGAAAAAGAATGGCTGAATCCGAAAAATCAAGACCTTGCATACTTAGAAAGCCTTTTAAAACCATATGCGTCAAAAGAGATGGAAGCGTATGAAGTCGCGCCTCTCGTCAATTCACCGCATCATAATTCTCCTGAGCTCATCAAAAAAGCCCCTTAAAAGGGGCTTTTTAGCGAGGCGGCCGGGTCATAATGGTGAGGGCACCGCCTCCATGATTCTAAAAATATTTATTGTGTCAAAAGGTAAAATTCACTGCTGAAGCCGATGCCTTCCCAAAAACGCAGCGCCGATTGATTATCGATATCAACCGATACTTGAACGTGAGACACTTGATGCCTTTCAAACCAATCCATCATACGATCTACAACAAGCTTTCCCAGCTTGTTTCTTCGATAGACCGGGGCTATGTACACTTCATCGATTTGCCCGCTCAGACAATCGCTGACCAAATCTTTCTTAATAGAGGCCAGCCCGTATCCGACCGCTTCTTGCTTCTCATTCACGACGGCAAAAACCGCTCCGTATGCAGATTGAACATATTGTTTCAGCTGCTGCTGTATCATTTCTCTATCTTGATCATCCAATGTGCAATCAGCCGTTTCCAATGCATTATCATTCCACAAATTAATCAGTTCATCAACAAACTCAGGCTTCAGAGGGGCATCAAGCTGTTGAATATGTATAGTCATGGCGTTTCTCCCTTTGCAAGACTTTTCATCAACCACATTTTAAATTAGAATAATATTCAATACAAGGGTTTTATTGTTAATGAAAGGTGATGGTGAAATGGACAGCCGTACAGCGCGGGAAAAAGAACCGCCGCTTGGAAAAGCATTCCATTATATCACGCTTGCCGGGATATTTCTTCTCATCATTCCATCCGGGTTCAATCCCGTTTATTTGAATGTGGGATTCATCCTGTTTGGACTGAACATCGGTGTGCGTTCATTCGTTCTTTTGAAAAAGAATAAAAAAGGAGAATTTATCTTTACGATCGCTGCTTGTTTATTTTTGATCGGTTACAGCGCTGTCAGGCTTTATTTCATATCATAATAAAAAAGCAGGTTTTCCCTGCTTTTCAAACCAAATCCGCCGTTTTGAGCCCCCTGCATTTTTGCAGACCGTCAGAACGCAGACAATAAGCGGCCGTCTTTTTCTTATATTGTTTAACGACGTCTATATGATCATCGTATCTGTAAACCAACAGCTTCACAGCGTTTTTCCCTCTTTTTGTTTCGATAACAAACGGTGTCCCGGCGTTTTTCGGATTTACAAAAAGCGGCTCGTCTCCCGGGTAGATGTAATACCGCTCCATAAATACGGCCTCATTAAAGTTTTGAATAAATTGACTCTTGTCAGATCCCTCTAAACGCTCTCCTCCGAACGTCACTGTAACATTCGCTTCCTCAAGCTTAACATGAACTTGAAATTTGCCGGTCAGCCACTCTACGACACCGCTCGGAAGGCAAGTGACCAATATTTTAAAAAGACTGAAGATAACCAAAAAGGTTACAATAAGCCATGTCACTCGATCATCTCCTCTTGTCTGAAATTTAAAGATGTCCTTGATTCATCCTATCATACAGACTAAAGGATTTTATTGTACATTGTGTGAACAAGTGCAGCCCAGATGAACATTCGCCTTCAGTGATCCCCGCCCTGATGCTCTTCTTTTGGGATTTCAGAAGGAGCCTTCGGAACTTTCCGCAGCTGATGATTGACCACATCAGAAGAATAAAGTGTAACAATCATCGTTCCTCCATGCCGTTTCGCCCTGATCAATACCGGCTGGTTATATTTATTTTGAAAGCGCAAATCAGGTCCGCCCCAGCTGACCGTCGCGTCGCGCCCCGGCGGAACATAAGGGACACGCCGGCTGTGGGAATAGCGCTGGACGATCTCCAGTCCTGCCCGGTCAACCGCATTAAACAATGTTGACGAAACCTGGCAAATGCCTCCGCCAACCCCTTCAGACAATTCGCCTCTCACGATCACCGGAGCCTTCATATACCCCTTGTCCGGCGTCCTCATACCGACAACTTTGTTAAATGAAAACGTCTCATTAGGAAACACAACATGATTGTCGATCGCTTTTGCTGCGAGTGAAATGTTGTGCGTCCTGCTTTTATTCCCGGAATTAAAATACGTCACATACTGACCGATCCGCTGTGTCCGGATATGGGAAAGCAGTTCGCTGTCCACTTTCGGGTAAATGTTCAATTCAGGCACTTCTATCGTGGACGGACCATCCCCATAAAAATACGCATAAAACTGCTCTCTAACCCCCTTCCTGGAAAGGCTGTAGCCAACCTTGCCGGGAACGATCCTTCCCTGATCATTGATCACGGCGTTGACGGGATCCTTGTGTACTTTCCGCTCAAGCCTGTCAACGAACTCGGCGTATTTTTTATCATCAATCAACGGTGTCCCGGGAAGCGGCATTGTAAAATCTTCGCGGTTCACAACGGCCACTTTCTTCCCTTGCTGGGTGATCGTTAAGCTGTCAGAAAGCCCCGCGGGCTGCGCTAATAGTAAAAGTCCAGTCATCCAAATTTTCAGCATAAGTCGATGTACCTCCCGCTATTAGTATGAACAGGAGATGACATTTGATGTACTGGACGTGTGATGCTTTCATGATGATCTATATTTTCGGATTGAAAAGGTACACTAATGGAGAGAAGCTAAAATAAGAAAAAGCATGTATTAAGCCTGTTTATTTTCATTGATTCCTTTTCTTTTTAGCCTGACTAACATTATGGTGGTGGCTATCAGGATTATCAAAAAAGTGATGCCTGAGTACAGGAACCCAACTAGCTCTATGCCATTAAATTAATTTGTACGTCAAATAACTGCCGATAAAAAAGATTGTCCCCAGCAGGGAAAATGAATTCAATCGATTCACAATTTTTTTGACCATTTTTAAAACCCCCATGGTCTTGCGATTTTAATGCCATTTGCACATTTGCCCCAATATCAGATGCAGAATTAGAGGGACATTTATTAAGGCTACTCTTACCAGAGTTCATTCTTCTAGTAATATAAAGTATATGCCCTTCTCTTTGAGAAGGGCATACAATTACTTGTTCTGTTGATTTTCTTTTAAAGTGAGATTTAAAAATAGAAGGGCCAATAAAATGAAAGCAATGTTCACCAACCAGGACTTCCAGCTGGACGCAGGGTCAGAAATTGTACCGAGCAGGTGTATAATAGATGAAAATGATAAAAGCAAAAACATTAGTTTGTTGTGCGACATAATTGTTTAACCTTTCTGTTAAAAATCCAGGTTCCAATTATACCACAATGGATTAAAGTAGTAATTATATGTCATCGCAAGTTAAAATAAAAAGAGGCTCTCAAAAGAGCCTCTTTTCCTTGATATATCAGCGTTTTGGACGCTGGGCTTACATCATTCCACCCATACCGCCCATGCCGCCCATGTCAGGCATTCCTGCGCCGCCTTTGTTTTCTTCAGGCTTGTCGGCAACAACTGCTTCAGTTGTCAGGAACATAGCCGCTACAGATGCTGCGTTTTGCAGAGCTGAGCGTGTTACTTTTGTAGGGTCAACGATACCTTTGTCGATCATGTTCACCCATTCGCCTGTTGCAGCGTTGTAGCCTACACCAATAGCTTCGCCTTTCAGGCGCTCAACGATGACAGATCCTTCAAGACCCGCATTGTGCGCGATTTGACGGATTGGTTCTTCAAGAGCGCGAAGAACGATGTTGATACCAGTCAGTTCGTCGCCTTCAGCTTCAAGGGCAGCTACTTTATTGTAAACATTGACAAGAGCTGTACCACCGCCGGATACGATTCCTTCTTCTACCGCAGCGCGAGTAGAGTTCAGGGCGTCTTCGATGCGAAGCTTGCGTTCTTTCAATTCTGTTTCAGTCGCAGCGCCGACTTTGATGACAGCTACGCCGCCTGCAAGCTTAGCTAGGCGCTCTTGTAATTTTTCTTTATCGAACTCAGAAGTTGTTTCTTCAACTTGAGCGCGGATTTGGTTGACGCGTGCCGCGATTTGCTCTGTATCTCCCGCACCTTCAACGATTGTTGTGTTTTCTTTTGTCACAACAACTTTAGAAGCGCGTCCCAATTGGTTGATTTGAGTTGATTTAAGGTCAAGACCTAAATCTTCTGTGATCACTTCGGCACCTGTCAGGATAGAGATGTCTTCGAGCATCGCTTTGCGGCGGTCTCCGAATCCAGGCGCTTTAACAGCCACTGCGTTGAATGTTCCGCGAAGCTTGTTGACAACCAATGTTGCAAGAGCTTCACCTTCAACGTCTTCAGCAATCAGAAGCAACGGTTTGCCTTGCTGAACAACTTGCTCAAGCACCGGCAGGATTTCTTGAATGTTTGTGATTTTTTTGTCTGTTACTAAGATGTACGGGTTCTCAAGAACCGCTTCCATCTTATCGGAATCTGTCACCATGTAAGGAGACGCATATCCGCGGTCAAACTGCATACCTTCAACCACTTCAAGCTCTGTTGTGAATCCTTTTGATTCTTCGATCGTGATGACACCGTCGTTGCCGACGCGCTCCATCGCTTCAGCGATCAGGCTTCCGACTTCTTCGTCAGCAGCGGAGATTGAAGCAACTTGTGCGATTGATTCTTTGCCTTCGATTGGTTTGGAGATTTCTTTCAGGCTTTCAACCGCTACAGCCACAGCCTGCTCGATACCTTTGCGCACGCCTACAGGGTTAGCGCCGGCAGTTACGTTTTTAAGACCTTCGCGAATCATCGCTTGAGCTAGAACTGTCGCTGTTGTTGTACCGTCACCGGCAACATCGTTTGTTTTGCTCGCAACTTCAGCAACAAGCTTTGCGCCCATGTTTTCGAACGCGTCTTCAAGTTCGATTTCTTTCGCGATGGTAACACCGTCGTTTGTGATTAATGGAGAACCGAATTTTTTCTCAAGAACGACGTTGCGTCCTTTAGGTCCCAAAGTTACCTTTACAGCATCCGCCAATGCATCTACACCGCGCAGCATTGAACGGCGGGCTTCTTCGCTAAACTTAATATCTTTTGCCATGTTATTCGAACCTCCTATATAATTGTCTCGTTTTTATTTATGACTTAGCCGATAACAGCTAAAATGTCGCTTTCACGCAAGATTAAGTAGTCAGTACCTTCATATTTCACTTCGGTACCTGCATATTTTGAGAAGATGATGCGGTCGCCTGTTTTCACTTCTAATGCAACGCGCTCTCCGCTCTCTAACACACGGCCTGAACCGGCTGCAACCACTTTACCCTCTTGTGGTTTTTCTTTTGCGGAGTCAGGAAGTACGATTCCGCTGGCAGTTTTTTCTTCAGACTCAACGAGCTCAATGACAACGCGATCACCTAATGGCTTTAACAATGAAACAACCTCCTCAATATTTTCATATGTAATTTTAGCACTCGCACTCGGTGAGTGCTAACACAATTCTTATAATAAAGAATCTCCCAGGCAATTTCAAGTGATAAGGTCAAATTTTTTTGCGCTTACATTTCTCCGCATGTCCTTATCATCCTATAATTTAAAAAGAGTGTGTTACAATAAACATAGTCTGAATTAGATTTTTAGAAAAGGAGTACATAAAGCTTGAGAAAACAATACTGGTTTATTATATTGGCATACGTTCTCATGCAATTGTCGGCCGCTGTCGGCTTGCCTCTTCTTTACTTTTTGGGAGTGGGCAAAGGACAGCCAAAGGCTGAAGCCCAGCTTACATTGACAGGCGTCTGGTCTGTCATCGCGTTTACCCTCTGTCTCGTTATCGTGCTGCTGATTTTGCGGACGGTGCCGAAGACGACGCTTCGCAACCGGCCGAAAGCATCGGTTGGAGCATCAATCGGATGGGCGGTAGCCGGTGTTTTTCTCGCTTTGTTTTCGCAGTCAATTGCCGCTTCGATCGAAATGTACTTGTTCGGGGTCACCCCGGAATCGGAAAATACGCAGCGGATCATGGAAATCATCACCGCATTGCCGCTGATGGTGTTTGTCTCTTCTGTATTTGGTCCGATTCTTGAAGAAATCATTTTCAGAAAGATCATTTTCGGTGCAATCTATGAGAAAACGAATTTTTTCATTGCCGCTTTGTTCAGTTCGGTGCTCTTCTCGGTCGTCCATTTGGATTTCAGCCATCTGCTCATTTATACAGCAATGGGATTCACATTCGCCTTTTTATATGTCAGAACCAACCGGATTATCGTGCCTATTTTCGCCCATGTCGCCATGAATACGCTCGTCGTCTTACTGCAGACGTTCCGGGAGCCTATTGAAGAATATTTGAAACACGCCGAGAAAATGCAAATGATTATTGGAGGATTTCTATGATGAGAAGCCCTAAATTCTGGGGAGCGATTTATTTATTAACGGGTGTGCTGTTTACATATCTGGCGGCAACCTCGCCCGGAAGCATGTGGTCTTTTTACACGATCCTGCTGATGCTTTTCGCAGCCTATAATATCAGCATTTCCTTTAAAATGTTCGCCCTGGCCGGCAAGATGAAGCGAAAAGATCAATAGCCTTTTTTGTGAAGGAAAAGAGCCATTCTGAAAAAGAATGGCTCTTATTTTGTATGGTCGTTCAAAAACGCTTGATTTTCCTCTTGAATCATTGTTTTTTGCGCCTGCCTGTAGGATATTCTTGAAATCACGATACTGATTTCATAAAGAATGAGCAATGGCACTGAGACCATTAAATGCGACAAAAGCTCAGGCGGTGTAATGAGGGCCGCGATGACGAACAACACAAAATATGCGTATTTTCTGATTTTCGCCAAAAACATCGGCGTCACGAGGCCGAGCCTTGTGATAAACATGATGACCACAGGCATCTGAAACAATAAGCCAAAAGGAAGCGTCAACTGAAGCAGAAACTGAAAATATTCGTGTATTCCGATGACCTGGTTGACATTCAGATCATCTGAGACTCTCGTCATAAAGTCCACGACAAACGGAAATAAAATAAAGTAAGAAAAGGCAATGCCGCCTAAAAAAAGAATAATCGATATCGGAATATAGCTGAGCGTCACTTTTCGTTCCTTTTCATACAGCCCCGGGCTAATGAAAGCCCACAGCTGGTATAAAACAAGCGGCGAAGTCAAGACGGCGCCGATGATGAAAGCGAACTGCACGTACACAAATAAAGGATCGGTCAGCTTGAACGCGTTGAGCGTCAGCAGCTTCGCTTCATCCGTCTGCTGCAGATAGATAATCAGCGGCTTTGCCAATAAAAAGCCTGCCACAACAAATAAAACAAAAAAGAAAAAAGTGATCACAAGCCGTCTGCGTAGTTCTGTGATATGTTCTATCAGCGACATTTCTCTTTCCTTCATAAATGTCATCCTATCCTACTGATCTTCTTTCTTTTTATCGGAATCGTCGTCAGCCAAACCTTTTGTCGCATTCTTAAACTCCCTCAGCGTGTTTCCCGCCGCTCTTCCCAGCTCGGGAAGTTTTTTCGGGCCGAATATCAAAAGCGCCACCACGACAATTAAAATAAAGCTTCCAGGACCGATTGGCATAAAGCCTGCCCCCTTTCCTTTATTTATTTTTCGTTTTCCGTTTTACTTTTCCTGCATTGAATAATGTTTCATGAAATACACCAGCGACTGAAGTTCAACCGCCAAATCTATATGATGAATGCGAATGTGTTCCGGCACATTCAAGCGGGCCGGCGTGAAATTAAGAATGCCTTTAATGCCAAGCTCCACCAGCCTGTCTGTAATCGACTGTGCGGCTTGAGCCGGTACCGTCAAAATGGCGACGGGGATATCATCCGTCATATGCTCTTCAAGTCTATTCAGATCATAGACGGGAACACCGCCGACCTCGGTTCCGATTTTTTCCTCATTGATGTCAAACGCCATGGCGATTTTTGTATTATTATTTTTGATAAAATTGTAATGGAGAAAGGCTGTCCCCAAATTCCCCACGCCAATGAGCGTTACGTTCGTCATTTCATCCTGATCAAGCGTCTTTCTGAAAAAGGACAGCAAATAATTGACATTGTAGCCGTATCCTTTTTTTCCGAGCGCGCCGAAGTACGAGAAGTCCCTGCGGATGGTCGCAGAATCGACTTTGACGGCATCGCTCAGCTCAGCGGAAGATACACGCTGTTTTCCGGATGCATGAAGGTTTTTTAAAAAACGATAATATAATGGCAACCGTTTCGCTGTCGCTTGCGGAATTTTTGAATGATCCATGTTCATAAACTAATCCTCCATGTCTACATCAGCTTTTTCCCTTTTATAGTCACCGTTTTTCCCGCCTGTCTTTTCGAGAAGAAAGGTCGGTCCTATCACCATTCCCTTATCCGCCGCTTTGCACATGTCATATACGGTCAGCGCACATACGGAGGCCGAAGTTAACGCTTCCATTTCCACACCTGTGCTCCCTTTGGTCTTCACTTTAGATTGAATATGCAGGATGCTCTTCTGTTCTTTCTCCTCCCAGCGAAAGGCGATGTCGACTCCTTTCAGAGCGATCGGATGGCACATCGGGATGATGGCGGATGTCTGTTTTGCGGCCATGATTCCGGCCACTTGCGCCACCGCCAATACATCGCCCTTTCCGATTTCCCGGTTTTTGATTTTTTCATGTACTGTTCGATTCATAGACACGCTTGAAACAGCCGCAGCTGTGCGTACTGAAGCTTCCTTTTCGCTTATATCAACCATCTTGGCTCTGCCTTGTTCATTAAAATGTGTAAACTCATTCATGTTCTGAACTCTCCTTATAACGATCATACACTATTTTTTTCATTCTGTCTTTTTCTTTGGCTAAAATCTTCCAGACTTCACTTAATTGTTTGCTGACTGCGCAGTGATAGGCTACACTTAAAATAGCAGACAAGAGGTGAAAGATCATGATGATTTTACAAGTGAACCAACTTTCAAAATCGTTTGGAGCCGATACGATTTTAACGAATATAAAACTCGAAGTCAGATCTCGGGACCGGATTGCGATCGTCGGACGCAACGGCGCCGGAAAATCGACTCTTCTAAAGATTATCGCAGGAAAACTTTCATATGAAAAGGGGGACATCATCAAGCCGAAAGATTTGACGATGGGCTACCTTGACCAGCATTCCGGCCTCGATTCCAAGCTGACGCTCAAAGAGGAATTGCTGTCGGTATTTGATTTTCTAAAAAAAATGGAAAAAGAAATGCGCGCGATCGAGGAAAAGATGGCGCAGGCCGGACCGGACATGCTTGAATCATTGATGAAGACGTATGACAGGCTTCAGCAGGAGTTCAAGGACAAAGGCGGCTACCAATATGAGGCAGAGGTCAGATCCGTCATGCACGGGCTCGGCTTTGCGGGATTTGACGACTCCGTCCGCGTCCAGGACTTAAGCGGAGGTCAAAAAACAAGGCTTGCCCTCGGAAAAATGCTTTTGACAAAACCCGACCTCCTCATTTTGGACGAACCGACAAACCACTTGGATATCGATACCCTGACATGGCTTGAACAATATTTGCAAAATTACAGCGGAGCGATTTTAATCGTTTCCCATGACAGGTACTTTCTTGACAAAGTGGTTACCCAAGTTTACGAGATCAGCCGGTCCCAAAGCAAAAAATATACCGGGAACTACAGCTCTTATCTCCAATTAAAAGCCGAACAGCTGGAAAAGGAAACAAAGCTTTATGAAAAGCAGCAGGACGAAATCGCCAAGCTGCAGGAGTTCGTCGACCGGAATCTGGCCAGAGCTTCGACGACGAAACGGGCGCAGAGCAGACGAAAGCAGCTTGAACGGATGGAGATCATGGATAAACCGCTCGGAGATGAAAAGTCGGCGTCTTTCCGCTTTGAAATTACAAGGCAAAGCGGAAACGATGTACTGCGGGTGGAAGACTTGACAGTAAGCTATCAGGAGCAGCCCCCGCTGCTCCGTTCATTGAACTTTCGCATTACCCGCGGGGAAAGCGTTGCACTGGTCGGACCGAACGGAATCGGCAAGTCAACCCTTTTAAAAGCATTGATTCAAAAGCTGCAGCCGGTATCGGGAACAATCGCGACAGGCTCCCATGTCTCAATCGGCTACTATGACCAGGAACAGGCTGAATTGACGTCGTCAAAACGCGTGCTTGACGAGCTTTGGGACGATTATCCGGAAATGAATGAAAAGGATATCCGGACCTGCCTCGGCAACTTCCTGTTTTCGGGAGAAGACGTATTAAAACCTGTACACGCGTTAAGTGGCGGCGAAAAAGCAAGGCTTGCCCTCGCCAAGCTGATGCTCCAAAAAGCGAACTTCCTTATTCTTGATGAGCCGACAAACCATCTCGACCTGGACAGCAAGGAAGTCTTGGAGAACGCTTTGATCGATTACCCGGGAACGATATTATTTGTGTCCCATGACCGCTATTTTATCAACCGGATCGCGACAAAAGTACTGGAGCTTTCCCGCGACAAAGCAGAAGAATATTTAGGCGACTACGATTATTACACAGAAAAAAAAGCGCAGCAGCTTGAACTGAAAGAACTAGAAAAACAGACGGAAGAGCATCAGAAAAACGCTTCCGAAAAACCTGGCGCAAAAAAGAGCTATGAGGAAGAAAAAGAGCTGAAAAGAAAAGAACGCCAGCGGCAGCGAAGGATTGAAGAAATCGAAACAAGAATTACGGACATTGAAGAACAGATCGAAAAAAATGAGGAGCTCCTGTGTGACCCCGCCGTCTTCCAAGACCATGAGAAGGTCCAGGAAATCCACTCTGAAAATGAACGGCTGAATGAGGAGCTTGAACAACTGTTAACAGAATGGGAAACACTCTCTGCAAATGAATAAAGGATGAACCGCTCCAAGCCGGAGCGGTTTTTTTGTCCACAATTAAAATCCTTTATTTAAAAGAAAGAAAGCGATTTACCCACAATATCCACAAAAAACATAATATTTATACACATTATTAACAGGTAAAAAAGGTCTGTAAATTAAGGTTTTTAACATTATACACAAGACTGTGGATATATGTTAATAACCTGTTAATAACTATTCCCGGGCAAAAAAACCTCACAGAGCGTGAGGTTTTAATAAGACGTCAGATCTAAGCCGGGCTGACCGTTCATATCATATTTTCCTCTGATTCCTTTTTCAAAAGCAACCGTACCTGCGGCGGCAATCATCGCGGCATTGTCCGTACACAGCGAAAGCGGCGGGATCAAAAGCTCAATCTCCGGATGGCTGCTGAACGTTTTTTCAAGCGCCGCTCTCAACCCTTTGTTTGCAGCAACTCCTCCGGCAAGCAGCACCTGTTTGACGCCATAAGCTTTCGCAGCGCGTTCCGTTTTTGTGACGAGGACATCAATGACGCTTTCCTGAAAGCTGGCTGACAAATCTTCCGGAGCTATCGTTTCACCTTTTTGTGAAGCGTTGTGAAGCGTGTTGATGACTGCAGACTTCAATCCGCTGAAGCTGAAATGATAAGAGCCTTCTTCAAGCCATGCGCGCGGCAGCGGCACATTTGCCTCGCCTTTTTGCGCAAGTTTGTCAATGTGAGGTCCTCCCGGATAAGGAAGCCCCATCGTTCTCGCCACTTTGTCATAGGCTTCGCCTGCCGCATCGTCGAGCGTCTCTCCGATGACTTCAAATGAGCCGTGCTCTTTCATATACACGAGTTCGGTGTGGCCGCCTGAGACGACAAGGGCAATCGCCGGAAATTGAATGTCCTGAACAAGTCTGTTGGCATAGATGTGACCGGCAATGTGATGAATGCCTACGAGCGGTATGCCCCGGGCAAAACTGAGCGCTTTCGCGGCATTCACGCCGATCAATAAAGCGCCGACAAGCCCCGGTCCTTCCGTTACTGCGATGGCATCAATGTCATCAAATGTCATGTCCGCTTGTGCAAAGGCTTCCTCAAGCACGATCGTCATCTGTTCCACGTGATGCCTTGATGCGATCTCGGGAACAACGCCGCCAAACCGTTTATGACTTTCGATTTGCGACGCTACGACATTTGAAATGATATCCGTTCCGTTTTTGACAATCGCGGCGGCCGTCTCATCACAGCTTGTTTCGATTCCTAATACATACAGATCTTTTTTATGATTCATTTAGTCTCACCCACATTAATAATGCATCTTCCCCATTATCGGTATAATAATTTTTGCGAATTCCTCCCGGCTCAAAGCCGAGCTTTTTGTATAAGCTTTGTGCAATATGATTCGATACCCTTACCTCTAAAGAAAGCTGAACCGCCTTTTTCATCCGGCAAAGCTTCATCGCGGCTTTCAAAAGAGCTTCTCCTAAACGGCGGCCCCGATATGCAGGTGAAACGGCAATGTTGGTGATCTGGGCATCATCCATGACGATCCAAATCCCGCAGTAGCCGACAACTTGCTCCTCAACTTCGAGAACGAGGTAATGAGCATACATATTGTGAAAAAGCTCATGATGAAAAGATTCTTTTTTCCACGGAGAAGAAAAAGAGCTTTTTTCAATTTCAAAAACCTGGTCCAAATCTTTTGGATTCATATCGCGTATGACCATTTGCGTGTTCATGGCTTCACCCGTTTACTTTTGTTTTTCAAGCCAGACGGCCTCGGCTTCGGCCAGACGAATATAGTTTGGAACAACGCTGTGCACAGGCTCGGCCTCTTTAAGTTCTCCGATTAAAGCCAATTCTGAAGGTCGTGGAAGCTGCAGGGCAGGGCCAGAAATGACCGCTTGTTCACCGAGAATCTGTTCGATCATCTCCTGATGAATCTCTGTGTCACTTCCTATGAAAAGGACTTGCTGATCCATGGCTTTCAGTTTTTTAAGCCAATCCTCAAGCAGAATGTTTTGGTCCTCTTCCAAGCCATGCAGTTTACCGTCCCTATACTGGTATAGTCCCGTATAAACCTGACCGCGTCTGGCATCAAACAACGGACAAATCAAGCCTTGGAAAAAACAGCCGTTTGCCGCCAGCACTTCAAGGCTTGAAACGGTTTTAATCGGAATATTTAATGACCATGCAAGCGTTTTTGCAATCGTAACACCGATCCGCACGCCTGTATATGAACCCGGACCTTTGGCAACTGCAATTTGGGTCAGGTCATTCGGCTCTAAACCACACTCTTTAAGGAGTTCGTCGATCGCCGGCATAGCTCTGACTGAATGGTTTTTCTTTAAGTGGGATATATGCTCGGCTATCACTTTTCCGTCTTTAACTAATGCCACGCCGAGCGTTAAATTGGATGTATCAATCGCAAGTATCGTCATGTTTGCTGATCTCCTCGCAAAGATTTTCGTAGCGGCTGCCTTTAGGGGTAAAGGTCAGCTTTCGTTCATCATCGCCAAGCCGCTTAATGACCACCTCTAGGAGCTCTTTCGGAAGCTGCTCCTCAATCAAATGCGCCCATTCCACAAGGCAGACGCCGTCTCCCTCAAAATATTCATCTAATCCGAGATCTTCCGTTTCATCTTCCATTCTGTAAACATCCATATGAAACAGCGGAAGAGAGCCGTCCCGGTATTCTTTGATAATGGTAAAAGTCGGGCTGCTGACAACCCGCTTGATTCCGAGCCCTTCGGCAAATCCTTTTGTAAAAGTCGTTTTGCCTGCTCCAAGGTCGCCCTCCAATGTGATGACATCACCGGGCAGAACATACTTTGCTGCCAGTCTGGCAATGTTTTTTGTCTCTTCAGGCTCTGTCGTTTTCCACTCTAACGTTTTCACTTTACTTGTCACCTGTCTTATTTAAAATGGTTATATCCTTTTTTTTCGAGAAGAACGCGGTCCTGTCCATTATGATAAAACACGTCCGCCTGCCCTTGTTGTGTGACGCGGCCGATTTGATAAACCGGCACATGACGTTCAGAGCATTCCTGACTAAAACGTTCCCATTGATCATTAGAAATCGTACCGACGAGTTCAAAATCCTCGCCGCCGAAAAGGACCCACTCTTCCCATTTTGTGTTCAGTGTATGTAAATCCGAATGGACCGGAATCATCTCTTTATATATGTCAATGGAAACACGGCTCGCTTCGGCAATTTCATTTAATTCGCTGGCAAGCCCGTCGCTGATATCATTAAGTGCCACATGATGATAGCCTGAACAGAGCAAACCTGCCTCAACCCTCGGCAAAGGCCTCTTG
>NZ_JBBOCL010000001.1:3530000-4000000 GCF_038002405.1 Bacillus sp. FSL W7-1354 | reverse complement strand
TGCAGCACTAAAGGGCGGAAACCCTCTAACACTTAGCACTCATCGTTTACGGCGTGGACTACCAGGGTATCTAATCCTGTTCGCTCCCCACGCTTTCGCGCCTCAGCGTCAGTTACAGACCAGAGAGTCGCCTTCGCCACTGGTGTTCCTCCACATCTCTACGCATTTCACCGCTACACGTGGAATTCCACTCTCCTCTTCTGCACTCAAGTTCCCCAGTTTCCAATGACCCTCCCCGGTTGAGCCGGGGGCTTTCACATCAGACTTAAGAAACCGCCTGCGCGCGCTTTACGCCCAATAATTCCGGACAACGCTTGCCACCTACGTATTACCGCGGCTGCTGGCACGTAGTTAGCCGTGGCTTTCTGGTTAGGTACCGTCAAGGTACCGCCCTATTCGAACGGTACTTGTTCTTCCCTAACAACAGAGTTTTACGATCCGAAAACCTTCATCACTCACGCGGCGTTGCTCCGTCAGACTTTCGTCCATTGCGGAAGATTCCCTACTGCTGCCTCCCGTAGGAGTCTGGGCCGTGTCTCAGTCCCAGTGTGGCCGATCACCCTCTCAGGTCGGCTACGCATCGTTGCCTTGGTGAGCCGTTACCTCACCAACTAGCTAATGCGCCGCGGGTCCATCTGTAAGTGGTAGCTAAAAGCCACCTTTTATAATTGAACCATGCGGTTCAATCAAGCATCCGGTATTAGCCCCGGTTTCCCGGAGTTATCCCAGTCTTACAGGCAGGTTACCCACGTGTTACTCACCCGTCCGCCGCTAACATCAGGGAGCAAGCTCCCATCTGTCCGCTCGACTTGCATGTATTAGGCACGCCGCCAGCGTTCGTCCTGAGCCAGGATCAAACTCTCCGATAAAGTAGTTTGACTGACTACGCACATCGCTGTGCGATTTATAAAAAATGAATTAACAGGTACGTTTTGTCTTGTTTAGTTTTCAAAGATCATTCTAAAATTGGAGCGGGTGATGAGAATCGAACTCACGACATCAGCTTGGAAGGCTGAGGTTTTACCACTAAACTACACCCGCATTGCGAATATATGGCGCGCCCGAGAGGAGTCGAACCCCTAACCTTTTGATCCGTAGTCAAACGCTCTATCCAATTGAGCTACGGGCGCTTCATCAGGCGACTTAACTATAATACTATGAATATCAGTTAAAGTCAAGAAGTTTTTTTGAAGTTTTTCTACCGAAAGGATGAAGCTTTTTTGTTTCGACTTTATCCATTATACACATTTTAAGGTTTTTGTACACCCTTTAAATGATGAATATTATATCGGCATTTCGAAGTTGTAACTTCGTTGTCTTAGCGACGAATAATAATATATCATGCCTTCAATTCATCCGTCAACACTTTTTTCGTTTTTTTATACTTCTAAAAAAATTATGCTTACAGCCATTCATAATAGATGACGTTTTACCTGCCCTTTTCATCTTATGTGATGTTTTATTGAATGTTCCCTGCTTCATCAAGTTATATACGGAACCGAAGCTGTAAATCGTTAACTTCGACATCACTCTTGCACGATCATTTAATGAAGCTTTTATTTTACGAACGGCTTTTAAGATATCCTAAAGGCGCCTCCAATAGCCTGCTTTTCCGCACCGTATACAAAAATACAGGCAGAAATCTTGTTATAGGAAGATTTCCGCCTGCAAACTTCAAATCCTTCATCTATATTCTCCACCGATGGGACTCGACCTGTATGTCCCTCAACAAAATTGTCATCCGCTGATTTTAGCGCTCGCGTCGCTTGGTGCTTTTTCCGATTTGTAGTTGCGGAAATTATGCTCAAGCTGTTCAAGTGTGAGACCTTTTGTTTCAGGAAGGAATTTTTTCACGAATGCAATGGAAAGAAGTCCAAGTCCGACAAAAATGTAGAATGTCGATGACAGTCCAATCGCATCAAGCAATATCGGGAATGAAAATCCGACAAAGAAATTGACGATCCACAAACAAAACACGGTGACGCCCATCCCTAGACCACGAACGCGAAGCGGGAATATTTCAGAAAGCATGAGCCATGTTACAGGAGAAATAGCACCTTGCTGGAATGCAAGAAAGGTTACTGTCAGCGTAAGTACGACATACGGAAGAGCAGCTGAACCTTGAAGGGCGTTTGAGAAGATGCCGATCAGCAGCAAAGCTGAGGTCGTCCCTATTAAACCGGTCAACAGCATCGGTCTGCGCCCGACCTTCCCTAAAAGCCAAATCCCCACGAATGTCGCCAAAACTGAAATGACACCGTTTGCAATATTTCCGATAAGTGCAGCTTTTGTTTCAAATCCGGCATTTTTGAGTATTTCTGTACCGTAATACATGATAGAGTTTACGCCGGTAATCTGCTGAACGACAGCGATCCCGATTCCGAGAAATACGATTCGGCGCACCCATGGAACAGCCAGATCCTTATAATTCGCTTTTTTCATTTCAGATTCTTTCATGACCGCAGCTTCGATTTCAGCAACTTCCGAATGCGCCCTTTTTTCCTCGCGGATTCTTTTCAGAACGCCCAGCGCCGCTTCATTTTTCCCTTTAGAGACAAGCCAGCGCGGACTTTCGGGCATTCTCAGCATACCAAAGAACAAGAACACAGCCGGGACTGCGGCAATGGCCAGCATGTAACGCCAAACATGGGAACTATCCCCCATTGTGGTTCCGAGGATGGCATTGAAAGTAAATGCCAAGAGCTGTCCGGAGACAATCATTAATTCATTTTGGGTAACCATTCGTCCCCTTTTCTCTGAAGGAGACATTTCAGCCAAATAAGTCGGTACCGTAACAGATGCTCCCCCTACAGCAACTCCAAGCAGGAACCGAGAGATGACCATAATCGTCACATCAGGCGCAAGCGTACATCCGAGCGTCGAGAAAAAGAAAAGCACAGCTAGAAAAATGATGTTTTTGCGGCGCCCGATATAATCGGAGAGCCTTCCGCCGAATACCGCCCCCAATGCCGCTCCCAGGAGAAGCGAACTTGCGACCACCCCTTCTGTAAAGGCAGTCAGGTTCAGCTGATCTCCTTCAGACATATAAGGCAAAGCTCCGTTGATCACTCCGGTGTCATATCCGAATAGAAGTCCGCCGAACGTCGAGACTAAAATAACAGTACGCAAAAATGATTTCTGATTTCCCTGTTCATTCATATTGATTTCCCCCGCCTTTGTTTTTAAAAATTGATTTATTTCCAAAGGTTTTCGAAAACATCCTTAAAAGGAGCTCATTTCTTTTCCCAAAAGACTCATTCCCAACTTTCGAAAGTTTCGCCAACCACCCCCTTGACAGAAAATTGAAAATTTTATTTTGATGGAAGCCGGAGCTTCCGCACAACCAATTGCCTACCACGGAATATTTTGGAATCGCTTTCATTTATATGCCGTTTAAATACATTGTTAGATTATAGTTATGTTTTTGGTATATCTTTGTTATGTCTGATATTATCATAATTTTAAAAGCGCTTTCAGTCAACATAAATTTCAGAAAATTTATCTTTTTTTCATTTTAAAAAGCGTAATTAATGGTGTTATGATAGGAATTCCATCCAACTCACATAATTTCATTTCTTTTTTTATTATTTATCAGCATTTTTTCACTATTGTCATTTCGTAGTGATCTTTTTGTCACTTTTTTGTGATGTTGTAGAATTTTAGTCCCAATAAAAAAATACCAAGGGGCTTTCCCTCAGTATTTTTTCCTGCCTGCAGCGGACATTTCAATTATCTGTGAACAGCAACATGAATCAGCTTTCCTTTAACCGCAAGGCGCCCTTCGGTTCTCACGGCTTTGTCACATGTCATCAGCGTAATTTCTTTTTCTTTCGTCTCTTGAATCACATCTGTGTCCGTTTCAGAAATGAATTGTTTGGATGTCACAGTGTATATATAGTCTTTTTTAAAGTCTGTGATTTTAACGGTGTCCCCTTTTTTAATGTGGATAAGAGGGCCGAATAAGAGGTTCTCCCGCTTCATATGATGTCCGGCCAACGGGTAGTTGCCCTCGCCCATTTTCTGATCGGGACGCATTGTTGTCGCTCCGTAGAGAAGATTTTGATTGGTTGTGCCTTTCAATATCGGCAGCTTGATATTGACGCTGCTTATGGTGATCCGGCCGATGACCGCTTTCGATTCACGATCGAGGCCGGCTTTTACTGCTTCCATAAAAGAAGGCGGCTGAATCGCTTCAAAATCAAATGACGCCTTTTGCGTATTGTTTTGTTCCGCCTGTTCAGCAGTCAATTCAAAACTTTTATTCTTGCTGAGATTGATGATGATGCTTTCTTTAATAAAAGGAGACAAGACGAATAGTATACCTGATATGACAAGTACGGCAACGATCATTTTTTTATACATGTCCCACAGTCCTTTCTAACCTTTATGTCAATTGAACGAATGCCGTTTTTCAAAAAAGCACCTGACCGGTTTCATGATCAGGTGCATAAATGATTCGTTTACGCCTTTCTTTGTTTCTTTCTTGTGTAGAAAGCGAAGACTCCTCCAGACAGAATCAGCAGGATGCCGATCATGATCGGAATGATGCTGTCTCTATCACCGGTTTTCGGAAGCGTATCTTTCAAATGACCTTTAGGATCTCCGTTCGAATTTCGGTCCGGTGTGCCTTTGTTATCTGTTTTAGGGTCTCCCGAATTCGGGTTCGATGTGCCTTTGTCAACAGCCGGCGTTTTCAGCTTTTCATTGGATGCTGTGATCTCGACCGGTTTTGACTGTCCTTTTTTAATTTCAAAAGGAATCGGCGTTTCATCCAACTTATAACCGTCAGGCGCCTTCGATTCGACAAATTGATAGCGCCCAGGTGCCAAACCTTCCGCAATAAATTGACCGTTTTGATCTGTAGTCCAGACTGCCGGCAGCTTTTTCCCGTTGCCTGCGGCTTTAACAGGCTTTCCATCGGCATCGAGCAGCTTGAATTCTGCTCCTTTCAACACAGCTTTTTTATCGTTGCGGTCCACTTTCGTCAGTTTCGCATCGCCCGGTGTCAATTGATTCTCTGCAGTCATTTCAATTGGCTTTGTATCAGTATTTTTGACTGTGAACGATATTGGCGTCTTATCCAATTGATAATGCTTAGGCGATTTTGTTTCGACAAATTGGTAGTTACCGGGCTTAAGACCGTACACTGTGATCCGGCCGTCTGCGTCTGTTGCCAAACCGGTTTTCAGCACCTTGCCGGTTTCATCTGTCAAATCGAACTGCGCTCCCTGAAGTCCGGCGCTCTTGTCATCCTGGCCGACTTTTGTGAGCACAACGCTGTTTTTCTTGTTGAGAGCCGTCAGTTTAACCTGTTTCGGCTCACCTTCGTGTTTCCCGGTAATGGAAAATGGGATCGGATCTGTTGACAGCAGGTAACCGTCAGGCGCATGTTTTTCAACAAATTGATAGCTTCCCGGCGCCAAACCGCCAGCCTCGATTTTGCCGCCTTCTTTAGAGATCAAATCGTCTTTGACCGTTTTGCCTTCGCTGTCAATGATTTTAAACACGGCTCCTTCTAATCCATTGCCGTCTTCATCTTCTTTCTGCAAATAAACCGAACCTTTGTAGTTGATGGCTTTACCCGCATCTACATGGGCAGGTTTTCCTTCAGCGGCATCCGGGATGACAAACTCTATTTTCCCGCTGTTCAATACAAATCCATCAGGCGCTTTCGTTTCTACGAAAGCATAGCGCCCAGGCGCCAGGCCTGAAGCCGTAACAGTTCCATTTCGATCTGAGACCAGTTCCTCCTGTACGGTATTCCCGTTTTGATCTGCGATCTTAAAAACGGCTCCTTCAAGCTTGTGGCCTTCCGCATCTTCTTTTGTTAAATGAACCGAGCCTTTATAATTAACAGCGGCGCCTGCATCAACCGGCTCCGGTTTCCCTTCAGCTGAGCCCGGGATGGTGAATTCTATTTGATCGTTGTTTAACATAAAGCCCTCGGGCGCCTTCGTTTCCACAAAAGCATAGCGCCCAGGCGCCAGGCCTGAAACTGCGATTTTTCCGTCTTCATCGGAAGTGAGCTTTTCATGAACGGTTTTGCCTTCATGATCAACGATCTTAAACTCAGCGCCCTTCAGCGTACGGCCTTCCGCATCCTCTTTTGTCAAATAAACCGAACCTTTATAGTTGACGGCTTTGCCTGCGTCCACGGATTCCGGTTTTTCTTTTGCCGATTCAGATATGGTAAACTCGATTGCCTTGCTGTTTATCACAAAGCCCTCGGGCGCTTTGGTTTCAACAAAGGCATAGCGGCCAGGCGCAAGATCAGATACCGCGATTTTCCCGTCTTGATCTGAGGTGAGCTTTTCATGAACGGTGTTGCCTTCATGATCAATGAGCTTAAATTCAGCCCCCTCTAATTGACGGCCTTCTGCATCTTCTTTCGTTAAATGTGCTCTGCCTTTATAGTTGATCAATGTTCCTAAATCAACGTCAGGTACTTGATTCTTATCATTCGTTTTGACGGAGAAGCTGATTTCTTTTGTATTTAAGAGATATCCTTCTGGAGCTTTCGTTTCCAGCAAACGATAATTGCCGGGCGGTAAACCGTTGATTTCTACTTTTCCGTTCTCATTGCTCTTAATATTCGTACGTATTGTTGTAAAGGTGCCATCGCCGGATTTTTTCTCCAGCTTGAACACGGCTCCTTCCAAAGGATTCTTTTGTTCGTCTTGTTTGATAAGCGTCACCTTATTCTTTTCATTCACGACTTTGTAAAGCGCTCCGGCACTGGAAGAGCTGCTGTTAATCTCAACGGAGACCCCGTCTGCATAAGCGTCGCTGATCGTATATCCGTCAGGCGGCTTGATTTCTTTTAAAATGTAAGTCCCGTAGCGGATATTACCGAATGTCAGCTTGCCGTCGTCGTCAGTCGTTCCTGTCCGCAGAAGCCGCTCATTATCTTTTGTCCGCAATTGAAAATCTGCTCCAGAAAGCGGTGTGCCGCCTTCCCCCGTTTTAAGGATTGTCAAGCTGCCTCTTTCACCTGAGCCTGAACCGCCGCCGCTTGAAACGGCAACAAAGACCGAGCTGTTGTTTTCCTGGGTTTGTTCCTGAACATTCGTTCCCGAAATCGACACTTTGTTGTGAACATGACCGCTCGTGCCGGCAATATTGATTAATGATTGGTATTGAATCACATAGGCGCGGTCGATTTTTTTGTAATCACCTGTAAATTTCAGGACAAATGATTGTTCACCGGTTGCATTGTCGGTCTTGATGTCCAGTGTATAGTCTTCGCCTTTTTGAAGCTGAACATCATCCGGGACAAGATTTCCTCCGCTGTCTTTGACTGCACCTTTTTCATCGTATTTAGCTTGATAAACTTTAAAAGAATCTTCAGCTAAAATTTGGTTGGTATCCGGAGTATCGGTGACTTTTACATCCTCCAATACCGACTGGCTCGCATTGACATTAATACTCCAATCGACATAACCTCCGTTTTGTTTGCCTCCTTTGAAAACGAGGCTTCCTCCGTCGGCGACCGAAACGGATGCCGTCAACTCACGCTCTGAGTATCCGGCATTATAATACGTCGCCTTGTTGGTGTAAGAGTCACGCTTAATGACCTGCCCTTTAAGCGAAGTTTTAAATACAATAAGATACGGGACGGAATCGTCCGTTTTCAAATGGACAGTCAGCGTTTGTTTATTGTCAGCCGACGGCTCCTCCACATCATATTGTGAAGCGGGCAGGATGTCTCCTTCTGTGATGGAACCGTCTTTATTGACTGCATAGCTCTTGACGACCACTGAACCTTTAACAAATTGCTGGTCATCTGCTAAAGCATCTTTAATATAAGGATTCTTTGACGGCTCACCATTATAGTTAATCCCGATTTTCCACGAGATTTCTTTTGAAACCGCGTTATATGAGCCGTTTTTGAAACCGTTGTGGGATGTCTGGCGATTCGGTGTAAAACTGCTCGTTTCCTTATTTTTGCGTTCAGTGCTGCTGTGATCTGTCCAGGTTGATTCAGCCGTATTTTTGACATTTTCGTTTGAAAAGTCGGCATTCATATTCGTCGTATAAGTGATCTTAAATTGGCTGTTTGTTGTTGCATAATCTCCGATGAGTTCCAGAAGAAAACCTTCATGATCCGGTTTTATTGTCAATGTATAGTCTTTGCCTTCTTGAAGCGTTTTGTTATTCGTCACATCCTGAAGACGGAATGAGCCGTCGAGGAGCGCGAGCCCGCCGCTTTCGAAATTATCATCCAACTTCCAATTGTTCATCGTGTAGTTGTTTTTGTTGATTGCGATCGTCCAATCGACCGTTTTATTCTTGTAATCAATGTTTGAATAGCCTTTTATCAAATTCTGTTGAATGGCTGTACCTGAAGCTTTCTTTGATTCCCCTGTTCCAGTCACTGCGGTGTTCGTATACGTTGTCGATTTATCGATGATCACTCCGCTGTTGACCTCGGTTTGATATGTGATTTTGTAAGCTCCGGTAACATTTTGGTTAAATTTGATTTCAAACCCGCTTCCATTATCGGAGAGCGTATAGTCTTTGCCTTCCGTTAGAGGCGTTCCCGCCTGTTCACTTCCGTTCTGATTGAAGGTAATAGGAATCACCTTCAAGGAATCTGAAACAAGCTGCAAATCAGCGGAACCAAACGAGTCTGTTATACTCGCCTTGGATTCGTCAATCTTCTTCTCACCATAGTTATATAAAATCGTCCAGCTGAAAGTCTGTGAATCGCTTTTATAACCTGTCGACGATTTTTCGATCATTTTCCCGTATTTGGCTGTGACAGAGGCCTCTGCAGAAGCCGGTTCCAGATTGTCTCCGCCGAATGTCGCCTCGTTCGTAAATGCAGCATTTCCGCCTTCGTCCGGCTTTGCGGAGTCATCGATGTCCGTCACATAGATCAGGCGATAAGCCGAATCTATCTCACCATCAAATGTGACATTCCCATTTGCGTCTACTGTGTAGCCTGAAAGAACTTCATCTCCCTGGCTGACTGAACCATCTATGTTGACATCGAGTTGATAAACTTTGACAGAACGATAGATCAGCCCCTCCGGAAAGTTCTCTGTCAACTTGGCATTTTTGACTTGATCCAATTTTTTGTTGAGGTCGACTGTCCATGTGACTTGCCCCGGATTGATGCCTTTATCAAAAGTTCCTGATTTATCGATGGTTTTGCTTACGTTTGGTTTAAAATAAACCGTTACCTCCGGAGTGTCTGATTTCACCGGGAAGGGAATCTTTTGAGTCGTCGATCCTTTTATTTTTTGCGCGTTGAACTGCGTATTGACAAATAACGTCCCTTTGACCTTCGAATCTGTTTTCACTTCACCATTAAACGTCATCACAACATGGCCTTTTGTATCAATTGAAAAATAGCCGTACGTGATACCGCCTGAGCTTAATGGCTGATTCGTAATATCGTTGTACATAATGAAAGCTTCAGGCAGATCAAATTCATAGCGATCGCCGTCATTTATCGTCTTTCCGAGCTCATCCGGGATGTCCCAAGTGATTGAAATTTTTGCCGGAGAATTCGTGTCGGCCCGGTTGCTTTTGTCATAAGGCTTTCCGTGTTCATCTGTCAGCGTCACGCCGGTTAAAATATTTTGGGTGATTTGATTACCTCCGGACGCAAGGCTCCCGGCTGCCGCTAGTCTTGAAGATGCTGGCGGTTTTGAATCGCTGCTCTCAGTGTCAGCAGCTTTTGTCTTCGTTTCCTCTTCGTCCTGCTCCCCTGAAGATTTTGATTGATCGTCAGCTGCTGCCTGATCATCCTCAGATGACGGAGAATCGTTTTTCGCCGTTTCAGAACCGGAGCCTGTATTCACAGGTATGATCACTTGCTGCGTCTTGCCTGCTCCAAGTTGAAAGAGAGCGGTGACCGTTTTTGTACCGCTTTTCACAGCAGCGGCAAACTTTGCTTCCAGAGTGATGGACCCTTTTGCCTCTGCAGTGCTGTTCAAGGTTACGGTCAAAATGTTGCTGTCCGCTTTCACTTCATAGCTGCCGATGATCTGCTGATCTGCCGATTTCACATCTCCCTTGGCATCCTGAGCGAATTCGAAGCTTTTAGGCACCTCTACAGTGAAGCTTTTTTCGGTGCCGGCTTCTTCATCGTTTTTTAACGCCCACTCGTATGTGAGTGTCACTTTGTCACCCGGTTTTAATGCCGGGTCGTCTCCCTTTGACCCGTCAACCGTTTGATCTTCGCTGTTTTTGATTGTCACTGAATCAAAAAACACGCTGCTCCCTGTTGATGTGCCGGCAGCCACTGCCGTCAGCGTAAAGCCGACAACTTGACTGAAGATCAAATACAATGCCAGGCAAGTGATCAAAAATGGTTTCAGCCCTCTTTTTTTGCTGAGGCTGAACGAATATTTTTTCGATCTCAAATTGTGATTCCTCCCCTTTTATCATGTTTTTGTGTACGGATCGATTGAGCCTGGAAAATGAATCCCTGAAAATACTTTTCTATTTGAAGAATGACAGGCTTTTAAATTCGCTGCTGTATGTTTAGCGGCGGTAATCAAGATATCGCGGCTATGAATTTTGCTTTATGTCAGCTGAGATCATCCGAACCAAACTACATTGTATGAGATGGAACTATACAATTTCTGAACATCGGCATGTAAGCTGAAAATGGCATAAAAAAAAGACCGGCTGATCCGGTCCTCGTGTTTACATTTCATTCATTTTGTCCTTGATGAGTTTGTAGCGCTCATACTCCTTGATCGCTTCTTCTACATTCCCGGTTTTATTAAACAGCTGCATCTTGTATTGGATGATTTTATGATCGTACGGTTCGAATTTCTCGACCTGCAGACATATATCAAGCGCCCGGCGGTAGTCTTTTTCACGAATAAGGAAATCGACCAGTTCATAAGCTTTTCCAAGCCATATCCGGGCAAGCCGTGTCTTTTCGGGTTCGGCCCACAAATAACCGTGTTCCATAAAGTAATGGTTTTCGTATGCAAGCAGCAATTCCATGTGCCGGTTGATCGTCGCCATATGAATTGGAGGAGCCTCTTTCAGCGACTTTTCCCATTCGTCAGCATCCACTTTCACACCGGAAATCCGGAGGACATATCCGGTGTCAGTCTTCTCGATGGATTGGCTGAAAGGAAGCCTTTCGATTAACTTTCTGATTTGATAAATCGCCGTATACAGCTGGGTGCTCGCTTTAGAGACATCATGGTCAGGCCAGAACAGGTCGATCAACACGTCTTTGCTGATCACATGGCCGTGATGATGAAGCAAATACGCGTAAATTTCGCGTGCTTTGGACGTTCTCCACTTTACGGGTATATATGTTTTGACATCCTTCTCCGTTTTGTAAAATTGCAAACTCCCAAAACATTGAATGAAATAGTCTCCTCCGCCGTTTTCCGCGGAAGCCTTCAGCAAGCTGTTTTCTCTGATCCGTTCAACCGTCTTCACGAGCCGGACGTAATCGACGGGTTTAAGCAAATAATCCATCGCATTTAATTCAAATGCTTTTATGGCAAAATCGTTATAGGCCGTGATAAAAACAACCTGAATGTTTTCATTCATCGATTGAATCGCTTCAGCGAGCTCAATCCCGTTGATCCCCGGCATTTCAATGTCAAGAAACACCGTGTCTATATCCTGAATATCCGGATACTCCATAACATCAGCCGGATCTTGAAACATTTCAATGGATCGAAAACAATTTGTTCGTTCAAGCATATTTTTAAAATGAAGCAATGCCAATTCCTCATCATCCACAATTAACGCTTTCACGACACCCACCCCAATTTCATCGAGTCATCTGGAAATTATTATAATGATTATATCATGTCAATGGCCCTACTTAGTTGGATTCATTTTCTTATTCTTGTCGTTTATTAACATTGAAGAGTACAATATTCATATGGATTCGACAAGACTGCAGCAGGCTGAATGAGGAGTGCTGATATTGAAAAAGCTATTTGTTTTCCTTTCGATTATTCTCGGCTATGCCGGCTTCTTTTTTATTTTCTTATTCATTAACAATCAACTGTCCGATCAGAATTACCCTGAAGCAAAGCAAGGAATCATCAATCTGGAAACATGGGATTTTCAGAAAGATGGGAACATCGCGCTCACCGGGGAATGGACACTCTATCGAAACCAGCTTCTCTCGCCAAAGGCGATCCATTCAGGCATTGGAAAAGCCCCCATTTATTCCGCTGTGCCTAACAATGTCAAACTTACCGATTCAGGGGAAAACGTGGATTACGGTACATACAGACTGATGATCCGGTCAAAGCAGGACAATGAGATGTTCGGAATCAGCACCTCTTTTATTAACAGCGCAAACCGAATTTATTTCAACGGCAAATTGATCGGGCAGAGCGGAACTCCTTCAAGTAAAGCGAATTTCAGGGCTCAAAACAGGCCTTATACGAGTTTTTTCGACATTCACCGCGGGGACAACGAGCTGATTGTACAATTTTCGAACTTCAAAAAAACACCTTCATGGGGAATAGAAAAACCGATTACCTTCGGAACGCAGCAGCACATTTTACACCAAAGCAAAATTTCTTTCTTTAATGAAACCAGCATGATCACGGCATTCTTCATTACCGGTTTATACTTTCTCGGCTTTTTCCTGCATCGAAAAAAGGATAAGCACTTATTCTTTTTTTCCACGATGTGTCTTCTTTTTTCAGTCATTGTGCTTTTAATCGGACGAGAACGAATGATCTTTCTTTTCTTTCCGTCTGTTTCATTCTCGGCTTTAAGCGTAATGAGGGCAACCACAATGGTGCTTGTCAGTATAGCGGTTTTTCTCTATCTCTATTTCGCTTACAGAGAAATCGTTTCGAAAAAATGGATAATCGCCGCGACTGCATTTTCTGCACTGGTTTTGTTGATTGATTTTATATCATGGGGTTTTACAGACCGTCTCGCATATGTATTGCATTCCGTTCTTGCCGTCACGACTTTGATTTATATTACGTATGTGTTTGCGATTGCTGCCCTTCGGAAAATGAAAGGCAGTCTTTATCTTACGATTGCAGCGATTTCAATGAGCGCATTCGTCATTTTAACGACCGTTTCTGCTTACAGCGGCAAAAGAGGCTTTTCGTTCAATTCGCTCTATGCCGTGCCGTCAATCATCGCTTTGCTGGCGGCTGTTCTGATGATGGCGCAGCAATTCGCAGGCGCATTCCGCGAGAATGAAGTCCTATCCTTGAAATTGCTCAGAATGAATCGATTAAAAGACGAATTTATCGCCAAAACATCGCATGAATTTAAAACGCCGCTGAACAGCATGATTAATATATGCCAGACCCTTTTGGCAAGGAAAAGCAAAAGGACGGTAGAGGAAGAAAAAGAAAATCTGCAGCTGGTCATCCGCATGGGATACAGGCTCTCCAGCCTGGTGAATGACATTCTCGATTTGGAAAAAATGAAGCAGGGCATGCTGCAGATTCAAGCCGTTCCTGTCGATACCCATTCAGCGATCAGTACGGAAATGGGCTTCTATCGGCTGTTGTCGAAAAATAAACAGGTCCGGATTGTAAACCGGGTTCCATCCGGACTGCCGCTCGTCTTAGCTGACGAAAACCGCTTCCGGCAAATCATGACCAACCTGGTAGATAACGCAATCAAGTATACGCCGGAGGGACAAATTACGCTCTCTGCCGAGAGGATCAACCAAGAGAAGGTCAAAATCACTGTAGCGGATACAGGAGTCGGCATACCAAAGGCCGTCCGTCAATCGATATTCGAATCTTTCCAACAAGCAAGAAACCATAAAGATGACGGAGCCGGGCTCGGTTTAAGCATCGTCAGGCAGCTCGTTCAGCTTCAAAATGGGGAGATCTGGGTAGAATCGGAAGAAGGGAAAGGATCGGCATTTCATTTCACACTGCCTGTCGCAAAGGATGACTCGCTTCTTGACGATAAAGTGAACATGCCTCAACAGCAAGCCGTCAGGAGTTTGCCCGATGTTTCAATCAGCACGCCGTATTATTCAAAGAAAATGGATGCTCCAACTGTTCTGATCGTCGATGATAACATTGAAAGCTTAAAAATTTTGGCCGATATGCTTGAAGGCGTTCCTTATCAAGTCATCGCAGCAAAAAGCGGCAAAGAGGCTCTCGAAGTCGCCTCCCGTTCAAAGCTTGACTTGGTGATTTTGGATCTGATGATGCCCGATATGACAGGGTTTGAAGTCTCTATGAAAATCCGTGAAAGATTCACAATGGTGGAACTTCCGGTTCTCATTATTACGGCAGCCATCATCGATCATGATAAATACAAGGCTTTTCACGCCGGGGCAAATGACATTTTGCAAAAACCGTACAACTACACTGAATTTGCAGCCCGCGTTAAAAACCTGATCATGATGAAAGATACGGCAGCCCAAGCGACCAATATGGAGATGGCATTCCTCCAGTCGCAGATCAAGCCGCACTTTCTTTTCAACGTATTAAATACAATTATCGCGCTCAGTCATTTGGATATTGAAAAAGCGCGCGAAGTAACGGCTGATTTTACAAACTACTTAAGAATGAGTTTTGATTTTCAAAATACATCAGGGATGAGTTCTTTCAAACATGAACTGTCGATTGTGAATTCGTATCTTTCTATTGAAAAAACGCGCTTCGGCGATCGGCTGGACGTCATTTACGATATTGACGAAGACATTGACTTTGCCCTTCCGCCATTAATGATTCAGCCTCTTGTCGAAAATGCCGTCCACCACGGCATCAGCAAAAAAAGAGGCGGAGGCTGGATCAAGCTGACGGCAAAAAAAGAAAGCGAAAACCGCTATTATATCAAGATAGAGGACAATGGAATCGGCATGCCGCCGGAAAAACAACACGATATCTTTTCCTCTCATTTCACTCATAGCGTCGGTATGAAAAATATCAACCGAAGACTGAAGCACTTCTGCGGGAGCGAACTGAATATCGAGAGTGCGCCGGATGACGGAACCGCTGTCTCAATGGTCATCTCTATCAACGAATCGGCGGACGTCTCAGTATAGGTTTTAACCTGAAGACAGAACGGCCTCCTCAGCTTGCCGGCAAAGTCGGCAAGCTTTTTTATGCAGTAAATCAGGTGTGTGCTTCCTCCCCTCTGTACAATTTGACCCTGTCCTTTGTAAGAACACGGCCTCTTTTTCTATACGATTCAATATGTTATAGTAGAAAACTGTTTTTACATATACCATAGGAGGTTTGTTCATCAATGGAAAATTTCAGTTATTACAATCCAACGAAATTGATCTTCGGAAAAGGCCAGCTTGAACAGTTAAGAAAAGAATTAAAGGAATACGGAAAAAATGTATTGCTTGTTTATGGAGGCGGCAGTATTAAAAAGAACGGTCTTTATGACGAAGTTACGCGCGTGTTGAAAGAAGAAGGCGCTGACTTGCACGAGCTTTCCGGAGTAGAACCAAATCCGCGTCTTGCTACGGTTAAAAAAGGGATCGAATTGTGTGCCCGGCATGAAATCGATTTTCTCCTCGCTGTCGGCGGAGGAAGCGTCATCGACTGCACAAAAGCGATTGCTGCCGGAGCAAAATACGACGGCGACCCTTGGGATATCTTCAGCAAAAAAACGACAGCAAAAGACGCCCTGCCGTTCGGTACGATTTTAACCTTAGCTGCAACCGGATCTGAAATGAACCCCGATTCCGTCATTACAAACTGGGAAACGAATGAAAAATATGTATGGGGAAGCGATGTCACGCATCCGAAGTTCTCCATTTTAGACCCTGAAAATACGTTCAGCGTCCCGGAAAACCAAACGGTTTACGGCATTGTTGATATGATGAGCCATGTGTTTGAACAATATTTTCATAATGTCAAAAACACGCCGCTTCAGGACAGAATGTGCTTTTCCGTTTTGCAGACGGTCATCGAAACGGCACCGAAGCTGTTGGAAGACCTGCAAAACTATGAGCACCGGGAAACCATTTTATACGCAGGCACAATCGCTTTGAATGGCACGCTGCAAATGGGCTATTTCGGCGATTGGGCTTCCCATACAATGGAGCACGCCGTTTCGGCCGTTTACGACATTCCGCATGCGGGCGGCCTTGCGATCTTGTTCCCGAACTGGATGAGATATACGCTTGATACGAATGTCAGCCGCTTCAAAGCCCTTATGCTGAACATGTTTGACATTGACACAGAAGGCAAAACCGATAAAGACATCGCGCTTGAAGGAATCGATAAGCTGTCCGCGTTCTGGACAAGCCTTGGCGCTCCTTCCCGCCTTGCCGACTACGGCATCGGCGAAGAAAAGCTCGATCTGATCGCAGACATCGCCGCTAAAGAAATCGAGCACGGCGGCTTCGCCAATTTCCAAAAACTAAACAAAGATGACGTACTCGCCATTCTCCGGGCTTCTCTATAACAACAAAAGGACGGAATCAAGTGATTCCGTCCTTATCTTTACCGCTCCCCCTGCCTTTCCCGTGTTAAGGCAAAAAAGGTGAAAGATCCGATCACAGCTGTAATAAACATGATCGCACCCATTGGAACGGCCGTTGTTTCATTCATTCCAACGAGAGGCGAAACGATCGAACCGAGCAGAAGCGGAAGCATGCCGAGCATCGCGCTTGCACTGCCCGCACGGTGTCCCTGGTTTTCCATCGCCAGCGTAAATGTGCTTGTCAACGTCATTCCGATGGTTATCATGTAGATAAAGATGGAAATGACAATCGCTGCAAGCGGTCCTTTCAAAATCGTCATCGTCAGGAGAACGGATGTCGCGATGACAGCGGTAATAACCGCGATCCGCAAGAGCTTCCTCTCATGAATGATACCCCCGAAACGCCCGATGATAAAGCTTCCAGAAATAATGGCGAGGCCGTTAATGCCGAACAGCACGCTGAACACTTGAGGAGAAACCCCATAGATGTCCTGATATACAAAAGGGGTTCCGGACACGTATGCAAAGCTGCCTCCGTGAATGAAACCGACAGTCAGCGCATAGCCGATGAAAGACCGGTCCTTCAACAAGCTCCCCATCGTTTTGAGAGACGAACCGATTGAGCTTGGAATCCGTTTTTCAGGCGGCAATGTTTCAGTCAATTTCATTGAGATAACGAGCACTAGGAACAATCCGATCAATGATAGAGTATAAAAAATCGTATGCCAAGTAGCGAACGGCAAAAGCAGGATGGCTCCCCCCGTCATTGGTGCGACCATTGGCGCAACCGCGGTGATCACCATTAAAAGCGAGAAAAATTTAGAAAGCTCTCTGCCTGTAAACACGTCCCGTACAATGGCGCGCGACAGCACAATTCCCGCCGAAGCGGTAAACCCCTGTAAAAAACGACCAATGACCAGCATAATAATGTTCGGGGAAAGCGCGCAAAACAAAGAAGACAACGCAAATAAAAAGATGGATATTAATAAGGGCTTCCGTCTTCCTTGTGCATCACTGACCGGCCCAATAACGAGCTGACCAAACGTAAGCCCGATCAAACACGCTGTTAAGCTTAGCTGTACGAGCGAGGCTCCAGCTGATAAATCATCGGCAATTTCGGGAAAGCTTGGCAAATACATATCGATATTCAGCGGGCCCAGTATCGCAAGCATGCCGAGCAGAAAAGCCAATGCAAGGCGTTCCTTTCCTGTTGGATTATGGAGCATAGTATCAAACCTTTCTTTCAAGCTAGTAAAATATATTGTTTCATCATGAAATAAACTGGAGGATCGCAAAACATTTGTATATTGTAACATATTTTTTTGGCTGTGAAAGAGGATTGCTCATGACCGGTTAAGATCGGAGATCGAATCGGTCAGATGATTTATAATTGAAGTGAAACACAGGAAGGAGTTATCTTAACTTGAATGCAGTAAACACTGTAGGTTGCTTTACAATTGTGGAAAATAGCAAAGGAAAAATACTTCTGGTTAAAAGAAAAGATTATCCTGTCTGGGACTTGCCAGGAGGCAGAATGGAAAAGCACGAGCAGCCGGAAACATGCGCCATGAGGGAAATGGAAGAAGAAACAGGCTACCGTATTTCTATTATGTGCAAAATAGGAGAGTACGATCAACCGCAATATCATGACATACAGTACATCTATTCAGGAAAATTACTAGGTGGGGAACCCATTAAACAAGGGCCGGAAACAGCAAAAATCGGATGGTTTCGCAAAGATAGATTACCTTTGTTAATGGTTCCCCATAGAAGAAAACAAATAAAAAATTTTACAAAACATCATAACAAACTAGTAAAAGAAACTTTAAAAACACCTTATTTGATTAGATTTATCACGAATTTCAAGAAATAACAGCCTCTTTTTATGTTTAAGCATTATTTCATCGCTTTGACGATAAGCGATGCCAAAGCTTCGGTCCCTTTCGGCATCAGGTGTACGCCGTCAGCGGTGAAATATTCGGGATGTTTCAGGGCTTCAGTATGCCAATCGACCAATGTCACGTTTTGACGGCTGTCCGCTTGCTTCCGAAGCGATTCATTCACCTTGCTCTCCCACTGACGGGGGACGCGCGTGTTCACGAGATAGACATCAGCGTTTGAGAACGCATCAAGCAAAGCGTCCATCTGACTGTCCGTAAAATAGCCGTTTGTTCCCAGTTCAATCACGACGGCTTTGTCCGAATGATTAAAGGAAGCGTAGGTTGATGTCAATTGAAGCGCTTCCCTCACTTGCCTTCCAACCTGACCGTCGATTGTGATTCCCGGAATTTTCTTACGCAGGCTGGAAGCAATGTCAAGCATGACCGAATCCCCGACAGCCAATACCTCTTTCTCGATATGATCAGGCTCTTTTTCCGCAGACTGCTCATCTTTTGTATTTGACGATTCATCCCCGCCGGCTTTCTGCCGGCTTTTAGTTTCATCATCTTTCCCGCTTTCAGCTTGTGCTTTCTTATCATCCTTCCGTTCTTCACTTTTGTCAGCCGGCTGATCCGCTGAGGCGCTTGTTTCCTCATAAGATTTGGAATAGGCCTGTTGCGGCTGTTTCTTTTCGTCGGCCAATCCCGACAGGCCTCCTGCAAAAATGAGGAGTGCGGCAAACATCAGTCCGATTGATATTTTGCTGGGAACGGAAGCGGTTTTCCATTCCGTGATTTTATCCAGAAAAACCCGGCTGACAAACGGTTTAAAACCGTCTTGTCGGATTGGCTTCTCGATAAAGCGATACGAAAGTTCCGCCAGAATAAACGTAACAGCGACCTTAATCGCAACATGCCAGAACACCGGATTTCCAATCTCTTGAACAGGTGTGCTCAGCACGATGACGGGATAGTGCCAAAGATAAATGCCGTACGACCTTTTCCCGATCCAGCGCAGCGGCTTCACGGAAAGGACAAAGCCCAAGAAGCTGCTCGGATGACTGACGCATGCAATCAAAATCGCTGCGATTATGCTGATCAGAAGCATTCCGCCGTGATAGAGAAACGGGCTGAATTCATCGACAAAATAAATGCTCATCATAAGCAGCGCGAAAGCGGCAAGCTCAGTTCCGTGCAACGCGTGCTTCAGGCTGCTTGGGAGCCTGTTCCCAGATAGTCTTTTCATCGGCCACACAAGTGCTAATGCGCATCCGATCAACAGCTCGAAGGCGCGCGTATCAGTCCCGTAATATACGCGGCTCGGATCGCCGCCAGGGACGTACAGGATGCTCATCCATACGGCTGAACAAAGCGCACACAGCACAACCGCCGCAGCCAGCCTCTCCCGCTTTTTAAATATGTAGATGCCCAACAGCAAAATGATCGGCCAGATGAAATAAAACTGTTCTTCAATCGCCAGTGACCACAAGTTTTTTAAAGGAGACGGCGATCCGAAACTATCAAAATATGAGAGGTCGTGAAAGATAAACCACCAATTGCTGACATACAAAAGAGAGGAGATCGCATCTCCCCGCACGGTATGCATCAGCTCTCTGTTAAACAAAGCGACCCATATGACGGTTGCGAAAATCATGAGCGTCGCCGCTGGAAGCAGCCGCCGTATCCGGCGCACCCAAAAATCTCTGAATGTGAGGGAAATGTCATTTCCATACGCTGGCAGGATAATCGATGTAATCAAATATCCTGATAAAACAAAAAAGATATCAACGCCAATAAAGCCTCCGTCGGCCCAGCTCATGTTGAGGTGGTAAGCGATAACCGCCAAAACGGCAAAAGCCCGAAGCCCGTCTAACCCCGGTATGTAACGGTGTTGTTGTGTCTGATCTCGCATGGTATTCCTCCAATGATATGTACGTACGGTTCTTCTTTATGTTTCGCGCCTTTTACGGCTCCGATATTATAGACGAAGTCAGGACCGTTTTTTGTTTCAAAAAATCGTCATTTTTATCTACCCTGAATGATGCCGTCTCTCTAGTATAAAAGTTTCTAGCTGAATATGGTGTTACAAAGTTGTAAAAAGTAAGAAATCCATGATTTCAGCGAATCATGGATTTTTTGACTAGCGGATGTAGCGGTCGCCGATCAGCAGGCTCGAAATCGCCTTAGTCGGAATTTCAAACTCTACCGCGCCCATATATCCGGGTGCGACTTCATAATCGTCAAACGAAATCACCAGTTTATGATTCTCTGTAATATAAAAATTTTGGTCGGCCTTGATTCGTTTGAATGGCTCGACTTCCTCGTCATTGATCCAATATATTTTATCAGGATCATCTTTCATTTGCTGTTTCATTTGTTCTTTAATGTTTTCGCTGATGGCCGTAATATACCGGTCGTCTTTAAACAAACTCTTCAAGGTAAGCAGAATTTCATTCTTTTTGTCAATGGTGATATAGCGCCGTTCGGTATAGCTGGACGCTTCCGTTCTTTCGACGCTTCGCCGAATCGAAATCAAATCCTTCGTATCCGTGACTGTCTCATAATCGCTGTAGATGCTGAGATGCCCTTTTTTATTCCGGGACGTCTCCTTCATGAATTCCCGGTAAAGCTGACGGCTTTCCTTTACATATTTCTCGTTAATGCCATTTTCAAGCTCCCGGTTATTCAAGCCGGACAGAGCCGGTGTTTTCACGTCAATACTCGATTCTCCATCTTTCTGTTTGATCTCGGTGAATGTGATGGCCTTAACGACCTTGCCGATGACGGGTAAACGCGACATGGCCTGGGCTGCTCCGGGATTGATATTCACGACGGCAGCCAGTAGTACAGCCGCCGCGACAAGCGTTGATGCAGGCCATACCACCAGCCTTCTCTTCTTCTTCGGTTTATGCTGAAGCGCAGTTTCGACAACCTGATCCAGTTCCTTCGGAATGGGGACGTTTTGATATGCTTTTCTCAGCTGTTCCAATTTCTTTTCCATTAAGAAAGATCCTCCTTCGTCAATTGGATGCGCATAAGCTTCAATCCTCTGTAAAGGCGCGTTTTGACCGTATTCAAATTTTCGCCTGTGATTTCCGCAATCTCTTCCAGTTTGAGATCCTCAAAAAATCGTAGAACAATAATGGTGCGGTAGGGATGCGGCAACTCGTCAAGCGCCTCATGAAGATCTGTATCCCGGTAGATATCTTCCTTGCCCTTGCTTAAAAATTCGATCGTTTGATCATCCATAACCTTTAGTTTTTTCCGTTTGCGCAAAAAATCGATTGCCGTCCGCACCAAAATTTTGTAAAACCAGCTTTTGATCGTATCCGGATTGCGAACAGAATCGACGGAATCGAGCGCTTTTTTGATTGATTCCTGGACAATATCTAAGGCGTCTTCTTGATTTTTCACATAGCTGTGCGCCAGCCGGTAAAAGTCTTCTTTCCGGTCTGTTATGCAAGCGACAAGAGACGCTCTGGCTGCTTGTTTCTTCATTGCAATAAAGAACTCCTTTTTCGAATATACGTATATACGGCTGTTACATTAGGATAGACGCGGGAGCGTGAAAAATAGTTTGCGGACTGGTCATTCTTTTTAAAAATATTTTATCATCAAGTGCCGCCAATCTCGATTTCATTTATAATGAATAGCAAATTCGAAGGAGGTGATCACATGGCAAGCATCAGAATGCCGGATCATGCAGCGTCTCATGCAAAGCCTGTTATCGGAAAAGGCGATACTTTGCATGGGGTGGACAAATAAAATCGCCTGAAGTAAGCTTTTCTGGTAATTGGCTTTGCCCCTTATTTTACAATCAAAGGAATAAGGAGCTGGCAAACATGGCATACGTAAAGGCTGCCGCTGTTCTACCTGAAAAGCTGCTATCGGAAATTCAAAAGTATGTTCAAGGGGAAACGATCTACATTCCCAAGACTGAATCCGCCCACAAAAAATGGGGTGCACGTTCAGGAGCAAGAAAGCTGATCGATGATCGCAACACCGCGATAAAAAGGGCCTTTAAAAATGGCGAAACGATTGAGCACTTAGCAGCGGAACATCATCTTTCCATCGAAACGATTAAAAAAATCGTTTACACAAAATAAACTGGAGCACGGATCCTTGTGATCGGTGCTTTTTAATATGGCGAGTTTGTTTATTAGCTGATTTCTGCATTTTCTATGCTTTCTCCGTCATGTAATGTAAAAGTGATCATGCAACGAGAGGAGAATATTGTCATGAAACACGGTGTATTGGAAGTACCCGGAGCAAAGCTCTACTACGAAGTGCGCGGCTCGGGGCCTATCTTGCTTATGATTCACGGGGGCAACGGCGATGCAGAATCATACCCGATTACAGACCGCCTATCCGACCGTTACACGGTCGTCACATACGACCGCCGCGGGCATTCCCGCAGCAGGCTGGAAGATCCGAATGAAAATTACCAGGTTTCCGCACACAGCGATGATGCGAGCCGGCTGCTGGCCGCTCTGACGGATGAACCGGCCCATGTATTCGGCTGCAGCTCCGGCGCGGTCATCGGCCTTGATCTTGCCATCCGCCATCCTGCACAAATCCGCATGTTGGTCGCACACGAGCCTCCGATTCCGCAATTGTTGGCCGGCAGTGACCGCACCAAAGGGTTCGAGAGCTTGGAGAACCTTGAAAAACAATACAAACGAAGCGGATTACAGGCTTTAGAAGCATTCGCGAAAGCGATGGGCATTACGTCCACAGCTCAGCCGGACCGTCCAAAAACCCGGACGGAGCAGCTCATGGCCAACATTGACTATTTTATCCTGTCCGAGGTGCCGGGTTTAAGAGAATATTCACCCGACATCGGCAGGCTTAAAGCTTCACCGGTTACAGTCGTTCCTGCCGGCGGCATTGATTCGCAAGGCTGTCTCCCGTACAGGTATGCAAAAGCATTGGCTGATCATTTGAAAACGAAAGTAGTCGATTTTCCAGGCAATCATGTGGGATGCGTTTTATACCCGGAGGAATTTGCCGAAAAGCTGGACATGGTTTTTAGAAGATGTAACAACAAAAATACCAAGGGATGAAACCCTCGGTATTTTAAATCAATCCGCCGTTCGCAGAAAGCGTATGGCCTGTAATCGACATTCGATTTTTCAATTCAAATGCATCCGTTCACTGATGCTCTAAACAGCACCCTAAATAAACATTCCCAAAAGGCTTAGCATTTTAAGAGCTGCAAAATTTGTTCATACGCATTCATATAAAGGACAGGGTCGGGATCTGCTCCTTTTTTCTTCGGCACGTTAAAATCCGATAATACAAAATGATGCTTCGGCTGAACATCATGCTTAGCTAAACAGCTCTTGACACAGCATAAAGGACAGCCGTCAATCGCAATGATATCCCGCCCGGATTTTGCTGTTTTGACAAGCGGTTTCACATCGCCGCCGACTCCGGCAATGCACGACATTTCGGCCGTTTTCTCCCGATCCATTTTAATGGCAATCATATTGGCCGTTTGCGCGGCCGAGGAACATCCGGAGCACGAATACACTAGAGGCAGATCAGTTCTTTTCATCGGTTGACACATCCCCTGTTTTTCTTTATTTTCGCCGGCAAAAAACTATCATTTACTTTACAGGAGGTGCGTGATGAAAACTGTGAGCCAGATCACTTTTTCTATTACTCTATGAGCTGAATCAAACAGCCCAAGCAAAAGCAAAACTGCTTCACACTCCTTTCCCGTATTCAATGAGAATACTCGCCTCCTTGATCTATATGGAATCCTCAGGAAAAAGAGCAGGGGCTTAAAAGCCCCTGTGATTTGTATGAAAAATTTGCGCCCGCTTTTTAAAGGCGAACCGAATGATCCATTCGGCCAACGCGATGCAAAGCACAATCGCTCCGAAAACGCCTATCGTGTAGCTGATGTCATATATCAGGCCGAGTCCTTTATGGCACACGAAAGTGATCAAGTGAATGAACATATTGGTAAAACAGAATAGATAGCTGCGAATCATCCAATTCCGGTGCTTGATAAACTGATTACGCCGGGCTTTGATGACGGAAATAACCGTGGCGGCAGGCCAATACATATTCACCATGTTAAAGGCTATGCTGACGGCCTTCCCACCGGTAGAATGCGGTGCCATATAGCCTGACGACAGCGTCACAATCAGCACGCAAACGACGTAGAACCAGCCGTTAAAACGGTGAATCTTGCGGCTTTTGGTCAACAAGGCGCTGGAGAAGTTGACAGCGCCCGAAGCCATCGCCAAACAAGCGGCAACAACGTGAACATACATCACCTTCAGCCAGACCGGGAGATGAAAGGAGTCCCTCAGGTGAGATTTATGGCTGAGAAAAGATGTTGATTGCGGATCAAGAATTAAATTTTCAAACAAGGTATACAGAACATACACCGCGATTACGATCAGCATTGCCGAAAAAACCGATTGACTGCGTTGAGATTTCCTTTTGTTCAGCTTTCGTTCCTCCTAATACATCATGCTCTCTGAAATACCTATATTGTATCACGAAAGCGGACGTGCGCAGCAGCTTGGCATATCAAGCCCTCAATGACAAAACCTTCCCCATTAAAAACAGGCCAAGTACGATTTGTTGCTTGGCTCGGGCCTCCCGTTTTTCTGGAAAGCCGTCATCTTTTGCGGCATACTTTTGAATGATGTCTCTGCTGAAATCGCGAGTCGATGACAATGGCTTCAACAATTTCAAGGATTTGCCTCAGCACGCTGTCCAAACAGACGGATATGTATTTTGCAGCAGGTATGACAATACTTACGGACGATTCGATTCATTCCCGCTTCTTATTCCGAACCAAATATGATTAATGAACAACGACCATTGTATAAAGATCTGGTTACAAAAAGAAGGATCAGTCTACTTCCACGCAAACCACCTCTTTACAAACGCATCAGGCGAATCTTATCTGTTACTTCAAATTTTAATGTTATTATAGATTTTAAAACATGCGGGGATCGGGCCTAAAAAATAAAAATAGAGGCATACATAAAGTGACAGAAGATGTAACTGACAACGATATACGCGAACAAAAATTATCGAGAGGCCTGAAAAACAGGCATATTCAGCTCATCGCCATCGGCGGAGCGATCGGAACGGGGCTGTTTCTTGGTTCGGGGAAATCAATCCATTTTGCAGGACCGTCGATTTTATTTGCTTATCTGATTACGGGAATCATTTGTTTTTTCATTATGCGTTCTCTTGGAGAACTGCTTTTATCCAATTTGGAATACCATTCGTTTGTCGACTTTGTCAGGGACTACTTAGGCGACATGGCGGCATTAATAACGGGTTGGACATACTGGTTTTGCTGGATTTCGCTCGCGATAGCCGATTTAACCGCGGTCGGGCTTTATACCCAATACTGGCTGCCTGATGTACCGCAATGGCTGCCCGGATTGATCGCCCTGCTCATTTTGCTGATCATGAACCTGGCGACCGTCAAGCTTTTTGGAGAATTGGAGTTCTGGTTCGCATTAATCAAAGTTATTGCGATTTTGGCGCTGATCGTGATCGGCCTTTTCATGATCTTCAAAGGATTTCCCACCCATTCGGGCGCTGCCGCCTTTCACAACCTTTGGAGCCACGGCGGCATGTTTCCAAATGGACTGCACGGTTTTCTCCTTTCATTCCAGATGGTTGTCTTTGCGTTTGTTGGCATCGAACTTGTGGGACTGACAGAGGGGGAAACGAAAGATCCGGAAAAGGTCATTCCTAAAGCGATCAACAATATCCCCGTCCGTGTTTTGCTGTTTTATATCGGTGCGCTCCTTGTGATCATGAGCATCTATCCGTGGAATGTCATCAACCCAAATGAGAGTCCGTTCGTCCAAGTCTTTGCAGCGGTCGGCATCATTGCGGCTGCAAGCATCATCAATTTTGTGGTGCTGACATCGGCGGCTGCGGCAAGCAACAGCGCAGTCTTCAGCACGAGCCGGATGATATACTCGCTTGCGAAAGAACATAATGCGCACGGCGCTATGACCAAACTGACCTCAAGCAAAGTGCCGAGCAATGCGTTGTTTTTCTCAGCGGTCGTGATTCTGATTGGCATCATGCTGAACTATATCATGCCTGAACAAGTGTTTAGGCTGATTACAAGCATCTCGACGATATGCTTCATCTTTATTTGGGGAATCACCGTCATTTGCCATTTGAAATACCGCAAAACAAGACCGGATTTAGCGAAAATAAACAAATTCAAGATGCCGCTTTACCCGTTTTCAAATTATGTGGTTCTCGGTTTTCTTACGTTTATCCTCATCGTCCTTGCACTGGCGCAGGACACCCGCGTTGCCTTATTTGTCACGCCGGTTTGGTTTATCATGCTGATCGCGATTTACAAGCTGAGGAAACCTAAGTCACAGCAAGTGTAGAAAAATGCGAATCGCCTGCAGAATGTTCTGCAGGCTTTTTGTATGGCTCATCATGTAAAATAAAAAAGATAACAGCTTGATCGCCTACAATTTCAATGGTCAGCCGCTTAGGCAGAAAGGAGAAAACAGATGAAAATCAATCAAATTGTAGATTTGTCGGTATCGTTAAGAGGTGATATACCGTCTGATCCGCCGGGGTTTGTCCCTGAAATCGAATATGCGGATCATAAGCAAGGAGCTAAACAGATGGTCCAGAGCTTTCCCGGCCTTTCCTCGCAAGATCTTCCCGGGGGAGAAGGCTGGTCGCTGGAAAAAGTGAAGATGTCCACGCATGCCGGAACGCATATCGACGCTCCATATCATTACCGTTCTGTTACAGACGACGGCAAGCGGATGATGACAATTGATGAAGTGCCGCTTGACTGGTTTCATGGCCCTGGCGTTAAGCTGGATTTCAGACATTTGAAAGACGGGCATATCGTTACCCCTGAAGAAATCGAACAGGAGCTTCACCGCATCAATCATAAACTCGCGCCCGGCGACATTGTTCTTGTGAATACGTCGGCTGGCGCCAAATACGGACAAAACGATTACCTGCACAGCGGCTGCGGGATGGGGCGTGAAGCCACTCTATTTTTAACGGAACGCGGCGTGCGCCTTGTCGGAACTGACGCCTGGAGCTGGGACGCTCCATTCAGCATGACCGCCAAGCGCTTTGAGCAGGAAAAAGACCCATCCATTATTTAGGAAGGTCATTATTCAGGCAGCACCATTCCTTACTGCCAAATTGAAAAGCTCGCCAACCTTGATCAATTGCCTTCCACTGGATTTTACGTCATGGCTTTTCCGGTAAAAGTTGAAAAAGCGTCTGCCGGCTGGGCGCGCCCGGTTGCTATTCTTAGCGGTGAATGAAGCTTTGAGATCATCACGGGAGGCTCCTATGGCATAAAAAAGCATCGTATTTAAACAGCAATGCTTTTTTATGCCTCCTCTACGGGGGGAGCTACTCTATAAAGATACCCGCTTTTCTTTATCTTTGTTATAAGTTCTGTTAAATAAATAAGTTGTTGTTAAAAGAGCAGCAATTACAATGATGAATAAAACGAAGTATCCGTAAACAGTTTGACCCGCCGGCACTACTGTAATCGTTAAGATGCCTATTAAAGCAACTTGTCCCAACAGCTTTACCGCATTAAACAACGAATTGACACGTCCCATATATGCATTATCGACATGATGGAACATATAACTTTTCCTAAATACTCTGATCGCAGCATTTGAATGCCCCCAAAAGAGGCTTGCAACTATAAATGTCACAGCATTCGGAACGAGGAAGATCACAATGGTTGCTAGAGCAAATACTGTCATAAACAATATAACACCTTGCATATCGGGCCATTTCTTTGATATTTGATATGTGACAAAACCGGCGCCCATAGCTCCAATGGCGTAAACAATATTGGCAATGCCGATAACTGACGGACCTTCGTTTAAATAGTCGTAAATGAAAACCGGATCCAAGTAGTTTGCGACAATAATCACGATGCTTGGTATAAAAGAAGTCAATAAAAGAGCAAACAAAACTTTTCGATGAGATAAATATTGGAGTGAGGAGCTAAAGTTTTGCCAGTAAGATTCATTTTTCATTGTATTGGAATGCTCTTCTGCTTCAGCATTTCGTTGATAGGGAAGTTTGTAGATGAGGATGGAAGCTGCTATAAATGTAGCGATGTTTATGACCAAAATGACTGTCGCATCCATCTTGCCGATCATCATGGCAGCCAGCCCCGAACTAATCATCAGCGCCGCCTGCCCCTGAACTTCAAGACTGCTGTTCACCTTACTATAGTCCTCTTTTTTGAACATTTCCTGAGTTAAAGCGGCTAAAGCAGGATACTTTATCGAATCGTAAGCCGTATGATAAAAAATCAGTATCACAACAAGGGTGATGTCCAACACGGCGGAAATATTGAATAGAACAGAAAAAACGCCTAAGACCACTATTCCTATTATTTCTAAATAGAGAAATATCGCTTTTCGAGAATATCGATCCACCAAACTCCCTAAATAAGGTGAAGCAAAAAACACTAAAATCATCGTTGTCATCGTCAATAACCCATATAAAACGGATTGTTTCAATTGATCAATCAGCAGCCAGACAATTAAATAGGAAGTGATACCGGTACCTATGGTGGAAATCAAATTAGCGGCTAGCAATAGTTTCAACTTTCGCAATTATAAATCACCCATTTTTGATTTCCAAATACACAGAAGAAAATAGACAAAAAAATAGATTTGTGGGTTCAAAATGGAAAAGGCTGTTTTCTTTCATTTCATCACGCTCCATATTTAAAACTCGTTATTTATAAAAGTGACATCCTCCTGCTTTTATATTGGTTCTCCATTCAGTCACAACACTTGCGTAAACAAACAATGAAATGAATACAAGAAACACGCGGCTCCAGCCATCACATTGAAGGTTCCCGATTTTTCATTGTTTGATTTCAACATCATGAAGAACAAACCGGAAAAGAAAAATCCGATAAACCAGCCGATTGGAATCTGGACAAAAGCTAAAATAAAACCAATAATCCCTATCGTTTGAAAAACTTGAGGTGCAAATTCGCGCAAAAGTATTCCCGCCCTTTTTCAGAAGAAATCCGCTCCCTTTTTTTGTATCATATCACATCTCCTCAACAAAATAAGGAAAACAAGTGAATCTTTTGCTATTCATGTTGAAGCCAGGCTCAATATTGATTTTTGTTATGATCTTAAAAAAGGAGGTTTGATTACCATGAATACCTTATGCCGCAGCAAACAAGCTCCATTTGAATACACCTTATCTCTTATAGGTGGTAAATGGAAAATGAGAATCCTCTATGAGCTGGCGTGTGAAAAAACGATGAGATACGGGGAGCTCAAACGGGCTATGCCGTTAATCACCCATAAAATGTTAAGTTCCCAGCTGAAGGAGTTGCAAACTGACGGTCTGATTCACCGGGTGGAGATTTCTCAAAATCCCCTCAGAGTGGAGTATTCGTTATCAGACAGAGGACTGTCTTTATACCCTCTCATAGATGAAATGTGCAGATGGGGACAAAGAGAAGGTTTGCCTTATGAGTAAAAAATACTTACTAAAAAGTGCGTACTTGTTTCCTGACGGGAGGGATTTTATACTGAATAAAAATTATTTGTAAGGAGAACAGGATGACAAAACAAATTTATATCATTCATGGCTACAGAGCCTCCTCAACCAACCACTGGTTTCCTTGGCTGAAAAAACGTCTGCTTGCAGACGGAATACACGCAGAAATTTTAGACATGCCTAATCCTCACCAGCCAAGGCTTAAAGATTGGCTTGATACGCTCTCTTTAAATAAGAACACATTAAATAAACATACTTATCTGGTTGCACACAGCCTGGGGTGCGCCGCCGTTTTGAGGTTTTTGGAACAAACGCAATTGCGTCAACCACTTGGCGGAATCTTGCTCGTTTCCGGCTTTGCCAAGTCACTGCCCGATTTAAAGATGTTAGATGAATTTACCGAGGAATCGTTTGATTTTCAAAACATCATTGAGTCAGCTAAGCATCGTGCTGTCATTGCCTCTAGAGACGATCAAATTGTGCCATTTGATTGGAGCAAAGATCTGGCGCAACAAATTGACGCTAAGCTTTACGAAGTTCAACACGGGGGGCACTTTTTAGAAACTGACGGATTTACTTCTTTGCCGATTGTTTATGATGTTTTAAACTCCTATTTCTCAAAAGAAACTTGCTAAAAACAATAAAGGATATTCGGATTTTAGGGCGGCAAAGGGCTTAGAAGCCGCCCTTCTCCAATTTCTTAATAAGTGTGGAAAAAATCGATGCCAAAGTTCCCTGTTTTGAAGTGGTCTGTTACGTCATGCCAATTGAAAATGTGTATAATATAGCTTTGTTGAAGGCACTTGAATGAAAGCGCGGCTTATGTTTCTTGTGAAAGCTTAGCACTTAAAGCTTCAAAATGAATCATCTCTAATTTAGATCAGGGATATTACCTAACCAAGTTCCCAAAAGAAATGAATCCCTTTCATTGATATATGTTTCACGCATAAGGGTACACCTTTTTGTATTGGTTTTAAGAGAGCATAACTTTTTTATCAACCTTACATTCCTTTAATGATGTCGCTAAGCGAGTTATTTAATTCAATAAACTGTTTCTCTATAGGTGTAAATTTATGATTTAGTCTTGTAATGAAATACAAATCGACGTTTCGATAAGATGAGGGAACTTCTAAATAATTAAGGATATTGTAGCGATCTGCTATGCGCTTTGATACTAAGGAAATTCCCATACCCATCAATGCAAATTGCACTAAGGATTCTGGATCGCCCACTTCAATGATTTCCCCCTGTTGGATGTTCGAATCTTCAAAAATATGACATAATAATGTTAGATACAAGCACTTATCTGATAATACAAGTACGTTTTTTCCGTTTATATAATCATCAAATCTCGTATATTGATCTATACCTTGGCCTATGATCACCAATTCTTCATATCCCACTTTTTGATAACTTATCTTTTTATTGTTTAGCGATCCAATCGTATAAGCAACATCGATTTTTCCAAGGAGAACTTGATTTTCAATATATTCTGTTGAACCTGTTTTTAATGTTACCGATAAATCAGGATATGTATGATAAAGCTTATTTAAAGCACTTGAGAATTGAGTTCCACCAACAGATATCATCGTGCCAATACGGAGTTTTTCATCGTGTTTTTTCATGATGTTTTCGGTTTCTTCCCAAACGAACAAGATTTTCTTGTATTGATGATATAATTTTTCTCCCTCTTTCGTTAGTTTGACTCCTTTTGAATTTCTGATAAACAGTTGTTGATGATAATGAGTTTCGATTTTTTTTATTTTCGCAGTCATATTGGATTGAAGGTGATTCAATTTAATTGCAGCAGCAGATATGCTTTTTAATTCCGCCACTGAAACAAAAGCTTTCATGTTTTCAATATCCATTCATATTTCAACCCCCATCAAAAAAAGTGATATAACCATCATAACTTAACATTTAAAATGATCTCTAATTTTAATTATACTCGGTTTAAAGAGTTTTGGAGGGATAGCTAATGAAGAACAACGTGATAAAAGCAGGGATTATAGGCGGATCTTTGAATAATCAATGGGCTAGTCAAACACATATTCCGGTATTGAAGGAAAATCCTTTTTATGAAATAACGGCGATTGGAACATCAAAAATGGAAACCGCAAAAAAAGCGCTATGATGCTTAAGGCTGCCTCTGCTTTTATAGATTATAAGGAATTAGCACAATCAAAAGATGTTGATTTGGTAGTCGTCAGTATAAAGGTTCCTTTCCATTATGAAGCTTCGCTTGCAGCCATAGAAGAAAATAAACATATATATTGTGAATGGCCTTTAGGCAAAGATACTGTGCAGGCTGAAAAACTGGCAAAATTGGCAGATGACGCAAACATTCATCATGCGATTGGATTACAGGGAAGGCAATCTCCAGAAGTCAATTATTTAAAGCGGGCAATCAAACAGGGGGAGATCGGCAAGGTCATCTCCTGCACGATGCAGGTAGCAACACAAGGAAAGGGAGGAATAACAGATGAAAAAAGCAGTTACCTTTTAAAAAGAGAAAATGGGGCGAACCTTCTTACAATCAACGGTGGTCACTCGCTTGATGTTCTTTGTCATATCCTGGGTGATTTTAAAGAATTATCAGCTGCAATGAACAGTCATTATACAGAAGCCGTCATACAAGAAACAGGGATGAAAATACCAAAAAACACAGCTGACCAAATTTTAATCCAGGGGACGCTCGTTAATGGCGCTTCAGCCTCTGTCCATATTCAGGGCGGAGTTTATCCAGCTTTTCAATTAGAGATTAGAGGGGAAAAAGGTGTTTTGCGTTTAACACAGCATAATTCCTCAGGACACGTACAATTTGGCAATCTCAAAGTCAAAAAGATTACACATCCTCATAATTTGTTAAATGCTGAAGATGTTTATTCTGAAGAAGTAAAAATTTCCCCAGTAAAGGATCATGGTGCAAGAGGCTATGTTGAAACTGCTTATACTATTTTAGCGGAAGATATATTTGAACATAAAAATCAAATCCCAAACTTTCATGACGCTGTCAAACTGCACCGGTTGTTAGACGCCATTCGGAAGTCGGCAAAGACCGGTAAAAAAGTACTCTTAAAAAATGAGTAGGAACATTATAACTTTGCCTTGGCACATGCCTGTCCAGCATTAGCAAATTGTTCGGAAACCGACATGATATAAAAAAACATACCAACAAGCTTTGGTATGTTTTTTCTTAGGAAATCCCTGATTAATGAATATTAGGTTTTCTAAAATTACTTCCTTTAACTTCAGCTACGTCATATACAGTGACAAAAGCATTTTTATCAACTTCATTAATGATTTCCTTTAATTTGGTGTCTTCTAAGCGATTGATGACACATGTAATTTCTTTAAACTTTTCGTGGGAAAAACCACCGTAAGCTTCTTTATATGTAGCACTTCGGCCCAATTGATCGCGAATTGTCTCCACCATCAACTCAGGTTCTGTTGTAATAATTTGAAAGGTTTTAGAACCGCTTAATCCTTCCTCGACAACATGAATGACTTTGGACGCAATATAGTAGGCGATGACTGATAGCAATGCCCCTTGCAAGCCAAATACAGCGGAAACAAAAATAAACACAAAAAGGTTAAAGAATAGAATGAGATCGCTCGTTCCAAATGGCAATTTGCGCGATAACAGCACAGCAAGCATATCAATTCCGTCCAATGCTCCGCCATTACGCAGCGCCAGCCCCATTCCAAAACCAAGGATGATCCCTCCGACAACAGTGACTAACAAAGTGTCCCCTTCGATTATAGCCGGAGTGTGGTGCATAAAACTTGTACCTGCTGCAAGTGATGCGATTCCGATAATCGATAATAACGCAAAGCTTTTCCCGATTTGCTTATACCCCAGCCAGACAAACGGGATGTTTAAAGCTGCGATAAGTATACCAAGCGGCAAGTCAAATAGTTGCGAACCAACAATGCTGAGTCCTGTCACGCCGCCATCAGATACATTGTTAGGAATCAGCACTGTTTCCAATCCATAGGCCGCTATGATTCCTCCGATCATGACCATTATAACTTTGAAAATCATTTTCGCTTTAATTTTCTTATGTTTTTCGATTTTATTCATGCCATTCCTCATTTCAAATTTTACGTTATATTTAAATATACCATAACAGTTTTTCTAGGTTCAAAAGTTCAATCACGTTTTTTGAGCGGCTGCTGCAAATACCGATCATTATATTGGATTAAGGTAACCCTTTTAGACTTGGAACATTCATGTGCCGGCAGAGCTATATTGCAAGCACCCCGTTTTCACAACTGGTGAATAACTAATAAAGGCCCTAATGTTTATGGACATTTCCGGCCAGACAAAAGGATTGTCGGCAATAGAACGAAGCATTTGATTCTTCTCTCTCCAAGATGAATGAATCCTTAACTTTATTGGTTTTTCACCCCCCATTCACATAACCCTTCTAAAACCGGCAATAGTGATTCCGCTTTACCAGTGAGACTGTACTCGACCTTTGGGGGAACTTGAGGGTACTCTTTCCGCTTCACCAGACCATCCGCTTCCAATTCTTTAAGTTGTGAACTCAATGTTTTATAAGTAATAGCCCCTATTTGTCTTTTCAGCTCATTAAAGCGAACCGGTTGATTTTCCGCGAGGAGATAAATAATAACCATTTTCCATTTGCCGCCGATCACGGACAATGTGTAGCCAAAAGGTGTATCTTGAATATTTTTAACTTTGCCTTTATATTCAGCCATACTCATATTAACACTTCCCTTTCGGATAGTACCTATCAATAAAGTGCGTACTGTTTTTTTGTTTGCGTTCATTTTATACTAACCGTAATTTGAAGTAAAGGAGACGATAACATGGCTAAAAAAACGATACGTCTGTTGATGCCGCAATGGCAAGGGGGAAACAATCCCAACTACTCTTTTGGAGCGGAACTGCTTGCTTGGCTGGCTCCTGAAAATGATCAGCCCCTTATTCATGTTCCGGTTCAAACTTATGATGGAACTCCACTTGAAAACGAAAACGGAATAAACGGGAGAAAACAACTACTGGAACAATTGGAGGCTGCTCAGCATATCATTCATGCCCATAAGCCGGATCGCATTGTCATGTTTGGCGGTGACTGCTTAGTCGAACAAGCACCATTTGCTTATTTAAACGAACGATACGGCGGGGACTTAGGTTTAATTTGGATTGACGCTCACAGCGATTTAGTTAGATATGCAGGATATGATAACGGTCATACTTTACCGCTCGGGAACCTTTTGGGAGAAGGAGATGAAGAGTTCGCAAAACATGTGAACATTCCCCTTAAACCTGAAAATGTCTTTATCGCGGGATTAGCAGCTCCTACAGAAGAAGAAACAAACGCGATATCAAAAGCACTTCAAAGACAAGGTATAGTTCCCACAGAACCAGACACTGAAGTGATTCAAAGACTTGGGATTAGAACTGCCGGAACTAAAGAGTTAATGACCAGTACCAATTCTATAAAAGAATGGATAAAAGAAAGCAACATCAAGTATCTGGCCATACACCTTGATTTAGACGTGCTTGATCCGAAGGCGTTTCGTTCTTTATTATTCGCCAATCCTGAAGCACCTGTAACTTTTTCTCCTGAGGGAACAATGCAAATGCCGCACCTGCTTCATCTTCTGAAAGAACTCTCTTCCGAAACAGATGTAGTTGGATTAGGTATAACCGAACATTTGCCGTGGGACTCTATTCATTTGAAGAAATTGCTTAGTGAAATCCCTATTTTAAATCAATAATTTCATAAACGGGACAACAACAAATTAATGGAGTCGGTAACCCTCCATAAATAAATACCAAGGGGTCATAACCCTTGGTATTCCTATGATGCGGCCGAGAGACTTGAACTTTCGCGGGCTGCGACCCCATTAAGTCTTCGACAAAGATGATTCGACCTAACCATTCGGCCTGCCTTTTCATTTCCCGCTCGATCTTTAAGATGCTGCATAAATGACGGCTCTGATTCCGACCTTTAACTCCTGCATGAGGTTGAAGGTGGATTTATATTTAATTTTCCAGCCTCTTTTTCATCACTGCCGCCAATTGCTCCGCATGGGTATCTCCTTCATTTTGCAATTGATCAATGATGTTCATGTAGTCTGTATCATTTCGGTTTTGACTTAATTTATATGCAGCCTGAATTTCTTCCACCTTAATCTTAAACCCGACAATCGCTTTCAGTTGTCTTTCTAAAAGTTGAGGAGAAAGGTTATCCCATAAAATTGGATTTTCTCGGTGTTTTTCGTATTTTCCCATCATAATTGTTAATTCTTCTATTAATTCATCTCTCTCTAGAATGCTTGCTTGACCGTATATATGGATGGCTTGATAATTCCATGTCGGCACTTCCTCATGCCCATACCAGGAAGAAGAAATGTATGCGTGCGGCCCCTGAAACATAACAAGCACATCTTGACAGGTTTCAAAAGTTCTCCACTGCAGATTTCCAAAAGAGACATGGCCGGTGATATAGTAATCATCACCTTTTTTATTGAACCCCAAAGGCAAATGAGTAGCGATTGGCTTCCCTTGTTCTGTCGTAACAATCGTGCCAAAAGAGTTTTTTTGGACAAAATCCAAAATTTCATCAACATTTTCGACTTTAAAATATTTTGGAATATACATCGTCATCCTCCTTTCAAAAAAGTTATAGGAGTGTTTTGGTCATGATCAAGTCCGTTTGTTCTTCATCTCCCATATAAAAAGAGTGAGCACCGGTTTGAACAAACCCCATTTTCTTATAAAAAACAATTGCGTTTTCGTTTTTTTCCCATACGCCCAGCCAGATTTTCTTTTTATTCAGTTCCTTCGCAATTTCCATAGCTTTATTGAACAGATATTTGCCAAGCCCATGTTTTTGAAACTCGTTCTTGATATAAATTCTCTCAATTTCAAGTGATTCATCACCCATTTTTTCAGTTTGGGCCTCATCAGTATTGACCTTTAAATATCCAGCGATTTCATTGTTACAATAGACAAAAAAGAATTGCGAAGCGCTGTTGGATAGTTCTTTTTCTAATTGTGTTAAGTGAAACGCCTTTTCCAAATAGGCCTTCATATTTTCCGGCGAGTTCTGATGCTTAAATGTCTCATTAAATGTTTCACAACCAATTTCTTGAAGCTTTTGTAAGTCTTCAAGGGTGCACCTTTTTATATTTACTGTCATTTCAATCTGCCGCTCCTTTATGCCGTCAATAATTTCTCTTGTTCCCCTTTTTCACAAACTCCCAGTCTTTTTCTACATTTTTTCTTACTCTTTGAAGAAGATTGAAGATGGTCTCCGCTTCCCCCTCGGAAAACCCCTCTAATGCCACACAATTCGAATGATCATTTTCTCTTTTTATAAAAGGAAATACCTCATTCCCCTTTTCCGTCGGAAAGAGTTTTTTTATTTTTTTGTTATATTCATCATCTCTCCGTTCAATAAAGCCTTTCATTTCAAGTTTTTTTATAGCGCGGGCTGCGGTGGTCCGGTCCACTTTAATCATTTCAGCTAACTTCTCCTGAATGATTCCCGGGTTTTCGCATATTCGGACAAGGTACAAATATTGCCCTTTTGTCAGGTCATGTTCTTTAAATTCGATATTGCTTATAGAATCCAAAGCCCGGGCAATCATTCCAATTTCACGAAGAATATCCTTCATCATAAACTCCTTTCGAACATGTTTTTGTTGCAAATACAACATAAATGGCGTACATTAAATATACCGAAATTTTGTTGTATTTGCAATAAAAATAAAGAGGGCGAGTTAAGTGAAATATGTTTTTTATGTATTAGGAATTTTAATCTTAACCCTTGGGATTGCTTTTACGATTCAATCAGATCTTGGCGCTTCGCCTTTTGACGCACTTTTGGTGGGACTGTCCATACATGTGGGGCTTACTGTGGGAAGTTGGGAAGTCATCATTGCTTTGCTATTCATAGGCTGCAATTCTTTTTTAAAAAGCCAAAGACCGGAAGTTTCAGGGATGCTAACGGCGTTTATAACGGGGATCGGCATTGATATGTGGCTTTTTTTCCTGCACTTTTTTATCACACCAGAACAATGGTGGAGCAAAGTGATTTGTTTTGGAATCGGCTTGGTTGTTACAGGTTTAGGAACCGCGACATACTTATACACAAATTTTGCTCCGATGCCAATTGACCGATTCACATTCATCATAAAAGAATTAACGAGAACCAACATATTTGTTTCGAGAACCATCATTTACCTCGTCTTCTTGACAGCGGCCGTCATCTTAAAAGGACCGATTGGCATCGGAACTTTATTAACCGTTTGTTTAGGAGGGCTTGTTCTTCATTTTTTTATGCCGTTTGCTGGAAAAGTATTAGGCCGCTTTACAGACGCTCGTATATTACGATAAGAAATGTTTTTAATGCCACTCCCTACTTTTTCACAGAACTTTTATTGAAAATCATCAATATGATTCCGGATGCTATTAGACTTACAATCAAGGAAGAGAGAGATAATCTAAATATATTTTTCACTCCATTAATGAACAATGACCATAAAACATATATGGAGATTGCACTTAAAGTAAACATTCTGAACCATCTAGGTATTGCGAGCCAAACTTTCAATAGATAAGTTGAGAGTTTCCCCATTTTGCGCCTCCTTGTTATCTATTCGACCTTTTACCAAAGCCTAACATAGTTAAAAACAAAAAAGAAAAAAATACCAAGGACTCATAACCCTTGGTATTCCGGTAATACTGCCGAGAAAACTTGAACCTTCATGGGGGGGGTTCCCCCATAAGGACTTCAATAAAAGTGAAAGTATTTTGTCCGTTACAAAAGTTATTTCAAGCATTTGAAATTTGTATTTTGGGCATAAAATGGTACTGTTCAAGCAACATGAATGTGTTCTTATCGAAACGAATGAGGGATTTATACTAAGTTTTTGTCTTGGACTCCCGAATTGAATGCATCCGGCTTATCTTTTACCTTCACGAGACCATGCCACCACAGGAATGAGTAATAAGGATAAAATTCCTCCAGTAAGTGATAATGTTAGATAACTTGAGCCTGCCACAACCATTCCGGACAATGCTCCGCCGGCAGCTCCTGACAACGCAATCAGAACATCCACCGTACCTTGTGTTTTCGCCCGTGTGGCCGTTTCAGTTGAATCAACTATCAGTGCAGTCCCGCTTATCAAACCAAAATTCCACCCTAATCCCAGCAAAGAAAGAGCAATTACGATAAGAACCATAGAATCTCCCGGTGCAAATGCTGCTATTAAGCCTGCCAGAAGCAGCGTAGTTCCAGATGCAATCGCCATTGCAGTACGTCCCAACTTATCAACAAGAACCCCTGTAACAAGTGAAGGGAGATACATGGCACCTATATGAAAGCCAATAACAAGACCAACTGCACCCAAGTCATGCCCATGATGTCTCATATGAACCGGTGTCATTGTCATAATAGCGACCATTACAATTTGGGTAAGAACCATAACGGCTGCACCAACAATTATGCCTCTTTTGTTTTCTGTGTGTTCAGTTGTTGTCAAATGTCCTTTATCACTTGGCTCTTGCTTGATCGATTCGATTGTTCTTGCGATAACTAATGGATCTGGACGAAGCATGATGAAAAGAACAACACCTGCTAAGATATATGCCGCCGCGGCTAAAATGAAAGGGCCCGCTAGTGATGGAACACCGATAGAATGGGCGAACCCCCCCATCACATTCACTAAATTCGGACCCGCAACCGCGCCAAATGTCGTCATAACCATCGTCACACTGACAGCAGTCGCCCGCTGCTTACGATTTGCCAAGTCCGTACCTGCATAACGAGCTTGTAAATTTGTCGCTGTTCCAGCACCGTAAATAAGCAATGAAGCAAATAACAAGAAAATACTATTTATGATTGCTGCAATGATGACTCCTATTGCTCCAAGACCGCCAATCACAAAACCGGCTGAAAGACCTGCACGACGACCATAGCGTTGAGAAAGTCTGCCTACAAATAAGGCTGCCCCCGCTGATCCTAAAGTAAATAAAGCTGTCGGGACCCCTGCGTAAGCATCCGTTCCGAGCATTTGCTGAGCAATAAGGGCACCGACAGTAATTCCTGCCGCCAGCCCTGCACCGCCAAAAATTTGTGAAACACTTACAACAAATAATGTACGCTTGTATAACGTTTTTTGTTTTTCTGGGGAACCAATGTAGCTTTGTAATGAAGCTGATTGAACGTCTAACGATTTTACACTTTCTTTGTGCAGCATGATCTAACCTGCCTTCCTTGATCAACCTCCAACTAGATTTGAATCATCATAACACGCGCAAAAAAACCATACAATATTGAAATTGTATGGCGGACAATAATTAGGCAAGATCGTTTAGCAAGCGCCTAAGGATTATTAATCCTTTTTCAAGCTCTTCGAGCGTTTCTGGTGCACATACAGAAACCCTTACCGCCCTTTCCGGACAACTATTCCCAACTACGAAGCGTTCAGCCGCATACACTTGCACTCCATGTTCAGCAGCTAATTTTTCAAATTCAGCACCTGTAATCCCACCCGGTAACAACAACCACCGAAAGATGCCTGTTTCACCACCTAAACACGTATAGTCAGCAAAATATCGATTTGCGATTTGGTTTCTGCAAATCGTTTGTTCACGATGCCCCTCAATTAAGACTTCAAATTGATTTGATACAATCGTGCGCGCAGCAAGTTCTGCTAATAGCGGGGAAACCGTTATATTTAAATTATAAAGCGCCCTCGAAACCGGCTCCTTAAATTGATACGGCACTGCAACATACGCCAGTCGCAGCCCCGGTGCCAATGATTTAGATAAACTTGCGATATGGATCACCTGTTCCGGCGCGAATGATGCAAGGGCTGGAAGTGGATTTTTGCCAAGAAGATGGTACGATGCATCTTCAATAACAAACAAATTATACTTTTTTGCAATTTCTGCGATGACCTTTCGATTCTCTACAGACATAAAGGAAGCTGTCGGGTTATGGTAATCCGGGATCAAATAAATGCCTGTAATGTTTTCATTTTTATAAGCATATTCAAGTGACTCCGGCTTCATTTCACCGTTCTCGGATTTTATCGGTACGATTTGCACACTTAGCATTGATGCAACAGTTTTTAATCCGGGATATGTATGATGATCAACACCAATGCGGTCTCCAGGCTTACAAAGACCCGCCAATGCGGCAGCGATCGCATTTTGTCCCCCATTTGCAAATAAAATGTGCTCAACGGTTGTTTCAAAACCGCCTCTTCGAATTAGCTTTACAGCTGCATCCTTTTGCCAAAGGCTTTCGCCCGCCCGGCCATAACCAAACCATTTTTCATAATCTGTCTCTTGCAGCATGCTGCTCAAATGGAGCTTGAGCGGCTCGTAAGAAGCATGATCCGGCAGTGTTGCGCCCATTTCAATGAGCTTTGGCTTTGTATCCTCAAGTAAATACGCATTCGATAACGCATCATACGATACAAATGTGCCGCTCCCAACAGTTGCACTTAACAGGCCCTTTAACTCACACATTTTAAACGCCTTTGAAATGGTACTCAAATTTAAATCCAAATAATCAGCCAGTTCCCGCTGAGGAGGAAGCTTTGTTCCAGGCAATAAAACTCCGTTTACTATATCCTGCTCCAATTGCCTTGCAAGTGCTTTATAAATGGGCTTTTCAGTTTTATCAATCGATGGCTTCCAGCTCATCGGATAGTTTTCAAAAGAATTGATCGGCATGATACGCCATCCTTTTTTCGTTCTATTATATGGTTGTGCTGTTTATAAAACAATTATAAGAAATGACGGACAAGTTAGACTGCGACTTTAAGTAATAGGTACTAAATCGAAACATCAGGTGGAAGTCCGGCTTTTATAAAAATTGCAACAATTCATTTTTCTTGAATGTTGGACTTTTTCAATGTAGTTTGCTACTTTATAAAAACCGTTTTTCGCCTTTTTGGCATAATTTTTTAGCAATCACGGCTGTTTCAAGTATGTACCGGAGTGCTTGTTAAGCTAATTTTTTGGCTAACGCCGAAGCCCAGTGCTGAGTATGGAAACTCTTTGATGTTTAGGATCATCATGAGCGCCATGATATGAATTTCTTTTTGAGACAGTTGTCCTACAGATGGATAGCTAACAGTCTGGGTGATATTTCTTTGTTGTGTCTGCGCTGTAGTAGAAGCTGCACTTACACTAGGAGCTAAAAACAAAGACAATATTGACATAATCTCAAAAGAGTGCAAATTTATTTATAGAAGTATTAAACTAAGGAGCCAATAACAAATCATGAATAATGTTTCATTAATATATAAGGAATTTGGTGATCCGCTTCAAAAATTACAGCTATATACCGGAGAAAAGCTTCCTCTTCAGCCAAATGAAATTCTTGTCAAAATGATTGCCAGTCCAATTAATCCATCAGATTTGCTTCCAATTAGAGGGGCCTATTCTCATAGAATTAAGCTGCCGGCTGTTGCAGGATATGATGGTGTGGGAATTGTCATAGATCAGGGCAAAGATGTATCACCATCATTGATTGGAAAAAGGGTCCTCCCTGTAAGAGGAGAGGGAACTTGGCAACAATATGTAACCACCAAAGCTGATTATGCAATAGAGCTGCCTCCATCAATAAGTGATAACGACGCCAGTCAACTGTATATTAATCCATTAACAGCCTGGCTAATTTGTACGGAATCATTGCGTGTTCAGCCGAATGAAATTGTGTTAATGAATGGCGGAGGTACATCTATTGCAGGTTTGTTTGCGCAAATTTCTACTATACTGGGATTCCGTTTAATTGTCATTACAAGAAACAGCCGCAAGATAGAAAAACTTCAAAAACTTGGGGCATGGAGAGTCATCGACGCTTCCAACGGTTCTATATATGAACAGATTTCTGATGCTTGCGACATCGGGGTTGACCATGCAATTGACTCTATTGGAGGAGAAAGCGGCGAACTGCTGGCGAGGACGCTAAAACCTGAAGGAACGTTTGTCAGTTATGGTCTGTTGTCAGGTATACCAAACGATTGGCGAAAGTTACACAATGTATACCATGTGTCACCACAATTATTCGCCTTAAGACTTTGGAACGAGAGACATTCCGTTTCTGAATACCGCAATCGCTTCTCGCAGGTGATTAAGCTCGTTGAGAGCGGAAGAATGGTCATCAATGCTCCAGAAAAAGTATATGATTTTGAAGATTTCTATGATGCGTTGAAGCATTATGAACAGCCGGGTTTGAATGGAAAGATACTGTTGAACTTTGCAGTGAAGAAGAAGATGTAACACTTGATTGATTTTCATTAACAAATTCGAGATGTGGGAGGAGAAAATGCAATTGCCCCATTCCTTTTGTCGATCGAGCTCAACAAAATACAGTTCCATAAATACAAATCCGAGGTCAATTCCGAACGGGATACTGTGTACTTCTTCCTCGGTGAAGGAGATGACTGCGCATATGTTAGCTCCTGACGTTGATCTGACTACATATGATCAATGATGACTCAAGAAAACAGAAACATTGCATAGCTTAATATGGAAGTACCGAAAGTGAAAGGTGGCAACTATTTTTTCATAAAGGAACAAAAAGCTAATTAAAGTTGGTTATTTTAACAGACTTGCCACCAGTCACGTTATGTAAAAAAGCTGACTAAAATTTCACCAATTTTATCGCAGGTAGAGGTTTCTGCTGATAAATTTAAACTTCGTAATGAGGTTAAAAGAGAAACTGTAGAAGATATACAGGCGAAAAATATAAAAATAGACAAGAAAATAGAGAAAAGAACGAGGTGACCTTTCCTTTTTGCGATACGACACGTTCACTATTGCTTTGTTGTTTTTGCTTAATCTAATTTTATAAAGAAATTTATTGACATCAAAAATATGATCATGTTATTATTAAATATTTGATGAAAAACCGAATATATGGTAATCTTAAGAAGGATACCATATATGGAGGTGGATGATATGTTTCAAATTGGCGATAACATTATTTATCCAATGCAAGGAGCAGGTATAATTGAAGCCATAGAAGAAAAAGAATTCTTAGGGGAAAAACAACAGTATTATGTCATAAAAATGTCAATCAGTAATATGCAAGTTATGATTCCAACGGGTAAAATATTGAGTTCAGGTATACGACCTGTTACTGATATACTTGCATTAAAACACATTATACACATTTTCCAGCATGGAGAATCAGATCGGTTACTGCCGTGGAAACAAAGGTTTAAAGTAAACACGAACAAAATAAAAACGGGTAAAATACAAGAAGGCGCTGAAGTTGTACGTGATTTAATGCGTATGAATAAAGAAAAAGCACTTAATGCAAGCGAAAAAAAAATGTTGGATAATGCATATGAATTTTTGATTAGTGAACTGGAAGTAATTAAAGGAATCACTGAAAATCAAATAAAAAGTTTCAGTTAAAGTTCATTATAGATAATATATTGCATCCAAAAAAACATCCTGTAATTTCCGGTAACATTATGATAATTAAAAGTAAATCATTTCAAAGACGTTTAACTTCTTCAACTTATTTTTAGAACATTAACCTCTTTTGTTATTCCTACAATTAATCCATTTTTATTACTTAAATTTCTTTTACGAACATTTACAGTTTATCAAAAAACTCGATTAAATCGTCACTTGATTTTTGTAATCCTGATTCACACTGGCACGGACAAGGAGCCGTAAGGATGGAAGAGAGGCAGGGCTTCCATTGTTTTAGGTATATCTAAGTAATGATTTCTAGAAGAAAGAACAATCAATCTCACCTTTATCTTTAAGAATTTTTTTTATTCACTTCGGCAGTGAATCGTTTATCTTCCTTTCATAAAAGAGATACGCGAGTTGGTAACATCTAAATATATGGACAACAATAAAAAATGATGGAATTTCTATAACTAGATTACTTCTATTAAGATTGAGTCTTATGTAAAAATTGAAGTTGGCAGAATTCTTGTAGATGGACCAGCTGTTATTTTCATTGATCCAAAATATCTAAAAATTGTTGAATGAACGAAGAAAAGGATGATTCTTTACGAAAAGGGATGCTTTTTGTTTGATGTTTGATGCCAGTGATTTGTAGGACTTAGATTGCGAAGTCTTGTACTTAAATTAACGAGCAAGTTAGTGAAAAAAAATAAAAAGTAATTGCATTCGAAAAAAAATAAATATTTTATATACATTCCGCATATTGTCAATCCAGTATGTTATACTGTAAACAACCTTTGAAGCGTTAAATCTTTTTCTATTACCTTTTACCACCTCCCTACTCGAACGTTGAGTAGGGTTTTTTATTAAGCATTATACAGAGAACATAAAAAAACAGGCCCTATATATAGAGCCTGTTTGTATAAACGATTGAAGATTAAGCAGTTTTTTGAACGTTAGCAGCTTGAGCTCCGCGAGGACCTTGCTCAACGTCAAATGTTACTTTTTGACCTTCGTCTAATGATTTGAATCCGTCACTTTGGATTGCAGAAAAGTGTACGAATACATCGTCTCCATTTTCACGTTCGATAAATCCAAAACCTTTTTCTGCATTAAACCATTTAACTGTACCTTGTTCCATTTTTGTTGCCTCCTAGTGCGTTACCGCACATTGTATTACTATCCTTGCCCAAAGTATCATCAAGACGAAAAGTCAATATTCATACTATCCTTTACACCGAACAAAAATAATTCTTCTTTATCATAACAGGGAACGGAAATAATTGCAAATCATATTTTTGTTTTATTCATGGCATTATTTCCTAAATGTGGATGTCAGTGCAGAAGCGGAGTCTCAATAATTCTGCATTGAATTTATAACATGTCTAACAGGTCTAATAACCATGGTTTAAAAACACCGTGAAAATGAATCAGAGTGTCTTCAAACCTTACTAGTAATGTCCTCAAACAATCAATGCTCACGGACTAAATAAACCGATTCCCTAGGGGAGCAGGGAGAGCGTTTGGCCCGATAAAGAGCCGGGTATAATTTTCATACGCATTTGTATCCCGGCTGGCTCTGCTAATAAACATTTAATCGAGCTGGAAATCAGCTTCTCATTTCCAATGATTTTATAGAAGAATAGGAAAGATACTTGTCATTTATGGTGGATGACACAGGGACTTCAAAGGCAATAAAACGTTTTCTAGATCATCATAGGAGGGAAACATTAAAAAATGAATGAGCAAAACCTAAGGACTTTGAGAAAACTGGTTACACCTTATGAAAAGTCCGATTTACAAAAAAGTATTTCTCAAATCATTAACACATTGGTGCCATTTTTCCTGTTATGGTGTTTGGCATATAAGAGCTTGTCGATTTCTTATTTCCTTACATTAGCGATTTCTGTTGTTGCGGCAGGTTTTTTAGTGAGAACCTTCATCATCTTTCATGATTGCTGCCACTACTCCTTTTTTAAAAACAAAATGGCGAATCGAATCCTTGGAATAATTACAGGAATTCTGACTTTGCATCCTTTTGATCACTGGGGACGCGACCATTCTGTCCACCATGCGACAAGCAGCAACTTGGACAAACGCGGTACAGGCGATATTTGGGTACTGACCGTTGAAGAATATAAGGAAGCCTCAACTAAGACAAAAATAATGTACCGTTTGTACAGAAATCCGTTTGTTATGTTTATGGTTGGGCCGATTTACGTCTTCGGGATTACCAATCGTTTTAATCGTAAAGGGGCAAAACGCAAAGAACGGATGAATACGTATGTAACGAACCTGGGAATCGTCGCTTTGACAGCTCTTTTATGCTGGGCTATTGGCTGGCAAAACTTCCTGCTGGTTCAGGCGCCAATTTTTATGATATCGGGATCTCTCGGAATTTGGATGTTTTATATTCAGCATACGTTTGAGGATTCTTATTTTGAAGAAGATGAGCATTGGGAATATGTAAAAGCAGCAGTTGAAGGAAGCTCTTTTTATAAGCTTCCAAAAGTCATGCAATGGCTAACAGGCAATATCGGTTTCCATCATGTTCATCATTTAAGCCCGAGAGTCCCAAACTATAAGCTTGAAGAAGTGTATAACAACATTAAACCATTACAAAACGTTCCGACCATTACACTGGCAACAAGTCTTAAGTCATTAAAGTTCCGCCTGTGGGATGAAGAAAGCAAAAAATTTGTTGGTTTTAGCCACTTAAAAAAAGTTTCTAAAAACCAAATATCAGCACACCTAAGAACGGATTAAACAACTCCCCATAATCGATGATAACCGGCATTGTATCTTGCAGAATAAAAGTGCAGACTCGCACAACGGTTTTGTGCAGAGGTCAGCACTTTTTTAGTGCTAAATATAATTACATATTCCACCATACGGTACATTTATTTCCGTATTTTCTGCAAAAAAATAATACTAAAGGTAATGAAACCCTCGGTATTATTGGTATGCGGGCGAGAGGACTTGACCCTCACGGGGTTGCCCCACTAGGCCCTCGATAAAGTGGAAGCTTATCACGATTTATGAAAGCTTGTTTTCATTGTATCTCTTTACACCAATTACATAAAACTTCATTGTTTTTTAAGAATTATGAAGTAAGCTTTTCAAACGAATTCCGAAGTTTACCAAAGTGGTTATTAAGATTTTTTGCTTTTTTAACATGGTCTATCCATGAGATTGATGACAAAAAAGAGATTTCACTATTGTCTTTTTTTTTCGTTAATTAGAACCCTCGACCGCTATCCTGGAGTTATTTTTATTTGACGGAATCCTCGATTGAACCCTTTTATATTTGTTGTAAAAGCTCGTGCCTTCACAACAGAAAAGTCTAAATATAATTCAATCCTTCCAATGATCGTATTCTGTACTTCTTGCTCGTTCTTTGTATTTATCAATTTGCTCTTCGGTTGAAAATTTTAGAGAAAAATTAGCCGAAATAAAAGGAATTCCTCACTTTACGAATGAAGCAACTGAGGAATACTTGCAGGGTACAAATCAGATGGAATACATGCAAAAATCATTAATAGCGCATTAAAATAAAGCAGGCATATGCCTGCTTTAAAATTTATACTGGTTCAAATTCTATAACCTTGCTTTCCCTTTAATCCAGTGTTTTCCTATCAAGGCCTAAACAATCGTTTTCCCCACTCCGAGGAATACATTGGAATCCCAACTAAAAGACCATCGCCTCTTAGTCACTCACATTAACAATGATTATAAAATGTCTCAAGGAACGATCAACAGCCGCTACCCCTGATTAAAGATGATCTTTTACCACACTGTTACGTTAGAACTTCCACTACTTTGATATCCCTCTGTCGCTAAGACTTGATAAGACCAAATACTACCCAGATTCATTCCATGACTCTTCCATGCTCTAACATGATTGCTGAAAGTGATTTTAGCGTTGCTTCCAGTTGGTCTCTTCGTTTGGCGAACACTCCAGTACTGCGTGAAAGTAGTTTTTTCGCCATCAATGGAAGGTGCATTATAACGTGTAGTTGTATATATGTCATATGTGCCGCCATCACTTTTTACAGTACCTTTATACGTTCCAGTAGGTCTATAAGTACCCCATGAATCCACTACATAATATTCTATGAGCGGTGCTCTCGTCCAACCATATAAAGCCAAATATCCATTGCCATTCGGCGCCCAAACTCCGGCATTATAGTTTATTGTCCTAGATGGCGAACCTGTAGTCCAACCTTTACCAACAACGAAATTTCCGGTATTAGACCAATTAACGCTGTAATTCCCGCCAGGCCCATTAACAGCGTTTACTGTTCCGCCGCCATCAGTCCAATTTTGCCAGTAGTCTGGACTAGCTGCAGAGGCGGTTGCCGAAAACAAGCTAATACTCATTAAAGCTGCCGTTAATCCAACTAAGAAATTCCTTTTAAACTTAAACATATGTTACCTCCTATAATAATTATTCTGACTTTGACATGAGGTAGCACCCGTATAGATTTAAAACATTATTAATTACTAATGCCAAAGTTTTTGATCGTTCTCTTCAATATAATACCATGAATTCATGAGTGAATATCATAAATAAATGTAATTTAATTACAAAGACCTAAAAAATCACATTATAAGTGTTCTTGTAAAACTATAGCCTTATCCTCTTTTCGCAGAATCATAAATCTGACGGATTAATATTTGTAATTAATAACTATTTATACCATTTCGTATAAAGGAGATATACATGAGAGATTGTGAAGTCATTGTAGCTGCCCCAGGTGGTGCTCCTGACTTTGAAGCTGTAATGGAACGTTTCATGTCCAAAAAGTCAGCTCATCAGATTGTTTACTGTGTTTTCGATGTTTCTACAAAGACAGTCGGTCAATCGCCAACAAGCCGCTCACTGTGGCGTAAGACAGTTCTGAATTCACTTGAACTGAATCATCCTATCGAAGGAATTCAAGGAAACGGACTAGCTTACTTTGCCTTGGTCAAAGAAAAAATTTCAGAGGGAATCGTGCTCAAGAAAGCTGACTCGCCTGATGAAATTAATACACGTTCTCATTATTGGCTGAAAGTGATCAATTATCATTACACCGAAGTCGTTATTACCGGCACACCAAAACGGATATAAAATTTTCCCCATCCCGATAGAACTGCAGCTGGGTTTATGGAATTCATGCCACATGCAGAACGAAGTAAGTTCCACTCTATGAAACAAGTAAAGTCTGAATCTGATGAATATGTATTTATTGAGCCTATTTTTCATTAAAGTAAAAATACAACAACAAAACAAAAAATACCAAGGGTGTCAAAACTCTTGGTATTCCTATGATGCGGCCGAGAGGACTTGAACCTCACGGGTTATTCACCCACTAGGCCCTCAATAAAGTGGAAGCTTATCACTGCTTATGAAAGCTTATTTTCATTACATCGTTGATTACACAAAATTTGATTGTTTTTTATTAATTATGGAGTAAAAATGGAGTACGAACTTACCAAAGTGGTTCTCTATTCCCTCTTTATTTAACAAGGTCTATCCATGTTTAAAGCAGCTAAAGATTTTTTAATTTTAAAGGCGAAGGTATGTTGCAAATCTTCAGAAGTTAAAGCTTTATCATGTATCCTCTAAAGCCTGTTCTGCTTCATCAAGCAAATAGAGCGCATCCTGCATAGAATAAATCCCCCCTTTTTTTTCATGAACAAGAATTAATACACCAAAGAATAGGTGAAAAGTCCTCGAAAAACTATTGTGAAATATTTGAAGAGGTTCTTGAAGAGTGGTTTTCTGCTGAATTGATTCTTTTAAGCCAAGGTGGTGATGGTACTGATGACCTTGAAATGAGAAAAGAATTGTACGGGTGGCGTTTTGTTGAGGCATTGAATAAAGAATAACCGCTACCTCTTCCCTTCTGCTCAAGATACATATATATTGCTATGCTGTGCTTATTCTTTCTTAGCGTACAATAAAGCTCCCTCGTAGCAAGGGAGCTTAAATTAGAGAGCTTTATTTAACTCATGTTTAATCCAAAGTTCGAAGTATTGAGTAGCTTCATCTTCACTTAAATCTTTACTTGTTATCGAGAATATCTTACAACCGAATGGATCGATTTTTGAAAACTTCAAAGACGGCTCATCCATTGCATGATCCTGAAAGTTAAAATACACGTCCCAAACATCAACATCTAGTCTCTTTAATCCTACTGCTTCAAGATCTAATCCATTTTTATCGTAACTAATATGTAGATGTTGCGTTTCATCATAATTCATTTAGGAAACCCTCCCTTTAGAAAATGATATGATGTTTTTTCATGTTAGGCGGCACATGGTAATGAAGTTTATAGGGGCCTCCCGTCTTAACTGGATAATAATCTAATCTGAAAATTGGTTTTCCGGTAGATTTTAAACGAACTTGAATAATTCTGCCACCACCACCGGGGCCATCAATCTTGTATTTACTCGGCGCCTTTAAAGCTTTTTCAACATATGGTCTCGCGATTGCCCAACCTTTTTTCATTCCAGACCTGCCAACTTTGCTAATTAAGACCCTTAAAGCTGTAGCAACAATTGGCACCCACATCGGCTTTATTTCAGCGTCCTTAATCTCTTGTTCGGCAAGCACCTGTTCTAACTGCTGAAATACTGGGTCTTCTATTAAAAAATCAAACTCTTTTTCAAACTCTTCATTATCCAAATTTTGAATGTCCTTTTTATTGATTGTTGAAATTGATGATATTCCATCAATGTTTTTTGGAAAAATCTCATTCAATGTATTGAGAGTTGAGTTGAAATCAATGCTTTCATCCTCTTTCCCCTCTTCAATTGCTTGAGATAATGGACTTAGAACACCCATAACCAACACAAAGACCAAAAGTGAGACAATAGTTTTAATAAACTTTTTCGCCATATTTGATCTCCTAGTTAATTATTTTCATTCCAAATATATCAATATATGGTATGAAAATCAACAGCTAATTTTACTTTAAGTAATCAAGTATTGCGTGGATGGTGTTTCCATTCTGCTCAAGATAAATAGGTTTTATTGAATCAAAAAAATCCTGTCTTTAAAGTGACATGTTCCTTCCTCAGCATCAATAAATGCAACATAATCTTTGTTTTGGATTTTCAAAATTTCATTATAATGCTACAGCTTTAGGAACAGAGAGTTTATCAGCATTTAAAAAACTGCAAGGTCGACAGCAAGCCAAATTATTACTCAATTCAGCAATACACAATAAATAAACACATTCGAGAATATTTCAAAAATGCTGATCTACAAAAGATCTCGCACACCCATATCATCGATTTTAGAAATTACTTACTCGATAAGAAACTGAGCAATAAATCCGTAAATAATATCATATCCACTTTAAATAAAATATTCGAGACAGCCCAAAATGAAAAATTTATTCAAAACAATCCATGCAGCAAAATCAAACAACTCCCTCTTGATCGAAAAAAGATGAAATTTTGGAGACCGGAGGAATTTAAAAAATTTATCAACTTAATTCCTGATGATCAAGTCATTTTTAAAACATTTTATGCACTAGCCTTTTTCACCGGAATGAGATGCGGTGAAATGTTAGCCCTCCAATGGAAAGACATAGACCGAATATTAATGGAAATAGATGTTCGCAAATCTGCAACATATTTAAACAAAGAGTTTATAGTGACGTTACCCAAAACAAAAAATTCTATTCGACGCATAAGCATTAATAGAAAACTTTTCTCTCTCCTAGACTATTGGAGAGAGAAACAAGAGGATTTATTTAAAAAACTCAATATTCTTCATTCAGATGAGTCCTATATTTTTCAATATAAAGACACTCCATCATCAAAGGACATTTTCAGTCGTAAAATTAAATACTTCTGTAAAAACAACAATAGATGTATACGGACACCTATATCCCAATAAACAGAAAGAAATGACGGACAAGTTAGACGACTTATTTTAAGTAAGTGGGCACGGTGTGGGCACAGGAGACAAAAAACTAGATGAATATAAAAAATACCAAGGGCGCTTAAACCCTTGGTATTCCTATGATGCGGCCGAGAGGACTTGAACCTCCACGGGGTTGCCCCCACTAGGCCCTCAACCTAGCGCGTCTGCCATTCCGCCACGACCGCATGATATGTTGTTTTTAAAGTGCGGGTGAAGGGACTCGAACCCCCACGCCGTAAAGACACTAGATCCTAAGTCTAGCGCGTCTGCCAATTCCGCCACACCCGCGTGAAAAAACAATGGTGAGCCATGAAGGACTCGAACCTTCGACCCTCTGATTAAAAGTCAGATGCTCTACCAACTGAGCTAATGGCTCAAATATAATGGCTGGGCTAGCTGGATTCGAACCAACGCATGACGGAGTCAAAGTCCGTTGCCTTACCGCTTGGCTATAGCCCAACATATGAGAAATGACCCGTACGGGATTCGAACCCGTGTTACCGCCGTGAAAGGGCGGTGTCTTAACCACTTGACCAACGGGCCATATGAAGTCAGCATCATATTTTCCTAATGGCGGAGAAGGAGGGATTTGAACCCTCGCGCCGCTTACGCGACCTACACCCTTAGCAGGGGCGCCTCTTCAGCCACTTGAGTACTTCTCCATTGGCTCCACAGGCAGGATTCGAACCTGCGACCGATCGGTTAACAGCCGATAGCTCTACCACTGAGCTACTGTGGAATGATCAGACTCATTTTATTATAAATATGTCGACAAAATGTGTCAAGAAGAACAATTTGTCTTTGTGGCTCGTCTTGCGACGGCTTTTATAATTTATCATAGACAAGCCTGATCAGTCAACCCTTTTTTATGATTTCTTTTATTTTCCCTCCGCACTTGCCGCAAACGTAACGGCTTGTATCCATTTTCCGCTTTCGAAGAAACGTTTGTCCGCATGCTTCGCACTTGTATGTGCGCACTTTTCTTTGCGGCTTTTTCTCTCCTGCGAGCGGCGTGCAGAATCGCGGCGCACCGACTTCCTTTAATAGCGTTCTAAAATCTTTGTCGCGGTGCTTGTAGCCTTTTCCTTCAAGATGGAGGTGGTAATGGCACAATTCATGCTTGATGATGCCTTCAAGCTCATTTTGCCCGTGCTCTGTCAGGTATTTTTTATTCAGTTCGATATTGTGGGAATTCAGCAAATACCTGCCTCCGGTCGTTTTCAGGCGGCTGTTGAAGTAAGCGCGGTGCCGGAACGGTTTTTTAAAATATGTGAGCGATAGCTGTTCTGTCAGCTGCTGCAGTTGTTGTTCGTCCATTGCTTCGGTCCACCTCATTTTTAAAAACATTGAACAGGACAAATTCCGGGCGGCATAAACTAATACACAACACCCATACTCTTATGATAAGAGCCTGAGGAGGGATGAGCAATGCCGAATTGGCTCAAAAGCCAGATGCAGAGAGCTTTTTATGAAAAAGATCATTACCAGATTAAATTGCTGAATCAGTGCTGGTATTTTTACAGAAAAAAACACTGCTGATAGACAGTGTTCATCGGAGCCCAAACGGAATTTCTTCTGTTTCCTCATCATCTTCACCGGTCCTTTTATCATCTCACACAATGGCGCCCGTTACTCCCCAAATGGAGCTGACCGCCCGATTTCGGGGAGCATGGGCGAATGATTCTTCTGTGGATGGACGAGCCGTTTATTCTTTTCTTTTGAACGGAAACCAGTTGGCTGAGCCGAAGATCCGAACCATCACAGGGACGAACAGCGGCAGCATGACGAATGCATACAGCAAGAGACCCGTCAGTATTAGGGTGGCGATTTGCAGAAGCGATAAAACGCCGGACGGCAGCATCGCCGCGAAGGTTCCCGCCAAAATGACAGCAGCTGAAATAATAACGGACCCCATATTTTTCATCGATTCCGTCATAGCCGTTTTAATATCCGTTCCCCGGTATTCGTTAAAGCGTTCCATCAGGAAGATCGAATAGTCCACACCAAGCGCCATTAAAATCACGAATCCAAAGAAAGGCACCGCCCAGTTGAGGCCGGGATAGCCGAAAAACGCCGTGAAAATAAACTCGGTTATACCGATGGACGCAAAGTACGTCAAGATCAACGATCCGACCAAATACACCGGCATGACAATAGAACGGAACAGCAGGACGAGGATCAGGAAAATTCCGATCATCATATAGATCACCGTGTTGCTGAAATCCTGGTCTGACAGCTGCTTCAGATCGGCATTGATGCTGGAAACGCCGCCGACGCCAAATGATGCATCTTTCAAATGCGTATCGGGAAGAGCCCGTTTTACGGACGCTTCAATATCTTTAACATTAGCAATTGCTCCGTTTCCGTACGGATTGCCTTCCAATATCACATCAATCGTCGTGATATGGCGGTCGTCTGACATATAGGAATTAAACACCTGCTGAAACTGCTTGTTTTTCAGGACTTCTTTAGGGACAAACCAGCCGGACATTTCTTGATCCGATGCGTTTTTCAGCTGATCCAGGTAGTCGCCTGCCCCCATCAGACCGCTTGAAATTTTTTCGAGGCCGTCCACGCTTGAATTCAAACCTTTTGTTAATTGATCGAGCTGGCCGGCGAATTCTCCGACTTTTTCCTTCATCTGCTTTTGGCCTTCAGCGACATCGCCCGCTCCTGATTCGAGCTTAGGCAGCGAATCGGCGAGCTGTCCCTGCCCCTTCGATGTCTCTTCAAGTCCTTTTTCGATTTGGCCGAGGCCGTTGATCAGAGCATCGATTTTGCTTGTGTACACTTTTTGCTCTTCCTGCGTTTTTGCGATAAATGCATCTGCTGCTTCAAGCTGCTTTTTCGCGTTTGCCGCCTGCTTCGTGTAAACGGCCGCTTTCTGTGATCCCTGCTTGATTGCCGATGCAAGCTCTGTGTAAGAGCCTTTGATCGCTAAATAAGAAGGATTCTCCTTCACTTCGGGAATTTCGCTTTCAAGATTTTTGAAATTTTGATTTGTCTGCTCGATCATCTTTTGCACGTCAGCCGTTATGCCTTGGGCACTTTCTGCTTGTGACAATGCTGCTTTCAAGACTTTCGATATTTCTTTGTAGTTTTCGATTTGTCCATTTAATTGATCGACCTGCGCCGTCAGCTGTTTTTTCGCAGCTTGAATTTCTTTTTTCGCCCGGGCGACGCCTTCTTTGCTTTGGTCTGTACCGTCCTTCAGCTTTCTCATATTGGCTTCAACGTCGCTGATGCCGGCTTTAATCGATTCGGTTCCTTTGATCAGCTGATTGATTCCTTTTCCGGATGCTTCGATTTGCGGCTTCTGATCCGCGATCGACTTGCTCGCCTCGGCAAGCCCGTCTTTGATCTTTTTCAGACCTTTATTGCCGCTCTCAAGCCCTTTATTCAGTTCGTTTGCCTGTGTTTTGACATACAGGTCGCTCAGTCCTTTTCCGACCGGACGGGTCGCACTGCGAACTTTACTGACGCCATTTGTCTGTTCAATGGCGCGGCTGATTTTTTCAATCGCGATCAGCCCGTCATTGGTATCGAGCGCATCCGATGTTTTAAGCACGACCGTGACCGGCAAAGATTCCCCAGGCCCGAACTTGTCGGAGATGGTGTTGAATGCACTGACGGATTCGTATTGATCTCCGATTTCATCAAGGTTGTTGTAGGAAAGCGTTCCTTTATACATTAAGATCGGCGGAACGGCCACGGCCGCTACGATCAACAGACTGATCAGCGGCTTACTGAATGCGAAACGCCCGGCGGTTTCCCATAGTTTTGACTGCGGATGCCCGATATTCCCTCTGATGGGCCAAAACAGCACTTTTCCCAAAACAGCCATGAAAAACGGCACGATCGTCAAAAGCGCCAAAATCAAGCCTGCGACACCAACCGCTACTGCGACCGCAGATTTGTAAAGCTGGAATTCGGCGAAGCCGATGCAAGTAAAACCGATCAAAACGGCGAATCCGCTGAACAGAACGGTTTTTCCCGCCGTTTTATACGTTGTCAGGATAGCTTCAATCTTGTCTTTCCCGTGGGCAAGCTCTTCCTTAAAACGGCTTAAAAGAAGAATGCAGTAATCTGTCCCGATTCCGAACATGATCGCCACCATGAAGATTTGCGTAAACGTGGACAGCGGAAAATCAGCGTATTCGACAAGATAGGCGACGACGGACTGGCTCACAAGGTAGGAAAGCGCGACCGCCAAGAGCGGGACAAAAGGCGCAACCGCAGAACGGAAGACGAGAATCAATACGATTAAAATAAAACCGACCGTGATATATTCGGTCTTCTTCAGGCCTTCCTGTGAGCTTGTTATAACATCATCATCAATGAGCGGCTGTCCGGTCATCTCGTAGTCAAGCTTTAAAGGTTTGAGCTTTTCATTTACCTTTGCTTTAAAATCGGCCGCACTGATTTTGTTCGCATCAAATGTGACAGGTACAAGCAGCGTCGTTCGATCCTTTGACAACAGCTGCTTTTGAATATCCTCCTCCGCGTCAAAGTATGATGTAATATCTGAGACGTGAAGGGAGGAATCCTTTTCTAAAATGGTGATCGCTTTTTTTAAAGCCGCCTCCCGGTTCGGCAGGAGCTGTTTGTCCTGAAATACGATAACAACCGATTTGTCCGTATCCCCGTCTTTTGACATTTGTTCGAGAAGCTTGTTCGCGTAAGAAGACGGATAGCCTTCAGGGACCGCTATCTGGCCCTTCTCCTTTGTTAATTGCCCCATATCAGGCGCCGTGATGAATAAGACGGCGGCCATTGCAATCCAGAGCGCCGCAATGATCCATCTCGCCTTTATAATCGTTCTCATTGACGTTTTATTCCTCCTCTATGAGCTGTGCGGGTTTTTCATTAAAAAAAGACGGCTGGTTGCTGCCGTCAGACAAAACATTCATGTTTTGCTGATCAACATGAAAGCCGTCGTACTTTTTATATCGGCTTTCTAATACATTAGTAAATTGTTCTTTTGAAACTCCAATTTCCTATTTCACGGCCGAATCGCTTAAGGGGAAATGCACTAAATTCATCGAATCCGTTCTTTTTGTAAAACGATCGATTTAAATTCGTGTTGGTGATTAAAGCGAGGATCCCGCCTCCGTTTCTTCGGATGAAAGGGACCAGGCAGTCATTGATCATCTTGCTGCCGAAACTTTTGCCCTGATGGAAGCAGGAGACCCCCAGCGCCTCCAAATACCATTTCTGCTGTTTGATGCCCTTGTACGATCTTTTCGCCTCTTCCGCCACATTCACCATATTCCATACCGCGGAAAGGCCCCCTTTTATAAATAACTTTATTCCTCCGGCTGATATATAATCCATCACTCCAACGTCTGGATCATCCCGATGTTTTAAGAGGGCCGCGGTGACGATTTCACCATTCACAACACCGATAAAGCACCCCCGCCTATTTATATATGCCTGAGTGATGACTTTATGCAGTTCATAAAAGAATTCGGGGTTTTTCTTTTCGGGTCTTACAAGCAAATCCATAAACGGATAGTTGTCAAAAGACTCATGAAACAGTTGTGCCACCTCGTCCAAGTGATCAGCTGAAGCCAGACGATATTGAATCATTGAAAACCTCCTCGAAAATATGAACAGCTATTGATTAATAAACACATGTTCATTATAATTTTAAGCAAAAGCGATGTTCAATCGGCAATCGTGATTGAGCTGTTCAATAATGAACAACACATGAAAATTTGTCTATAAACGGAGGGCAAAACGATGGAGGACAGAAGATCAATCAAGACGAAAAGAGCGATAAAAGAGGCTTTTTTAAAACTGCTCCATGAGAAAGAAATCAATAAAATCACCGTTTCTGATTTATCGAGGCGCGCGGATTTAGGACGCGGAACCTTTTATCTTCATTATAAAGATATTTTTGACTTGTATGAACAAATAGAAAATGAATTGTTTGATCAGCTGGGGAGATTTTACGATGATTATTTTCCGAGCGAAGATCCGCACAATTTGCTCACCTTCATCGAAAAAACGACCGAATATATTTATCAAAACGCTGCGATTTTCACTTTATTGACGAAACCGAAAGGAAACATTTTGACCATCAATAAATTTAAAGACTTTTTCCAGAGGAAAATTTTTGAAGAATTGAGCATGATAGAGCAATCGGAAAACGAGGTTACATGCGATGAAATGGAAATATCATTTGTCGTCTCAGGAGTGGTCGGCGTTTTGGAGGAATGGATCAATGAAGGGATGGTTCAGACGCCGGCTCATGTGGCTGGCGTCATCCACCGCATTCTGTTAAAAATCGGAGTGTAAAAGATCAGCCCGCCGGAGAAACAAAGCTCCGGCAAGCTGGACTATCGATCCCTCACCATTGATAAGGATACCCTTCCTTTTGCAGCATCGACATCTTCCACCCATACGGTAACAATGTCCCCGACCGATACCACGTCAAGCGGATGCTTGACGAAGGAATGGCTGAGCTTGGAAATGTGGACGAGCCCGTCCTGTTTCACGCCGATGTCGACAAATGCCCCGAAGTCAACGACGTTCCGCACTGTCCCCTGCAGTTCCATCCCTTCTTTTAAGTCCTCCAATTGAAGCACATCGGTTTTTAAGAGCGGTTTAGGGACTTCATCCCTCGGATCGCGCTCAGGCCTTGTCAGCTGGGCGCAAATGTCTTTCAGAGTGATTTCCCCGATTCCAAGCTGTTCAGCTGCTTCGGAAATATTCAGTTCGTTGATTTTGTCCTGAAGCTCTCTTGTACCGATGTCGGCTGTTGATAGGCCGAGCTTTTTCAGAAGCTCTCTCGTCTCCTTATAGCTCTCAGGGTGGATGCCTGTGCGGTCGAGCGGTTCACCGCCGTCAGGCACCCTTAAAAAGCCGATGCATTGCTCATACGTTTTCGCGCCCAGGCGCGGAATGTCTTTCAGCTCTTTCCTGCTCGTGAATTTTCCGATTTCATCCCGCTTTTTGACGATGTTGGCCGCGACTGTTTTCGATAGTCCGGCTACATATTGCAAGAGCGCGGCTGACGCCGTATTCACGTTGACGCCGACTTGGTTGACGACGGTTTCCACCACGAAGCGGAGCGAGTCGTTTAGTTTTTTCTGGCTGACATCGTGCTGGTACTGGCCGACACCGACCGACTTGGGATCGATTTTGACAAGTTCGGCGAGCGGGTCCTGGAGTCTGCGTGCGATCGACACGGCGCTCCGTTCTTCAACCTGCAGATCCGGGAATTCTTCCCTCGCAAGCTCTGATGCCGAGTAGACGCTGGCTCCCGCTTCATTGACGATCAGATAGTACACCTTTCTGTCGATGTCCTTCAAAAGATCGGCGATAAATTGTTCCGTCTCTCTTGATGCCGTTCCGTTCCCGATGGCGATGACCTCAATTTGAAAATCTTCGATGATGCGTTTCACTTTTTCAATGGCCGCGCTTTTTTTATTGACGGGAGGGTGCGGATATATGACATCGATCTTGAGCATCTTTCCCGTCTCATCGACAACTGCAAGCTTGCAGCCTGTGCGGAATGCCGGATCGACGCCGAGAACGAGCTTTCCTTTCATCGGCGGCTGCAGCAGCAGCTTGCGCAGATTCTCGGCAAAAATGTGAATCGCTTGATCTTCCGCCTTTTCCGTCAATTCTTTTCTGATTTCTCTTTCGATGGACGGCTGAATGAGGCGCTTATAGCCGTCTTCGATTGCGCTTTTCAGCACATCTTGAGCACTTGTTTGCTTGTGTTGTAAAATTCGTTTTTCCAAGTAAGCTTGAATGCGGTCTGCCGGCGGCTCGACCGACACTCTCAAAATCTCCTCTTTTTCGCCGCGGTTAACCGCAAGCACGCGATGAGGAACGATTTTTTGAATCGGCTCTTCATATTCATAATACATTTCATAGATTTTCTTCTCATCGGCTTCGGCGTCTTTCACCGCGGATTTCAGCGTTCCTCTTTTAAAAGTCTCCTGCCGGATCCACTTTCTGTATTCCGGTTCGTCTGAGATCCGTTCAGCCAGTATGTTTTTTGCTCCTTCAAGCGCTTCTTCGGCGCTCATGACTTCCTTTTCTTCATTTATGTACTTGCGTGCTTCGGCTATTACGTCTTCGTTGCGCGGGAGCGAGATGATGAAATCAGCCAAAGGTTCAAGGCCTTTGCTTTTGGCGATCGTCGCCTTCGTTTTTCGTTTTTGTTTAAATGGTCTGTATAAGTCTTCAACTTCCTGGAGCTTGTCCGCTTTTTCGATATCGAGCTTCAGCTGTCCGGTCAGCTTACCCTGTTCGTCGATCAGCCGGATGACTTCGTCTTTCCGCTGATTTAAATGCTGGATGTATTCCCAGCGTTCGGAGATTGTTTGAATTTGGACTTCATCCATGGAGCCCGTTTGTTCTTTGCGGTATCTCGCGATAAAGGGAACGGTGTTTCCGTCCTCTAACAATTGAATGACACTCTCGACATGCTTTGACGCAAGCTCTGTTTCTTTTGCGATTTGTTTGACGATTAACGCTAAAGTATCCATTGTAGCCTCCAAAAGAATGTTGTCTTCTTAGTGTACCAAAACAAACAGAAAAACACCTATATCAAAGGGCAGCTTCTTTAAAAAAGCTGTCCGATGATATAGGTGAGATCGTCTTTTCCCATTAGTGTGTATGATTCTAGCTGATTCGATATATCTCCAGGTGTGTGGTGCTGTTTTAAATAAGACCGGAGAGCGGGTACTTCCAATCCGTCTGAATAAATGATGAATCTTGACCCTTTTTCATACGTGTAGGTGAATGTTTTGTATGTTTGCGGCTTTCCCGACATGTATCCCGTCACAGGGAGAGGGTGGATATATTTGTCCGAAGGAGCGTACAAGATAAAGCGGATATTGCCTACAGAGCTGTAAGCAATCGTTCTTGTTCGAAAATCGGCTTTTAAAATCGCCACAGTTGCGCCGCGCTTATGTTTCAGCTCTTGATTGCACCGTTCCATCAAGCTTGCGACTTCTTCATGACCGTGCTCTTCGACAACTTCGCTGATAACCGCGGAGGATTCTTGTGCCATCGCACCGCTGCCAAGCCCGTCGGCCAGCGCGCACACCATAGTTTCGTCAGTCGCATGGAAATAAAAACTGTCTCCGCAGACGGCTTTTCCTTCTTTAGGAAGCTGATAAACAAGCGCTTGCATATGTTCATTCGACTCAGTCCAAATCATGGTTTAAGCTCCATAAACGGATCTTCAGCCAACGCTTCCCGCAGCTTTTTGACAGCTTTGCGCTGCAGACGTGAGACGTGCATTTGCGATATGCCCAGCATGTCACCGGTTTCTTTTTGGCTTTTGTTTTGAATGTAAGTCAGCTCAATGATTTGCTTTTCGCGGTCGGACAGTACGTGCAATACGCTTTCAAGCATCAGCTTTTGGTTCACCTTTTCATAGCCTTCCTCCTGCGAGCCGACGATGTCGAGGATCGTCACCGTGCTGCCGTCTGCATCCGCTTCAATGCTGTGGTCGACGGAAAGCGCCTGATAGCTTTTGCCCATCTCCATTGTTTCCAGCACTTCTTCTTCTGTGACGTCAAGAAACTCGGCAATCTCATCGACTTTTGGGGACCTTTGCGTTTCATTCGTTAAATGATCCACCGCCATTTTAATTCTCGGCCCGAGCTCCTTGATCCTTCTCGGAACGTGGACGCTCCAGGTTTTATCACGGAGAAACCGTTTGATTTCTCCGATAATGGTCGGAATCGCAAACGCTTCAAACGATTTTCCCACATCGGGATCATAGCGTTTGATGGCTCCAAGCAATCCGAGCATCCCAACCTGGCATAAATCTTCATGAAAGCTTTTTCCTTTTGAGTATTTTTTGGCGAGTGTTTCCACCAGATTTTTATATGTCTGAACAAGGGTCAGCTGAGCGTCTTCATCCTGGCTATCCTGATATTTTTTGATCAGCGTGTCGACTTCGGTTTTAGTTAGTTTCGTAGTTTTGGACGGTTGTGCCATCATCAACTCGCTCCCTGTTTAAGAACTTTGTCATCGAGACGGTTACGCCTGAGTCAATCTGGACACGCACTTCATCCATGAGCGTCTCCATTAAATATAAACCGAGCCCTCCTTCTGACAATTGATCTACCGTATGTTCAGGGGAATATGGCCCCAGCCCTTTCTGTTTATCGTGAATGTCAAAACTGTCTCCCTGATCTGCGACGATGATTTCGAGGCGGTCTTCAAACACGCCGAATCTGACGGAGACCTCTCCAGTTTTGTCTGCTTTATAAGCATGCTGCACAGCGTTTGTGCACGCTTCGCTGACCGCAATTTTCAAATCTTCGATGTCATCATAAGAATACCCCATCTTGCTTGCAATCCCCGACAGGGTTAAACGAATGATTCCTACGTATTCAGGTTTGGCAGGTGACTTCATTTCAATGTAATCAGCTGCTCTCTTCATTATAATCCACCCTCTGACTTTCCAGAAATATCAATGATGTCCTTTAAGCCTGTAATATCAAACAAACGGATCAAACGCTCTGACAGATTTTCAAGCACTAAAGAACCCCCAGTTCTGTTTACCGCTTTGTAAATGCCGACAAATACACCCAGCCCTGTACTGTCCATATATGAAACGTCTTTCAGAGAAACTTTGAGATCTTTTCCTTCTTCCGCGAGCGGCATCAGCTCATCCCGCAATGCCGGGGCCGTATGCACATCAATTTCGCCCGCCACTTTTACTTCTATCACATGATCATTTTTTTTCGTATCAACTGCCAAATTCACAATATCACCTCTGGTTCTCTTAATGAGCTACTGGTTTATTACCCAGCGAAGAGAAACTTTAAACCTTTCTTTTGAAAACAATGAGAGTAAAATCGTCATGAAGCTGAAAATCCTGAAGCTTGAGCAGATGTTCGTATATACAGTCAACCATTTGCTGAGCCGGTTTCTCCATATGTACAGTGATCAGGTTCTGCAAGTCAGACCGCTCCAAAAATCCGCTGTCTGTCCGGCATTCGGTTACACCATCTGAAAAAAGAACGATCATATCGCCAATATCCAGTTTTTGCTCGTACTGCTCATAGTCGTATTGTGATGAAATGCCAAGAACGAGGCCTTTTGCGTTTAAATCGTAAAATTTATTTTCCCTGCAAGAATAATAAAAGCCAGGTTCATGACCGGCAGATGAAAACGTAAATAGGTGTTTTTGGAGATGATAATTGCCATAAAACATTGTAATAAACATGCTAGGGTCCACATTTTGTTCGACGACCCTGTTCAGGTTTTTCAGCACCTGTGAAGGAGACGTGCCCGAATCCGGCAGAGAGTCCATCGCATATTTGATCATCGACATGCATAACGCGGCCGGTATTCCTTTTCCGATCACATCTGCAATGGCGATGTTAATCGATTCCTTGTCCCGTACAAAATGATAATAATCACCGCTCATTTGCTTAGCCGGAACGCTGACCGCTCCGATTTCAAGCGCTTCAACTTTCGGGATCTTCGTTTCGAGCAGCGTTTGCTGGACATTTGCGGCAATTTCGATTTCCGATTTAATTTCCTGCTGAATTCCTCTTAATGTCTGATGTTCTTGATAGGCCAAACCGTATCCAATCATCACTTCAATTAAAAAATCGAGAGAATGGAACACATGGTCCGGAAGATCCGGATATAATTCAGACAGAACTTTTCGGTGTATGCTGATAATCTCTTCCGGCGGCACTTGATGTTCAATCGTTTTTCTGCTGAATTTCTGCCCCTGATAAAGGGATGTCTCTGTTAATTCAGATATATAACGGCTAAGCAGCTGTCGATAGCGCTGCTCAATCACTTCCCTGAAATCCATTCCTTCCCTCCTACCGCAGCCACTTTATGGCTTGTATATCCGTTCCATTTTCCGCGTCCGAATGCAATTCAAATTGGTCCATCAGACGCTTTACCCCCGGCAGGCCCGCTCCGAGGCCGCCTGAGGTTGAAAAACCGTCTTCCATCACTTTTTTGATGTCAGCGATTCCCGGCCCCTCATCCTCCGCTATGACTTTCAACCCCTTTTTACCTTCTTCCTGAACCTGTTCGATGCAGATTCGGCCTTTTCCGGCATACAAATAAATATTACGCGCCAGCTCTGAGATGGCTGTTGTGATTCTGGCCTGGTCCACTGTGCCGAACCCCAGTTCTTTGGCGACATTTCGCCCGAGCTGTCTGGCGGCCACTATGTCCCATTCTGTCAAAATCTTCACACAGGATTGGTCTGCCATATTTATTCCCCCAATTCCCGCTGCAATGTCTCGAGCCCCTTTTCGAGATCGAGCGCCGTCTCGATCTCGTCCAAAGAAATGCCGAGTTCAATCAATGTCACCGCAACAGCCGGCTGGATACCAGTCAGAACGACTTTGGCGCCCATCAGTTTTGACATTGTAATAACATCGCCAAGTACTTTGGCGATGAATGAATCGATGATGTCCACCGAAGTCAGATCGATCACCACTCCGTTCGAACCGGTTTCATATATTTTGTTCAGCAGGTCCTCTTGAAATTTCAGGGCGGTTTGGTCATCGAGCTCCACTTGAATGGATACCAATAAACAGTTATATAGCTTCAAAATTGGAATGTTAGGTATCCTCAAAACTTATTCCTCCAATGAAACAATTTTTCTGTCTGTCATTTCTAATGCGGTTTGAATTCCTTTTTGCAGGGTATTTTTTGTAATAACCTGAGTTAAATCGATTCCCAAATTCACAATCGTCTGCGCGATTTCCGGGCGGATTCCAACGAGCAGGCATTTTGCGCCGACCAGTCTGACAGCTTCGGAAGCCTGCATGATGTGGTGTGCGACCATCGTATCGACGACAGGCACGCCCGTAATGTCAATGAGGACGACTTCGGACCGGTGTTTGACGACGCCGCTCAACAGGTTTTCCATAATCTTTTTGGCCCGCTCCGTGTCGATCGTGCCGACGAGAGGCATCACCGTAATATTTTCAAAAACCGGGATCAGCGGCGCCGAGAGCTCCTGTAATGCGACCTTTTGAAGAGCGACGGTTTTCTCCCAGGAGATCGCATACTGATTCAAGATTTCGCTGTTGATCGGTTCGATAAATTTATCGATTTCCCATATCAGATCATAGCATTGCTGATCTTCCGGGACGTCCTTGTTCATTTCATAGTACAGGTGCTTCCAAAAAGCTGATAATCCCGACGACAGAAGCTTCAGCGGAACGCCGAGCTGTACGGCTTTTGAAGAAAACTGGTAGATGGTGTCGATCGATTTTTCATTCCCGTCCCCGGACTCATTCATAAGGATATGAATGTATTCATTGCTGATCGTCTCATACATGTGTTCAGTCAGCTTCACGTTTGTCATGTTGCTGTTTAGTTCTTTCAGAATATCCGCCAAATTCACGGCGAGTACATTTTGGTTCTCCGAGATAAATTTTAACACTGCTTGATTCGACATGTTCATCCCCCTAACTACATCTGATAACATTTTTTGGACTAACAGTTCCATTATATCGTTTGTTATTTTTGAACACAAAAAAAGTTGCTCTTTCGCCTCGAGCAACTTTCATCAATATTAAAAATCAATGAGTGCCAAACTGATTTGTAAGGCTTCGTTGACCTTTTCCATCATTTCATCATCGAGATGGGTGATTTTGTCCGTTAATCTTTGCTTGTCAATCGTCCGAATTTGTTCGAGCAATATAACGGAATCTCTTTCAAAACCGTAGCGTTTCGCATCAATTTCGACGTGGGTAGGTAATTTTGCTTTCTGTATTTGGGCTGTTATGGCTGCAACAATAGCAGTTGGGCTGAAGCGATTGCCGATGTTGTTTTGAATCACTAAAACCGGGCGCACCCCGCCTTGTTCTGAGCCAACAACAGGAGATAGGTCAGCAAAATAAACATCGCCGCGTTTAACAATCAAATGATTATCCTCCGCTTACTAAGCGCTCTACTGTGTTTTCAGCCTCATACTCTGCAAATTGAGCCTCAGAAGAGATGTTCAAATTAATCTTGGCCATCTCCATATAACCGCGTCTCATCGATTCCCGAATTTGTCGATTTTTGCGCTCGCGCAAATACATTTTTGTGGCTTGGTAAATCAGTTCATTTCTGCTCCCGTTATCTTGCATGACGACACCATCCAGTTCTGATACTAAAGCTTCTGGCAAGCGAATCAATATTTCAGTTGTTGCGCTGGATTCAGACAAAAACATACACCTCCACCAAACTTACGGATACAACACTCTATCCATTCCATCCATAATGATATCATTATTCTTTTCGCAAGCAAAGTTGTTTTTCCGCTAATTCATCAATTTTCAGGATTGATCAGGCAAGATCGGATTCCTTATTTCCATTATACTCCCATTTTCCAAAAACATACGGGGCACCCTTGAACTTATCATACAGGTAATTTCATAATTGATCGTCTGCAAATGTTGGGCGATTTCGTCGACTGAAATCCATTCGTCTTTTTGCTTCCCGATCAAGGTAACCTTTGTGCCGACAGGGTATTCTTCGGCGAGGGAAATCATGAACTGGTCCATGCAGATTCTCCCCGCTATTTTTTGGCGTTTTCCGTCGATCAGCACTTCCGTCCCGGCAAGGCGCCTCAGCCATCCATCAGCATACCCGACGGGAACTGTCCCGATCCATTCGTCGCGTTTGGCCGTATATGTCGCCCCGTAGCTGACGCTCTCACCTTTTTTAATTTTTTTCACATGGGTGAGTTCGGTATGAAGCGAAAACACTTCCCGCAGACGAAACGGCAGCTCGTCTTTTATTTCGGTTGACGGCGCCAAACCGTACATGCCGATGCCGAAGCGGACGGCATTAAAGAGCTGTTCCCTGAAGCGCAGACCCGCGGCGCTGTTTGACGAATGCACCATTAAACGGTCAAGCGGGAGAGGGCTGATCAATTCTTTAAAGCGGTCAAGCTGCATGTCGAAATAATCGGTGTCCTTTTCGTCCGCCGTCGCGAAATGAGTGAACACGCCCGTACAATTGAGTTTATCGCTCGATTCGGTCATCTCCATCATTTCTTTGATCTCTTCTTCCGTTTTGCAGCCAAGGCGGCCCATGCCCGTGTCGATCTTCAAATGATATTCAAGAGGAGCTTCGGTCTCACCGAGAAAACCGAGCACGTCTTTCAGCCAGCCGGCTGAGTAGCCCGTCACGGTAATGCGCTTTTCCGCGGCAATGCCGGCATATTCGGGCGGCACTGCGCCGAGGACAAGAATCGGTTCTTCAATCCCCTGCGCTCTCAGCGAAAGCGCTTCATCCAGTAAAGCCACAGCAAGAATGGACGCCCCTTCTGCAAGAGCCGCCTTCGCTACCTGTGCATCCCCGTGTCCGTAGGCATTCGCTTTAACGACGGCCATCAAGTGGACATGCTCGCCGATGTGCCGCTTCATATTGCGCACGTTTTCTTTTAAAGCCGTTAAATCGATTTCGGCCCATGTCTTTCTATAGAATGGTTTTAAGCTCATCATGACACTTCCTGTTCCTTGTTTCAATCGTCCTTCCCATCATACTAAAAAGTTCGGAGAAAGGGAAATTTTGTACGGGAACAACTGCCCAGAACAAGAGAAAAATTGCTGGCACGCTATACATTTTACAGAAAAACTGTAGAAAACATACGCTTGCCCCGGAAATATAAAAACAGCCTGTTTTCCGCTTCCGGGCGGAAAACAGGCTGCTGGATAGGCACAGTCTATTTTGAAGACTGGCCTTGCATGCTTTTGGCAACCATCAGAAGTTCATCTTGAGAAAGGTCTTCTGATGAGATGAAATAGTCGACTCCGTCATAAGTCCATGACAACGATTTATCCGTCAGTGCGCCGACCGTGAAGCCGAGGTCAACCGGCTCTCCGTTCATGGACACAGAAGTAGATGTTTTGGCGACGCGGGCTTTTTCCTGAATCAATGTAAAGGACTTTTCACCGCCGTATGTGATGACGATTCGTTTGCCGTCTTCAGTCGCCATTTCTTTCTCCTCAAGCTTTTTCACGCCCTGAGGCACATCGAGCGGCGTTTTGACGGCGAAAGAGTCTGACACGTCCGCGCTTGTCGCTACGTCAATTTGAGACAGCGTCATATTTTTCTTTTCATCAAATGCGTCTTTATCGAGCGGCTTATCGAATTCAAAGCTTGTAAACTCAACCTTTACCATCGGTTTGCGGTCCGTGTCCATCACCTTAACCGATGAAGGAGCCATGTTTTTTTTATGGAAAACGATTTCCTGGGTCGGCAGCATCTGATTATGCTGATAATTCGTTTTCGTTTCAAAAATGTATTTTGAATCCTTTGCGGAAAAAGAAGCTTCCCCATCATTTTTGACATCTTTTACGAGCGATTCGAATAAGTATACTTGGCTGCTGTTATTAGGCCAGTCGCTGTGGAAGCGGAAGCTTTTATTCAGCGACGGAGTCAAAACAAACACGCCGTTTTCATTGCGCAAGATCACCTGGCTCTGGTCTTTTTTCGGGTTTTCCAAATAGACCCGGTAAAGAGAAGGTTTTTTATGCCAGATTTCCACATTGTACTCCTGCGGTTCATTTCCCGTTTCAATCGTCATTTTCGCTTTTGCCTTATAGGACGTGTATTCTTTTGCCTTCTTGTCGAGCCCCGTCACAACATCTTCTTGCGATTTTTGGCCGCAGGCAGAAAGCATAAGGATTACAAGCAGCCCCGTTAAAAGCAAAACAAAGCTTTTTCTCACCTTTTTTCAACCCCTTTTTAATCATTGATGTAAAAAGGAAGAAACCGCTTGTTCGACTTTAACGGTACGCCATAAGAACAGGGCCGGCTGTATCGGCGTGCGTACCATAAAAGCCTGCAACGACTCGTCTCCCTTATTGCACTACCCAATATATGAGCGTGTCTCAGACAATATGCAGACTAGCATGACAACCTTTCAAAATCATTTTTCTCCTCCGTACTAATCGCCGCTGCCTGTTCATAAACGTGTTACTATATATGTACGAGATCATTGTAAAGGGGCTTAAATCATAAGCATGTTTATCAGAACAGAAAATTTTCAGACGTTTATCAGGCTCTACCCGGTCACATCAGCCATACTGGCCCTGCAGTTTGCCATCTGGATTCTTTTTTTACTTCCGTTGACGGCCGTACAGATGTGGTCTGATTTATTGATTGGATTTAACTGGGGGATAGCGAATGGAGAATGGTGGAGGTTTGTGACACCGATCTTTATTCACGCCGGGTTCGGCCATCTGCTCTTTAATTCGATGTCGATCTTTTTATTTGCCCCCGGGCTGGAACGAATGCTCGGGAAACTCAAGTTTCTCATCGTTTATATTGGGACAGGAGTGATCGGCAATATCGGCACGTATTTCATCGAACCGCTGGAGTATATGCATGTCGGTGCTTCAGGAGCGATATTCGGATTGTTCGGTGTGTACCTGTACATCGTGCTGTTTAGAAAAGAGCTGATGGGAAGCGCCAATTCCCAAATCATCGTCACCATCCTCGCCATTTCGGTTTTGATGACGTTTGTCAACCAAAATATCAATATCATGGCGCACATCTTCGGACTGCTGGGCGGACTCGCTCTGGCTCCTCCGTTGTTAAATAAAAGAGTGAACGGCTTTTAACCGTTCACTCTTTTTTCATAAGAATACCATGCAAAAATATCGTCCGAATCTTTCTCCTCGACATCAGCCACCGAAAACTTCTCCATTAAAGCAGATGATTTTGTTGATGTATGGATCGAAACAAGCTGTCTTCTGCGCTGGAAATACGAGCGGCTGACTTCGAACACCTGCATGCGCCTGCGCTGAATGACAGCGGTTGTTCTGCCGATGAAGCGCGATGACATGATGATTTTGCTGCCGCTGATCTTCCAGCCGGCATCGCGGTATGATAAGTAGCCGATGATCCAGTAAAAAGGAATCAATACAGCGGACAAATAGCCCCACGGCGGAAACAGAATAGAAAGCGGAACGACGGCGAGAACCGGCCAGGATGCGCGCAGGATATAACGGCGCAGTGCGCGTTTCGGCAAGCGGTTCAAATCGTCTTCCGGCGCATAATCCGGAATGAGTTCTCCGAGGTGCTGTTTGATCATTTTTTTGCTGATAATCGGAAATAGGACGGCTGATTTATCTTCTTCCAAAACGTTTCCGCCTGCGCTGACGATTGTGACGGCTGCAAGTCCAAAAGGCTGCCTGATCAGACTCTCCTTGATTTTAATCGCTTGAATCCGCTGCAGCGGAATCGTGATTTGATGCTTTTCAATCAGCCCTCTGGAAATGACGATTTCTTTCTCTTTACGCACGACTGTAAAATTCGCGTATTTCAAAAGCATCCCGACAATGCTGAGAAGCCATGCAATGAAAAGGGCAACAAAAGCAGCTAAGGCGATGACAGTCGCTCCAGCGCTATTCAAAAAAGCAAAACGGTCATACAGCCAGTCCAAATCAAAGAAGTCGTCGACTTGAGTGAAAAAAGCGAATACCCCTGAAATAATGACGCCGATCCCGCTTGATGTTGACGCTGCAGTTAAAAGCTCCTGCCCGGTCATTTTGTACATCATTTGCGGTTCTTCCGCTGTTTCCTCCGCCTCTGCAGCAGTCTCTTCCTGCGGATCCGTGACATCGGCTCCAGTGCTTTCCGCCGCTTTTTTCCTTTCGAAAAGCGCTTGCTGAATACGTTCGGCTTCTGCCTGGGTAATGGCGACCAAGGAAACTTCCGCTTCCGTTCCTCCGCTTGCCGTTTCGACTTGAAGCTTCACCAGCTTGAATATTTGCTGAATGAGGCCTGCGCTCGTGTTGATCGTTTGAATCCGTTCGATCGGAATATACCTTTTTTTCTTATTAATCAGGCCTTCCTCTATTCGCAATTCATCCTCTTCGATACGGTATGTAAATTTGCTCCACTTGATGATGCTCGTCACGACCAAAGCAATGAAAAACAGCACGGCCGCGGCGATCGCCAGCATTTTGACTGTGTGCGACTGATTTAAAAAAAGCACTACGCCAAATGGAATGATAAAGTTTTTAACGGTCTCAACAAGGCCTTTGATAAAGTTGAGAATGACGGCGGCGGGGTGCATGCGTCTCGGTTCAGACATCATCTTCAGTCACCCTTGCCAGCCTGGAAATGGAGTCCCTGAGCTGATCCGCCTCTTCAACATCCAGAGCGGGAATGGAATGGGTCGTCGCGGCTGTTGAAATTTGCACGGAGGCGAGATTATATTTTCTGAGGATGGGGCCCTGCGATGTATCAACATGCTGGACTCTGACCATCGGAACGATCACGCGGGTCACCACAAAGATGCCGTGCTGAATATCGATTTCGTTCTCATGGACTTCGTAGCGCCATATTCTGTGGCGGATATTCGGAATAATAATAATGATGACAAATGAAATCACCAGCCAAACGGCCGCTGACAAAATGCCGATCCATACCGGCCATTTAAATATCAACCCTGCGGCAACAAGGCCTGCTGCAGCCAGCATTAAAACGAATGATGTGATACAAGCTGTAATTCTCCAGACTTTTACGCCATCGCGGCTTATTTGATTTTTCGGCTCGCTTCTCAAAACTCGATTCCCCCAATCTAGTTCTATTTACGGTCTTAGGCTGAAAATGTTTCGGATAAAGACTTTCGTTTTTAAAAAAAGGCGAATCCGTAAAAAAGGATCCGCCTTTTGATTATGAATTATATGATTTTTTTTGGCGTCTGTCATTCGAAGAACGCTTTTTATCATAAGATGAACGATTGTTCTTTCCTCTGTAGCCGCCGCCGTCTCTGCGTTTTGATGAACGGGGGTGGTGACTTTTATTTCGCTTCGTTCTGAGCGGAGCCTCTTCCGTCAAACGGACAGGCGTGTTGTCCGGCTCTTTGGTCATCATTTTAATGGCAGCCGCAACAACTGTCACAGAATCATGGTCTTCCAATAATTCCGCTGCAGCTGTCATATAGAAGTTCAGGTTATTTTCCTCGATGATCGTCCGGAGACGGTCAACCGTCACCTGCTGCTGTCCTTCAATCGCCTCATCTAGAGTCGGTGCTTTCATGCGGTCCATTTTGCGTTTTGTCGTCTGCTCGATGGCGCGGAGCATGTCTTTTTCGCGCGGTGTAATGAAGGTCATCGCCATTCCTGTTTTGCCTGCGCGTCCCGTTCTTCCGATGCGGTGAACATAGCTTTCAGGATCTTGCGGCACATCGAAGTTGTAGACGTGCGTTACCCCTGAAATATCAAGGCCACGCGCCGCAACGTCTGTCGCAACGAGCACTTCAATTGCGCCTTGCTTAAATTTCCGGAGTGCCACCATTCGCTTCGCCTGAGTCAAATCGCCGTGGATTCCTTCAGCTGTATAACCGCGCAGATTAAGCGCTTCTGTTAGTTCATCGACGCGGCGCTTTGTCCGGCCGAATACAATCGCCAGTTCAGGAGACTGGATGTCAAGAAGACGTGTCAGCGTATCAAACTTTTTGCGTTCATGTACTTCAAGGTAGAACTGCTGAATGTTTGATACTGTCATTTCCTTCGCTTTCACTTTCACGTGCTCCGGGTTGGTCATGAAACGTTCTGCAATCCGTTTAATCGGAGCAGGCATTGTTGCAGAAAACAGCAATGTTTGATGCTCAGCGGGCACATTGGAAAGGATGGATTCGATATCTTCGATGAATCCCATGTTCAGCATTTCATCCGCTTCATCAAGCACAACGGTGTTCACTGTTTGAAGACGCATTGTGCGGCGGTTGATATGGTCAAGTAAACGGCCAGGTGTTCCGACGATAATATGAGGATTTTTCTTAAGCGCGCGAATCTGGCGTCCGATATCCTGTCCACCGTAAATCGGCAGCACGCGAGCGCGTTTATCCTGTCCAATTTTATATAGCTCTTCAGAAACTTGAATGGCTAATTCACGAGTAGGTGCGATAACAATGGCTTGAATGTTAGGAGACTCGGGGTTGATTTTCTCAACAAGGGGGATGCCAAATGCAGCCGTTTTTCCTGTTCCCGTTTGCGCTTGTCCGATCACATCTTTATTTGCAAGGCCGAGCGGAATCGTTTGTGCCTGAATCGGTGTTGCCTCTTCAAATCCCATACGCTTGATCGCTTTTGTGAGATCAGAACTTAATTGAAAATCTTGAAACGTTATTGTCAATGTATTCAAACTCCTTCTGCTTACTGTTTCAGTAATCGTGTTTTATCAATAAAAACTGCCCTTTGTGCAAAGGACAGGTCCATACTTATGCAAAGCCCGAATTACTTTACATGTTATATTACCATTCCGTTATACGTTTTTCAACAAGATGAAAATGAGCAGTGTGCTCTCTCGCCGGTTCGGCAGCCATCTATAGACCTCTGGGACAACCGTCCGCGAAACGTCAAGCCCGCCTGTTGACGTCTTTTACACATTGTAACACAGGCTTGTGCGGCTTTCGACAGCATACACTCATTTTTCTCTGCCCGCATCCCCGATTATTTTTTGCAGATTGCCGTTCAATTATTTATTTTTTTATGGATTCAATCGGCGTTTTTTTGAGAAACGCCTCAACGGTTTGAAAGAGGACAGCGGAGTTTTCTTCAAGGCAGACATGGTGCTTGGATTCCGGCAAGAGGCACAGCTCTTTCTCTTCGGAAGGTATGGTTTCATAAAGATAATACGCGCTTGACAGCGGCACGATTGAATCGCATTCCCCCTGAACAATGAGCACAGGGATGCGGAGGTTTTTCAAAGCAGGCTTTGTCATCTTAACGAGCTTGCGAAACTGAAATGCTGAAGACACCGGGGTGCTTGTCAGCTTTTGTTTGTACCTTTTGTAAAGCAGATTATCCTCAAGCTTGCCTTGCAAAGAATCTTTGATCACATTCTTCAAATCCTGGATCAGCTGTCCCGGGCTGATGTACTGGGCAGCCGCGCTCAACAGGACAAGGCGGCTGACCGGATATTTTCCGGCTAAATAGGCGGCAATCATCCCGCCCATTGAAAATCCGATTAAAAATACCGTATCACACGTTTTCAACAAACGGACAAGCTCCACTTCTGCGCAAGCGATCCATTCCTGAAAACAGACGCCTTTTAAAACCGGCATCTCCCCGTGCCCGGGCAGCGTGATCATTTCGACTCGCCAATCGGCCGTTTGTTTTAAATGAGAAGCCAGCGGTTCCAATTCATACGGTGCTCCGGTAAATCCGTGAATGCATAAACATCCTATCATGACCATTCACCCGTTTTCTTTTACTGATGATCACATAAAAAACGACTTTATGATTCAATGTTCCCTTACAAATCTTTTATAACATCCTCAAGACGCATGCCTCTGGACGCTTTGACAAGGATCAGATCCCCTGTATTCGCTTTTTCTTTCAATATCTTTTTCAAACCGTCTTTGTTTTCCGGGTTGAAATGAAGGACGCGGTGTTCGGGAAAATGTTTAAGCGCCCCTTTTGCAATATATGCACCGAGATCCCCGTACGTAAATAAAAAGTCGATTGAGTCCGGATTGACTGCCTGCCCGATGTCTTCATGAAACGCTTTCTCTCCTTCGCCGAGCTCCAGCATATCGCCGAGAACGAGCATTTTCTTGCCGTATCCCTTCATCTGGTCGACAAGCTCGATCGCAGCTTTCATCGATGTCGGACTTGCATTATAGGCGTCATTAATGATCGCAACGCCGGCCCGTGTCTTTACAAGCTCAAGCCGCATACCGGTCACTTTCAGTTTCGTCAGCCCTTCTGCAATATGAGTCCTGCTGACATTCAGAAGGTCTCCGGCCGCAATCGCAGCTAAAGCGTTTTTCACATTATGCTTTCCGAGCACCGGGATGAAGAACCGGTTTTCGATCCCTCTGACGCGGAATGCCGTGCCCTCTTCCGTCTGCGTCATATCCTCAAGCTGATAGTCGAAAGCCGGATCCTCTCCAAACGTCTTTGTCTCGTAAGGCGGCTGGTTCAGCCTTTCGGCGAGCAGCGGTTCATCTCCGATATAAATGAGTGTGCCCTCTTTTGAAAGCCCATTGACAATTTCGAGCTTTGCCTCTGCAATTCCTTCTCTTGATCCGAGTTCAAGGAGGTGCGATTCGCCGATGTTTGTGATGACGGCGATATCAGGACGCGCCAGACGTGTCAGAAAATCAATTTCCCCTTTGGCGCTCATCCCCATCTCCAAAATGGCGATTTCCGTATCTTCCGGCATCGCCAGAATCGTCAGGGGCAGGCCGATGTGGTTATTATAGTTTCCTTCTGTCTTATGCACTTTATACTCGGTGCCCAACACAGCATGAATCATGTCTTTTGTCGTCGTTTTCCCATTTGAACCGGTCACGCCGACGATTTTCACGTCCAGCTGATGCCTGTATGCCTTCGCAAGCTTCTGCAGCGCTTCCAGCGTATCGTCAACTAAAATGACCGGCTTCCCTTCCGGAGGATTCGGTTCGCTCCGGTTCCACAGCACGGCTGCGACGCCTTCCTGAAAAGCCTGCTCTGCAAAAACGTGACCATTGAACCGCTCGCCTGCAAGCGGAATAAACAGTTGGTCTTTCGCCAGTTTTCTCGAATCGGTTGAGACGCCTTTGACGAGACGCCCTTCAAAAGCTTCATTCGTCAAAACGCCTTCCGACATTTCAGCAATTTCTTTTACCGTTCTCGTTATCATGTATGTCCCTCTCTTTCTCCAGCAAGGAAAAGAGACACTACCACAAATAAGGATAGTGTCTGCAGCTGTATATAAGGGCGAACCGCTTTCCCCCGGATTCGGTCCGCTCCGTCCCGTTAAAATGTATGTTTGATCTGCTGTTTTTCTTCGTGCCGATCGATTGCCAAAGCGACAAGTTTTTCAATCAGTTCAGCATACTCAACCCCTGATTGCTTCCAGAGAAGCGGGAACATGCTGAACGGTGTGAATCCCGGCATCGTATTGACTTCATTGATCAGGACCCTGCCTTCGTTTGTAAGGAAAAAGTCCGCTCTCACAAGGCCTGAGCCGTCAATCGCCTGAAACGCTTTGACCGCCATGCTGCGCATTGTTTCGTATTCGTCCTCTGTCAGGGAAGCCGGAATAATCAAATCAGTGTCGCCGTCTTCATATTTTGCTTTATAGTCATAAAAATCTTTCTTCGGAGCGATTTCCCCCGCGACTGAGCAGACAGGTTCATCATTCCCCAGAACGCCGAGTTCTATTTCGCGGCCGATGACGCCCTCTTCAACGACAATTTTCCGGTCATATTGAAATGCAAGCCCAAAGGCTTGGTCAAGCTCTTCACGGTTTCTGCATTTGCTGATCCCGACGCTTGATCCAAGGTTAGCCGGTTTTACGAAGCACGGATAACCAAGCTCAGCTTCCACTTGATCATAGCTTTCTTCTTTGGAGTGACTCCATGTTTTTTTCACAAATGAAACGTATTTCGCCTGGTCAAGCCCTGCCTGTGCAAACAGATGCTTCATGACCACTTTATCCATGCCCGCAGAGGAAGCTAAGACTCCGTTGCCCACATATGGCACATTCAATAGTTCAAGCATGCCTTGAATGGTGCCGTCTTCCCCATTCGGTCCGTGCAAAAGCGGGAAAACAACATCAATCGAGTCTTCTTTTACATCAGCTTCGCCCGGAAACATATCGCGGTTCAGCAATGCCGGAGAAAATGTCTGGCCCGTCTGTTCAAACTGAAGCATTTTCACATTTGAAACCGGTTCTGTCAGTTGCGGCCCTCTCACCCACTCGCCTTTTTCTGTTATATAAATCGGGTGTATATCAAATTTTTCAGTATCTAATGCTTTCGTGACGGCCAGCGCGGTTTGCAGAGAAACGTTATGCTCCGCTGATTTTCCGCCGTATACCAATCCTAATCTTGTCTTCAATTCGTACTCCCCCCACTGGATTCATCTTTACTATCTTATCACTTTCCCGGGAAAATGATCTAATTATTTTAATACGGTCTAAAAACAGCATATAAAAAGCATTTGTATGTAAATCCTTTTCATTTTATATTAAAATGGCATTGAAAAGGAGAGGTTGCAATTGAAAAAAATCACAACAGAAGCACAATTTAATGAACTGATCCAATCCGATAAAGAAATCATCGTCAAATTTTATGCTGACTGGTGCCCGGACTGCACACGCATGAACATGTTCATTGGAGACATTCTTGAGGCTTATCAGGAAAATGACTGGTATGAGCTGAATAAAGACGATCTTCCTGAACTTGCCGATAAGTATCAGGTCATGGGCATTCCAAGCCTGTTGATTTTCAAAAACGGCGAAAAAACGGGTCACCTTCACAGCGCAAATGCCAAAACACCTGAAGAAGTGAACGAGTTCCTGGCTGAACATATTAGCTAATTCGTTTAAAGTTCTGATTTTTTGTCTGAACCGCAGGACATGGGAGCGCCCATGTCCTTTTTATACAAGACGGGACAGCAGCAATATTTGTTTCATAAAAGTGAGCTTTCATTAATAATTCGACACGAGTATTTCCCGGGAAACGAAAATGTCGAAATTTCGCAAAAAGTTCTTGATTCGTTTTTTATATTCAGGTAGAATGTTTTTTGTTCCTATTTTGCAATTATTTTTTCTAGTTGTGAAGCCCTTGTCGGCTTCTTTTTTTATATACGTTTTTGGATAATAATTCATATTTTTCAATTTCTTTCAATATTATTTTAAGGATGTCTCTTTACATTTGGTGATACTATTTAGTATAATATCCTTTATTGATAATGATTATCAATATCACTAATGGTTGACGAGGTGATCACATGGCCCCTCAATTAAAGAAAGCGGTGGAAATGAGAAAGAAACAACTCATTCAGCGGCTTATCCAGCTTGGCATATATAAAAAAGAAGAGCGCCACCTTTACGAATTGTCTTTAAGCGAACTCGAAAGCGAATACCAATCCAACAAGAAAGGCGGATAATCATGTCAAAACGGAAGATTAAAACCTTTCATCAGCTTGTCGAAGAATATAAGAAAGAAATCGCCAAGAACCCGAAAGAAATGGAAGTCATTTATGACAAGATCGACCGCAGACACGAGAACCGCCTTTTGGCAATGTCTAAAGCAAAACAAACTTAAAAAAGAAGCCGCTCATTTTGAACGGCTTCTTTTTTACTATTCACTGAATGCAATACCAGCAAGCTTGCCGATTGTCGCATCATCCATCGGCGGATTGTGGAGGCCCGCCCGGACATCGCGATAGAATCTTTGGAGCGGGTTCGTTCTCGCCAGACTCTTCGCTCCGACGACTCTCATCGCCCTGTCTACGACAGCAATGGCCGTATTCGTTACTGTATGTTTAACCGCTCCAAGCTCACCTGTTAAAAAGGCGCGGCGCTCCGGGTCATCATAAAGCTCTGCGACATGATACATAAAGTGGCGGGCTTTCATGAGTTCCAAATCGATTTCGCCGATATGACGCTGAACAGCAGGCACTTCTTTAATCGGACCTTTCAAACTGTTCGGCTGATAGTCTTTTGCAAATTGGACGGCATAATCTCTCGCTGCTTGCGCGATACCTAGATAAACAGCCGGTATATGAAGCAGCCAGCCGTTGACTTTATCCGTTCTTTTACCCGCCAACAGCTCGACAAGCATGGATTCGTCGAGACGGACATCGGTCAGCACCAAATCGTGGCTTCCCGTACCCCTCATCGCCGCCATATCCCACGTTTCTTCTATTGCCAAGCCTTCCGCATCTTTATGGATCAAGAAAACGCCAATCGTTTGCTTCTCTTCAATCCAAGCGGTGACAAGAAAGTAGTCGAGAACCGGAGACATCGTTGTAAATGTTTTACGTCCGTTTACAATCCATCCGCCATTCTTTTTAACCGCATGGGTTCCGGGGCGTCCTCCTCTTGTCGGGCTTCCCGTCTGCGCTTCACTTGCAGCTCTGTTGATCAGCGCGCCCTTTAATGCTTCATGTGAAATCGATGAAAACACATGCCGGTCCCAGCTGTTTCCTTCCGCCAGTTCTCCCATCACGCTCAAGTGCCAGCCGATGCTGAGAGCTGTCGGTCCGTCTCCTTTGGCAAGCCGTTCCTGAAACAAAAGCATATCGTAGAGTGAAATGCCTTCTCCCCCGTATTCTTTTCCGACCGTCAGCGCTGTGTAGCCTGAATCCCGCAGCTTTTGAATATGTTCTGCGGGAAATTGGGCATGTTCGTCATAATACGCTGCTGTTTTCTCAAATTCATCCGCCAGTTTCCCGATTTTACCGAGCCATTCCTGCTGCCTTTCCGTTTTCACAAATATTGAACACACACCGGCATCCTCCTGACCAAATTCCGATAGATTTAATAAGTATTATAGTTCGTTCACGGCTTGTTGTGCAAATGATACCCTTGGCAAAACAAAAAAGCGCACCTTCAGCGAGGTGCGCTTTTGACTAAACGGCTTGACCGCCGCGACGGTCAACCTTCATACCGAGATAAATCAGCATGTAGGTTAAGTAGCCCATCGTGATCGTGAGACCGCCGAAGAAGAAATCGGAAAAAAGCGGTTCTTCATATGCGGCGATTCCGGCCAGCACGACCCAGCTTCCATAAAGATACGCCATAAAGAAGCGGACGCCGTTTTTCAATTTATATAGCAGAAACAAACCTGCGAGCGAAAAGAGCCCGAGCGCAAGTCTAAAATAGACAAGATGATCGAAATTAAAGGCAAAAGAAACAAATGAAAATGACAACAGCAATACAATCGGCAATGCCGTAATAAATTTTTTCATGGATGTCTCATCCCCCATTCCCTTATCCTAAAATTATAATTTAGAATAGGAAATTCACACGGTAATTACGACATATTTCACAAAAATGTCATTCCTTTTGTCACACTTTAGACAAAATATTTTATACTTTCATATCGCGTTTACAAAAGGCCCACCACGCCGTTCCGAGAAAAAACACGAGATGGAGAAAGACGATGACGAGTGAAAACAAAGGCGTCATCCCGCTAAAAAGCGGCTTGGCCTCACCGGCGTATTGCGTTAAATCAGTATTAGCGAACAACAAAAATTTACCGAGCGGTTTTTCCAAATAAGACATGATCGTCACAAGCATTTTGGCGCCGTACAGCACGACGATCGACACCATGATGCTGAGCGCGCTGCTTTTAAACAATGCAGAGCATAAAAACGCAAAGGAAACCATCATCCATACTTCAAACCACTGCGTACCGATCATTGTCACCGTATTGATAAAGAGCGGCTCCGCTTTTTCGTCGAGCTTCACGCCGAAAAAGAGCAGACCGAACAATAAAGAAAATCCGTAGTAAATGATAAAGAGCCAAATGCTTGCGAGCACGCTCGTCACGTATTTTGAAACAAGAATTTTTTCTCTTCTGACAGGGCGGATCAGCAAAAATTTGATCGTCTTTTTATCATATTCAAAAGATATAATTGAAGCCGCCACCACAATCGAAAGCCCCTGCAAGAGGATATTCAGGTTTGGGGTGAATGAAAAATAGCCGATGAAATGATCCTCTGTCCCGGCGCTCATCAGGATTCTTTTCGTTATGAGCGCGAGGAGAAATTGAAAGACTGCGATCAGCGCCAGCGATACAAATGTTACTTTTCGCTTCAGCAATTTAACATGCTCGTTTTGAATCAGTTTAAACATCAGTATTCCTCTCTTCCGTTCCATTCGTCCGCGCCATATATTCATCCTCAAGAGACTGCTTAAACGGAGCGATCGAATAGACGTCAATCTCATTGGCGACAAGCTGTTGATTTAAAGCAGGAATTTGCGCTTTCGCGACCTTTACGGCGAGCAAACCTTTTTCGGCGCGGGCTTCGTATCCCTGGTCTTTCAGCCACTGAAGCGCTTTGTCATAGGGCTGTACCTCCAGCATCGCCTTTTCCTGCTTTTCATCTGCATCATTGAGGACGACGGTTGATTTGATTTTCCCTTGTTGAAGAATGACGACCCGATCGCACAAATCTTCCACTTCCTTCAGCAAGTGGGTCGCAAACAGGATCGCCGTTCCTTCTTCTTCGGCAAGCTCACGCAGATGCTCGCGGAAATCTTTCATTCCCGCCGGGTCCAATCCGTTCGTCGGCTCGTCCAAAATCAGCAGCTTCGGACGGTGAAGAATCGCCTGGGCAATACCGAGGCGCTGTTTCATCCCGAGCGAGTATGTTTTGACCTTGTCTTCTGCGGCATCTTCTAGCCCGACCCTGCTGATCACTTCCGCCAGTCTATCCCGACCGATTCCAGCGTGCATATTTGCGTAGTGTTTCAGGTTTTCATAGCCTGTCAGATACGGATAAAATTCAGGATTTTCAACGATGGCTCCGACCGATCGGATCGCTTTTTCAAATTGGCGGTCAATCGGAAAGCCGTTTATGACAATTGATCCGCTCTTCATTTTAATTAACCCGGTGATCAATTTAATGAGGGTCGTTTTTCCTGATCCGTTCGGACCAAGCAGGCCGATGATCTCCCCTTCATTCGCCGTTAAGCGGATATCCTTCAATATCGTTTTGCCGTCTATGATTTTATCAACATTTTCTATATGTAAAACAGGCTGCTTTGTCATAGCCCCCTCCTCTTTCCCAAAAAAATAAACAGTGCCGAAAAGGCACTGTTTGATTATATCATTTTTGAGTTACACGGACACTTCACTATGAGGGGCTTCGATTTTGCCGTGTTTCTTTTCCGTCTCGGTGACGATGACAGCGCATGCTGCATCGCCTGTTGTATTGACAGCCGTACGAATCATGTCCAGAAGTCTGTCAATTCCCAATATTAGCGCAATTCCCTCAACTGGAAGGCCAACTGTTTGAAGAACCATGGCGAGCATAATCAGTCCGACACCCGGTACACCCGCTGTTCCAATGCTGGCAAGCACTGCGGTGAGAACAACCATCAACAGCTGTGTGAGTGACAGGTCATTGCCGTACACCTGAGCGATAAAGACCGTCGCTACCCCTTGCATAATCGCCGTGCCATCCATGTTGATCGTAGCTCCAAGCGGCTGAACAAAGCTTGAGATCGGCTCTGGCACTTTCAGCTTTCTTTGAGCGACATCCATCGAAACCGGAAGCGTCGCGTTGCTGCTTGACGTACTGAAGGCAACAAGCATAACCTCTGAAAAATCTTTAAAGAATGTGAGCGGGTTCCGCTTTGCCAAAAACGCAATCGCTGCGCCGTATGTGACGATGGTGTGTATGAAAAGCGCCAGAATGACGACGATCATATAAAGCCCCATTGCTTTAATGGCGTCCCAGCCTTGGCTTCCGATCGCCCCGGCAATCAAGCCGAATGTACCGTACGGCGCGAACTTCATCACGAGATTGACGAGATACATCATGAGATCGTTACCTTGTTCAACCACTTTGAGAAGAGCGTCCGCTTTTTTGCCGAGCATCGTAATTCCGAGACCGACCAAAATGGAGAAAGCAATGATTTGCAGCATATTTCCTTCAGCCATTGCCTGAACCGGGTTTGTCGGAATGATATTCAAAAGCGTTTCGGCAATGCTCGGCGCCTTCTCAGCTGAATATTCCGCTGCGCTTGTATCATACGTTCCGATGGTTCCCGGTTTGATGACCAACGCTAAAATAAGTCCGATAATAATGGCAATTGCAGTTGTAACTAAAAAGAAAGAAATCGTTTTGGCACCGATCCTGCCAAGTTTCTTTGGATCTCCAAGTCCTGCTACCCCTAAAGTGAGAGAAAAGAAAACAATCGGTACAACGAGCATTTTAATTAAGTTGAGGAAGATCGTGCCGAGCGGCCCGAATAAAAATGTATTAAGCTTGCTAAATAAATCCGGCGAAGTGACGTTCAGTATAATACCGACGACTGCACCGAGTAATAGAGCGATAATAATTTTTGTTGCTAACTTCATATAACATGTCTCCCCTTTCCAAAAAAAGCCCATGAGAGATCTCCCATGGGCTTTTACCATTAAAATTGGTTCCACATGACTCTCTTCACGTTGATGAGGTTAGCTGACGGGTTCGGACGAAGAGATGTCCGTCTTTCAGTTCGCACGGGAACAGAAAAATTCACCCCAAATGATCGGGTCCCCCACTCCTACTAAAGGATTAAACGTGTGGCGCTATTTCGTTATATAACAGTTATACCTGAAAATTCGAAATATGTAAACCAAATTTTCTGATTTACATATATGCTATTTTCCGGTGCCCGCTGTTCGGCTTTTCTCTTGACTTGTGACATCAAGGATATCAAGCAGGAAAACAAATATCGGAATACCGATAATTAAACCCCAAATCCCTATGAAATGTTCAGAAAAAATCAGCACGATAAACGTGAAGAAAATCGGCAGCTCCGTCTTGGCGGACATTAGTTTCGGATTGAGGAAATAGGCCTCTATCGCATGGACGATCATGATGACCAATACCAGTGATACGATATAAGCGATTCCGCCGATACTGTAGGCGATAATGCTTAACGGAATAAGGGAGAGCACAACGCCTGCGACCGGAACCAGCCCGAGGAAAAACACCATGACGGCAAGGCCGAATAGCTGAGGAAAACCCATAATCGCGAGGGCAATGGTCGTCAATGCGCAATTGATGGAGGCGATAATAAACTGAGCCTCAAGCACCTTTCCGAACGTTCTCGTGAATTTTTTACCAAAGTAAGCAATTTCCTCGTAGAAAATGGCTATTTTGCTCGTCTTAAATTTATCCATTAAGCTCAAGACCTTGTCTTTTTCGATCAATAAGAACATGCTGAGAACCAATGACATAACCACCTGCAGGCCAAACGCGCTAATATCTGTGATATATGTATAGATAAAGTTAAGACCTTTTTCCAAATAGGATGTCAAATTGATATCGCCGAACATACCGGTGATCATATCGAGAAAAGGAATGCTGTCAGGGTGAGAAGCAATATACTTTCCTTGTTTGATCAGCTGCTGAATCTGGGTGACGATCACGGGGTAATAGACCACACCGCCGATCGAAAGCGCGATGGCAAGAGCCGCATACAAACAGGAAATAATCAGTCTCTGGCTGACTTTAATAAAGCGGTTTAAAAAACCGCGGATCACATTTTCCAGACGGTTCATCAAAAACGTAAAGATAAATGTGAGCAATATGAGATTCATCATGCTGCGGAACAGATATAAAACTCCCGCCAATACAACAAAAACTGAAAAACGCCTGACCCCAGGATGCTGAAAAAATTTAATCAACGCTGCCATTCGGTACACTCCCACCAGTACTTTAGTCCTTAACTTTTAGCATTCAAACTTTTATAATTACAATTTGATGCATCATCTGTAAATTATATAACAAAACAGACCGGAAATCTCTTCAGAAGATCAATAATTAATAATATTTTAATATGAGCGCTCGTGCGGCAGCGGCAGGCATCTTCCATAAAAAAGGAGGGGCTGATGTTCAGCCCCTCCAGATTATTGACAAAATCCTTTCAGCGTGACCCTCAACCCTTGCAGTCTAGGAAGGCCGAGCATTGGGGCGGAGCGAATGTTGCAATTCGTGAGCACCGACGCGCAGGCCTGACAACGAATGCGAGGGTTTGTCGACACGCTGAGAGGGACTGTTTGTCAGCCCCTCTCTTCACTGTACATTAACCGCTTCTTCTTTGACGTCCGCCTTTTTCACCGTTTTCTTGATAGAACTCCTTGTCATGGTTTCGGCTTGTGGCTTCTCCGCCTTTTTGACCGATCTCCTGGTAGAATTCTTTGTCATGGTTTTTGCTTGTGGCTTCTCCGCCCTTTTCACCGATTTCCTGGTAGAATTCTTTATCATGGTTTCGGCTTGTGGCTTCTCCGCCTTTTTCACCGATTTCCTGGTAGAATTCTTTGTCATGATTACGGCTTGTGGCTTCCCCGCCTTTTTCGCCGATTTCCTGGTAGAATTCTTTGTCATGATTTTTGCTTGTTGCTTCTCCGCCTTTTTGACCGATCTCTTGGTAGAATTCTTTATCATGGTTTTGGCTTGTTTTTTCTCCGCCTTTTCTGCCTGCTTCTTCCCTGCTCATTTTGTTGTTGTCATTATTGTTTGCCATTTTCGATTCCTCCTTTTGAAGTGTTATGGTTTTTACATTCCACATTTCAAAAAGAGTAAACACAAATAGCACATTCACGAAAGAGTCCGGGAATCATGCAATCATCCGCTGCCTTTTACCGTCCATTCCGGTACCGGAGCCGGCGTATTGTTCTGCAGCGTCTTAGATATCTCGGCAGGCTCTTCAAACAGGGTAATGTTGATGGATTCGAACGTACCTTTCTGATTCGTTCTTTCATATATTGCATCATGATGATCGGCCATAAAGTTCAAATAATCGCGCTTTGATTTCCAAAGCACGAGGACAAGGGCTTCCGGCCCGTTTTCTGTTTCCATCCATCCGCCCCACTGTCTGATGAATCCGCTGACGTTTTGCAGCGGAGCCCATTTGGCCTGCGCCTCGCTGAATGCATGAAGCTGTTGTCCGGCTGGTTTGCACCGTATCAGCTTCAGCACATTCCCTTCCGCGAACGGGACGGTTTCCGCATTAGTTTTTTCTATACAAAGGTTAACCGACCTTACATCAGCGCGCGTCCGGTGAATGACGCCTTTCGGAATCAGCAGGGAATCGTTCGCTTTCAGGACTTCTGTGGGACGGTCCTGAAAGTCGATCAACAGCTCTCCTTCCAAAACAATAAACAGCTCATCTGAGCCGGGATGGAAATGCCATACGTATTCGCCCTCCAAAACAGCAATTCGCATACAATGGTCGTTCACTTCCGAAACGGAAAAATTGGCATGCTTTTCTGTGACTTCCTTTGTCAATTCAAGAAGACTCGTTTTGCGATCCATCAGCTTCACTCCTCTTTCATTTGATTTTCTCCCGAACTTATTTTACCATTTGACTTTTGAGCGTTCGCCTTTTAAAGTGTTGGATATTGGTGAAAAAACGGTTTGAACCTATAGAAGAGGTGTACATCATGCAAAATCAAAACGGAAAAGCTTCAGGGCTTTTGCCGCTGTTTTTATTTGTTTGTTTATTCGTTGGATCAGGCTTGATCACAGGCGATTTTTACAGCCTGCCAATCGTGGCCGCGGCGCTTGCGGCATCGGTTGTCTCACTGGCGATGAACAGTAAGGAGAAGCTCAGCCAAAAGACGGAGTGGTTTGCGAAAGGCGCCGGACACCCCGATATTATGATCATGGTGATGATCTTTATTTTGGCCGGCGCGTTTTCATCAGCCGCAAAGGCGATGGGGGCCGTCGAATCAACCGTTAATCTTGCGCTTTCGTTTGTACCGGGGCAGTTTATGGTTGCCGGTTTATTTATCATCGCTGCGTTTATCTCTGTGTCGATGGGCACGTCAACCGGAACGATTGCTGCGCTCGCTCCGATCTCAGCAGGGATCAGCGCCGAAATCGGCGTTCCGGCGGCCTATTCGGTTGCTGCGGTTGTGGGGGGCGCGATGTTCGGTGATAACTTATCATTTATTTCCGATACGACCATTGCCGCTGTCCGCACACAAAAGACGAAAATGTCGGACAAGTTTAAAACGAATTTCCTGATCGTCCTGCCTGCCGCGGTTGCCACGGTCATCCTGCTGATGGTGTTTTCAGCCGGAGGGCATCCTGCCGCACAAGCCGGGACTTACAGCTGGGTGAAGGTGCTGCCGTATCTCGGGGTTCTGATATTCGCCCTTCTCGGATTTAATGTTATGGCCGTTATTTTCGGCGGCATCGTGTTAGCCGGAGTAATCGGTATTTCCGACGGCAGCCTGACGCTTCATACGTATTTAACCGCGATCACCGAAGGCATCGGCGGGATGTCCGAACTAATCATTTTATCGCTTCTGATTGGCGGAATGGCGGAAATGATGAAGCGAAACGGCGGGATCGCATTTCTCCTTCAATTTGTATCGCGGAGAATCCGTTCAAAAAAAGGAGCGGAAGCGGGCATTGCCGGCCTTGTCAGTGCGGCAAACCTGGCGACGGCCAACAATACGATTGCCATTATTACAGCGGGGCCGCTGGCAAAAGATTTATCCGACCGGTACGGAATCGACAATAGGAAATCGGCGAGCATCCTCGATATCTTTTCCTGTGTGGTACAAGGATTGATTCCTTACGGCGCGCAAATGCTGTCAGCTGCACAAATCGCGAAAATATCGCCTGTCAGCATTCTTCCTTATTCTTTTTATCCGATTTTGATCGGCGTCTGCGGCATATGCGCGATTATCTTCAGACTGCCTCGCTTTACGGAAAAAGCGTAACTCCATGAAAAAGGCTGCCGTTATCGAAACGGCAGCCTTTTTATCACTCTGTATCTGCGGCGTCCAGCTCCGCAAGCCTTTCCATGATCCTCCGCTTTTTATACATCATCATCCCTGTTTCGGCAACGCCGTTCACCATTGAACGGTTTGAGATTGCGCCAAAGAGGATGCCTGCGACGGGCACCATTTGAAACAGCTTTTTCCATCCGAAAGAATCGCGGTATGTATAAACAACCTCCCGCCAGCCTTGAATTTGCGAAATCATATTTTCCCGTGAGCCTGACTGTAGATGGTATCGGCTGAGTTCCTGAATGATCGCCCTTTTCCCGACAATATCAGCAGCGCTGAGCTGCAGGCATTTAATAATGAACATCCGCTCCGTTTTTTCTTTAGGATCGTAGCCGTAAGACACCGCGATGTCCTGTAATGTCTTCAATGAAAGGCCGAGGATCGCGGGAATATCGACGGCAAGCGTGAATAAGCCGCCGACACCTGTTGTCGCTCCTTGGACAGCCGCGGTATTCGCCCTGTTTTTTCCGAGGTTTTCACACATTTGATCCATCACTTCCAAAGGAGCCCTTTGAATATCTTCGACCGTTTCGATCGTTTCATCCGGCAGCTTTTTTTGAAACTGGCGGATCAGATGTTTTTCGGACGTCAAATATTGGCCGCCGTTTTGAATAAAGCCGCCGATTTCGTCGAGCAAGAGACCGATTTTATCTTGAATGAATGCCGGTGTAAGCTTGTCCAGAACCTTGAACGGCAGCCGCCCGATCCTTTCCCAAAACCACGCTTTCTGCTGCTCTTTTTCCCATTTTTCAATTTTTTTCAGTTCGTTTTCCAAATCTGTTTTATCGTTGCGCACAGAAGGTTCGCCCTCTCAATCGTGTTTTTTTATAGTATACAATGATTCACTTTATGAATCCGTGTTTTTTGATCGGCAGCCGGAGGGTAAACCTTTATGTAAAAGGAGGAATGATCAAATGCCATGGTCAATGGAAGACTATCCCGCTTCATTGAAGCATTTGGACAAACCGGTAAAAAAGAAAGCCATTGAAATTGCGAATGCAATGGTAGACGAAGGATACGACGAAAGCCGGGCGATTCCGATCGCGACGAGTCAGGCGAAGGAATGGGCGGATAACAGGAGCAAAAGCGAACTCAAATCCTATGCGGAGGAAGCTGATGAAACGGTACGCGGTGACAGCGGTTCGAGCAGCAGGCCGGAGCTTGCGGAAAAGTGCGAGCATGTCATTAAACACGAAAAAGGCTGGGCAGTCAAAGCCGAAGACGCCAAGCGGGCCAGCGAAGTAAAGGATACAAAAGCAGAAGCCGTCGAACGGGCGAAAGAAATCGCCGAAAACAAAGGCACTGCCGTCATCGTCCATAAAAAAGACGGCAGTGTGGAGCGGAAGATCAGGATGAATTAACGGGGCGCTCCGTTTTTGGAGCGTCTTACTTTTTTCCCCGCCAACTCCAATACAGCATCAGCTGCTTTTTGATAGCCGCCGGCATCGCGGAGCGAGCGGCCGATTTTGGCGGCTCCGTCTTTATAGGAGCGGTTTTCAAGCATATCTTTAATCGTTTTTTGTAAAACAGCCGGAGAAAGTTCATTTTTATCAAGCTTGATCCCGGCCCCTGTCCGTTCCACCTGAGCTGCGACGAAAAACTGGTCAGCACCCATCGGAATGACGATGAGCGGCGTATCAAAATACAGGCCTTCATTTGTACTGTTCATGCCGCCGTGGGTGACAAATACATCGGCTTTTTTCAAAACCTCCAATTGCGGGATATACGGCCTCACGATAAAATGATCCGGTATGGTGCCGAGATCCGCGGGGTCCGTTGATTTCCCAACAGCCATAACCACCTTGCCGTCAAAGTCTTTCAACGCTTCGATACACATATGATACAGCTCTTTTTGCTGATTAAAGATCGTGCCCATCGAGATCACGATGACGGTTTCCCCCTCCAGCTCAGCGAACGGGAAGCTGCCTGGATCCTGTCTGCTCGTAATCGACGGCCCGACAAACAAATAGTCATTTCCAAATCGCTCGGCATGAGGCTGAAACTCCCTGGAGGTAAAGACAATCGTAATGTCCCCCGGACAGGAGAATACGTCAAACGGCTTGTCGAGACTGACGGGGTACCGCTCACTTAATTCGCCAAGGGATTGCTTCAATTTTTCAAAATACGGCGAGCTTTCAAGGTCGCCTTGCAGCGTAAACGTTTTTGCGAACGTCTCGTCAATTGCAAATGTCGTACATAACGAAACGCTCGGCAGCCCAAGCATTTCAGCAATGATTTTCCCCGCCAAAAAGTGATGGTCATATATCACATAATCATAAGACTCGTCCCTGACTTCCTGGTAGATGAGCTGAACGATCTCATCGACTTTACCTGACATATTGTATACCAACTCGGCAAAGTCCATCTTTTCTCTTTCTTTTTCGGGTGATAAAGCCTCTCTGAAATCCGGGTATAAACGGACTTCCGCCCCTGTTTTTTTAATTTTTTCAGCGTATTCCTCAACTGCATAATAGACGATGCTTTCTCCTCGTCTTTGCAGCTCCTTTGTGACGCCAAGAGAGGGATTGATGTGCCCCTCTCCCGGGAAATTGATCATCAGTACATGTCCCATCACAGCTCTTCCTTTCTCATACGAAAATTTATATAAGGAAATTTACTACAAAAAGACAAATGAAGTAAAGAAATTTAATTAAGTTAATAATACATAAACATAACTATATGACCATTTGTCTGTTTCTGCATATCTTTCCTTTAAATTTTTTTGCCATGCAAATGAGCGTATATTATTAGAGAAAACAGGCTCTTTATTACTTGACAGCCCCAATCAGAAGACGATTTTCCTTTTTTTAAAAGCAAATTAAAACACGGCCGATCGAGGCACAATACATCATAAGAAACAACCTACGGAGGTTTTGCCATGGATACGAAAGCAACCAGGATCGAAAAGGATTTTCTAGGCGAAAAAGAAGTTCCGGCTGACGCCTATTACGGCGTACAAACCATGAGGGCCGTGGAGAACTTTCCGATTACAGGCTACCGGATTGATGAAGAGCTGATTAAAGCTTTGGCAATGGTCAAAAAAGCGGCGGCTCTCGCCAATATGGATATTAAACGTTTATATAAAGAGCTCGGCGAAGTCATTGTAAAAGCGGCCGGCGAAATAGCGGAAGGGCTCTGGCACGATCATTTTATTGTCGACCCCATTCAAGGCGGCGCCGGCACTTCAATGAATATGAATACAAATGAAGTTATCGCAAACAGAGGTTTGGAGCTTTTAGGAAAAGAAAAAGGTGATTACTTCCATTTAAGCCCGAACACACATGTCAATATGGCCCAATCAACGAATGATGTGTTTCCGACAGCCATTCATCTGGCCACATTGAATCACTTAAGACAGCTTATATCGACGATGGAACATATGCTGGATGCCTTCCGCCAAAAAGCGGAGGAGTTCGATTCCGTTATCAAAATGGGCCGCACTCATCTTCAGGATGCCGTTCCGATCAGGCTCGGTCAGGAATTCGAAGCCTATTCCCGGGTCATCGAACGCGATATTCAGCGGATCAAGCAGTCTCAGCATCATCTCTATGAAGTCAATATGGGAGCAACCGCAGTCGGCACAGGTTTAAACGCTGATCCGAGATATATTCAAAGCGTTGTCGAACACCTATCAGATATCAGCGGCTATCAGCTGAAAGGCGCTGACCATCTTGTCGATGCCACACAAAACACGGATGCCTACACAGAAGTATCGGCTGCATTGAAAGTCGGCATGATGAACATGTCCAAAATCGCCAACGATTTGCGTTTAATGGCGTCAGGCCCGAGGGCAGGGCTTGCCGAGATCCGGCTGCCCCCCCGCCAGCCCGGCTCCTCCATCATGCCCGGCAAGGTGAATCCGGTGATGCCTGAACTGATGAACCAGATCGCATTTCAGGTGATCGGCAACGATCATACCATCTGCCTTGCATCAGAGGCGGGGCAGCTTGAGTTAAACGTGATGGAGCCCGTACTCGTCTTTAATTTGCTGCAGTCGATTAAAATCATGAACAACGGATTTCGCGTATTTACCGATTACTGCATCACCGGGATTGAAGCGAATGAGATCAGGCTGAAAGAATTCGTCGAAAAAAGCGTAGGAACGATTACGGCCGTCAATCCGCACCTCGGCTATGAAGCTGCCGCACGAATTGCAAAAGAAGCGATCGCCACAGGACAATCCGTGCGCGAGCTGTGTTTGCTCCATGATGTTTTGACAGAGGAAGAATTGGATCTCATTTTGGATCCGTATGAAATGACGCATCCGGGCATCGCAGGCGCTTCGCTTCTCGAGGAATAGCCAGCCGTCTTTCTCAATATGCTTTCAAGCGTTTATAGACGCCCGAGACGGGCTAAACATGTAATATAAATCAATTGAAAGAGGTGGAAAGACAATGTTAGGATTTCTCGTTTCTTTAATCGTAGCGATTGTCATCGGTTTAATAGGAGGCGCAATCGGAGGCCACGGTGCACCAGGAGGTATTATCGGCTCCATGGTTGTCGGCTTTATCGGAGCCTGGATCGGCCACGGGCTGCTTGGAACGTGGGGGCCTGATATTGCGGGATTCGCCATCTTTCCAGCGATAATCGGAGCCGCAATTCTCGTCTTCATTTTAAACCTAATCTTCCACGGGAGAATGGGTTCTCAGGCATAATATCCGGCCAGCATCGCCCAAAAGCGGTGCTGGTTTTTTGTTTGGGCGAAACCGTTCGCGCATATACTATAACATCTTATGGTTGACAATTGATCATCGCGGGCATATGATGATGATATAATTTTTGCACTAAGGAAACTTTTATGTACAAGGAAAAACAACTGAGAATCTAGGTGAATCAAATGGTCAGTCACGATTTGTCCAAACACTCGCAAATATCAAAAGAAGCTCAAGATGCACTGGACGGAAAAAGCAAAGGCTTCAAAAGGCTGCTCCCTTTTTTGGGTCCGGCGTTTATCGCGGCTATAGCTTATATTGATCCCGGCAATTTCGCCACAAATATCGCGGCTGGTTCGAAATACGGCTACTTGCTTTTATGGGTGATTCTTTTTTCAAATATTATGGCTTTGCTGATTCAGTCGCTGTCTGCCAAGCTCGGAATTGCAACGGGTAAAAATCTGCCCGAAGTCGCCAGGGAAGAATTCCCTAAACCGGTCTCCATCGGCTTGTGGATTCAGGGAGAGCTTGTCGTGATCGCGACCGACTTGGCTGAATTTATCGGAGCTGCTCTCGGTCTCTACTTGCTGTTCGGCATACCGATGCTTGAAGCCTCGATTATTGCAGCCGCCGGATCTTTCGCGATTTTGGAACTGCAAAGGCGCGGCGTCAGGCCGCTAGAAGCGGCGATAACAGGAATGCTGTTCATCGTCGTGATCGCTTTTGCCTTTCAAACCTTTTTTGCAAAACCTGATATCGGTTCGGTTTTGGAGGGCATGTTTGTTCCCCGCTTCGATGGTGCAGACAGCATCCTGCTGGCGGCGGGAATCTTGGGAGCGACCGTGATGCCGCATGCCATCTATCTCCATTCCGCTCTCACCCAGCGGAGAGTGATCGGAAAAACGGAAGCGGAAAAGAAGAAGATATTCCGGTTTGAGTTCATCGACATTTTAATCGCCATGCTGATTGCCGGAGCAATCAATGCGAGCATGCTGATCGTCGCCGCTGCACTGTTTTATAAGAACGGCATTTTTGTCGAAGACCTTGATGTGGCCTTCAGCCACTTCAGCAGCATGGTCAGTCCGCTTTCCGCCGTACTGTTCGGCGTCGGCCTGTTAATCGCTGGTTTATCAAGTTCGTCTGTCGGAACGCTTTCAGGAGATATTATCATGCAGGGCTTCATTAATTTCAGGATTCCGCTTTATTTAAGACGGTTCATTACGATGTTGCCGCCTATCGCTATTATTGCTTCAGGGGTGAATCCGACAACCGCTCTTGTCTTGAGCCAGGTCGTCCTGTCATTCGGGATCGCCTTTGCCCTTATCCCGCTTATCTTATTTACGAGCAATAAACGCATTATGGGGAGCCTGAAAAATGCGAAGTGGATAACAGCCCTCTCTTGGCTGATCGCCGCCTTAATCGTCGCCCTTAATATTTTCTTGATTTATGATACATTTTCTGGTTAAAGCCGACCTTGGTCGGCTTTTTTATATTATACTGAAGAAAAGGGGGATTCTGGATGTTTAAATTAATGGTGCGTGATGATCTTTATTTAAAAATGCTCGAACCAAAAGATGCCAAAACAGTTTATATGCAGATCCAGCAGTCTAAAGATGTGTTGCGGAAATGGCTGTTTTGGGTGGACGGCACAAAGCAGCTGGAGGATACCGAAGCTTTTATCGAAGAATGCATGAAACAGGCCGCTGCGAACAACGGGTTTCAAGCGGGAATATGGCATCAAGGCAATTTTGCCGGAATCATCGGACTCCATTATATTAATTGGATCAACCGTACGACTTCGATCGGCTATTGGCTGGGGGAGCCTTTTCAAGGAAAAGGGCTGATGACTGATGCCTGCCGGGCGCTGATCGACACGCTTTTCAGCGAATACGATTTAAACAGAATTGAAATTAGAGCCGCTGTTCAAAACGTAAAAAGCCAGGCTATTCCGGAAAGGCTCGGCTTCACGAAAGAAGGCTGCCTCAGGCAATGCGAGTGGCTCCACGACCACTTCGCCGACCATTTCGTATACGGGCTCCTGAAGGAGGAATACCTCGCCCGCAGCAAATGAGTCCGGGATTTGTCACACGCATTTTATACTGCAATCTGGTATGATAGATAAAAAAATATGGAGTTTTGATTATGAAAGTATTTATACTGTTTTACCTATGGATTGTCCCGCTCGTCATCGGGTTGATATTTTTCCGGGTGACCCAGCGGACAAGCTTTAAAAAAAGGTTTTATCCAGGCTATATCATGATCGGTCTTGCTGCGGCTGTATTTGCCGTCTGTTACCTGATCGGACAGCCTTACCTCGGGAATTTCTTCGGCGGCACGATGCTGTTCGGCACCCTGCTGCCGTTCATGGCTGCCGCCATGAAGAAAAAGAAATAAAGAATACCAAAAACCCCGGCTTTCCCAAAACATGCCGGGGTTTTTGATTACTTATTTTCTCTGTTTGCACCAAAACCCGCTGATTCACAAATCGGTTTTCAGACGACTGGGCTTTATTTGTTCACTAGATCAACGTCGATCACCTGATAGAAAGCGTTTTCAGTATCAGCCACATCCCAAACGGCCAATATCACATGATACCCGGAGCGGTCTTCTGGAATGTAAATTTGGTGAGATAAATGGCGGGATGCAGGGGAACCATCATGCGGAACGGTTCCAATCCGTTCGAAATCTGCACGCTTTAGCGGTTTGTCAGGATCCCAGCCTTTTTTGGTGATATAGTAGTGCCATTGGCTGGTGTTGTGGGGGGCGGTATATGTCCAGGTAAAGGTGTGTTCCCCGCCGGTCATGATATGTTTAAACCAGCGATTTTCCGACTGCTGATCAAGAATCCCGCCGAACAGTCCGCCCGCAGATGCTATTTGTCCGTCTGCCGGGCCGTCATGCGGAAACCCTTTTTTCGCTTCCAGGCTTTGCGGCTCATACATCACGCTTCCGCAGTTCAGATTGAGAAGTCCGTAAGCCTCACTGCACAGAGCCGCTCTGCTCCCTGGTTTTTCGACAAAACCATGAGCGAAGGCGTGCTGAGGAATGATTGACATCAACAGCAATCCGGCTGATAGTATGAAAGCTGTACTGAAGGTACTTTTCTTAAAATAACCCACGTTTCAATCCCCTCTCTTTTTATCGTGTTGAGACGGGTTTTGATGCAAAAAGAAAAAACGCGGATATTCCAATACTATCCATCAAATTTTAACATCTGAACATGATAAAGCCAAGGGACGATCTCCCTTGGCATCATACTAAAAAATCCTTTTCAAACTTTTTTTCAGCGGCGGCAAGTCGAGCTCTTTTTTCTCAACCAGTTTTTTGATCATATATTTGCTGTAGTTGACAGCTTGTGTATAAGATATTTTTCCCGGAAGCGGCGGTTCATCTGCTATTGCCACATCGATAATCGACGGCTTTTGTGATTGAAAGGCATTTTTCAAAGCCGGAATGAGCTCTTCGTGCTTTGTCACGCTGAAGCCCTTCCCGCCGCAGGCCTCGGCAAACTTGGCATAATCGACGTTTTCAAGCGCTGTTGCATAATTAACATGCCCTTTTTCCTGCTGTTCATATTGAATCATTCCCAAGTTCTGATTATTTAAAATCACGACAACAATGGGCAGGTCATATTTGACAGCAGTCGGAAAATCGTGCATGGACATGCTGAAGCCGCCGTCTCCGCACACGGCTACAGCTTGGCGCTCCGGATTGGAAAGCTTTGCGGAAATCGCGCCTGGAAGACCGCATCCCATCGTGCCAAGCCAGCTTGAAATCAGAAAATCCTGATTGGTCATATTAAAATGGCGCGCCGTCCAAACCGTCACATTTCCGACGTCAACGGACAGGACCGCATCATCGGCGACTGCGTCCTCAAGCCTTGCAATCACCTGCTGAGGCTTGAGCGGTTCTGTCGCCACCTGTTCGTCTTTTTCAATTTCATAGCGCCACTTCCTCATATGTTGTATACAGCTTTCCAAAAATGCGCGGTTCGATTTCCGTTCAATGGTTTTCGTCAGTTCCATAAGCCCTTTTTTCGCATCGCAGACAAGGCCGGCGGTGACAGGATACCGTTTGCCGATTTTCGCCGGGTTGTTATCAAGCTGAATAGCCGGCGCATCTTCCGGAAGATAATCGCGGTACGGAAAAGAAGTCCCCAGCATGATCAACAGATCGCTTTCCTCCATCGCTTCATATGCGGGTTTTGTACCGATGTGTCCGAGATTCCCGAGCATGTGCGGGTGCCGATCGGGTACGACTCCTTTCCCGGGGAGCGTAACGATGATCGGTGCGGCCGCTTTATCGGCAAACTCGAGCAGCTCATCTCTTGCCGATTTCATTCCCTTTCCGGCTAAAATCACCGGCTTTTTCGCATGATTAATCAATTGTGCACACTGCATCAGCTGGCTTTGCTTCGGTTGAAGATCGCCTTCAATATAAAGCGCAGACGTATAAACCGGCTTCCGTTTAATCTTTTCCGCAAACAGATCATCGGATACGCTCAGTACGGCGACCCCTTTTTGGCTGTAGGCGGTACGGATCGCCTGATTTAAAAGGTCAGGCAGGGCTTCGGCCGAATGAACCTGCTGATTAAAGACAGCCACATCCTCAAACATTCGTTCAAGACCGATCTCCTGAAAGTAATCTCTTCCGATTTCATTTGAAGACACCTGCCCTGTAATCGCCAGCACAGGCGCCCCGTCAGCTTTCGCGTCATACAATCCGTTCAGCAGATGAACGGCACCCGGGCCCGCTATCGAAAGGCAGACGCCGATTTTGCCTGTCAGCTTCGCATCAGCTGCGGCAGCGAGAGCAGCGGTTTCTTCATGGCGCACTTGAATGAAGCGGAGGCTGTTTTCTTCATGCCGCAATTCATCGATAAATTCGTTGACGCTGTCCCCCGGCATGCCGTAAACATGATCAATATTCCATTCCTTCAGCAGTTCTGCAGCTACTTTTCCTGCGGTTTTGTTTGCCATATCACGTCCTCCTTTGTTTCTTCCATACCACTTTTTCGCTGCCGGGAAACGTGATCCGGCATGCTGACGAAAGTGAAGGAAACCACGACAGCGGCTGTTTCATGCTTTGTGTTCCCAGCGGTGCTCATCTCGCATAAAGATCTCTCCGCCACACTGCTGAACTTGAAGCCATGCCCGGTAAATCCGGCGGCACCTATCCTAAGCACCACTCCATGTATACATGATCAAATCTACTAAAAGGCTGCCGCTCATTTTGATATGCCCCAGCGAAGTTAGACAATAAAATGTCATGAAGCGGTTAGACTGGCATGAGTCCGGAATTGTATGGCACTCATGCCTTTTCATTTGGTCTTCATCCTTTAGAGCAATCGCGGCGCAGTTCATTCACACAAGTGTTGAAACTTTTTTTAATATTTAAATTGTTATAATTTAGGTTCAGAGTTATAATTTAACAGAAATAAACCGAATTTGCATAGCATCGATGAAAGTTAAGATTGTTAAATCCTTCGTCAACACAGGGGTGGTCGTGGCGGAAACTATTATAATCTGCTTTTATAAAATTTTTAGCATTTGATACTGGATTGTTTATCCAATCATCCTGATCTGATGGGTCAGCAGTGCTCGTACGTATGTGAATCCACCTGTCATGCGGCATTGTATCAAGGTTACTCCATTTTAGAAGGACAAGCTGGTCTATTCTATTAATGCAGATACCACGACAATTTCAATCCGCTTGTTAAGTCTCCTCGGCACGTTAGGTATTCATAATGCTGCAGATTATCATTTTCAAGTGCTGTGGAAACCATCTGTCTTCGAGATTCGGTTGTTGCGGTCTGAAGGTAATTTCACTGAAACTATAGTCGAAACACTCAAATCTTCTTATCTTATTAACCGTATACTTCATAGTCTAAGTTTCGGGTGAAAAGGAGAGACGCGGATCGTCAAGGTAAAGTCCCTCTCTTTTATCAAAAGAATTTAGAATTGGAGGCATTTACATGTTATCAGAAATAGAAAAGGGGCTTGAGGGCCTGCGTGTAAAACTTGATCGTATTGATGAACAACTGTTGGATACATTGAAAGAACGTTTAGAATGCTGCATTAAGATTGGATTATACAAACGCGAGTATAATATTCCGATGATGCAGCCGCACCGAATTAACTTTGTCCAGGAACGGGCAGCTCGATACGCTGACGAGAATGGTTTAAGTCAAGAGTTTTTGCGTAACCTTTATGAGCTCATTATTTCTGAAACGTGCAGGGTTGAGGATATCGTAATTGACCATTCAGAAAATCGGAGACAGGACATTTCTTCAAGCCTGGCCGGCCAAAAAAGAAAAAGGGAGGAATTGTTTAATGGGGGCAGGGATACAAACACTTCTAATTGACAACTATGATTCATTTACTTACAACCTGTATCAATTGATCGGCGAAGTAAATGGCCGACCGCCAATAGTTGTCCGTAATGATGTGGACTGGTCACAAGTGCCGATTGATGAGATTGACAACATCGTGATCTCCCCAGGCCCCGGTCGACCGGAACGGGTTGAGGACTTTGGTATTAATGCAACTATTATTCAAGAAGCTAAGCTGCCAGTCCTCGGAGTCTGTCTTGGACATCAAGGCATAGCTCATTTGTTTGGCGGGAAGGTGAACCACGCTTCTGAGCCTATGCATGGACGAACATCAGTCATTCACCATTCAGGGGTTGATATCTTTGACGGGCTTCCTCCTGAGTTCTCTGTCGTACGCTATCACTCCCTTGTCGTTACTGATCTGGGTGATGATGTGGAAGCAATTGCGTGGACAAAAGATGAGTTGATTATGGGGCTTCGACACCGCAATCTGCCGATTTGGGGTGTGCAATTCCACCCCGAGTCAATCTGCAGTCATTATGGGCGCGAGTTGCTTGCCAACTTTAGAGACCTGACTCCGAAGCGCACTGAACGATCAAGACCGTCTCCCAAATTAAAGGAGCCTTCCCATTCTAAAAGCGATTTCTACCGGATCCATTTTCGAAAATTATCGGGATTTCCTGACGCTCAGTTAAGTTACCAGACACTATTTGCTGATGCACCTCATGGATTCTGGCTTGACAGCAGCAGTGTCATCGAAGGCTTGTCACGATTTTCCTATCTTGGCGATGGTGCGGGAGAGAATGCTGAATATTTGACCTATAGAGTAGCAGAAGGTGTTGTAAAAGTACAACGTTCGGGTCAAGAGACGGAGTTCATTCAACAGTCATTTTATGATTATCTTGATGAGCAAATCCGCCGTCGGGCAACATCTACTCCGGAAGGCCTTCCCTTTGACTTCAATCTCGGCTATGTGGGCTACATTGGCTATGAGCTAAAAGCTGAAACTTGCGGGAGCAGCCGGTATCAATCTGAGATTCCTGATGCAGCCCTGCTTTTCGTTGACCGCATGCTTGTTTTTGATCATCTTGAACAGGAAGCCTATCTGTTGTGTCTTTCGACTGGGGATGAGGATAAGCAAGCACTCAACTGGCTAAATACGGCAGAGCGAATCTTGAATGACATTCCTGCTGCAGCAAACGATTCGGACAAGGATTCAATCCTTACATCCGTGCCGGACCACAATATCCCAATCGAATTTCGGCATAACCGGCCCTCTTATCTTCAACTGATCAACAATTGCTTAGAAGAAATCCGCAATGGTGAATCCTATGAGATATGTTTGACTAATTCAGCAACTGTTTATACCCCTATAGATCCTTGGATTACGTATACGCACCTAAGAAGAATCAGTCCGGTTCCCTATGGGGCATTTTTAAACTTTGCGGATGCAGCAGTACTAAGTGCCTCTCCGGAACGGTTCCTCTCAATCGGTGCTGATCGTATCGTTGAGTCCAAACCGATCAAGGGTACCCGGATGAGAGGCAGGACTTCTGCTGAAGATCACCAATTACGAAATGAGTTGCTAAGTGATGAAAAAGATCTCGCAGAGAACTTAATGATCGTTGACTTAGTCAGAAATGACCTTAACACTGTTTGTGAAATAGGATCTGTTCATGTACCTAAGCTGTTCGATGTAGAAACATATGCACCAGTTCACCAGTTGATCTCGACGATTCGCGGCACTATACGTCCGGACAAATCAACGGTTGATTGCGTCCGCGCTGCTTTTCCAGGCGGTTCGATGACCGGTGCTCCGAAAATTCGGACGATGGAAATCATAGACCGACTCGAGAAGGGCCCCCGAGGTGTCTACTCTGGCAGCCTCGGCTGGTTTGGACTGAGTGGAGCTGCGGATCTTAGTATTGTTATCCGCACAGTTGTTGTGACCGGTGACAAGGCGACTTTTGGTGTCGGAGGAGCGATCGTAGCATTGTCAGATCCAGAAGAGGAATTCAAAGAAACTCAGGTTAAAGCGCGAGCTATGGTCTCAGCTATCGCAGCAGCGGAAGTCTCTGCAGTGGGAGGTTCAAGATGAGTCAGGAAATAAGGCAGTGTGTGATTGCGGGAGGAGCCGGCGGCGTTGGCGGGATGTTTGCAGACCTTCTTGAAGAATCGGGTGTTGAAGTATGTATTATCGATATGAATCCTCCTTCCGTTCGTCGACAATTCATGAAATGTGACATTACGGTTCCGACTCCACAGGCCAAAGATAAGATCCAAAAGGCCGACATGGTGATGCTCGCTTTACCAGAGACCGCGGCTCTTCAAGCAGTAAAAGTTGTCGGGGCGTTAATGAAGCCTGATTCTCTCTTGGCGCACACTCTTTCTGTACAATCACCCATATTTAACAAAATACACGCTTTGGGTTTGCCTTTCGAAAGCATAGGTCTTAACCCTATGTTTGCTCCCAGCCTTAGTATCGTGGGTAGACCGGTAGCTGTCATCGTTCAAAACGATGGGCCTAAAGGAAGTCATTTGATTCAGATGATTTTAGATTGGAAAGGTCGTCCGGTGCTATTAGAAGCTGAGGAGCATGATCAATTGGCCGCGGCTTTGCAGGCACTCACTCATGCAGCGATACTCACCTTTGGATTGGCGCTTGCAGAATTAGATGTTGACATTGCAAAACTTGGTTCTCTTGCACCCCCTCCGCATGCAACTATGCTTGCGCTACTGGCACGGATTAGTTCTGGAACACCGGATGTGTATTGGGACGTCCAATCCGTGAACCACCAAGCAATGACGGCTCGTGCTGCACTGGCTGAAGCAGTTGCATCGTTGAATGAATCGGTGAGGGATCAGTCCGTATTCACCGAACTGATGCGTAAATCCCGAGAGGTATTTGGATCTGAAATAGCCCATTACCAAGATCTCTGTACTAGTATCTTTGAAGGTCCAATCGCACCAGGGAAAGCACAGCCAAACCAATCCCCCGGTTAATTGAATTTTATAAACAACTGATTCCTTTGAACAGCTTTCCGGGATAAATAGAAGTATAAAAATATCGTGTAGATTCGCGACTTTTCCACTGACAAGTTCGCTAGTTTTGTGATATTTGGTCACATTAAAACAGCCTGCCGTTTCCGGCAGGCTGTTTGATGATTATTGATCAAGCTTCAGCTTCTTCAGCTGTTCGGCGAGCGCGTTGTTGATTGGCTCATCTTTGTTTTGCTTTTTCATGTAGGAGTGTACATCGCGTTTTGATGCTTTTGAATTTTTGTCTTTTGCCCTGCGCTTTTCGAAAACGGAGAGTTTTTCTCTGTGGCCGCAGACGCAGGCGAATGTCTGGCCTTCTCCGTGTCCTCGCAGTTCCATGCGCTTATGGCAGTTCGGGCAGCGGGCGTTCGTCTGTTTGGCGACTGTTTTGCGGTGGCCGCACTCCCTGTCCTGGCAGACGAGCATTGTGCCGCGTTTGCCGTTTACTTTCAGCATCAGTTTTCCGCAGTCAGGGCAATGGGTCCCTGTGATATTGTCGTGCTTAAACGTTTGATTGCTGCTTTTGATTTCTCTGATCGTCTGCTTTGCGTACTCCTTCATTTCTTTGATAAAGGCGGAGGATTTCAGTTTTCCTTTCGCAATGCCTGACAGCTTCTGCTCCCATTCAGCGGTGAGGGCAGGAGATTTTAAATCTGACGGAACAAGCTCAAGGAGCTGTTTTCCTTTTGAGGTGATATAGATATCTTTTCCTTTTTTCTCGATCAGGAATGTGTTGAACAGCTTTTCGATAATGTCGGCGCGTGTTGCCACCGTCCCGAGTCCGCCCGTCTCTCCGAGAGTTTTCACAAGTTTTTTTTCTTCTCCCTGCATAAATGCGGCCGGATTTTCCATCGCAGACAGCAATGTTCCTTCATTAAACCGCGCCGGCGGTTTTGTTTCACCCTTCGTCTCTGTCAAAGACCGGACGGACAGCGTGTCGCCTTTTGCGAGTTTAGGAAGGGTTTGATCCTTTTCTTCCTCGTCATCATCTTCGTCTGCGAAATCGTACACCGCTTTCCAGCCTTGCGACTGAACGGTTTTCCCTTTTGCCGTAAAGGTTTCTCCACCGATTTCGGCGAACACTTTAGTTTCTTCATATTCAAACGGCGGCATTAAAACGGCGAGAAAGCGCTTCGCGATCAAATCGTAAAGCTTTCTTTCCTTTTCGCTTAACGCGCCGAGCGCAAGCGGCTCTTCCGTCGGAATAATCGCGTGGTGATCGGATACTTTCGCATCGTTAACAAAGCTTTTATTGACTTTAACGCCATGCTTTAAGATCCGGGTCACATGCTGAGCATAAGGCTTCACCTGCATGCCTTCCAAACGGTCTTTCAGGGTAGGGACGATGTCATTAGAAAGAAATCTTGAGTCCGTCCGCGGATAGGTGACGAGCTTATGCTGCTCATAGAGCTTCTGCAAAACGGACAGCGTTTCTTTTGCGGAAAATCCATAGCGTTTATGGGCGTCCCTCTGCAGCTCGGTCAGATCATAAAGTCCGGGGGCAAAGCTTTTTTTCGCCGTTTTTTTCAAGTCGACGATAGCGGCCGGTTTGCCTTGCAGCGCTCCTGCAAGCTGTGACGTCACAGACGCGTTGAAAGTGCGAGTCTGCTTCGTTTTCTTGTCCTGCCACGTCAGCGTCATACCGTCAACCGCTGCACGCAAGCCGAAATAAGGGACGGGTTTAAAGTTCTTGATATCTTCCTCTCTTTTCGCGATCATCGCCAATGTCGGCGTCTGTACGCGTCCGCAGGAAAGCTGGGCGTTGAATTTCGTTGTCAGCGCCCTCGTCGCGTTGATGCCGACGATCCAATCGGCTTCAGCTCGAGCCACGGCTGAATGGTAAAGGTTTTCAAAGTCTTTGCCGTTCTTTAAGTTTTTAAATCCGTCTTTAATCGCTTTGTCTGTGACCGATGAAATCCACAGGCGCTTCAATGGCTTCGTAATCTTTGCTTTTTCGATGATCCAGCGGGCGACAAGCTCGCCTTCCCGGCCGGCATCGGTTGCTATGACGATGTCTTTGACGTCTTTTCTGATCAGCTGCGATTTAACCGCCTGAAACTGCTTTCCGGTCTTTTTAATGACGACGAGCTTTAAAGGCTCGGGGATGATTGGCAGATCTTCAAGCCGCCAAGACTGGAATTCCTTTCCGTATCCTTCAGGGTCCGCCAATGTGACCAGATGGCCGAGCGCCCATGTCACGATATAGCGGTCGCCTTCAAGATATCCGTTTCCTTTTTTATGACACTTCAGCACGCGGGCCAAGTCACGGCCGACTGAAGGTTTTTCTGCTAAAACGACTGTTTTAGACAAGTCCATCACATCACTTTCTTGTTCATGCATCCTTTTATTATAACAGATCATACAGATGCAGCTCTAATGTTCATGATTCCTTTATTTCAATTTCAGAAAAAATGACGTGTGTCACGGTTTGGGCATATGGTGATGTTTCATTGATAAACGCTTCGATCTGCGTCAGGCTCTCTGCATTGATTTTCAGCATATAGCAGGCGGCTCCCGCGATCCGGTAGCAGAATTCAATATTCGGGAGGCGTTCGATATACGCTTTAAACCTTTCGTATTCCCCGTTTTTCACCGTTGCTTCAATGATGCAGGATACGGGAAGGCCGACCTTTTGGTAATCGATGTCAAGCGTATATTTTTTAATGACGCCGAACGATTCGAGCCGCCTGACTCTTTCGGTCACAGACGGCGCGGAAAGGCTGATCTTCCTGCCCAGCTCCCGCATCGATAAACGGCTGTCTTTCTTTAATTCGGCTATGATTTTAAAATCGAGGTCATCAATTTTCATATGTAACTTTATTCCCTTCATTCTATTTCATCATTTTAATATTATCATGAAAATTCTTTCGTTCGAAATTCATTTTTCACTTCTGCTTATATATGATTATGAAGAGGTGATCATCATATGACAAGAATCAATTTTTCAGACAGAGGAGAGACGCCGTTTCAGCGGCTGCTCGGACACTCCGAAAGCCTGATGTCAAACTGGACGGCTTTAGCTGAGGAGCTGTCAGGAGACGGCTTTTTATCAAAGGAACTAAAGGAGCAGGTGCGCCGCGTGCTGGCTCAGGGAAACGGATGCGAATATTGCAAGGCAAAGGGGAAACCCGAGATCCCGAATCAGCAGAAAACGAGCTTTGCAATGGGGTTTGCAGAGGTCTTTTTGGCGCAGAGGGAGCGCGTTTCAGACAGGCAGTTTGATGTTTTAAAAGAAGTGTTTTCAGAAGAAGAAATAACGGAATTGACCGCATTTATTTGTTTTACGACTGCTCAGCAATATTTCGGCGCTTTAATGAAGCTTCCGGCAGACGCATAAATCCAACGGAGAAAAAACCTGTCATATTTGTCCCCTTTTGGTTTATAGTATAAAGGTAGACTATCACTCCACAGGAGGTATACTATGCTGCAAACGCCGATTGGCCGCCTTCGGTTGATGGGTTTTATTGAAGGCATGTCGCTTTTAATCCTGCTGTTTATCGCCATGCCGCTTAAATATTGGGCGGATTATCCGATGGCCGTTACGATTGTCGGATCGCTTCACGGCGGATTGTTTATTTTGTATTTGTTTGTTCTGTTGTATGCGACTTTTGTGCTGAGGTGGTCTGTGAAATGGCCGGCTGCCGGTCTTGTGGCCGCATTTGTTCCGTTCGGCAATTTCCTTTATGACCGGGGACTAAAAAAATATGATCAGTAAAAACCGCCGGGAAACCCGGCGGTTTTTTTGATCACTCATTTAAAAAGCGTTTCAGCTCTTCCTTGTTTTGTTCAAGGTCTAAATCGAGGACCGCCCCGTATGTTGGATCGTCTTTGTTCGTGAATGATCCGTCAACCGGGAGCCTGAAGCTTTTGGTTTCTTTTACGCTTCCGAGCAAAAAGTCTTTGCCGAGGGAGAAGATGACGCCGTTCGGAATGTTTGTTTCAATATACGGATCGACGAGCCCCCACAGCTTCGGAAGCTGGGCGATATTTCCGATGCTCATCGCTTCTTTTTGAAGCTCTGAAAAGATTTCCTGCTGTCTTCTGACCCGTCCAAAATCGCTTTCTCTGTCATGCCTGAACCGGACATAGCCCAGCAGCCTATCACCGTGAAGAATTTGTTTTCCCGGCTGCAGTGTCATGCCGATTCCGTACGACATTTTTTTCGGAACGTCGACTTCGATGCCGTCAGGCGCCACCGCATCAACGATTTTGGCAAAACCTTTAAAATCGATGATGGCATAATAGTTAATGTCCAAATCAAAGGATTCTTTTAATGTTTTTCTGACGAGTTCCGGGCCTCCGTATGCATAAGCCGCATTGACTTTTTGCTTGTCATATCCCGGTATGTCGACATAGCTGTCCCTCATAATCGAAATCAATTTAGGCTGTTTCTGCTTTTTATTATAATGGATCACCATCATCGAGTCAGACCTTGAATGGTCTTCCCCTCTTGAATCGATCCCTAGAACGAGGATGTTCACTTCATCAAGATCAGAGCCTTCCCCGTTAAATTCAAACTGACCGTCTTCTTTAAAATCCCCGTCAGATTCGGATAAGCCTTTTTTGTATTCAAAGTAGGTATAACCCGCTGCTGCTATGATAACCAGCAACATTAAGGTAAACAGGCGCTTTATGATTTTTCGCCTTTTTCTTTTCGGTTTTCTTACTCTTACTCTAACCCTCTCCACTTTTATCACCGCCACACATAAGACTATCACAGGATCAAACAGCGGGCAATTAATAAAAGAAAGATCAAGCCGTCTAATCGTGTCGAAAAAGATAATCTTTTATTTTCATTTGTTTCATTTTGAAAGAAAAATGATCGAATTTTGATCTTTTCGTCAAAAATCGACTACATCCACTTCGTCATCCATGCGATATAGTAAGAAGCCGGGATAAACAGAACTTGGGCAAAAATCGTCCCGGCCACCCTCGATGTTGCCATCGTGATCGAAGCCCATTTCAAATAGGTGTAGCTCCGCCTCCCTTTTGCTACGTCATCTGCAAGTACCGAAACCTTCGGATCGACAAACAGCGCCAGCAGCATCGTCGCCACCCCGTTGACAAGGCCGGAAGCCATCACCGCGGTCGTATGCCTTTCGGGCACGAGGACGCCCGCATAAAGAGCGGCAAGAACGCCGATTGTATAAATCGCCGTGATGGCCATGTTCAAGACAAACAGCCGCTTCGGTATGTAGCAGAACCGAAAGTCTTTCACATATTCCAGACTCGGTCTTCTCGCATAATGCTTGGCATGCTTGAAGATATTTTTTGAGAACGCCTTGCGAAACACTTGCAAAACGGAGCCGTTTTCCCCTGCCAAATGAACAATCGCTCTCGAAAATACGGCGACAAACGTCGGCAGAAGCAGCATTCCGAAAATTGTACCGACGGTTGAACCAAAGATTAAAAACCGAAATTGGCTGCCGACGAGGGAAAGTGCGTCCGCACCCGCAACATCGACAAGCTTCCCCGTCACAGGCTGCTGAACCATGTTTGACATTCTTGAGACGATGACCATCACATTAAATAATGACAGCGCCGATGCGATAAATCCGACTCTCGCGCCTGACAGACGAGCGGCGTATGCGAGCGTTTCGATGGAATGGATCAGCAACAGAAAACAAAAAATCAATAGTACCTTAGATGTTAAAAAGTCCATTTCTCTTCCTCCAGTCTATAGGTAAGACTGTTTTCAAAACGCAAACGTTTCGGCAAATCAAAAACCGCCCCGGCAAAAGCCGAAGCGGTCTCAATTATCATATTTATTCGAGCAAATAATTTATCCGCTGCCAAAGGCGGTCATTTGAATTTCGTAAAAGATCAGCATCTATCGTTCCGAGTTGAAAGTAAACACCATGGAATTTCTGATACAAGACAACGAAAGCCCTACCTCTCATTCGTCCTTGCGGCTCCGAAGCCGCGCCAGTGTGAATTGTGAAACAAAAAGTCTTTTTTCCCTCTATCCTGTTAGGGGCGGGTCAGAGGAAGAAATCAGTATCTTCTAAGAAAGAAAAAAGAAGTCTACTTTCCATTTATTTGCTCTTTTGCGTGTTCCTGTTTTTTATTATACTACAGTTCGTCCTTGATGACAAACTGTTAAGCACAGCGCGCTACAGATCCAGCGTGACCGGGGTGCTTTCACCTTCATTCATCAGTCTGATTTCCGAAGGCTCAATCTCAAGCACGGTCAAGTTCGGATCGTCCTTTCCGTCAAACCAGCGCTCAAGCTTTTCATCCCAGACTTTGTCCTTTAAATCTTTTGAATGGTTGAGCTTTGCCGTACCTGTGATTTCAAGGTATGCATCGCCTAATCCTTCGCCGTTATAACCCAACAGCACGTGGACGTTCGGATTGTTATCAATTTCTTCTGCCTTGTGCGTCTCATCGCTTGTCGGTGTATAAAGCGTCAGCCCGTCGTGGAAAAAGGTCATGTAGCGGGAATGAGGTTTGCCGCTTTCGACCGTTGCAAGCGAACCGATTTTATGATGATCGAGAATGTCGAGCACTTTGTTCTTCAATTGCTGCTGATCCATTTTAAGTTCCCTCCTTTGTATCGTCTCCACTGTTACTTTTCCACAATGTCTTGTATATTAAACAATTGAACGGAGGTTTTTGACGTGAATATTTTCATATCGTTTGATGCTGGGGCTGATATGGGCTACATTGCTTTGACGGAAAACCGTGCCGGGTCTGCCGCAGCAACCGATGATATCGGCAATACGGCTTTGGCTGCAGACTTTGACCGCCATCAGCGGATGATCGGTGTCGAATTTCCGGGGAAGGCGGCTCCGGAAATAGCGCGGCTTGGAACGCTGACCGGCAGAAAACACAAACTTGAACCGGCTTTCCTAAACGGCGCCCGCGTTCATCGGTTTCGACCGACGTCACAGGAAGCGGTCAAAACACTTTGTGTGAACGGTGTTCAATTTTATTTTGCCGATCATGACGGACAACGCTTCATCGGCTTTGATGTGTTTGATCGGACGGAAAAAAGCGAATGAGATTGGCTCCCATTCGCTAAATTCTCGGGTCTGTAAACACATCGTGATCATCGGTGCTTGTTGAAGAAAACTCCGTAACCACAGCACCTTCACTCCCCGCTTTGAACCAATGTTTCGTATCCGGCGGAATCGTGTACTGTTCGCCGGGTGTGAGCTGAATTTCGTGCCAAACGGTGAAATGCTCGATATCTTCGTGCGGCGGCAGAACGGCCGGGACTTCCGTTTTTTCTCCTTCTACATACAAATACACTTTTCCGTATCTGCACCTGAATGTCTCTTCTTTCCCTTCCTGCCCGTCTACGGGAGGATGCCGGTGTTCGGGGCATGTTTGTTCAGGGAATAATACAAGCTCTTTGGCACAGTAGCGGTCTGTGTTGACATAGACGAACAGCTGAAGTCCCAGCTTATTCAGCTTATTTAAACCGTAGTCCATGATTTGGATGTTTTCTTTATCATCGTCGCTCAGCGCGATGCCCGCTTTTTCGTAGTATTCGATTACGTCTTCCTTTGTCACCTTCACACGAGCTTCCCCCTTTTATGTCGTGATAAAGTCTCCGCCGTTGACGTGGAGGGTCTGCCCTGTCATATACGAAGAATCGTCAGATGCTAAAAGCACATAGCAGCCCACATGATCCACCGGCTGACCTGGACGGCCCATCGGTGTATTTGTACCGAACTTCGCCACTTCCTCACCTGAAAATGTGGACGGGATCAGCGGCGTCCAAATCGGTCCCGGTGCAACGGCATTGACACGGATGCCGTCTTTGACGAGCGCCTGTGACATCGACCGTGTAAATGCATTGATCGCACCTTTTGTTGCCGTGTAGTCAATCAGCTGCGGATTGCCCCGGTAAGGGTTGATCGATGTTGTATTGATGATCGCGCTGCCCGGCTCCAAATAATCGATCGCTTTTTTTGTAAAGTAGAAATAAGAGAAGAAATTTGTTTTAAATGTTTTCTCAAGCTGTTCACTGGAAATCTCTTTAATGCTGTCTTTTGGATGCTGTTCGGCCACATTATTGACAAGAATATCAAGACGGCCGAGCTCCTTTACAGTCTGTTCAACCGCGTCATTGCAAAATGCTTCGTCTCTGACGTCTCCGGGAAGCAGCATGCATTTGACGCCTTCTTTTTCAACCCGCACTTTCGTCTCCTGAGCGTCCTCATGTTCATTTAAGTAGACGATCGAGATGTCCGCGCCTTCTTTAGCATAGGCAACGGCAACTGCCCTGCCGATTCCGCTGTCGCCCCCTGTAATCAGTGCGACCTTTCCTTTCAATTTATCCGTCCCTTTGTAATTTTCATCTTCATAGATCGGACGCGGGTTCATGACGCTTTCGATGCCGGGCTGACGGTCTTGCGTCTGTGCCGGCTGTCCGTTTGTCTGCTGATTGCGCAAATCCATTTGTGATTCCTCCCTTTAGCTGATATTACTAGACTTTTAACCGGAGAAATTTTTGTTTAAACATGACCGTGTGCGCGAAAAATGAAGAAAGCCCCGGGTGACCGGGGCTTTTACCACTCTTTATCCTGTATAAACCGGTGAAACAAAACGTTCAGCCTTCCGTACAGCTGCTCGCGGTCTCCGGTCTGGTACGCTTTTATACTTTCGTCACTTTCAATCATCGAAGAGCTGATCAAGCTCAAAATCTCGGAACCTTCCGGAGACAGATCGGCCGGCGCCAGCATGATAAGCATCCGCGTCATCTTCATGACGCTTCCGTCCATCCCTTTGATCTCGAACGGTTTGGACAGATCATAAGCTTTAAAGAGGGGAATCGCGGCCGCTTCGCTTTTTAAATGGAACAGTGCGAAGGTGGTTCCGGGAATGCCGAGGCCCCCCTGTGCTTCTCTTGTCATCAGCCCGCCGGCCATCTGCCCTGCATCCGTAACCAGACCTTGATCTTCAAGGGTGCTGCAAAGGCGTTTGACCGTATGTTCCAGGCTTGATTCAGCTTCCAGCGTTTCAACTGTAAAATGGCTCAGTAAATGTTGAATGCCGGCTGCGTAATGGCCGATTTTCCGCGCAATCTGAAGCATATCAGGAAACGGCTCCGGTTTTTTGGGAGTCATCCGCTTTTTCCGAAGGATGAGCGGGATTTTCCGGGTGAGCTGGTGTTTGATCTGTTTCACATCTTCTGTGTCAAGGAGCGGACTGACGGTGACGCAGTCAATGTTTTCATATGGGATCGGCACGGTTGAAACGATGATGTCATAGGCACCGGTATTTTTCGATTTCAGCTCCATCAGCGAGGATATCTCAAAGGAAGCGATTTCAGGAAGCTCTTTTTTCAGCCGCGAGGCCAGCATCTTTGATGAACCGATTCCGCTCGAACAAATCACGAGCGCGCTGATGTCTACTTTTTGTTTGCTCATCTCAAGCGCCGATCCAAAGTGAAGGACGATAAAAGCAATTTCTTCATCTGGAAACCGGATTTCCGGAAAAAATGTTTCGACGCCTTCCTCTATGGCCATATATAAGAGAAAATAATCTTTTTTGACCTGTTCTGTTAACGGATTATGCACCGACATCTTTTCTTTGATCCGGATGATCGCCGGTTCAAGGTGGGCGATTAATCCTTCATAAAGCGAATGGTTGCCTGTTAAATTCGTGCCCGTTTTTTGCGAGATGAAATCGATCAGCTTTTTCGTCCTGAGGGCGGTATCCAGCTCGATATCTTCCGCTCTGTAGTCGATTTTGAAGCTTTTGTTGGCACTTCTTAAATGCATCGTTATATAACCCGCCTCAGCTTCGGGGATCTTCACGTGAAACGCATTTTCAAGCTCCTTTGCAAGCGCAAGCGCCAGTTCAAACTCTTTCGTACGCTTCAGGTCCGTCAATTCTTCTTCATTCATATTAATCATTTCACCGAGCTGTATCCGCTCGATCGCAAACGTCAAGTGGACGACGAGAGCGATGTATGCACTGTCGGAAAGGGAAAGCCCATACTTTTCTTTCATCTGAAACAGCACTTTTTCCGCTTTCAGCAATTTCCCCCTGCTGACGACACCGAATATTTTCTCCGGCGCTTCGTTCTTGCCTTTAATATTCATTTCGATTGTTTCCAGAAACTGCTGAACATCGAGCTTGTCGGCCATCAAGTTTCCGACGATTTTTCGCTTGGCATCCTCCGGCCCCCTCAGCTCTATGCCGTAACCTCTTTTTCTGATCAGCGACAGGCCGAACGGAGCGATCCACTTCTCCAGCTCGTCAAGATCGTTGCTGATCGTTGCCGTCGTCACCTGCAAGTCATTGGCGATTGTATAAAGCTTGATCGGTTCTCCCGCTTCAAGCATCGCGCATAAAATCAAAAGCTTTCGTTCATCGGCACTGTATTCGACATGGCTGTCCCGGGACAGATCTTCAAGAAGCCGCTGTTTGTCTCTGTAGACACCGACCAGTTTCAAGCCTTTTCCCGGCTGCTTATCAAGCTGAAGACTGTACTTGTCCAGAACGGATTTAACCGCTTTGAGCTCGCGGTGGACCGTTCTTGTGCTGACTTCAATATAGTCGGCAATTTCATTGACTTTGACATAGCGGTTTTGATGCAAAAGGTATTTCATCAATTTTTGTTCCCTTGCTGTCATATACATAAAACGCCGCCTCCGGTGTTGTCGTTTTTGCGGGAGTGAAAGGGGGTCCGGCGGTTGAAACGGTATCCCTATCATAAAACGCTGTTAAGAAATCTTCAATTCGAACTAATTAATTTTTTATTAAAATCTTCAAGAAGTGAAGAAACATCAGCCCACAGCTGATGTTTCCAGGTTAGGTTGCATCTGCGCCGCCCTGTTCATACATTCTGTTTCGGCAGCCCCCGCCCGGCTGCCGAACTTTTCCCGATTCTATCTGAAACTATGCTTTCAAATGGCTGATCACCAGTTTGAATAAAGAATGATCCTCTTTTAGTCCGCATACATCTCGAAGCACGCCTTCATAGCCTTTTTCAGCGATCATGCTTTGAAGCTCAACGGCTTCCGGATCATCGGCACAATCAAACTGCAGCGCCAAGGCAATACCTTCTGCAAGGCGGACAGGTTCAAAGCCGAGGTCGCAAAGCTTTCTGGCCGGGCCGACAAGACGGTCATCCCTGCCAAGCTTGCGAAGCGGCGACCTGGCCACACGGGTGACATCGTCTGATAGGCATTCATTTTCAAAGCGCCCGATAATTTTTGTCATATATGCCCGGTGCTCTTCCTGTGTAAAATCGTATGTTTGAACAAGGTACCGGCCTGTTTCTTCAAGCGCGCCTGCTACCGTTTGACGGACCTCCGGGTGATGAATGGCGGCTTTTATCGTCTTCAAACCTTTCTTATAGCCGGCATACGCCGCCATGGCATGTCCGGTATTGACCGTAAACAGCTTTCTTTCGATGAATGGCGCGAGATCCGGTACATATGTCACACCTTCAATATCCGGCACTTTTCCGGCGAATTCCGTTTGATCGACGGCCCATTCGAAAAAAGGCTCCACCGTTACTTTCAACAGATCATCATGATGCTGGATCGGCACAATTCTGTCGACTGCCGAGTTCGGAAAACCGACTGAATCGCTGATTGCGGCGCGCTCTGTTTCAGTTAAGCGGGCAAAAATCTCCTCGCGAAGATGAGCGCTGCCTCCGATCATATTCTCGCAAGCTATGATGTTTAAAGGCTGTGTATTTAGTTTTATCCGGCGCTTCAAACCTTCTGCAATCGGCTCTGCGATCAGCTTAAGAACCGCAGGGCCCACCGCAGTGGTGACAAGGTCGGCTTTCGCTATGAAATCATACAATTCGTCAAGCTGGGTCGCACTGTTGATCGCCCGAACCGGGCCAATCGTTTCCTGCTTCCTTCCGGCATCGGCCAATTCGACGATATAGCGGCCCTTGTCGTTCAGTTCCTTGATCACGGCATCGTTTACATCGGCGAACACGACATCATACCCCGATTTGCAGAGCAAGGCTCCGATAAATCCCCGGCCGATGTTCCCCGCACCGAAATGCAGTGCAATCATATTTGGTCACCTTCTTCAAAAACCGCCATTAACTCGTCTTCATTTTTCGCATTGATGATCCGTTCGACGTTGTCCGCTTCTGAGCAGACGATCGCAATCTTTGACAAAATGTCCAAATGCTCATCATTTTTCCCGGCAATGCCAAAGATCACTTTAGCGATATTGCCATCGCCGTATTCGACACCTTCTGGAAGCTGGATCACGGATATTCCGGAGTGAAGAACATCCCGCTTGCTGTCTTCCGTACCATGCGGAATAGCGATTGCGTTCCCCATGTAAGTGGAAGTGAGGCCTTCCCTCTCCAACATTTTCTCGATATAATCCGCGGTCACATAGCCGGCGTCAACCAGCGCCTTTCCGGCCAGCCTGATCGCTTCTTCCTGCGTTGCGGCAGATTGATTGAGATGAATGTTTTCTTTTGCAAGTACTGGTTTCATTGGGAAATCACTCTCTTTCATACATGTTGTGTGAGCCTGATTGACAGGCTCACGGATTCTCAAACTTTACTTTTTAAGCTGATTGATCAGTTCATCGTATTTTGGACTGTTAAGGAAATTTTCCACTGATATGTGTCTAGCGTTTGGAAGCTTCGCTTTTGCGCGTTCCGTTAAGTCTTTATGCGTAATGACGATGTCGGCATCTCCAGGCAGATTATTGATCGATGTATTGGATACGTCGATATCGAGTTCTGCTTTTTTGACTTTGTTTTTCAAAATCGATGCCCCCATCGCACTGGAGCCCATTCCGGCATCACACGCGAAAATGATCTTGCCGACATTTTCATAAGTTGCCTCTGATTCTTCCGCTTCATCAGCCGAAGTCAATGCAGAAACGGCTTGGCTCTTCTTACCTTTCATTTGCTGCATTTTTTCCGCTGCGGCTGTTAAATCTTCTTCGCCGGCTTTAGACGTTTTCAAAATCAAAGAAGCTACAATGAATGAAACGGCTGCCGCGACGAGAACACCAAGGATCACACCGATGTGGTTGCCTTTCGGCGTCATCGCCAGCACCGCAATAATGCTTCCCGGTGAAGGAACAGCCGCCAGCCCAGCATTAAAGATGGAGAATGTCAGCACACCGCTCGCTCCGCCCGCTATTGCAGCCAGGATTAACAGCGGTTTCATCAGAATGTAAGGGAAATAAATTTCGTGAATCCCGCCAAGGAAGTGAATCACTGCAGCGCCCGGGGCGGTCTGCTTTGATGTGCCTTTTCCAAAAATCATGTAAGCTAAAAGAATCCCGAGACCCGGACCTGGGTTCGCCTCCAAAAGGAATAAAATCGATTTTCCTGTCTGGGCGGCCTGTTCAATACCAATCGGGCTCAAAATACCGTGATTAATCGCATTGTTAAGGAAAAGAACTTTCGCAGGCTCTACAAAAATACTTGCCAATGGAAGCAGATTCGCATTGACGATCACTTCCACGCCGGCCGCCAATGTTTTGTTCAAGCCGAGCACCACCGGACCGATCGCAAGAAAGCCAAGCACTGCCAAAATGAAACCGAGAATTCCGGCTGTAAAGTTGTTGATCAGCATTTCAAATCCGGAACGGACCTTATCTTTGAAAAGCCTGTCCGTCAGTTTCATCAGGAAGCCGCCCAGCGGCCCCATGATCATCGCGCCGAGGAACATCGGAATGTCCGCACCGACAATGACACCCATCGCTGCAGTCGCACCGACGACGCCTCCGCGGTGGTCGTACACCATCTTACCGCCCGTGTATCCGATCAAGAGCGGCAGCAGAAATTTGATCATCGGATCAACCAATGAAGCAAGCGCCTCATTCGGCATCCATCCCGTCGGAATAAACAGGGCGGTAATGATCCCCCATGCGATAAATGCACCGATATTCGGCATGATCATTCCGCTCAAATAGCTTCCGAAACGTTGAATCTTTACTTTGAAATCTGGATTTTGTCTTTCTTCCATTTCATAACCCTCCTTTGTTGTCCTTTAAAGCCTGATAAAAAAATGATGTCGAATAATGTCGGCTCCTTGTCTTTATATTAAAACGCTTACAGATGACTGCTCAATTGAAAGAAAACGGCACTTTGGCAGGAGCCGTGTGACAAAATTTAATAGTTTCATTTTTTAGTCTGGTTTCGGCTACCGCGGCCGACTCGAGGAAAATAAAGGCGCGCTGAAGAATTGCATAAAAAAAGACCATTCCTGATTGGAATGGTCTCAGCTTGTCGACAAAGCCACAAAAAGTGGCTTGATCGACAAGCTTTTTTTGTTAAAATGTGAGTGAAATCTAGTTTTTGGAGGTTTTTCCATGTTGTCTAAGCACTCTAAAGATCAGCGCGAACAGCTTGAAGTCTTTGCCTTAAGTGAACTTGTCCCGGAAGACCATCTGGTCAGGAAAATAGAAGAAGCCATGGACTTTTCTTTTATTTATGAAAAAGTTGCTCCCCTTTATTCTTCAAAAGGGCGCCCAAGCATTGATCCCGTTGTATTGATCAAAATGGTTCTGATTCAGTACGTGTTTGGCCACCGCTCGATGCGCGAAACCATTAAACGGATCGAAACCGATGTCGCTTATCGCTGGTTTATTGGATATGGATTTTCTGAAAAAATCCCTCATTTTTCAACCTTCAGTAAAAACTATGAGCGCCGTTTTCATGATACGGACCTATTTGAAACAATCTTCTATAAAATCTTGCGTCAGGCCATGGATCTCGGTCTTGTCGACCCGGCGGTCGCCTTTATCGATGGAACCCATGTCAAAGCCAATGCGAATAAGAAAAAGTTTGTGAAGAAGATTGTGAGAAAAGAAACAAGAGCTTATCAGGAACAATTAGATCGAGAAATTAATGCCGATCGCGAAGCCAACGGCAAAAAGCCCTTAAAGCCCAGGCAATGCTTAGAAGAACGAGAAATAAAAGAAAGTACGACAGATCCTGAGAGCGGTTATTTTGTAAAAGGTGAACGGGAACGTCTTTTTGCTTATGGTTTTCATACAGCTTGTGACCGGAATGGATTTGTGCTGGGGACGGTTGTTGAGCCTGCCAATATTCATGACAGCCAAGTGTTCACGACCCTGTTTCAACAGGTGAAAGAGCACGTCGCCAAGCCTCATACGGTCGCAGTTGATGCCGGATATAAAACGCCGTTTATCGCAAAATTTCTAAGTGATCAAAATGTCCATCCCGTCATGCCCTACACCCGACCACAAACTAAAAAAGGGTTCATGAGAAAACATGAATATGTATACGATGAATATTACGATGCTTATATTTGCCCTGACGATCATGTTCTGACATATCGCACAACCAACCGTGAAGGCTATCGGATTTATGCATCAGATCCAAACCGATGTGAACACTGTTCTTTTTTGAAGCAATGTACGGAAAGTCGAAATCATCGAAAGATGATTCACAGGCATCTCTGGCAGGATCATTTGGATGAAGCCGACCATCTTCGCCACACGGATGAGAATAGGCGAATCTACGCCAAACGCAAAGAAACGATCGAACGGGTTTTTGCGGATTTAAAACACAAGCATGGCCTGCGCTGGACAACCCTACGGGGTAAGAAAAAATTGTCCATGCAGGCGATGCTTGTTTTCGCTGCCATGAATCTCAAAAAGCTGGCGAATTGGACTTGGAAAAGTCCAATTCGCCAGCATTCTCATCGAAAAAACAGAATAAATTGGACAAAAATAGGTCGGATTATAAAAATCCGACCTATTTTGTCACCCTTTCAGCGTGATTGAAAACCCTTGCAGTCTAGGAAGGCCGAGCATCGGAGCGCAGCGAATGTTGGAATTCGTGAGCACCGACGCGCAGGCCTGACAACGAATGCGAGGGTTTCTCGACACGCTGAAAAGACCATTCCTGATTGGAATGGTCTTTCTTCATCATATTCAGCTTTTCAGCGGCCCGTAGCCCGCCGCTCGCAAATTTTCCGCCATCGCTTCATACCCTCTGCTGTTTGGATGTACGCGGTCAATTGACAAATATTCTTGTTCGTGTCCTTTAAAGACAGCATAAGTATCGATCACCTTGATTTGCGGAGAGGACTCGAGTTGTTTTAAATGCCTGTTAAAGCCGGAAATCCATTTGTCCGCTAATTCGATCGACGGAAAAGGGTTGTATAAATTGAGAAGACGGACGAGGTAACGCGTATCTTTGTCTCCCTTTATGTCTCCGATTTTCTCAAGCATGCCTGAGTAGTTTTTCTGACAGTGTGAGGAAGCCTCCAAAAAGACGTGTTCATCCTTTTCTTTTTCATATATCTCCAGCGATTGCAGAAGGTCATTGCCGCAGCCCGTTATCGTGATGACGTCCGCTTTTTTGACCTGTTCCATGATGAACGGCTCGTTCAGCATCGCCAGAATGTCCGACGTTTCAAGACCCGATTTCGCAAATACAAGCAAAGAAACGCATTCGTTCAAATCCTCTTCCATTTTCCTTTTATAGCGCTGGACAAACCCCGGCTCAAACAAACCTGCACCGACCCCGACGGTTAGAGAATCGCCGAGAGCCGTATATTGAAGCGTCATATCCTTTCCCCCTCCGGTATGCCGTTTTTTCGAGGCAGCTACCATATATGTACTCGGGAGAGGCTCGAAAGGATACTTTTCTTTTTTCCTAAAAACCTAACTTTCTCGAAATGTCAAGCGCCGCCTTTTTCACTCTTTCGGTCAAATAAGGAAGACGGTCTTTCTGAAAGCGGGCTTCAAACCCGGCGATGCTGATCCCCGCCGCGACTTCGCGCTTATGATTGAAAATCGGCGCGGCGATCGCAGAGGTATAATCTTCGAGCTCCGAATGACTGACCGTGCAGCCGCTCCGGTACGACTCATTCAAAATACGGATCAGCTCGTTCTTATCCCGGATCGTACCGGAAGCGATCGGCACCAGCTCTGTTTTCTTGATATAGGCATCCCGCTCCTCTTCAGGTAAAAACGTCAGAATGCTTCTCGCGCAGGCTCCGGCATATAAAGGGGACCGCCTCCCGATCGCTGTATAGAGGCGAACGGTCTGCGTGCCCTCAATTTTTTCTATATACATCGCTTCATTCCCCTGCCTCACGATCAAATGGACGGCTTCATCCACGTCATCGCGGAGTTCTTCCATGATAGGCAGAGCGATTTTTCGGATATCAAGCCTTTCTGAAACAAGGTGGCCGTATTGCAAAAACAGCAGTCCTAAAGCATACATCCCGTTCTCGTCACGGTCGAGAAAACCCATTTCTTCGAGAGAACAAACCATGCGGTAGACAGATGTTTTCGGCATGCCTGTCAGCTCAATCATGTCGCCTAGTGAGAGCCTTTCTCTCGTCAGGAACAAATTGAGCAGGGTCATAGCTTTGACAACTGTTTTGTTTTTATGTTCCATGCCTTCCCCCTCCTGATACACATCACACCTATCATAACATGTATTCAAGCTTCAATCGGGCGGAAAGTTCGCTGATTTTCGTCTCCCGTTCGATGTAAATGCGCTCTGCTTCCTGAAGGCTGACAAGCTGAAACTGTACCTGCTCGCCCGGCATCATCTGCGTCACCTGTGAAAAATCGGCGGATACGATATGGGCGATTCTCGGATATCCGCCCGCTGTCTGTCTGTCTGCGAGAAGAACGATCGGATTGCCGTCAGGCGGCACCTGAATCGTTCCGAACGATACCGCTTCAGAGATCATTTCCAGCGGCTGAGTGAGTTCGAGCGCTTCTCCTTGAAGACGGTACCCCATCCGGTCGGATTTGGCCGTCACCCGGAATGTATCCGCGAAAAAGCGTTCTTGCGATGATGAGGTGAAGCAAGCGAACTGATCGCCTTTGATGACACGAATGACCGGATTCTTTTTTAACGGGAGAAAATATTTGCGGTCGACAGCCCACTTCGGAGCCCCAAAGCCTAAGCCATCGCCATGGTCTGCAAGCTTTCTGTACATCGCTTCCGACAACGGCGTCGGGCTGCCTAGCGATAACACGTCTCCCTTTTGAAGCGCCCTTCCTTGAAAGCCGCCGAGCCCTGCTCTGACATATGTGCTTTTGCTTTCCATCACAGGCGGCACATCAATCCCTCCGGCCACCGCCATGTATGCACGGCTTCCGCGCTTGCACATGCCGAATGTCAACACACTGCCTTCTTTGATGAAAACCGGACGCCAAAGCGGGACTTCTTCGTCATTTACCATCAGTGAAAAGTCAGCGCCCGTCACCGCTATAAGAGCCGGTTTTTGAAAGCGGAGAGACGGCCCCGGTCCCATCAGCGTCACTTCAAGTGCAGCTTCGTTCTGGCTGTTCCCCGCGAGGAGATTGGCAATCCGCAAAGAATCGGCATCCATGGCCCCGCTGACAAGCGCGCCGTATTTTTGAAAACCTGCGCGGCCCAAGTCTTGAACCGTCGTCATCAGACCCGGCTTTAACACTTCTATGCTCAAGATTTTCCCTCCTTCAGCGCGTGATACTCCTCTTCTGTCACGCTGACAAATTTCACGATATCCCCTGCTCTCAGAAGGCTCGGAGGCTGTTCATAAGGCTTGAATAATTCAAGCGGCGTATTGCCGATCAGCTGCCAGCCGCCCGGCGTTGAAAGGGGATAGACGCCTGTTTGCATGCCGGCGATTCCCACGGAGCCGGCGGGAATCGAAGTCCGCGGAGAGGACCGCCGCGGCGCGGCTATCTTTTCAGACATTCCGCCTAAGTAAGGGAAGCCCGGCGCAAAGCCGATCATATAAACGAGGTACTCACTCGAGGTGTGAATATCGATGACTTCCTGTGCAGTCAGTCCGTTGATGTCGGCCACTTCCTCCAAATCAGGGCCGAAACGGCCGCCGTAACAAACCGGAATTTCCACCGTACGCTGATTTGTTTCTTCTTCCATTGTGAGCTCTTGGAGATGATGTTCGATGAGGGCTTTTACCTTTTCATACGGAGAATCAACAGCCTTGCCGCTCTCCATCTTGCGGTATACTTCAAACGGCTGATAGAAAACGGTCACACTCGTGAAAGCCGGCACACACTCAATAAAACCGGGAAACGGATCGTTTTCAATCCGCTTTGTCAGTGCACTGACGACACGATGCGTCTGTTCGCTTATCCCCTCTCCGAGCTGAATGATAACCGCGGAGTCGCCGAGCGGAGACATTGTCACATTCGATAGATTTTTCATTCTGTTTCACCTTGCCTTTCATCCCCTTAAATCAAAAATCAATACAGATAAACCACTCTGTATTGATTTTTTAGATCCTATAACACGCCAAATTGTTCGTCCCGAACATCGGTAACCAGCATATGGCCGGGCGAATGCGTGATCATCAGCTCCGGCTTTACGTGCATGGCGACGGCCTGAGGGGTGACGCCGCATGCCCAAAATACCGGAACTTCTTCTTTTTTTATCGTGACCGCATCGCCGAAATCGGGTTTTGCGATGTCTGTTATACCGATGGCTTCAGGACTGCCGATATGGACAGGTCCTCCGTGAACAGCGGGAAACCTTGATGTAACCTGAACGGCACGCACCGCCTGCTCTTTTGGAACCGGCCTCATACTGACAACCATCGGCCCTTGAAAACGGCCTGCCGGGACACAAGGAATATTCGTTTGATACATCGGAACATTTCGCTTTTCTTCAATGTGTCTGACAGGGATTCCGTTATTGATTAACGCTTGTTCAAACGTAAAGCTGCAGCCGATTAAAAAACCGACCATGTCGTTTTCCCATAAAGAATGGATATCGGTCACTTCATCCGCCAATTCGCCGCGCCTGTATACGCGGTATTTCGGAAAATCGGTGCGGATATCGGCATCCGGCGCCGTGATGGACGGAACCGGAGATCCGGGATCTGTGACATCGAGAATCGGACACGGCTTTTGATTGCGCTGGCAAAACAGCAAAAACTCAAAAGCGAGCTCTTTTTTCAAAATCACCAGGTTTGCCTGGGTAAAACCCCCGGCCATCCCGGCTGTCGGACCCGTTATTTCGCCTTTTCGAATCAGGGCCCTGACTTCGTCAGGGCGCATTTCATTTACATGACGCAACGATATCATCCCCATAACTTAGGAATTTCATTGATTAACGTATAGCCTCCCATGACCGCCATGACAATAACGACCAGAATACCCGGAATTGTAAGCCAGATCGGATGCCTGTAGTCGCCGACAATATTCTTCTTATGCGCGCCGATCAAAAGGGATCCGAGTGCGATCGGTAAGATTAGACCGTTTAATGCGCCGGCAAGAACGAGAAGGTTGACCGGCTTTCCAATTGTTACAAAACAAAGCGTTGATACAATAATAAAGACAATTATAATGCCGCGCGAATTCTTTTCGATTTTCGGAGAAAACGTTTTAAAGAATGATACCGACGTATAAGCAGCGCCGATTACAGATGTAACGGCAGCTCCCCACATGACGAGGCCGAAAATTTTGTAGCCGATATTTCCCGCAGCAAGCTGGAAGACAGAAGCCGGCGGGTTATCCGGATTAATGTGCAGGCCTTTTGAGACGACTCCAAGTACGGCAAGGAAAAGCGCAATTCTCATGACAGATGTGATCAAAATGCCGGAAACAGAGCTTTTCGTTACTTCAGGAATCGCAGCCCTCCCTTTAACACCCGCATCAAGTAAACGGTGTCCGCCGGCAAATGTAATGTATCCGCCGACCGTACCGCCGACAAGCGTCACAATCGCAAGAATGTCGATATTATCAGGCATGATCGTCTTTGTTACCGCTTCTCCAACCGGAGGCCCGGTCGTAATCGCAACGTACACAACCAATAAAATCATGACAAAGCCCGCGATCAGCGTAAACCGGTCCATCGCTTTTCCCGCTTCTTTAATGACAAAGATCAAAACCGCGATCGCGGCGCTGATGATCGCACCCGTCTGCGGTGTAATGCCGAATAAAACCTGAAGGCCGAGACCGGCGCCTCCGATATTGCCGATGTTGAAGGCAAGCCCGCCCAGAACGACAAGAAAGGCGATAAAATAGCCGAGTCCCGGTAAGACGAGGTTGGCTATTTCCTGTCCTCTTTTTTCAGAAACCGCAATAATTCTCCATACATTGGTTTGGGCGAAAATATCTAAAATGATGGAAACGAGGATGACAAAGCCGAAGCTTGCGGCCAGAGATTGTGTAAATACTGTGGTTTGTGTTAAAAATCCCGGCCCGATTGCAGATGTGGCCATTAAAAAAGCGGCGCCCAAAAGCAACGTCCAGTTGCTTGATGACGCTTTTGTTTTTTTATTTTGTTTCAAATGGTATTCCTCCTTTTGTCAACATCATGTAGAAAAAGCTTGTATTTTAATATCTGCTGCTCTGAGTTCACGGCGGATTTTTTTCGCAAACTGAAGCGCGTGTGCACCATCTCCATGAATGCATACCGTATCTGCTTTAAGGCTGACATCCGTTCCTTGCAGGCTGCGGACTTTGCCTTCTTTGACCATGCGGATCACCTGACCGACGGCTTCATCATCATCATGAATCAGCGCATCATTCTGGCGGCGGGAAGTCAGCGTTCCGTCTTCCTGATATGTACGGTCGGCGAACACTTCGTGAGCCGTTTTCAAACCGGCTCTTTCACCGGCAAGCACAAGTTCGCTTCCCGCCAAACCGAATAAAATCAGTTCCGGGTCTGTTTGATAAACTGCACGCACGATCGCATCCGACAGTTCCCGGCTTTGCGCCGCCATATTATACAGTGCGCCATGGGGTTTCACATGCTGCATGGTCACACCTTCGGCCTTTAAAAATCCTGAAAGCGCACCGATTTGATACACGACAAGATCGTATGCTTCTTCAGGCGTAATCGCCATATTGCGGCGCCCGAATCCCGCTAAATCGGGAAGTCCCGGATGCGCGCCGATTTTCACGCCTTTTTCCGCCGCCATTTTGACGGTTTTGCGCATGACGCCAGGGTCTCCGGCATGAAATCCGCAAGCGATGTTGGCTGATGTAACAAATTCGAGAATCTCCTCATCGAGCCCGATTTTATAAGCGCCGAAGCTTTCTCCAAGATCGCAGTTTAAATCAACTTGATTCATCAAATCCCCCCTATATATTGATGCACATTCGGTCGAATTTTAGTATATCCCTCGTTTTGTTCCGATTTTCGGAACCTTAATTCCGAATAATCAAACTTGAATAGATTATATCAAGGATTTGCCCGCTTGGCATCATATTGTTAGAAAACCTCACATAAAATAAATCATTTTTCCTAAAAAGTTTTAGCTGAAAAACCTGATTTCACAAGGTTTTTTCAACTTGCTTCAGTCCATGAATATTTTTTATTTTGCACAAAAAAAAGAGCCGCAAATCGGCTCTTTTTTCGGCTAGGACAATACCCAATGCCTGATCGCTTTTGCGACTCCGTGTTCGATATTGGAATCCGTGATCCAGTCTGCGGTTTCTTTGACGATTTCCTGGGCGTTCCCCATGGCAACGCCTAAACCCGCTTCTTTGATCATGGCGATATCATTTAAACTGTCTCCGACCGCCATCACGTGTTCCATCGTAAAGCCGAGGCGCTCGCATACTTTTGCCAAAGCGGCCGCTTTATTGATCCCGATGGCGTTGACTTCAATATTGGTCGGGCTTGAATTGCTGACTTCCAATTCTTTGTTCTTTTTCAGCTCTTCCAGGACCCGGTTTCTGACGTCGTCATCCGGAATATCAAAGCCGAATTTCAGCCATTCATACGCCTGAATATCCTCAGGAAACTCGCCTCTCCACACTTTATCGACGCTGGCGGCCCAGAAATCGGTGTTGTGCAGATTGCGCAAATCCCACATCATTTGGACATGATCGGGATGAAGCAGCTGACGCTCGACCAGGTTGAAAGACGAATCCCAAATTTCACTGCCGTTTGCCGTGATCAAAAAAGAAGACAGTTCGAGCGACTCCGCCAACTCCCGGCACGTCATCAGCGTGCGGCCGGTGCTGAGCACGACATAAATCCCTTTTTCCTCTGCTTCTTTAATCGCATTTCTGTTTTCATCAGAAATGGTCTGTTCATCATTTAATAGTGTTCCATCCATATCCAGAGCTACTAGCTTCACATCGATTCGATCTCTTTGACTGACTGACACGATATTTAAGATACCTCACTTTTTTTAGGCTTTTATCTATTCTAATATAAAAATCGGCCAGGACAAAGAAATCTTAAACGAGCTGTTCCGCCGCCCGTGCGATATGCTCTGCGGTCAAACGGTAATATTTTTTCAAATAATCGATCGTCCCGACCTGTCCGAAGGCTTCATGAACCCCGATTCTCTTGAGCGGAGCGGGATGATGTTCACTCAGCACTTCCGCGACTGCGCTTCCCAATCCGCCTATGACATTATGGTTTTCTGCCGTGACAATCGCATTCGTTTTTTGTGCATAGCGAATCACGGTTTCTTGATCGATCGGCTTGATGCAATACATATCGATGACCGCTGCATCGATCCCTTTTTCTTTTAGCAGTTCTGCCGCCCGCAAAGCTTCTGCGACCATGATGCCGCTGGCAAACAGCGCCGCATCGCTGCCGTCTTTGAGAACTTTTGCTTTTCCGTCCGCAAATGTTTCATGTTCATCATAAAGTCTGACCGCCTTTTTTCTGATCGTCCTGATATAGTGAATGCCGTACTCCGCCGCAGCCTTTTTGATCAAAAATTGGAGCATTGCTGCATCGCTCGCTTCATAAACAAAGGCATTCGGGATTAGCCGGGCGAGTCCCAAATCTTCAAAGGCCATGTGTGTTCCGCCGTTATGTTCAGCCGTAATTCCCGAATCTGAACCGAGAATCTTGATGTTTGTTTTGGCATAGGCACCTGAAACAAACAGCTGATCAAAGCAGCGTCTTGTCGCAAACTGGGCGAACGTGTGAACAAACGGGATTCTTCTGGTTAACGAAAGCCCGGCCGCAATCCCTATCATATTGGCTTCCATAACCCCGCAATTGATCACTCGCTCGGGAATGCGCCGTTTAATTTTGTCCATGGAAATCGAGCTCATCAAATCCGCTTCCAACGCCACGATGTCCGCGTTTTCCTGAGCCAGTTCATAAACGGCCGAGCTGTATGCCTGCCTCATTTCGACAGCATCCAGCTTGATATTTGCTGCCGCCTCATTCATGCCCTCACTTCCTTTTCTTCAAGCGTTATCATGATCTTTTCGATTATGCGATTTTGTTCATCATTCGCTCTAATGTGGTGGCTGTTCTCCATATTTTCAAAATAAGGGATGCCCTTTCCCTTCACCGTATCAAGGATGACGGCAACCGGCCTTTCCCGCTGGGCTTCTCCTCTTTTGACCGCTTGATAAATCGCATCCGGTTCATGTCCGTTTACCCTTTCGGAATAAAAACCGAAGGCTGAAAATTTGCTGACAAAATCCAGCGGATCAATAATATCTTTAGTCGGACCGTCCAGCTGTTGTTTATTATCATCCACAAACACATAAAAATTGTGGAGCTTATGGTGTGCCGCGAATTGGATCGCTTCCCAACATTGACCTTCATTCAGCTCCCCGTCGCCGACAATAACAAAGGTCCGGTTAGTGCGTCCTGAAAGCTTGTGCGACAGTGCGACTCCTGCCGCAGCCGAGATCCCCTGGCCAAGCGACCCGGTCGTCATATCGACTCCCGGTGTTAAATTCCGGTCAGGATGCGACGGAAGAGCCGTGCCGTTTTGGTTTAGCGTATAGAGCACATCTTCTTCAAAATAGCCGGTAAGATGAAGCGCTGCATACAAGGCGGGGCCGCCGTGCCCTTTTGAAAGGATAAAAAAGTCCCGATCTTCCCACGACGGATTGGCGGGATCTATTTTCATCACCTTTCCATATAAAACGGCCAACACATCGGCGATTGACAAGCTGCCTCCATAATGCCCAAAACCGAGGTGATGAAGCTGTTTCAGTGTCAGCAGCCTGATTTGGTCACGAAAACGTTCCATATTGATTTCCTTCACTGACATCATTGCCCACTCCTTTATGCTTCAGCTTTATGATCGGACTTCCCCGCCTTTCCGCGTTTAAAGCCCAGTAAGACCGCACCGGCCACTACCGCTGCAATTCCAATTACAACTCCTCCTGCCCCCAGCAGTTTCAACGCATGCCCAAGCACGATTCCTGTCGCGGCAAAGTCGGTATCGGAAAATGTCGTATTGGCAAAGCCTAAATCACCCATGACCGGCAGCAGAAACACAGGGAAAAACGTAATGATCAGACCGTTGACAAAAGACCCCAAGACCGCTCCCCGTATCCCCCCTGCAGCGTTTCCGAAGACGCCGGCCGAGGCCCCTGTGAAAAAGTGGGGAACCACTCCGGGAAGAACGATGACGGCTCCGGCTGCTCCGAGAATCAACATGCCGGTGATGCCGCCAATGAAGCTGCAAAAAAAGCCGATTAGTACGGCGTTTGGTGCGTACGGAAAAATGATCGGACAATCCAGTGCCGGCTTGGAATCCGGCACAAGTTTGTCAGATATGCCTTTAAAAGCCGGAACGATCTCTGCGAGCACGAGTCTGACTCCCGAAAGAATAATAAACACCCCTGCCGCAAATGTGACCGCTTGAATAACGGAGAAGACAAGGTAATGTGTACCGCCGCTCAACTCGCGCTCCACATATCCCGCCCCTGCAAATAAGGCAATCAAAACGTACAAGATGGTCATGGTGAGCGCAATGCTGACAGAACTGTCCCTTAAAAATCCGAGGCCCTTCGGAAACCCGATTTTTTCAGTCGAGCGCGAGCCCTTGCCTGCTGCTTTGCCGATTAACCCGGACACAGCGTAACCGATTGAAGAAAAGTGGCCGAACGCGACCTTATCATTGCCGGTTATCTTTTTCATAAAAGGCTGAACTATCGCCGGAAACACACTCATTGTCAAGCCGAGCGAAACCGCTCCGACGCCGATCAAAAATGGACCCTTCAAACCCGCCACCGCCAGTATGACGGCGATTAAACAAGCCATATACAATGTGTGATGGCCCGTCAAAAAAATGTATTTTAATCTGGTAAAACGGGCGATTAAGATGTTGGACAGCATCCCGAAAAACATAATCAGCGCTGTCGCCGTCCCGTATTCGTTGAGCGCCATTGCGACAATCGCTTCATTGTTCGGAACGACGCCGTTCACATGAAAGGCGGCTTGAAACATCTTTCCGAACGGCTCAAGCGAACCAACAAGAATACCCGCCCCGGCAGAAATCACGATAAAACCTAAAAACGATTTCGTCGTCCCTTTCACGATTTCATTGGCCGGCTTTTTTTGAAGAAGAAGACCGATAAGAGAAATGGCTGCAATTAATACAGCCGGCTGGCTTAACACATCCATCATCAGCTTTAGCGCTCTTTCACCCATTTGCAGTTCCTCCTTTTCTGTGATTAAAGCACTCCTTTTTCCTGCAATGTTTTAACCAGTTTTGTTTTCAGTTCATCCAAGTCTATAATGCTTTCAAGCACGACGATATCCCGCAGGTGGGCTGCTCCTTCCGCGATATCTTTGGCAACGACAAACAAATCCGCTTGATCAGGAGACGCTGAGCTCAAATCCGAATGATCCACCTCGATCTCCATTAACCCCATTTCCTGCAAAATATCTTTAATATTCATTTCCAGCATAAAACTGCTTCCAAGTCCTGATCCGCAAACTGCCAATATCTTCATGTTATCCCTCCTGTTTTTAATTGGATGAATAGGCTTCGATTAAACGTTTGATATGATCCAACGACTCGGTTTCCTTTAAGGAGTCTTGATTTTCTTTATTGCTGAGAAGCCGGGTCAGTTGGGAAAGCGCCTTCAGATGTGTCGTATGGTCAACCGCCGCAATGCAAAACAAAAGCCTTACCGGATACTGTTCATCATCCAAAAAATAGACCGGCTCCTTCAGTTTCAGGAGACTCATTCCCACCTTTCGGACGCCTTTTTCAGGTCTTGCATGAGGAACGGCAATCTCGGGGCCGATGATCATATAAGGTCCCATCTTTTTGACATTGTCGATCATGGCATCTGTGTATTCTTTCAAGATCACCTCCTTATCAAGCAAAGGTTTTGCCGCTGTTTGAATCGCTTCTTCCCAGCTTTTGATTTGGTCAGCCATTTGAATGGTTTCATCTGTCAACAGATCTTTCAGCACTGGTCGTTTCCCCCTTGTTTCCGTCACTTTTTGAATAAATATAATATTTTTCAATGCTTCTCTTAGGCCTTTTTCGTCTATGATTTTGGCGTGCTTCTTGAGGATGTGAAGAAATTCGTCTGTCAAAAGCTCCTTTTGCTTCACGCCGAACAGTTCCTGATACACTTCATTGACAAGCCTGCTTTTTTCAGCGGGCGTCATCAGCGGCCCGACCATGTAGTATCGTTTTTTGGTTTTAAGCTCAACGGTGGAAAACACGGCATCATAACGGTCAAAGACGTCAGGTGTGAATGCCTGCAAAGACATCGCCTTCTCAACGACAATCTCTGAAAATAGCGATTCAAGCTGGCGCCTGACCATCAAGGATGAGCTGACACCGCTCGGGCAAATGACGACAGCTGTCTTTTTCGATGATCCGGACTGTACCGGCTGCTCAAGCAATGCACCAAAGTGAATCGTGATAAAGCCTATTTCTTCTTCTGGAACCGGTTTGTTCAGCAGCGCTTCAAGGTGCCGCATCAGCTTTTGAACGATGGTAAACAGTTCTTTGTGCTCTTTCTTAATCTTGCTGAGCAGGGGATTGTGAATCGGAATGCGGTATTTCATTCTGAAATATGCCGGCTTCAAGTGCCGATAAAGAGATTCCGCCACCTCGCGCCTCCTCGGAAATGTGATGCATGCTCTTGATTCAAATTCAAACACAAGCTTTTCACACAGCTGATAAAGCGGATCATGCGCCGGCTGTTGTCCAAATGAAAGCCCGAGCAGCTGGATCAAAATGTAGCAAAGTTCGGTTTCATAGACGGGAATCCGAAGTTCATTCACAAGCCTTACGGCTGCGTTTTTCAGCGGACTTTGCTTTAAAAGCTCCCCCTCCTCCTGGTGAAAACGAACAATTTTTCCTTCGGCCACTCTGATCGAATACATCATCAGAAAGTAAACAAATTCATTGAGCCTTTCTTCAACGAGTTGAATCCTGTATTCTTTCGAGACAAGTTCAACCGCTCTTTTCGTTTCTTGTTGTGTGTGATCGCACGAGCCGGAAACTTTTAAAATATAATGAAGGATTTCTTTGCCGTAAGGCTTTTGCAGAAAATAAGAAAGGTGGTGCATGACAGGAACTCTTTTATCAAACTCGCTTCCTATTAAATGATAGCCGCGCTGTCTTGTATATCTGATCGCCACCAAAAACGGAGCCAGCGTCTCATTCGCTTTTTTCACATCATTCATGACCGTATTTTTGCTGACCTGCAATAACTGTGTGAGATGAGCGGATGAAATCGGCTCCCTGCGGACAAACAGGAACATGTACAAGGCTTTGATCCGCTCTTCCTGTGTAAAAATAAACGAGCGGCCGATGTCTGAACAGGCTTCGGAGAACCGCAATTCAAGCAATTTTTCCGGAACGGCCAGCCGGTTTTTTCTTTTATATTCGATTTCAGGCAGCTGCTTGCCGGTCAGCCAATGATTGATTTTGTCCAGGTCATAGCAGATTTGCCGTTTTGATAATTGAAAATGATCAATCAGCTGATGCATGGTTGCTTCTCTGACACGCAGCAAATATTGAAGCAATTGAGCCGGACGTTTCTCGTTGATCATTTTTGCGCCCCCTTTATTGCCATCATATAATAAAGCGTTTTCATTTTGTTTGCCGATTGGGTACAATTCATGGGACTTCCGATCTTCAAGATTGGTCTGATATCCTTCTTTTTTATCGTACAAGCATGAAAAAACCTCTCAAAAGGTGTTGAGAGGTTTTTTTCTATCAATCAGCTGTCATGCCAATATACTTTCATCAAATCTTCCGACCACTTCGGCTGTATGATTTGCCCTTTCGGAAGAAACTCTTTCATTACCGGTTTGATATCGATTACAGGTGTTCCGTCAATCGCATCCAACCCTTTCACTACAAGCTTGCTCCCGGATTTTTCAAGGAGTGTCACAACGGTTGCGCCGAGCCTGTTGGGCCTGTTTTTTCCCCGTTGGGCGAAAATGCCTGTCTCAGGATAGTTTTGATTGTTTCTCGGGCGCCTCGCCTGATATTGTATTTGATCCTCTTTTACTTGATGAAAGTAAAAGATAATGTCCAAATGAGAAAATGCTTCGATCCCTTTTAAAGCGTCCGGATGAATATCTTCAGCCAAATTAATTTCAGAAATCACATCGCCCCAATGATCATCCTGCGGCACAGTCCGCAAGTTTTTCACAAACGCGACAGGCTTTAATTCTATCAATTTTATCCCCCGCTTTCACTTCGCTTCCATAAAAATCCCGATCTCCGCTTTCGCTGCCGGTTTTCCGTTTACTGAGGCGGTTCCGTTGCCGAATAAAAACCCTCTTTTAAAGCGGGAAACTTCAAAATAAAGATCAAGTTTGTCTCCCACAAAGACCTTGCCGGTGTATTCAGCTTTTTTCACCGAAGACAGAAAGCCGATCTCAGCCGGGTCTTTGAGCGCAGTAAATGCAGCGGTTTGAGCCAGCGCTTCAATGATAATGGAAAATGGCATTTCCTTTTGGTTTTCCGTGATAAACCAGTCGTTTTCCGTTATGAATTTATATCCTTTCACCCATTTTCCCGACTCGCTCTCGACAACACGGTCAATGAATAGAAACGGGTATCGATGCGGCAGTAGAGAATTGTTCACGCTGATCATCCTTTTTTACATGATTATACCGCAGTTTCATTTTTTTCTCTTTATTTAACGCGATGACACAGAATGAAGCTGCTGATCGCTCAAACATTCCACCATGACAAAAAGCCGGGGTCTAAGCCCCTGGCTTTGCTTCATCAATTCGATTTCAGATTGCCCGGGAAGACGGTTAGATCCACTCCCCATAAATTCGGCAGAATGTAGAACACAGCTCCGACGATTAAAATCAGTGTGAAAATATTAATGACAAAGCCGGTTCGAACCATCTCGCTGATCTTCAATTTGCCCGATGCGAAAATAATTGCATTCGGCGGCGTGCCGACCGGCAGCATGAAGGCGCAGTTTGCTGCCATTGCAGCAGGCACCATTAATGCGTACGGGTGGACATTCAGCGCTAAAGCGAGCGAGGCCAGTACAGGCAGAATCATAGTCGCCGTAGCCGTATTCGACGTAATCTCCGTCAAAAACAGCACCAATGCCGTTGAGATGACGACAATGACCACAAAGTTAAATCCATCCAATACCGTGAGCCTTCCGCCGATCCACTCGGCGAGACCCGTTTCTTTAAAACCGGTCGCGAGCGCCAAGCCTCCTCCGAATAAAAGGAGAATCCCCCACGGCAAGTCCTTCGAAACCGACCAGTCCAATACCCTGCCCCCTTTATTGAGCGAAGGGATCATGAAGAGCAATGAAGCTGCGAATATCGCAATCATTGTATCGTCAATACCGGGTATTTTGTCATCCCATAAAAACGTCCTCGTCACCCACATAAACGCGGCAAACCCGAAGACGAGCAGAACCATTGTTTCTTCAAAGCTCATCTTTCCGAGCTTTCTTTTTTCTTTGAGAATCAATTCTTTTCCGCCCGGAAGCTCCTTCATCTTGATCGGATGCGCCACTTTCGTCAAGTACAGCCATACCGCTACAAGCAAAATGACAACGACCGGAACGGCAAAAGCCATCCAACCACCGAAAGACACTTCAACTCCGTACAGCTTCTTAATATTGGCCGCCAAAATAATGTTCGGCGGTGTGCCGATCAGCGTACCGAGTCCGCCGATCGTCCCCGCATACCCGATGCTGAAGATCAGCGCTTTTGAAAATTTCGCTTCTTCTCCGGCTAAATCTTTTCTTTCAGATTTCATGACGGCTGATACCTGATGAATGATAGCGGTTCCAATCGGAAGCATCATCATCACCGCAGCCGTATTTGAGACCCACATGGACAAAAACCCTGTGGCCGCCATAAACCCGAGGACGATCCTTGACGTGCTCGTACCTACTACAGAAATGATATTAAGCGCGATCCGTTTATGAAGATTCCAGCGCTCCATCGCAAGTGCAATCAAAAAGCCTCCTAAAAATAAAAAAACGATCGGATCGCCGTAGCTTGACGTGACAGCTGCCCCTTCCAGCGCCCCGGTCAGTGGAAGCAGCACGATCGGCAGCAATGATGCAGCCGGAATCGGAACAGCTTCCGTAATCCACCATACCGCAACCCACAACGTGGTCGCCAATACCATTCTTCCTTCATGGCTCAGACCCTCGGGAAAAAAGAACAAAAGGACGGCGAAAAACAATGCAGGACCTAGCAGCAGTCCGATTTTCTGAGGCGTTTTATAGCTCGGCGGCTTTTCTTCCTTCATGGTTTGCTCCGACTTGATCTTTAAATCAGCATCTTTTCCCGCCCTGACAGGCATGGCGAACAAAAGCAGCCTCTTTGCTTCCCGGTGTGATCTCCAAAGCATATCCCATGCTGACACAACGCTTGATTTCATCAAAAATCCCCCTTCCCCTCTATCGATAAAGCGCTTACAATAGTAAATAAAAAGTAAGCTGCCGACTGTCGACAGTTATAACTTAATTATAACGGACAGCTAATGGCAGTCAACACTTTTTTGTCACAAAATACTCAATATTATGGTAATTTTAGGTTGATGGTATTTCTCTCTTTTTGCTAGACTATTAGTGATTTCCGCAGTGAAAAATAAACGAGGTGAACAGCGTGAAGTTTTCCATACAACGTGCAGTCTCTTATCATGATCAAGTCCATCATTATTTAAAAGATATGATTATTAAAGGAGGATATCGACCCGGCGAACGGATCTACGAATCCAAAATCGCCAAGGAGCTGCAAGTGAGCCGCAGCCCCGTCAGGGAGGCGATTCGGACACTTGAACAAGAAGGATTATTATCGATAGATGATAAATCAAAAATTACAGTTTATGAACCGACAATCAAAGACCTTGAAGAAATATACCAATGCCGCCAGGCGCTCGAATCCCTGGCCGTTTCATTGGCAACCCGCCTTGCTTCAAATGCAACACTGGAGCTCATTTCCGAAACGCTCTCTGAAGCGCGTAAGCACCAGGAAACCCAAAGTCCGGAGTCGGCCAATGCACTTCTTCGCCTAAATACGCAATTTCATGATGTCATCATCGAAACGAGCGAAAACGAACGCCTGCAAAAACAGCTGCTTGATTTGCGGTCGCTGACCTTTTTCTACCGGAGCAAAAACCTTGAAAAACCGGTGCGCACCCTTGACATCATCAATCAGCACGAGGAGATTCTGCGTCACATGCAGGTCAGAAATGACGCCAAGGCTGCCGAATCAATGAGGAAGCATATAGAGGCAGACCTTTGCTATTTAAAAGAGGTGTTGTTCGGAAGCAGTTCCGCACGCTAAAAAAGCAGGGTTACCCCTGCTTTTTTCAGCTCTGGCAGACAAATTCGGCTGTGCGGTTGATCCCTTTGATGATATCAGGAAGGCGGTCGCGTTCATTCACAATATGAACGCGCTGAAACCCGGCGGCTGCAGCCTTCTTCCCCGCTTCTTCCGTGAGGCAGACCGCCTGCAGACGGGCAGCCGTTTTTTCCGGATGGAGGCCGATTGTCTCAGCCTCGTTTACGAACAGCTCGACGCATGTTCGATTCGCAAAGATCACGATATCAACAGGAAACTCCTCGATCTCCCGTTTAATGATCGATGTAAAGCGGCTGTCGATCATCCTGTCATGTGTAATCAATACCTCACAACCGGAGTGCGGTTGATTTTGCACGGCTTCCCGGCTGCCGATCAGCAAACAGCTGTCCGAAACCGGCATTTCCGCCTGCAGAAAAGCGGAAAATCCCCGTTCTTCAAGAGCTGCTTTTACATGCAGATCTGAAGCGTAGAGCCGGCCGCGCATTTCCCTGACATCGATCTTCAAAGTGGCAAGCCGGCTGAAAAATCTGCGCAGTGACGCACTTGAGGTGAACAGCAGGCTGTCAAAAGAAGCAATTCGATCTAAAACTGTATCGTCAGGCACCGTTTCGGCTGATTTCCATTTCGGCCATTCAACAACTTCAGCGCCTTGTTCACGAAGCGTCTCCACCGGGACTCGTTCTTCTTCACAGCTTTTGACCGCCATCATGTTCAGCCCGATCAAAGGCTTTTCTTCAAACCAGCTGTTCTGCCTGAATGATACGATGTCGCCGATGACGATGATCGCGGGATTTTTAATTTGATGCTCGGTTATTTTTTCCCTGATATTCTGCAATGTCCCTTTAACGCTCCGCTGCCGGCCCCATGTGCCCCATTGGATGACCATCGCGGGAACAAGGGGAGACTTGCCGTGTTTCATCAGCTGCTCGCATATATAACCAAGGTTTTTGATCCCCATGTAAAAGACGAGGGTTTGGACGCCTTTGGCCAGCCCTTCCCAATTCATTTCCGGTTTGCCCGATTTATCATGGGCGGTGACAACGGCAAAGGATGAAGCGAAATCGCGGTGGGTCACAGGCAGTCCGGCATAAAGAGGCGCGGCGATTCCCGATGTAATGCCAGGCACCATTTCGTACGGGATGCCGTGTTCGCTGACGGCTGCCGCTTCTTCTCCGACTCTGCCGAACACGCTCGGGTCTCCTCCTTTCAGCCGGACCACTTTGAGGCCTTTCAGCCCCTTTTCAATGAGCAGTGCATTGATTTCACTTTGTTTCATATAATGGCGGTCCGGGAGCTTGCCGCAGTAGACAAATTCACATGATGCTTTTGCATGCTCAAGCAGCCGAGAATTGACGAGCCTGTCGTACAATATGACATCCGCCGCCTCGATCAGCTTTCTTCCTTTTAATGTGATCAATCCTGAATCGCCCGGTCCGGCCCCGACAAAATATACTTTCCCATTCCCCATCAACTGTCATCCTTCCATCTGCCGATTCTGTGAACGCGTGTTTTTTTAATAAAGAGGGAGCACATTCAGCGACCCTTGAGGCTTTTGACAATACATGTCTTTGAGCCGTTTTTAATAAACGATATACAAATCTTCGCCTTCAACGACCGTTTCGTATGTCTGAACACACCCTGTATCAGGCTCTTGGACTTTGCCGTCTTCAAGGCTGATCTTCCAGTCGTGCATCGGACAGAAGACGAATTTGCCGCTTACCATTCCTTCGGCAAGCACGCCCCCTTTGTGGGGGCAGCGGTTTTCAATCGCGCGGACATTGCCGTTTGAAAGCTTGAATACCGCGATTTCCTTGTCCTCGATAAGCACTGTCTTCCCAAGCTGATTCGGCAAATCCCCGATCTTCGAAACAAACACCTTTGTTAAGTTCTTGTTCACCATATGAATTCCTCCTCAAGTTGATTTCTCATTTTAAGAAGTGACAACATTTTCGAATAGCTGTTTTGTTGTCTTTTCGTCTTCCAAAAAGTCTTTCCACGGGTCTTTATGGACAGACAGCGCTTGATTGATGCGGTCATTCAGCTCTTTGCGTTTTTCTTTATCATTCAATACGGATTGGACGTGGGACAAGCCGACACGTTCGATCCAAGCAGATGTCCGTTCTAAATAGTTGGCTGTTTCACGATAGTATTGGAGATACGCGCCTGTGATTTCGATGACTTCTTCAGCCGTTTTGACTTTCATTAACAGATCGCCTGCGCGCAAATGCGTGCCTCCGTTTCCGCCGACGTAAATTTCCCAGCCACCGTCGATGCCGACGACGCCGATATCTTTAATGCCGGATTCAGCGCAGTTTCTCGGACAAGCGGAAACCGCCATTTTAATTTTGTGAGGCGTGTAGAGCCCTTCAAATTTTTTCTCAAGGTCAATTCCGAGGGCCATTGAGTCTTGCGTGCCGAAGCGGCAGAACTGTTCGCCGACACACGTTTTTACGGTTCTGAGCGTTTTTCCGTAAGCAAATCCTGAAGGCATGTCAAGATCAGCCCATACTTTCGGAAGATCTTCTTTTTTGACGCCGATCAGGTCAATCCGCTGGCCGCCGGTCATTTTCACTAGCGGAATTTCATATTTGTCGACGACATCAGCGATGCGCCGCAAATCATTCGAATTGGTAACCCCGCCGTACATCCGCGGTACAACTGAATATGTGCCGTCTTTTTGAATGTTGGCGTGCATCCGTTCATTGACGAAGCGGGATTCTCTTTCATCTTCATATTCCTTCGGATTGATCATGCCGAGGTAGTAGTTAAGCGCAGGGCGGCATTTGGAACAGCCTTCCGCCGTTTTCCAGCCGAGCACGTTCATGACTTCTTTCGTATGGGTCAGCCCTTTTTCTCTGATTTCGGCCACGATTTCGTCTCTTGACAGGTCCGTACATCCGCAAATCGCTTCTTTTTGTGCTGAAGCATCAAACTCTGAGCCGAGCGTATGCTGAAGAATCTCAGCGACAAGCGGCTTACATCCTCCGCAAGAACGTGATGCGCCTGTGCAGGCTTTAATTTCATCCGTCGATGTGCAGCCCTGCTCTTTGATCGCCTGAATGATCATTCCTTTCGAAACGCCGTTACAGCCGCATACGATCTCATCGTCGCTCATCGCAGCGGTCAAGCTCATGCCTTCTTCCTGATTCAAAGGCTGCAAGATTGAAATTTTAGAAGTATCTGAAATATCTGCTCCTTTTTGAATCATGGAAAACAGCCTGTTACCTTCGCTGCTGTCTCCGAACAGTACGGCGCCGATCACCTGATTGCCGCGCAGAACGATTTTCTTGTAGATTCCGTCCTGTTCGTCAAACACTTTAAGCGCTTTTTTGTCTTCTCCGTCATCCTCATTAAAATCACCGGCAGAAAAGACCTCAACACCGGAAACCTTCAGCTGGGTTGATAAAACAGACCCTTCATACGGAGCTGTTTCAACGCCGCAGATTTTTTTGGCAAGCACTTTCGCCTGTTCATAAAGAGGCGCGACAAGTCCGTAGGCAATGCCTCTATGTTCCGCACATTCTCCGACAGCATAAATGTTGGGAACTTCGGTTTCCATGTAATCATTGACGACGATTCCTCTGTTTACCGGAAGGCCGCAGTCTTTGCCGAGCTGAACGTTCGGCTTGATTCCGACCGCCATGACGACCAAATCGGCTTCAAGCATTGAGCCGTCTTTGAATTTTAAGCCTTCGACACGTGTTTCTCCGTAAATTTCTTCTGTCTGCTTTTCCAGCAAAAATTTCATGCCCTGCTTCTCCAGCTCTTTTTGCAAAAGCCGTCCTGCGGTTGCATCAAGCTGACGCTCCATCAAATATGGCGCGAGGTGGATAACGGTAACGTCCATGCCAAGGTTAAGAAGTCCGCGCGCTGCTTCCAGTCCCAGCAATCCGCCGCCGATAACGGCTGCTTTTTTGTACGTTTTGGAAGCTTCGAGCATGATATCCGTATCCTTGATATCACGGAATGCTGTTACACCTTCTTTATCCGCTCCGGGCAATGGCAGAATAAAAGGGAGAGAACCTGTCGCCAAAATCAGTTCATCATACGGCTGGACTCTTCCCGCATCCGTGATGACGGTTTTGGACTCCGGATCAACTTTAACGACTTCTTCCCCCGTATACAGCTGAATCCCGTTTTCTTCATACCAATCCCAATCATTCAGTGTAATGTCCTTAACATCCGTATCTCCTTGAAGCACTTTGGAAAGAAGAATCCGGTTATAGTTTGGGTGCGGTTCGTTTCCAAAAATCGTGATCTGAAACTCTTCGCTTGAAATTTTAAGAATTTCTTCAACGGCCCTGACCCCGGCCATACCGTTCCCTACCAGGACTAGCTGCTTTTTTTTCACTATGATCCTCCCCTTTTTCAAAACAATTCACTATACGCCCTAAACAAGTATTCTGTTTACATCTTTAAAATTATCACAAATTATAGTTAATTTTGTAAACTTTTTATGACTTTTTATGACAATTTATTCACATAATTGTCAACTGACGGACGAATTTTTACGGAGCAAACCTTAAATCCCGGCATTCTGCAAGACGGATCGAGCGTTTCCGCTATCAAATCGTTCACATTTTGCGAATCTGCCCAATGCATCGGCACAAAAATGGTATCCGGCCTGATGGCTTCCGATAATTTGCTCCTGACAATGATGCTGCCTCTTTTTGACTCCACCCTGACCAGCACCCTGTCGCTAATGTTGTATTTTTCCGCCGTTTTCGGATGAATTTCCATAAATGATTCAAAGTGTCTGGCCTTGAGTGCAGCACTCCTTCTCGTCTGTACTCCGGTTAAATAATGAGACATCACCCTTCCGGTCGTCAGATAAAGGGGATACTCTTCAGTCGGTTCATCTTTTTTGATCATTGGTTCGTTCGGGACGACGCACATTTTCGCTTTTTTGTCCGGGTGGGCAAAGGATGATTCAAACAGGCGCTGTGTCCCGGGGTGTCCCTGTTCGGGACAAGGCCATAAAATGCCGCCTTCCTTTCTCAGACGTTCATAAGTGATGCCCGAATAGTCGGCAATTCCGCCGCGGCTCGCTTTTCTTAATTCATTAAAAACATCCTCTGCCGATCGATATGAAAAATAACGGCCTTTTCCAAGCGCAGCAGCAATATCGCAAATCATTTGCCAGTCATGCCTCGCTTCACCGGGGCACGGTTTTGAGGCTTCCCTTAATGTCACTCTGCCTTCCAGATTGGTCATCGTTCCTTCGTCCTCGAGATAGGATGATGCGGGGAGAATGACGTCCGCGAGTCTAGCCGTTTCAGAAAGAAACAAATCAACGGCGGCAAAAAACTTTAATTTTCCCAAAGCGGATTTGACAAAGCCTGCGTTCGGACTGGATACAACAGGGTTTGAACACATTAAAAACATCCCGGTAATTTCGCCTTCATGAACTTTCTCCATCATTTCATAGGCGGATACACCCTTTCCTGGAAGGTCTTCAGCTTTTATGCCCCAAACATCCGCAATATAAGCGCGGTCAGCTTCGTTTTCAATCGACCGGTACCCTGGCAGCTGATCTGCTTTCTGGCCGTGCTCCCGCGCCCCCTGCCCATTTCCTTGTCCGGTGACGGCGCCGTAGCCGCAAGCAAATTTGCCGATTTTCCCAGTTGATATTAGAATATTCAGTAAATTTCTGACGGCAGCCGTTCCGTCCGTTTGCTGTTCAACCCCTCTTGCCGTGAACAGCATTCCCGTCTCCTCACGGGCAAATTTTACTGCAGCTTTTTTAATCTGCTCGATTTGTATCCCGGTTTTGGCCGAAATGTCTTCAAGTGATAAAGACGCCACATGGCGCTTGACCTCTTCAAAACCTTCAGCTCTCTCTCTGAGAAAAGCTCCGTCTGTCAGCTGTCCTTCAATGATGACTTTCAGCATACCGTTTGCGAGCGCGGCGTCTGTCCCCGGCTTGATTTTCAAATGCAGATCGGCGATCTTGGCCGTTGCCGTTTCGCGGGGATCGATGACAATGATGTAGGCCCCGTTTTGCTTCGCTTCTTCAAAATACGGCATGATCGTCGGCTGGCACTCTGCGATATTCGTACCTGCGAGGATGATGACCCTTGCATGGGGGATCTCGGAAAGGGCATTTGTCAGCCCCCGGTCCATTCCAAAGGTTTGATTTGCAGCTGTAGCGGCCGCCGACATGCAAAGCCTGCCGTTGTAGTCAATATGCTTCGTCTTCAAGGCGACGCGGGCGAACTTCCCCAGCAAATACGCTTCTTCGTTTGTAATGGACGCGCTGCCGTATACACCCAAAGCATCGCGGCCATCTTCATGCTGGATCGCTGTTACTTGCTGTTTGATGTACTGAAGCGCTTCATCCCATGTCACACGGACGAAGTCGCCGTTTTTTTTGATCAGCGGATGGGTGATCCTCTCCGAATGAAAGGCATGCTGGTGGGCGTTCATCCCTTTCATGCACAGCCGTCCTTTTGTCGTCGGATTGTCTTTTCCGACCGCCGTGTATTTTTTTCTTGTCACAATTGTCTGTTCAATGAGCTGCATTTTGCACTGCATGCTGCAAAATGGACATTGGGTGTCATACGTTTTTTCGGATTGCACTTCTTTTTGCTTCGTGCGAAAGTACTTTAGCAATCGTTCTGTCAATTCACATCAGCCCTTTTATCGTTTCTTGCTGAGCCAGCCGCTTCTCTTTTTCAAGCCGTTCGATCAGCTGGCCGCGAAGTCCGTTGTCAAATAAAACTTCCCGGATATGAATGATGCCGGCGCGTTCAATCCAATGCCCGACCTTCTCGAGATAATTTGCTGTTTCACGGTAATATTGAAGAAGGCCTTTCATGAATTCCCCCGCTTCCTCCGCCGAGTCGGCTACTGAAAGCAGCTCTCCCGGAGAAGCATGCTGGCCTCCTTGGCCGCCCGCATAAATCTCCCAGCCCCCGTTTACTTTGAGAAGTCCGATGTCATGAACTGAAGCGTACACGCAATCATCCAAACAGCCCGACACCCCGATCGAGACCTTGGCCGGAATGAGGAGGGATTCTGCTGCTTTTTCCAAGTCTGCCGCCAATGTTTGTATCTGTGGTTCGCCTCGTGAACCGCATGTGCACGTTTTAACCGCGGCAATCCCATGCTGAGGCGGCGGGCAATGCGGCATGCCGAGTTCTTCTTTCACGCGCTCTATATGCTCCGGCTTGATACCAGCAAGCTTTAATCTCTGATGGTGTGTCATGTACACCTCTTGTATTTGATACTTTTCAATCACTTCTGCAATGCGCTTCAGCTCTTCGGCATTCGTTCGGCCTCCGTACATTTGCGGAATCATTATATCCGTCTCCTTGTCGCGCTCCTCATAGATGATGTCCGGACGGATCATTTTTAAATAGTAGTGAATCGCGGGCAGGCAAATCCGGCAGCCGCTGCTGTTTTTCCAGCCGAGCGCCGAGATGACTTCGTGAACGGAAGAAAGATTTCTTATCTGTATTTCGTTCACGACTTCATCTTCCGTGAATGAAGTGCAGGCGCACATCGGCTGTTCCGCCGCAGATACATAATCATCCTGTTCAGCGGTATGGAGCAGCAGTTCTTCGACTAACGGCCTGCAGCCGCCGCATGATCCGGAAGCATTTGTACAGCCTTTGACCTCCTCGGCCGTCTTTAAACCGTGCGTCTGTATGGCTTCCATGATCGCGCCTTTTGAAACCGCGTTGCATTGGCAGATCGTTTCACTAAGCGCCATAGAAACGACTGCACTGTCTTCTTCAGATTGAAACAGCTCTTTTTTGACAACGGTAATATCTCTTTGTTTGATGATGCTTTCCAACAGCCGTTGGCTGCCGCTCGTGTCTCCGTATAAAATCACGCCGGCCATTTTATCCCCTTGAAAGACGGCTTTTTTATAGATTCCTGACGCTTCATCTAAAAGTTTAATCGCCGTTGTCGAGTCGTCCTCTGTGATTTTCCCTGCGGAAAAGACGTCGATGCCGGAAATTTTTAGCGCTGCGGACTGGACGGAGCCCTGATAACCGGCACATTCGAGCCCGCAAATATGTCTGGCCAGCACTTTCCCCTGTTCAAACAATGGCTTGACTAGACCATAGACCGTTCCGTTATGCTCCGCGCATTCACCGACGGCGTAGACATTTGGCACATTTGTCTCCATATAGTCGCTGACGATGATCGCCCGGTTTGTTGCAATACCGCTTGCCTTGGCCAGTTCGATATTCGGTCTGACACCGGCAGCCATGACGATGAGATCGGCGCTGATCTTCGTCCCGTCTTTAAACCGCACACCCTCGGCGCGGGAAGTCCCTAAAATCGCCTCTGTATCTTTCTCCAAAAGAAAATGGATCCCTTGACGCTCCAGCTCTTTCTGGAGCATGGCAGATGCCGGCGGATCGAGCTGATTCTGCATGACGCAGGAAGAGTGGTGAATCACATCAACCTTCATTCCGAGGTTTGCCAATCCTCGCGCCGCCTCAAGTCCCAAAATCCCCCCGCCGATAACGGCCGCTTTTTCAAACCGCTTTGATGCCTTTATCAATGCCCGGCAATCGTCTATTGTTCTAAAACCATATACCCCTTCTTTGTCTGCACCATGAACCGGGAGGATAAACGGGGAAGAGCCCGTCGCAATGATCAGTTTGTCATAAGCGATTTCACGGTTTTGATCTGTTGCCACCGTCTGTTTAACCGTATGGATTGCGACAGCCGTTTCCCCTGTATAAAGGGTAATCCCGTTTTCTTCATACCAGCTCAGGCTTTTTGTCATCACATCGTTCCAATCCTTTTCCCCCTGCAGGACCGAAGACAGCAGAATCCGATTATAGCTGAGGTGTGGTTCGCTGCCGATGATGACGATCTCAAACCGGTTCCCGCCGTGTTGTAAAATTTCTTCGGCCGTGCGAACTCCGGCCATGCCGTTTCCTATTAAAACCAGCCTTTGTTTCCCCATTTTCTCCCCTCCCTCTGCAGCTTTGCTCTGGATTATTATTTCACATTGCATCGCTAAAGCGTTCAAACCTGTTACATTTCCTGACAAAAAATTTTAGAAACAGGACGGTTTGACCAGTACTCATTGATGACAATTTAACGGCTTTGGCCGCCGATGTTAAAGTTCAACATTTTATCACATTTTTTATCACGTTCTGCTTGTTTCTTTTCCTGCAATCTACTAGGCTTATAAGTAAAGAACATAAGGAATGGAGGAGGAGAATGCTACCGATTAAAAGAAGACAGCAGATATTGGCGTGGGTCAAAGAAGAAGAATCTCTGCGCATTTCAGAAATTTCGAAAAGGCTGAACGTCTCTGAAATGACCGTTTACCGCGACATTAAACCGCTTGTTGAAAACGGACAGGTCATCAAGACGGCAGGCGGAATCACGCTAAACAAGCCGAAGCAGCAGCTTGGGCAGCTTTGCGTCGTGTGCGGAAAAGGGGCAGGCTCGAGGCTTTCCGTGCAAATTGTAAAAAACGACAGTCAAATTGAACAATTTTGCTGTGCCCATTGCGCAATGCTCCGCTATGAGAAAGTGAAAGATGACGTCTCACAGATAATCTGCAGGGATTTTTTGCTAGATACGACGATCAGCGCCAAAGCCGCCGTCTTTTTGCTGGATACGAATCTTCATTTGAACTGCTGCGAGCCGCAGGCGATCCCTTTCGCTTCTGAAGCGGATGCACGGAAATTCAAAAAAGGCTTTGGCGGGCAGCTGTTATCGTTTGACGATGCCGCGATTCTCGTCCAGAAAACGATGAAGAACAGCTGCTGCAGCCTGAAGACGTGAAATTTTGTTAAAAGATTGGATGAATGTGATGAAAAGAGCAACACTCTGGACAGTTCTCGCTGTTCTTTGTATCATTCTGCTGCCAAAAGCCGCTTTTGCTCACGCATATATCGTAAAATCAACTCCCGCTGAAAATCAGGAGCTGAAAAAAGCGCCTGCAGAAATCAAGATCGAATTCAATGAAGCGATTCAGAACGGGTTTCATTCGATAACGGTCAGAAATTCGTCGGGTGAGCGCGTTGATTCCGGCAAAACGGAAATCGATCCGCAAAACGCCAAAATCATGACCGTCATGCTGAAACCGAAATTGAAGGATGATATCTACTCGGCCGAATGGAGAGCTGTATCCGCAGACGGGCATCCCGTATCAGGCACGATCCCTTTCAGCATCGGAAACATTCAAGGCGGGCTGCCGAAAGATCAGCAAAAACAAGCATCAGGCCTGCCGGCAGCCGATACCGTCATGGAACGCGTCCTTTTGTATACCGGTTTCTCCCTGTTCATGGGGGCCGCTCTCTTTCAGCTCGTATGGTACCGCCCTGAAAACGGCTGGCCGGGTGGCAAACGGCGCCGTCTGAAGCGGATCAAGAATGCGGCGCTCTTATTGACAGGGGCCGCCATCATCATTCAGCTGCCCCTGCAAACCAAAGTAAACGCGGGCGTTTCCTGGATCGGGGCTTTCCAGCCTTCGCTTTTGCAAGAAACGCTTCTGAATACGACGGGCGGAATGCTGTGGCTGATCAACATCGCCATCATCGCCTTGCTTGTTTTTTGTTCGAACAGAAAAGGTCTGAAGAGCGCGATCTTGAGCCTGTTCCTTTTTGCCGGGCTTTTGTTCGTCAAATCGCTCGACGGCCATGCCGCTTCGACGAGCGCCGGCTATATGACAATCGTGATGAACTTCATCCATCTGAATACCGCTTCCATTTGGACGGGCGGACTCGCGATGTTTGTGCTGTTTTTCGGAAAAGACTGGCTGAAGCCTGACAAAAGTTTAATATGGGAAACCATTCGGCGCTTCTCGCCATGGGCGCTCGCTTCTGCAGGGCTTCTTATATTCTCGGGCCTTTTCAACAGCTTCTTCATTGTTCACACACTGGATAACCTGCTAGGGACGGCTTACGGAAAAGCGCTCCTTGTAAAAGCGGCCCTCGTTCTTCTCATGATCGGACTCGGGGCATTACACTATTTCCGTTTTAGAAAAGCGCCGAAACAGCAGGGCGCCCGTTCGCTGAAGGCTGAATGGGCGGTCGGACTTCTCATTCTGGTGACCACGGCGGTTTTCACCAATATTCCAAGTCCGCCCGCGCCGCTGCCGCAGCCTTTCAGTGAGACGAAGCAATTGACGGAAGGAAACACGCTGTCGCTCCGAATCAGCCCGAACATGCCGGGCTCAAATGCGTTTGAAGTCACAGTCAGAAACAGAAAAGGAGACGTCGTCAAAGATATTCAAAAAATCGAATTAACCGTTGAGAAAACCGGGCTTTTCGGGGATGACAAAGAGAGCACGTTCAGCCTCAGCAAAAATAAAGACGGCGTTTTTCAAACGAAGAATTTAAATTTAAGCGAAGACGGCATCTGGAAAATCCGCGTTCACGGGTTAACGGCGTCATTTGAGGAGATCAGAACGGTTTTCAATGCAAAAATTAATAAAAAGGAGTTTTGATTATGTTTAAAAAAACATTATGGCTGGGTGCAATCCTAGCATCATTTTTGCTTTTCTCCGTGCCTGTCAGCGCACATGTCACGGTAAAACCGGCAGAATCAGCAGCAGGCTCATGGGAAACATACACCGTCAAAGTACCGGTTGAAAAAGACAACGCCACAACCAAGGTCGTTCTCAGCATGCCGGACGGTGTTGAATTTCAGCAGTATGAACCGGTGCCAGGCTGGAAAACAAGCACTGAAACCGGTAAAAACGAGAAAGTGACAAGGGTGACGTGGGAAGCCGAAAACGGCGGCATTCAGCCTGGTGAATTCCAACAGTTTACTTTCACCGCCAAAAACCCTGACAAAGAACAAAAGGCCGCCTGGAACGCTTACCAATATTATAAAGACGGCACGATTGTCGAGTGGACCGGCGATGAAAACGCCGATACCCCGCATGCGATCACAAGCATTGTCGATGCTGCAAAGCTCGGGCACGAAACGGTTAACGCACACGGCGCTTCAACGAAACAAAACACAGCCGCAGAAAACGAAGACGGTCAAGCCGGACAAGGGATTCAAACCGCTTCCCTCATCCTGTCGATCCTCGCCGTGCTTCTTGGGGGTGCTGCGTTGCTCTTGACAGTGCGCAAAAAGAAATCGTAAAAATGAAAAGCTGTCGGGAATATCCCGACAGCCTTTTTGTGCCCATTTCAGTTCGAATCCCGCACGATCTGATAATACATGCCCGTTTTTTGATCGACCACCGCCTCTAAATGAAGCCCGTCATCAGTCTCAAATGTTCCATTCAGGCGAGCGGCATCCCCTGTATATAACGTGTACTTGCTTCCCTTAGGCGTTGTGAACGGTGAAGAAGCTTCCGCACTCTCCGTTTTCGGGTGATCCGATTTTACAATTGCCTAATTTAAGTCGCGGTACCATTGATATTTGCCGTTTTCCCGTTTGATGTGAGCGAGGCAAATTCCCTCTCCCTCCGAATCGCCGAATCGAAAAACGACGACTTGTTCGCCGTTTAAATCGATTTTGTCTATAATATCGTCTTTTGTGATGTTCTCGTAACGAATACCGTCCTCAATCGCTTCCTGTTCGCTGTTCACCCATTTGGTTTGTTCATCATTTTCTTGGGCGCTCGCACAACCCGCAACCAAGATCGCCAAAAATAATAAAACTGTTCGTTTTTTCATCCGCTTCCTCCGACTTTAATTGTTTTAGGGCATTATATGAATTCGGCCAGCATTGAAAATATCCTCTTTGCAGGAAAATTTCCAATACGGCGATTCAAAAATTGACAAACTTATCTTACAATAGAAAAAGTTCTGAATGATTGAGTAGGGAGAGATCGGAGTATGAAAGTATCGATTCTGTTTGTCTTGCTTGCGGCCATTTTATGGGGAACGACGGGAACAACCCAGGCGTTCGCGCCTGAAGAAGCGGCGCCTCTTGTGTTCGGCGCTGTCAGAATGGCGGTCGGCGGCATCACCCTGCTCTTGTTCGCGGCTTTGCGCGGTCAATTAAAACGCAGCGGCTGGCCCGTTAAAACGCTGATTATCGCAGCATTGAGCATGGCATTTTATCAGCCTTTCTTTTTTTCAGCTGTCAGTCTCTCAGGAATCGCCGTCGGAACGGTCGTCGCCATCGGCAGCGCTCCGATTATCGCCGGCTGCCTCGAATGGCTCGTGTTCAAAAAAGTGCCCCAAGCGAAATGGTGGATCGCAACGGCTGCAGCGATAGCAGGCGTATCCTTGTTATTCATCCCTTCCGCCTCATCGGGAGGGAGCTTTCTCGGCATATTGCTCGCACTCGGCGCCGGTCTTTCCTTTGCCGTCTATACGCTGACAAGCAAAAAGCTCCTGCAACAGCAGAAGCCGGAGGCTGTCACAGGCACCGTGTTCTTTTTAAGCGCTGTATTGCTTGCCCCGTTGTTGTTTCTGTACGATTTGAGCTGGATCTTATCGGTTCAGGGATCGGCTGTCAGCCTCTATATCGGCGTCATTGCAACCGGTGCCGCGTACCTGTTATTTACGACAGGATTGGCAAAAGTGCCCGCCTCAACAGCGGTGACCCTGTCGCTGGCTGAACCGCTCACAGCGTCGCTTTTAGGAACCGTGCTTGTCAAGGAATCGCTGCCTCTTGTTTCCTGGGCCGGAATCGCATTGCTTCTGCTGGGCATTTTTTATATTTCCTATCAGCCCAAAAAGAATAAAATGAACGCTGAACAAGTGAAAGCGTAAAAAAACCGCCCGTGGATATGCGGGCGGGTTTTCATGTTGTCTTGTTATTCATCCAAACCGATAGACAAATATTTTGTTTCCAAATACGGCTCGATGCCTTCCTGTCCGCCTTCGCGTCCGATGCCGCTTTCCTTCATGCCGCCGAAAGGCGCCTGAACGGTTGACGGTCCGCCATCATTCCAGCCGAGAATGCCGTAATCAAGATTTTCGGATAAATAGATGCCGCGGCGGTAATTTTCCGTAAAGAAGTATGCCGCTAAACCGTAAGGCGTATCATTGGCGAGCTTGACTGCTTCGTCCAGCGTTTTAAAAGTCGTAATCGGCGCAACGGGACCGAATGTTTCCTCATGCATGATCGTCATTGAAGGATCAACATCCGTCAGCACTGTCGGGTGGACAAAGTAGCATGATTTCTCATCATCGCTTTCATATTCGGCGCCGATGAGAACTTTCGCCCCTTTATCCACCGCGTCATTGATTTGATCAACGATTTTTTGGAAGCCGTTTTTATTGATGATCGGACCGATTGATACACCCTCTTCAAGCCCGTTCCCGACTTTCAGCTTGGCGACTTCCGCGCGGAGTTTTTCTGCAAATTCATCCTTAACCGATTCGTGAACGATCAGACGGTTTGCACAGACGCACGTTTGTCCTGCATTCCTGTATTTCGACAGCATCGTCTGTTTAACGGCGAGGTCGATGTTGGCATCTTCATCAATGATCAGCGGGGCATGGCCGCCGAGCTCCATTGACACATGTTTCACCGTCTCGGCGCTGTTTTTCATTAATTGTTTGCCGACAGGCGTAGATCCGGTGAACGTAATTTTGCGGATCAGCGGATGGCTTGTAAAAATAGAACCGATCTCTTTTCCGTCGCCGATCACACACTGAAGGACGTCTTTCGGAATGCCCGCTTCGTGGCCGAGGCGAACGAGCTCAAGCGCCGTTAAAGGCGTGTCAGGCGCCGGCTTGATGATAAAAGTACAGCCCGCCGCCAAGGCTGGCGCCGCTTTTCTCGTGATCATCGCCGCCGGAAAGTTCCACGGGGTAATCGCCGCAACAGGACCGACCCCTTGGCGCGTGACGATGATGCGCTTGTTCGTCACAGATGCGGGAACCGTTCTTCCGTAGATGCGTTTCGCTTCCTCCGCATACCATTCGATATAGCCTGCGCTATATATGACTTCTCCCTGTGCTTCAGCGTACGGCTTGCCGTTTTCAAGCGTAATTAATTTTGCCAGCTCGTCCTTCTGCTCCACAATCAAATCAAACCATTTTTTCAGCAAGCCCGCTCGTTCTGAAGCCGATGTTTTCGACCATTTTTGAAATGCTTCATGCGAGCGGACGACAGCCTCTTCGACTTCCTTTGCAGATTGCTGGGGAACCGATTTGATTTTTTCTCCAGTCGCAGGATTATATACTTCTAGCATGCTGGTCATGTTGAATCTCCTCCCCTTTACGTTTTGAACTGCTGTTGTATAAAAGAAAACCGATCAATGTCCATCCTGCCAAGATCAGCCACTCATACGGCCATGTGAGCGCGGCCGGCATGCCTGGCAAATAAAAGGCAAGAAAGATAACACTTAAGAGGATAGCAGATATACCCGTCGTTTTCCACTTATTGATTTTATACGGTCTGTTTAAATCCGGCTCTGTCTTTCTCAGCTTCATGAATGCAATCGACACGATCAAATATCCGACTATAATACCTGTTCCCCCTGCATTGACGATCCAAACAAGGGCAGGGCGCCCGAGCAGCGGTGCAAAAAATGCCAGCGCTCCCAGAAACAAAATCGCGTTCGTCGGCGTTTTATACTTCGGATGGATGAAACCGAACCATTTCGGCACCATGCCTTTTTCAGACATGGCAAACAGAATGCGGCTCGCGCCGATGATAAATGCGTTCCAGCTTGTAATGATGCCGGCGACTCCGCCGAGGACAAGCACCGTGCCGAACAGCTGGTTCCCGAGCAGATTGACCATGGCATCTGCGGTCGCCAAAGAAGTCGTTGCAAGCTCGCTTTCTGACAGACCCATCGTCACGCCGAAAACAATCAGCAAATAAAACACGACCGCACTGACGATCGAAATAATCAAAATTTTGCCGATGATTTTTTTCGGGGCATTAATTTCAGCTGCAACCTGAGGGATGACGTCAAATCCGACAAACAGAAACGGAATCATGACGAGGACGGACATCATCCCAGAGAATCCGTCTTTAAAAAGAGGCTGCATATGTTCAACATTACCGTTTACCAAAGCGCCTCCCAAAAGGAGAAAGCCCGTGGCGATAATCGCGATTGTAAAAACCGACTGAAAAATCGCGGCCGGCTTGACGCCGAAGTAATTGAGCGCGGTCAGGACGACCGCACCCCCTGAACCGATCAACACCCAAGTGACATACACGTCCCAGCCGCTAAGCGACCAGAGAAGCCCCTGATGTTCGACAGGCAGGACGTAATCGATGACGGTCGGCAATGCGACAGCTTCAAATGTAATCACCGAAACATAGCCGAAAAGCACACCCCAAGCGGCGACAAAAGCCGTTTTCCGGCCAAACGCCCTGTAGACGAAAATCAAGCCGCCCCCCGTTTCAGGGATGGCAGAAGACAGCTCCGCGTATGTTAACCCGATTAAGATGACCAGTATGCCGCCGATGATAAATGCGATGGTGCTGCCCAAAAAACCGGCTGTCGAAATCCAGTCGCCGGAAAGGACGACCCAGCCCCAGCCGAGCATAGCCCCGATTGCTAAAAATAGCACATCCGTCTGCGACATCGTTTTTTTCATTTGCTGTTTACCCATCTATATCCGCCCCTTCCTTTAGAAGATGTCAAACTAGAGCTGTTTCAGCGCTTCTTCGATGATGCCGAACCCTTCCTCAAGCAATTCATCAGTAATAACAAGCGGAGACAGAAAACGGATAATGTTGCCATTGATACCTGCCGTCAACAAGAGCAGGCCGTGTTCATTGGCGTACTTGGCAATCTTGGCCGCAGCGGCTTTGTCCGGCTCCCGCGTCTTTTCGTCCCGGACAATTTCAACCGCCGCCATCGCGCCAAGTCTGCGAACTTCACCAATCTGCGGATATTTCACCTTCCATTCATGCGCCCGCGCTTCAATGGCTTTGCCGATTTCTTCAGAGCGCTTGTTGAGCTGTTCCGATTCGATAATATCGAGCACTGCCAAAGCGGCTACGCATCCAAGCGGACTTCCGGCGTATGTGCCCCCGAGTTCCCCCGGATCCGCCGCATCAAGCATTTCCGCCCGGCCGATGACACCGCTGAGCGGAACACCGGCAGCCAGCGATTTTGACACCGTCACAAGATCAGGAACGACATCAAAATGCTCAATCGCAAAATATTTGCCTGTTCTGGAAAAGCCTGTTTGGATCTCATCGGCGACAAAAACGATGCCGTGTTTTTGACAGAAGGCTGCGACATGCTGCACAAACCGTTTGGAAGGAATAATAAATCCTCCTTCTCCCTGCACCGGCTCCATGACAACGCAAGCGACCGTCTCCGGAGCAACAGACGAGACGAAGAAATCGTCAAATGCCTGAATAACCATGTCATCGTAGCTTTCATCAGTCATCCCTTCAGGTTTTCTATAGTAGTAAGGAAACGGCGCCTGATATACTTCAGGTGCAAAAGGGCCGAATCCGAATTTGTATGGTTTTACCTTGCTCGTCATGCTCATCGTCATGTTTGTGCGCCCGTGGAATCCGCGGGTAAAAGAAACGACTGCTTGACGCTTCGTATATTTTCTGGATATTTTCACGGCGTTTTCTACGGCTTCCGCCCCCGAGTTCAGGAAAATCGCTTTTTTCTCGTGTGCGCCCGGTGCAAGCCGGCAAAGTTTTTCCGCCAATTCGATATAGGCCTGATACATCATGACGTTAAAACCCGGATGAATGAGCTGTTCGGCCTGTTGCTTGACAGCTTCTACAACTTTCGGATGTGAATGCCCGACATTTAATGTACCGATCGCCCCGGCAAAATCGATAAAACGGCGCCCGTCAATATCGTATAAAACGGCCCCTTCCCCTTTAGCGGCCAGATGACGGTTTCCGTTGGAGACACCCCTTGCCACAAATTGATCCCGTTTGGCCTGCCAATCTTCCGTTGTGAATGCTTTTGTGTTCAGACTCATAAAAAATCTCTCCCCCACTCTTATTTCTTATAATTCTGAATATTTTTTGGTATGATGAAAAGTACCAATCATTAATTTTCAATGGTACCAGGGGGAAGGCGCTATGATTACGATACCGATTGACCGCTCCAAGGATGCGGATTATATTTATCACCAAATCTATCAACGGATTAAAGAAGAAATTTTCAGCCGCAATCTTTTGCCGGGAAAAAAACTCCCTTCCAAGCGCGAGCTCGCCGAAGCATTGAACGTCAGCATTAATTCGGTCAACGCTGCCTACCAGCAGCTTCTGGCAGAAGGTTATCTTTATTCACGTGAAAGAAAAGGCTTTTTTGTAGAGCAGATCGAAACGTTCCATGCCAGCCGCCATCCCGGCCCTTTTCAATTGGAAAAAGAACTGGTTGAAAAGCCGGCACGCAAAGACGGCTGGATATCGTTTTCCCATATGAGCGTCGATACGGCGCATTTTCCATTTAAAACATGGCTTCGCTGTGAACAGAAAGCGGTTTCTTCTCATGTAAACGAACTTGGAGAAATGACGCATCCGCAAGGTGTCTACGAAGTGCGCCAAACGATCGCACGGTTTATCGCTTTAACGAGAGGCGTCAAGTGTCACCCCGAACAAATCGTGATCAGCGCAGGCACGCAGTCCTTAATTCATACGCTTCAGGATCTTCTCCCCGCCTCAGCCGTCTATGCGATGGAGGAGCCGGGATACAGCCGCATTTATCGACTGCTGAAAAATGAAGGGAAAGAAGTGGCCACGATTCAGCTCGATCATAAAGGAATGCGGATCAGCGAGATTCACCGTCTGAATCCGGATGTTTTATTTGTCACGCCTTCACACCAGTTTCCAACAGGAATCATTATGCCGGTATCGAGAAGGATTCAGCTTTTAAATTGGGTTTCCGACGGGGAAAACCGCTATATTGTGGAAGACGATTATGACAGCGAATTCAAATATGGGAGCGATACGATCCCCGCCCTGCAAAGCCTTGACCGCTCTGAGAAAGTCATCTATATCGGCACGTTTTCAAAATCGCTTCTTCCGGGTCTGAGAATCAGCTATATGGTACTGCCGCAAAAGCTGCTGAAGCGATACAGAAAAAGGCACCATTTCTCGATTCAATCGAGCAGCGTTTTAACACAGCTCGCCTTGCAGGAATTGATCGAATCGGGGGAATACCAAAAGCACATCAAGAAAATGAACCAGATTTACGAAGAAAAGCGGACAAGGCTGATCGGAAGCCTTGTCAAAACCTTTAACGGCCGGGTGAAAATTAAAGGCGAAAGCGCAGGCCTTCACTTTGTGGCCGATTTTGAAACAGATAGAAGTGAAGAAGAGGTTTTATCAAGAGCAAAGGATAGACGGGTCGAGGTTTACGGCATGAACCGGTTTACGTTAAAGAAAGAGCAGACAAAACATGAAGGAACAGTATCGCTCGTGCTTGGATTTGCTAAAATCGCTGCCGATCAGATCGACAAAGGGACTGCCAAGCTTTATGAAGCGGTATGCGGTGATGAGAAGTTTTAAAAAATACCGGCAGGTTCGCTCCTGCCGGTATCAACTTGGCTTTAGAAAGCCAACGTCTGCCCGTTTACCACCGTTCCTTTTCTACCTGGAGAACCGCCTCAATCAGTCCCGGAAACTGCTCCTCCAATTCCCGTTTGCAGAGGGAGTAATAATGATGCTTCCCTTCAATGCGGACTTTGAGTAGCCCCGCTTCTCTCAGCACCTTGAAATGGTGGGACAGCGTAGACTTTGCGATATTGAGATTTGTGCATGTACCGCACGTTTTCTCGGCTGTGTCAGCCAGGGCTTTGACAATCTCAAGCCTGTATGGATCACTCAAGGCATGGAGAACAGATATTAACTTCATTTCATTTGTTTTCATGGGTTAAATGTATCATAATCCTAACTTCAAGACAATTCGTCAAGAAGGCAAATAGGTTGCCGCCAAAGCAAAGACATGTTACGATGCAATTGTTCGATGATTTTCGAACAATCAATTCAATGTGTATACAACGTACACGCAAAGGAATTCTAAATGACATGACGGAGGTTTGAACCGATGATCGTATTGCAAGCCTATATGAAAGTAAAACCAGAAAAACGCAACGCCTTTCTCGAAAGCGTACAACCGCTGCTTAAACATTCAAGAGCTGAAGCCGGCAATGCCCAATACCAGCTGTTTGAAGATACCGAACATGCCAATACATTTGTCATGCTTGAGCAATGGAAAGATCAAAACGCAATTGACGCCCATAATCAGACAGAGCACTTTCAAGCTTTCGTTCAAGCCGCGGGCGACCTTTTATCAGAACCGCTGAATGTGGTTAAAACGCACACACCGGATTAAAGAAAGGATGACGTTTAAATGAATGAAGTATTGAAATCATTGACAGACCATAGATCGATTCGCAGCTATACAGATGAGTCCGTGAACCCTGAACAGCTGGACAAGATCATTCAAGCCGTTCAAGCCGCACCGACTTCAATCAACGGCCAGCAGGTCACCGTGATTACGGTTCAAGATGAAGAACGGAAAAAGAAAATCGCCGAATTGGCCGGCGGACAGGTCTGGATCGAGCAGGCCCCCGTTTTCCTTTTGTTCTGCGCGGACTTCAACCGTGCGAAAATCGCCCTTGAGAAAAACGGCGAAACGCTTGCGATCACAGACGGAATGGAATCCGTGCTTGTCGGAGCTGTCGACGCAGGCATCGCTCTCGGTACGGCCACAGCGGCCGCTGAATCGATGGGGCTTGGCACTGTGCCGATCGGCGCTGTCCGCGGCCGTGCAGAAGAGCTGATCGAGCTGCTCAATATTCCCGAATACGTCTTCCCTGTCGCAGGGCTTGTCGTCGGCCATCCGGCGGACCGCTCCGCGAAAAAGCCGCGACTTCCTGAACAAGCGGTAAGGCACAGCGAAACCTATCAACCTGACTTAAAACCGCTGATCGACGCGTACGATGAAGAAATATCCGAATACATGACAAAACGGACAAACGGACAGGAAACAAGAAACTGGTCTCAGGGCATATCCGCTTATTACAATAAAGTGTATTATCCTCACATCCGTGAGATGCTTGAGAAACAAGGATTTAAACTCGAATAGATACTTTAGGCTATCGGTGATCGATAGCCTTTTTTCATGCGTTCCATTCCACATTTCGATGAGCATCGAAGGTCTTTACCTTTACACTATGTAAAAAAGGAGTGGAACACATGAAACCATTTGCAAAATATAAAGCATTTCTAGACCTCCATCATCAGTCAGGCCCGTTCGTTCTGCCGAATGCCTGGGATGCGGCCAGCGCCAAAGCGTTTCAAAACTGCGGTTTTAAAGCAGTCGGCACAACCAGCGCCGGAATTGCCATGTCCCTCGGCTATCCCGACGGCGAACATCTCCCTTTTGAAACATTGCTTTCCGTCCTGAAAACCATCACGGATGCCGTCGATATTCCCGTCAGCGCAGATCTTGAAGCGGGTTACGGCCAATCACCGGAAGCAGTTGCTGAAAACGCAAAAAAAGCCGCAGCGGCCGGCGTTGTCGGTATGAATATTGAAGACGGAACGAAAGACCCCTGCCGGCCGCTTTGTGATGCAACATTAATGGAAGAAAAAATTGCGGCTGTCAAAAAACTGAACCTTCCTGTTTTGATCAATGCCCGCACAGATGTATACTGGCTCAATGCAGACGCTCCCGGTTCCCGGCTTCAAACAGCCGTCCGGCGGGCAAATCGGTACAGACAAGCAGGTGCGGACTGCATATTTATCCCCGGAGCCAATGATACAGGCACCATTGCCGGGCTGAGAAAAGGTATACCCGGACCACTCAACGTACTGGCCGGCTCACACACTCCCTCTTTACAGACTTTTTCCGAACTGGGGATCGAAAGAATCAGCTGCGGATCCGCCCCGTTCAGAGCCGCCCTGTCGCTGGTGAAAAAGATCGGTGAAGACATCATCACCCGCGGCTCCTTCAGTCATATGACGGACGGAGTCCTTTCATACGGTGAAGCTGCCGATTGGATCAGCCTTCATCGTAACCCAAAACAAAATCGTTGACCTAAACAGTTCGGTCTGTTAATATTTCATTTATGAAAACTCATGGGTTTTTTCGTAACCCATGAGTTTTATCATTGCGAAAGAAGGAGCCGGAATGAACGAAAAAAGAGCAGCAGTCTTAAGGGCTGCCAAAAAGCTGTTTGCCCAAAAAGGCTATCATAACGTTGCAATGCAAGCGATCGCTGAAGAATGCAAAATGTCAAAAGCATCTATTTATAAACTGTTTCAATCTAAAGAAGATCTTCTGCTGGCATTGATCAAGTTCAGAAAGCATGAAATGCTGAACAAAAGCGCCATCATCAATACGGAAACCTCGCTGACGCCAAAAGAAAGACTCGCTAAAAAAATCGCTTTGGAGATTACGGAATTCAGGGAAAACCGCCAATTTATCAATTTCCTCTCCAATGAGGGATCGTCTCCGGATACCGCGGTATTTAAAAAGCATCTGAAAGAAACAAAATCGCTGATCATCAGCTGGCATAAAGACTCTATCATTCAAGCGTACGGCGAAGAGGTGGAACCGTTTATATGGGATATCGTCATCATTTTCCACGGTTTGATGAGAGAATTCCTGTTTTTAGTCGGCACTGGAAAAGCACAGCCCGACGTTAAAACGATTCCGCCATTCATTATGTCGGTTCTGGATCTCTTCATAGAGAAAAAGCTGAACGAAGATCAGAAAAGTTCATTAAATGAAGACATTATTGCCTCCTATACGAATTTCTCATCATGCTGGGCACCGCCCAAAAAAGAGGAATTGCTTGAAGACCTTTTGCAAAAACTGAAAAACAAGATTTCCTCGCTGCCACAAGACGACGTTTCCGTGACAGAATTGCTGTCTGCCGCAGATTTGCTGAGCGAGGAGCTTTTCGCCAATGAGCCCCGCACGTATTTAATTAAGGCTCTCCTTGATTACCTTGGAAAAATCGAGGCGCTCCAATGCGATGTTTCACAAATACAAACAATTAGTATCAAAGAATAAGAGGGATTGATATGAACACAGGAACTGAACAACAGACATACAACAGAAATATCATCGTAGGTTTGCTCATTGCAGGGGCGTTTATCGCGATCTTGAACCAAACGCTTCTGGTTACGGCACTGCCGCATATTATGGCAGACTTAAACATAGACGCTACAAAAGCTCAATGGCTGACAACGGCGTTCATGCTGACAAACGGGATTCTCATTCCGATTACCGCCTTTTTAATCGAAAAATTTTCGAGCCGCGCGCTCGTCATCGCCGCGATGAGCATCTTTGTGGCGGGAACGGTCGTCGGCGCAGTTGCGCCTAATTTCCCGGTTCTCCTTGCGGCGCGAATCATCCAGGCCGCGGGTGCGGGAATTATGATGCCGCTCATGCAGACGATCTTTTTAACGATTTTCCCGGTTGAAAAACGCGGGGCTGCAATGGGTATGGTCGGTTTGGTCATCGCATTTGCACCGGCCATCGGACCGACATTGTCAGGCTGGATCGTCGACAGCTTTACATGGAGATACTTATTTTATATTATTCTGCCAATTGCCCTGATTGATCTTGTGCTTGTCATCTTACTGATGAAAAACGTTACGAAATTGAGAGAAACATCAGTGGACATCTTATCTATTATCCTGTCCAGCCTGGGTTTCGGCGGTTTATTGTACGGCTTCAGCAACGCCGGATCAGAAGGCTGGGGAAGCAATACCGTTTTAATTTCCTTTGCAGTCGGTGCGGTCGCTCTGTTCTTCTTTATCTCTAGACAATTAAGAATCAAAAGGCCGATACTCGAGTTTCGCGTTTTCCAATCGTGGACTTTTACGATAACAACGCTCCTCGGTATGATCGTTTTTGCATTAATGATCGGTACTGAAACCATTTTGCCGCTGTATACGCAAAACGTCAGAGACGTGACAGCTTTCGATTCCGGTCTGATGCTTCTGCCGGGCGCGATAGCAATGGGCATCATGTCGCCGATCATCGGCCGGATTTTTGACAAGATCGGTGGAAAAGGTCTTGCGATTATCGGTTTTGCCATCTTGCTGCTGACGTCGATCCCGTTTGCGGATCTGCAAATGGATACTTCGCTGACATTTATTATCGTCATTTATACGCTGCGGATGATGGGCACTTCCATGATTATGATGCCTCTCACAACCGCTGGCATCAATGCACTTCCGATGCATCTCATCCCGCACGGAACAGCGATGAACAATACGATGCGCCAGATCGGCGGTTCAATCGGCACGGCCGTTTTGATTTCCGTCATGAGCAATTCAGCCAAAAACGCTGCCGCATCTAACCCGTTAAATGCGCTCATTCACGGCATGAATTCCGCCTTTATCGTGGCCGCTGTCTTGGCGCTGATCGGATTTATCCTTTCGTTCACATTGAAAAAGAAGCCGCAGGCCGACAAACAAGGCCAGCCGGCGCGCTGATCCTGACTCGCCAGTTCAATCAAACTGGCGTGTTTTTTTATGGTTTGATATATTTGATCCCTTGCAGCGTAAGAAGCATGAAGACCTGCTCTGCGTCTCCTTTCATATGAAATGAATATCATTCGAATTCTTCTCCTGAACAGACAAAAAGGCTGCCGGATACACCGGCAGCCTCGCTCTTTTATTTTAATCCATTTTCAACTTCTGTCACCATTTCAGATACGGACTCAATACCTCCGCCTGACAGGTACCAGTAACCTGGATCAAGATATGTGATATGGCTCTTTTTATAAGCTTTTGTTGATTTTACAATTTCATTTTCAATGACTTCTTTTGCTGTTCCTTTTTCGCCGATGGCAGCGCTTCGGTCGATGACAAACAGGTAATCAGGGTTCTTTTCAGAAATATACTCGGAAGAGACGCTTTGACCGTGAAGGGAAGCCTCGATGTTTTTGTCGACAGGTTCAACGCCGAGCACATCATGGATCAAACCGAATCTTGAGCCGCTTCCATATGCGCTGATTTGTTTATCGCTTGTTAAGACGACCAATCCTTTGCCGCCTTTTTCTTTCGCAAGCTTGTTGGCTTTCTCTACTTTATCATCGATTTTCGCAAGAGCTTCTTTGACAGCATCTTCTTTACCGAAGATTTTTCCAATATTTTCGGTATTTTCTTTAAAACTGTTCATGTAGTTCTTCTGGTCAAGCTCGATGTCGATTGTCGGTGCGATCCTTTTAAACTCGTCATACTGCTCAGACTGTCTGCCTTCGATGATGATCAAATCGGGGTCAAGCTCTGCAATTTTTTCAAAATCAGGCTCTTTTAGTCCGCCGACGCTTTCGTATTTACTGTCTTTGTATTTTTTCAAGTAAGACGGGAGGGTTTGTTTCGGAAGGCCGACAACGCGATCGCTCAAGCCAAGCTCGTCAAGCGTGTCAAGCATTCCGAAGTTGAAGACAACGACTTTTTTCGGGTTTTTCGGTACATCTGTTGTACCGCTGTTATGTTTAATTGTGACGGTTTCTTTTTTAGAGGAAGATTTTGCATCTGTATCAGCAGCTTTGTTTCCGCAGGCGGATACGACAAGAACGGTTATCAATGCCATAATCAATAAAGATAGTTTTTTCAATTCAAGTCACCTCATCATTTAAAATATACACAGATTTTTTGGTCTCCGATTTGTTGGATCGGAATGTCCATATCATAGATGTCTTTCAGCACCGGCGTTTGGATAATGTCTTCCGCCGGCCCCTCTTTTACAATCCGCCCGTTTTTCAGGGCTGCGATTCTGTCTGAATAAACCGAGGCAAAATTAATGTCATGAATGACAATGACGATCGTTTTACCGCGATTTTCGACAAGGTCTTTCAAGAGCTTCATTATCTCTACTGAATGTTTCATATCGAGGTTATTTAATGGTTCATCAAGCAATATATAGTCGGTATCCTGAGCGATGACCATTGCGATAAAAGCACGCTGGCACTGGCCGCCGCTCAACTGATCGAGGTGTTTATGCTCAATGTCTCTCAGCTTCATATAATCAATCGCTTCGTCGACATATGCCCAGTCCTCTTTCGAGAGCCTTCCCTGTGAATAAGGAAATCTGCCGAAACTGACGAGCTCCCTGACAGTCAGCCTGATGTTGATCTGGTTGGACTGCTTTAAAATGCTGATTTTTTTGGCTAAATCATTGCTTTTGTAAGCGCTAATTTCCTTGCCGTCAATCAGCACTTTTCCGGCGTCCATGCCGATCAGCCTGCTGATGATGGACAAAAGCGTGCTTTTCCCCGCTCCGTTCGGTCCGATGAAGGACGTGATCATTCCTTTTTTTATCGTTAAAGTCGTGGGATGAACAACGGTCTGCTCTCCGAATTGTTTCATGATATCTCGTACTTCTATCATCATTTACGCTCCTTCAGCAACAGGTAAATAAAATAAATCCCGCCGATAAAATCAATGATCACAACAAGCGTCACCGTTAAACCAAACAGCTTTTCAACAATGAACTGGCCCCCGACAAGCGCAATGATGCTGAACAAAACCGCTCCGGGAATCAGGACGCTGTGCTTATACGTTTTAAATACTTCCCGCGCCACATTGACGACGAGCAGCCCCAAAAATGTGATCGGCCCTACAAGTGCAGTAGATACGGAGACGAGAACGGCGACGACGATCAGCATTTTCTTCACCGTCCGGTCGTAATCGATTCCGAGGTTGACGGCTTGATCCCTGCCGAGCGAAATGACATCAAAGTACGGATTATACCGCCAAGCGTAAACGAGAATCGCCAGAATGATGAGCGAAGCAAGCATTAAAATGTCCGTGTTCAAATTGTTGAAGCTGGCAAACATCTTGTTTTGAACAACTTGAAACTCGTTCGGATCGATCAGCATTTGCATAAAGGATGACAGGCTTCTGAACAATGTGCCGCATACGATTCCAACTAACAGCAGCAAGAAGATGTGCCTTCCCCCGCGGCGAAACATCAGGAAAAACAACACAAATGAAAAACAGACCATCAAACCGGTTGACAATAAAAAATTGCCGTTTTTACCAAGATCGGCAAGTTTGGCTGCACCGAAAAAGTAAATAATCCCGGTTTGCAGCAGAACATAGAGAGAATCGAGTCCGAGAATGCTCGGCGTCAAAATTCTGTTGTTTGTGATCGTTTGGAAAATCATCGACGAATACGCAATGGCTGTACCGACAACGATGATCGCAAAAACTTTGGCAAACCTCCGCGGAAGCGCATATTCCCATACAGACGGCAATCCGTAGAACAGAAACAAGCCGATGCAGGCTGCCGCTATCACGATGAGTATAAGCATTTTCTGTTTATGACGCATAGGCTTTTCTCCTTAAAAGCAAGTAAAGAAAAACGCCGCTCCCGATGATGCCGACCATCAAACCAACCGAAATTTCGTACGGGTAAATGACGAGACGTCCCGCTATATCGCAAAACAAGACGAAAACGGCTCCGAGAACCGCCGTATGAGGCAGGCTGTTTTTCAAATGATCTCCCCTGTAGATGGACACGATGTTCGGGATGATCAATCCCAAAAAGGGAAGCGTGCCGACCGTCAGGATGACGACGGACGAAATAATAGATACGATGATCAATCCGATATTGACCACCCGCTTATAATTCAATCCAAGATTGATGGAAAAAGACTCCCCCATCCCGGCCAACGTAAATTTATTGGCGAACAGATAGGCAATGATAACGAGCGGTATACTCAGAAATAAGAGCTCATACCTCCCCTTCATGACCAGCGAAAAATTCCCTTCAAACCATGCATTGACGTTTTGAATGATATTGTACTGATAAGCCATGAAAGTGGAGATGGCGCTGACAACACTTCCGAGCATCATACCGACGAGAGGGATGAAGATCGCATCTTTGAACTTGATTCTGTCCAAAATTTTGACGAACAAAAAACTGCCAAACAGTGCAAAAACAAAGGCAAACAGTATTTTAACCACAATTCCTGCAGACGAAAAAAGCACGATCGCAATGATCACACCGAGCCTCGCCCAATCCATCGTTCCAGCGGTGGTCGGTGAAACAAATTTATTGCGCGTTAGCTGCTGCATGATCAGCCCGCAAATGCTCAAGCTCATTCCCGCAAGCACGATGCTAATCAAGCGCGGAATTCTACTTATGTAAAGCGTTTGAATTTCGTCCTCGTTAAAGCGGAAAAGATCAAGAGGCGAAAGCTCCTTAACGCCGATGAAAATCGAGCTGATTGAAAGAATGATGAGCATTAGCAATAAGTATCGTAATTTCATGCTGCAGTAGCCTCCTTGCACAACAAAGCAAACCCCTCCGCCGACGTTAATGATTATCATTATCAATAAGAGTCTTCATATATCTTACCATTTTTTCTGACATAGTCAATAAGATTAATAGATACAAAGGTTGAAACCATGCGATTTCCCCATCTTTAGTCCTCCTCAAAAATACATTTGTTCATTACTGAAAGAAAAACCTTGATTCTTCTTGTAAAAAGCGCAATAATTAAGATTAAATTTATTTCGAAAATTTAAACTTTGGGAGATGTAACAAATGAAAGTCGTTAAATTTGGGGGCAGCTCGCTCGCTTCAGGGGCTCAGCTAGAGAAAGTATTTCAAATTGTCACTTCTGATCCGGAAAGGAAGGCCGTCGTTGTATCAGCACCCGGAAAACGGCACCCCGAGGATACGAAAGTAACGGACCTTTTAATCGAATGCGCCGAACAGTACTTATCATCAAAAAAAGCGCCCGATCTGGTTGAGGCGATTGTCGGACGATATGCCGATATCGCGCTTGAGCTCGGACTTGACGATGTCGTGATCGACCGGATCCGGGCCGACCTGCTTCAGCTGCTCGAAGGTGATAAAACAAATCCGGAACGGTTTATCGATGCGGTCAAAGCAAGCGGCGAAGATAACAATGCCAAATTGGTAGCGGCTTACTTCAGGCACCAGGGAGTTGAAGCGCACTATGTCAGTCCAAAAGACGCCGGGCTGTTTGTGACGAGCGAGCCAGGCAACGCACAAGTCCTGCCCGAGTCGTATGACAATCTGTTTCAGCTGAGACAGCAAAAGGGCATCATCATCTTTCCCGGCTTCTTCGGTTTCAGCCGGGAAGGCGAAGTCATGACGTTTTCGCGGAGCGGCTCTGACATTACGGGTTCCATTTTAGCGAATGGATTGAAAGCCGAGTTGTATGAAAACTTCACTGACGTTGACGCCGTTTATTCTGTCAACCCGGCGATCGTATCCAACCCGAAAGAAATCCGCGAGCTGACATACCGGGAAATGAGGGAGTTGTCGTATGCAGGCTTTTCCGTCTTTCATGATGAAGCATTGATCCCTGCTTTCCGGGCGCGCATACCGGTTCAGATCAAAAATACAAACAATCCGGACGCGGAGGGGACAAGAGTTGTCACCACACGCGACAATACGAACGGACCTGTCGTCGGGATCGCCAGCGACAGCGGATTTTGCAGCATTTACATCAGCAAATATTTAATGAACCGCGAAATCGGCTTCGGACGCCGCGTTCTGCAAATCCTTGAAGATGACGGACTGACGTATGAACACATTCCATCCGGCATTGATGATATTACGATCATTTTAAGGCAGGATCAAATGGATCAAGCAGCAGAAAAACGGATAATCAAACGGATTAAGGAAGAACTGGATGCCGATGAAGTGACGATTGAACACAATATTGCCCTGATTATGGTCGTCGGCGAAGCCATGCGCCATAACGTCGGAACGACGGCAAGAGCGTCAAAAGCATTGTCCGATGCGCGTGTCAACATCGAAATGATCAACCAGGGCTCCTCGGAAGTCAGCATGATGTTCGGCGTTAAGGAAGCTCAGGAAAAACAAGCAGTCCGCGCGTTATACCAGGAATTTTTCGCAAAAGTTCTCGTTTAAAAAAACCCCTTTTTTATGGGGTTTTTTTGCTGTCAGAAAATATACCCTTCCCTAAAATTGCCTGCCTTAAATTCATTCACAAAACCGTTTTGAAAGCCGATATGTAAAGTAAATAAACTGATGGGAGAACACCTTATGAATCTGTTGAAAAATATAAAAATCAGAAGCAAACTATTTGTCATCATTATCATTTCAGCGCTGGCTTTGTCGATTGTCGGCATTCAGGGGGTAGGCGGGCTGAACAAGCTTTCCAAAGGTTCAGAGATCATCTATCAAGATCAATTGGTTCCCAACCAGTTGTTTGCAAAATTAAAAGCGAACAACCTTGATATTGATACGTACAAATTCGAGCTGATGGTGACGAAAGACAACGATCGAAATGAAACATTGCAAAAACACATTAAGGAAAAAAACGAAGAAAACAGCACCTTAATGGAAAAAATCGATCAGCTGAAATTAATGGATAACGTCTCTAAAAAATACGAGAATTTCAAAACCGAATACAAGAAATTGCAAGATATCAGCAGCGAGATGCTCAGCTTGGCGGTGAAGAACGAAAATGATAAAGCATATGACGTCTATCTAAAAGAGATGGAGCCTCAAAGAGAAACGGTCAACCAGCTCATTGAAGACATTCAAACCTTAAATGCTGATAACGCCAAAACAATCTATCAGCAGGATTCTAAAGAAGCCGGTTCAATCATCACGCTTCTCATCATTGTCATTGCTGCAGCGCTTGTTTTATCCATCTCGATCGGCCTCTTAATGACAAGGCTGATCACAAAGCCGATCAAAGACATTCAGGCGCTGTTCGCAGAAACCGAGCAAGGCGATTTTACTGTCAAAGGAACATATCAATCGAAAGATGAATTGGGATTGCTGACATCATCATTTAACAAAATGGTAGCAGGCGTCCGTTCGATCATTGAAACGGTCGGCGAAACGTCGCACCAAGTTGCTTCTTCATCACAAGAGCTGAGCGCCAGTGCGGATGAAAGCACAAAGGCGAGCGAATACATCTCAACAACGATCCAGGAGCTTGCAGTAGGCTCCGATCAGCAGGTGGAAAGCGTTGAAAACAGCAGAACCGTTATTATGGGAATGACCGAGTTTGCCGGAAGAATTTCTTCAAATGCCGAAAAAGCGGCCGCCACCGCTGACCAGACGGCGAAGATGTCGCTTGAAGGCACGAAAGCCATTGATAAAGTGAGCACTCAAATGAAGTCTATTAATGAAACGGTCGTTTCGCTCTCAGAAGCATTTAAACATTTAACAGAGCGTTCCAATGAGATCGGAAATATTACCGAAGTGATTACGAGCATCGCTGAACAAACGAACCTGCTTGCTTTAAACGCGGCCATTGAAGCGGCCCGGGCGGGAGAACAAGGAAAAGGCTTTGCCGTCGTCGCGGATGAAGTCAGGAAATTAGCCGAGCAATCGGGCCGCTCAGCAGAACAGATTACAAGATTGATTACGATCATTCAAAACGATACGAAGCAGACGATGAACTCGGTCATTTCGGCAACCGGCGAAGTCAAAGAAGGACTTGTCGTCGTTCATGAAGCGGGAGGCGCTTTCCAAAAAATCGAAAACTCGATTACGGAGGTCGTCACACAGATCAATGACGTGACAAACTTGGTGAAAAACCTGACAGCCGGCGCAAGCGAAATCGAAACCGCCATTTCCGGCGTCAAAGAAGTAGCCGAAACAGCAGCGGGAGGCACGCAAACGGTTAGTGCGGCAACTCAGGAGCAGCTTGCCTCAATGGAAGAAATTGCCGCCGCATCACAGATCCTCGCGCAAAACGCCGAAGAGCTGCAGCACCTGATCCAGAAATTCAAAATTAAAGATTAACAAAACCCGCCAGACGCTGTCTGGCGGGTTTCTATTCATCATCATCTCTCGCTGTCAGCGGCAGACGGATGATAAATTTTGTTCCTTTGTTTTTCTCACTTTCAATCTCTACCGTACCGTTGTGCAGGGCGACGAGCTGTTTGACGATCGACAGCCCCAGCCCGTATTCTCCGTAAGGGGTGTTCGTCCGTGATAAATCTGCTTTATAAAAACGATCCCAAATGTTTTCAATATCCTTTTCATCAATGCCGATTCCGGTATCCTCTATTTCGATCACCGTCTCCTTATAGTCTTCCCGGCCTCTCAGCCAAACGGTTCCGTTCGTTGTGAATTGAATACTGTTTTTCGTAATATTGACGAGTATCTGGATGAGCCGGTCGTAATCGGCATTGACCATCACATGATCTTCCACATCGAGGATCAGCTGATTCTGTTTCTCCTCAGCCTGAAGCGCCAGCTGCTCTTTAATGATTTCAAACACTTCGATCAGCGGATAATGCAGTTTTTGCAGTGTAATCTGATTGGAACGGATTTTTTCATAATCAAGGTTTTCGTTGACGAGGCGAATCAGCCTTTTTGTCTCCTCCGTAATCAGCTTCATACATTTATCCTGCTGATCTTCGGGTATCGTCTGGCTGTTCATCCCTTCCACTAAACCGCTGATCGTCGTCAGCGGCGTCTTCAGCTCATGTGAGACGTCAGTGATAAACTGCCTTCTCCGCTTTTCAAGCCGGTCGATTTCTTCGCTTGAGCTTTTTAACTTGCGGGCCATAATGTTAAAATCGTCACCCAAATCACCGATCTCATCCTTATTGCGGTTTTCGATATGGATGTCATAATCTCCGGCGGCGACTTTTTTCGTTGCATCGCGGAGCTTCTGAATGCGGGCGACATGGAATTTGGACGTCAGCCAGCTTAGAAGAATAGCGACTAAGATAACACCCGCCGCCGTAAAGAGCATAAAGCGGTTCATGTCGCTGATCATTTCCTCGGTCCCGCTGATCGGAGCGGTCAGCAGAATGCCTCCCTGAAATTCATTGTTGACGATGTTGGGCAGCGCCACAACCGATACTTCCTCATTAAAACGGTTAAAATCGGTTTTGACGACCACGGCCTTTCCATCTTTAAGCTCTTTCCATTCTTCATCACTGAGCAGCAGCTTTCGCGGCCGCAAATCGGCCGGCGTCATCAAGACCTCTTTCTTTTCATTAAAAAGAAAGAAGCTGATCTTCCTGCTTCGCAAAATTTCCTCAAACGGCTTCATAATGGCCGGTGCGCCTTTTGGCCGCATCTCCATTTCGCCCATGATGCGATAGCCGTATGAAGACAGCTCATCGACTTTGCTCTCGTATGCAAAGTCTTTGACAAAGTGGGAAAACAGCGCCCCGGTAATGAGAAAAGCCATGATTAATATAGTGATGTGACTGGCCAGCAGCTGATAGAGATACTTAATCTTCATCGAACTTGTACCCTACTCCCCATACGGTATAAAGAAACGGCCGCGAGTCGCTGCCAAGCTTTTTTCTCAGCCTTTTAATATGAACATCAACCGTCCGCTCGTCTCCGTAGAATTGATATCCCCAAACCTGCTCAAGCAGCTGCTCCCTTGAGAAAACCTGTTTTGGACTTTGCACCAGGTAATACAATAAATCGAACTCCTTAGGCGTCAAATTTTGAATTTGAACGCCGTCCAAAAACACTTCTCTCGTTTTTTTATTGATTTTAAAATGTTCCGTTTCAAGCGAGTCGCTGTCAGCGGAATCCTGCCGGCCGGCGCTTTGATACCTCCGGCTCACCGCTTTGATTCTCGCCACAAGCGCCAAAGGGCTGAACGGCTTTGTCACATAATCATCAGCTCCGAGCTCAAAACCGAGCACCTGGTCTGATTCCGTATCTTTTGCCGTCAGCATAATAATCGGAACCGTGCTCTCTTCCCTGACCTTTTTGCAGATCGTGACCCCGTCCATGGACGGCAGCATGATATCGATGATCAACAAATCCCAATCATCCGATTTAAAACGGTTATATCCTTCAAGTCCGTCATGGACGAACTCTGTTTCAAATCCTTCTTTTGCAAAAAACATTTCTGTCATTGTACATACGCTTAAATTATCCTCAATCATTAATATTTTCATCGTCAATATGCCTCCGCTAGACAAACGTTAGATTCATTTTACACAGGGCTCAGCCATTTCTCAATTCCATTATGAACATTTAAAGGACTGGCAACAGTTTGGTCATAATTTATTCATAAGTAGCGGCTAAGATGAAATCAAGCATAAGGCAAAAGTCCTGCTGCCGTTTGACTTCGCAGCCATAATAAATGAAATAGATACGGAGGAATCACGCGTTATGAATTTTTTCAAACGAGCCTTTTGGAGCATGAAAGCGAAAAAAGGAAAAACACTTTTACAATTGTTTGTTTTCACGATGATTTGCGTGCTCGTGCTGACAGGAATTACGATCCAGTCGGCGGCCGTGAAATCGAGCGAACTGGCAAGGGAGCAGCTTGGAGGCAGCGTCACGCTCAAAGTTGACAGGGAAAAAATGATGAAAGAACAGCAGGAATCAGGAGAACGGAAAAGGTTTGAATCGACCCCCGTTTCTGTTAAATCAGCCGAGAAGCTTGCGGGCCTTGACCATGTCAAAAGCTATAACTACATCTCCTCTACGTCTGCTTTAGCGGACAATTTCGATCCGATCGAAAGCGGTGACGAGGATTCTTCGGCCTCAAACAGCGAACAGCCGGCCGGACCGGGCGGCAATGAACAGGGCGGCCGGCAAATGATGCAGGCTGACGTATCAATCGAAGGTGTGACAAGCACAGCCCTTGTCGACGAATTTTCCAACGGGACGTCCAAGATCACGGAAGGCCGTGCTTTAACAAAGGATGATGTGAATAAAAAAGTCGCCGTGATTGAAGAAACGCTTGCCGAAGAAAACGCTCTGAAAGTCGGCGATACGATCAAAGTCAAAACGAGCAGCGATGAAGCTACAACGATCAATTTGAAAATCGTCGGAATCTATCAAACGACTTCATCCGGAGACAATCAAGCGCAAAACTTCGCCTTTTTAAACCCTTATAACAAAATCTACACACCATATACGGCGGCATCGGCCTTAAAAGGCGACGATTATAAAAACGCGATTGATGAAGCGGTCTACAATATGGACGACGCCTCCAACATCGACACTTTCATTGCGGCTGCCAAGAAAACAGGCATTGATTTGGATACATTCACATTGGATGCCAATGATCAGTTGTACCAGCAGATGGTCGGCCCGATTGAAAATGTCGCGTCCTTCTCGAAAAATGTCGTCTATCTCGTCACGATCGCCGGAGCGGTGATCCTCGGACTGATCGTCATGATGTCAATCAGGGAGAGAAAATACGAAATGGGCGTTCTGATGGCGATCGGTGAAAAACGCTGGAAACTCATCGGACAGTTTTTGACCGAAATCTTAATGATCGCAGTGCTTGCCATCGGCATCTCAGCATTAACCGGCAGCTTGATTGCCGGGCAAATCGGGAACCAGCTCTTGAGCCAGCAAATCGAACAAACGTCAGCTGGCCAGTCTGCAGGCGGAATGATGGGCCTTGGCGGCGGAGGCTTCTTCGGACAAAGGACCGCCCAAGTCTCGGCCATTGATCAGCTTGACATTCAAGTATCCTTCGGGGACTTGATGACACTCGGCGGCATCGGCCTTTTAATCGCGCTGTTCGCGACGCTCCTTCCGTCAATATCTGTTTTAAGGCTCCATCCGAAAACGATTTTAACAAAACAAGAATAGAAAGAAGTGAAGATCATGGGCACTATTTTAGAATTTCAGAATGTCGGCTATTGGTATAAAAATCAGGATCAGCCTCTTTTCGAAGAGATCAGCATTCAATTCAGCCAAGGGCTTTTGTATACGATTGTCGGGACTTCCGGCTCCGGCAAAACCACCTTTTTATCGCTGGCAGGCGGACTTGATGTACCAAAAGAGGGAGACATCCTGTATAAAGGAGAAAACATTTCAAAAATCGGGCTGACCAGCTTCCGCAATCAATATGTATCGATCGTCTTTCAGTCCTATAACCTGCTCCCGTATATGACGGCTCTCCAAAATATCACGTCGGCCATGGAAATTACCGGATCTCAGGTCAAAAATAAAGAACAATACGCTTTGGAGATGCTCGAAAAAGTCGGCATCGGCGAAAAGCAGGCAAGACAGAAAGTATTGACATTAAGCGGCGGGCAGCAGCAGCGTGTCTCCATCATCAGAGCGTTCTGCTGCGACACGGACTTAATCGTCGCCGATGAACCGACCGGCAACTTGGATGAAAATACATCAAAGGACATCGTCCGGCTCTTCCAAAACCTTGCCCACCAAGAAAACAAATGCGTCATCATGGTCACCCATGACGAACAGATCGCAAAGGTATCCGATGTCAACATCCGGCTTTCAAGAGGCGGCTTTACCGTCAAAAACCGCAGATCAGCAGGATAAGGGGAACGGCATGAGCCGTTCCCCTTCTTTTATGATGAAGCAAAGGCTTCTGCAGCCGCCGTCAAATAATACGAGAGGCCGGTTTGCTGATTTTCAAGCATCTCGCGATGAAAATCATCTTCGATAAAAAAGCGTGTCTGCGTCTGAAAATCGCCGGACGTGATCCCCAAAAACTTGAGATGCCGTTTAATTGCGGTTTTTACTTGGTCATGGTCGTGTTTGACTCCATCTCTGAGCGCTTCGGCCCTTCCATTCATAAAACGGGCCGCCTCTTCAGCTTTTTCATTCATTTCTTCCGCGATGACCGGTTCTCCTCTCAGCAAATCGACATCATACGCCTCCTTCAAATAGCGGTTCTGTTCAGCGAGTGCATCCTCCCATTCCCTGCTGCTTGAAAACCCTTTAAACATGCTTGATTGATCCATTGCTTCTCCTTTCCCGGCCTGCTGAATCGAGAGATCGATCGTAGAAATAAGCTGTTTTATCCTGTCCAAACGGGCAGTAAAAAGACGTTTCTGCTCAGATAAAATAGTCAGTCGATCAGCTTCGCCGTCCAGTATTTGCTTAATTTCCTTGAGCGGAAATTCGAGCTCCCGATAAAACAAGATATGCTGCAGCCGTTCCAGCTCTTTTACCCCGTAAAGGCGGTAGCCGGCATCCGTCACCTCCGCGGGGCATAAAAGGCCGATCTTATGGTAGTGGTATAGCGTTTTGATCGTGATATTCGCCAACCCTGCCACTTCTTTTACCGTATAGAGCATCAAACTTCACCTCGTCTGTCATGTTAAAGGGTGCCCTAAGGGCGGGGTCAATCCATTACACGGTCTTTTTTTTATTTTTTTTCATTTTCGCATAAGCGACCAGGCAAATAAAAGCAGGAAGGATCACCTGCATCGGCAAATGGACATATAAAGGAACAAACTCGATTCCTTCTTTTACATGCTCCGAAATATTGCTGGCAATGGAGACAGATAAAATCAAAATGATAATGCCGATGACATGAACGATTTTGGAGGGGTTTTTAAGCTTGAATAAGACGGTCACGCCTTCGGTTACGGCATACATGAAAATGCTCATCTTAAAAAAACCGCCAATCACCAACACGAGCATGAAAAATACATCAAGCCTGTCCAGAAATTCGGCGACTTGAATCGTCTGGATCGTACTCAGCAATGGGAAGCGCGACCTCATATTGAGGTCGACGCCAAGCACGCTGATGTTCAATGCCACATTAAAAGCCAGGATGATGCCGCTGATGGCGATTCCCAACAGCCCCGCTTTTTTTGCCTGTTTCTTTTCTTTTAAATACGGCAGGATCAATGTAAAGACGATAATTTCTCCAAACGGAAAATACAGCGTTTGCGTGAACACGGCATGGAACATCGGACCGGGTCCATTTCCAAAAATAGGCAAAAGCTCTTTCGGTTTAATCAAGCCTGACGAAACAATTAAGATGAGGCCTATGACAGCGAGCCAAAACATGATGCCAAACAGCAGCTCGCCTGAACGGGCCAGGACTTCGATTCCTTTCCTCACGGTAAAAATACAAACTGCAATCAACAAACCATTCGCGAAGATAATCGGCGTGTTCGGATAAGCCGACGTCAGCAGCATTTCGCCAAAATCGCGCAAAACCCTTGCCGCAATATAACAATAATAAACAATGTAGATAAAAGACAGGCCCCAGCCAACCGGTTTTCCAAAAATACTCATCAGCGTTTCATAGGGAGAGGCGTCGGGATTCACCTGGTAGAAAAAGTGGTGCATCATAAACAAAGCCAGCCCTCCGACTGTTCCGAACAAGATCGCGATCCAGGCGTCCTGTTCGGCAGATTGTCCAGGAAAAATCAGCAGAGAGCTGCTGAGTTCAAACAGAACAATCAGCACGAACAACTGTGCAGCACTGATTTTTGCTTTCTCCATTTAAAGCCCTCCTCTCTCTTTCATTCAAGAACGCCCTTCGTGATGATTCAAAATGTTCGGGTTGTTCCTTAAACCTGTTCTCCGTACATATGCGTTAACCGTAATGTCGACATCTGTATCAGGAAAATACCGATTGCTCCATTCGCCCTCCATCTTTTTCCACACTTTTGGGTGGTTGCGATACACAACGTCACCGAATTGCAGAACATCCGTCTTGTTTCGCTTAACAACGTCAATGGTATTCTGCAATTCATTTTTCAGCCCCTTTGCCACCTTCCTTTCGATGTCGCTTAGCACTTTTGGATCATCCAGGTGAATCGGCACAGTGGTTTCGCCGATGTCCCCTTCCATGTCGACTTCAACCGAAATCGCCGGTTTGCCGTTTTTAAGATGTGATCTGATTTTTGTTTTTTGGCGGATGACATCAAATGTGACGGCGTCTTTTTCGTGATTCAATGTAGTTGTCAAATACGTTCTGCTGATTTTATTGCGCAGCCATAAAACGCCCCGCGCGGTTTTGCCTTCAAGCCAGTTGACGAGCTTGCCCTCTTTAATGACTGCCAGCCCGTCCGCTTCGACTATTGCCTCAGGAGATGTAGACTGCACGTTTTCCATCTTTTCACCCTTCTCCTTGTTTCCGGATACTTTAAAAGAAGTAATAATCGGGTGCTTTGCCTTCGATGTCAAGCACTTGATGACATCCTGCACACTCGTCTTCATATGTTCTCCCAAATGCTCTTCAGTAAATTGCAGTGTTTTGTTTACTTTATTTGACGGGATCTTATCGATCGGCGTCAGCGTCCGGATGAATGTTTTCGCTTTTTGGCCGCGGGAAATAATAATCGTCGCCGTTGAACGAAAATCGGTGTCCCGGTAAAGAACATCAAGAATTTTAATCAAGCCTTCTTCCTTGGCGAGTTTTTCATCAACAACCACGAGGTTCGTGTGGGAGTAATAAATTTCCCTCGACATTTTCGCCGACGCGTGCCTGCTCATTTCCGTCAGATTATTGCCCGTCACAGAATAGCTTGAAACCGGCGGCCTGTCTCCTCCCTGTCCGCCTTGAAGGCCTCCTGTCACATTGATCGGATTGACGATCTGATAGCTCAATTCGTAATCTGTATTTTTACCTTTATCAATACCAATGGCAGTGATCAGCAGCAAATCTGTCAGTTCTCTTTTATCCCAGCATCCTTGAAGAAGAACAATGGCGGCCAGCAGGAGCACAATCTTAAGGCTTCGTTTCATTTGGATCACCATCTTCTTGTTTTGTCTTCATATCGCCTGATTCCGGCGGATTGGGTTTCTGGTATTCTCCTTGACGCACCTTATTGTCATTGCCGATCAGTTCAGGCCGCTTCTCATGTGTCCACCAAGGCAAACGAACGATGGAGTCGCCCCAGTTTTTCAGAATAAACGGCGCAAAAGGAGTCATATATGGAACACCGAACGAACGGAGGCTGCATAAATGGACAAACATGATGATCAGTCCAAGAATAATGCCGTAAAAACCCGTCGTCGCCGCGGCTAATATGAAGAAAAACCGAACCAGCCGGGCGGATATCGCCATAGCGAAGGAAGGTGTGGCAAAACTTGAAATCGCTGTGATCGCTACGACGATGACCATCGCCGGCGACACAATCCCCGCCTGAACAGCCGCCTGTCCAATGACGATGGCTCCCACAATCGAAACGGCAGAACCTATCGCTTTCGGAAGCCGGATGCCCGCCTCTCGCAAAATTTCAAACGATATTTCCATGATCAGCGCTTCCACCACAGCCGGGAATGGCACGATTTCACGCTGCGCGGCAATTACGATCAAAAGCTCTGTCGGGATCATTTCCTGGTGAAACGTCGTCGCACCGACGTAGACGGCAGGTGCAATAAGCGAAATAAAAAAGATCAACACGCGTAAAAAGCGGATGAACGTCGCAATGTCAAAGCGTGAATAGTAATCCTCAACAGATTGAAAAAATTGAATAAAAACGGCAGGGACAAGCAGGACAAACGGTGTACCGTCAACAAAGATGGCGATTCTTCCTTCAAGCAGATTCCCTGCGACCATGTCCGGCCTTTCGGTATGATATATCGTTGGAAAGGTCGTAAACACAGCGTCTTCAATAAACTGTTCAATATACCCCGATTCAAGGATGCTGTCGATCTCAATGCCAGCCATCCTTTTTTTGACTTCTTTCACCGTTTTCGGGTCGCACACCCCGTTGATATACATGATCGCCACATCGGTTTTTGTGACGCTTCCCATCGTCATTTTTTCAACCCAAAGATTTGGGTTTTTAATGATTCGGCGCACCAAAGAAATATTCGTGTCGAGAGATTCGATAAATCCCTCACGTGAACCGCGGAATGCCTGCTGATTTTCAGGCTCCTTGATCGAACGCTTTTCCCCGCCTTTCGTGGTCGTAATAACCGCTGTTTCCGTCCCCTCGGCCAAAATGATCGTATCCCCTGCCATCAACGATTCAAGCATCTTGTCCAATCGCTTTTCTTTTTCGACACCGCCCAGCGCAACGGCATCACCTGCAATCGTCTCAAGAACATCCTGTCCGTACTCCTTTTTCGCTAATTCTTCAGAGCTCATGATCGATTCCAGCAAAAAGTCATGGATGGCTTTCTCATCTGTAATGCCGCCGACATAAACGACGGCCAATTCGATTTTCTCGTCAGCGCCCGTTTTTAATTTGCGGATGACGACATCTGCGCTGTTTCCGGTTATTTCTTTAATCACGCTCAGGTTTTCGGCAAGCAAGGGACGCACAAACCCGGATACTTTTATGGTTTCCGGGTTTTTATCTCCGCTCATAAGAGATTCTTGTTTGTTATCCTTTTGATGACGACCTTTAAAAAAGAATGGCATGGCTGTCAGAATCCCCTTTTCGTTTTTCATATTTTTCCTTGCAAAAGCACATTTATACTATTCCCGGGGGAATAGTGCTTTATGAAAAGAGAAAAAATAACGGGGAACGGAGAGTGGTGAAAAGTTGAAACTGATCGGAATCGGGCTTTTATTATTTGTTTCCTTAGAGACTTTTGCTGTCATGCTTGATGTATTTCAAGGCATGACCTTGCAAAGAGCCGTAATAAACTCCCTGACGTTTGCCATCTTAGAGGTAGGCGAGTGGATCATGATCCTTTTATTTTTGTTTATCATTTTTCTCGAAGCCTCGGCGAACTTCCGCAAGAAGAAAAAAAGGACATAAAAAGCTCCCTATCAAAAGGGAGCTTAAACTTCAATATTTCCATGAACCGTATCTGTCTCGTGGGAATGGATCATACCTTTTACAACCGTATTGCCGATGATCAGCGTTTGCCTGGACGTATTGGTTTGAATTGCCGTCACTCTTGCAGCGGTATTGCTGCGGAGCGTGTTGTCGAGGATCGCCGAGTTCGACGATTGGTCGAGATAAATGAGGATAGCCGGCAAGGTCGGCCTGCCGAGCGTGATCGTATTGCCAATAATCTCGTGGGTTCCGCGGGTGAGATACAGCGTGACAATCAGCGGTGAATCTTCGATGTCGTTTCCGATAATTTTTGTATGCTCATTTGTCGAGCAGTATATTGGAAAGTTTCTGAAGCGGGTGAAGGTGTTTTTCCGAATGACTGCAGAAGCCGTATTTGTGACGGATACGGCATATGACTCCGGCACCGTTTGAAAGCCGGCCGGCGAAATAAAGTTTCCTTCTATCACAGCATTTCCTTGCGATATCCAGATGCCTCTGGAGAATTGCTTGATGACGTTATCCTTTATTTGGACGTCATTGCCTGTGCTCCTGACCGCAAGTACGACATTTGCGATCTGATTGCCGGAAAACGTTACATTGTCTGATTGCGTGATGCTGAGAGCGGTGCCGGACCTTTGCTCAGGCACGTCGTTTTCGATATTATTCCCTTCAATGAAGATTTGCGACGCTTGATAAGCAAGAATTCCGGCATTTACAAAATCACGGATTTGATTTCCCGTGGCAAAAACGCTTTTTCCGCGGATATCGATGCCTGTCTTAAAACCCGAAATCAAATTCCCCTTTATAACGGCATCGCTTCTTGCTTCCAAAGCCCCTACACCGAGGCCGTTAATTCCGATGCTCTGTCCGGTGGATTCGGGGTTTTTCTTGATGATATTGTTTGCAATCGTCGTACTCGTCCCGTATCCGTATGAAATGGTACCGTCTGCGATATTGCCTTCGATGATGACAGAAGTGCCGTTGAAATTGGAAATGGCATTGTTGACATTGCCCTTTAACACGTTGTTTCGGATGATGACATTAACGGGTTCTTCATAGACGATGTTTCCTTCACTGTAGCCTTCTATATCAATCCCAAAACGGGGAGCCGTGCCGTTGCCTGTCCCCGCATCTGCAATTTCGCATCCTTCAACAAGAACATTGTCGCACCCTGTGATCGACAAATTATTTCTTCTGGAGCGCCTGATTTCACAATTGGTTACCTTAATACGCTTTGACGGCTTATAGCCGTCTCCTCCGTTGCTGATAATGATTCCGTCTCCTGTAAAATCGGCTATTCTCACATGTTCAATAACCACATTTGACGCCCCTTCGATACAAATTCCGAATCCCCATTCATGGGTCGGTCTCGGCGCCGGTGTATATGTGTGTTCATCCCTTTCCCCAATGATGCTGCCTCCGGATATTTTCACATTGGATGTTCCGCCTATATAAAAAGCAGCGTATCCCCATGAGCTGTTCGGTTTTACCTTGATGACGGTCTCTGCGTCCATCAAAATTTCAATATTGCCCGGAACATTGATGCCGGCTCCGCGAAACGGAGCACGCGGGTCGCTGTTTTTCGTCCCGTCAATCAGGTACGTGCCGTTCGGTATCCATACCGTGTTGTATCCCATCGACTTTGTCCATACCAAACATTCGTTGATCGCATTTGTGGAGTCTGTTTTGCCGTCGCCGACAGCACCGAACTTTGTCGCGTCAACCACTGTCATTCTCATTTCCTCAGGTTGCTGCTGCACGCTGTTTTCAGCCTCCTTTTGTAAAACTGTTTCCGATATATATATGCCAATCTAGTAAAATCCGCTTGTACATAAGATAGGTAAAATTTTATTAAAAAATCTTTTCATCTAATTTTTTTTCCAAAAGTTTTTACTATCCGCTTGTAAAGCGCTTCACAACTTGTTGCATTAGCGATCAAAAATTCAAATCGATTGAAGGTGTATTGACACGAACATTATATAAGAATATGATTTTTATAATAGACATAGAAAGAGAAGGAGTATTGCGAATGTCAAACCATCAAAAAGAAACTTTTCAAAACATTCCGCAAAAGGGGTTTTTTGGACATCCCCGCGGACTCTTCACTTTATTCTTCACTGAATTTTGGGAGCGTTTTTCATACTACGGTATGAGAGCCATCCTTATCTACTATTTGTATACAGAGGTGACAAAAGGCGGCCTCGGGTTTGATCAAACCACAGCAAACTCGATTATGGCCGTATACGGTTCCCTCGTCTATATGTCCGGCATCATCGGAGGCTGGATAGCGGACAGGCTCCTCGGAACTGCAAACACCGTGTTTTACGGCGGCGTGCTCATTATGTTCGGACACATTCTTTTGTCATTCCCGGGAAGCGTCCCCGCGTTTTTCATCAGCATGTTCTTGATCATCATTGGGACAGGCCTTTTAAAACCAAACGTATCAAGCGTTGTCGGCGAGTTATACAGCCCTGAAGACACCCGCCGCGATTCAGGTTTCAGCATCTTTTATATGGGGATCAACCTTGGCGGATTTCTTGCGCCGATTATCGTCGGCACAGTCGGCCAGACATACAACTACCATCTCGGCTTCAGCCTTGCTGCCATCGGCATGCTGTTCGGGCTGCTGACCTATTTGGCGACACGGAAGAAAAACCTCGGACCTGCCGGAAGAACGGTACCGAATCCGCTGACACCCGCTGAAAGAAAAATGGTGTTCGGACGGATTGGAATCGGTGTTTTGGTGATCGCTGCCATCTTTGGCTATTCCGTCTTTATGGGCTGGATGACAATTGAGCTGTTTACGATGATTGTCAGCTGTCTCGGTATTTTGATCCCGCTGATTTATTTCATCGTTATGTTTAAAAGCTCCAAAACGACGAGTGATGAACGTTCCCGTCTCACAGCTTACATTCCGCTGTTTGTCGCATCGATGATGTTTTGGGCGATTCAGGAACAAGGCGCCAATATTTTAGCCACCTATGCAGATAAACGCACTCATTTAGAATTTTTAGGTGTCCAATTGCACTCATCTTGGTTCCAGTCGCTGAATCCGTTGTTCATCGTTGTGCTTGCACCGGTTTTCGCATGGATTTGGATGAGGCTCGGCAACCGTCAGCCGTCAACGCCGACGAAATTTTCACTCGGCTTGATTTTAGCCGGACTTTCATTTGTCGTCATGATTTTCCCTGCTTATATCAACGGCACTGAATCACTTGCCAATCCAATGTGGCTTGTGCTCAGCTTCCTGATCGTCGTTCTAGGGGAATTGTGCTTGTCTCCAGTCGGGCTATCCGCAACGTCAAAGCTGGCTCCTGCGGCATTCTCAGCACAGACGATGAGCCTGTGGTTCTTGTCAAACGCTTCTGCACAGGCTATCAATGCACAGATCGTCAGATTTTACAGCGCTGATACAGAGATCGCCTACTTCGGAGTCATCGGCGGTGTATCCATCCTGCTCGGAATCATTTTGATGTTGCTGTCACCGAAAATTCAGAAATTTATGAAGGGTGTCAATTAAAAAGCAACAGGCGATACTCCTTTTCTGAAGGATTTGCTTCTTGTCCGGTGAATAACTGAATAACCAATCGGTGCAGGATGGGAGGATAAAATTTGGAGATCAAAAAGACAGCAAAGCCCGGATTTGCCGGTGTTGGTTTTTCACAAACCGTTTCATTCGAAGAAGCCCGGGCGAAAAAGCTCCACGGCGTCATTCAGCAGCTGAAAGACCGGCGCGGAGAAATAGTCGGTGTTCAAGAAGACAGCGGCATGTGGGCCATATCGGATCATCACGGCGAAGGGGAATTCACTTTTTATATATTAATGGAGACGGAGAACCTCTCTGAAACCCTTCCGGAAGGAATGATCAGCTATCAGGCGCCCGCTCTAACATATGCTCAGACAAGGCATCCGCAGCATGAGCGGCCTGAAGTGACTTATCAAAAAGTATATCAATGGATCAAAGATCAAGGTCTTCGTTTAAATTGTGACGCTTTTACACAATTGGAATTTTACCCGATGGATGGGGATTTAAACGAACTTGCGTTTGAGATATACATTCCGATTCATTGAGAGATAGCGATGTTAACCCCCGGAAAAAATTCCGGGGGTTTTCTTTGGGTTTCGTACTCTAGAGTATCGGCGGTCTTTTTTAGCCATCACTTTTAACAAAAGTTTACATACCCTCAAATGATAATTTTCATTGGTTTGCTAGGGTAAATGTTATCAAAAGGAGGTTAATATATGAACTTTTATAAAACGCTCGCTTTATCAACACTCGCAGCATCCTTATGGTCTCCCTCATGGAGCAGTCTCCCCCATAACGAAGCTGCGGCTCACAAAGAATTCACGGTGACTGCCGATGCAGAGACAGAGCCGGTGGATACCCCTGACGACGCGGCAGATGACCCGGCGATTTGGGTTCATCCGAAGCAGCCTGAAAAAAGCAGGCTCATCACCACAAACAAAAAGTCGGGCTTAATCGTCTATGATTTGAAGGGAAAACAGCTTGCGGCCTATCCGTTTGGCAAATTAAACAATGTCGACCTGCGCTACAATTTTCCGCTCGATGGCAAAAAAATTGATATTGCCGGGGCCTCAAACCGGTCAGACGGCAAAAACACGGTTGAAATTTACGCCTTTGACGGCGAAAAAAGCAAGCTGAAGAATATCGTCAATCCTCAAAAACCTATTCAAACCGATATCCAGGAGGTATATGGCTTCAGCCTGTATCACAGCCAGAAAACCGGCAAGTTCTACGCCTTGGTGACCGGAAAGAATGGAGAATTCGAGCAATATGAACTGTTTGACAACGGAAAAGGACAAGTCGAAGGCAAAAAGGTCCGCTCATTCAAAATGAGCTCTCAAACAGAAGGGCTTGCGGCAGATGATGAATACGGCAAAATGTACATCGCCGAAGAAGACGTTGCGATTTGGTCTTTCAGCGCCGAGCCGGACGGCGGAGATAAAGGAAAAATCGTCGATCGTGCCGACGGACCGCATCTAACCGCTGATATTGAAGGGCTGACGATTTACTACGGAGAAGACGGAGAAGGGTATTTGATCGCGTCCAGTCAGGGCGATAACCGCTATGCCATCTATGACCGGCGCGGAAAAAACGACTACGTCACCGCTTTTTCAATTGAGGACGGCAAAGAAACCGACGGGACAAGCGATACCGATGGAATCGACGTCATCGGCTTCGGCCTCGGCAAAACATATCCATACGGCATCTTTGTCGCCCAAGACGGCGAAAATACGGAAAATGGACAACCGGCCAATCAGAACTTCAAAATTGTCTCCTGGGAAAAAATCGCCGACGCGCTGGACGACAAACCTGATATCGATGATCAGGTCAATCCCCGAAAACTGAAAAACCGAGCCAAATAAGGACGGATCCGCGGGTATTTCCCGCGGATTTTTCACATCCCTTCATGTTAAGATAACAATTAATGGAGGGATGGTATTGCGTCTAAATCTTTATGCTGTAGTGTTTATCATGTTGGCGGTTTTATCAAATGTGGTGCTTCTCTGCGTTTTCGATCAAGGTGTGTTGGCGTATACTTCAGCTGTCATCTTCCTGCTCGCTGCTGCATTTTGCACGAAGCGTCGGCCTGAAGAATGAGGCTTCCTAGGCTTTGCGGCTTCTCCGCAAAATGCTCGTTCCGTATGGAACCAGTTTGAGAGCGCCTTTTTTCCGGGTTCCTTTTAAGACGTCCGTATATGTTTCTTCCGGAAGCGAGACCGTGCGGTTTTCCGCTGTAAAATTCATCACGAAAATATAATCGTGGCGGCCGTCTGTGCGGAGCTGGGCGGTGACGCCTTTCGGAAGCTCTGTATCGAGCACTTTGGCAATCCCGCACTCTTCAATGAGCCTCGATATAAACGCCTCTTGGAACGCCGCCTCATTCCTTGAAGCGATATAGTAGGCCTTCCCGTCTCCGAACAAATTGACCGTCAGCGCGGGCCGGCCCGCGTAAAAATCTTCCCCGTACAGAGCGAGCGCTTCGGCTCCTTCTAAATGAATCAGGTCGCAAAGCTCGCTGGTTTCATAGCTCCCGCTTAACCCGAGCCGGTTATCTGCATCCATCACAATCGTATTTTTCTGTCCGTCATGAAGCGCATCGATCTCCTCAGACCAAATGCCGAGCGTTTTTCTTAAGCCTCCAGGAAACCCTCCCAAGAACACAAGATCATTCTCATTGACAATGCCCGACCAATAAGTGGCGACAAATGTACCCCCGTTTTGAACGAACTGTTCAATCCTTTCGGCGGTGCCTTCTTTCAGCATGTAGAGTATCGGGGCGACCAAAAGCTTATAGCGGGAGAAATCGGCCTCCATATGAATCACATCAACCGGTACACCTTCACGCCAAAACGGTTCATAAAACGATTTGGCTGTCCGTTCATAATGCATGCCGATATTGCGCGGACCTTGGGCGTCTTCCAAGGCCCAGCGATTCTCCCAGTCAAATATAATCGCGGCCTCGGGTTCGACTGTCGTTCCTGCGACATCCTCAAGTTTTTCGAGCTTTTCCCCAAGTTTTTTCACTTCCTGGAAAACGCGCGTATGCTCTGATCCCGCATGATCAACGACTGCCCCGTGAAACTTTTCGCTTGAGCCGCGGCTTTTCCGCCATTGAAAATACTGAACAGTGTCCGATCCGTGAGCGACTGCCTGTAATGATGACAATTCGTGCATACCGGGGCGCTTCAGCTTGCTGACGTCCTGCCAGTTCGTCATGCTCGGCGTACTTTCCATCAGCATGAACGGCCGACCTCCTTTAAGAGACCGATTGATATCATGAACAAAAGCAATATCGGCTCCAAGCCGGCTGTCTTCCTGCCGGCTGTTGTGCCATGCCGGATAAGAATCCCACGAGATGACATCAAGCAAGTCGGCGAACTTCCAATAATTCAATCCCGCGTATGTTCCCATAAAATTCGTCGTCACGGGCAGGTCGGGGTTAAAAGAACGGACATGGGCAATTTCATGCCGGCAAAAATCAACCGTCTGATCCGTGACAAAACGCTTCCAGTCCAAATTCAAACCGTGAACAGCATCCTCGCCGTGCGGAGCCGGCGACTCGATCTCGTCCCAATCTGTATAGGTGTGGCTCCAAAACGATGTCCACCATGCATGGTTAAGGCGGTCCAGCGTTTTATATTTCGCGAGCAGCCACTCTCTGAACTTATCTTGGCAAAGTTCACAATGACACTCTCCGCCGTATTCATTGGAGATATGCCAACCGATGACAGCCGGGTGATGCGCATAGCGCTCCGCAAGCCTTCCGTTTATAATCGCCGTTTTCCTGCGGTAGACAGGCGACGTATAGCAATGATTGTGCCGCTTTCCGTGAAGGTTTCTGATCCGGTTGCGCTCCGTTCTCAGCACCTCGGGATACTTTTTGGACATCCAAGCCGGTCTGGCACCGCTCGGTGTAGCCAAGAACGCATAAATTCCGTTTTCCTTGAAAGTATCAAGAACCTGATCGAGCCAATTAAATGTAAACCTTCCTTCTTCAGGCTCGAGCGAAACCCAGGAGAAAATGCCGACAGACATCACATTGCAGCGGGACAGCTTCATCAGGCGGATATCTTCTTTTAAAACGTCCGGATATTTAAGCCATTGATCAGGGTTGTAATCGGCTCCATGCAATAGTCGGGGAACTTTCCGGCTGATCGGGGGATACGGTTTGACCATCGTAAAGTTTCATCCTCTCTTCCTCGTTTTCATATGACGCGGAGACAGACATTAAACGCTTACAAAAACAGGTTGTTAGATTATATACTCTGTTTTCTTCCCTCTTTCCTGCCTGGTGGATGAATTTTCCTGTACGATTGAATTTATCTTTCTTTATTTGTAAAATATAATCTATCATTAACATTTTTAACTTTATTTCCATACACTTGACTAAATCAACTATTTTATTATAATTGATTAAAGCAACGATTTATAGAAAGAGAGGATTTGAGATGACAGAAATCAATCATTCTATCACATTAAAATTCAGAAAGTTCAATCGATTCTACACGAATGTGCTCGGTTTTCTGAATGAACATATTTATGACAGCCCTTTTTCATTGACGGAAACCCGGATATTATTCGAAATTCACAATACGGCCGATTGTACAGCCAAGCTGATTCAAGATACGCTCGGCCTGGACCGGGGCTATGTCAGCCGGATCCTGAAGCGGTTCGAAAAGGAAAATATGGTCTATAAAAAGAGAAGCGAGGAGGACAGCCGCAACCACTATATCTATTTAACAAGCTTCGGCGAATCCATTTATAAGAAGCTGGAGGCAAAAGCCAATCAGCAAATCGAATACATGCTGAAGCATATCGACGGCCCCCATCAGGAAAAGCTGACGGAGGCGATGAATACAATTGAATCCATATTGTCAGAACACCTGCCGCCCGAAAAATCGGACGTTTCCATAAGAGATTACTATATATCGGACGATATCAAACTAATGATCGAAAAACAACGTGCGTTTTATGCGGAGACACACAGCTGGGACGATTCATTTTTGGATTACCTTCACGAAACATTTGATGCCGATATCGAAAACATCTGGATCGCAGAGAGCGCCGGAAGGTTTGCGGGATGCGTCGGGCTCGTCAAACATCCCGGCAAAACCGTACAGCTCAGATGGTTTCTGGTCGATGCCGCTTTTCGGCATCAGGGAGTCGGCACGCGCCTTTTGAAGCATCTCATCGATTATTGTAAAGACAATCAATTTGAGCGGATTTTTCTATGGACGGTAAGTACGATGGCTGAAGCGCGGCCTTTGTATGAAAAATTCGGATTCAGACTGACGGAAGTGAAAGACGAGACTTTATTATGGGGACAGCGGCTCCGGGAAGAACGCTGGGATGCCGAGTTAGGCTGACGAAATGGAGGATCTATGAAACGGAAAATACACTACGCCTGGATTATCGTTTTTGTGACGTTTTTGACGCTTTTGGCCGTCCAAGGAGTGCGCCTTTCTTTCGGGGCCTTTATTCAGCCTTGGGAAGAGGAATTTTCAATGGACAGGGGCACGATTTCGCTTATTTCCATGCTGAGCTTCATTGTCTACGGCGTATCCCAGCCGGTAATCGGGAGGCTTGTCGATCGGTTCGGACCGCGGATCATTTTATCTCTCAGCACGCTTCTGGTCGGCTTGAGCATCTTTTTTACATATCTCGTGACTTCTCCGTGGCAGCTGTTTATTTTGTACGGCATCATCGTTTCTCTCGGCGTCGGCGGTGCGTCGAATGTCGCATCGACCGTGATCGTGACCAACTGGTTCAATGAGAAGCGGGGGCTTGCATTCGGCATTATGGAAGCGGGATTCGGCGCGGGGCAGATGCTGCTTGTCCCTGGATCGCTCATGTTGATCCACTGGTTTAACTGGCAAGTGACCGTCATCGTTCTCGGATTGTTTTTAGCTGTTATCGTATTTCCGATCGTCATCTTGTTATTGCGGAATCATCCTTCGGAAAAGAATGTACAGCCGATCGGCGGCACTCAGGGCGGCGAGATAAAAGAAGAGCCGGACGCCCAGCCTAAAATGATTCCATACAAAGCCGTTTTTCTCAAAAGAACGTTTTGGTTCCTCGTCTTGCCGTTTTTCATTTGCGGATTTACAACGACGGGGTTAATGGATACCCATCTTATCCCTTTTTCGCATGACCACGGGTTTTCGACCGAAGTAACAAGCGCCGCTGTCAGCCTGCTGGCCGGGTTTAACATCATCGGAATTTTGATTTCCGGCGTCGTCGCTGACCGCTGGAGCAGCCGAAAAATTTTGTGCTTTTTATATGCCGTAAGGGCGCTGTCGCTTGTCATTTTGTTGTCGAGCCACAACTCGGTCCTCCTGCTTTGCTTCGCGGTTTTGTTCGGTTTGGTCGACTTTGCGACCGTCGCCCCGACGCAAATGCTCGCAACCCAGTATTTCAGGCAGTACTCCGTCGGGTTCATTCTCGGCTGGCTGTTCCTCAGCCACCAGCTCGGTTCGGCGCTCGGCGCTTATTTGCCGGGCGTCTGGTACAGCCAAACAGGCAACTATAACCTGTCTTTCTACCTTTCAATCGTTATTTTGGCGGCAGCAAGCATTTTGAACATCCTGCTGCCGGAACCTAAAAAAATAAACCCCACACTGAATCAGGAAGGACGTTCAGTCCAGCAATAATGAAAAAACCTGTTTTTGATGTTCAAAAACAGGTTTTTCTTTATCAATTAAGAAGTTTTATTCTTATTGTAAATATCAAATGCAACGGCAATCAGAAGGACGAGGCCTTTAATTGCTTGCTGCCAGTCGATGCCCAGACCGAGCAGCGACATGCCGTTGTTCATGACCCCCATGACAAGGCCGCCGATGATGGCCCCGCCGATCGTGCCGATTCCGCCGTAAGCTGAAGCACCGCCGATGAAGCAGGCCGCAATGGCGTCAAGTTCAAACAGGTTTCCTGCTTTCGGAGTGGCCGCGTTTAAACGGGCGGCAAAAATCAATCCGGAAAGAGCAGCTAAGACGCCCATATTGACAAAAACCATAAAGGTAAGCCGTTTTGTTTTGATTCCTGAAAGCTCGGCTGCTTTTTCATTCCCGCCGATTGCGTAGATTCTCCGCCCGATGACGGTTTTTTTCATAACGAATGTATACCCGGCGATTAAGATGAACAATGTGATCAAAATGAGAGGTATGCCTTCGTACGTCGCGAGAATGTAGGTAAAAAGGTTGATAATGGCGATGATAAAAAACACCTTAACTGCAAACAGACCTTTTCCCTGCAAGTCAAATTGGAATTTCTTCTGCATGTTTCTCTGCTGAAGCTGATACACGAGATAAAGAATCGACACTCCCGCTCCGGCGACAATCGTCGTCATATGGAGCGCGCCTCCGTTCAGCCAGTCCGGGATAAAGCCGGACGCCATTTTTTGAAAGGACACGGGAAATGGAGCGATCGATTTCCCCTCAAGCACGATCATCGTGAGTCCTCTGAACAATAGCATTCCCGCCAGCGTCACGATGAAGGCCGGAATCTTGACATAAGCGATCCAAAATCCCTGCCAGGCGCCGATTGCCGCTCCCAGAAGCAACGACAGAACGACCGCCGCAAACAGCGGCATATCGTTTTCGATGATCATCATCGCGGAGACGGCGCCGACAAAAGCGGCGACTGAACCGACTGATAAATCAATGTGTCCCGTAATGATGACGAGCATCATCCCGATGGCTAAAATGAGAATGTAGCTGTTTTGCAAAATCAGGTTCGTAATGTTCAGCGGCCTCAGCAAAATTCCGTCTGTCAGTATTTGAAACAGCAGCATAATAAACACGAGCGCAATGACCATGCTGTATTTCCGGATGTTCTGCTTATACATGTCGCGAAACAGCTGAAAGTAACCGGGCTGAGCGCGGTCTTTATCCGTTTGCACCGGTGTCTGCATACGCCTCTCCCCCTCTCTTCATGCGGATGGTCATATATTTCATCAGCTTCTCCTGATCAGCTTCTTCTTTGGAAAATTCAGCGGTGATTTCCCCTTCACACATCGTATAGATTCTGTCGCACATTCCCAGCAGCTCGGGAAGCTCCGAAGAAATCATAATAACCGCTTTACCTGCTTCGGCAAGCTGATTGATGACGCCATAGATTTCGTATTTGGCGCCGACATCGATGCCGCGCGTCGGTTCATCCAAAATTAAAATGTCAGGCTCCGCAAAAATCCACTTGCTCAGCATGACCTTCTGCTGGTTGCCTCCGCTTAAATTTCCGGTCCGCTGGCCGATGTCGGGCGTCTTGATGTTCAATTTCCTGCGAAAATCCTCCGCTTCATGTTTTTCGCGGCGCTCGTCCATCACCAATCGTCTCGACACCTTCTCCAGTTTGGACAGCGTAATGTTTTCTTTAATGCTGTCATCCAGAATCAGACCGTTTCCTTTCCGGTCCTCCGTCACATAGACGATGCCGTTTTTAATGGCTTCTTCAGGGTGGCGGATGTAAAGCTCCCGCCCGTCTTTTTCGATTGTGCCGGAGATGTTTTTTCCGTATGATCTTCCAAAGATGCTCATCGCCAGCTCCGTCCTTCCGGAGCCCATCAAGCCGGCAATTCCTGCGATCTCGCCTCTTTTGACGGAAAGGGCCGCCGTGTTTACCACTTTGCGGTCCTGTTGAAGAGGATGATGAACTGTCCAATCCTTCACTTCAAAGATGACGTCCCCGATCTTGGCGCTTCTGGCAGGATAGCGGTTTTGCAGCTCCCTGCCGACCATGCCTCTGATGATCCGGTTTTCGGTCAATTGCCCGCTTTGCACATCAAGCGTTTCGATCGTCTGTCCGTCTCGGAGCACGGTAATCGAATCTGCGACGTTCGTAACCTCATTTAATTTATGGGAAATCATAATTGAAGAGATCCCCTGTTTTTTCAGTTCGAGTAAGAGCCGCAGCAGATTCTCGCTGTCCGCTTCATTTAAAGCCGCAGTCGGTTCATCCAAAATCAAGAGCTGCACCTTTTTTGCCAGCGCTTTGGCGATTTCAACAAGCTGCTGCTTTCCGACGCCGATTTGGGAAACAAGTGTATCCGGAGATTCATGAAGCCCGACTTTTTTCATTAACTCGAGCGTTTCCAGCTTTGTTTTTCGCCAATTGATGACGCCGCGGCTCGCCTGTTCATTGCCCAAAAAAAGGTTTTCCGCAATGGAAAGCTGGGGGACGAGCGCCAGCTCCTGGTGGATGATGACGATCCCCGCTTCCTCGCTTTGCTTAATATTTTTGAATTGGCATACTTCCCCTTTATACAAAATGTCGCCCGTATACGTACCGTACGGATATACACCGCTCAGCACCTTCATCAAAGTCGACTTGCCCGCCCCGTTTTCACCGCAGAGGGCATGGATTTCGCCCGCTTTAACGCGGAGGTGGACATTGTCGAGCGCTTTGACGCCGGGAAACTCCTTCGTGATGCCTCTCATCTCCAAAATGCAATCAGACATCGGATCACTTCCCTAATTCCGATTCTTTATAGTAACCGCCGTCAACGAGCACTTTTTTATAGTTCTCTTTATCGACGACGACCGGCTCAAGCAGGTAGGACGGAACGACCTTCTCTCCGTTGTCATACGTCTTTGTGTCATTGACTTCCGCTTTTTCGCCTTTTAAGACGGATGTCGCCATCTCAACGGCTTTTTTCGCCAGCTCTCTCGTATCTTTGAAAATGGTTGAGGTCTGCTCTCCTTTAATGATCGAGTTCACGGAAGCAAGCTCCGCATCCTGTCCCGTAATAACCGGCAGCGGCTTCTTGTCCGATCCGTAGCCCGCACCTTTTAAGGATGAAATGATTCCGATGCTGATCCCGTCATACGGTGAAAGCACCGCATCAAGCTTCGCCTTTGTATAATGCGCGCTCAGCAAATTGTCCATCCGGGATTGTGCGGTTGCGCCGTCCCACCTGAGCGTCGCACCTTGCTCAAATGAAGTCTGGCCGCTCAATACCTTTAATTTGCCCGAATCGATATAAGGCTTCAAAACAGACATGGCGCCGTCAAAAAAGAAATGCGCGTTGTTGTCGTCGGGCGATCCTGCGAACAATTCGATGTTGAACGGCCCTTTTTTGTCTTTTAAGCCAAGCTTTTCTTCAATATATTTCCCTTGGAGTTCTCCGACTTTATGATTGTCAAATGTCGCATAATAGTCGACATGTTTGCTGTTCATAAGCAGCCGGTCATAGGAAATGACTTTAATATCCTGCTTATTTGCTTTTTCAAGGACGTCGGTCAGCGCTTCCCCGTCAATCGAAGCAATGACGAGGACATTGACGCCTTTTGTAATCATATTTTCGATTTGTGAGACTTGGTTTTCAACGACATCTTCCGCATACTGCAGATCCGTTTTATACCCGAGTTTTTCAAACTCTTTCACCATATATTTCCCGTCATACACCCAGCGTTCCGATGACTTTGTCGGCATTGAGATTCCGACGTAGCCTTTGTCTCCACCTCCGCTCGCCTGATTCCCCGAACAGGCGGAAACAATAAGACAGAAAAGCATTGCAGTGATCAACAGCCAGCATTTTTTCATGCTTGGTATCCCCCTTTTGATTTCTCCCATCATGAATCATGCCAACTGTACCATGTCTTTCGAAGGTCCGTCTTTTGAATTAATTAACTATTTTTATAAAAATCAGACTTTTTTAAAGCGCTTACATTACAATTTTCTCCCTGTTCGTTCAATTCCCGACATGCGTCGGTACTGATTGGGGGATACTCCCATCGTTTTTTTAAATACCGTGCTGAAATAGTGCTGTGTATCATACCCCGTTTGTTCGGCAATATCGTGAATCGAAAGAGGGGTTGTCTCTAACAGGTGAACCGCTTGATCTATGCGCATCTCGGTCAAAAGCTGAACAAATGTCATGCCGAGCTCCTTCTTCATGATCCTGCTCAAATAGACGGACGAAACTTGAAGCGCATCTGCCGTCTGTTTTAAAGAAAACTCCCTTTCAGTGAAATGCTTTTGCATATATTCTTTGGCCCTCGTGACAACCGGCGAGATATTAAATGCTTTCGAGACTTGCTGTCTGCAATGCTGATAGCATTGCGCAGCTGAGCGGCCGTTTTCAGCAAGCTTGGCGAAGCAGACAGCGGCGCTTGCCTGCATTTCAGCTTCGATCATCTCTGCAAGCGCCTGCTGTTCAGCTTCTGTAACAGAGCGCCACAGGCAGGCGACGATCAGGCGGTCTCCGTCGAAAAAAACAGCCTTATCCCGTTCAGCGGCAAAGAAGCGTTCTACTTTTTCTTTCAGACTGTCGGCTTCAGACGGCTTGTTCCATACATGCCCGGCCGCGATGACACCGAGCGTCTCAGGATAGCGGGCCGGCAGACGGAGGCATTCGAGCTGCCGGTAAACGCCTTCTTCCACTGCCCGGCCTTCGATCCAGCTTCTGAAAACATGCTCTTTCAGAAGGCCGAGGTTTTGTTGAATATGCTGCTCGGCAAGCTTTTGCTCGCTGAGCTTCTTTTTTTCAGCTGCCAGCGACAAGCTGATCTTTTCGAGCACTTGTTCCAGATGAGCGGGATCGACCGGCTTTAACAAATAATCATCGACATTCAGCCGGATTGCTTCTTGCGCGTATGCAAACTGATCGTAGCCCGTCACGATGACAAAGCGGCACTGCGGCAGGGCGCCGCGGAGCTTTTTCATCAGCGTGATTCCGTTGACGATCGGCATATTCAAGTCGACAATCAATAAGTCGATGCCGTGTTTGAGAGCGAACTCAAATGCCTCCTCGCCATTCTCCGCTTCAGCCGACACCGACATTTGATAGCGCTCCCAAGAGACGGCATCCCGTATTCCTTCCCGAATCCACGGTTCATCATCGGCAATCAGTACGCGCCAACATTCACTCAAGGCTTGTTCCCCCTTTTGTTAAGATTGGGAGCCGTATTGTGACGGCGGTTCCGGCTCCTTTTCGGCTTTGAACCGTTAAACCGTACGGCTCGCCAAATGTAAGGGCGATCCGTTCATGGACGTTGATCATGCCGTAGCCCGCTGTATCATCCCTGTGTTTGAATTGATCGGTTATTTGCTTTAGCGTCTCTTCATCCATTCCGGCTCCGTCATCCTCGATTTTGATAATCAGCGAGCCGTCTTCCTCCATGCCTTTGATCGTAATATGACCCGGCCCCTTTTTTTCTTTAATTCCGTGATAAATCGCATTTTCGACAATCGGCTGAAGCACGAGCTTTAATATCAGGCGGTCGTCACAAAGTCCGGCCATTTCGATTGAGTAGTTTAATTTATCGCGGTATCGCGCTTTTTGGATTTTCAAATAGTTTTCAACATGTGCAAATTCATCAGACAGCGGAATGATATCTTTCCCTTTGCTCAAGGAGATGCGGAACAGCTTGGATAAAGCCTGCACGAGACCGCTGACCTCTACCGCTCCTTTCTTCCTCGCCATCCAATTGATTGTATCCAGCGTGTTGTAGAGAAAATGAGGGTTGATCTGCGCCTGCAGCGCCCTTAATTCGGCTTCTCTTTTTTGGCGCTCTTGTCTTTCGGTGACCGACATCAGCTCCCTGATTCTCATCATCAGGCGATTGAAGCTTTTTCCCAAAAGCCCGATTTCATCTTCCCTTTCCTCCTGATAAAATGTTGAAAAATTCCCGCTTTCCGCCGTTTTCATGACAGCATTCAGCTTCAAAATCGGCCGCGACATGGAATGGGACAAATAATAGGAAGCAGACATTCCGAGAAACGCCGCCGTCAGTAAAAACAAAAGCACATACAAGTGGATTTCCTTCACTTCGAATACGGGTTCACCCGCTTTAAAAACGCCGACCGTTGTCCAGTTCGTAAAGGAAGACGTCTCATAAATGAATTGATATTCCTCTCCCTTGATCCGCTTCGAAAAATATCCGGACCGATCTTGACTGAACCACTTTTTCGGCAGAAACAGCTTTGAGGTCTCCGGTGCATAAATATTGCCGCCATTTTCATCCATGATCATCAAATAACCCGTTTTCCCCAAGCGGATATTTTTTGTCGCTTCTGCGAGGACGCGCAGCTTCAAATCGATGAGCAAAACACCTTTCACACGCTGTGTCTCAGGATCGATAACAGCTCTGACGGCAGAAACGACCTCGTCTTCTCTGTAGTGCACATGGCTTCTGATATTCCGGTTGACAGGCTTTCCGATCATCTTGAAAATCCCTTCATTAGCTACAGCCGCCAGATACCACGGTTCTTTTGTCAAATCTGTCGGCGTCCGTTCATACATCTCATTGCTGATCATCTCACCCTTATCATTGACGACGAGAATGCCCGCGGCTTCGGAATATAAAGAAGTTAGGCCCTGCAAAAACGTCCTTCGCTTATAATCCGCCTCTCCATCCTCCTTTTCATGATTAAAAAATGCTTCCATTTCTTCATTCATTGATATTAAATATGTCAGGTTTTGCATGTGGCTGACATATACTTCAGCCGTCTTGTTCACTTCGCCGATCAGCTGCAGTGTTTGGTCGATCACCTGTTTTTCAATAATATTTTCAACGGCCCATCCCGATAAAATACCGAGGCCGATCGTCGGCAGCATGCTGATTAGTAAGAGAAGGCTGATCAGCTTATGACGGATCGGCGCATTGTTGATCAAACGTTTAATCATTCGCATAATAGGCTGCCACATTTTCTTTCGTTATGATCGTAATGCCAGTATCGATCGCTGCCGGAAGCGGGCGTTCATGCTTCAAATGGTGATTTGAGAAAAACAGCATGTGCAGCGACCAATAGCCCATTTGCCATGTATCCTGACCCATTGTCGCGGAAATCGATCCGCTTTTGATGCCGTCCAGCGTTTTCTTGTCTTTATCAAAGCCGATAATACATACTTCCCTTTCAAGTCCCGCCGCCTTCACAGCCCGGGCCACACCGTTCGCTCCATTGGCTTCTGTCGTGAAAATTCCTTTGATGGACGGATTTTTTTCCAGAATCTTCGCTGCTTCTTTTTTCGACGTCAGCTCATCCCCTTTTCCGTCCAAAACCGCGGCGACCTTCATGTTCGGGTATTTTTGCTTGATCGTTTGTTCAAAGCCCTTCGTCCTTTCCTGGTGATTGTACTGCCGCGGCTGGGTAATGATTGCGGTTTCTCCCTTTCCATCTAAAAACTCGGCCATTCGCCTTGCGGCCTCAGCACCCGCTTCCATATTATTTGTGCCGACATATGTAGAGGCTTTGCTGAGCGGGGCGTCTGAATCGAATAAAACGAGCGGAATACCCTGCTCATGCGCCTTGTCAATGACAGGGTTTAAAGCTTTGGGATCTATTGCCGAAAGTGCGATCCCCGCCGGCTTTTTTGCAATGACCTGCTCGAGGACGGTCGTCTGCTCATGGACATCATAATGGGCCGCCCCCCGATACTCGACAGTGACGTTGAAAAGCTGCGCGGCATCCTCAAAGCCTTTCAGGCCGCTCTTCCAATATTCGATTCCCGATTGAAACGTGACCATCACATATTTTTCGGACAGACTTCCGGCCGCCGGCCTTTTGCTTGCTTCTGTAGATCCGGTTTTATCGCCCCGGGAGTAGTCGTAGACATACAGAAAAAACAAACAAAGCATCACGGCATAAACAACTAACAGCATCTTCATCTTCATCCCCCTGTTGGTCAGAGGACAAGACAGCGTTTACAATCTATCATGAAGTATATATTTGGCCGCATATTTTTCTTAGAATCCAGCTGAGGCATCCTGACAGAAATTTCGCCCGTCCCCTTTTTCATCACAAACAGACAATTTCCCCCCTTGTTTATATGAAATATCTAATCTATTTGACATTTTGCCCGAAAAACCTTGTTCAGTGTTCGACAAGATCGCCTCTTTCTTAAAATTACCTTAAAGTTTGTGAAACAAAAAATAAATATCACAAAAAACACAGCCCTAGGAACCACGACTTTTGTCCTTGAAAGAAAATGGAGAAATGTGCAAAATCGCAGTCATAATAAGGAATCTCCTGCTCCACCGCTTGATTCGATCCTTTAATCACGGTACATTTTTCCTATTCAACTCATTTATACCATGTTGTAACATTAATAAGGTCCTTTAATGAACGGATCCCAACAGGTCATTTGAATCAAATTTTCCGGGAGGTGGCAGTAACATGATCTGGGAAAAAACAGTTTTATACGGGCTGCAAGGTACACTTCTCATCAAAAAACAACAGCTCGAACAACTGAAAAATTGCCAAACTGAATTAGAAGCAGATAAAAAGGAATTTGACGATTCAAAAGACAGCATCAAAAAGCCCGAACTGTCGCCGACAACATGGCAGGGCAGCCTTGCTGATTCTTTTAAAAATGTCAGAAGCGATATGAAAACGGCCTACAATGATATTTGCGGAAAACAGTTAAATGAAGTGTTTAAACAATTAAAAGAGAAAATCTCTTCCTTAAATGATGACATTGATTCACTAGGTAAGGATATCAGCTCATTAAAAACGAAAATTGAAAAGCTGGAAAAAGAAGAAAGAGAAGCCCGCCGCTAAAGGAGTGATTACGATGGGTCAAGAAATCAAAGTCAAAACAGGCGAAGTCAAACAGGCGCTCTCGAAGCTGAAGCATTCAGCCCAAGCTGTAAAACCGAACGTGCCGACAGATATCAGCGGCAAAAACAACCTTGACGTCGTCAAAAAAATCGAAAGCATGAACAAAGATTTGAAAAGCCTGACAAAAGCATACGCTTCGGCTCTCGCTAAACAGATTGCGCAAACCGAACAGGCTGTCAACGCTATAAAAGACGCCGACAAAAAGCTGTCGTCATCGATCAAAGCCAAGTAGAAGGAAGGGACTACGCATTGAAAACTCTAGATGTTCAGGCTTTTCAAACCGGCCTAGACAAAACGCTGACCGAATTAAAAAACCAGACTGACGAGATTTCAAAAGTCAAACAAAGCGTCAAAGGTCTCACCTCCCTTGACGACGCCTTAAAAGGCGCGGGCGGTGAAGCGATCCGCTCGTTCTATGAAGAGTGCCACACCACTTTTCTTCTTTTTTATGAATCTTTTATTTCCGACTATAAAGGACTTTTAGAAAAGACGAAAAGCGCACTTCATTCCCTTGAACCGAACCAAAACGGCTTTATCTCGCAAACCTTTCTTGAAAACGAACTCCATGACGGCGTCAGTCAAGCCGAATCGCTGACAGGCAGATTGACGTCAAAAGCCAATATGACTATTCTAACGGTCAAAAACATCGTCGACCTGCCCGATCTCGACGATTCAGCCGTCAACGAAAACGCCAAAAAAGCCCAAAGACAAATCAGCGAGACGCTTGAAAAGCTTCATACCTTTGACCGCGAACAGACAAATGCGCTAAAAGCGGCGAGGGATGACCTCGACACAATGAAGCAATACATCCAGCAGCTGGAGAGGATGTATACGGGGCCGAAGATTGAAATCTCGGAATATAAAAGCGGTTCAATTTTAAATCCGCAAAATGACTCAACAATCAGTCAAGCTTCCGGCGGCCTGCAAAGCGACCTGCAAAACCCCGGCGAAACGCCGATGGAGAAGATGCTTGGACGGTTTAGCGAAAAAGACGAAAAAAGCAAAATCGATGACACCACAAAAGAAGACCTTCCATTTGAGATCGATTGGACGTATCCTGTAGCTAGTGCAGGAAGTTTGTATGGGACGACTACTGCTGCGACGGATTTTGGGAAGAATGTGAAGTATGTTGTTAAAGATGGGGTTAAAATTGAAAAAGGCATAGAAACCAATAGCGGCAGGAAGATAAGCGGATACAAGGTACAGAACGGTCAAGCGATAGGAATCAAAGGAAAAAATTACCCGGAAACTTGGACTAAATCACAGTTAAAAGTGGGGAACAACCCGAAAATCGCTGAGTATACAAGGGCTTCTTCTGCAGTTAAAGGTGCAATGAAAAGCAAGTTGGGTTGGGCAGGCGTAGCCATCACCACTGGAGAAGATTTAGTGAATAATGTAAACGACCCTAATGTCTCCACTGAAAAAATAGTTGGGGATGCTGCAGTAGACGTGGGATTAGGTGCTGCAACAATTGGAGTTGGCGCTGTTGCAAGCGCGTTTGTAATCGGAACGGTCGGGGCCCCTGTGATAGTCGGCGCAGCTGCAGCTCTGGTTGTGACAATTGGTGTATCAGAACTTCTAGGCGGCGTAAAATGGGGAAAAGACAAAAAAAGCATTACGGATATGGCAAAAGACTCTGTAGAATCGGGATTAAAAACAGTTGCAGGGTGGTTTAAGTAATTTCACATGGGAGGTAAACCGTCTTGTTAAGATTGGATACAGATACGACATTTAAAAAATTGCCTAGAGATATCAAACGCCATTTAATTGCAGATGAAGCATCGTCCCAAGATAAGTGGTCAATGTTATTTTGTATTGTTGTGCTTTTAGATTTAATTTGCGGTATTCCTCTCTTTGTAAATGGCGAAAAAACGTTCACAATAATAGCATTACCTTTTATGATATTTATCAACTTATGGACAATCATTTTGATGTTTACAAAACTCGATAAGATCAGTCCTACTTACTTTGGTTTATACAAAGGAGGAACTGGAGTTGTTTCTTCGATTTGTTATTTTATACTCTCTCTAAAGTATGTTTATTCTGTGTTAGGGTATAATCCTATTTTTATGATTGCTTCATTACTTACTTATTTCATTGTTACACTTGGGTTTATCCGATACTACGTAATTGTTTTACCAAAACGCAGCAAAAAAGAGAAAAGAAGCGCTTCATGGGGAACCTATTTATTAACAATAGGACCGGGATTAGGCTACATCATTGCACAGTTCATGTTTCACTTTTCAGATTCAATTGTTAATTTGTTTATGAGTTATATTTATTTATTTTTAGCATGCTTTTTTTCTTATATGGGGGTCAAATTCATTCACCAATACCTTTTCATTAAAGCCAATCAACATATATTTAATGGAAAATAAGAAAGGAGAACTTCTTCGATGCTTGAAAATAAGCTTCTGCCTTCTGGCTCAATCGTCTTACTAGAAGGCGGAACAAAAAAATTAATGATTTACGGAAGAAAACAGATCGTCGTGAGCGAAGATCCGAAAATGTTTGACTATATCGGCGTTTTTTACCCCGAGGGCTACATTAATCAAGAATACACTTTTGCTTTTAACCATTCAGACATTGAAAAAGTGATTTTCGAAGGTTATGAGGATGAAGAGGAACGAGAATTTCAACATGTTTTAAAAGAAGCAGCCATCGATTAGAAACGGAAGCGTCTCATACATGGGACGCTTTCTTTTTGGATCGTTGTATGCATTTGAAAATAATTTTATATGAGCATCGCTTATCGTGGATATGAGTGTTCAATTCTACCGAAATGAAAGAAAAGGCAAGTGAAAAAGATGCTAAATCAAGATTCGCTCGAGTATATCTTTGAGATTATCCCCAGAACTCGTTTACGTTTTGCTTGGTTATAATCTTATTCATCTTTATTAGGGTAGTGATTGTAATTTTATGAAAGGTTCGATACTACCTTATCGCTTTTCCCATTAATAAAAATAAGAAAGAAATCTGAACGTGGTTAGCAACAAGCGTAGACCTTTGCTTGTAATTACCTGGACATTAATAGTTTCCAAGGTGCTAAGAAAGGGAGCTTTTTATGAAAAACGAAAAAAATTTTCTATATAAAAAAATAAACGAAGCAATGATCATCTTCTCTATTTTATTTCCTGTAGGGGGTATCTTTTTAGTCATCATGACGATATGGGCGGTAGGAGCAAAAGCACCTTCAGAAATTCCCTTATTTGTTTCGGTTATCAGCTTATTTTTTTTCGTTCCTCCACTCCTATTACATATCTACAGAAAAAAAGTCTGGCTGAAAAAATACATGCAGAATTATAAAAATTCAGAGGGATAAGCGGAGGAAAGTAAGTTTTGCTGAAATTAAAAGAAACAGTTGCATACAAAGATTTACCTACCAATATTCAGTCTCATTTGACAGCTCCCATCAGCCGGGAAACGAAATGGGGAATGGCGTGTTTTATCGTGTTGATGCTGGATATTTTAAGCATATTACCTGTGCTGGTGAACAAAGTAGATTTTTTCACATTCGCCGCTGTTCCTGTTGCTATCCTGATCAATATATGGATGATCATCATGAATACCAAAAGCATGACCGGATATCATCATCACCTTCAATATGTTCGCTTTATGGGCGTATCATTCAGCGGTACGTCATATTGCCAGTTGATCACAGCGCAAAAAATGATGGTTTCTGCTATCGGTTTTCATGTACCGCTGATCAGTCTGTCATTATTCATTTATGCCGCCGTTATTTTCCTCATCATTCGGTATTATTTGGTTGTTTTCCCTGATTCTAAAAAAGGCAAAAGGGAGACAGCAGCTCCGACAAGGATGCTCCTGGCAGCTGTTCCGGCAGGCGGTTTTGTAATAAGTCATGCCGTTTTGCGAGTTTCCGAGTCTGCCGTTTATTTGTTGATGAGTACCGTCTATCTGCTTATGGCTTGTTTATTTTCTATGATGGGGGTCAAATTCATCCACAAATACTTCTTCATCAAAGCGAATCAAGATATCATCAGACAGCATAGGATTTAAGGCACAAGGAGAGGTCATGTTTGAAAGGCAGAAATAAAATCATTCTCTCAGTTTATTCTCTACTTGCAGCAATCATTATTTTGACCGGCCTTGTCAAACCTTCAATGAACTGGAAGGAAAAGCTTGCCGTCATCGGCTTTATGTTCGTTTCAATTTCTTTATTCGCCTTCATCACTTATGTGTTCATAAATAAGCCGAAGAAAGATCAAAGCGCGCCCCGATGCAACATCGTCGCGAAAATCTTTTGGAAGAAATACAGAAAACCGTTCACGCTCTCTTTCTACTTCGTCGGCATCCTGATTGTGGGAACATCCGTGTTTTTCATGCCCGAACTCTCACTCGCTTGGAAATCCGGCGTGTTTGCAATTTTGTTTGCCGTGATATCTGGCGGCTTTTTTACTGTTTATCAAGCGGCGAATCAAATGCTGAACCGGTCTTGTTTGGAAAGAATGCCTGACGAAGAATGAGAAGCTTTTTTTAGCAGAAAAAAAACGCTGGAGTCCGCCATTCATAAAGGAGTAATGATGTCACCAGAAACTTTTGTTGAATATACCGAATATTTCATCGCCGGTATGTTGGCCGCTCATTTCGCTTACAGTTTGGGTTTTTTAATCATTGCGAGTCACATGATCATTGAATATGAAAAAATGATCTTTTTAAAACCTGAAAAATGGTCCCATAAAATCACAAATACATTCGTTTTTCTTCTTGTCGGCACCGGTTACTTTGTTTACAATCGGCTATTAAAATACAACTGGTTCCTGAGAAAACTGTATTTCGCCCTCTATCTTCTGGGCAGAGGCATTTTAAGCATCATCATCTTTTATATTTTTTCTTTTCTGATCCATCTCATTTTCAGCGTTTAAATCATTTACGATTGGAGAGATCCGAATGTCTAAATTTCTACAAAAACCAAGAAACAAAGCTATCTTATCCGTCTACCTGTTTTTCGTTTGCGGCTCCGTTCTCAGCTCTGTTCTGAATCCGGTGATGAGTCTGGGAGAAAAGCTGTTTATCCTCTGTTTTAATATTTTCTCGGCAACTTTATTCGCATTTCTCATTTATGTGTTGCTAAATAAACTGATGAAAGATGAAGACCGCAAACATCCGGCAGACCCCGAAAGAAACGGGATTAATCAAGTGATTTGGAAAAAATACAAAAAGCCGCTGATCCTGTTTGTTTATTTTGGCGGCGTGTTTTCCGTCTGCGCTGTTATTATTCCCATGTCGATATATACCGTTGCTGAAAAGCTCGTGATCCTTTCGATCGCGATTATTTTCATTACAATTGGCTGTACCTTGGCTTATAAAGTGACGAATAAGATGCTGCAGAAATAATTGAAAGGACCATGGTTCGCCATGGTCCTTTTCTTCAGTTCCTCAGCTCCTCCAGCGTCTCTTCCCACCGCCGCAAAACCGCCGCTTCATCCTTCAGCTCAATCTGAACGCCGGAGATGATATCGGCGTATTTTGCGATATCTTCCCGGGCCGCTTCGACGGTGCCGGCGAAGCGCGCTCTCGGGTGTTTGGCGTCTTTTAATTCGGGCAGTTTTTTTAAAGACAGCCGCACATAATGTGCTTTGCCTTTCCAGCAAGTGACGAAGAGCGCCCGGCCTGTTCTCGCGATGTTCGAGGTTGTCGTTGTGCCTTGCCAGAGAGCCAGGCGGATGTCGGTTTTGTTCAAGGCGAGGATTTCGCCGGCGCTGATCATCGCTGTGTGCGGCCAGCCTTCTTCTGTGACGGTCTGGAGCATCATCGCTTCGCGCCGCTTTCCGGCGAGTTTCTCTCCGTTTAACAGCTGAAATAATTCGTTTGATAGCTGAGCCATGCCGGATGCCTCCCTTTAGATTTTCCGATCTGGAACCGCTGGCACTTGTACGGCTGTTTCGACTTCAGAAGGGTCGATTTTAAAGGCCGGATTGTATTTTTCAGGATTTGTGATCGTCTCCGGCTCCGATGATCTCCAAGTGAAAAAGCAGTGCTGACATTGATAAACTTCCCAGGCTCCTTCAACGGGTGACTTGCTGACGGTTTCCGCTTTTTTTAATTCGCAGCGCGGACATGTATGCATGATGAAACACTCTCCTCTTTTATTGATTTAGCAGATTCATTAGTTTCGCTTCCCACTCTTTCGTTCCTATAGGGGAATCGAGCGGTTGTGAATAGTGTCCTCTTGTTTCCGGGGCCACAGGTGTTGTCGCGTCCAAGATCATTTTGTGGGTGATTCCCGCCGGTTCAGAACCCGGGTCAAGCGCCAGAACGGATAAATCCGGGATAATGACTGCATCGTGTTTTGGATGCATTTTCGTTGAAATGGCCCACATCACTTGCGGGAGATTAAACGGATCGACGTCTTCGTCAACGAGGATCACCATTTTGCAGTAGCCGAGGCCGTGCGGCGTCGTCAGCGCGCGCATACCGACAGCTTTGGCGAATCCGCCGTAGCGGCTTTTCGTTGAGACAATGGCGATCAAGCCGTGTGTATACATCGCGTTTACCGCGACAATTTCATTCGGATAGGCCTCTTTTAGCTGCTGGTAAAGCGGCACACATGTATTAATGCCGACCATGTAGTCAACCTCAGTCCAAGGCATGCCTAAATAGAGGTGTTCAAAAATCGGGTTGTTGCGGTGGCAGACGCGCTTGATTTTGATGATCGGCATGCTTCTTCCGCCTGAATAGTGGCCGGTAAACTCGCCGAACGGGCCTTCATACTCGCGTTCGCCCGCCAGGATCTCACCTTCGAGAACCACTTCCGCGCCCCATGGGATATCTAAGTTAGACAGTTTTGATTTGACGATTTTATAAGGTTCACCTTGCAAGGCCCCTGCCATTTCGTATTCTGATTGATCGTATAAGAGCGGTGTGGATGCCGCCGTTGCAATGACCGGTTCGCAGCCGAGCGCAATCGTGACAGGCAGGTTTTCGCCGCGCTCTTCAGCCTGACGCAGGTGGATTGCAATATCATGCTGCGGGACGGGCTGAATGCCGAGACGGTCTTTTCCTTTTACCTGCAGTCTGTACATGCCGACGTTTTGTTTGCCGAAGTGTTCCGGATCCTCGACATCTCTGGAAATGACGCATGCCTTGTCTAAATAAAAGCCGCCGTCGCCCTGATTGATGCGGAAGAGCGGCAAAATGTCAAACAGGTTGATGTCTTCTGTGATGTCGTTTTCGTGAAACGGCGCTGTCTCCTCTCTTTGCACTTTTACAGGAAATTGATCATAGCGGCGTGCGAATTCAAAGAACTGTTCTTTGACCGGCGTGTCTTTCGGAAGGCCGAGCATTAATGCGTGGTTCGGCCAGGAGCCGATGACATTCAGGGCGATTTGGGCATTGTTATAGCCGTAAATGTTGTTGAATAAAAGAGCGGGTGATTTGTCTCCGAGGTTATTGGCGGCGCGTGCAGCGGCACCCAAATCGGGTTCCGGCTTCACCTCTTCCTGAACTTCAAGAAGCTGTCCTTCTTTTTTCAGCGTGTTTAAAAAATCTCTAAAATCTTGATAAGCCATTCTGTTATCCTCCTTATTTCTTCTGTTTCATTCCTTCCCAGCGCTTCGCTTCAGACAGATGGATTCCAAATTGGTCCAGCGTCCGGAATACGATATGGTCGACCATTTCGGTCAGATTTTGGGGATGATTATAAAAAGCCGGCATCGGCGGCAGGATCACCGCGCCCATTTTTGTCAGCTCAAGCATGTTTTCAAGATGAATCTGGTTCAGCGGCGTCTCCCTTGTTAACAGCACAAGCTTTTTCCGTTCCTTCAGCATGACGTCCGCCGAACGGGTCAACAGGTTATCCGCCATACCGGTGCGAATGCCCGCCAACGTCTTCATGCTGCACGGTGCGACAATCATTCCGTCCGTTTGAAAGGAACCGCTTGAAATGCGGGCCGCCTGGTCTTTGTGGGAATACGTAAAAGATGCGAGCTTTTCTACGTCTTTCATCGTATATCCCGTTTCGTGCAGAATCGTTGCCGCTGCCCACGGAGAGATGACTAGGTGTGTCTCTGCGTCGGTTTTCTTCAGCCACTCCAGCATCCGCACGCCAAATATCGCGCCGGTCGCGCCCGTAATTCCGACGATGATGTTCATATGCGCCCCCCTTTCCCTCTTGGTGCTTCAGTTAAAATGATACGCCTCTATTTACCATATTGAAAATATCTGTTAAATCTATATATAATACTTTAAAGGTATAAAAAGGAGTGCCGAGAAAATGGATATTCGCCAGTTAAAGTACTTTGTTACGATCGCACAGGAAGGAAAGATTACAACGGCGGCGAAACGGCTTCATATCGCCCAACCGCCCCTCTCCAGACAGTTGAAGCAGATGGAAGAGGAGCTCGGAGTCGTTTTATTTGACCGGAACAAAAAGAAAAACCTGACGCTGACCTATGAAGGAGAAGTGTTTTTGAAAAGAGCAAAAGAAATCCTGCACAAGCTTGAGGATTCCATCTTGGAGGTTCGGGAGCTGCGTGAAGAAGTCAACGGAACCCTTGCCGTCGGTTCAACGATTTACTGTGCGGCTCTATTGCTCTCAAAAGTCTCGAAGATCAGGGAAATGTACCCGAATTTAATGTTTAACATTTGGGAAGGTGAGCCTTCACGGCTGAGCGGGCTCTTGGAAAACCGGCAGATCGATGCGGCGGTCACGACAACGCCTTTCCACAGCAAAAATATCGAAGCAAAGAGCCTGCCGGAGGTCCCATGCAAGCTCGTTCTTCCGGGGAATCAGTCGTATGGCTTAAAAGGGGAAGCCGGAATGAAAGAAATTGCCGGTCTGCCGCTGATTCTGCTCAGACCGTCGCACGGAAAAGGGATTTATGATGAGGTCGTCCATCACTTTCACTCATTGGACCTTGAGCCGAGGGTCGTCTGTGAGTGCCATGATTCTACAACGCTCCTCAGCCTTGTCACCTCGGGATTCGGAGCAACGATTCTGCCGCTGTCCATGCTGCCGGCGCATTTTGCGCGTCATGTTCAGACATTGGAGATTCAAGACAATCCGTTTATTCTGCAGCCATCTGTCGTTTGGCGGGCCGGCAGTTTTCTGCCGAAGCCCGTAAGAGAGTTTTTGGCTTTATTTTGATAACAAAAAAGAAAAGGCATCATGCCGATGCCTTCTCCTTTTCATTGGTTATAGCAGCTTCTTCCCTAACAGCGATTCGATCAGTTCGACGGCCGCCTCACCGGTTTTATTTTTATGATCAAGTATCGGGTTGACTTCAACAAACTCGGCAGAAGTAATGATATCTGCGTCATAAAGCATTTCCATCGCCAAATGGCTTTCCCTGTAGCTGATGCCTCCGACGACAGGGGTGCCGACTCCCGGAGCGTCGCTCGGATCAAGACCGTCCAGATCGAGGCTCAGATGAATGCCGTCGCAATTTGCTGACAGATACTCGATCGTTTCCTCTATCACCTTCGTCATGCCAAGCCTGTCGATTTCGTGCATGGTGTAGACTTTCATGCCGGTTTCACGGATATATTTGCGCTCTCCTTCATCAAGCGAGCGCGCACCAATGATGACGACATGCTCCGGCTTGACTTTCGGCGTATAGCCGTGAAGGTTGACCAGCTTTTCGTGGCCGACACCGAGACTTACCGCCAGCGGCATACCGTGGATGTTGCCTGACGGCGATGTCTCCAGCGTATTTAAGTCGCCGTGTGCGTCATACCAAATCACGCCGAGTTGTTGATAATGCTTGGCTACCCCCGCCAATGTCCCGATGGCTATGCTGTGGTCTCCGCCCAACACGAGCGGGAAGCGGCGCTGCTCGATGACATTGTCGACGATATCAGCCAGCTTGCGGTTTCCTTCGAGTACGGAAACTAAATTTTTCAGCCCTTCGTCTCCTTTTGGCTGATCGCGATTGATCGGCACATCGCCCAGATCATCGATATCATAGCCAAGCTCGGTCAGACGTTCCACGATATGAGCGTAGCGAATCGCGCTCGGTCCCATATCCACACCGCGCCGCGCCTGTCCCAAGTCCATCGGCATTCCAATCAGAGAAACTTGCTTATTCATCAATAACCACCTCATCGTTTGTTTTGTTTTGATAGATCAATGCTTCTTGTCGCTCAAGACCCTGGCGTTTTTTCACAAATACGTGATAAACAAAGTAGCAGGCCGACATGAACAAAATCCCGCAGTACAATGCCATCCTCTGCTCTGAATCAAAGGCAAGGCTCACAAGGACGGCGCTGTTTAAAATAAATCCCGTCAGCGGCAAATAAGGGTAAAGAGGCGTTTTAAATTTCAAGTCTTCAACCTTACCGCCTTCTTTAACATATCTTCTGCGAAATAGCAGCTGTGATACCGTAATCGTGATCCAGCCGACTTGTGCGCTTAAACCGGCTAGAGACAGAAGCCAGATGTAGAGCGTTTCCGCGGCAACTACGCTTGAGACGAGGGACAAACCCGCAAAACCGAGCGTGATCCACAGCGCATTCATCGGGATCCCTCTTTTATTGACCCGGCTTAAAGCCTGAGCGGCCATTCCTTCTTTCGCAAGGGAGTAAAGCATCCTCGTCGATGCGTACAAACCCGAATTCGCCACCGATAATAAAGCAATTAAAATAACAAAGTTCATCAGATCGGCGGCATACGGAATGCCAATTTGTTCAAATACGACAACGAACGGGCTTTCAACAACCCCCGCTTTTTCCCATGGAATCAACCCCGCCAGGACAAATACGGACAGGCCGAAAAACACGAGTGTCCGCCAGACCGTCTGTTTGATGGAGCGGGGCACCGTTTTTTCCGGATTTTCGCTTTCCCCCGCCGCGATCCCGATCAGCTCTGTCCCTTGAAAGGCAAAGTTGACGGTGATCATCGTGATAAAGATCGCGCCGAATCCGTTTGGAAAAATTCCGTCTCCAATCAGATTGGAAAAGAACGGTGCAGCCTGTCCGTCTTTCATATCGATAAATCCGAACATCGCCCCTCCGCCGAGGATAATAAACAGAAGGATAACGATAATTTTAATGCCGGACAGCCAAAATTCCGATTCCCCGAAGGCTTTCGCCGATAGCGCGTTAAGCGAAAAAAGCAGCAGACCGAAAATCAAACACCATATCCAGACGCTGACATCGGGAAACCACCTTTTCATCAGCTGCCCCGCCGACAGAAATTCCAAAGCAACCGTAACCGACCAGCCGAGCCAGTAGATCCAGCCGACGGCAAATCCTGTGGCAGGCCCGATAAATTTTGTCGCGTACGTCTGAAAAGAGCCTGAAACCGGCATTGCCACTGCGAGCTCCCCGAGGCAAAGCATCGTAAAATACATGATCATTCCGCCCGCTAAATAAGAAAGAATCGCGCCGATCGGCCCGGCTTCATTGATCGTATATCCTGTTCCAAGAAAAAAGCCGGTTCCGATGACGCCGCCAAGCGAGATCATAAACAAATGGCGTGATTTCATCGTTCTTTTCAGTGTATATTGTTCACGGTTTTCATGGTTCAAACCGCCTTCACCCCTTCCGTTTCCATTCTCCCTAATGTCATCTCCCCCTATGACATATAGACTATTTTTTAAATCTTCTGAACATTTTCCTGATATTTCAATTTTTGACAAACTTCGCACATGCGGCGAAAAAACGGGCTGAACAATCCCCTTATTGTTCAGCCGTCCGCTTTACTTCGACAAAACACGGGTAATCTTTTCAATCGCCCAATCCAAATCCTCATTTGAAATAACAAGAGGAGGCGCAAAGCGAATCACCGTTTCATGCGTTTCTTTGCAGAGCAGGCCTTCTTCTTTCAAACGCTCGCAATACGGACGCGCCGCCTCGGTCAGCTCAACCCCAATGAACAGCCCTCTGCCGCGCACTTCTTTGATTTTTGGATTATCGATTTGCGAGAGCTTCTCTTTAAAATATTCCCCGAGCTCCAGCGACCGTTCAGCGAGCCGCTCATCTTCCAACACTTCAAGGGCGGCGATCGATACGGCGCATGCAAGCGGGTTCCCTCCGAAAGTCGACCCGTGTGAGCCGGGATTAAACACGCCAAGCACATCCCTGTTTGCAGCAATACACGATATTGGGAACACGCCGCCTCCGAGCGCTTTTCCTAAAATGTACATGTCCGGTGTGACATCCTCCCAATCAGAGGCGAACATTTTGCCTGTTCGCGCAAGCCCTGACTGTATTTCGTCAGCGATAAACAAGACATTGCGTTCTTTACAGACTTCTGCAGCCTGTTTCAAAAAGCCTTCCGGCGGAATGACAATACCCGCTTCACCCTGAATCGGCTCAATTAAGAAAGCGGCCGTATTCGGTGTGATCGCCTGTTTCAGCGCCTCCAGATCCCCGTATGGAATCAGCTTGATGCCAGGAAGCATCGGCCCGAAACCACGTTTATACTCTTCTTCTGATGAAAGCGACACAGCCAGCATCGTCCGGCCGTGAAAATTGCCTACACATGCGATAATTTCAGCCTTATTGTCCGGAACGCCTTTTACATCATAAGCCCAGCGCCGGGCTGCTTTAATCGCGGACTCAACCGCTTCCGCTCCGGTGTTCATCGGCAGAACCATATCTTTCCCCGTTAATGAAGCGACCTTTTCATAGAAAGGACCGAGCTGGTCATTGTGAAAAGCTCTCGACGTCAAGGTGATTTTGTCGGCCTGATCTTTTAACGCCTGGATGATTTTCGGATGCCTGTGCCCTTGATTCACTGCGGAATAAGCGCTCAGCATATCCATGTATCGGTTGCCTTCCGGATCTTTCACCCACGCGCCTTCCGCTTCAGAAATCACGATCGGCAGAGGATGATAGTTATTCGCGCCAAAATGTGCGGTTTGCTTCATAATTTTCTCGGACTTTGATAGAACCGTCATTCTGATTCCTCCTTCTTATTTTTGGACATACATGCCAGATGTCGTATTTTGTTTCACACTATTTTATATGCAAGGATCGTGCCAATCCTTAAAACCGCAAATTTTCAGAACATTGCATGTATAATTCGCAAAAAATTTTGCGGTCTTTATTCAAAGGTGCAAAAATAAATGCATATTTTTTTGCACCCTTATCAAATCTTCACTTACAATGGAGAGACAGTTACGAACAAAGGGGGATGTCACTTGCTGAAGAATTATGATTTACTCAAGCTTATTTTTCAAAGAATTATAGATGAAATCGATATCGGCTTGCATGTCGTCGACGAAAACGGCACATCTGTTGTCTATAACAAAAAAATGAGCCAGATTGAAGGGATGGATGTCAACGATGTGCTCGGCAAAAATGTGCTGGACGTGTTTACCTTTGCCAGCCAATATGACAGCACTCTCCTGCAGGCGCTGCATCACGGGAAAACGAACAAAAACGTCAAGCAGACCTACTTCAATAACAAGGGCCAGGAAATTACGACCGTCAATCATACGTTTCCCATTATGGAAAACGGGAATACGAAAGGAGCGGTTGAGATTGCCAAAGATGTCACAAAGCTTGAACGGCTGATCAGAGAAAATATGAACAAAACAGAAAACACAAAGTATACGTTTGACAGTCTGATCGGCGTCAGCCCGGCGTTCAAGGAAGTCATTGAACATGCAAAGCGGGCGACCCGGACCTCTTCCTCCATTCTCATTGTCGGCGACACCGGAACCGGAAAAGAACTGTTCGCCCAAAGTATACATAACGGAAGCCAGCGGTCGACTGGCCCATTCATCTCACAAAACTGCGCAGCCCTCCCGGAAAGCCTCGTCGAAGGCCTTTTATTCGGCACGGCCAAAGGCGCATTCACGGGTGCCGTCGATCGCCCGGGTCTTTTCGAACAAGCAGACGGTGGCACACTTCTCCTTGACGAGATCAATTCTTTGGACTTCAGCTTGCAGGCAAAGCTTTTGCGCGCGATTCAAGAAAAAACGATCAGGCGGATCGGCGCTTCGAAGGATACTCCGATCGATGTCAGGATCATCGCGACGATGAACGAAGATCCAGTCGACGCGGTCAGCGGGCAAAGACTGCGAAAAGATTTGTATTACAGGCTGAGTGTCGTCACCTTGTTCATTCCTCCATTAAAAGATCGAAAGGAAGATATCATGCCGCTCACCCAGCATTTTATCGACAAATACAACGCATTGTTCCAAATGGAGGTCAAAGGTTTTGAAGAAGAGGTGCAGCGGTTTCTGCTTTCATATGATTGGCCGGGAAACGTCAGAGAACTTGAACATTTAATTGAAGGCGCCATGAATTTGATGTCTTACGAAGACAAACTCGAGCTCACGCACCTTCCATTGCAATACAGGACAAAACCAGCGGCAAAAAAGCAGCTGCCGCAGCAGGGCTATGATCTGTTCGCCCCGCTTCCTTCCGTCTCGGCAGCTCCTTTGAAGGAACAAATCGAGAATGCCGAAAAGTATTATATTCAAAAAACCGTTAAAAAATGCAATTACAATGTGTCCCAAGCGGCGCGGGTTCTGGGGATCAGCAGGCAGAGCCTGCAATACAGGCTTAAAAAATGGAAGATCCGTTTTGATCAGGAATCAGAATGATTATCACTAAAAACGAATTTCTTGACTCATACTAAAAAAGGTTTATGCTTTACTTTTGTAAGACCGTTAAGTACAATCATATCAACTAAATCCAATCAGAAAAGTGGGGAATAAAATGAAGAAAGCAATATTCGCTGTATTACTGACGCTGTTGATCACCGTGATGGCCGCATGCGGCGCGTCAGGGGACAATTCCAAGGATAAAAACGCAGCAGGCGACAGCCTCTGGTCTTCAATTAAAGATAAAGGCGTTTTGACCGTCGGTACTGAAGGAACGTACGAACCATTTACATTCCACGATAAAAAAACAGATCAATTAACAGGTTATGATGTCGAAGTGATGCAGGAAGTCGCCAAGCGCCTCAACCTGAAAGCTGAATTTAAAGAAACGCAGTGGGACAGCATGTTTGCCGGCCTCAACTCCAAGCGTTTTGACGTCGTTGCCAACCAAGTCGGGAAAAAAGACCGTGAAAATCAGTATGATTTTTCCGATTCATATACAACTTCCCAAGCCGTCGTTGTCACAAAAGCGGACAACAACGATATAAAAGCTGAAGGGGACGTCAAAGGGAAAAAAGCTGCACAATCTTTGACAAGCAACTATAATGACCTTGCGAAAAACGCCGGCGCTGAAATCGAAGGCGTGGAAGGAATGGCTCAAGCGTTTCAGTTGATTCAGCAGGGCCGTGTCGACCTCACCTTTAACGATAAACTGGCGGTGCTGAACTATTTGAAGACATCAGGAAACAAAAACCTGAAAGTCGCTTTTGAAACAGGCGAGCCGCAAACTACGCATTTTGCTTTCCGCAAAGGAAGCGGCGAGCTGGTTGACAAGGTCAACTCCGCGCTGAAAGACATGAAAGAGGATGGCACACTCGCGAAAATAGCGAAGAAATGGTTTGGCGAAGATGTTTCTAAATAATATACAAGCGGCGGCCATCGGCGCGGCGATCCCCTGGGATCTTGTGCGTGAATCATTTTGGCCGATCTTTTTAAGGGGAATCTATTACTCGATTCCCCTTGCCATTCTCTCTTTTATATTCGGTATGATCATCGCATTGATCACGGCGCTGGCGAGAATGTCCAAATCCCGCATTTTAAGAGCGGTTTTCGGCATTTATGTCTCAGCGATCCGCGGAACGCCGCTGCTCGTTCAGCTATTCATTATTTTTTACTTGTTTCCAGCATTTCAAATCACGATTGACCCGTTTCCGAGCGCGATCATTGCCTTTTCATTAAATGTCGGCGCATATGCTTCGGAAATCATCAGGGCTTCCATCCTTTCCGTTCCGAAAGGGCAGTGGGAAGCGGCTTATTCGATTGGAATGACTCAAAAAACGGCCCTTACCAGGGTCATCCTGCCGCAGGCTGTACGCGTGTCGATTCCGCCATTATCCAATACATTCATCAGCTTGGTTAAAGACACATCGCTTGCGTCACAAATTCTTGTTGCTGAATTATTCCGGAAAGCCCAGGAAATCGGGGCCAGCAATCTAGACCAAATTTTAATCATTTATATGGAAGCCGCATTCATCTATTGGATCATCTGCTTTATTCTCGCGCTTGTTCAGCAGCAGATTGAACGGCGATTGGACCGGTATGTGGCCAGGTAAGGAGGGAAATAGACAATGCTTGCGATCAAAGGGCTGAATAAATCCTTCGGCGAAAACGAGATCTTAAAAAAAATCGACCTGAACATCGAAAAAGGAAAAGTGATCGCCATCTTAGGGCCTTCCGGTTCCGGCAAGACGACGCTGCTTCGCTGCCTGAACGCTTTGGAAATTCCGAACCGCGGCATTCTTTCTTTTGACGATTTTACCATCGATTTTTCCAAGAAAAATAAACCGGCTGACCTCCTTCGACTGCGGAGAAAGTCGGGAATGGTGTTTCAGGCCTATCACCTGTTCCCGCACCGCACCGTGCTTGAAAATGTGATGGAAGGGCCGGTAAAAGTGCAAAAGCGCAATAAAGAAGAAGTCAAAAAGGAAGCCGTTCAGCTTCTGCAAAAGGTCGGCCTAGAAGACAAAATGGACCTTTATCCATTCCAGCTTTCCGGGGGACAGCAGCAGCGCGTCGGGATCGCCCGTGCTCTGGCCATCAAGCCAGAACTGATGCTTTTTGACGAACCCACATCGGCGCTTGATCCCGAGCTGGTCGGTGAAGTGCTGAAAGTCATGAAAGACCTTGCAAATGAGGGCTGGACGATGGTTGTCGTCACCCACGAAATCAAATTCGCGCAGGATGTCGCAGACGAAGTCGTCTTTATCGACGGCGGCGTCATCGTCGAACAGGGTCCGCCTGAACAAATTTTCTCAGCCCCTAAGGAAGAACGAACAAAACAGTTTTTAAACCGGATTTTGAATCCTGTATAAACAAAACAGCCTGATCTCTCTGGATCAGGCTGTTCTTTTTTATTCTGCGGCCAGTTTAAACTTGGATGCCGCTTGATTCAATTCTTCCGACAAAGCGGAGAGCTGCTGAATGGCCGATGCGATTTCCTGCATGCCGGCGCTTTGCTGCTCCGCTGCTGCCGCGACTTCCTCAGAACCTGCCGCCTGCTCTTCGGTAACGGCGGAAATCTGTTCCATCGCAGCCGAAATGTTTTGATACGATTTTTCGACTTTTAACAAAGACTGAAGCAACTGATCGGTCCGTTCGGCAAATTGAGAGATCCCTTTAAAAATTCCTGAAAAGTTCTCGTATGTGCCATTGATTAATATTTGCCCTTTGTCAACCGCTGCGTTTCCTTCCTGAATGCGTTCCATGACAAGCCGGCTGCTCTCCTGCGTGCCCGCCACAAGCTGGGAAACGGATAAAGCGGCATCTGCCGAGCGTTCAGAAAGCTTTCTGACTTCTCCCGCTACAACAGCAAAGCCCTGGCCTTCTTCACCGACCCGGGCGGCTTCAATTGAAGCATTGAGCGCCAGCAAATTCGTCTGTTCGGCAATAGAGGAAATCATTCCGATGACTTTTTCAATTTCTTCGGTATGGTTTTGCATCTCTGCTGCCGCTTGTTTGGACTCTTCCATCACGTTTTTAATCGTCTGGGTCTGCCGCAAAGTTTCTTCGACAAGCTCCTGTCCGGTCTTGGAATCCTTGCTGACGCCTTCGGCAACGTTCTTCATCTCGTTCACTTCTTCTGTGACGTGTGTAAGCTGATGATCGATTTCGGCAGCCGATGTGTGGCAATCCGAAACGGACGAGACCACTTCGTTGATCCCCTCGCTCATGCTGTTCATCGATTCAGCCACCTGGGCCGCGCTTTCGCTCGATTCAGCCGATACATTTTTCAGCTGGAGACTCGTCTTGGATACCTCTTCAGAGGAAGCTGAAATTTGTCCAATCAATTGTTGTAAATTTTCGCTCATCCGCTTGAACGATTCGGCAAGCTTTCCGGCTTCATCACGGCTCTTGACAGAAATGTCGGCCGACAGATCGCCGTCGGCAATTTTTTCTGATGCCTTCATCAGCTGCCTGATCGGCTTCGCGATAAAAGAACCGAGAAAATAGGCCATGGCCATTCCGAGCAGCAAGACAAATGCTGCGATCGCAATTGTATACCACTTCGCTTTTGCAGCCGTCGCCGGAATCACGGAAGCATCAAGATCGATCCCCAAAATTCCCACCTTTTCGCCGGAGCTGTTCTCAAGCGGCTGAAAAATCGACTGGTGAATGCCGTATTCATCCTCATACACGTCGCTTACCGTCTCTTTGTTTGTCGTTAAGGCTTCTTTCATTTCAGGAGAAAAACTGTAATCCGTGCCGAAATCATCGGACGTATCCGACAGCACGAGAATCCGCTCCTTCCCGCCCTCATTGGAAAGGATATAGATATTTTCAAGATTGTTTTTCTTTTTCAGGCTGTCCACAGCCATTTTTGTCTGCTTGTAAAGCGGATTGTCCGCAGAATCGATTTCAAGCGGATTCCCGTCCAGACGTTTGATTTGGTTTTCAGCAAGATGAATATCGGTATAAAGACGGTTTTGGAACTGCTGTCTCAGCTGCTCTGACAAGTCTTTGCTGATATAAGTAAACACAGCTGAAAATGATGCGATCGTGATTAAAAGCACTAAGGCGACGCCAATCATAATTTTGACTGAAATGTGTTCTGTTAGCTTTTTCTTCAACGTTTTCATCGTCTATATCCCCTTTAATTTGTCATGAGAGATCCATGCTCCCGGCAGACTTCCTCAATATTTTCTTTTAAATAATCGATAATTCCCGGGACATGTTCAGGCATGGTATACGGAGAGATGACGAAAAATTTGCTGACGCAAAGCGGTATCTCAGTCCCTTCACAGGATTTCACAAGCAAGTGCTTTTTCGTATCGCCAAAAAACATCTTGTCCCTTTTTGTTCCGAGCTTTTCAAATAGTTTTTCAGTGAGTGCATTGTTTCTTTCCAGCTCTTGAATGGTGCATGCTCCCGAAATTTCGTCTTCAAATCTAGGGGCACCTTCAGGATAAATGCGAAACAGCGTAGACATGCCGAAGTTGTCCGGGTTCACAATATCGGCCTCCGGAATCTGCTGAGAAAGCTGTTCCCTAAAATGCAGGTTGACTTCAAGAAACTGTCCGAGCAGCTTTTGATAGCCTTCATAGCCAAATGCCATCAACGCGCTGTACATACTGATCGAACTGGCCATGCGCGAACATTCCAGCGTGTAGCCCGTATGGTAGTCCCCATAGCCGCGGTGGCCGACATACGGCGTCTCATCAGGATCCAGATCGATCCGTTTTAAGTCATTGCGATCTTTCACAAGAAACAGGCTCGTCACATAAGGCGTCTGTCCGAGCTTCTGAAAATCAAAACAAAGCGAATCGGCTGCGTGCAGATGCCTCATTTTTTCCTGAATCGGCTTGATCATGCTGAGAACACCGGGACTGAAGGATAAAGCGTTCTCATTCAGATCGTACTCATTAAAAAAGGCAAAAAATCCTCCCAGGGCGGAATCGGCGTGGATATGCGGAACCGGCAGCCCGAAGCTTTTCGCCGTTTCTTCAGCCGCACGGCGGACAGCGCTCACATCATCGATGCCGATCGCATCTGTCGTTCCTGTTGTAGCTACGATATAAACGGGAATCCCCCCGGCTTCGCAGACTTGTCTAAGCTTCGCCCGCAAATCTTCCGTATCCATGGAATGGTCGAGATTTGTTTTGACTTTAATTAAATGATCGCTCCCGAGTCCTGCGGCTTCCATTGACTTATACAAGCTGTAATGAGCCGCTTCAGAACAAAACGCGTAGAAATTGCCGGGAACCCCTTCTTTCAGCGATGACGGCGCCATTTTGGCAATCGCGATTCTGAGGCCGCTGTATACCGCACCTTGTCCTCCCCACGTCGTGTAGCCTCCGCTTGTTTCGGCATCATACCCCGCAAGCTTTGACATCATCGCCGTAACTTTCACTTCCGCCTCCGCTCCGGCTGGACCGTACACATCCCACAGGTTGTTCCCATTGACCATGAACGCCGTAAGCATGCCTAATATCCCCGGGATGCTCGCCATCGGCAGAATGTTTGTGAAAAAGTATTTGGTATGATACGGATGGCCGTGCAACAGCTTCAACAGCTCTTCGTTGACCTCTTTCATCGGCGCACCTTCGTGCGGAATCCGGCTCTCTGCGACCAGCTTTTCATAAAAGAAGCCCTCACGGTTCTTCTCGCCGCCAAGGTTGACCTGATCTGGATTTTTCAGCTCGTCCACTCCCTCGATCAGCTGTTCAATCAATGATAGGAATTCATGTCTTTTCGCTTCATTTCCGTCCTCGCTCGGAAACCATTTCTGTACATCCGGTGTATTGCGTTGCTGCATGATTTTCTCTCCTGCCTTGTCTTTAATATTTCGGAAAAAGTTTTCACTTGCCATATCGGTATAATATTCCTATATTTTTAGGCCTTCGCTCAAAAAGTTCATGAAATTGTTTAATCTTTTACATTTTCTTTTAAATAAAAAAACTTCTTAACGATATATTAAGAAGTTTTCGAAACATTTGAGCGCTATTTCCGTACAATAGAATGATAAATTCATATTGGAAAGGATTTCTTTAAAATGAAACAAGAAAATGAGAAAAAAACATTCAGTATGAGAATGCTGCTCAATATGGTCGGCCTATTCGTCTTTACCGGCATGATAGTCAGCGCATATACCCAGGCTTTTTACTTGGATGAACATCTCGAGATCTGCCGCTTTGTATACATGACGGCAAGAGAGTGGAAAGAATTTTTTTTGTTTGTGTCCGGGACGGCCATCATCTATTTCGTTTTGGCAAATGTTCTTTCATTCAAGAAAAAACGCTGAAGAAAAGCTTAGTGCTTTCGTCTTCTCCATTCCTTCGTTTCCTCTTTAAAGGCAAGATACAGACAGACGATCAAGGCAATGGTCAAAGCAATCCAAACGGGCATCGCCAGAAAAGGTGCATAGTTCAATATAAGCAACAGTGCGAGACAGGCTAAAACGGAAAGACAGATCAGCCTTACTAAAAAAATCAACGCCATTCCCCTCCTTTTTTCATAACATCTGCTGTTTTTTCCCTGCAAACTGCTGAACCGCAATGACAGCAAAGAGCCAGCCTACAAGAACGGCCCAAGCGCTCGGTTCGCCCATTGGCTCTGTCGAATAGAACTGGCAGATGATGCTTCCTCGAAAGAAACAAAAGGGTCCAGGACCCTTATTAGACTCTGAATTTCTCCCCTCCACAATGGAAAATGTATCTCTACAGCTATCATACATCATTTTCATCAATTGGAATATAATCATAATTATGTAAATTGAAGAGCCGCATTCCGAAATCCGCATTTATCCGTTCTGAAGAATGTGATACAATGACAATCGATTGTTTTTTTGAAAAGAGGGGAATCCATTGAAGCGGGAACTTGTTTTGCGCTGGCTTTTTTATTTTGTCGGATTGATTGTTTTGTCTTTTGGGGTTTCTCTTACGATTGAAGGGAAAGTGCTCGGCATCGGTCCTTGGGATGCATTTCACTACGGGTTGTATATGCTTTTGGGCCTTACAGTCGGCCAATGGGCGATTATTGTCGGGGCGGTTATCGTAGGTTTAACGTCCTTATTTACAAAAGCATGGCCGAAAATCGGCGCCGTGCTTAATATGCTGTTAATCGGTATTTTTATAGATTTCTTTACTTATATTCTTCCAGACCCGGAAACGTATATTTCAAGCACTGTCGTATTCGTGATCGGCGTCATTTTTATCGGTTACGGAGTCGGCATTTATGTGTCGGCAGATCTTGGGGCGGGTCCGCGCGACTCGCTGATGCTTTTGATTTCCGAGAAAACGGGCTGGAACGTTCAGTGGGTCCGCAACGGAATGGAGCTGACGATTTTACTGATCGGCTGGCTGCTCGGCGGGCCGATCGGCATCGGCACTGTTTTAACCGCCATTTTAACAGGCCTGATTTTGCGGTTTTCTTTGCCTCAGTCCAAACAGCTTTTAAAAACAGCTATGACAGGAAGGCGCATCAGAGCTGCCAAGCCTGTACATATGTCGCTGAAAAAAAACGGATGAGCGTTTCATCCGTTTTTCTCGTTCAGATTATTTCTGTTTTACCACCGGTATCCAAATTTCGATGATATGGTCTTGCGCCATAATATCCCCGTCCTCAGGATAGGCTTCAAATTGCGGCGCGTTCGCCAGTTCATAGCCCGTCGCCGGAAACCATTCTGAGAAGATTCTTTCCCATGTGGCTTGAACAGCCGGATTGACGGGACCGATGGCCTCAAATACGGCCCAAGTTGCGGCGGGAATCGATTTTTCGACACAGCCGGCAGGCGTATCGGCGGTTGTTTTTTCGACCCCGATGACATAATTGAACGTATCGGCTTGATCGTTAAAATCCATGCAGACGCCAAGGAAGCCGAGCGGGCCGATATCCGGCTTTAAAGAATCGGTAAAGCCGTTGTGATTTAATTCGTTCCAAAAAGCCGGAATGTCCTTTTTGTTTTGATCATCCTTCACCGTAACCTCCAACGCTTTGCCGATCACCTGAAACGGTTCTTTTTCAACAATCTTGTAATTCATATCCTCCACTCCCTTTATTTGAATATGAAAGGATAGACGCGGAAATGCCCTGAGCGTCCTGCCTTTTTCACGGGCCTGTGAAGGGCTGATACCGTGAAGGCGGCTGAATGCCTTTGAAAATGATTCCGGTGTGTTGTAGCCGTATTTAAAAGCAGCATCAACCACTTTTATATGTGAAGCAGCCAGCTCCTGCGCGGCGACTGTCAGCCTTCTTTTCCGAATGTAATCGGCAAGGGTAACACCCGTCAGCATGTAGAACATCCGCTGATAATGAAATTTCGAACAGTATGCGATTTGGGCGATTTCTTCGTGTTTCAGCGGCTGATCCAAATGCTTTTCAATATAATCGATGCTTTCAGCCAAACGATTCAGAATGTCCATTGTTTCCGCTCCTCTCATTTACAACGATACTTCATGCCAATCAGAAATTCCGGTCATTCCGTGCGTTGTTGTGACAGGAGCCGAACAGCCATTTGACGGCTTCCGGAAAACGCTTCGCAAACCTCTCAAGCCGATGTGAGCCTCCTTCATCAATGACAAACTTCAGTTCTTTTTCGAAGGCGGCGCTTTCGGTTAACAGGCTGAAGGCTTCCTTCGTCCTCGGTATCATCTCCTTCTGCAGATTATCCCTGTCTGCTCCTTCCATGCTTCCAACATCCATATAAATGCGCAGATGCTCATTTTCAAAGCGGTTATTCTTCATAAACTCGGTCATTCCTTCAAACCAGAAAGACCCTGACAAAGATCCGATTTTCCCAAATGTCTTAGATGCTAAATACGCCGTGTAAACCGAGATCAATCCGCCGAACGACTTTCCGATGATTCCTGTATGTTCACGGCTTGGATTTGTTCGGTAGCGCCTGTCGATATAGGGCTTAAGCCGATTGGCCAAAAAAGCGGCATATTCGTTGCCCTTCCCGCCGTACGCCCGTTTATTCGGCAGCAAATGCGGTTTGGGAAAAGGCGTGTATTCGCTTTCCCTGTCTTTCGGAGCCACTCCGACCAGCAGCAATTCCGGCACTTCCTGATTCGAAAACAGCTTTTCGATTGAGGGCAAACTGCCGCTGTGTGCCGGATCGAACAAATCGCCCAGATCGTGTACGTATAGGACGGGATAGCGGTTATTACTGCTTCCGTATGAAGGAGGAAGATAGATCAAAAGCTCCCTCCCGAAGTATGTATCTTTTATCAATGTTCCGTCTATCATGTTCATCACTCCATTCTGCACAGGTATCATGCCTATCTTTCCTGCTGCCTGTTTGCTAAAATGAAAGCAGAAAAAATATCATGTGAAGAGGTTGCATTTGATGAAGATTTACGCCGTTTATATGGATCAGCTGCCGGAAGCCGGCCAATTTAACCGAATGATGGCCATGGTCTCTGAAGAAAAGCGCAAAAAAGTGGGCAGATACAGATATCCCGAAGATGCCAGCAGGACGCTGATCGGGGAAGTGCTGGCGAGGCACATCATCAGTGAAACGTTTCATTTACCGAACGATCAGATCCGTTTTACGGAAGGAAGGTACGGCAAACCGGCTGCTGAAGGTCTGAACGACTTTCATTTCAACATTTCCCACTCCGGAAACTGGATCGTGTGCGGAGCTGGCACCAAGCCGATCGGAGTGGATGTCGAAAAAATCAAGCCGATCAATTTCGACATTGCCGAGCGGTTTTTTTCTCCTTCAGAGCACCATGATCTCATGGAAAAGGACGACTCAGAGCGCCTGTCGTATTTCTATCATTTGTGGACGTTGAAAGAAAGCTTTATCAAACAGGCGGGAAAAGGCCTGTCTCTGCCGCTTGATTCCTTCTCCGTCAAACTGAACGAACAAGGACGCGCTTCGGTGGAAACTCCCCCGGGCTATCCGCCTTGCTATATCCAAGCCTATGAAATTGACCCAGGCTATAAAATGGCGGTGTGTTCCGCCGCACCTGAATTTCCAGACCGCATTGTGATGAAAAGCTGCGCTGAACTGTCAACGCTTTAAAAAGTTCCGCTCTAAAAATAAGCGGTTTCCACCGCTTGCCGCAAGCGGTCGATGCCGCGGCGGATGTCGTCTTCCTTTACATTGGACGTATTGATTTTTAATAGATTTCTTTTTGGAAAGGCCGACATATAATGAGCGTTTACCGGTTCGAGCAGGACGTTCCGTTTTTGTAAGCTTTTGATCAGACGGGACGCCGGGATCGTCCGGTCCAATTCGATGTGGGTGTGGATGGCCGGATGGCCGTGTGGATGGAATTCAAGCACATCCCCCAGTGACGCGGCACATTCTTTTAGCAGATCATGCAGAAGGCATGATCTTTTTTGATAGGAAGAACGGATCTTTTGCTTATGCTTTTCAAACATCCCGCTCTTCAAATAGATCTCCAAAGCGGCCTGAGACAGCATGGAACTGTCAATGTCGAGCAGCTGTTTGTACCGGTTGAACACATCTGTCAGAGAATCGGGCAGCACAGCGGCTCCGACCCGCAGACCCGGAAAAATAATCTTGGAGAAACTTTTCAAATAAATGACGTGTGAAGAAACGTCATAATAATGTAACGGGTCCGCCTTTTTATGATTCTCCAAATCTCCTAAAAAATCATCCTCGGCGATATAGACGTCATACTTTTCCGCCAGCTTGACGATGGCCATTTTTTCCCGTTCCGTATAGGAAGTCCCGAGCGGATTGTGGAATCTCGGCATCGTATAAAAGAATTTGATGTCTTCGGTTTGGAAAATTTGCTCCAGCTCGTCCATATCGATGCCCTCAGCGGTTCTCTCGATGCCGATTGCGGGTATGCCGTGAACTTCAAGGTATTGAATCAGTAAATGATAGCTCGGCTGTTCGATCAGAATTTTCCGCTTCCGGTTGGGAAAAGGCATTGAAGCGAGCAGAGCGAGGGCCTGCTGCACGCCTGATGTAATAAAAATGTGTTCCTCTTTCGCAAACACCTGGCCGTTGGCAAGCTCTTTTTGTATGGCCTCGATTAATGACGGAAGACCTTTCGGCGTCCCATAGATAAACAGATCGTTTTTGTATGTGTCAATGGCTTTATTGATGCAATGCTGAAAATCGATGTATGGAAAGACATCAGGATCAGGAGCAGATGCTGAGAAATCGATCACAGCCTTTCCGGGATTTGGTCGCTGATTCGTTTTTTTCACGACGTAATAGCCGCTTTTCGGCACTGAGTAGATGAGGTGCTGTCTCTCCAGCTCGCTAAACGCCCTGATGACCGTGCTTTTGCTTACTTTGAAGCGTACGGACAGCTCGCGGATGGACGGCAGCCTGTCCCCTTCCTGAAAGGATTTGTCTTCGATCATATCCTCCAATTCGTTCATCAGCGCTACATATTTGTGCATGTTCGTCTCCTTCGCCAATCTGTAACGGTACAGATTCCGTTTTTTTGTATTGTATCAGATTTCGCTTCCGTATAAGATGACAGAAGCCGGTAAAATATCTGTATTGCATGCATACTTTAACGGAGATGATCGACTTTGAACAAATCTGCTTATGCGGCAGCTTTGCTCTATGCTTTTATCATTGGGTTTTCTTTTTTCTTTGTCAAATTGGCTCTCACTGCAGCGAATCCGGTCGATATTCTGGCCCATCGCTTTACGGTCGCTTTTTTGGCCGCGCTTTTTCCCCTTCTGCTTGGATGGGTAAAGATCGGCATCAGCATGAAAGATGCGCTGAAGGTACTGCCTTTAGCTTTATTTTATCCTGTCATGTTTTTTGCTTTTCAAGTGTTTGGGCTCGTCTACACGTCTTCGTCTGAAGCCGGAATCATTCAAGCGGCGATCCCGATCTTTACGATGATATTCGCCGCTTATTTTTTAAATGAACGGTTTACGAAGCGGCAATTCTTTTTCACCGTCTTGTCAGCGGCGGGGGTGGCCTGCATCTTTATGATGAAAAGCGCAGGCACCGGTAGCTCCGATTTGAGAGGGGCGGCGCTGATTTTGCTTTCGGCGCTTTCATCGGCGGGCTACAGTGTGCTCGCGAGAAAGATGACACGCACCTTCAATTCGCTTGAATTAACATATGTGACCACTGGTGCGGGATTTCTCTTTTTCAACGGCATCGCCGGGATCAGTCACATGGCAGACGGCACGCTGAGCGGATTTTTTGCTCCCTTCACTGATCCGGTGTTTATTCTTTCGGTTTTGTATTTGGGCGTGTTGTCATCGTTTGCGACATCATTTTTATCAAATTATGCTCTCTCAAAAATAGAAGCTGCGAAAATCAGCATGTTTAATCATCTGGCGACACTGGTGACGATTTTGGCTGGGATCATATGGCTGGGAGAATCACTTGAATGGTTTCACTTCGCAGGAACGGGGATGATTATTGCCGGACTGATCGGAGCGACGATGGTCAGGCCGGAAAGTCGGCTGAAAAAAGACTAAAAAACGGAAAATCGGCTGTTTCAACACACCGATTTTCCGTTTTTCTTTATATTGCCGGGCGGGGCCTCCTTGCGGCTGGCCGCGGCAATCGTTTTGATCTTCGCGGCTACTTGTTCCGTTTTTGCTAAAAGATACATATGGCCGCCTTTGAAATAGTGGAAATCGATCGTACGCGTCCACTTTTTCCAGCCATGCGCATCCTTCATGCATTTCTCATCGCGATCTCCGTTCAGGATATGAACAGGCGACATGAGCGGCGTATGATCCGTATGGCAGAACGTCTCAAGCGCTCTGTAGTCCGCTCTGAATGACGGCAGGAAAAAGTTCATGACTTCCCTGTTATCTTTCAGTTGTTGGGGTATTCCGCCAAGCTGGATGAGATGGTCGAGAAATGCGTCATCATTTTTGTGAGACACTTTTTGCCGCTGAATATGAGGCGGCTGAATCGCTGAAATCACCGCAGCTGCCGGAAAGATGCCTTCTTGTTCAAGCTTTTGCGTCAACCTGTAAACAACCATCCCGCCCATGCTGTGGCCGAACAGTACGAATGGAGCGGAGAGCCTCGGCTTGAGCGCCGCTATATACAGATCGACGAGTTCTTCCAAATTGTCGACAAACGCCATTCGATTTGTTCCGTGTCCAGGCGGTTCGATGGCCAGTACTTCAAAATCTGCTTTTAAATGTTCATAAAGCGGTCTGAATGATGCCGAATATCCCCCGGCAAACGGGAAACAGATCAACTGCGTGCCGCCTGCCGGCGCTCCAAACTGCTTAATAATCTCGTTCATTTATCATGCCCCCCGATTACAGCGGCACGTTCGCCCAAAATCTGTCTGATCAAATCTGCATTGGTTTTGACAAAGACGTCCGCGAGCATTTCATCATGTCTTCCAACACCTTGATATTCATCATAAGAAGACTCCGTTCCTTCTTTCCACGTCGAAAGCCATTCCGGGAGCGGTTTCGCGTGCTCTGATTTGATCAAGTGAATCTCGCAGCTGACCGTTCCTTGATGGACAAGATTAACAAAGTAAGAATAATAGGCTGCCATCTTTTTGGCGATGCCATCGGCAACCGTCTTGATTTTCATATATTCATTGTCCTTGTTGGCTTCCATCAGAGCAGCTGTATCAGCTTCAATTGACCGCCCTTCTAAATCGCTGACACCGTTCTTCATATATGAATCGATCATCAGCAGCTTTTCGACTTTCCGCCCGTTCTTTTCGAGTGTTTGCGCCACTTCAAAAGCGAGTCCGCAGCCGGCCGAATAGCCGATCAATGTCAGCGGCCCTTCAGGCTGAAGGCCGGAGATGGCTTCTGCGTAGCGCACGGCGCGGTCATCGCTTTCTATAAAGTCAAACGCATGAATCTTGTATTCCGGCATTTGTTCGGCCAGTTTGCCGTACACGATGCCATAGCCGAGGACAGGCGGGAATGCGAACAAATGGCGGGTGCTTTCCTGATTGAAGACGGTTTTTTTCACGTCATCCGTATGTCCGCCCTGGTCGATATAAGCCGCGAGGCGCTCGATTGTGGGCATTTCAAACAACACATTCACCGGAACATCGATGGCGAGATCTTTCAGCATCCGGGAGGTGACAGCCATAGCTTTCAATGAATGTCCCCCGATTTCAAAAAAGTTCTCGTCTATTCCGATCTGCTGTCTACCGAGAACCTCAGACCAAATGATCGCAAGCTTTTCTTCCGTCATATTGCGAGGTGCACGGTGCTCTGTTGGATTCGGCCGGCCATCTGCTTCAGGAAGAAGGCGGCGGTTGACTTTTCCGTTTGCGGTGAGCGGCAGCTCTTCAAGCATGATATATGCATCCGGCACCATGTAAGCCGGGAGATTCCGAGCCAGTTGGCGGCGAACCTCCTCGTTCGAAACCACAGCTCCCCGCACCGGGACGACATAGGCGGTGAGCGCCGCATCCCCATTCCCTCTTTTCTTGGCGATTACAACGGCTTCCTTTACGCCTTGACAGCGCATCAGCTCCTCTTCGATTTCACCGAGCTCAATTCGGTGGCCGCGGATTTTCACTTGATCATCGATCCGGCCGATGAAGTCGATATTGCCGTCCGGCAGCCAGCGAGCCAGATCCCCTGTCCTGTACATCGTTTCACCGCTGTTGAACGGATGCGGCACGAATTTTTCCGCAGTCAGTTCCGGCCTGTTTAAATAGCCGCGCGATACCCCTGTACCGCTCAGACACAATTCACCTACCGCTCCAATCGGTTGAAGCCGGTTATTTTCCGTCAGAATGTATGCATTGGTTTCGTTTATCGGCTTGCCGATCGGAATGGAAACCGCGCTGTCCTCAATGCGGTTGACCGGATAGAACGTCGCGAAGACGGTCGTTTCCGTCGGCCCGTATACATGAATGATCCTGTCCGGTCCCATGGCGGCAAATGCTTTCTTGACATGGCTGACAGATGAGCGCTCTCCGCCGAACAGAACTTTGCGAATCCCTTTCATCCACTCTGTTCCCGCATCGACCAGGAGGTTGAACAGCGCCGTTGTCACAAACATGACCGTGATGTTTTCCTTCTGAATCGTTTCTGTCAGCTTGCCGATATGGAGAATCGTCGCCTGATCGGCCACTACCAGCTTTGCTCCGTTTAAAAGCGCGCCGTACACATCAAATGTGAAGCCGTCAAACGCATAGTTTGAAAGGGACAGCAAGGTGTCTTTCTCGGAAAGGCTGATGTAGTTTGTCTCTTTTACAACTCTTGTAATATTGGCATGGGTCGTCAGATTGCCTTTCGGTTTTCCCGTTGTGCCTGACGTATACATGATATAAGCAAGGTCGTCCGGTTCGGCGGCAATTTCAAGGTTTCGCCCGCTTTCTGCAGACACCGCCGGATCGTCGATCAAGATCGTATTCTGATGAAAAGAAAGCGACGCCGCATGTCCGGCAAGCTCTTCTTGTGTCAGCATGCAAACAGCCCCGCTGTCCTCCAGCATATACTGAATTCGCGCTTCAGGATATTCCGGGTCAATCGGCAGATAGGCGCCCCCTGCTTTTAAGACGGCGAGTATCGCGATGACCATTTCCGGCGAACGGCGGAACAAAAGAGCGACAGGTTCGCCGCGGCCGACGTTCTTTTTGCGCAAAAGATGCGCGACCTTGTTCGCCTGTTCGTTCAATTCCCGATATGTCAGCGTCCGCCCGGCCGCTGATACCGCGGGCTGTTCCGGGAGCGCTTCAGCACATTGCTCAAACCGTTGCGGGATCGTCAGCCCGGTTTGCTTCCGTTGGACTTGACCGTTAAATTCATGGAGAAGGCGCTCTTTTTCCTTTTTGGATACGACACAAATGTCGTCAAGCGGCTGCTCCGGATTTCTGATGATCTCGCGAATAGCTGTCAATAGCTGTTCTTTTAGCTGCAAAATGAAAGATGGTTCGAAGACATTCCTGTTGTATGCGAGTTTCAGCAGCATTTCTTCACCCGGTGAAGCAAGCAAATTCAGATCATAATTCGATTTTTCGAAAACGGTGATATCATCCATTGTGAAGCCGAGATTTTTTTCTTCGTGCTGTTTGTTGGCTTCTTGCAGCGGATAATTTTCAAAAACGATAATGTGGTCGATCAAGTTCGGCGCTGCTATATGACTTTGGATATCATAGAGCGGCATATATTGATGCGGCTCAGCTTCAAGCGCCTGCTTCTGCAATTCAGCGACCAGCTCTGTAAAGGTCGTTTGCGCGCCAAAGGTTACCCGTTTCGGGACGACATTGATAAACAAACCGACCATGTGCTCGACACCTTGAATGTCAGCGGGGCGGCCTGACACAACTGTACCGAAGATCAGATCGCGGGATCGCTGATAGCGGCTGAGCAGCACCGACCACACCGCCTGAAGAGCCGTGCTCAACGTGGTATGATGCGCTTTTGCAAGCTGTGTGAACACTTCTGTATCTTCTTTTGGAAGTGTAAACAGCAGTTCTCCCGGCTGATTGCCGGCTTGCTCCGGTTTTTTCCGCTGTTCGCTGAATGTCGTCTGCCCTTCGAATCCGGCTAAATGATGTTCCCAGTAAGCCAGCGATCTTTGTTTGTCCTGACTTTCGAGCCATTTAATATAGTCTTTATAAGGTTTGACGGGCCCGAGGCTGTATAGCCTGTTTTCGCGGAGCGCGTTGTACACTTCAAACAGTTCCTGTACGACGATCCCGAAGCACCATCCGTCCAGAAGAATATGATGATAGCTCCACACCCATTCGTAACGGTCCTGTCCCTTTTTAAAAACCGCGGTTCTCATCGGAATGTCTTTTGAGAGGTTAAACCCTTTTTCTTTATCTTTTCGTTTATAATCTTCGATTCTCTCATTTTGTTCTGCTTCAGAAAGTCCTGATAGATCAATTTCTTCTGCCTGAAACGACCTTTCCTTTAAAACGACTTGAACCGGACGTTTCATTTTTTCATGAACGAAAACGGTTCGGAATATATCATACCTGCCGATGATGACATTCATGCTTTTTTCCAATATATCTTTTTGAAAAGAGCCTTTCACCTGCATGCTGATTTGTTCAATATAAAAGCCTTGTCCCGGATGCAGCAGCGTATGAAACAGCATCCCTTCCTGCATCGGCGACAAATAGTATATGTCCTGGACATGTTCTTTTTTGAACTGGCTCAAAATCGTATCCCCCTTTCATAGGCTCGCCCGCTTAACAAGCGGGCAAGTCCTCGGTGTTTATTTCAAGTTTTCTTCAAGAACGTCAAACAGGTCGCCCATTTCTTCCATCTCAAGATCGCCGGCAGAAAAATCACTCGGTGTAAATTCGCGCTCCTCTTTAGCTGTACAATGGTCGATCAATGCCGTTAGGGAAGCTTTGAATCTGTCCATCAGCCCTTGTACGGTCTGTCTGTCATATTCCTCTGTATTGAATGAACATGACAAGATGAATTTTTCCTTGCTGATGATGCCGCTGAAGCTCAGCGCATAGAGCGCTTCAGACCTTTCAGAAACCTGTCTGCCCATATCATAAGAAGAAGGTCCGAAGAAATCGGTCTGCACCTCCCTGTCGATCTGCCCCAGGTAGTTAAAGCTGATGTCAGGCTTGATCGAGAAATCGGCACCGGCTTTTTTCCGGTCTGTTAAGTAGCGAAGGATGCCGTAGCCGATTCCTTTGTCAGGAATGCGCCGAAGGGTTTCTTTGACGTTTTTAATGGTCTCAGGCAATCCTGCCGCTGCTTCGCTTTTTAAAACAACCGGATATTGCGCGGTAAACCATCCCGCCGTTCTCGAAATATTCATCCCCGGAATGATTTCCTCTCTGCCGTGCCCTTCCATATTGATGCAAATATTGGAGTCGTTCGTCCATTCTCTGATTGTCAGGCTGAGGGCGGAAAGCAGGATGTCGTTGATATCCGTTCCATACGGCTCATGCACTTTCGTCAGCAGCAGACGCGTCTCCGCTTCGCTTAATTCAAACGTAACTGCAGAAGTGTTTTCCGCTTTTCTTTCTGCGGCAGCCCGATCTTTCGGCAGCTCGCAAATGCGCTCTTGTTCAAGTCTGCGCCAATAATCGGCCGTTTTAAGAAAGCGTTCGCTTTGTGCATATGCCTCAAGCTCTTTTGCCCAGTCTTTAAACGAATTGGTTTTGTCGGGGAAGACAATGTCATGCTGCTGTGCGGCTTGCGAATAGCCTGATGCAAAGTCTTCCAGCAGAATCCGCCATGACACGCCGTCGATCACCAAATGGTGAATGACGATCAGCAAATGGTCGCCTTCCGCAGTCTGATACTGTTCTGCCTTTACAAGCGGCCCGTTTTCGAGATCAAGGCTTGCCTGAAGACGGTTTGCCTGGGCGGCGATTTCCGTTTCAATGTCAGTGACATATCGAAGGTCAACCACTCGAAAGGCGAACGAACGGTCGCCCGGCCCGCGGTTATACTGAATGAGGCGGCCGTTTTTCTTTTGATACACCATGCGCAAGGCATCATGATGCTCTGTCAATGTCGCCAATGTCTGTTCAACGAGCTCCGGGTCAAACCCTGAAGGCGCGTGAAGCATAACCGACTGATTCCAGTGATGCTCGTTCGTAAATTTGCGTTCAAAGAACCAGCGCTGAATCGGCGTCAATGTGACTTCCCCTTCGACAGGTCCTTGATTGATCGGTTTAGCATCGGCCCATTCAATATACGAACTGATCTCTCCGATCGTCGGGTGCTGAAACAAGTCCTTCATCTCCAGCTTCCATCCGTGCTGCTGAAGCCGGCTTGCCATTTGAATTCCTTTGATCGAGTCCCCGCCGAGCGCGAAGAAATTGTCTGTGATCCCGATTCGGTCTATACCGAGAACCTCCTGCCAAATGTCCGCCAACAGCTGTTCCGTTTCTGTAGGCGGCGCTTTGTATTCGGCTGTCTGCGCTTCGACGTCAGGCTGAGGCAGCGCCCTTCGGTCGACTTTTCCGTTCGCCGTAACCGGAAGCTCATCAAGCTGCACCCAGAATGACGGTACCATATAGTCCGGGAGCGTCTGTGCCAGCTTCCAGGCGAGACTTTCTGTATCAAGCTGTTCATTCGCAACGACATAGCTGCACAGCGCTTTATTGCCGTAGGCGTCTTCGATGTCGGTGACGACGGCTTCCTGCACTTCGGAGAGCCGCGCGAGCTGGACTTCGATTTCAGAAAGTTCGATCCGGAAGCCGCGGATTTTCACCTGCTGGTCGATTCGGCCGATGTACTCAAGCCGTCCGTCTTCCAGCCATTTGACCGCGTCCCCCGTCCGGTACATGCGCTCGCCCGGCACAAACGGGTCTTCCGTAAAACGCTTCGCCGTTTCCTCTGGCTTGTTCAGATAGCCGCGCGCAAGCCCGCGGCCGGCGATGCACAGCTCACCCGCGACACCGACGGGCTGGACTTCGTTGTTTTGTCCTAGCACATACGCCCGCGTATTGGCGATCGGCTTTCCGATTGAAAGCATTCCTTCATCAGGATCAATCGCCGTGCTCGTCGCGACGACCGTGTTTTCCGTCGGTCCATAGTTGTTGACGAGCGTGTAGGAGCGTTTTGCGATCCGTTTCAGCTTGTCTCCGCCCGTAAGCAGCACGCGCAGCGACTGGTTGTCCAGCTCCATGAACTGTTCGCACAGCTGTGTCGGCAGGAACGTGATCGTTATTTTGTTCTCTTTAAAGTATTGATTCAAGCGCGTAATATCCATCCGGATCGATTCATCGATGATGTGAAGCTCCGCTCCGGCGATCCAGTACGGGAACATTTCCCAGACGGAAGCATCAAAGCCGAAGCCGGCATATTTCGCGCTTTTGTCCTGTTCGGTGACCTTAAAGGCGTCATTATGCCAATAACACAAGTTTACGAGCGACCGGTGTTCGACCATGACGCCTTTCGGCTGGCCGGTCGTGCCCGATGTGTAGATCAAGTAGGCCAGGTTGTCTGACTGTGTACCTGCCTGCGGGTTCACCTCATCGTCTTTTGTGATTTCTTCGCTCAGCATCGAATCAAGAAGAAGTGTTTCACCGCTGAATTCTTCAGGTGCGGCTAAGTTTGTTTGCGTCAAAAGCAGCTCTGCGCCGCTGTCTTTCAGCACGTATCCGATCCGCTCGGCCGGATAGCTAGGATCGATCGGCACATAGGCCGCTCCTGCTTTCAAAATCGCGATCACGCCGGCGGCCATTTCAAGCGAAGGCTTGACCATGATCCCGATCCGCTGTTCAGGGCGGACCCCTTTTTCGATCAGCAGCCGAGCCAGACGGTTCGCGCGCGCGTTCAGCTCTTTGTACGTCCACTTCACGCCGTTGTACACCGCTGCCCCATGGTCAGGCGTGCGGAGGGCTTGCGCTTCGAACAGCTCATGGACCGTTTTGTCCTCCGGCACATCAAGCTTCGTCTCATTCCAATTTTGAACGATCCGCCGTTTTTCCGCTTCATCCAGAAGCGAAAGCTCTGAAAGGCGGGCATCCGGGTTTTCGGCAACCGCTTCGAGCAGGTTAAGCAAGTATCCGCTCCAGCGTTCAATCGTTTGTTTCTGAAACAAATCTGTTGCATATTCGAACTGAAGACCAATTTCATGATCTTTTTCATAAGCCCCAAGTGTCAGGTCGAACTTGGCAGCTGCATGTGAAATCTCGTACGGCTCGATTGTCAGACCGTCTAAATCGAGCGTCTCTTTATCAGGATCTTCCGTTGTCAGCATGACATTGAACAGCGGATTCCGGCTCATATCGCGCGGTAAATCAAGCTTGGCGATCAGCTCTTCAAACGGATAGTCCTGATGGTCGAGGGCTGCGAGGCTGTTGTTTTTGACCTCTTCCAGAAACTCGCTGAATGATGCTTGATCAGGCACATGGTTTTTCAGCGCCAACGAATTGACGAACATTCCCGGCATGTCTTTCAGATCAGCATTCGTTCTGCCCGCTGCCGCTGTACCGACGACAATATCGTTTTGGCCGGATAGACGGCTTAAAAACAGGTTAAAAACGGCGAGCATCACAATATTCAGCGTCGTGTTCGTTTCCGCCGTCAAACGGCGCATTTTAAGGGCGGCGTCTTTTGATGCTTTAAAGCGAACCCGGTCACCGGCAAAGCTTTGGACAGGAGGACGCGGAAAGTCGAGCGGAAGGCTGAGTACCGGAACGCTTTCCTTAAACTGACGGAGCCAGAAATCTTCCTGTTTCCGAATGTTTTCTTGCTGGTCAGGTTCTTGCTGCCAAACCGCATAATCCTTGTAGTGCAGCTTCGGCTCAGGGAGCGAAGCGTCTTTATAAAGCTGAGCGATTTCTTTGACGAAAAGGCTTCTGGAAACGCCGTCTGCAATAATATGATGTGTATCAATCAAAAGCAGATGGCGCGTAGAGCTGATGGAAAGCAACTCGGCTCTGATCAGCGGAGCTGTGCTGAGATCAAACGGTCTAATAAAGCGGTTGATTTCCGCTTCTGCGTCCTCTTCACGAATATGAATAACCTTTAAGTCAATGTCCGCTTTTTCATGCACAATTTGAACGGTACGGCCATCGATTTCAATAAATGCGGTTCGCAATGATTCATGGCGGTTCACCAAGTCGGCGAACGCCCGTCTTAAACGATCCGTATCAAGCACGCCTTCCATCATGAGAACAGACGGCATGTTGTAGCCCGTTCCGTTCTTTTCAAAATGGTGGAGGGCATACATCCGTTGCTGAGCGGATGAAACCGGATACCAGTCGCGTTTTTCGGCAGGCTGAATCGCGCTTTGTTGTGACTGTCCTTCGGATACTTCAATACTGCGGGCGAGCAAGCCGGCGGTCGGAAAATCGAACAACGTTTTTAACGGTACTTTTTTTCCGAGCCTGGATTGGATTTCCGCTATCAGCATCATTCCTTTTAATGAATGTCCGCCAAGATCGAAGAAATTGTCGTCAAGTCCGACCTTCTGAACGCCAAGCACCTCTTCCCAAATGCCGCAGAGGGCTTTTTCAATTTCGGTTGACGGCGCTCTATACGAATCGCTTCGTCCGTTTAGGCCTTGCGGCTCCGGGAGCGCGCGGCGGTCCACTTTTCCGTTTGCCGAAAGCGGCATTTTATCCACCGTTACGAAGTATGACGGGATCATGTACGACGGCAGCCGCTCGGAAAGACGCTCTCTCAGTTCGGAAACCGGCAGCTGTCGTTTCGCTTGAATATAAGCGCACAATTCGTCTAACCCCGAGTCAGTCGTAAAGGAAAGAACGATAGCCCGCTCTATATCATCAAGCCCGTTAAAGGCTTCTTCGATTTCTTTCAATTCGATTCTGTAGCCGCGGATTTTCACCTGATCATCCGTCCGCCCCAAAAATTCAATCTCTCCATTCGGAAGACGGCGGACGAGATCCCCTGTTCGGTACATGAATGTGCCCGGCGTGTAAGGATTTTCGACAAACTTCGCAGCCGTGAGTTCCCGGTTGTTCACATATCCTCTTGCAAGCCCGCTTCCCGTTATATACAGCTCGCCTGCTGCTCCGGCGGGAACAAGCCGGTGGGAGGCGTCTAATACCAGTGCTCCGGCGCCCGAAATCGGCCGTCCAATCGTCGGACGCTCGGCGAATTGTCCGATCATGTCCGGCTCGAGCGGTTTAGCGATTGCTCCGATCGTCGTTTCCGTCGGACCGTAATGATTGATGAATCTGGTGTCCGGATAGCGGGAATGGAACCGCTCCACATCTTTCGGATTGATTTTTTCTCCCCCTAGTACAATCAGTCTCAATGACTGAAGCCCCTTTGCCAAAGCGAAGCTTTGCGGCTGAACGACCGTATGGAAAAGCGACGGCGTCAGCTTCATATATGTGATCCCTTGTTCACCGATATAATGAGTAAATGCCTCCGGTTCTGTATACGTTTTTTTCGGGACGATATGCAGCTCTCCTCCGGCAAGCAGCACCGGGAAAAAGCTCGTGTATCCGAGATCGAACGCATAGGAAGACAAAAGCATCGTTTTATCCGAAGCTGACAGGTGCGCCTCACTGATAAACCAGGAAACATAGTTTGCCAGATTCCGGTGTTCGAGCTGAACACCTTTCGGCCGGCCAGTCGTTCCGGATGTGTAGATGATGTACGCCAAACTCGCTCCGTCCGTAGTTGGATGCGGCCGTTTATTACTTGCCATCAGCGTGTCTTTTCTGACATCTATCAGTCTCCCGGTATACCAATCCGCGAGATCCGCTTGATGGGAAGGTTCTGTTAAGAGCCAGCGGACTCCGCTGTCTTCCAGCATATATTGCACCCTGCTCGTCGGCATTTCCGGATCAATCGGCAAAAAAGCGCCTCCTGATTTCATTACACCTAGAATCGCTGCGGCGACCTCTGCAGAACGATTCAGCATAATGCCGACAACATCGTCTTTTCCGACGCCTTCACTGCGCAGCACATTTGCGATCTGATTTGCTTTTTCGTCGAGCACGCGGTATGTGAGGATCGTTTCCCCGCAGACAACGGCCGGCTGATCAGGCATTTCGTCCGCCTTTTCTTCAAACTGTACATGAAACGGCCGCTCCTCAAGGCGCTCCGCCTGGCTGCGCCTCGCTTCTTCGAGCAGAAGTGCGCGCTCTTTGACTGAAAGCAGTTCGATGTCCCTGAGCTTAATGCCGGGGTTTTCGCAGATTTTTTTAATCACATTTAAGAAGTGACCGCTCCAGCGCCTAATCGTTTCTTCTTTAAATAAGGATACGGCATAGTCAAAACTCAAACCGATTTCGCCATCATGCTCCACAGCCTCAAGCGACAGATCGAACTTCGCCGTGCGGTGACGCACCGAGTAAGACGAAATCTGCAAATCTCCGAGTTTCAGCGTCGGGACCTCCATGTTCTGCATGTTGAAAAAGACGCTGAACAGCGGATTTCGGCTTGTATCCCGCGGCAATGGCAGTTTTTCAATCAGTTCTTCAAGCGGATAATCCTGCTTGGCAAAGCCTTGAAGACTTGTCTCTTTGACTTCCTGCAAAAACTGCTTAAACGTTTTTTCTCCTTCAGGACGATTGCGGAGCGCCAGCGTATTGACAAACATGCCCGGAATGTTGTGCAAATCCGGATGGGTTCTGCCTGCCACGGGCGATCCGACGATCAAATCATCCTGTGACGCATACTTGGAAAGCAGGATATTAAATGCAGCCAACAGGAACATATAAAGTGTCGCATCAGCTTCAGAAAGCAGCTTTTGAATGTCTGCCGTCAGTTTTTGATCGATTCCGAAGACGACACGGTCACCTTCAAAGCTGCGTTTTGACGGCCGTGGAAAATCGTACGGCAGATCGAGAACAGGCAGCTCGCCTTTAAAAACGTCAAGCCAATACTGTTCTTGTTCTTTCAATTTCTCCTGATGCTCCGGTCCGTTTTGCCACACAGCGAAATCTTTATAGTGTAGCTTAGGGGCAGGCGCCTCTTCTCCGTGGTAGAAGCCGGCCAGGTCGCGAATCAGTATGCCGGTGGAGCTTCCGTCCGTAATAATATGGTGCATATCGATCATCAGCAGATGGCGTTTTTCTTCAAGCTTCACGAGCTCCGCCCTGACGAGCGGCGCCTTATTCAGCTCAAACGGCCGGATAAATTCTCTGATCGCCGCTTCGGCTTCCGCTTCTTCCGCCACTGATTCCGTCAGGTGAAAAACCGCGTCTTGATGGATGCTTTGAACGATTTCTCCATCGATTAATTCGAACGATGTCCGCAATGTTTCATGGCGGCCGATCAAAGCCCGAAACGAGGCTTCCAAACGCTCCTTATCTAATTCGCCTTCCAAAAGCAGAACCGCCGGCACATTGTAGCTCGTGCTTGCTTCTTCGAGCTGATTGAGGATGTACATGCGCCGTTGGGCGGACGAAACCGGGTAATTCGGACGGGATGGAGCCGGCGTAATCGAAGCGGTTTCTTCTTTTGTTTCTCCTTGAAGAAATTCGGCCAGCTCTCTGATCGTCGGTTTTTCAAATAATACTTTGATCGGCACCTCTTTTTGGAGCTGCTCTTGTATTTTGGCAGTCAGCATCATCGCCTTCAGCGAGTGTCCGCCGATGGAAAAGAAGTTGTCATCGATTCCCGGCTGCTTGATGCCGAGAATCTCTTCCCAGATTGCCGCCAGAATTTCCTCCGTTTCATTTTTTGGCGCTTCGAATCTAGCAGTCTCTTCAGCGATAGGAGCCGGAAGCTGACGTTTGTCAACCTTTCCGTTGGCTGTCAGCGGCATGCTGTCGAGTTCGATCAAATGGGCCGGAATCATATACTCCGGAAGCGACCGGGACAGCTCTGTCCGCAGCTGCGCGGCCGGCCTCGTGCCAACGGCAGTGTAATAGGCGCAAATCTCGTTTTCTCCGGCGTTGTTTTCCCGAATGACAGCGGCCGCTTCTGAAATCCCCTCAAGGCGGGCTAAAGCCGCTTCAACCTCGCCTAATTCGATCCGGAAGCCGCGAACCTTCACTTGATGATCAATTCGGCCGAGGAATTCGATATTCCCGTCGGGAAGCCATTTTGCCAAGTCGCCCGTACGGTACATCAGCTTCCCTTCGGCAAAAGGATCGCCGACAAACTTTTCATCTGTCAACTCAGGCTGATTCAAGTAGCCGCGCGCCACCCCGTCTCCGCCGACACACAGTTCACCGGGCACGCCGATCGGCTGAAGCGAGCCGTGTTCATCAACGATATAGGCGGTTGAATTTCCGATCGGCTTTCCAATCGGGATCGTTCTCTCATATGCTTGATCGATCAAAAAACAGGTCGAAAATGTCGTATTTTCGGTGGGCCCGTATCCGTTCCAAAGCGACAGTTCCGGTGATTCGCGTTTGACTCTGTTGACGATTCCCGGAACAAGGGCATCTCCGCCGATAATCAGATCGTTCAAGGTTGCAAACATTCCCGGATCCTGTTGAGCAAGCTGATTGAAAAGAGGCGAAGTCAGCCACATTGTTGTGATTCCGGTTTCCTTCAGAAACATGTTGAACCTTTTTCCATCAAGGAGCGTCTCTTTCGGGACGGGATAAAGGGTTCCTCCGTTTAGCAGTGCGCCGAATACTTCAAATGTACTGGCATCAAAGCTGACAGCCCCTGTCTGCGCCATCTTCACGCCGCTCTTCAGCGGGATGCAGCCCGCATTTTTGACAAGGCGGACGATATTGCGGTGTTCGACCATAACGCCCTTCGGCCTGCCCGTCGATCCGGATGTATAAATGTAATAGGCAAGATCTTCGGGCTTGTTGACATGTTCAAGGTTGGCGGCATCTTCTTTTTCTGCATCCATCGCATTTACGGCGAGCACCTCATACCCTTCCAGCGAAATCTGCGTACTGTCTTTTGTAAGGACGATCTTTGACCCGCTGTCTTCGAGCAAAAAGCGAATCCGCTCTTCAGGATATCCGGGATCGATCGGCACGTACACGCCGCCTGCTTTCAGCACCGCCAGCATGCTGACGGCTGCTTCAAGCGACCGCTCCATCATAATGGCGGCGGCATTTCCGTGCATCAAGCCTTTAGCTTTCAGTCTTCTCGCGAGCTGATTGGCTTTCTCATTCAGCCTGCGGTAAGTCAGGCTTCTTCCGTCAGCGGCAACAGCCGTTTTGTCAGGAGACGCTTTAACCTGTTCTTCAAACAGCTCCGGGATCGTCTTTTCTCTTGGATAATCGGATTTTGTTTGATTAAAAGCGAGCAGCGTTTGTTGCTCCTGTTTTGATAACATGGCGGCGCTGGCTGCTTTTGACTCGGGATTTGCAATCGCCTCTTCTGCAAGTCTCGTTAAATGCCCGGCGGCCTGCTCAATGAAAGCCGCATCAAAAGCCGCACCGTTGTATTTCAATTTGATCGTCCACTCAGCTCCCGGATAAACGATCAAATTAAAGTCGTAATTCGTTTGTTCAAAAGCTCCGGCAGCCTTGATGGAAAAGCCGAGCCTCTCATGAATCGTTCCGTTTTCAAGCTCCTTATCAAGCGGATAGTTCTCAAACGCGACAAGGTGGCTGATCAAGCGGCCGTCCAATGCCGATTGCTTTTGAATCTCATAGAGCGGTAGATAGTCGTACCGCTCCGCGTCAATCGCATGCTGCTGTGCTTGTTTGAACAGCTCGGCAAACGATGCGTTTTGATCGACCTTTAAACGGACAGGGATCGTGTTGATGAACAGCCCTGCCATATGCTCGATTCCGTCAATTTCCGACGGGCGCCCGGACACAACCGTGCCGAACACGACATCATCGGTTCTGTTATATTTGGCAAGAACCGCTCCCCAAATCGCCTGAAAAAGGTTGGGAGCTGTGACATGATAGCGGTTTGCCGCCTGTTGAAGGGCATCCACCATATTCTTGTCCCAAACAAACGTAAACTCCTCGTTCCGGTACGATTCTGAATCCGGCCGCGGTTTGCCGCCGGGAATGACGCTCGGACTTTCTAAACCCGAAAGGCGGTGTTCCCAGTAGGATGCCGCTTCACCCTTATCCTGCCGGCCGAGCCATTTAATATAGTCCGCATACGGTTTTCCCTGATCAAGCGGAACCGTCCGGTTTGCTCGAAACGCTTCATAGTTTTGAAAAAGGCGTTTCATTAATATCCCCATGCTCCAGCCGTCCATCACGATATGATGGTTGCTCCAGACGAGAAGGTACTTATTCCGGTCAAGCCGAAAGACCGCCGTTTTAAACAGCATGTCTTTCGCCAAATTAAAACCGGCAGCCTGTACCTCTTGTTTATACCGGTCAATGCGGTTTGTTTGCCTTTCCTCATCCAAGTCCGCAAGATCCTCAAATTCCACTATTGCCTGCCGTTCAGCCAGGACAACCTGGCGCGGTTTTTGCAATTGCTGGTGAACAAAAACCGTTCTGAGAATATCGTATGAACGCACGAGCTGATTCACGCTTTTTTCAAAGATCCCCAAATCAAATTCCCCGTCTATGAATAGCTCCAACTGTGTGAAGTAAGAGGAAGATTCCGGATCAAGCATTGCGTGGTACAGCATCCCTTCCTGCATCGGTGTCAAAGGATACACCTTTTGAATCTTTTGTTTCCCCATAAGGCACCTCGTTTTTTTGTTAGAAAATCTCCATCAATTTATCTAATTCTTCAAGCGTGAGTTCGTCATCTCCAAGATCGCTCGGGGTCAGTTCGCCCCCATCCCGCTCTAAGCAATGATCGATCAATTGCAGCAAATAAGTTTTAAAGCTTGCGGCGACAGCGGCGACGGTGCTTTCTTTATATTCGAGTGAATGATAAGCGATTGACATTGTCAAAATGCCGTCTTCGATATAGCCGACGATGTCCAGCGCATTCGGTTTTTCCGTTTCCGGGCTGAGCGGATCGCCGGATGGCAAAGTTGATCTCGTGAACAGACCCGAATCCGCCATCTCTGTAAACTGGCCCAAATAGTTGAAGCTGATATCATGCTTGATCGGCTTCGCCTTTTTGCCTTCTTCGGTCAAATAACGATAAATGCCATAGCCGATTCCTTTATTCGGAATGTGGCGCAATTCTTCTTTGATCTGTTTGATTTGATAGCCGATATCCCCTGAATGGCGCATTTGAATCAGCGCCGGGAACTGGCTTGTAAACCAGCCGACCGTCCGGGAAATATTCAAGCCGTCTATGATGTCCTCCCGGCCGTGTCCCTCTAAGCAGATGATAAAGTCTTCCTGCCCCGTCCACTCTTTCAGCGCCAAGCCCAACGCCGTAAGCAAAATGTCGTTCATTTCCGTGTTATATGCTTCATGAACTTTTGTCATCAACTGTTCCGTTTCTTCTTTTGAGAGGGAAAACTCAGCCGTTTTCGTATGGCGCATCCGCTTGTCCTCTGCTTCATCGTCTTTCGGGAGCGCTGCCGTCTCCGCCTGTTCGATTTCCTGCCAATAGCCGATTTCTTTTGCGAAAGCTTTTGACCCTGCATATTCTTCCAGGCGAGCCGCATATTCAGCAAAAGAGTGCGTCTTGTCTTGAAGAATAATCGGCTCCCCTTTTTCAGCCTGGGCGTACCCGGCGGCGAAATCCTCAAGGAGGATTCTCCATGAGATTCCGTCCACAACGAGATGATGAATAACTATGAGAAGATGATCGCCTTGATCCGTTTTAAAGATCGCCGCTTTCAAAAGCGGGCCTTCGGTTAAATCGATACTGCTTTGAATCCGGTTTGATGCCTTCAACACGGCAGCTTCAAGTTCAGCGCCCGATTCATTGAAGCGGATGACTTCAGGGCGAACCGCTGTTTCTTCCAGCCCTCTGTTGTACTGAACAATCCCGTCTCCATTTCGTTGATAAACCATGCGAAGTGCGTCATGATGTTCGATCAGCTTGCTTAAAGCCTTGCCTGCCGTTTCCGGGTCGAATCCCGTTAAAGCGTGAAGCATGACCGACTGATTCCAGTGATGCTCGTTCGTAAATTTGCGTTCGAAGAACCAGCGCTGAATCGGCGTCAATGTGACTTCGCCTTCGACAGGGTTCTGATCGATCGGCTGATCGTCAGCCGCTTGAACATAAGCACTCAGCTCTCCGATCGTCGGGTGCTGAAACAAGTCCTTCATCTCCAGCTTCCATCCGTGCTGCTGAAGCCGGCTTGCCATTTGAATTCCTTTGATCGAGTCCCCGCCGAGCGCGAAGAAATTGTCTGTGATCCCGATTCGGTCTATACCGAGAACCTCCTGCCAAATGTCCGCCAACAGCTGTTCCGTTTCTGTAGGCGGCGCTTTGTATTCGGCTGTCTGCGCTTCGACGTCAGGCTGAGGCAGCGCCCTTCGGTCGACTTTTCCGTTCGCCGTAACCGGAAGCTCATCAAGCTGCACCCAGAATGACGGTACCATATAGTCCGGGAGCGTCTGTGCCAGCTTCCAGGCGAGACTTTCTGTATCAAGCTGTTCATTCGCAACGACATAGCTGCACAGCGCTTTATTGCCGTAGGCGTCTTCGATGTCGGTGACGACGGCTTCCTGCACTTCGGAGAGCCGCGCGAGCTGGACTTCGATTTCAGAAAGTTCGATCCGGAAGCCGCGGATTTTCACCTGCTGGTCGATTCGGCCGATGTACTCAAGCCGTCCGTCTTCCAGCCATTTGACCGCGTCCCCCGTCCGGTACATGCGCTCGCCCGGCACAAACGGGTCTTCCGTAAAACGCTTCGCCGTTTCCTCTGGCTTGTTCAGATAGCCGCGCGCAAGCCCGCGGCCGGCGATGCACAGCTCACCCGCGACACCGACGGGCTGGACTTCGTTGTTTTGTCCTAGCACATACGCCCGCGTATTGGCGATCGGCTTTCCGATTGAAAGCATTCCTTCATCAGGATCAATCGCCGTGCTCGTCGCGACGACCGTGTTTTCCGTCGGTCCATAGTTGTTGACGAGCGTGTAGGAGCGTTTTGCGATCCGTTTCAGCTTGTCTCCGCCCGTAAGCAGCACGCGGAGCGACTGGTTATCCAGCTCCATGAACTGTTCGCACAACTGTGTCGGCAGGAACGTGATCGTTATTTTGTTCTCTTCAAAGTATTGATTTAAGCGCGTAATATCCATCCGGATCGCTTCATCAATGATGTGAAGCTCCGCTCCGGCGATCCAATACGGGAACATCTCCCAAACGGAAGCGTCAAAGCCGAAGCCGGCATATTTCGCGCTTTTGTCCTGTTCGGTGACCTTAAAGGCGTCATTATGCCAATAACACAAATTCACGAGCGACCGATGTTCGACCATGACGCCTTTCGGCTGGCCGGTCGTGCCCGATGTGTAGATCAAGTAGGCCAGGTTGTCAGACTGAGCTTGCGCGTTTGGATTCATGTCATCCTCTGGATAAAGCTCGCCGTCCAGAATGGAGCCTTCTCCATTTAAATCGATCACGTCTCCGGTAAATGTGTCCGGCACCGTTAATCCGCTTTGCGTCAAAAGCAGCTCTGCGCCGCTGTCTTTCAGCACGTATCCGATCCGCTCGGCCGGATAGCTAGGATCGATCGGCACATAGGCCGCTCCTGCTTTCAAAATCGCGATCACGCCGGCGGCCATTTCAAGCGAAGGCTTGACCATGATCCCGATCCGCTGTTCAGGGCGGACCCCTTTTTCGATCAGCAGCCGAGCCAGACGGTTCGCGCGCGCGTTCAGCTCTTTGTACGTCCACTTCACGCCGTTGTACACCGCTGCCCCATGGTCAGGCGTGCGGAGGGCTTGCGCTTCGAACAGCTCATGGACCGTTTTGTCCTCCGGCACATCAAGCTTCGTCTCATTCCAATTTTGAACGATCCGCCGTTTTTCCGCTTCATCCAGAAGCGAAAGCTCTGAAAGGCGGGCATCCGGGTTTTCGGCAACCGCTTCGAGCAGATTGACCCAGTACCCGCGCCAGCGCTCGATCGATTCATGCTTAAAGAGAGCTGTATTGTATTCCATTTCAAAAACGAGAAGTCCGTCCTCTTCCGCCGCTGTCAGCGTCAGGTCAAACTTCGCGGTCTGATGGGCAAAATCATACGGCTTGAGTGTGATCTCTTCCATTGACAAGTCCTTCAAATCGGCATTTCGCATTGAAAAGACGGCATCAAACAATGGGTTTCGGCTCATGTCGCGCTGGATGTTCAGCTTCTCGATGAGTTCTTCAAACGGGTAATCTTGATGCTCAAACGCGCCGAGCGTCGTTTCTTTCACTTCCTCAAGGAATGCAGAAAACGGCTTGTCTCCTTCAGGACGCGTTCTTATTGCAAGCGTATTGACAAACATGCCGATGATCCGGCTCAAATCAGTATGCGGCCGCCCGGCAGCCGGAGAGCCGACAATGACCTCGCTCTGTCCGCTCAGTTTGGATAAAAGCGCGCTGTATGAGGCAGCGAGCACCATGTATAAAGTGCTGTCCGTTTCCTTGGCCAGTTTTCTCAGCTGCTGGACAAGCTCCGGTTTCAGCGCAAAGCTGAGACGGCTTCCTTCAAACGTTTGAATAGAAGGACGCGGATAGTCTGCCGGAAGCGTCAAAACAGGCAGCTCACCGGCCAGCTCCTTGAGCCAGTATTCCTCCTGCACTTTGTGCCGTTCTGTCAGCAGATGCTGCTGCCATACAGAAAAGTCTTTATACTGAATCCTCAGCGGTTCAAGCGCCTCTCCCGCATAAAGCTTTGTCATTTCATCGATCAGGACGCTGACAGAAGCGCCGTCTGAAATGATATGATGCATATCCACAAGCAAAAGATGTTTTTCTCCCGTGAAACGTATGATGCTCATTCTAAATAACGGGGCTTTTGTTAAATCAAACGGCCTGATGAATTCTTTAATCAGCTTTTCCACTTCCTGTTCATCTGCATCGATGACATCAATGGTCAATTCCGCAGCTTCCCAAATCCGCTGAACAGGTTCGCCGCCCTTGATTTCAAATGTCGTGCGGAATGCTTCATGGCGCTTGATCAGCATTTGCGCGGCAGACTCGAGGCGCTTCAAATCAAGCTTCCCTTCAAGCTGGAGAACGGCCGGCATGTGATAGCTTTTCTCAGCGCCTTCGATCTGCTGTAGGACGTACAGCCGTTTTTGCGCCGAAGATACGGGGTACGTTTCCTGATCCGGCGCCGCTTCAATATAAACGGCTGATTTTTTCTCAGTTTTTTCCGCAGCCTGCGCCAGGGTTTCGATTGTCGGCGCCTGGAACAAATCTTTCAGCTGCAGATCAACATTCATCTCTTGCTGGATACGGGCAATGAGCGTCATTCCGATTAAAGAGTGTCCGCCAAGTTCAAAGAAATTGTCATGCACACCGATTTTCGGTACATTGAGCACCTCCTGCCAAAGATCGGCAAGCTGTGCTTCTGTTCGGCTCCTTGGCGCCGTATATTCCTTTTGCGCGGCCTGCGTGACATCCGGCTCAGGCAGCGCCCTTCTGTCGACCTTTCCATTGCCTGTGAGCGGAAGCTCCTGCAGCTGCATAAACACGGACGGGATCATGTAGCCCGGCAGACCTTCTGCCGCATATCGGCGAAGCTCTTCACTAGAAAGCTCCTGATCGGCCGTAAAGTAAGCACAGATCATTTGATCTCTCTTCCCGGTGTCAACAGCAAGAACAGCGGCTTCCTGTACCATTTCATGTGTGAGGAGATGGTGCTCGATTTCGCCCAGCTCGATCCTCTGTCCGCGAATTTTGACCTGATGATCAATCCGTCCGATAAATTCGAGACATCCGTCGTCGGCAAGCCATCTCGCCATATCGCCCGTCCGGTAAATCTTCTCACCGGTTTTGAACGGATGTTCCGTAAACTTTTCAGCCGTCAGTTCCGGGCGGTTAAAATAGCCGCGGACAAGGCCGTCTCCGCCGACGCACAATTCTCCCGCAACCCCTGCCGGCTGTACATTGCCGAATGAATCAAGAATCAGAACCTCCGTATTGCTGACAGGCTTTCCGATCGGTATAGCCTGGGCATCGTCCGGCACTTCGTTGACTGGATAATAGGTTGTAAAGACAGTGCTCTCAGACGGGCCGTACATATGAAGCAGCCGTCCTTTGCCAACTGTGTTCAGAGCTCTTCTGACATGATCGACAGATGCACGTTCGCCGCCGAACAGAACCCTGCGGAGTCCCTTCAAACTGTCCGGCCGCATGTCTGTCAGCAGATTGAATAATGCGGTCGTGATCATTAAGACGGTAACCTTTTCTTTTTCAAGTACATGTGCGAGCCGGCTCATATCAAGAATCGTGTCTTTTGGAGCTATCACCAGCTTGGCGCCGTTCAGCAATGAACCGAACACATCAAACATAAAGGCATCAAACACGTAATTTGAAATGGAAAGAACGATATCGGATGTCATCACATTCAAGTAATTTGTGTTTTTTACCGTACGCAATATATTCCGGTGAGAAACCATATTGCCCTTAGGCGTCCCAGTCGTTCCGGATGTATACGTTAGATTGGCCATTGCTTCCGGTGAAATCGGAAGGCGCAAATCAGACGCATCTCCCAGATAAAGGTGTTCATCCTCAAGAAATAGAATGTCGCCGCCAAATTCAGCCGCCTCAGCGAGCGGCTTCATCGCCTTTTGCGTTAAAAGAACCGCCGCTCCGCTGTCCTCGAAGAAATGTTGCACACGTTTTTCAGGATGGTCCGGATCGATCGGCACATAAGCAGCGCCAGCTTTCAGCACAGCGAGAATGCCGATGACCATTTCAGCCGACCTGGCGGTGAGAATGGCTGCCGTCGTGCCGGGCTGCACACCTCTTTCGCGGAGGCGCCTCGCCAATTGGTTCGCTTTCCGATTGAGCTCACCGTATGACCATACTTTGTCTTCAAATTGCAGGGCGGGATGTCCGCCTCTTTCCGCCGCCTGTTCCTCAAATAGCTGAACGATCGTTTTCTCCCGCGGATAATCGCTTGCCGCGGGGTTGAACGCGACGAGCTGACGATTCGTTTCCTCTTCTGTCAAAAGGCTGTACTCGCCGATTCTGCGCAGCGGATCAGCCGTCATGCCCTCCAGAAGGTGCAAATATGCTTTCAGCATCCTTTCTGCCGTATCTTTTTTAAACAGCTTCGTACTGTAATCCAAATCGAGAATCAATTCTCCCTGCTCTTCTTTCGCCTGCAGCGTTAGGTCGAACTTTGCAATATTGAAGTTCGTTTCATAAATCGAGAGGTGCAAATCGCCGAGCATCGGAATGTCTTCCCATGCATTTTGCAAAATAAACATCGTGTCAAAGACGGGATGACGGCTTAAATCGCGCGATGCACCAACCTTTTCCGCAAGCCGCTCAAACGGATATTCCTGATGCTCAAAAGCGTCGATTACCGTTTTCTTTACATCATGCAGGAAGTCTCTGAACGTTCTGCCCGACTCCACTTTTGAACGGATCGCCAGCGTATTGACAAACATGCCGATGATTCCTTCCAGATCGGAATGTCTGCGGCCGGCCGCCGGCGTTCCGACGATCACATCTTCCTGCCCGGAGTACTTTGCTAGCAGCATGTTGTATGCGGCCAGCATGACCATATACAATGTCGCGCCGTTTTGCTCTGCCAGCACGGCTAATTTTTCTTTCATGTCTTTTGGCAGGACTGCGGATACCCTGTCTCCTTCAAAGCTTTGAACAGACGGCCTCGGCTCATCCGTTATCAGCTGCAGTACGGGAAGCTCGCCGGCGAACACGCTTTGCCAATAAGCCTCTTCTTTTTGAAAACCTTTTTGTGCCTGCGTCCTTTGCCAGAAAGCATAATCTTTGTAATGCAAATTCGGCTCCGGCAGTTCTTCCCCTTTATACAGTGCGGCCAGCTCATTCAATATGATCGAAATCGATACGCCGTCAGACACAAGATGATGCATATCGAACAACAGCACATGTCTGCCGTCTGCGAGACGGACGAGAACTGCTCTCATCAGCGGAGCTTTGGCGAGATCAAAGCGGCGGACAAAAGATTTCGCCATTTGTTCGATCGGCTTCCCATCTGCTTTAACCTTCTCAATCTTGAACTGAACCCTTTGATGAATGTTCTGTCTCGGCTCGCCATCGACAACTGTAAACGAAGTGCGCAGCGCCTCATGCCTATCAATCAGTTTTTGAAAAGCAGCTTCAAGGCGCTGAACATCAAGGGTGCCCTCAAGCATCGCCGCGGCCGGCATATTGTAGCCGACTCCGGCATCCTCCAGCTGGCTGACGATATAAATTCGCTGCTGCGCCAATGAGAGAGGATAATCGTCACTTTCCGGCGCAGGTTCAATAACCGTGAATCCGTCTTTCTCCGCTTCAGAAACAAAGCCGCTTAATGCCGCCACTGTCGGTTTTTCGAACAGGACTTGCAACGGAACCTCGACACCGAAAGCTTTATGAATTTTTGCCAGCATGGCCATCGCTTTGAGAGAATGGCCGCCCAGTTCAAAAAACTGGTCGTGGATTCCGACTTGTTCAGTTCCGAGCACTTCCTGCCATATACCCACCATTTTTTCTTCATATTCATTTCTCGGTGCCGCATACTCTGCAGTCCCGCTGACAGAGACTTCATGGCGAAGCAGCGCTTTCCGGTCGACTTTGCCGCTTCCCGTCAGCGGTATTTCATCAAGCTCGACAAAGTGGGAAGGTATCATATAGTCAGGCAGATGCTTGGATAAATGCTCCCTCAGCCCCTGAAGGTGAATTTCCCCCCTTTGTTTTGGCACGACATAAGCGCAAACCTCAAGGCTGCCGCCGGTTTCGGGCCGCGCGAGGACAACTGCTTTTCCGACAGCAGGGGCTCCTTGCAGCACCGACTCTATCTCGCCAAGCTCGATCCGGTAGCCGCGGATTTTCACTTGATCGTCTTTTCGGCCGATGAAATCAACCGTACCGTCAGGAAGCCAACGTACTGCATCCCCTGTTCGATACATGAAACCTCCGGGGACAAACGGGTCTTCCAAGAACTTGTCTGCGGTCATGTCAGGTAAGTTCAAATAGCCTCGGCCGACTCCGTCTCCTGCAATATACAATTCCCCTTCGACACCATCAGGAAGGAGTGCACCGTTTTCATCCAAAATATAAAAACGGTTGTTTCCAATCGGTCTGCCGATCGGGACATAGGCCGTATCGCCTTGAAGATCTGCGTGGTTTGTCATCGTAAAAGAAGAAGCATCCACACAAGTTTCAGTCGGGCCGTAAACATTCGTTACATCAGGCACGGATTCAGCTGTTTCTGCAAATAATTGAAGCAGCCTTTCCGTTGCGACCCTTGATAATGCCTCTCCTCCAACAAGCATATGCCTCAGTTTGACACCTGAAAGATCATCGGCAGCAGACAAAAGCTGCAAATGAGCCGGCGTACCGTCTGTCACATCGATTTGATGGCGGCGGTAATAATCCGATAAAGCGCGTCCGTCGGAAACCGTCTTTTTCGGTACGATGTACAACGTTTGGCCAAGCAATAGAGACGTAAAAATCTGCTGAACGGAAGCGTCAAAATGAAACGGAGCCAGAAGTGCCAGCTTCAAATCATCCTGATCATATGCACCAACGGCCTGCTGAAGCCCTCTTACAAGGTGGTGGACCTGCCTGTGTTCAATCATGACGCCTTTTGGACGGCCCGTTGTCCCGGAAGTATAAATGATATATGCAAGGTGCCCGGCGCCTGCCTCTGAAGACGGATGACCGTTTTCCAGCGATTCAGAAAGCGCTTCGCTGAACCGCACAGTTTCGGCCGTTTCAAAAGTCAGACCGCTGTCTGTGATAACCGCTTTGACCTTTGAATCCTCCAGCATAAAGCGAATTCTTTCTTCCGGAAATCCGGGATCGATCGGTACATAAGCTCCGCCGGCTTTCAAAACGCCCAGCATCGCCGTAATAACCCGCTCTGACCGCTCCATCACTATCGCAGCCGGAGCGTCAGGCCCGATACCTCTTCTTCGAAGCGCCCTTGCCAGACGATTCGATTGTTCATTCAGCTCACGGTACGAAAGTTTTTGTCCTTCATATACAACGGCGGTTTTTTCGGGATGATCGGCTGCTTTTTGTTCGAATAAACCGTGCAGGGTCATGTTCTTGTCATATGCGATGGTTTGGCTTGATGCACGCTTTAACAGCCGCTCTTTTTCAAATGCGGGAACAATCTCCAGTTCAGCGATTGTTTTTTGCGGAAACAACAAGGCATCTTCAAGCAGCGTCATCAGCCGTTCATATAAAACGGCCATTTCTTCACAGGTGAAAAGCTCCTCCCTGTAATCAAAATCAATCGCAAGCGTCCCGGTATCCCATCTCTCTTTCACGTGAATGGAAATATCGTTTACTTCACTGCCGCTGAAAATCGGCTCAGTAAGAAATGACAACGTTTCTTTCCTCTGCCATTGCATAACTTGATATTCCAGTGAGACGGCGAACAATTTGCTGACATGCGGCTGTCTTTCCCGCAAATCATTAATCAGCAGATTGTACGGATACTTTTGATGCCGAATGATCTTAAGCTGATCTTTCATTCTTTCCTGCACAAATGCACTAAAGTCCTGGTGTACATCAATGGAGGCTTTCATTGGAATCGTCGATACGAACATCCCGAGCATCTGTTTTTCTTTTGCATTTGTCCGGTTACCCATAAAAGTTCCGAGAACGACGTCTTTTTGTCCGGTTATCCGGTGCATATAAATGTGCAAAATGGATAAGAACAGGGAGAGCACACTTATGTTGTGTTCCTTACAATACGTTTGAATTTTTTTATACAGGACAGGGGAAATCTCTTTTGAAAAGCGGGCTGCATTCAATTGGATCTGATACGTATCGCTCGCCTTTAACGATACGGGCTCCGGAATCTCTTCATATTGTGCGTTCCAATATGCTTTATCCTTCTGGAACCGCTTCGAATTTTCATACTCCAACTCACTCTGAATATGTTCCGTAAATGATGACTGAACAGGTTCGAGGCCGGTTTCCCCTTTAGCAAGCTTCAAATAAATGTCTGTAATGCGGTTGCCCAAGATCGTCATCGAAATACCATCGGAAATCATATGATGAACTTTTGCAAAAAACCAGCTTTCTTCCTCACTGATGCGAACGACGGCAAATTTAAACAGCGGACTTTCATACAAAGGCAGGGGTCGGCGCGCCTCAGCTTGTCCCCATTTAAGAACGCCGTCCGCTCCTCCGATTTCTGAAGCGTCGAAATATTCAATCCGGAAAGGTTCGTCTTCCGCTATATATTGCTTCGGCTCATCCCCTCCTTCAAACAACAGTCTGAATCGCATGGTTTCATTTGTACGGACAAACTGGCGAATGGCTTCAGTCAATAACCCGGAATCGATTCCGGAGGCAGATTTTAATTTTCCAAAACCGCTCAAATTTGAAACACTTGTGCCGGGATAGAACTTTTCAGTGTACCAAATTCTCCTTTGAGCATGTGTCAGCGGGTAACATGTGTTTCCCATTTTTTATTCCTCCTTTATCTTTTGCTATGTATGACGATGCGAACAGCCAAGCCGCAATGCAATGTTGCGGTATTGCGATGAGCGAAAAACGCTGTCACAGATTTGTCATTTCCAATAAAACATTATTTTGGAAATAAAAAAGAAAAGAGTCCACCCGAATAAAAACGGGCGAACTCCCTGTTTATTCGGCAACCTGTCAACCGTAGCACCGTCAGTACCTTAGGCCATGGCTTTGCGTCCCTGCGTTTCCGCAGGTTTGCCTTTATCTGCTTTTATTGATATAAATTCATTTTCTGCTCACAGTTCACTTTAAATGAAAATTTTGTTTTTTTCACCGAAAAATAGGTGAAAAGTTTCATGCGGGATGCCGAATGTTATCCATGAATGTTAATGCGTGATACCGAAATCGACAAAAAAATATGCGGGAAAACGAAAAAAACCGCTTAATTCCGCAAAAAATTCCAAATCCTAGATAAAGAATATATTAAAATATTAAAAAAACAGCCTTAACTTCATGAATAAATCATGAAAATCCGTTAAGGCTTAGGCGTTTTCTTTTACAATGTTCATTCAAATAAAACGTTTCTTTTACCCAGCCGTTTAAACTGATACGAGAAAAGACAAACAGCTTGCGAAAACATTGAAGCAGAACGGAAAATCACTGAACTGTCTCCTCCTAAACGGTATCTTGAAATACTTTCGGTGTTCCATACAAAAAAGCAGGCTGAGTTTCGCCTGCTACACGGTTTTTGAAAGCCCGATCGTCCGCTCGATGATGATCAGCGCGATCACTGAAACTGTGATAAAAATAACCGAAATCGCATTAACACTCGGATCAAACGTCTGGTCAATATAGCTGAACGTGCGCACCGGTACAGGCGTGACAGCAGGTGAAGAAACAAACAGACTGATTGATACTTCCCCGAATGACGTCACAGCGGCAAAAACGGCTCCCGCAATGATTCCCGGTTTAATGAGCGGCAAGGTAACATGAAAAAAGGTATACCATGGACCTGCGCCGAGATTCATGGATGCCAGTTCAAGCTTCGGATCCACGTTCGCCATGCTGACCCCGACCGTCCGTAAGACATACGGAAGGCTGATCAGCATATGCCCGGCAGCCAGCCCGGCAAATGTGCCGTTTACCCCAAGCATTGTCAATAAATAGAGAAATGACACGCCTAATGCGATTTGAGGAATCATCAACGGCGATAAAATAAAAGCTTGAATCCCCTGTTTTCCAGGAAAGTTCAGCCGCGCCAATGCATAGGCTGCAACTGTTCCGAGGATCACCGCAAGAGGCGTTACAACGAGAAGCAGCATACCGCTGACCCAAATCGATTCCATCCAGCCGCTGCTGCTGAAAACTCCGGCAAACCAGCGCAGCGAGACGCCGGATGGCGGGAACTTCGGATATTCGTCCGGGCTGAAAGCCGACAGTATAATCACAAATACAGGCAGCGCCAAAAAAAGGTATACCAATAAACCCGCCGCCCAAACGCACACATCAATCCACTTTCCCCCAGACAGACGGCGCAATCGTCTACCCATTTATTCTCGCCTCCCAACGCTTTTGGAAAAAGCCAAGGATTCCAATAACCACGCTGACAACGGCTAATAAAGTAATCGACATAGCTGCTGCAAGAGGAAGATGAAAGACTTGCATGACCTGCTGATAGATTGATAACGGCAGCAGCGGCTGCATCCTTCCGCCGACGAGAAGAGGCGTAATATAGCTTCCGGCCGAAAGCGAAAACACGATCATTGCTCCTGTCAGCAATCCTGGAACCGTCATTGGCAAGGTCACGAAAAAAAATGTCCGAAGCCTCCCCGCTCCAAGGCTCATCGAAGCAAATTTAAGATCCGGTTTCATTTCGCTTAAAGAACCGGCAAGCGGCAGCACAGCAAACGGCAGCATAACCTGGACATATGCGATGATGACGGCGTTCATATTCCATAAAAGCGGCAGGGGCTTTTCAATCAGCTTCAAGCTGATAAGCGCCTCATTGACGATCCCGTTTTGCGAAAGCAGCACAATCCAGGAAAACGTCCGAATGACAACACTGGTCAGTAAAGGAGAAACAAGCAATATATAAAACAAAGCCCGCAGCCTGCCGGTCGGCGCCTTAACGAGTAAATATGCTGCCGGATACGCCATCACAAGGCATAATACAGTGGTCTTCAACGCCGTCCAAAGCGTTATACCGATTGTTTTCAAATAAATGTCCGAAGAGAACACTTCGACATATTGAGAAAAACTGTACGTATCGAGCGTATTCATCATAGCGTCCACGTCTCTGAAACTTAATAACAGCAGCAGAACAAGCGGCAACACGAGAAAAACGCCGAGAAATAAAAGGACGGGAACAAGCAAAACCCAATAAAACCGTTTTTGTTCAAGAGCACCCATCTGCATCCTCCTTTACATCGAGCGGAACAAAATCGTCCGGATCCAAAGAAAGATACACTTGATCCCCCGCCTTCGGCAATCTTGGAAATTGAGGATCGGGCGCCTGAATGATCCATTCTCCTTTGAAAACAGCGGCTTTCAGCCTGAGAGCATGCCCGGCATAACTGACTTCCGTTATCGTTGCAGGCATTTCAATCAGCCTGTTCTTCTGCTTCTCGAAAGAGACTGAGATTCTCTCGGGCCGCACCATGAACAATACAGAGGATTTTTTTAAGAGATTCCGGCTGATTTCAAAAGTCAGCGGAACACCTTCATATATTTCAAAATCGACCGCTTCATAGCCATAAACGCCTGATGAAGGCTGTATCTCCGACGCACGCGCTTTCAGCAAATTGACCTGTCCGATAAATTCGGCGACAAATTGATTAGCAGGCGTGCGGTACACGTCCAACGGAGTGCCGAGCTGCTGAAGCCTGCCGCAGCCGAGGATTCCAATTCTGTCTGATAAGCTTAAAGCCTCCTCCTGATCGTGCGTCACTAAAATCGTTGTAATGCCGACGCGCTTTTGGATGCTGCGCAGCTCCGTCTGCATTTCTTTTCGAAGTTTCGCATCCAAGTTGCTCAGCGGCTCGTCTAGCAATAGCACAGACGGCTGAATCGCCAATGCCCGGGCAATCGCCACCCGCTGCTGCTGGCCCCCGCTCAGCTGACGGGGCATGCGATTAGCAAACGCTTCAAGCCTGACAAGGGCGAGGCTTTCCATCACCCGTTCTTCAATCTTGCGGCGGGGCCATTTTCGAACTTTCAATCCGTATGCAACATTGTCAAATACGCTGAGATGCGGGAATAAAGCATAATCCTGAAAAACCATTCCAATATGTCGGTCGTATGGCGGCAAATCAGTTACATCTCTTCCTCCTATATATACAAACCCTGACGTCGGTTCAAGGAACCCGGCAATGATATGAAGGAGCGTTGACTTTCCGCAGCCGCTCGGACCGAGGAGAGAGAAAAATTCCCCTTCTTTGACTTCAAGCTGTACGTCTTCCAATGCGATGGTGTTTCCGAAATGCCGGCTGACATGCTGAATCTGAATTGCGCTCATGTTTGTCACCTATTTTCCGCCAAGTACTTGATTCCAGCGATTTGTCCAATCGCCTAGATCTTTTGCCGCGACTTCATAGTCAACCCATTTTAAATTCCTGTAATAGTCCTCCCCTACTTTAATCTTTCCTTTTAATTTATCGCTGTATTTCACTTTTTTATTGGCCATGCCGTAAAATGTTCTATCGGCAAAATCTCCTTGCACTTTTGGACTGAGCAGGTGATTTAACAGCTTGTATGCGTTATCCTGATTAGGGCTTCCTTTCATCAAAGCCCAGCTTGCAACTGCTGCGACGGCACCTTCCTCGGGATATGCAAATCCCAGGTCAAGACCGGCGTCCTGCAAAGAAAAAGCGCGTCCGTCCCAAAACGGGACAACCCATGCATCCCCGCGTTCCAAAAGCGTTTGTATCGAGCCCGGATTATCGGGATAGGCTGTTATGTTGTTCTTTAAATCCGTCAAACTGTTGAACGCTTTATCCACGTCTTTCCCATTTGACTCCAGGCCGCCCTGGGCATTGATTAATCCTACAAAAAACTGAAGTCCCGCCGAATAAGCCGGCGATGATATGGCCACATGACCTTTATAGCTGCTGTTCCAAAGATCCGTCCAGCGTTTAGGCTCCTGCGGTACAAGGTCCTTTCGGTAGACAATTCCGAGCTGCCCCATACTGAAACCGGCCGCATACTGCTTTCCATCATCAGTGAAGCGTTTCTGAACGGAATGATACAGATCGCGGACATTCGGAACCTTTTCCTGATCAATCGGCGCCAGTAATCCCGCCGACTGTGCCCTGTGAATCGTATCCGGCTGCAGGATTAAGAGATCATACGGAGCATTTCTGCCATTTGCAGCTTTGAGCTTTGTAAACCACTCAGAGTCTGTCCCTGCGACGACTTTGACCTTCAGCCCTGTTTCTTTTTCAAAAGATTCAAGGCTAGGCTTAATATGTTTTTCCCAATCGCCTCCATAGACGCCGATAACGACTGTATCTGATTGTTTGCTTTCCTGACTACCTTTTCCGCCGCAGCCCGAAAGAAGGAGCACCGCTACAAGAGACAGAATAAATAAAGCAGAAATTTTACTTTTCATTGTCATCTCACCATTCCCGTGTTATTTTTGCCAGCCAGTTTTTCCACAGCGGCCGCAACATCGCCTTTGCTGATCGAACCGTTATGTTCTTTTGAAAAATAACGGTGGACTAGATGTTTAACATGTGATCTTTGATGAGCCGGAAGCTGTCGCAGAATCCGGGCCAATGTGCTGCTGGCTTCCTCTGTCCAGCACCGTTCGTATTCTTCTCTAGCAAGCCCGAAATCCCAATGTTTCCGAGGTTCGCCTGCTTTCTTTTTTCTGATTTCAGCTGTTTCTTCCAGATCAATAATGAATGAGCCTGCATCGTTTTCTTTTACAGCCACGCCGTATTGATGGTATGCCGCTTCCGGGCTCAGCAAGCCCGATTCAACTTCCCTCAAAATCGATTCAGCTTCCCGGCTGTATGGATCTCCCCAGCCTCCGCCGCCAGGCGAATGAATGCTGATAACATCCCCTTTGTTGAGCTTTAGAACGTCGATCTTCGAAATCGTTTTCTCCTGAGGCTGCTCCGGATAAAGACGCACCCGTCCGAGCGCTCCTGCCGTTCCCCCGGCGAGCCCCCACGGATGAAATCGCATTCTCTCCATCCCTCTTGCGGTCACAATTGATTCTGGCGCCGTCGCTTCAAACTCCAGCCCGATTGCATGGCCGCCCCTGTGAAAACCGGCTCCGGCGGTATCTTTAATCAGCTCATAGCGGCGGACATGGATGTCAATGTGCTGTTCAAGGCTTTCAATCGGCGTATTTTTTAAAAATCCGGATGCATGGTCAATACCGTCTGCTCCGTCCATGTCATGCTGGCCGCCTCCTCCGCCTCCCATCGGTTCGACCACAGACATCTTCCGGCCGCCCGTTGATTCGCCGGGAACCGACAGTACGACAATCGCTGACTGACCGGCGCCTGCTGCAGGCAAAGCTTTCGGAAGCGCCTTGGCCAAAGCGCCCAGTACGGCATTATAAAGTCTCATCGTAATCGAATGACGAATTCCGACGGCCGCTGGATATTCCGGATGAACCAGTGTACCTTTCGGAGCGATGACTTTGATCGGCCTTGTCAGTCCCCCGTTAACCGGAATATACGGGTCTTCACTTATGATAAAGTTGATCAGGCCCTGAAATAGAAATGAATGTTTGCTTCCATTAGTGACAAGGTTAAATGCGGTTTTCACCTGGGGATCACAGTCTGAAAAGTCCAATGTGATTTCCCCTCCCGAGACGTTTGCCGTAACAGCCAAGCGGATCGGAACGTCAGAAATCATATCGTCATCAAGATAGTCTGAAAAACTGTATGTGCCTTCCGGAATCCCGCTGATAACCCGGCCGGCTCTCATCGCTGCTTGTTCGAGCAAATCATCCATTCCTTGTTGGACCGCTTCTTTTCCAAACTTGCCGACCATCTCTGTCAATCGGTTCTCCGCCGTATTGACCGCGGCCACCATCGCATGAATATCCCCTTCATTTAAGTCGGGAACCCTGCTGTTTGCCCGCAGCACATTCAATATATCGCGATTTTCTCTTCCCGCTTTGTAAATTCTCACCGGCGGTATCCTCAGGCCTTCCTGATGGATGTCTGTCGCTGTCGGCGAAATGCTTGCCGGAACAAGGCCGCCGACATCGCTGCAATGGACAAAACACCACGCGTAACTGATGACCTCGCCCTCCATGAAAATCGGCTTCACTACATGTATATCAGGCAAGTGGGTCGCCAATCCGTCCGTTGTATAGGGATCATTTGTGAGGATAATGTCTCCCGGTTCAAATGGGCCGCTTTCTTCGATGATCCGTTTTAATGAAAGGCCTAAAAAAATCGTGACGCCGACCGTTTTCGGATAAACGAAAAATTCCCCTTCCGGCGTCGCAAGCGCAGTAGCGAAATCAGCTGACTCTTTTACAAATGTGGTAAAGGACGTCCGTTCAATAACGTGTCCCATTCCCGCGGCTATCGCGTTAAAGTAGCTTCTCATCATTTCCAGCCGGGCAGGATCTGTGCGCATGGTCAGCTCTCCTTCCGTTCAATGATCAAATTTCCGGCATGATCAGTTTTTCCGCTCCAATTTGGCAAAATCAGCGTCGTTGTATCATCTTGCTCAACAATGGCCGGCCCATTTATTCTCTGACCGCACCTTAAATCTGAACGTTGGTATACAGCGGTTTGATATGTACCGCCTTTAATGATGATCTTTCTTTGGCTGACCGGTTCAGCCTCGGGCAGCTCACTTCGGCCTCCTTTTCCGCCTGGCGGCTTCGGTGTCTTGCCTATGATGCGGACGCGTATATTCATCAACTCAATGCTTGCTTTCTCATCGCTGTGTCCATATTGCTTTTCATGTAAGAGGTGAAAGGAGTCCGCGATTTCACTCGTGCTTTTGCCTTCCAGGCATTCCGGTGAAACAAGGAGCTCAATTTCGTATGCCTGACCTTTATAACGGGCATCAAGCAAGTAAAGAAGAGAGGTTTCCGGCAGCATCTCCGCCTGCTGTTTCCGCAGCCATGTTTCCGCTTGCTCTTGCAGCCTTACAAACTCCGCTTTTAACTCGGCCGTTTTTATTTGTTCAAGCAGCACCTGTCTTGAACATACAGCATCATAAATAAAATCCGCCGTCAGTGCGCCCAAAGCGGACAAGGTTCCCGGATGCGGCGGGATCAGCACATTTTTGGCCTGAATTTCCTCAGCTAAAAAATTAGCAGTGACCGGTCCTGCGCCTCCAAAGGCCATGAGGCTGAATTCACGCGGGTCAAACCCGTTTTGCTCCATAACATTGCTTAGTTCCGTGTACATATTGGCAAGCGCAACCTGAATCATCTGATCCGCGGCCTGCTCCACATCTGTGCCTAAATATTCGGCAACCGGGAGGAGCGCTTTTTCGGATCTTTCCCGGTACAGTTTCATATTTCCTGATGCAAACCGGTTTGGATTTAAATAATGACATATAAGAAACGCATCTGTAAGTGCGGCCTTTGTTCCTTTTCCGTAACAAGCCGGCCCCGGATCAGATCCAACTGACTCCGGTCCTACTTTCAAGAGACCGCCGCTGTCAATCCATGCCACCGACCCTCCGCCAGCACCGATCGAATACATCGCTACAGACGGAATCGTAATCGGAAATCCAGAGATTTGATTTGACTGTGTAAAAGTCGGCTCCCCTTCTTCAACAATCGAAATATCCGCGCTAGTTCCTCCGACATCAAATGTGATGATATTCGCCTCTCCGGCGGTTTCCGCCGTTCTGATGGCACCGATGACCCCTGCTGCCGGTCCGGAAAAAAGCGTTTTGACAGGTGCCTCGGCAGCCGATTCAATGTCCATCAGTCCTCCGTTAGACTGGGTGATAAACGGCTGCGCTGAAATTCCTTCCAGGGCGAGCCTCTCTTTCAGCGTTCGAAAGTAGTGATGGACATTCGGTTTGATGTATAGGTTTGCGACGGCCATAACCGTCCGTTCGTATTCCCTCATTTGCGGCCAAAGCTCCGCAGACGTTGCAACCTCAAGCTCAGGTGCTATTTGTCTGATCCGTTCTGCAGCCTGGCGTTCATGAAGCGGATTCCGATAGCTGTGCAAAAAAGAAACAACGATTCCTTTTAATCCTTTTCTTAAAACTTGTCCAACCGCCTCATCGATCTCTTCCTTATGGAGCGGCAGCTTTTCAGAGCCGTCATAAAGCATTCTTTCTTGAATGGGAAACACGTTTTTCCGGGGAATAAGGGGCTCCGGCATTCTCGATCTAAAATCGTACGGTATCGGAAGCCGGAGGCGTTGAAGCGAAAGAATATCACGGAAACCTTCGGTTACGAATAAAGCAATATCAGCCCCTTTGCGTTGTAATAATGTGTTCAAACCGATTGTCATGCCGTGTACGAAGTGATGAATTTCTGAAGGGTGAACACCCTGGGTCTTCAAGAGAGCCAAACCGTTGATGATCCCTTGGGCCGGATCTTCGGGAACGGTCGGCGTTTTAACTGCGGTCATGCTCCCGTCCGCCTGGTTTAACAATGTAAGATCGGTAAAAGTTCCTCCAATATCAATTCCAAGCCGGTAACCTTCTTCATTCAATCCCGATCCCCCCTTTTAAAAATATCCTTTTTTAAAAATATTTTACTATTATACTAATCAAGCATGAGAAAGTAGTCAATTATGTTTAATTACAATATTCCGAGTCTTTTTTATTTAATATTTAATTTTAAGATACCATATCATCACATTTTCAATTGTGTTGTTCACAGTATTTCACATTTTTAGTTGTCTGCTTTTCTTCAGTCCGACGACACAACTCCGCCATAAAAGGGACTAATTAACTATTAAATCAAAAGTCTCCTATCACGACAAAAAGCCTAAAGAGCTTACAAATTTGATCACAAAGATTCATTTTCATGGATATTCAGGATTTATTGCCCAATCCCCTGTGACAAAGTGGTACACTCTGTACTATATAAGTCGCAGGAAGGGCAGATTTCCAATGAAAGTCTACGAAGCGGAAACCCTATTATCAGCTATGAAGCAAAGATCTGATGAATATAAAAACTTGAGAGAACAGCTCGTCAGCTTAAAACAATCGTTAAACAGCGTCACAGAACTTGATGAGTTCCAAGGAAAAGGCGCTGATGCCATTAAAGCGTTTTACAGAGACCAATCAGGGATCGTAGACGGCTGGCTGGATTTAGCTGATATGCAGATTCAGTTTCTGAATGGTGTATCTGCTGCGGCCGAAAATGCCGGACTTTCAGAGGACACATTCGTTGATGTTCAATTTCTTGAACAGGAGCTTGCAAATGTCCACATTCACTCTCAAAACATGGTCTCTGCACAGCAACAAGAACTGTCGAATATTTTAGGACAGATTGATGATTTAATATCGCTACAGCCATTCTCTTCCGATGAAATCAAACAGCAGCTCGATGCTGCAAACCAAAACAGAAAAGACACGATTAAAGCTGTCGAGGATCTTGACGGGCTGCTCAAAAGAGAATACTCGGCCTCTGAGCAAATTCAGCAAATGATCCAGTCCGACTACTCCGCCTTGATCGACGCAACAGGAAAAGGGAAAAATGCATCTCCGCTAAACTACAATTCACATATCTATCAAAACAGCGAAGTCTACAAACTGAAACAGCGTATGCATCAAGAGGCCAGAAGCTACATCGCAAATAAACAAAAACAGTATGAAACAAAAAAAGCCGAAAAAGCAGAGGAACTTTAGGCTTTCAAATTGTTTAAAACCCCGTTTTCACAACGGGGTTTTTTGTTCATCTTGTCAAAACGTCTCCGTCTTAACCGATATGTATTTACTGGTGAAACAAAAAGGGGAATGCAGTGAAGAGCAAACGATTTAAGTTGAAATTGGGGACAAAAATTAATCTTCTCGCGTTGACAAAATCCCAAAACGACTTTTAGTTTTGGGATTTTGTCATCCTTTCAGCGTGACCCGCATCCCTTACAGTCTAGGAAGGCCGAGCATCGGAGAAGACTTTCACAGGATATAATGACGCGGTATTCAGGCAGGACGCCTCAGAACGTCAGCCTCCCGATCCTCCTTCTATTCGTCAGACCGACTTAGCAGGCCTGACAACGACTGCGAGGGTTTGTCGACACGCTGGGCTGTCGTTAAAACGGCTGCTTCATCTTTTTCGCCGTACAGGAAGTCAAGTCGCCGATAATATCTTCTGCACGCTCATACGGCTGATCAATTTGCAACATCTTCCTCAGAACGGATGTAAACCCGGACGATAGGCAGAGTTCTTCTTCCCAGCTTTTTTCTTCCTCGCCGGACGGAGTAAACTCGGAGTACAGGAGAAACAATGCGAAATGTCCCAGCGCATAAAAGTCACTTTTGACGGAAACAGCACGCATCAGCCTTTTTTCCGGGTGCCGGTCATCAACACGTTCTCTTTCAGTCAGATGGCATGCTAGTCCGAAATCTATAATGCGGATCGTTCCTCCGCTCACAATCAAATTGGGAATCCTCAAATCGCGGTGAATAATCCCTCTCCTGTGAAGAAATGAAACGCTGTGAAGCACTTCCTTCAATATGCTGATCGTTTGCTGTTCATCAAAGACATGTCCATCATAAAAGAGCAAATCTTCAAAGGTTTTTCCTTCGATATATTCCATTACGATAAACCGCTCGCCGGCCGCATGAAGCACCTCATATATACGGGGCGCGACAGGCAGATCTAATTCCCGCAAAATTTCAGCCTCGCGGTTGAAAGACCTCCGGCCGGCTGATGTCCATGCTTTTGTCTTTCTCTGCTGCTTGATGACGCGGAAACCAGCTCTCCCAAGTTCTTCGGCAAGATATGTGATACCGTAGCTGCCCATCCCGAGCACACGGTTGATTCGATATCTCCCCTCCAAGACGGTTCCTTTTTTGAGCGGGCGGTCAAACAGCCATCTCATCAATGTTTTCACGCGATTTAGCTGCTGCCGAAAAATTTCTTATGCTTTCTTTTGTAATGGTGATGACCGTACCCTTTTCTTTTATAATCGCTGCTGCTGTATTTTTTGTATGATTTCCGTCCGTAGTCACTGCTGCTGTATCGTCGGTTTTTACCGTTTTGAAGTGCCTTCAATAGCTTACGAAGCAACTCAGTCAGCTCCTTTTCTGTCTTGTATTTCATATCATTCGCGCAGGAAAGCTTGATAAAGGGGGCTCGAAAGTTTTTCTTCCATATGAGAAATTTAAATTTTGAACCTCTAAAACCTTCTAAACGAACCGGCAAAATTTTAAAAAAAGGCGATATGATAGACTAAAATTCAGCTTTTCAGGAGGAAAAACCTATTAATCTCCCCTTTATTTCTCAAATTATTTTTACGATAATAAAGTTGTATTTACTTCCGGCCCGCTGCGGCTGAGTGATTCAACTTATAAGAAAGCAGGACAACACGAATGGACAAAATTAAATCTTTGCTGATCACCTTGCTCGCCGTCGCCGTCGTGATCATCGGCATTATATCCGGCGATTTTTTCACTTCAGAACACCAGCCTTCAGGCCGGCAAAACGGCTCAGACTATGATGAAGTGCTGATTTTCCCGTCGGACCGCTATCCTGAAACAGGCGCGCACATTCGAAAGGCCATCAAGAAAGGGCATTCTAAAATCTGTACGATCGACAGGGACGGAGCCGACGAACGCCGAAAGGAATCGTTAAAAGATGTTCCTTCCAAATCGGGCTATGACCGCGACGAGTGGCCGATGGCCATGTGCGAAGAAGGCGGAACAGGTGCTTCCGTCGAGTATATCAGTCCTTCTGATAACCGTGGAGCAGGATCTTGGGTGGGCAATCAGGTAAGCGATTATCCGGACGGCACGAAAATACTTTTCAAGATTAAATAACACTGGAGGTACGTTCTTTGATCAAAAAGTGGGAAGCAGAAGAAATGACGATGTCATACCATCAGTTTACCGTTTATCAAAAAGGCGGAAAGCCGCCCGTTATGGATTGGACAGACGAGGATATTAAAAGAGGCTACACAGCGGGAGAACACGCGGTCTCGTTTGAAGCTCTCGATAATACGGCATCATTAGTAGAAGTTCGTTTGAATGTCCAGGAACAGGTTCCCTCCTTTAACAGGCGCGTCACCGTTTCTTTCGACGTGCTTCATGGCGGGGTCGAAATTGCAAGCGTCCTATCCAAGAAATTGTCATGCGACATCCCGCAAGGCGTCTATCAGCTGACATGCTATACGATTATGCCTGATAAAAGCAGCACTGCGAAGATCACCTATATTCTCGATTTTAAACAGGCCTGATCAAAGAATAAAGGCGCCGGTGTCACCGGCGCCCTTCTCCTAAAGCTCTTCCCCGTTTGTCTGAATGACATTTTGGTACCAGTAAAAGCTGTCTTTTTTAATCCTCTTCAAGTCCTTTACATTCTCTTCATCACGATTAATATAAACGAAACCGTATCTCTTCTGGTAGCCGTTCAGCCAGCTCAATAAATCTGTAAAAGACCAGCTGCAGTAGCCGATTAAATCGACTCCGTCGTTTAAAGCCTGTCTGCACTGTTCAAGATGCGCACGCAAGTAGGCAATTCTGTAATCATCATGAATTGTGCCGTCATTTTCAACCTTATCGAATTCCCCAAGCCCGTTTTCCGTTATGAAAAGCGGAAGCCCGTAGCGGCTGGAAATCCTGCGAAGCCCGATTCTTAGACCGATCGGGTCAATGGCCCAATCCCAATTCGATGTCTCAAGATGAGGATTCCTCTTTGTTTTGTATAAACCGGGCATACCTGTTTCCTGGTTGCTGCCCTTTTGGCCGGTCGTATTCATCTTTCCTTCCGCTACTCCGTCTAGAGGATTCATTTCATATGTGATGGTTTGATAATAATTCACACCGACGAAATCAGGTTTTCCTTTTGCTAAAAGCTCCATATCCCCCTCCTCAATTGTCGGCGCCCAGCCTTTTTCCTTCAGATATTTCAAAGGAATGCCCGGATATGTTCCCCGGCAATACACATCAAGCCACCAATAATTTGTAAATTCCTCAGCATTTTCGAAAGCGAGGATATCATCCGAACGGCTGGAGAGCGGATATGCAGGCGAATAAGCAAAACTCGGTCCGATTTTTCCATCGGGAACATACCGGCGAAAAGAATCGATTGCCTTTGCATTCGCCAGAAATGCAATATGGTTAGCCTCATAGAAGCGTTTCCTGTCCTTCACACCCGGAGGATGCATCGCTGTGATAAAGGCATGATTAAAATTGTAATTTTGCTCGTTAAGAGACACCCAATATTTGACCCTGTCCCCATACCGCTTATAGAGCGTAACGCAATACGTATTGAAATCCTCTATAATCCTTCTGGATTCAAAGCCGCCGTATTCATCCATTAAAGCCTGGGGAAGATCCCAATGATAAAGCGTCAAAACGGGTTCAATATCATGAGCAAGGAGCTCATTAATCAAGTCATCGTAAAATCTCAAGCCCGCTTCATTGACTTCTCCCCTGCCTTGGGGAAAAATCCTCGGCCAGCTGACTGAAAAACGGTATGCTTTTAACCCCATCTCGGCCATTAAAGCAACATCTTCTTTAAAACGGTGGTAATGGTCGACCGCAATGTCTCCATTGCTTCCTTTAAACGTTTTGCCGGGAATCTTTGTGAACACATCCCAAACCGAGAGGCCTTTGCCGTCTTCCTTCCAGGCTCCTTCGATCTGATAGGCTGCTGAAGCTGATCCCCATAGGAAATGGTTTGGAAATGGGCGTAATTGCTGATGAATCATATGGCTCAACTCCTGTTTCGTATTTTGATCCGGATGCACTTTATCATATCCTATGAAACGCGTTTCAGATCAAACATCATCTAAAAACAGCTCCGCCAGAAGCTTTTCCCGGTGCTGAAGAAAATACTTGGTTAAGGTGTAATGATCCGTATCCTCATAGTTCACTTCAGTGATTTGTTCACCATCAAAACTGAAGATGTCGGCTTCCGGATACCCTAATAAAATGGGGGAGTGAGAGGCGATAATAAACTGAGCTTGGTTTGATTTCGTCAAATCATGAAGAATTTTCAAAAATGCCAGCTGTCTTGCCGGGGACAAAGCAGCTTCAGGCTCATCGAGAAGATAGATTCCCTTCTCTTTAAAACGATGTTTGAAAAGCGATAAAAAAGATTCACCGTGTGATTGCTCGTGAAGAGATCTGCCTCCGTAGCCTCGAAAACCGGTGATGTCTACTTCATCAATATGAGTGGCAAAATGATAAAAAGATTCGGCGCGCAGAAAAAAGCCGTTTGTTACTTTAGGAAGCCATGACAATCTGATATAGTCTCCCAAATCCGAACCGGAACCGTACACTTCATATGTATTATTTCTTCCCCCGCCAGCCGTGTTAAATTCGCATTTATCTGCGATTGCTTCAAGCAGCGTCGATTTGCCTGATCCGTTTTCCCCCACAAAAAATGTTACGTTTTTTTGAAACGTCAGTTCTTTTAAATGTTGAATAGCAGGAATTGAAAAAGGATATTTTGCATAAGAAGGAACTTTTTCCCGAAGTAAAGTCAGCTTTTTTAAAAACATGCGAGCACCCCCTGCTTTGCTTTTACTCAACTGTATCACGTTTTCTTAGCGGATAACGAAAAAAGAGGTTTGCGCCTGAGCACAAACCTCTTGACTTAAATCGAAAATACTTCTTTTAAATGGGCGTCCAAATCAGCTAAATATTGATCTACTTGCGGATTGCTGATGACATCATGGACAGAGAATGTTTTTAAAGGCTTCATGCCGACGAATTCCTGCATTTTGTGCAAATGAAAGAGCGCTTCATCAAGACTTTTACCTTCGAAGAATGTCCCCTCTTTGGAGAATACATCCTTGGGCGCGTTCCATGTGGTTGAAAACATATACTTTTTGTCTGTAAACAGCCCGCCTCTGCCGTAGTCTTCAGACCCTTGATAAAAAAGCCCGTACTCATAAATTTCATCAATATATTTTTTAAATAAAGCAGGAACACTGAACCAGTAAACAGGCGTCTGATAAATAACAGCATCAGCCCACTTGAATTTCTCGTGCTCCTCCGGGATTTGATAGCCGTCTGCCACCACTGTTTTTTTTACTTCATATTTTTCACCCAGCTTGTCCGCCATCGCTGTAAAAATAGTGTGATTAAGCTGTCCTCTTGCATGGGGATAGGCTTCATGTCCGTTGATGATTAAAATATTTTTCATCTTTTCTTATCCTCCTTGTGTTTCAATTTACCAATATCTTTATGATTCCATCTTTCACCTTAAAAAGTAAAGCAGGTTGCACAATCAATTATTTTATTTTTTCCCAATACTAATTATCTTATTGCCTAATCCCTACTTCAGTGCTATGGTTTACTTGACTAAAGGAATAGGAGGATTTTTTAAGTGAATAAATTGCATACGTATAAGCGCATTACATTGTTGATAACACTGTTAGCGCTCGCTCTTATAACAGCTGCATGCAGCACTACTCAAAATAAGGCTGACAATCAAAAAACAGCCTGGGATGAGATAAAGGAAAAAGGGAAGATCGTTGTGGCGACTTCGGGAACCCTTTATCCTACTTCATATCATGACACTGATTCCGGCAAAGACAAGCTGACCGGCTACGAAGTGGAAGTCATCCGTGAAGCGGCTAAACGGCTCGACCTGGATGTCGAATTTAAAGAAATGGGCTTTGACGGCATGCTGACGGCGGTGGGGAGCGGACAAGTGGACGCTGCTGCCAACGATATTACAATGACCGACGACCGCAAAGAGAAGTTTTTGTTCTCTACGCCTTATAAATATTCATTCGGAACGGCTATCGTCCGCAAAAAAGATCTATCAGGCATCCACACGCTTGAGGACTTAAAGGGAAAGAAAGCCGCTGGCGCAGCTACGACAGTTTACATGGATATCGCGCGCCAATACGGAGCTGAGGAAGTCATTTACGACAACGCAACAAATGACCAATTTTTAAAGGATGTAGCGAATGGAAGAACCGATGTCATCTTAAACGACTACTACCTTCAAAAACTCGCGCTCGCCGCAATGCCTGATCTGGATCTGACTATTCATCCCGATCTTAAATACTATCCGCATCAGCAAGGCATGATCATGAAAAAAGGAAACGCAGAACTAAAAAAACAATTCGACAAAACAATTGACGAAATGCTGAAGGACGGCACAATTAAAAAGATTTCGAAAAAGTTTTTCGGCGGTGCCGATGTTTCGAAAAAGCAGGATATCGACTTTGTCGATGTCGATGTGAATAAATAGAGGGATGTCAATTGGGCTCTATTCAATGGGAGTATATTTTTAATGCAGAATTGGCTGCGAAATCGTTTCCTTATGTGATGCAAGGCATATGGAATACGCTTTTTATTTCATTCGCGAGCATGTTTGCCGGTTTAATTCTCGGTTTTTTCATCGCGCTTGGGCGCATGTCGGAGATCTCTTTGCTTCGTTGGCCGGCAAGAATCTATATTTCGTTTATGAGAGGCGTTCCGATCCTTGTCATTCTATTTATTCTTTATTTTGGTTTTCCTTATATCGGAATCCAATTTACGGCTTTGACTGCTGCCTTAATCGGCTTCAGCATGAACAGCGCCGCATACATTGCCGAGATTATCCGCTCGGCCCTGTCGTCCGTTGACAGAGGGCAGTGGGACGCTGCAAAATCGATCGGCTTTTCCTACTGGCAGACGATGTGCCACGTGATTGTCCCTCAATCGATTAGAATTGCACTCCCGCCTCTTGCAAACGTAATGCTTGATCTCGTTAAAGCGTCTTCCCTCGCCGCCATGATCACCGTGCCTGAATTGTTTCAACAGGCAAAAATCGTAGGCGGACGGGAGTTCGACTATATGACGATGTATATTTTAGTTGCCTTGATTTACTGGGCCGTTTGCTCGGCGATCGCTTTGCTCCAGGATTTCCTGGAAAAGCGGACAGAGGTTTATATCAAAAAATAGCAAGAAGCTGCCGGGTGCTCCGGCGGCTTTCCATACTGTGAAACGGAGGCGGTATTATCCATATCCTCAGATCGACTTATTTTCACGCAGATCACCTTTATACGATCGACAGAAACAAATTAAGCTATCAAACCGATCCATCAGGCCATTTCCAAGCATCATACGTCTGCTGCAACCATACGAATGCCGAAGACCGCATCCATATATCCGTTTTCTTTGAAGGAAATGACCGGCCCTCGCAAACCTTTCCATCCATCGTTCCCGCTCATTCGTCCAAGGAAATCAAAATCAGGTTCCAGCATGTTCCTGCGGGCAGACACATCGTTTATATCATCACCCAGTCCTTCATGTTCGACCCAAAGGCTGAGCACGATTGCAAATGGAATCGGGATGCCGACGATGTAGCACCCTACTATTTTGAATTGATTTCACATGCCCCGCATTCTGACCGGCTCTCGACTCATCCTGCTTGCATTGAACCTGTTAACTGTCAAATGAACAGCGGCAGCCCATCTCAAACAAGATTGATTTACTTGTCTGACAAAGCAGGAAACCCGGTTGAAAAAAACGGCCGAGAAGATCTGTATATCTCTTTGGTCAACCAGGAAGCGCATCGTTTAAAGGGCTATTTATATTGCTTTGAAAACGGGGAATATCAAAAGTTCATGGTCAGTCAATCTAAAGCTCAAGCATTCTCCTATGAACTCGCTCCTGAAACCGTCCAGACTTATCCGATAAACTTAAAAATACTCGGGAGCCATTATTTCCGATTTCTGTCGACATCCATCCCGCCCGAGGGGCCATACAGAGACGTTCCTTTTCCGGCGAGGATGATTTATTACTCCAAGCTTTATACGTGACAGTCTCATACAGGGGGGGTATGCCGCTCCCTGATCGTTTCAGCCGCTTGTGCGGCAGCACAAGCGGCTTCTTATTCCATTCCCCTTCACCCGAATATCGCATGGATGAGAGCCTTTTGCAGCATTAAACACCCGCCCCATCCGCATACTCCAAACACAACAGAAATGACAACCGGAAATGATGCTTTTAAACTCAAAACCACGATCAAAAGGAGAACCGCCGTGGCGGGAAACCCCCATAGCACGCCTTTCGCGAATTGGCTTAAATGCTTTAAAGATTCCCCTTGTACACTAAGCCAAAATAAACTCAGCAGACTGACAAGAGGCAATGCCGCAATCATTCCACCCATTTCAGGCGATTTTCGTGCAATTTCGGTTATAATGGCGATCAATATTGCAGAAACCCCGATTTTCACTATTAAAAACATGATTTTGCCTCCCGGCTCAACAAGGAAAATGCTGTTTTAATCATTTCGACTTCTTCCTCATTTAATTGCTCCAGCACCTTTTGCAGTTTTTTCGGATGAAGTCTCGTATGCCGTTTCACTGCTTCTTCACCTTCAGGCGTTAACGTGACGTAGACTTTGCGTTCATCGCTGCTGTCCCGGTTTTTCTGTACAAGTCCTTTTTGTATCAGTCTTTTCACATGTTCTGATGCCGTATTATGAGAGACATCCAATAATTTTGCTAAATGGCCAATGGTCACCAAGCGGTTTTTTTCGATATGCTGAAGCATTCTAACCGCGTGGTGAGACAAATGATCATCATGCTTTGTGTGCAGATGGTAGTAAATATCCGTCCAGTCCTGATTCATCATTTCTATGATTTTCTCTGTATTCATTTTCATCACCCTCTCTAATTATATCTTATAATACGATATATTCTTAAATCAAGACATAAAAAAACCCGGCTTCACCGGGTGTTCACTTTTATTCATTTCAGGTGCTTTCTCAAAAACGCCAGCTTTTCGGTTTGGAACGGCGGGATGTATTCGTGTCCAAAATAGCGGTACATTTTTATTTCTTTATCCGTTTTCAAGTGATTGTAAGCCGCAAAGACGGTGGATGGCGGTGTGATGGTGTCAACCAGTCCGATCGACATGAGAACGGGCGCTTTGACCGCTTGAGCAAGGTTCATGATATCAAAATAAGACAGGGTCCGCATGGCCGCCTGTTCAATATTCGGGCTGGTGTTTCTTCTGAAAAAGGAGTTGATTTCGAGATAAGGCTGGTCGATCGCTATATCGATCGCTCGTTGAAAATTGCTTAAATAAGGGTATTCGGACACGGCTGCTTTTGGAATATCGGACAGCGCCGAAACCGCGACAGCCAGCCCGCCTCCTTGGCTTGCCCCGATCACTCCGATCCGCTTTTCATCGACTTCAGCAAAACCGCTGACCACTTCGACTGCTCGTACGGCATCTAAATAGACCCCTCTGTAGTAATATGTTTTCGGATCGAGGATTCCTTTTGTCATCCAGCCGGGTACATGTCCGTGTTGAGAGGTCTCTGTATCTTCACTGCTGCTCTGCCCGCGGACCAGCATACCGAATGCCGCATAACCGTGAAGAGCCCAATTGACAATATCATGAATGTCTCCGTCATAGCTGGCGTTATAGCCGTGATATTTGACGATCGCAGGATGCGGCCCTTGGCGGTCGGGTACTGCATACCAGCCTTTGATTCGCGCTCCCCCGGTGCTTCTGTATGTAAGCCAGTAGACTTTTACCCCGTCAGCCGGATATTCATGCGGTTCAAGCTCAGGCTCCGCTTTTATATTTGACAATTCCTCCAATGAACCCTTCCAGAACTCTTCAAAATCAGCCGGTGCCGTCCGTTCCGGTTTATACTGGTAAAGCTGTTCTAGCGGCATATCATAAGGCTGCTGCATCTTGTCTTTCCCCTCTTCTTTTCATTTTTTGAATATTCTTATCATAACATTCCCCTTCAAGGCTGTGTATGGATTTTATATGTATTGATTCTGTCACTTCTGCTCCTCCCATTATCTGACCCCGCCGCACAAAACCGCTTTTTCAATTTATGTTATAATGCTAGATTGAAACTAAAAATATGCATTTGCGCGGAGGTTTTTTTGTGGCTTCACAATCCTTTCTGCAGCTGAACTCAATATTTATCAGTATATTAATAGAAGCGATTCCGTTCGTTTTGATCGGGGTTTTTATATCAGGTTTGATTCAAATGTTTGTGACGGAGGAGATGATGGCGAAAATCATCCCGCAAAACCGATTTCTCGCCGTTTTGTCAGGGACATTTGCCGGGGTATTGTTTCCGGCTTGCGAGTGCGGCATCGTTCCGATTGCCCGCAGGCTGCTTTTAAAGGGCGTACCGCTTCACGCAGCGGTCGCCTTCATGCTGACGGCCCCGATCATCAATCCGATTGTGTTATTCTCGACATTCATCGCTTTCGGGAACAAATGGGATGTTGTGTTCTATCGCGGCGGATTGGCGATTGCGGTGTCTCTCATTGTCGGGCTGATCATCTCTTATCAATTTAAAGGGAATCAGCTGATCGAGAACGGGACACGCGGCCATCACCACCATACCCATGCGAACCAGTCTTTCCTGCAAAAGCTCGGCGGGACGCTCCGCCATGCAGTTGACGAGTTTTTCTCAGTCGGAAAATATTTGATCATCGGCGCATTTGTCGCAGCGGCAATGCAGACGTATATTAAAACATCTACCCTTTTGGCGATCGGGCAGAATGATGTGTCTTCATCCCTTGTTATGATGGGGTTGTCATTTGTGCTGTCCCTTTGTTCAGAGGTCGACGCTTTTATTGCTTCTTCTTTCAGCAGCACGTTTTCACTCGGCTCACTTATCGCCTTTCTTGTATTCGGAGCGATGGTGGACATCAAAAATCTGCTGATGATGCTCGGCATCTTTAAAAAACGTTTTGTGTTTGTCTTAGTCGCCTACATCGCCGTTATTGTCTTAGCCGGATCACTGTTGGTAAAGGGGTGAGAACATGTTTCGCACATTCATTTTAATGTTGTTTACGTTTTTCTTTTTTCATCTTCATGCATCCGGCAATCTGACAAAATATATTAATATGAAATATGCTTACCTTTCATACATCGCTATTTTTCTTCTGGCCATTTTGACAGCGGTGCAATTCTACATTTATATGAAAGGCTCAGACGAAAAAGGATGTGACCGCGACTGCGGATGCGGCCATGATCACGATCATGAAAAAGATAAGCCTTTTCTGAAAAGGATGTTCATTTATTTCGTGTTCATCTTCCCTTTATGCACCGGACTTTTTCTGCCGGCAGCGACGCTTGATTCCAATATCGTCAAGTCGAAGGGCTTCTCGTTCAAAGCGATCGAACAGCCGGAGCATTATGCCCAAACCCAGTACCTGCGCCCTGATACAAGCATCTACTACGGCGAGGAAGGGTACGATGAATTGATGAATAAAGCGCTGAAAAATTATAAAGGAAAACAGCATATTTCATTAAAAGACGATGATTTTTTGAAGGGCATGGAAACGATCTATCAATATCCGGGAGAATTCCTTGACCGAACGATCGAATTCGACGGTTTTGCCTTTAAAGGGGAAGCGATCAATGATAAACAGCTGTTTGTTCTCCGCTTCGGAATCATTCATTGCATCGCCGACTCGGGAGTCTACGGTATGCTGGTCGAATTCCCTGAACATACGAATATTAAAGACGATCAGTGGCTCCATGTAAAAGGAACGCTGTCTTCCGAATACTATCAGCCTTTCAAATCTACGATTCCCGTGATGAAGGTGAAGGATTGGTCTCCTATAAAAGAGCCGAAAGATCCTTACGTTTATCGGACATATTAAAAGCCGGCACTTCATGCACCGGCTTTTCTTTTTCTGTTTACGATTTGTAGCCTGCTTTCTTCATCAGCATTAAATCGATAAACAATTGACATCTAGTATTAAAATCATTGAGATCGATCGATGTCATTTCTAATATTTGTTTGATACGGTAGTTGAGCGTGTTTTGGTGGATAAACAGCTGTTCTGCGGATGGCTTGACCTTGCAGTTGTTGACGAGATAAATTTCAAGCGTTCTCAAAAATTCGGTGTGGCTTTCTTTATCTTTTTCTTTCAGCAGCTGAAGGTCCGGGTTTACATATTGCAGATGATCGTTTTTTGCGGCGATTTGGTCAAGATACCTGAAAAGCCCGAGCTTTTGGTATTCATAGGGAATGTGTTCCTGGCTTCCCGTGATTTCAGCTGCTTTCGTCACTTGGAGCGCCTCTCTGTAGCTTCTGCCAAGGGACAGCGGGCTGCTGTACTCATTGCCGACCCCGATTAAAATAAGAGGCAGCATTTGCGAGCGCAAATGGGTCAACAGACGGTTGATCAGTTCTGAGGCCGCAGCCAGCGCGGAACGCTTGCGCGACACACTGCCGACAATGATGGCGATATTCGAATGATCCTCCAATACGTGACTGATATTATCTTTCAGGTTTAAATAAGACCGAATTGTTTCCTTCAGATCCTCGAGCAGTTCATCCTCCCCGTCAACGACTTGAAGCACCATGACGGTAAACACGGCCGGCAGGACAACGCTCGCCTTATCGGCGGCGGCTTTCAGCTCTTTTTCCGTTTGAAACTGATCGTTAATTGCCTTTTTGTAAAGCTCTTCCGCCTGTTCTTCTTTTTCTTGTTTGAGGCGTTTTTTCTTATAAATGATCTTCCCGACATGAAAGGATGCTTTGTATAAGAAATCAAGCTCTTCATCAGACAAGTCGTCTTCAATCTCCTGCACCCAGATATAGCCCATAATTTCGTCTTTATACTTGGCGCTGACGACAACCCGCTGGTTTAACCCGATTTCTTCAATCTGTTTTACCCTAAAAGGAGTCGGAATCGTTTTCAATTGATCAATAATGCCTTCTTCGACGAACTTTTCAAAGATCGGCAGCGGACATTTTTTGGAGAAAATCGTTTGCTGGTTTGCTGCATCAAAATGGTTAATATAATAGGAGTTATAAGCTAATAAGAAAAAATCTGCGCTTTCCAGTATGACCGGCTTTTTCAGCTCGCCGCTGATAAAGTCAATGATCTCATTAATGTTTGAAAGAGAAACAACTTGTTCTAATAGCTCTTCCATATCCTTTCTCCTACTCGTTTTTAACTTAATCATACTTCTCCTTTACACTCTTGTATAGACTTATATGCGACTTTTAAAAAAATGGGATCAATCCCCTGTTAGAAGGGGGGGAGAAGGCCTATAAAAAGAGAGACGGAGAATGGTTCCCCATCTCCATCATCGTTGCAGTGTTTGTTTGTATTGCTCGAATTCATCAAGCACCTGCTGCTCCGGTTTTGATGTCAATAGACTGACGACAAACACAAACAGCAAGCTGGCGGCAAAGCCTGGAATCATTTCATAAAGAACATCGGAAAGTCCGGCTTCCGCCCAAATGATGACGGTAACTGCTCCGGCAACCATTCCGGCAAGCGCCCCCCATTTTGTCATCCTCTTCCAAAACAAACTTAAGATGATCACTGGGCCGAACGACGCGCCGAAACCCGCCCAAGCATAGCTGACAAGACCGAGAATCGTATTGTTTTTTGTCCAGGCGAGACAGAGTCCGACAATGGAAACCGCCAAAACCGAAAGCCGTCCGAAAAAGACGAGTTCTTTGTCAGATGCAGAGCGTTTAAATAGCGTTTTGTATAAATCTTCAGTTAGAGAACTTGATGTAACTAGCAGCTGGGAGGAAATTGTACTCATAACCGCTGCTAAAATCGCCGAGATTAAAAAGCCTGTGATCAGAGGGTGAAACAGGATGTTCCCCAATTGAATGAAGATCGTTTCCGGATCATCCAAGTGAAGCCCGTTCTTCGAGTAATACGCAATACCGAGCAATCCGGTCAGCAGTGCGCCCGCACTTGAAAAGATCATCCAACCCATGCCGATCCGGCGAGCTTTCTTCGTTTCCTTGACAGAGGATATCGCCATAAAGCGCACGATAATGTGAGGCTGTCCAAAGTAGCCGAGGCCCCATGCGAACAAGGAGATGATGCCAAGGACACTCGTTCCTTTAAAAATATTGAGGAGGTTAGGATCGATCGACTGGATTTCGCTGAAGGCTTCTCCAGGTCCTCCCGTCTGAATGACCGTCACAATCGGAACAAGAACTAACGCGACAAACATAATGATACCTTGGACAAAGTCCGTCCAGCTGACTGCCAAAAACCCGCCGAAAAGCGTGTAAGCCACGACGACGCCCGAAATGAGCCACAGCCCTGTATGGTAATCCAAATTAAACATGCTGTTAAATAAAACGCCCCCGGAAACCATTCCTGATGATACATAAAACGTAAAAAAGGTAATAATGACGACTCCGGAAAATATTCGCAGGATCTTTGATTTGTCATGAAAGCGGTTTTCTAAAAATGCAGGGATGGTGATCGAATTGCCTGCTACCTCGGTGTATGACCTCAAGCGCGGCGCCACAAAAATCCAGTTTGCCCATGCACCGAGTACAAGGCCGATGACAATCCATGAACCGCTCAGGCCTGTTGCAAACATGGCGCCCGGCAGCCCCATCAAAAGCCAGCCGCTCATGTCTGATGCGCCGGCGCTGAGCGCCGTGACAGCAGGCCCGAGCGTCCGTCCGCCAAGCATATAGTCTGAGAGATTTGCTGTCCGTTTGTAAGCGTAATACCCAATATAAAGCATCCCTACCATGTAAATTACGATGGAAATGATCAATTGTGCGTTCTGAATAAGAATCTCCCCCCAAGATGCCGTTTATCTAAATTTTTAGACTAATTTCTCTTTTTTTGAAGGCAGCCTATGAAAGGCTGCCTTCGTCCCCTGTTTAATCCCTTTTCTTACACCTTAAAACGTTTCGCTGATCGTTTTCGCCTGCATATGAAGCGCAAGATAATCAGGTCCGCCCGCTTTAGAATCGGTTCCCGACATTTTGAAACCGCCAAACGGATGGTAGCCGACGATCGCCCCTGTACAGTTGCGGTTGAAATACAGATTTCCGACATGGAATTCTTGTTTTGCTCTGTTGATATGGTCGCGGTTTTTAGTAATGACCGCGCCTGTCAGGCCGTATTCGGTGTTGTTGGCAACTTCCAGCGCCTCATCAAAGCTGCTGACTTTTGAGAAAGCAACAACAGGTCCGAAAATTTCTTCCTGCATTAACCGGGCTTTCGGATCCAGATCGGCAAAGATCGTCGGATCGATGAAGTAGCCTTTTGAATCATCGCCTTTTCCTCCGCTGACTAAGCGGCCTTCTTCTTTTCCGATTTCGATATACTCCATGATTTTATTATACGATGCCTGGTCGATGACAGGTCCCATATAAACGTCCGCGCTGTCAGGCTCTCCGACTTTCTTGGACTCCGTAATTTCGATTACGCGCTTCAATACTTCGTCATATACCTTTTCATGCACGACAGCCCGTGAACCTGCTGAACATTTTTGGCCTGCAAAGCCGAAGGCAGATGTGAAAATTGATTGTGCAGCCAATTCAATGTCACAATCCTCATCAACGACGACCGTATCTTTTCCGCCCATTTCAGCAATCACTTGTTTTAAGTGTGTCTGACCAGGCTGAACCTTCGCTGCGCGCTCAAAAATGCGCGTTCCGACTTCCCTTGAACCTGTAAACGTAATGATGCTTGTTTTCGGATGATCCACCAGGTAATCCCCGACTTCAGCTCCGCTTCCAGGGACGAAGTTGACTACTCCTTTTGGAAGTCCGCTTTCTTCAAGCACTTCAACGAACTTGGCAGCAATAACAGGCGCTGCGCTTGCGGGCTTCAGAACAACCGTGTTTCCTGTCACGATCGGCGCAACCGTCGTTCCGGCCATGATCGCGAACAGGAAGTTCCAAGGCGGAATAACAACCGTTACACCAGTCGGTGTGTACACATATTGATTTCGTTCGCCTTCACGGCTGTTAACCGGCTTTCCTTTCGCAAGCTCAATCATTTGCCGCGCATAGTATTCCATAAAATCGATCGCTTCTGCCGTATCCGCATCCGCTTCATTCCAAGGTTTACCTGCTTCTTTGACTAGAAGCGCAGAAAACTCATGCTTTTTGCGGCGCACATTGGCAGCCGCGCGGAATAAAACAGCCGCTCTTTCTTCAGGATCTGTGTATCTCCAAGTTTCAAACGCTTTCGCAGCCGCCTGAATGGCCTTTTCCGCATGATCCTGAGTAGCCTTGGATACCGTGCCTACAACTTCTTCTTTGTTTGCAGGATTGATCGATACGATCTTGTCTTCCGTTTCATACCTTTCTCCATCGATAACAAGAGGATAGGACTGACCCAGCCATTCGTTATTTACCGTTTCCAGAGCTTTTTCGAATGCCTTCCGGTTTTCTTCGATCCCGAAATTTGTAAATGGTTCATGTTTGTAAGGTGTTGTCATGCTAATCTCCCCTTTTTATCGTTTTATTTCTTCGTCATGCCTTTAAACGCAAAAGCGATGTTGGCAGGCCGTTCGGCAAGCCGTCTCATAAAGTATCCGTACCAGTCGTCTCCGTAAGGAAGATACACACGCATATTGTAGCCTTCCTTCACCAGTTCCAGCTGAGTTTTGCTGCGCATCCCGTACAGCATTTGAAATTCGAAGCGGTCTTTGCCGATTTGATGCTCTTTCGCAATTTCTTTAGTGTAATCAATCATCTTGTCGTCATGAGTTGCGATGGCTGTGTAATGGCCGCTCAGCAGCTGCTTTTTAATGAGCTTTTTGTAATTCTCATCCACATCTTTTTTGTCAGGAAACGCCACTTGTGGCGATTCTTTATAAGCTCCCTTCACAAGACGGAAAAACGGATTATACGGATTAAGCTCCTCCAAATCCTGTTCGGTCCGGTACAAGTAAGCTTGCAGGACCGTGCTGACATACTCGTATTTCTGCCTGAACTCCTTAAAGAGGTCAAGCGTCTTTTGGCAGCGCACTTCATCTTCCATATCGATTGTGACCATCACTTTGTGCTGTTCGGCACATTCCAGAATGCTGGTCATATTATCCCTGACAAGGTCAAGGTCAATATCGAGCCCCAGTGACGTCATCTTTAATGAAACATGTGAATTAAGCTGTTCCTGAGCAATCAGCTGAATGGCCCGAATGCATTCCTGCGTGCGTTCCCTTGCGACTTCCCTGCTGTCTACAAATTCGCCCAAATGATCAACTGTGACAGTCAACCCTTGTTCGTTCAGCCCCTTAATAATCGGAATTGAAGCTTCAAAATCTTTTCCTCCGATAATTTTTCCGGTCGCGACGGAACTCCCCCAATTTCTCGCCAGGCGATTCAGGATGCTACTTTTAGATAAGAATAGGAAAAAGTCTCTTGTTATCACTTCCATTACTCACACCCCGCCATCTCATGAAATATTTCTTTATATTCTTAATTTTATAAGAGCAAAGGGTCGATTCACAATATTTCGAAAAAACAAAAAAGCTGACGATTTTTGTGGTTTTTCCACAATGTTTTACATCTGCTGGGATTTTTTCAGAAACTTTCTTCCTAAAACTTGGTTGGTATACGACAATAGAATCAGGAAGAAACTTCGGTAAAGAACAGGATGCGTTTTCGGCGAACCCGTTTTTGCGAATGCCCTTTCTGCCGTTCCGCGCCGCTTTATTTGAAAACGCTTTCTGTTATACTCAACCATTTCCCTATGAATGCAAAGAAAAAACCCTTTAAGAATACTTAAAGGGAATACTATGTTATGCCCACACCTCGTCTAGCGTTTCTCTAAACAGCCGGTCAAGCTCCTGCGTCAGATCTTCATGATCTGTTTTATATGCTTTGGCAACCGTCTGAAGCCGCTCCAATTCACGATCAATAAATGCGTGGAGGATAGGGTTTTGAGGTTCAAGATTGAACTCCTCCCCTTTCTTTTTCCTCTCAAGCAGCTGTTGGATTTCCGTTTTCAGCGGTCCATCTTCCGTAAGTTCGTTAAGCAAAACCTGAAATTCAATCGGAGGAACCGTCCGGCGGCTTTCAATCCACTGACAAGCCAGAATTGGGCGGAGCACATAAAAATACTTTTTGATTTTCACTTCTTCCCGCTGCAGATAGTGGCGAAAATTCCCTGATGCCATATTGAGATAATGGTACATGCAGGAGACTGGAGAAAAGGCGCGGCTTTTCAGCTGCCTCATGTTTTCCGCCAGCGAATAGGCTTCATAATAAACCGTTCCCGAGGAAAGCCATTCGAGAAGCGGAGGGTTTGATTTCCTAAACAATCTTAACGCTTTTGTCAGCTCCCAACCGCTGATATCGAGAGAATCGTCAATCGGCAGTTCAATCACATCGCGCTTTGCATCAATTGACAGATACCAATCTTTTTGATGGACATAAATAAATCTGACATCGTAATCACTGTCCTGTGAGGGAAAGCCCCAGGCTCTGCTGCCCGATTCAACCGCATAGAGGATTTTAACACCGTATGTCGCTTCAATGTTTTTCAGTTCTTCTTGAATTCGCTGTTTCATAATAAGTGCACCGCCAGTTTATCGTTTCTATTATTTACATTATAGTGTCTGCTCAGGCATTAAGCGACTTTTTTGCGGTCGCAGAGCCAGAAAAGATCTTATCCAGAGAAGTGGCTGCCGTGTATCTTCGGCCTGCCCGTTTTTATGGCGGCGGGACGCCAAACGGTCAAACAAGACCGAAAGAGCCTATGATCAGACAAATCATTGGCTCAATATATTGACACAGCGATAGAAACAGCTTAATTAAACGTTTGTTTAAGATCAGCTAAGCCCCAGCATCTCCACAATGTAGTCGGCCGTTTCCTCGGCAGACCGGTGATCTGTTTCGACTTTCAAGTTGTGGAATGCATACATGCTCTTTCTCTCATTAAACAGCTGTTTCATTTCTTCGATTGAGCGGTTATGAAGAACCGGCCTGTTCTCAATCAAGAGATCCATCCGCTGCTTCCAACTCTCCCATGTTAAATCAAGAAAGATGACAAAGCAGTGTTCGAGACACTTCTTTCTGATGTCCTCCTGTTGGAAAGCGCCTCCCCCTAAAGATACGATGCTGCCCATTGTATGTTCGCACATCTGAAAAATATATTCTTTTTCAGTCTGTCTGAAAAACGCTTCCCCTTTTTGTTTAAACATCTCCGGAATAGTCATTTGAAAGTCATTTTCAATCTGCTGGTCGATATCGATAAAGTCGCGGTCTAATTTCTTTGACAGAAGCTGACCGATGGTTGTTTTCCCGACGCCCATAAACCCGATCAGCACGATATTCTTATCTCTCATTGCGGCATTCATTTCCAGCTTCTACTCCTCCTTGCATAAAGGAATCAAATATCTTAATTATATGGCAAATCCAGCTTGAATGATATAGGGTGCCTGTTAATAAAAAAAGAGGCTGAAGTCAGCCTCTTTTTTGCTATTTCCACCAGTCGTCAAACATTGAAGCAGGGACTTGGCGTTTGTGCTCGGATGCCTTATAGCGTTTTTCGATCGCCTCGGCCACCTCGCTGGAGACGGCTTTTCCTTCAAGGTAGTCGTCGATGTTATCATACGTCAGGCCGAGCTCTGTTTCATCGGATTGCTGAGGTTTTTCATCAAGCAAATCGGCGGTCGGAGACTTCGTATAAAGCCGCTCCGGCGCTCCCAGTTCTTCCAGCAGGCTTCTGCCCTGGCGCTTTGTCAATCCTGTTAGCGGCAAAAGGTCTGCCCCTCCGTCTCCGTATTTTGTGAAGAATCCGGTAACAGCTTCTGCAGCATGGTCTGTTCCGATCACCAGCAGCTGATTTTGACCCCCGATCGCATATTGGGCAATCATCCGGACTCTTGCTTTTACATTGCCTTTGTGAAAATCGGCAAGCGCCTCTCCCGTGACTGACTGATATTGATCAGCAAATGAGCCTACAGTTGAAGCAATGTCAAAAGCAAAAGACTTGTCAGGCTGGATAAATTTGAGCGCCAGCTGGGCGTCATCTTCATCCTGCTGAACGCCGTAAGGCAAGCGGACCGCAATAAATTCCGCCTGAACGCCTTCTTCTCTCAATTCTTCAACAGCCAGCTGGGCAAGCCTGCCCGCCAATGTGGAGTCCTGTCCTCCGCTGATGCCTAAAACAAAACCTTTGGCACCCGTTTTTTTCAAATAGCTTTTTAAAAAACCGACCCTTTTTTCAATTTCCTGTTTCGGTTCGATAGAAGGCTTTACATTCAGTTCCTGCATGATTTTTTCTTGTAAAGTCATCCGTCATTCCTCCTTTTGACTGAATGAACCGTAATGATTATGTCTTTAACTATAGCATATGTTTTATTTCAAAGTGAATATTGAGGTGCGCAGAGAGCCTTTCCTCCCTCTTTTCTTCGTGAATAAAAAAGGCGCCCCCTGGCAAAATAACAAGAAGATTTAGAGGGGTTGAAACGATGAAACGACAAGCGAAAAAAGGAGATTTAAAATGGTGGCAGCTCTCCATGATCGGAGTCGGCTGCACAATTGGAACGGGGTTTTTTCTCGGTTCAAGCATCGCGATTAAGAAAAGCGGCTTTTCCGTATTAGCCGCCTTTCTTCTTGCTGCCCTTGGCACTTTTCTCGTCTTTCAGCAGCTGGCGAAATTAACGGCGGATCATCCTGTTGAAGGGTCTTTTTGTTCTTATGCCAGGGAAGCCTTCGGCAATTGGGCGGGGTTTAGCAATGGCTGGGTCTACTGGTCATCGGAAATGCTGATTATCGGGAGTCAGTTGACGGCGATCTCCCTGTTTACACGCCATTGGTTTAACCAGGTTCCGCTGTGGGTGTTCGCCTCCATTTATGCGATTCTCGGGCTGATCGTCATTTTCACAGGGCGCAGCAGTTTTGAAAAAACGGAAAACATACTGGCCGTGTTGAAAACGGCGGCCATTTTAATGTTTATCATCATCGCTGTCTTGGCATTGTGCGGGCTGTTGCCAGGAAAAACGCCTGACGCGCAGTTCCCTGATCGGGTTCACGAATTGTTCCCTTTCGGCTTTATGGGATTATGGACGGGGTTGATTTACACATTTTACGCCTATGGAGGAATAGAAGTCATGGGTCTGATGGCGATTCACTTAAAAGATCCGAAAGATTCATCAAAATCAGGGAGCCTGATGCTCATAACCCTTGCTGTGATCTACGTCGCATCGATCGGGCTGGCCATGCTCCTAGTCCCCCACGGGGCATTTACCGAACAGAACAGCCCGTTTATTACGTCATTAAAAGACTTTCATCTCGATTTGATCATGGATATTTTCAATGGCATTTTTATTATCGCCGGTTTTTCAACGCTGACTGCTTCCCTGTTCGCTGTCACCACACTGATGGGAACAATGGCGAAAAATGGAGATGCACCGGCCTGCTTTGCGAAAAAAGAAAAGGCGAAAGTATCGTGGCCGGCACTCGGCCTGACGGTGCTCGTTCTCGCTGCTTCCATCGTTCTGTCGCTGCTTTTGCCGAAGCAGCTTTATGAACATATGACAACGGCCGCCAGCTTAATGCTGCTCTATAACTGGATGTTTATCCTGCTTTCCAGCAAAAAGCTCACAAAGCCAAAAATGAAAGGGAATGTCCAGATTATCACAGCGCTTGTCCTGATTTTATTTGCCGTTTCAGGTACGTTATTTGAAAAAAACAGTAGACCCGGCTTTTTTGTGAGCCTTCTGTTTCTTGCCGTTATTGCTGTTGTGACAATGCTGATGAAAAAAAGGTGGGCCCATCAGGAACAGAAAAACGGGCAGACATAATCAGCCTCCCGCCTTCAGCAGTTCGAGCATCCCCTGATAGCCGAAGTAACATCCGAAAAAAATTAGACTGATGCCCGCGAGCCAAGTCGTTGCTTGGATCATCCGCGGGCTTAAAAATGTTCTGAATGTCCCCGCAAGAAAAGACATGGCCAAGTCCCACAAAAAAAGTCCGATTAAAATGCCTGAACTGCATATTAGCAGCTGGTATGATTCGTACGTCTCTACCGTTTTCGCCAAAATGCTTCCGTAAATGCCGAGCCAGAACATGATGCTCAGCGGGTTTGAAAGGGAGATCACCAGCCCAGACAAGAAAGATTTGCGGTATGAACCTTTCTCTCCCGCACCTCTCATCAGCGATACTTCCTTCGCCTTGACCAGGCTCTCGATCCCCGTATAGGTCAAAACAAAAAAACCAAACAGCCATAAAAATGTTTTTAAAAATGGCGCTGTCAAAAATTGAGCGACTCCAAAATAGATCAAAGCCATATATAAGACATCCGCCGTCACAGCGCCAAGACCAAACAGCCAGGCATGAAAGAAGCCACCTTTCATCCCCCTGTCGATCTGCGCCGCATTCACAGGGCCGACAGGTGCGGCCAAAGACAAGCCCAAAAACACATAACTCAGGAAGATGTTTATCATATCTCGTCCCCCTTCCGCGGATAACTTGTACAATGTATTCAAAAAGAGGACATGATAGAACAAACAGATTAAAAAGCCTTTTCCCATTGCGGGAAAAGGCTCTTCTTTATATGCCAAGCTTTGAAAGTGCAAATGTCCAAATGCATATGATGAAAAGCAGGATCAAGCTATATTTAACGGTTTGGCTGAAAAGCTTTGATTCCTGCCCTGTCTCTTGGACCGCGGCTGTTGCAATCGCAATCGACTGCGGTGAGATCAGCTTGGCCATCACGCCTCCCGCGGTATTGGCGGCAAGCAGCAACGCTGAGCTTGTCCCGATTTGCGCTCCGGTGACAGCTTGCAGGTGGCCGAATAATGCATTGTTGCTGACGACTGAACCAGTGATAAACACGCCGATCCAGCCCAATACGGGACTGACGAACGGAAAAATATCCCCCGCTTTGGCAAGCGCCAGTCCGATGGTTGAACTCAATCCGGCATAATTGGCCAGGTTTGCAAAACCCATCACAAAGCAAATGGTCAGAACGGGAAGCCACAGTTCCTTGACCGTCTCTTTCAGGCTGGAAAGTCCTCCGCGGAAACTGATGTTTCGGCTCAGCACAATCGTGAAGATCACGGCGATCAGTATCGCCGTACCCGTCGCTGAAATGAAGTCAAGCTTCATCACGGCATCAAGCGGTGCCGGTTCCGGAGCGATTGGCGGCGTTTTCAGCACTTCCCGGTGAAGAAAAGGCATGTTGAATAAAATCGTCGATTGTTTCAGCCATCCGCCTTCCTGAAAAAGTCCTTTAAAACCGGGCAGGCTCCACACCGCAATGACGGCGGTCAAGATATAAAACGGAGACCAGGCTTTCATAATGTCTGCTGCATGATATTTTTCAGCGGGTTCATGTTCATTCCCGGTTTCTCTGTATATGTGGCGCGGCTGCCACTTTTTCAAAAACAGCGCCAGCGCTCCCATACTGATTAAAGCGGCCAAAATGTCCGCAAGTTCCGGCCCTAATCCAATCATCGTTATAGTCTGCACCGCCGTATAGCTTCCGCTTAATACAAGGAGAGCCGGCAGCGTTTCCCTTATTCCTTTAAACCCGTCCAGTATGAAAACGAGCAGGAACGGGACAAAGAAAGTGATGAACGGCAGCATCAAAGCGAGCGTTCTGGAAAGCTCAACCGGTGTCAAGCCTCCCATCTGTGCTCCTGTGATTACCGGAATTCCGATCGCTCCAAAGGCCCCGGATGCCGCATTCGCAATTAAACATAGAGATGCCGCTTTTAAAGGTTTAAAACCAAGCTCGACAAGAAGAACGGCACTGATCGCAATCGGCACGCCGAAGCCTGCCGCGCCTTCCAAAAAGGCGTTAAAACTGAACCCGATCAGCAATAACTGAAGCCGCTGGTCAGACGAAATCCCGGCAATGCTCGCTCTGATCACTTTAAACTTTCCGGTTTTGACAGAAATTTTGTAAAGCCATACAGCCATCAGGACAATATATCCGATCGGCCAAAGACCGTTTGCAATTCCAAGTAAAACGGCTGAGACAGCTTTCGCAGCCGGCATGTGAAAAAAGAAAACCGCTACAATAAAGCTGACCGCCAGCGTCAAAAATGACGCGATGATTCCTTTCATCTTCAGCACGGTCAATGCAAGGAGAAAGAAAAGAATCGGCAGAATGGCGGCAAAAGCGCTGATAAACAGATTCCCAAACGGATCGTATATCTGCTGCCACATTTTCATCATCTCGCAATCTTCATGATGTTAGTATCTTCATGATGTTCAGTTATGCCTGCAGTTCAAAATGCGGTTTTAAAATTGCTTTTAACACACCTGCGCTATGCTTGAATTGCTGTTTTTCCTTTTCATTCAGGTCGAGCTCAACAATTTCCCTCGCTCCGCATCGGCCGACAACCGCCGGAACTCCGATATAAACATCATTTTCCCCAAATTCGCCTTCAAGATGTGCGCTCACGGTTAAAATCGCTTCTTCATTGCGGTAAATCGCTTTCGTGATACGCGCGAGGCTCATGGCAACTCCGTAGTATGTCGCACCTTTTTTCTCGATAATGTGGTAAGCGGCGTTTTTGACATTGTCAAACAGTTCATCAAGATCTTCTGCTTTGTATTTCTCATTTCTTTTCAGCAAGTCGCTGACGGGAACTCCGCCAATATTCGCGTGGCTCCAGACAGGCAGCTCCGTATCTCCATGTTCACCAATGATGTAGCCGTGCGCATTGTGGGCAGCGACACCGAAATACTCGCTGAGCAAGTAACGGAAACGGGCTGTATCAAGTGTTGTACCGCTTCCGATCACGCGTTCTTTCGGAAGTCCGCTGAATTTCCAAGTCGCGTAAGTCAAGATGTCGACCGGGTTTGTAGCGACAAGGAAGATGCCGTCAAAACCGCTGGCCATGACTTCTCCGATAATTCCTTTGAAAATTCTCAGGTTTTTTTCGACAAGATCCAGACGGGTTTCACCCGGCTTTTGGTTTGCTCCGGCGCATACGCAGACAATGTCGGCGTCTTTGCAGTCCTCATATGTGCCGTACCATGTTTTCACAGGATGTGGGGCAAATGCTTTACCGTGGTTTAAATCCATGACATCGCCCATTGCTTTGTCTTTATTTAAATCAATGATCACAAGTTCGTCTGTGATACCTTGGTTAATTAACGTAAATGCATAACTGCTTCCAACAAAACCCGCACCGATCAAAACTGTACGGTTGACTTTTTGGTTTCTCATGACTCATCATTCCTTTGCCGTTTGTTTTAAAATCTAAGCTGTTTGTGAAACTCTTCACATTCATATTGTGCAATACTTCACATACTTTTTCAAGTGATATACATTTTTATTTATGTCTATTTTGTGTCTCTACATACTTCTTCCTTAAATTTGTACATTTTTTGGTAAAAATATGCCTTACAGCTAAAGAAAAATTGGTAAACGTGCTGCAAAAGACTGCTTTATCTGCAAGTGCATCAGGCCCATTCCAATCTAAGTTTCCCCTTTTCAACAGTCATAACACCTCAAATCTTCAGCAACATTCAATCATCGCCGGGTATAATGCCGTCCAAATTAACATTTTAAATATTCAATCTTTTAGTTTGTTAGTAAAGCTGACAAAAATACTGCCAACCCTATTCTATTTTGTCATGATAAATTCTAGAATCTATCGGATGGGGAGTGTTGCAATTGAAATTGGCGGATTTGAGGAAGAGCGGACACGCGCCTTCCTTGTTGTCATCTTTTTTATATTTCGATGTCAGCTTTATGATTTGGGTGTTGCTGGGGGCGCTTGGTGTTTATATTACGGCTGATTTTGATTTATCTCCATCACAGGTCGGATTGATTGTCGCCATACCTACTTTGGCCGGATCGTTTTTCCGGATTGTGCTCGGCATTTTAACCGACCGTTTCGGACCGAAAAAAACGGCTATTGGCGGAATGCTGGTGACGATGATTCCGCTGATATGGGGGTGGCAGTTCGGTTCATCGGTCGCCGAGCTGTATATCATCGGAATTTTACTCGGTGTGGCAGGCGCAAGCTTTTCCGCATCCCTGCCAATGGCGAGCCGCTGGTATCCGCCGCACTTGCAAGGCCTTGCCATGGGGATCGCCGGAGCGGGAAACAGCGGAACACTGCTCGCTACACTATTCGGCCCTCGCCTGGCGGAGCAAGTGGGCTGGAACGGCGTCATGGGATTGGCGCTGATTCCTCTGATACTCGTGTTATTCAGCTATTTCCTTATGGCAAAAGAACCTCCGAATCAGCCGGCGCCTAAACCGCTCAAAGACTATTTTGCTGTTTTCAAAGAAAGGGACACTTGGTATTTTTGCCTTCTCTACAGCGTAACATTCGGAGGTTTTGTCGGCTTGTCCAACTTTTTAAGCTACTTTTTTGCATCCCAGTATGCCGTTCCGGCGGTAAGGGCCGGCGAATTTGTCACGCTCGTCGTTGCATCGGGAAGCTGCCTCCGCCCTGTCGGCGGGTTGATTGCCGATAAAATCGGCGGCGTGCGTCTGCTGCAATTCCTCTTTATCGGGGTGGCTCTGTGCATGTTCTCAGTCAGTATGCTCCCGTCTCTTGGCGTTGTCACAGCCGCATTATTTATCGGCATGGGCTGCCTCGGGATGGGGAACGGCGCGATATTCCAGCTTGTACCGCAGCGATTTCAGCAAGAGATCGGGATGGTGACGGGAGTCGTGGGCGCTGCGGGGGGAATCGGCGGATTCTTCCTCCCGAATATTCTCGGAACGCTGAAGCAAATCACGGGTACGTATTCAAGCGGATTCCTCACCTTTACCGTTATCGCATTTTTGGCACTCGGACTGCTTTTGCTTGCTCAGGCCGGATGGAAAAAACAGTGGAAAACCGAGGAGAAATCAATTCGAATATAAAGGGAGCCGCTCGATTCTTTTCGAGCGGTTTTCTATTCCTGCTAGGACCGTGACGATTGGATGCTCGTGTGAATAGAAGCAGCGTATATCACCCTGATCCTCCCGATTGTTGAAATGAAGATTCAAGCACTTTTTTCGCGAATTCCAGCATCCCGCTATCGAGCGGGTAAAGCCCGTTTGGCTCTTCAGATTTGCGAACCTTCCAAAATCGATTGGCTAAATCCTCATGTCCCTTAAATGAGTGATCAAACAAGCACATGATATCCTCCGCGATTTTGCTGTTTTTCACAATCTTACTCGCATAATGCGGCGCGGGAAGCTGTTCAAAAGAGATTCGTCAAATTCGAATACCAGATATTCATCCATATCATGTTGTCCGTATAAAGCAGTATGCCGATGACGATCATCAGCGCGCCGCCGATTTTCATGAGCATATTCGAATATTTCATAAGCGGCCTGATGTTTCCGATAAAAAACGCCATGAGCAAAAAAGGAATGGCAAAACCTAGAGAATATGCGGTGATCATCATGAATGCGCTCCCAAAATCAGGGTTCTGAAAATTTGCATATGCGATCGTTCCGAATATAGGCCCGATGCACGGCGTCCAGCCCGCCGCAAAAACCATTCCGACAAGCATTGAATTCAACAAGCCTATTTTCCCTCTTCTAAACGAAAGGCGCCGCTCCTTCATCATGAAAGCCGGCCGGAAAACGCCGAGGAGGAACAGGCCCATGACGACGACAAATATTCCACCCAGCATGCGGATCAAGTTATGGTATTGCAAAAACAGCAGGCCAAACGAGCTGGCGGAGAAACCCAATATGTAAAAAATTACAGAAAAGCCGACCAAAAAAGCAGCCGCGTGAATCATCACCGATTGTTTGATGCGCTTTGCATCTCGGTCTTTCAAATCGCTGACCGAAATCCCGGTGATGTAGGAAATAAATGATGGATACAAAGGCAGGCAGCACGGAGAAATAAACGACAGGAAACCGCCGCCGAATGCCAGCCATAAAGCGGCCATACACTTCCATCCCCTTCATGTTTATATATTTTTTACCATGTGATTCTCTTTCTCTAGCATAACATAAAAAACCGCCTATCATGGCGGTGATTTTTTGTATATTTGAAGCCGTCGCCAGATCATCCGGCGGACGGCTTCTTCACTATCCTTTTTAACCGTTTAAAGCGGCTTTTTTCATATTGTCCTGAAGTTCCAATATGCGTTTTGCCCCTTCTTCGCGCAGGCGTTTGTTCTCATCTTCAATCTGCTTCGTCTCCTGCATGCCTTTGACAATCGTATTCCAAGACTGTTCGATCGTTTCAATATCGATGCTCGGCCTTCCGGACATTCTCGCGATTTCAACGGACTGGCTCGAAATATTTTCCGCGTTTCGCTTCAGCATTTCGTTGGTGCGGCGGTCGAGTTCGCTCATTGAATCGGCGACAAGCTTTTGGCGCTTGGCGGTCACGGCCTGGATGATGCCGTTTTTGAAAATCGGAATCGTAATGATGAATGCCGAGTTGATTTTTCCGATCAGCTTTGTGTTTCCGCGCTGAAGCAGGCGGATTTGCGGCGCGGTTTGAATCGCAACCATCCGCGCCATATCGAGATCATACACCCGTTCTTCCAGCGCTTGAATGCCATTTCGAAGCGTATCAAGCTCCATCTGTGCCATTTGGTTACCGCTGGCCGCTTTCGCTTCATATTCAGGGATGAGCTGCTGCAATTCTTCTATTTTCATCTGGCCGGCTACGACGTATTTCTCCAGCTCCACATAGTAATTGAGGTTGCTTTCATACATTTCATCAAGCGTCACGGTCGATTTTGTCATTTCATCTTTATATTTCGAAATTTCGACGTTGATTTTTTCGATTTCACCGCCGAGCGTTTGATATTTTTTAAATATTTTCTCGATCATGCTGTTGCCGCGCTTAAATAACTTGGAAAGCAGGCCTTTCTGTTCTTCAAAGTCATTCTTGTCAAAGCGGTCCATGATTTTTCCGAGCTGCGTCAACATCGCACCTGAATCTGTCACACTGTTTGTTCTCATCATAGAGAGAATACGGTCTGAGAACTTGGATATTTCAAGAGCGGGCTCTTTTCCGAATTCTAAAAGCTCCACTTGGTTTTTCACGTCAATTTGCCGTGTCAGAGCTTGCACATCGGGCTCCCGGCGGAGTTTGGCACGGATGTCTTCCGCTTTTTCAATCGTGATCTCTTCCTCTTTACTGATATTGACGATGCTTGTTTCATTTGGATTTGCCATCAGAGTGGCTCCCTCCTTAAAAGATTTTATTGATGAACTTCCGGACGATTGACGGCTCTTTAAACTCCTGGTTGAAGGACATGTCATCAAGCCAATGGATATCGAAATGCTGTCCATCGATATAGCGGTCAATACACTTATAGCCCGGCGGATTATAGATGATGATATCGATGCCGATTTCATTTAACAAAAGCAAGGCGGCCGCGTCTGAACGGGTGAGTGTTCCCGTCTGTTCAGTGTGGTACAAGATCAGCTTCGGCACTGTCTGTGAATAGTCAAATGTCTGAATCATATTCAAAAGCGCTGCCGGAAGCTGTACCGCCTGGGTGAACAAATACAGCTGCACATCGGCTGATTTTTCATTGTTCAAGGCCAGCATCTTCGGGCTTTTGCACAGCCTGGAAACCGCTTGAGCAATGCCGCGCTGCACTCCCTCAGGCAAATGCTTGTAGCGCCATATATTGCTCTCCATTAATCGGCCCGGATCGATCGCCCCCGTTTGATCAAGCGCATGGCTGTAATGGAATTGATAATTGGACGTCTCTTCCTTTGTAAACGGGAAGCGTCGGATCGTATGCGACTCCTTATACTCCGTCAGCGTCTGCAGACGGTCCCAGTACTCTTTTTCATTGCCGGAGACGCCCATGACCATCGCGAATAAGTTCGGAATGTTGACCGTTGATTGAGACGCTTGAAAATCGGGTCTGATAAAGGCGCGTTCCTTCGCAATTAAAAACAGTTCATCATATGTGGTCTTCAAAGTCACGGAGACCGGGGTATGCTCCCTGAACTGCCAAGGTTTGTACATGAGCGAATCCTCATTGTGCAGAACAGTATCCAGCTCCTTCGCGGAACGGTACGCCACCGTTGATTTTCGCTGAGGCTTTTCAGTCGGGAACGGCTCTAATGCAGACGTGCCCGGGTATGTGAAAACAAAAGAAAGCTTTTGCTCAGGATCAAGCTGGCGAAATTCGTCTTTTCCCTCCGGATGAAACAGCAGCACATCACATCCGACAAGCATCAAATAGTATAAAAAATACCGTTGGCTCTTTGTGGTGTCCCCATACCAAACCACTTTCGGCATCGCATTTTCGCAGTCGGCTTCTTTCAGCCACTTCTCCAAATGATTGCCCATCCATTTGACAAGGTCGAGGAGGACCCGGCGAAACTCCGGATCGTTCAATCCTTTTTCATGAAAGGACTGAAACATCTGCAGCACTTCGATAAGCGCCTTCCTTAAATGGCGGTGCATCGCGGCGTCAGGGTGCTTAGGAATGAGCTGCTCCCCGTCGAGAAAAGCGGCAAACCGATTGACGGAAAGCCCTTTTTCTCTCTGATTGACCATATGGATGCGCTGTATGGCCTGAAACCTTTCCGGAGAAATGGTCTTATCAAGCGTCTCGCTTAACACATGCACATCACCGGACTCATACAGCTCATGGAGATATATGTAGTAATCCGTTTCATCGTGCGGCGTTCCGAGAATCCGTCCCGCCAGACGGCTTATCATCAGATGTCCGTTTTTTTCATACGGGGTTCTCTCCGGCAGCGGCTTCTTGATGATCTGCTTCCATTCATCATCATTGACCAGGGCGTTTTGAATATTAATCTCTTGATTCATAGCGCTCAGCCGTCTCCCCTTTCTTCTGAGTCAGTGTCACTTTTCCGTCCAAATACGGCACACATGCCCGCTCTTGTTACGGCATAGGTTGTCCCGAACTTTCGGATTGTTCCTGCAGGAAAATCATGCGCTCTCTTTCGGAGCGTAGACGAATCAATCCCCCACTCTTCACAAGCCTGCTGGGAACTGAGAATCTCGCTGCTCGTGAGATCGACTATTTTCATCATGGCTGTTCATCCTAAACATTCATTTGTTTTCTCCTGAGAATATTCACAATATATGATGCCGTCTGCGGCTCTTATTTTTGAGACCGGAGTGATGGTGCGGCATTTATACAGCAAAGGCGCTTTGCCCATTTCTCAACACCCGGCCCGGCCTAACTTCCGAACGATCCAAGATTTGAAAGCGGTTTGGACGCTCTAAGTATGTCTGTATAGCTGCGGTTTTCATGATATACACCGTAGATTTCAGCCTTTAATAATATTTTTTTGGCCCAGCTGAGGTACGGCTTGATTTCGATCATTTTATTTGAAAAAGAGCTTTTCACAACGCCTCGGGTGCCGTCGGCACTTTCGACGATGCTCAGGGCATCCAGATAATCTTCCATTGAGATAACGTGCAGGCTTTGGACCGCTTTTATTTGTGACGGATGAATCACGCTCTTGCCGTGAATGCCGTTGGCCAGATCAAGAAGCGTTTCATTGATCAATCCGTCTATATACCGATTGATCACAAGCGAAGATTCCCCCGCATCAGCCCAATTCGGCCCAAAAGTCTGAACTGTTCGCGAAGCATCTTCAAAGTACTCCCAGACAGGCCCCGAAATCACAAATTGCAAGCCGAAATAATTGACGATATCTTTGATGAAATCAGAGATGACCAAAACGTCATAAATCGGCGTTTCCGGTTTTCTTCTTATCCCATACAGACCGCACAAATCAGTCGCGCCGATCCTAATATTCAGAACGATATCTTGATAAAAGCCCAGCGTTGATTTTAATTCTTGAAGCGCCTTTGCCCTCGTTTCCATTGCCAGCAGGTCGGGTGTCTCAAAGATCGGCATTCCGTACAGCACAATGCCGGATTCTTGCGACAATTTCGTTAAAGTATCAAGATAGTGCTCCGCATTCAGCATCGAAAACTTCGGAAATACGAATCCGGTAAACAAGTGAAGCGCGCGGCCGAGCTTGTTGCCCAATTCGAGCATTTGCTCAGGTTCCCGCACCCGGATAAACATCAGCGGCAGCACATCGCCGCTGATGTTCTGCAGTTTTTGCGCCTGGTAAATCATGTCGGCCTGACTGACAAGATTGTTTTCAGCCTGGAGAACCTCACAATCGCCGATCGAATCTTCAAGGCAAAAAACGACCGAGCACAGCTCAGGATACTTGTTATTGATCATGACATCTGCTATATCTTTTCGGTTCCCCGGAACATAAAGCGCAGCTCCAAGCGCATGCTCCAGAATGTGCTTCGGAGAGTCTTTAGTAACCGAACCCGGCAGTTTGAAAAAGACATCTTCTTTTTGAGAGGCGGATAAAAAATCAAAGTATTGCATATGGGTCACCTTCTTTGAATAAGAATCATACACCCCTTTGATGTAAAAAAGGGCGGAGCAGATATACTCCCCCCTTTATGTTTTGCAGTTTGTTATTCTTCCTTTGACGCCGCCGTTTGCTCTTTCACAGCTTTTTGCTTGTTCATATAGTGAATGATGAATGTCACGGCAAAAGCGATAATCAGAATGATAAAGAAGACGCTGTGCGGCATTTCAATATGCCATACACTCGCAGCCATTTTCAGTGCGATGATCCCGATTAAAACAAAGGCCGTTGCTTCAAGTTCAGGCACTTTGTCAATCAGCGTCAGGAAGAATTTCGCAACGGTTCTCATCATTAAGATGCCGAGCATGCCGCCGATCAGAAGCACCCATACCTTTTCAGATACGGCAAATGCCGCCAGGATGCTGTCCACCGAAAATGCGAGGTCCATGAGTTCTACCGAAATGACAGTCGCCCAGAAGACCCCGAAAACGCGTACCATCCAGCTGTCTTTTTTGATGGCGTTTGATTCATCATCGCCCTCACCGATGAAGAAGTGCTTGATGACGAGCCATGCCAGATATGCGGCTCCGAGCAGTTTGATCCACCAGAATTTAATCAGGATCATACCAAGTCCAATGAATAGAAACCTAAAGAAGTAGGCTCCGATTAAACCGTACGTCAACGCTTTTTTGCGCTGTTTTTCCGGTAGGTGCTTTACCATGACGGCGAGAACGAGAGCGTTATCCGCCGATAAAAGCCCTTCCAGCACGACCAGCGAGCCGATCAGCCCCCAGGAAACGGGGTCCGTTAATACTTCCACCCACATTTCCCAATCGAAAAATGAGGCGTAAACTGACATAATATGATGAAATAAATCCACTTTGGTTACCTCCTAATGATGAAAAAGCAAGACTGAACCACGCAAACGTGATTCAGCCGGCAAAACTAGACTTGCAGGCCGTAGTTGCGGCAAAGCGATGCCAATCCGCCGGAAAATCCGCTGCCGATCGCATTGAATTTCCAATCGGCTCCGTGACGGTACAATTCGCAAACAACAACCGCTGTCTCAATCGAAAAATCCTCTCCCAAGTCAAAGCGAAGCAGCTCCTCATTTGTTGATTCATCAACGAGCCGGACAAACGCATTTGAGACTTGTCCAAAGTTTTGGCTGCGGCTTTCCGCCTCGTGAATCGTCACCGTGATGCCGATCTTTTCAACATGGTCGGGTATTTTTGAGAAATCGACGATGATTTGCTCGTCATCGCCTTCACCTTCTCCTGTCCGGTTGTCACCCGTATGAATCACGGCGCCGCTCGGATGCTCGAGGTTGTTGTAAAAGACGAAGTCGCGTTCATTGATGCAACGATCGTTCTGATCGACAAGAAAAGCCGACGCATCCAAATCAAAATCGGCGCCGCCAGTATATTTGTTTGTATCCCAGCCTAAACCGATCAGCGCTTTCGTCAAACCGGGGTTCGTTTTCGTTAAATCGATCCTTTGCCCTTTAGATAATTGAATCGCCATCGATAGGACCTCCTTTAAGAAATGTCAGGCACCGGACAAACGGACGCCAGGGCGGCGACTGCTGTCCAATCGTCAAAATCAGCCGACCTGCAGGCCGAAATCGGTGGCGATCCTCGCCAGCCCGCCTTGATAGCCTGAGCCGATCGCTGAGAATTTCCATTCTTCTCCGTGACGGTACAGCTCTCCCGTGATCAGCGCTGTTTCAATCGAGAAATCTTCACCCAGATCATAGCGGATTAACTCTTCATTCGAGTCTTCATTGATCACGCGAACATAAGCATTTGACACCTGTCCAAAGTTTTGGCGGCGCGCTTCCGCTTCATGAATCGTAATCACAAAAGAAATCTTTTGAATGTCGGCAGGCACTGCATTCAAATTGATTTTTACCTGCTCATCGTCTCCTTCGCCTTCACCTGTTCGATTATCGCCTGTATGTATGACAGCTCCGCCTGCGCCTTCGGTCTGATTATAGAAAATAAAGTCCTTTTCAGAAGCGCATTTGCCTTCTGCATTGAGCAGAAACACGCTCGCATCCAGGTCAAAATCAGCGCCGCCGTCATATTGATTGACGTCCCAGCCAAGGCCCACGACGACTTTCGACAATCCGGGATTTGTTTTTGTTAAATCGATCTTTTGTCCTTTCGCTAATGAAATTGCCATGTTATCTCCCCATTTCTTTTATGAATGTCAGGCGTAGCGTTTGACGATTTCCGTAATGCTCGTATCGTTTGTGCCTTCTCCGACAGCGGTGAATTTCCACTCGGCGCCGTCACGGTAAATCTCGCCCGCGATCAGGCTTGTCCGTCCAGAATAATCGTCCCGCAGATTGTATTTGACCATCTCCACGCGATCGTTCATATTGACGATGCGTATGAAGGCATTTTCAATCATTCCGAAATGCTGGCTTCGTTTCACGCAATCGTATATATTCACGACAAAGACAAGCTTATGAATATGCGAAGGAACTTTTTGCAAATCTACGATGATTTGTTCATCATCTCCGCTGCCTTCCCCTGTCAGATTATCTCCGGTATGTTCGATGCTGCCGCATCTGCTCTTCAAGTTTCCGAAATAAATGACGTTCTTGTTCTCTGTGACTCTTCCGTTTTCCAGCATCAGCACGGATGCGTCACAGTCAATATTCGGGGCTCCTCCTCCAAACAGCTTTCCAAAAAAACCGCCGCTTCCGGATGCTACCGGGTCCCAGCCGAGACCGACCAAAATCTTCGAAAGCCCCGCTTTCCCTTTTGTTAAATCAATCCGCTGACCTTTCTCTAAAGAAATAGCCAAACTGTTCACTCCTCCGTTGAATCATGACTTTCAAGATCACAGTGCTGGATGAGAATAAGAGTTTGATAGATCCAATTATCACGCCAGCGTGATTCATATCTTCACAACTACAAGACCAATGAATCATTATTTAACCTGCTTAACTATATATACGGAAAGATTCAGGGGAAAGTTTCGCGGTTTTTCAATATTTTTTTATCATCTTTTCATCCTGGCCAAAAGAGAGACGACAATAGTAGCGATTGCACGAAGTCATCGTGTTTGGTATAGTATATCTAAAAGATATATATCAAAAAGATACAGAAGGCGGTATGTATGACAAAAAGAAATCACACGACTTACGCTCTCCTTGGATTGATTACGGCCGGCTACCAGACGGGTTACGAAATGAAACGAATGATCGACCAAAGTTTGAATCATTTTTGGAAAATCAGCTACGGCCAAATTTATCCCGCGCTGCGCCAATTAACAGAAGCAGGCTGGGTCGCTGCATCTCCGACGCTCTCGGACAAAAAGCCGGACAGAAAAGAGTACCTGATTACCGATGAAGGTCAAAAAGCGCTGCATAGCTGGCTTGAAGAACCGATCAATGGCATCGCCTCAGAAAAAAACGAATTTTTGCTGAAGCTGTTTTTCAGCAAGGAAGAAGAGCGGGAGAAAACCGCTTTGAAAGTCAAGGAGTACCAACGAAAGCTTGAAGAACGGCTTGAGGCATATCAAGCAATCGAGCAGTCAATTCTTTCATGCAGCTCCCATTCAAAGGACAGAGAGTACTGGCTTTTCACTTTGGATTATGGAAAACGCACCACCTCGGCCGGAATTGAATGGTGTGAAGCCACAATCAACCGGCTGAATGGAAAGGAAGGGACCAATGGGTAAAACGATCATCAACAAGCCTTTTACTGCCGCCCCTGAAGATGAAGTCGTTGTATTTGTGATCGGGATGAGAATAAACAAGTGGCATGCTGTTCATAAATGGTGGCCGGTTTTTACCGCCATGGCCCCTATGATAAAAGAGCTTCATCAAAACAAAGACCTCGGCTTTCTGGCAACGGAATCATCCATCAATTTCAGGACGATTTTTCTCATTCAATATTGGCGTTCTTTCGAAGATTTGACAGCATATGCAAAGGCTGATAAACATATGGCGGCTTGGCGCCGTTTTTATCAGAAAACTGCCGCATCAGGAGCCGTTGGCATCTATCATGAAACGTATACAGTTCCAAAAGGGCGCTATGAGGCTTTTTACCATAACATGCCGTTGTTCGGCTTGGCAAAAGCGTACGGACATCAACCTGTCACCAGCAGAATCAAAACCGCTGAGCAGCGAATGCGGGGATCAGATATAGCGGGGAAATAAGCAGAAAGGAGCCTTATCGGTTACCCGATAGGCCCCTTTTCTGCTTAAAAAGCTCCTGCCCCGTCGCCTCCGCCCGCTCCGGGACCGCCCGCATCATATGCCCCGGCGTGCTCCTGCGAAGACGGCAGCTGCCAGCTGTAAAACGGATAATGCAAACAGCCTGCTGCGGCCATACCCAGGACAGGGGAAGCGTAATCAAGCCTGCTTGCTGATTGATTAAACCATCCTGCAGATTCATCCTCAACTTCAAGCACAATTGCATAGATCATCGTCTTTTCGTTTTGAGACAGGCTTCTCCCTGAAAACAAATCTTCTTTTCTCAGATGGTTTCTCCAAGAAAGAATCGATCTTCGGCAGATGGAAGCGTACCTGCTCTCTTTTACGGCCGGAATGAAGGCAATCAATAAGATAGACAGCCCGACGCATATGCCGTAATACAAAATGGTATGGATGCTGTCGATAAACACAGATGCTAAAAACAAGCCGGCCAAAAACAAAATCGTATACAGCTTTGATTTTGCAAGAACAATGCCCGCCGACAGTGCAAAGCCAAATATGACGCAAGCCGCCATGAATCCGGCCTGATGCACCACGTCTGCATACAGGATAAAGAGCAGGAGTCCGGTATGGACCGAAAGCAGTGAAAGCGACAGCATTCTCAGCCAGCGGTTTTCTTGAAACAGCTCCTTGAATTCAGGCGCTTGTCTGACACTTTCCGTCCATTTTTGAACCACGTTTTGAAGAATGATCCTCTTTCGTTCATATTTGCCCAGCTGTTCCTTATGCTTGCATTCTTCCTCAGTCGGCCCGCTGAGGGAATCCAGCCTGAACATATAGGTATCGCTGCCCGTTTGCTCAAAAAGTTTTTCAATTAAGAGCTGATCAGGCTTTGGCAAATCCGCCTTGCTCCCGGAAAATTCGAATTGGTATGTGTCATCAGGCGCCTCAGGATCGTCAAGAAACCTTTCTTCCGCCTGTACCTTCCGCATAGTGACCAATCCCCGTTGATAAAGCGAAAGCATGCCGGCCAGGAGATCACGGTCTGTGAAACGGCCTTTTTTGTAAAGAAAAGCGACAAGTACAGGATCTAAGGACTCGAGTTCTGCAAACGAAAGCATGGCACGGCGTCTCTTCTTCAAAAACGAAAGCATGACAGCCATGATGACCATGAACCCGACAATCCCCGAAAATATCCAAATCATCCTGTCTGCGCCGGCAATCCGTTCATCCCGATCGGCGTAGCGTTTCGCCTCGTCTTTCTCCTCCTTCAGCAGCTCATCCTTTGTCTGATAAGAAGGGTGCCGGACCGCCTCTTTCAAGGCGCTCTGCGGAAAATATATCCTCAGTTCCGAGCCCGTGCCTGCGCGATAGAGTCCTGTCTCGTAGATGACTGATGAATCGTTCACCTTCGTAATCTTTCCGTTTCCTTTTTCACGCAAAAACGCATGAATATCACGTGCCTTTACCGAATCAGGCAGATGCACTTCAATCTTTACCCGGCCGAAATCCGTATTTGCCTTTTGGTAAAATGAATGAATCAAAATCGACGTGTCTTCAAACTTTTGGGCGGCATCTTCGATCACATAGCGAAACATCACTTTTTTTGTTTCATCCTTTGATGCCGAATAAGCATAATAAGTCCCGTCTTCTTTCTTTGTCTTCAACGGGATGGCTTGATCGCCTTTTTTTTGATGATTGGGAAGCAGATAGGCTTTAAAATTCTTCAAGCGGCTCGCGGTTTCTTCGCTGAACGATCTTGTCGCCCCTTCGAAAGAGCCTTTAAAATCGTATGTGTAAACTTCCTCTACGCTTAAATTACCGTTTTCTTTTACTGTCGCGCGTATATCAGCCCGCTCGATCGAAAAGGATTTGCCTGCTTCAGAAAAGCCTGTGACGAGAAAAAAGGCAATGAACATAAAAAAGAAAAAGGAGTGCTTCATCGTTTAGTAAATCCTTTCGTTTTTTGTATCTGCCTTATATACGGAAAAGCAAGGAAATTGTTTCAGCGGTTCACAGAAATGACAGAGATGACAATTTTATTATAAAAGCACATCTACGGTCTGCCGCACAAGCCATAAAAGAAAATATGCATCATTTCCTCTGTAAACTGTCTGTTTTTTTCAAAGGCTTCACCCAGAGTTTTTGAATGTTCAATGATCATATTCATAAAGATGAGAAAGCTTTCCGCGGTGATCTTGGGAGAGATTTCGCCTGACCGATGACCTTTTTCAATCATTTGGAGCATAAGGGGAATGATTTTTTCATCGTATTGCCGCTTTACATAATCCATTATTTCACTGTCTTCGATCATCACCTCTTTGACGACCGTTAGAGCAAATTTTTGATTATTGGCTTCCCTTTTCTGCAAAATCATCAATTCGATCTTTTCTTTAACGGAAATATCTTTGTTCATATATTCTTCAAAATCGCTGATGGACTGATCGATATAGTCTTTGAAAACCTCTTTCAGGAGCGCTTCTTTGCTTCCAAAGTAATTATAGATCGTCACCTGCGAAACATTTGCCGCTTTTGCGATATCGGTTATCCGGATGCGCTTTGGCTCCCATGTTTTGAGCATATCCAAAGCCGTCTTTTTGATTTTCTCTTTAATCAGCAAAGCCCTTTTTTCAAATCCGTTCATATAACCATCCTTACATATCTTTCTTAATGAAATTATAACATAAAAATATTTCACTAATTCCGTTGACAAAAAAGTTCATAAGAACGTAAAATTAGTTTTGTAATTATTAATCACTATTATTTCATAATTTTCATTTTGGAGGTGTCACATGCTGACAGTTGAACGTCTTACGAAAAAGTTTTCCAATGGCAAAGGTATATTTGATGTTTCATTTCATGTTCAAAAAGGTGAAGTGTTTGGATTTTTAGGTCCAAACGGAGCTGGAAAATCAACAACCATTCGACATATCATGGGGTTTATGAAGCCTGATCAAGGCGATATCAAAGTAAACGGAATGAACATCCGGAATCATCAAGGCGACATTCAGCGGCATATCGGCTATCTTCCCGGAGAGATTGCATTTATCGAAGGAATGACGGGAAAACAATTTCTCGATTTCATGGCAAACATGCACGGTTTAAAAGATACAGCTAAGCGCAATGAACTCATCGAACGGCTCCAATTCGATGTTCATACGCCGATCAGAAAAATGTCGAAAGGAATGAAGCAAAAAGTCGGGATTGTCGCTGCCTTTATGCACAGCCCTGAAGTCATCATTCTTGATGAACCGACCTCAGGCCTCGATCCGCTGATGCAAAAAGTGTTTATTGAAATCGTGCTCGAAGAAAAAGCGAGAGGAACGACGTTTTTAATGTCTTCCCACAGCTTTCCTGAAATCGAACGAACCTGTGACAGAGCCGCCATTATAAAAGACGGCATCATCATTGCCGTCAAAGATATCCATGAACTGCAGTCGATGCAGCGAAAGGTATTCGAAGTTACATTTGAAAACAAGGGCGACATTCCCGCCTTCATGAATTCGGGTCTGCAAATCGAATCCCGGACGGACAATCGTGTCAAAGTGGCCGTTTTAGGGAACCATGATCAATTTATTAAAGAAACCGCCAAATATCACATTCGGCACATTGATTCTTCTTCACAAAGCCTGGAAGAGATTTTCATGAACTACTATGACAGAAAGGGGACAGTGAAATGAACTTCTCCCTGTACAAACAAATGATGAGAACAAACATGAAAGGAATCATAAGCTACGGGGCAGGCTCCGCTTTCTATATTCTTTTGATACTGGGCATTTATCCAAGCATCGCGGGCAATGCGGAGGATATTGAGAAAATGATCAAATCGATGCCGGAAGGCTTTCTCAATGCTTTTGGGTTTGAAAACGGACTGGGGAATCTTGAAGATTTTATGTCTGGAGAGTATTACGGTTTAATCTTTATCGTGATTTTGTCGATCTTCTCTGTCATGCTGTCGACTAAGCTTTTGGCAAAGCTCGTGGATCAAGGGTCAATGGCCTATATTCTGTCTGCGCCGACAACGCGCGGCAAAGTGGCTTTCACCCAAGCAGCCGTTTTAACGACAGGTCTTTTGATCATTATGGCCGTGACGACAGCGGCCGGGCTGGCTGGCTACCATTTGATGCTGGGCGGTGATTACGATTTTAATGTGTCAAGGTTTCTCGTTCTGAACTTGCTCGGCTTTCTGCTCTTCTTTGCCGTCGGCGGCATCTCGTTCCTCTTTTCGGCCATTTCAAATGACGAAAAAAGAGCCCTCGGACTTTCCGGAGGCATCACGTTTTTATTCTTCAGCTTCGACTTGCTCGGCAAACTAAGCGAAAAGACGGAATGGATGAGGAGCCTGTCGGTTTTCTCTTTATTCAGACCTGGCGATATTGTAAACGGGAGCGCCGATATCGCCCAAGTGTCTCTTGTTCTCGCCGCGGTCGGTTTTGCCGCCTTCGCACTCAGCATTCTCATCTTTAAAAAGCGCGACTTGCCGCTGTAATATAAAAACGCCGCTCCCGATCAGGAACGGCGTTTGTTTCTGTATGATATTTTATTCAACGACCCGTCTGACAACTCCGCTGAAGGCTTTCTTCCAATACGGGTTGCTCATAGAATCGACGGATACCCCGCGTGAGCTGTTATCGTTCAAGAATGTTCCATTGCCAAGATAAATACCCACGTGGCCGTTCGTTTTGTATGTGTCAAAGAAGACCAAGTCTCCACGCTTCATTTCAGACGCGCTCACAGCTCGTCCTTTGCCGACAAGCGTGCTTGTTGTCGCACCGAATCCAAGCTCTACGCCTGCTGATGCATAAGCCCAGCGTACGAATGATGAGCAGTCGAAACGACGGTTGTCGATATCAGCTTGAGAACGTCCGCCTCCCCATACGTACGGAGATCTGCCGACGATGCTTGAACCTGTGCTGATGGCAGCTTCAATCGCGTTTCCATTGCTGCTTACAACAGAACCGGAAGAGTAGTTTCTTGACGGGCTGCTGCTTTTCTTGCTGCTTGAAGAACCGCTGTTGGACGATCCGTTGGATTTGCTGACTGAACCTGAGGTTGAGTTTGATGAAGATCCTGAGTCAGACTTTTCAGCCGTCGCAGATTCTTCTTTCGCTTTTGCTGCTGCAGCCACTGCAGCTCTTTCTTCTTTAAGTTTTTGTTCAAGAGCGGCTTCTTCTTTTGTCAGTGAGCCCGCTTCTTTTTTCAGATCGCTCAGCTCTGATTCTGCTGCCGCCTGTTTCGTTTGCAGCTGCTTAGAAAGGTTCGCCTGTTCTTTCAGCTGTTTATCAAGATCCGATTTAAGCGTTTTTAAATCGGCTAAAGTTTTTTGGATTTCATCCAGTTTTGTATTTAAGTCAGACATTGCTTTTTCAAGCTTGTTTTTATCTTTCTCCTGCTCGTCAAGCAGGTCTTTATCCGCGTCAACAATTGTTGAAACAGCCGTTGCACGAGTGATAAAATCTCCGAAGCTTTGTGCGCCCAGAAGGACATTCAGATAGTTTTGGGATCCGCCGTTTTCCTGCAGGCTGCGCACGCGATTTTTAATCACTTTTGAACGCTCTTCAATCCGCTTTTCAGTTTCTTTGATTTCTTTTTTCAGAGCTTCCACTTCTTTTTTGGTTTTTTTGTTTTCTTTTTCTTTGTCTTCGATTTTGTTGCTTGTTTCAAGTGCTTTTTTATCAAGCTCTTGGATTTTGGCTTCAAGCTTTTTCTGCTCGTCTTGCAGCTTGGCGATTTCTTTCCGTTTGCCCTCGATGCCTGAATTCACTTCAGAACGCTTTTGCTGAATTTCTTGTTTTTGCTGAGAGGTTTCTGCCGATGCCGTGTTGTTCATAAAGGGGGTAAATAGACTAGCTGTTCCGAGAATCGACGCTAAACCAAAAGTATAAACCTTTTTTTTCACTTTCTACTCCTCTTTCCTTTATGTATTCTTGTTTTTTCATTATGTAAATTCGCTTGAACATTATTAAAAAATGAATCTTATGACCTATGATTAATATATCCGTTACCGATGTACAGACGTTATTATACCATCTATTTTCGACAATAGGCGTCAATTTATATTACATTTATATTTCGTTTTTGTTTCAGCAGTGTCATGTTTTGACTCATCTTGTTTTAACTCTCGTATTCTCTTCGATTTGACCCTTCCTGCTGTTTTTCATATGCTTGTCTTACTGAAAAGGAAGGCCGGTGACAAATGATGCAGCTCAGTGTTCTTGACCAAGTTCCAATATCAAAAGGCTCAGATGCGTATTCAGCCTTGAAGCATTCTGCAGAGCTGGCAGAGCTCGCGGATCAATGGGGGTACAAAAGGTATTGGTTTGCCGAGCATCACAGCACACGCGGACTTGCCAGTACCGCTCCCGAAATCATGATCGCACACATTGCGGCAAAAACTGCAAACATTCGCGTCGGTTCGGGCGGTGTTCTGCTTCCTCAATACAGTCCCTTTAAAGTGGCTGAAAGCTTTCGGCAGCTTGAAGCCCTTTATCCCGGGAGGATTGACCTGGGGATCGGCCGCTCTCCGGGAGGCACAGCCAAAACGAGGCTGGCGCTGACAGACGGGGTTCATAAAAGCCTGGACGAATTCCCGAGACAGCTTCAAGACTTGTTGGGCTTTTTGACTGATTCCGTCCCTTCCGGACACGATTATTTCGGAATCAAAGCGGCCCCTTTGACGGATTCGCCGCCGGAGGTGTGGCTTTTAGGGCTTGGAGAAAACAGCGCGAAATTGGCCGGTGACATGGGAGCGGGATACGTATTCGGACATTTCATCAATTCCGCAAGAGGGAGGAACGCCTTTCAATTATATCGGGAAAGCTTTCGGCCTTCTCCTTTCTTTAAGCGCCCCCAATCTTTGGCCGCCGTTTTCGTCGTTTGTGCGGAATCCGATGAAAAAGCTGAAGAGCTTTGCTTGAGCCAGGATTTATGGCTTCTAAGAGTTGAAAAAGGATTGGACAGTCTTGTCCCAAGCATTGAGGAGGCAAGATCTGCCGCTTACACCGCTGCCGATAAAAAAAAGCTTGCCCACAACCGCAGCCGTATGGTGATCGGGTCTCCTCGAACGGTCAAAAGAAAACTGCTCGAGCTCTCTGACCGATATCAAACAGATGAGTTTATGGTTTTGACGAACGTTTACCGGTTTGAAGATAAGAAGCAGTCTTACGAAAGACTTGCAGAGTTATTTTGATCAAAAAACATCCCTTTTCAAAATCCGTTGAAAAGGGATGTTTTTATTAAAACGTATTATAGACATTCTCACACTCTTCCGCTGTCGGCTCATAAAAACAATGCGCTTTAAAGCGGCCGACATGCGGCTGATTATACCACTGTGCGGGACACGCCCCTGCCGGTCTGAAATACCACAAACTGAACTTTGCCGGCCAGAGCCGCTCTCCGTTGATCGCCCTGCGCGCCAAGCGCCTTTCGCTTTCCCGTGCCCTTTGATAGAAATAACCGTGCGTCACGGCTTCAAACGCATGCGGCTGATGGATCATCTGCGGAATGGTGCGAAGTCCCACAAAGTCGGAACAGTTTGCCCTGATGCGGTTGATTCCGACATTTCCGACCATCAGCATTCCTTGCACACCTTCACCTTCAGCCTCCGCTCTCAAAAGTCTGGCCAAAAGATTGATATCTTTAGAAGAAGCCTTAACTACTGCCATTTTAGTCACCCCCATGATGTCGTCACCTTTATCATATTCTGTTTCATTTAGGTGATGACGATTTCGGGATTTATCTTTGACATTCCCCATGAAAGAAAGCTATTCTTCTATTATCAGAACCCGAGAAAAAACAAAGGGGAGCGGAGGGATCGGATTGTCAGTATTGAAAAGCCCTGAATGGGTATACAAACGATTAAGGGAAAATCCGGACCAAACGGTTATTGTCGATGTGAGGTTTCATTTGACAAAACCGGACGAAGGCCGGAAAACGTATACGAAAAGCCATGTGCCGAGAGCCGTTTACATTGATTTAAAAGAGGATCTGTCGCGTAATGCGGAAGTGCACGGCGGCAGACATCCGCTTCAAGACCCTGACCGTCTGGCCGCAAAGCTTGGGAAAATCGGCATTGACCGGGAAACAGATGTCATTGTTTATGATGACAGCGGCGGCATGTTTGCAGCGCGCTTTTGGTGGCAGCTTCACTACCTCGGGCATGACAGCGTCTATATTATGGATGGGGGGCTGTCCAACTGGATCAAATCGGGCTATGCGATGACCGCCGAGGTTCCCCGTCCTATCCAGCGCGAGTTTAAGCCGGCGCTCAGAGAAAACGAACTCCTTGATGCCGGAGACGTGCTGAAGCGAATCGGCAGAAAAGGCTCCATCCTGATTGATGCGCGTGATCCTTCCCGATACACAGGGGAAAACGAGCCACTCGATCACCGGGCCGGCCATATTCCCGGAGCCAAAAACTTTTTTTGGAAAGGCAATCTGACCGAAAGCGGATTATGGAAAAGCAAAGAACAACTCAGACAGCACTATGCTGTTTTAGACCCGGACAGTGAAATTGTCGTCTATTGCGGATCGGGCGTATCAGCCTGCCCAAATGTGCTCGGCCTGAAAGAAGCCGGATTTGAAAATGTGAAGCTGTATGCCGGCAGCTGGAGCGATTGGATCAGCTACCCCGACCATCCGATCTCCACTGGGACAGAGGACGACACCTGATCTTACAAGAGACGGCGGCCGGGGGCCTTTGTGCCTTAGCCAGCCGCCGTTTATTACATGTTTTTGCTCATAAACGCCTTTCCGTCATGGGCATCGATAAAGTATGGGTAGACCGGCCGGTAAATAAGCCTGTAGAAGTCATCCTTTTCCCGACTGTAATCCCTTTCCCATTGCAGCTTCACATCAAATGCCGCTGCAAAAACCGCTTTCGCTTCTTCCTCTGAAATAGATGGCGAAGGACTCAGATCGGCCAGCGCTTCCGGCTCGATTTCCGGACCGTTATAACCGACGACCCTGCCGGTTGTCCGACTGATACTGATATTGGCAGAGCCAAGCCTTAACGGCACCTCTTTGTATTGAAGATCAAATTGAAAAAAAGCGTTTTGCCTGTCCCCGTCATTTTCCGCCGGATGCATTCGAAAAAGCTGATCTGCGCCGGGATAAAGCTTGTACAAAAATTGCAGCGCCCGTTTCAAGCAGTCTTCCACGCTCAAGGAAAGGTGTCCTTCTGATTTGATGAAAGAAGCTACCCCTTTGAGCTTCCCTGACTTTTTATCTTTCATGATTTTCAACGTATTTTTGTTCCATGTTTCGAAGTAGCCGGCTATACTCCGGTCTCTTGGCTCAGGATCGTTTCCCAGGCGCCATACCGTTCCAATTGACTCTCCCATATCGGTTTCACGGATTTTCCGCATCGAAGGAGTATAGCCGATCATATCATCGATATCAGCATGACGGTCAGCCTCAGGCAGCAAAGGGAGAGGCAATGTTTCCTCCTCTTCCTCTTCATCCGCCGCAGGCTTCATATGGCATTTTTCCGTGATATCAGCAGGATAGCTGAAAAACGGCAAGTCTGCTTCGTAAATGAGATGCGGGCGATCATCTCCCCCTTCATAAAGCTCACTGCGGACTTTTTCGACCGCCAATTCGAATTGAATATGTTTAAGATAATCGGCTGTCACCGATTCCTTATCAGCGATCTGCTTTGGAATGGAGAAAGAGCTTGTTCCACCGTTATAGCGAAACTCCATCACTTCTCCGTTCTTGGCGACCTTGACGTAAAAGCCTGTTTGCGGCAGCGGAAGATCAAGGACAGTCTGAACATACGTAAAACGGACGAATTGTTCTGTTTCCTTCTTTTCATGGTAAACAAATTCATGAGACGCACTCGGGTAATGCTGTTCTGTAAACTGAAGGGCGATTTTCAGCAGCCTTTCCTCTGGAAGAGATTCCTCGACCGCCGGTTCATACTCTTTTGTCAAACTGATTAAGCGGCCGTGATGATCTAACTCTACCGATATGTCCTGATCCGGCTCTTCAATATCCTTCCAGACGAAAAAAACCGGCCTCTCTTTTTCGTCCTTTTCTCCGTAATCTTCGATCATGAGCTGATAATGTGAGGGAACCTTACTGATGGACTGCGCTTTTTGTTTTAACTGTTCACGAACCAAATCCTGTCTACCTCTCTTTCATTTTCGTCTCCTTATGTATACGAAATATACCATTAATCGTTTCATGAAAATTGAGATAATTGGATTTAAATGGTGAACTTACATGGCGATTTTAACCTTATGCTAAAATATCTCATTCCTTTTGGTACGCCTTCCATCTCAAAAATGCCTTTGCGGATCAGCTCTAAAATGCGGTACTCGATGAATTCATCTCCGATGTTCTCCTTCAGATGGCCAATGACTTCGCCGATCAGGCGGGGACAGTTGATAAAGGTATTGGTTGAACGGTTTTTTTGAAGCTGTGCGAGCTTGCCGATGATGAACGAATCATAAAAGTCTTCTTTCACGCTTTTAATTCTGCCGTCTTCCCATACTCGCAACACGCTTGTCTGCTGAGACAGCGCTGTCCATTCCTCCGCAAGGCCCCGTCTTTCAGCGGCTGTCAAAGCCGACTGATCCCCTTGTTCATAAATGAATCTCAGTTTTTCATCATTCAATTCACCAGAACTTCGGGTATAGGGAAAGTACTTCGACGTATTCAGATGGAAAACAGCCAGGTTCATTTGCCGAAGGATATGATGTACAAATCTCAGGCCCGTTTGTTCGTGTGCATGATCGCCCGTCCACATAAAGACGGAGGCTTGCTCCTGAATACAGCTTAATGCAGAAACCGCATCTTCAAAACGGCTGTATATCTCTCCAAGCTCGTGAAATCGGTCATTGAGATATGTTTTCAACCATTCATAACGATTGACCCTGCCTTCTTTAATTTCCAGGTTTTGAAGCGGCCCGATGGAAAATAATTCAGGAAGGACGATCAGACTCTTTTCCTGGGTTCCTCCCGACTGTTTGAGCATCATGTTGATACTGCCGCCGACAGATTCGCCGAAGGCAATGTGAACGACATTGTTTTGCATTATAATCTCCTTGTTAGTTAAGTTGTAATAGCATTAAAGCTATTAAACTCATCTTTTTAACTATTATATACAAAAACAGGATATAAAAGGTGACGCAATAAAAAACCCCCATTCCGCCATTCGAAAAAGGCAGAACGGGAGCTGAAAAATGCACTTGCTATTCCAGCTGTGACGGGTAAAGCGTCATACCGCCGTCAACGAACAAAGTCGCGCCCGTTACATAGGCGGCTTCTTTCGACACAAGCCATGCCGCTGCGGAAGCCACTTGTTCAGGCTCGCCAAATTCGTTCATCGGTATCTTTTTCAGCTGTGCCGACTTGTGGCTTCCCTCCAAGTCTTCATTGCTTTCGGTTGCGATCGTTCCCGGCGCGATCGAATTGACGCGGATTCCTTTGTCCGCATAATCAAGGGCAAGCGTTTCTGTCAAAAGCTTCATTCCGCCTTTTGAAGCGGAGTAATGAACATTTTTCGGCCTCGGAATTTGCTGATGAACGCTTGATATATTGAGTATGCTCCCTTTCATGTGGCGGTCCGCCATATATCTTAAGGCTTCCCGTGCGCCGAGAAACGTACCGGTTAAATTAACGTCGATCACTTTCTGCCATTCACCAAGTTCAAGTTCGTGCGGGAGGGCTTCTGCGCCGTTAAATCCTGAATTATTGACCATGACATCAAGTGAGCCGAAATGTTCAACTGCTGATTTAATCAGCTTTTTTATATCCTCTTCAGAAGACACGTCAGCTTCTACCGCAAGGGCGTTTCCGCCCGCTGCTTGAATATTGTCGACGGCTTCCCGTGCGCCTCCGGGATCGCTGCGATAATTGACAACCACATTCATCTTTTCTTTTCCAAACCGTTCTGCAACCGCCTTGCCTATACCTTTTGAAGAACCGGTCACAATTGCTGTTTTTCCTTTTAAATCACTGTACAACTTAAACCCCCCTCAATTTCTTTTCTTCATGTACATTACCCGGTATCAATATGATCAAACAAAATGTGAATACATGCCTCTAGTATGATCTTTTTTAAACATATGGAAAATTCAGAATTATTTTGTTAATATCTAACTTGAACTTACAACAAAATAAGGAAGTGATACGATTTGGTTAGTAAAAAGAGTGTTAAACGAGGTTTGATCACAGGTCTCATTGGTATTTCTATTTATTCTTTAGGTATCCACCCGGCCCAAGCCGCACCATCGCCTCATTCTCCTGTTTCAAGCGATCCTTCATACAAAGCGGAAACATCGGTTACCTATGATCCAAACATGAAAAGCGATCAATACGGCTCGTATTCAAAGGCATTTACAGGCACCGGCAAAGTGAATGAAACAAAGGAAAAAACGGCAAAAGAGTCCTCCGCCAAAGCTCCTTACAGCATTAAATCGGTGATTGGTTCTGATGATCGGACAAGGGTGACCAACACAAGCGCATATCCGTACAGAGCGATCGTTCATATTTCAAGCAGCATCGGTTCGTGCACCGGATGGATGATCGGTCCGAAAACCGTCGCAACAGCCGGACATTGCATCTATGACACATCAAGCGGTTCATTTGCCGGGACAGCTACTGTTTCGCCGGGACGGAACGGGACAAGCTACCCTTACGGCTCTGTTAAATCGACGCGCTACTTTATTCCGTCAGGATGGAGAAGCGGTAACACCAATTACGATTACGGTGCAATCGAACTAAGCGAACCAATCGGCAATACTGTCGGATACTTCGGATACTCGTACACCACTTCATCACTTGTCGGGACAACTGTTACTATCAGCGGTTATCCAGGCGATAAAACAACAGGCACACAATGGCAGCATTCAGGACCGATTGCCATCTCCGAAACGTATAAATTGCAGTATGCAATGGACACGTACGGAGGCCAGAGCGGTTCACCGGTATTCGAACAAAGCAGTTCAAGAACGAACTGCAGCGGTCCATGCTCGCTTGCCGTCCACACAAATGGAGTATACGGCGGCTCTTCGTACAACAGAGGCACCCGGATTACAAAAGAAGTGTTTGACAATTTGAGCAACTGGAAAAACAGCGCCCAATAACACACGAAGACAGCCCGCCTCCTTTTGGAACGGGCTGTTATATCTAACGGCTGCACACTTACTTCACTTTAAGCCTGTACTTTTTTCCATCTATTGATATCGTGAAATTTGAAGGGCCGCTGATCGGCAAATAATAAACAAGCTGAAACTCCGCCGCCTCACCAGGTTTAATCGTTTTCCAGCTTGATAGAGTCACTCCGATGCGGTGGAAATCTCCCGTCAGTCCGCCAATGTTCGGTCCCGTATGCCCTTTAGCAATCACTTCAACTTGATCGCCGCTCCAGCTTCCAAACCGAGGGGAAGTGGATGTCGGCACATCAAATTCGATAACAGAACCTCCCGTAATCGTGACATCGCTGTTATTGATCAGCTTCATTACCGGGTGGATCGGGTAATTTTGATCTCCTAATGGAAAGTTCGTCAGCTCTATGTCTACATCCAATGATTCATCAGGAAAAGGCGATGTGCTGAGCCGGTTATCGTATGGTGTTGTATCCGAGAATTTGTGATACAGCGTGCTCGTTAAAGTATTGCCAATATCGTATTCTCCTTTATTGCCGTTTCGTTCGGGATACCAGTCATAATCACCGCTCAAATCCCAAAACATGACACCCCCGATTCCTTTATCAACGACATAATCCGCCTTCGTTTTGATCGATTCCTCATCCTCTGTCGATAGAAACACTTTCTTTTCTGGATTCCAAAGCCAAGGCGCTGCCAGCCCCGCGTCATAATGCCTTTGATAAGCGCCTGTCAAATCAGCCTTGCTCAATCCATACCTTTCCAGATAAGAACCGGCAATGCCCTTTTCAAGGTTTTTGGCGTGCCACATCGGGTTTGCCCCTGCTCCAATTTCATTCCCCTGCTCATCTTTATCGTGCCAAATATTATCGATTCCAGTTGCTCCGTCACCGCATTGCCTGAGTCCCTGAGGACAATCTGCGCTTTTGGATGTTCCCCACAGCCCGTTTACTCCGCCGTTCACATTCTTCCAGCCTCTCGTATAATAAGGAACACCGATATTGATTCGCCCCGATTCCATAGCTCCTCTAAAATAATGGTAAGCCCAGTCCGTATTTAAATATCCGATCCCTTCGTATTCCGGCGTAGTATATATGTTGGAATGCTTGAGTTCGGCATCTTCGCCGTTATCGAATAAAGAAGCGTTCGGTCCGACAAACTCATTCCAGGCTCCATGAAGATCATAGGACATGATATTGACATAATCGACATATCGAAGCGGCTTAAACGTTTCCATCCCTCTCAGTAAATATGCCGATGATGGCGCTGCAATGGTCAGCATGTAGTACTTTCCATCTTCAGCGGACGCTTGATCAAGCTTTTCTCTTAATATTTTCATCAATGCCTCAAAGCTTTTATTTAACCCGTTGCGCCGCGGATTGGCGATGTTCCAATCTGCAGGATTTCCTGCATCCTGCATTGATGTAGGGTACTCATAGTCAATATCGATTCCATCGATCTCGTATTTTCTGAGAAACGCAACGACCGACTCCGCAAAGGTGTGAATACCCTTGTGGTTTACAGATCCGTCTCCATTCGTTGTCATCGAATAAAAGCCGCCGCTTGGAATCCGCTTCCCGTCCCTGTCAACATAACCGCCGGTTTCGGCCCAACCGCCGACAGCCGCCAAAACTTTTACATTCGGGTATTTCTCTTTATATTGATGGATAAGGTTAAAATGCCCCTTATACGGCAAGGTTTGATCCATTTTTACATCGGAATGCTCCGGCCAGGTCATCCCGATGGACGGGTTGTTCTCATCTGTCTCATCTCCGACTGAAATCCGATGATCTTCCCCGATGTGGGCAAACGCATAATTAATGTGGCTCAAGTACTTCCAGGGGATATCATTTACTAAATAACGATCTTGATTGCCTTTTCCAGTACGCCAGCTTGTAAAGTACCCGATGATTCTCCGGTCTAACTGATTGGCAAGCTTTTCACGGCCGTCCCGGTCGTATACATCGCAGTACGGCACATGTTCAACGTCTGAGTCCCAAAGCCCTTCCGGACGGCAGTCCGGTTGTTCATTTGAAGTCTCTGCAGAAATGTGCCGGTTCGGGATAAAAAGCGCAAGGAGCAGCACACAGGATAAAATAGATGAAGCGGCTATCTTCATGTTTATTCAGACTCCTTTGTCCATAAAGAGAGACGTGAGAAGCTTTTTCCCAAATCTCTCTTTATCGTTTTCTATCCATTTGACTTTCTGTTATTCGCAGCCTCCGACCAGCCGCCATACGCCCCATTCACCGGATTGATCCGGCCGGTCGCCTTTCGTCCACCATTTCGCTTCATACACTTTTCCATTAAATGCAACCCGCTCTCCGCCCGTGTATGCGTTCGTCTCTTTCCATTCGTCATATGAACATGCCTGGTCAGAATTCGTCGTGACCTTTACTGTTGGTCCGGTATGGAGTTCTCCATCGGCATCCTTTGCTGAAACTGTAAATGAGTAGGCCATACCCGGCTTCAAGTTGCCGATTTCCGCTGATGTTTCTTTTACAGATATCGACCGGTTTTCAAATGACACGACATATTCCGTAATGTTTGCTCCGCTGCTCGGCGCATCCCAAGCCAGGTTGACACTTGTAGCAGTTTTTCCGGTTACACGCACATTCACAGGTGCCGATGAAGGCGGCTCCGGATTGCCTCCGTCCGGTGCAAAATCTAAATCGGCTGCCAATTTATTGAGAAGCGTCCGATTGGAATCGCCGCTGAAATCCCAGAACATCGCTCCGCTTAATCCGTTTGCTTTAATAAAATCCGTTTTGTGGCCGAATGATTGTTCATCATCATAAGTGATGAAATTGCCATTTTCCGCGTTATACAAAAACGGCACTTTCGCTTGATCGTTCCAATACCTTTTATAGCCGTTTTGATTTACATAATTCTTTTCAAGATCTGAAAAGTCGAATACTCCATTTTCCCATGTCCCTTCTTTCGCCGGTCCGCACTTCTGATATTCTCCGTGGCCGCCGGACTCACAACCGCTCCAGCCCCTTCCGTAGAACGGTGTTCCAAGCACTAATTTGTCCCCTTTGACACCGGCTTCCTTATAGCGTTTCACAGTGTTTTCAATGTTGTAGGTCTCAGCATTTGGAACGCCTGCTTCTTTTGCTTTTGGATCATAGAACAGCGGCGCATTATGGGCGCTTATGCTTTGCCATCCGCCATTAAAGTCATAGGTCATGATGTTAATCCAATCCACGGTTTGAGCAATTTTATCAAGCTCAGTGTTGCTCACATACTCCGGACTTGCGCCGGATGCGATCGTCAGCAAGTATTCCTTGCCGTCCTTTGCTTCTGCAGCATCAAGTTTTTTACGCACCTCTTGCAGGAGCAGCGTGTAATTTCTTTTATCTTCCGGCCGTGTACTATTCCCCGGCAATCCTCCGCTGACCGGGTATTCCCAGTCAAGATCGACCCCGTCAAACCCGTATTTCCTTAAAAATTCAACGGCCGAAGCGGCGAAATTCCCCCTTGCCACAGGATCTGCCGCGACATCTGAAAAGCGGTTAGACCAAGTCCATCCGCCGACCGATATGAACGTTTTCAAATGAGGGTGGCTCTTTTTCAGCTTCAGCAATTGTTTAAAGTTGCCGCGGATCGGTTCATCCCAGACATCCCCGGGATTTGACTTTTGTGCGTCAATCCAGGGATCGCCCATTACGATTGTTCCATTTGGCGCGTCGATCACTCCGTTTTCATCCTGACATGACCATGTTTGGGGATTGGGGCCTGTCGGATCGGGGTTCCCGTGCCTTCCTTCCCAGCAAATATCAGCAAAAGCATAATTAATGTGGCTGACTTTTGAAACGTCCATATCCCAAACTTGAAAATTCCTTCCGTAAGCACCCCATGATGGATAGTAGCCGATGATTTTATAGTTTTTTCCGGAATCGGCCTTTGCAACTTCCCCATTTACAAATGACAAGCTCAGCAACATGACAAAAATGAAAGAAAAAACGAAAAACTTTTTGCTTTTGTTGACCAACACGATGTTCATCTCCTTTTCATCCAATTTTTTTGACAAACCATGAAACTAGAAATCTCCTATTCCTCACCGCCTTTTTTGTTTGTTTTATATTTTTCCTTGTCATCTAATAGCTGCAGCTGCACAGAAGCCAACAAGGGAAAACGCTTACATAAATGAGATTGACATCATGATTTCATTAAAATTTCGGGTGTGTTCGTTTGGAAAAGCTGGTTGTGCTGAGGGTGAAACACGTATAGATGTCTATACATTTGCGTATAAAAGAAGACTTTTTAATGGCGAAGGGTTGCTGAATTTGTTATGACAAATCTATATTAATCAGAATTTTCTGAACTGTCAACTTGAAGACATTGACTACACAACCGCCGCTTTCTACTCCATTTAAGGAATAGAAGCGGCGCCTCTAGCCTCTTCATAGACTAGCGTAAGACGTAAGACGAATATCCGGACATTGTTGCAAAGCCGATTTAAGAGAAGGTTCCGTCAGCAGTGAAAGTTCATATACCCGAGGATAATGGAAAGACGATTTTTCAAGCAGACATTTATCGACGTAAGCCGGATGGCACATCACTTCAATCACTGCTGCGTCTTGATAATCACGAAGGATGCTCGAAAGATCCTTCAATCGATCGACTTTCAGCTCAAAAGCATCGTTCGACTTACACCCTTCCACAGTGAAGGATGATCATGATTGACCTTTCTGCATGGCAGGTCATACTCTTTCGCAAGCTTTACAAACACCTCAGGGAGATTTCCGTATGTATGAATATGATGATGGCTGTCGATATGTGTCGGATTTAAACCGAAAGACAAAGCTTTCTCTATTTGCGCTTTCCACTCTCGGTATACTTCATCAAGGTCAATGTCGAAGAAACCCTGGTAGTACAAAAGCTTGCGAAAATTCCCTTCTTCATCCGTTATCGTATGCAGTCCGCCGAGAATCGGGCGCCCGGCCGTCAATGCCAAGTGGACGCCGACTCCGAGTTCACGATTTTGCCGTGCGAGTTCGACGGCATGCTCCGCTTCTTGCATATTGACCATGAGCGTAGTCGATGTGAGCACCCCGTGCTGGAAAGCTTCAATGATTCCAAGGTTGACTCCCCTTGAAAATCCAAAATCATCCGCATTTATGATTAGAGATTTCACCTTTCATTCCCCCTTTGTTCATAATCACGTTCAATGAAGAACTCAACACGGTCACCGCGAAAATAGGCCATAGAATACTCGACGACTTCTTCCGACGCCAAAAATGTTTGCGTCGATATCTGGAAGCAAGGTGTGCCTTGTGTAATATTTAAATGTTGTGCAATCTCCTCATCAGAAATCACAATTTTGATTTGTTCCTCTGTTCTTTTTATGTTGTTTCCTTGCCTGCTGATGCACTGGTAAAGTGAAATATTCGCCATTTCTTCCGTTACTTCGGGGACGAGATCCGTTCTGATATAGGCTGTTTCAAACTGGATTTCTTCATCGTCCGCATAGCGGATTCTTTTGATTTGATAGACCATTTGTTCAGCGTCGATTCCGAGGAGGGTTTGGATTTTTTCAGACGGCTTTATTTTTTGCAAATCAACAACTTTGATTTTCGGTTTAAAGCCTTGAGCCTTCAATTGCTCTGCATAACGGAGGCTGCTGGAGCTCAAGATCTGCTTTACTTTTCCTTTGGCGACAAATGTCCCTTTTCCCTGCTTTCGGTAAATGGCCCCTTCCATAAGCAAATGATTCAGCGCGGTCCGCAGCGTCGTCCGGCTGACATCATACAGTTTGCAAAACTCGGACTCCGTCGGCAGCAGGCTGCCAGGCGGATAATAACCGCTTTCAATCTTATCTACAATATCTTGTTTAATTTGACTGTGGAGCTGTGGTTGTTTCGCCATACATGTTCTCCTTTGGGGTGTGTTCGTAATTATAGAATAACACAAAAGGTTCCTAAAAAAAACAATTTGTCATAACAAATATGTATGGACAAATTTGTTATGACATGTTAAGTTTCAATTGTGTGAAGCGCTTTCATATAAAGAGAATGAAGGAGGGGGATTATGGCGCTGAAAGTAGTTGTTATAGGCGGAGGGTCCAGCTACACACCGGAAATTATTGAAGGCATCATCAAACGGCAGCATCAATTTCCGGTGAATGAGATTGCACTTGTTGATATCGAGGAGGGCAAAGAAAAACTTCGCATCGTCTCAGAACTCGCGAAGCGAATGATCAGGCATGCGGGGGTTCCCATCGAACTGAGCCATACAATAGATCGGGCAGAAGCGTTGCAAGGTGCCGATTTCGTCACGGTTCAAATCAGAGTCGGCGGACTGAAGGCGAGAGCTTTAGACGAAAAAATTCCGCTCAGCCACGGCCTAATCGGGCAGGAAACAAACGGAGCCGGCGGTATGTTTAAAGCTTTCCGCACAATTCCTGTCATGCTGGATATCGCTCGCGATATCCAAAAGATTTGTCCCGAAGCATGGCTGATCAACTTTACCAATCCGGCCGGCATCGTGACGGAAGCTTTGCTGAAGCACGGACCTCATCAAAAGGTCGTCGGGGTATGCAATATTCCTTACAACATGAAAAATAGCATTGCAGAAATATTCGGCGTGGATGTGAACCGCGTCATGATTGAATTCGCAGGCCTCAACCATTTTGTTTTCGGAAAAAGGGTATGGATCGACGGCATCGACCGGACGGAAGAGACGATTGAGCATCTGTTGAATGATCACCTCGGCTACTCGCCCTCCAATATTGCGGCGTTGCCGTGGAATCGCCAATTTCTGCGGTCTTTACGTATGCTTCCGAGCCCGTACCATCAGTACTATTATCAACATGAAGATGCGCTCGCAAAAGATATCGAAGCGTACAATAACAACGGAACACGAGCGGAAACCGTCATGGAAGTGGAGCGGCAGCTGTTTGAGAAATACAAAGACGCCGAGATCCATGAGAAGCCTAAAGAACTGGAAGGCCGCGGCGGGGCTTACTATAGTGAATCAGCCTGCTCATTAATGAACTCGCTTTATCATCATTCAATGGATATTCAGACCGTGAACACACTGAATAAAGGAAGCATACCAGACCTTCCCGATGATGCGGTGATCGAAGTCAACAGTGTCATTACAAAAAGCGGACCGATTCCTCTGACCGTCGGAAAACTGCCTGCTGCCATTTGCGGGCCGATCTGCCTGATGAAAAAATTTGAACAATTAGTGATTGAAGCTGCGGTCACCGGCGACTACAATACGGCATATTCAGCCATGATCACCAATCCGTTGGTCTCCTCTGATCACAAAGCTCAAAAGGTACTGGATGAAATGCTCGAGGCGCATAAACGTTACCTCCCGCAATTTTTTGAGGAGGTCTGTGAACATGAAACAAAATAAAATGATGGCATTCATCGAAGCAAACATCATGCCGATCGCCGGAAAGATCGGTTCCCAAAGACACCTGATTGCAATACGCGACGGATTCATCGCCATTATGCCTCTTATTATCATCGGTTCCCTCGCCATCCTGGTTAATAATTTTCCAATACCGGCGTTTCAAAACTTTATGACCGGCCTGTTCGGAGAGGGATGGACTGCTGTCGGCGGGGCGATATGGAATGGCTCTTTTGCTCTGTTGAGCCTTTTAGCCGTTGCGGCTGTCAGCTTTAAGCTGGCCGAGTCCTATCACACAGATGGCCTGTCTGCCGCCTTAATCGGGATTGGCGCATTCGCCGTGCTTACGCCGACCACTGAAGACTTTGGCTTTTCAATGACTTGGCTGGGAGCACAAGGCCTGTTCGTCGGCTTAATCGTGGCTTTGCTGTCGACGGAAGTCTTCCGGCTGTTTTCACAAAATGAGAAATGGAAAATCAAAATGCCTGAAGGAGTGCCTGACGGCGTCACAAAATCCTTGAATGCTCTATTGCCGGCTGCCGTCATCTTATCCACTGCCGGGCTATGTAATGCTCTGATTGTTCATTATTCGGGACAAAGCATCCATGAGCTTGTTTTCAGCACGATTCAAGAGCCGCTTCAAGGTCTTTCCAACACGGTTGGGTCAGCCTTGATTTTCACTTTCTTGAATCATTTGCTCTGGTTCTTTGGATTGCATGGAACAAATATCCTCGGGCCGATCATGGAATCCGTCTACCTCCCGCTTATTCAGGAAAATCAACACTTATTCTCGCAAGGAATGAGCGCTTTTGAAGTGCCGTATATTGTGACAAAGCCTTTCTTCGATTCTTACGTATTTATGGGGGGATCGGGAACGACATTGGCTCTGCTTGCCGGCATTTTAATTGCCGTGAAATCGAAGCACTACAAAACGATCGGGAAGGTGTCTCTCGCACCCGGCCTTTTTAACATCAATGAGCCCGTTCTGTTCGGACTTCCTATTGTATTAAACCCGATCATGTTCATTCCGTTTATCTTGATTCCATTAATTTTAACGATTACGTCATATGTCGCTTTGGCTTCCGGTCTCGTCCCGAAAACTGTCGCGATCCTTCCGTGGACAACGCCGCCGATTGTCAGCGGGTATCTCGTCACCGGAGGATCAGTCCGGGGAGTCTTATTGCAAATCTTCAACCTGGTGCTAGCCACCCTGCTCTACCTCCCGTTTATAAAAGCAGCAGAACGTTCCGCCTTGCACCAGACAGAAAACGAATAAGTAAGGAGTGAATGTTATGGCAGATACACTACAATTGGAACAGGTCTCATTTGAAATCATTCTTCACGCCGGAAATGCGCGTTCTTCTGCAATGGAAGCATTGCAGCTTGTGAAACAACACGAATGGGAAACCGGATATCAAAAAATACAAGAAGCAGAATCGGAGCTGAGCCAAGCTCATCAGGCGCAAACCCGCCTTCTGCAAAAAGAAGCACAAGGCGAAGGCCTTTCACCCAATCTATTATTAATCCATGCGCAGGACCATTTAATGACAGCCATGACTGTAAAAGATTTGGCGAAAGAATTGATTCATTTATATCAAGAGCTTCAGAAAGGAAGAGAAAAATGAAGATCGCACTTGTATGTTCAGCTGGAATGTCTACGAGTATACTGGTCAAAAAAATGAGGGAAGAAGCGAAAAACCGTTCATTGAAGGCCGAAATTAATGCATATGCGGAGGCAGATTTGCCAAGTCATCTGGATGAAATTGATGTGATACTGATTGGTCCGCAGGTCCGGTATTTAAAAGGGCAAATGACAGAGCGTGCCGAGCCTTATCATACGCCCGTGGCCGTCATTGATCAAATGGCTTATGGAATGATGGACGGTGCAAAAGTGCTGAATCAGGCAATCAGCCTTGCAACCTGATGCCTCCTGCAAAGAACCGCGTTTTCTTTGAAAACGGGTTCTTTTTTTTGAAGTTTAAAAGAATGATTTTTTGAAAGCGTTTGTTTTTGTATAATAATTGGTAAAGGATGTGATCATACATGATTTCCTCACAAGTGAAATCCCAGTTGATTGAAATTGTCGGCTCTGTCAATTATGACGATTCGAACGCCGGACGGCTCGTCTATTCTTATGATGCGACACCCCAGTTTCAATCGATGCCTGACGCGGTCATAGCCCCGCGCAGCACAGAAGAAGTATCGCAAATCGTGAAAATCTGCAACACGCACCGCATTCCGATTGTGCCGAGAGGTTCAGGTACAAACCTTTGCGCCGGCACATGCCCGACTGAAGGAGGAATTGTCCTCCTGTTTAAGCATATGAATCGAATTTTAGAAATCGATGAAGAAAACTTAACGATAACCGTTCAGCCCGGCGTGATCACGCTTAATTTAATTCACGCCGCTGAAGAAAAGGGATTATTTTATCCGCCCGATCCGAGCTCGATGAAGATCTCGACAATCGGCGGCAACATCAATGAAAACTCGGGCGGCCTCCGCGGGCTGAAATACGGAGTGACACGCGATTATGTCATGGCGCTTGAAGTCGTTCTCGCAAACGGGGATATCATCCGCACTGGCGGCAAACTCGCCAAAGACGTTGCCGGCTATGATTTGACGCGTCTTTTCGTCGGTTCTGAAGGAACGCTCGGCATCATTACTGAAGCAACATTGAAACTCATCCCGGCACCCGAAACAAAAAAAACCGTCCTCGCCCTCTATCAAGATATCGACTCTGCAGCCCAAACGGTTTCAAATATCATCGCACACAAAATCATTCCGACGACGCTCGAATTTCTCGATCAGCCCACGATTCAGGTGATCGAAGACTTCGCGAAAATCGGCCTTCCCGTCCATGCCAAAGCGGTTCTCCTGATCGAACAGGACGGCACCGAGGAAGCAGTCCGCCGTGACATTGCCCTGATTGAAGAGATTTGCACAAAAGGAAATGCTGTGTCCGTTCAAACCGCGCAAACAGAAGCTGAAGCGGAAAATCTTCGGGAGGCCCGCCGCACCGCACTTTCCGCTTTAGCCCGTTTAAAGCCGACGACCATTCTGGAGGATGCCACGGTACCGCGCTCTGAAATTGCCGAAATGGTAAAAGCAATTAATACGATCGCCGAAAAGCACAAAATATCGATTTGTACATTCGGGCACGCAGGCGACGGCAACCTTCATCCGACCTGTACGACAGATGTCAGAAACAGTGAAGAAATGAAACGGGTCGAACAGGCTTTTGAAGACATCTTTAAAAAAGCGGTTGAGCTGGGAGGAACAATCACCGGAGAACATGGGGTCGGCGAAATGAAAGCTCCTTATCTGGAACTGAAGCTGGGCAAAGCGGGAATCGCCGCCATGAAGGCGGTAAAACAGGCGCTGGATCCTAACAGCATCATGAATCCCGGGAAGATATTTGCGAAAGACTCCCGCAAGCGGGTGGTGGTGACAAAATGACGACAGCTAACGAAAGAAAGGTCATTGAACAGCAGTTTAAACAAAGAATGGACGAGGAAGAGCTGCTGAATTGCATGCGCTGCGGCTTTTGTCTGCCGTCATGCCCCACCTATATCGAATCCGGTTTTCAGGAAAGCCATTCACCGCGCGGACGCATCGCGCTCATGAAAGCGGTCGTCGATGGGGCGATTGAGCCTGATGAGGATGTCGAACGGTCACTGGAGCTTTGCCTCGGCTGCCGGGCGTGTGAACCTGTATGTCCTTCAGGCGTAAACTACGGGCGCTTGCTTGAAGAAGCAAGGGATATTATTCAGCAGAACAAAAAACACACCCTTCCGGTTAAAGTGCTTCGCCGCGCGGTATTCAAAGGGCTTTTCCCCCACCAAAACAGAATCAGGGCGCTGACTGGAATACTCGGCGTGTATCAGCGTTCCGGCATGCAAAATGTGATTCGCAAATCGGGCTTACTTCGTCTTTTGCCGGACCATCTCGCGAAAATGGAGGCTGTTTTGCCGAAAGTTCCCGATATGAAACAGCTGAAAAAACGGCCGCACCTGCTCCCTGCGATCGGAGAGAGAAAAAAACGGGCCGCCTTTTTCTCGGGCTGCCTCATGGATACGTTGTTTTTAGATACGAATATGGCAACCATCGAGCTGCTGCGGCTGGCCGGCTGCGAGATCATCATTCCCGAACAGCAGACCTGCTGTGGTGCCCTCCACGGACACAGCGGCGAAAAGTCTGAGGCCATCCTGCTCGCAAAACGAAATATTCAGGCATTCGAGGATTCAAACGCGGACTTTATCGTGACAAATGCAGGGGGATGCGGAGCATTTTTAAAGGAATATGATCATCTCCTGAAAGATGACTCTGAATGGGGGAAACGGGCAGCGGTTTTTACAGGGAAACTGAAAGACTTTTCTTCCGTCCTGTTGGAGCTGAACTTTGATCAGCGATCCCTTGAACTGCCGCAGCAAATCGTCACCTACCAAGATTCGTGCCATTTGCGAAATGTCATGAACACCTCCGCTGAGCCGAGATACCTTATTCGCAGCATCAACGGCATTGAATTCAAGGAAATGAAAAATGCCGAAAGCTGCTGTGGATCAGCCGGTATTTATAACATTGTCGAATCCGAAATGTCGATGAAAATTCTCGATACAAAAATGGAAGCAGCAGCAGCGACCCGGGCCGCTACGATCGTTACAGCTAATCCCGGATGTCTGCTGCAAATGAAGCTCGGCATTGAACGAGCTGGGCTTACAAACCAAGTGAGAGCTGTTCATCTGGCGGATTTATTGCTGGAAGCCGTCCAGGAGTGACTAGGCGGCTCACATTTGGTATATTTCTCGGGAAATAAATCGAAATATGTCTTCTGCTGCTATTTCCGGACAGCAGGAAATTCTCCATTCGGCTGGATGAAGCGCAAACCTGTTACCTGTCCGGAATCGCCGGCTTCGAACCGGACGCTGAAACCCGGCAGGTTTTTGATTTGAAATGTCAACTCACGGTAAGGCTCAAGTTCGTAATCAGGCTGACCGGGCAATGAAACCCAGAGCGTCCGGTTGTTTCTGAAAGACACAACGACATCTGTTCCGTCTTCCAATGCATATTCGCCCGTTAAAGAAGCAAGAAATTCAGGATCGTACAACCGCTGATCCGGCTTCCTGACAAATTCGATTTCTCCAGCGCCTTCCGCCATTTCAAACGGTACGGAAAGGCGGCTGATATGTCCGTGTATATCAGCGATGAAAGATGAGAGCATCGCCATCTCCGTGAGCGGCATTTTCATCTCGAATATATTGTAATGATAATGCTTCAAAGGCATCACAAATGAATTGAAGAGCGCCTGTAACATACCGTCTTTACACTCTATTTTGATTTCACCGTAGCCGGGGTGCTCGTATACACCTGTGTAGTCCTTCAGGTCATGAGAAGGCTTCGTTCCTTCAATTTTGGTAAGATCCGCGGTTCGATCCACGCCTAAAGCCGCTTTCATTATTTTTTCCGCTTCGCCTTTCAGCCGGCCGTTCCAATCAATCTCTTCCAATCCAAGCAAGCGGTCAAAAATATTGTACGCCAGAACATTTGGGAGAAAGCTGCCGTTCATATTTGTCAAAATGGCAATCCCGATTTTTTCATAAGGCATGAAAGCAACAAGCGATGAAAAACCGTCAATATTTCCGCCATGATGAATCATATGACGGCCACGGTACGGTTCAACAAACCAGCCGAGCCCATAGCTGCAGACAGGGAGTTCCTTCGCTTTAAGAATGGAGTCGCAGGAAATGCAAGGCGTATGCAGCTCATGAAGGCTTCCCTCTGATAGAACACCGCTGAATTTGTCGCTACCAAGCTGAAGCAGCACCCAATTTGCCATATCCAAGGCATTGGAATTGATCGATCCAGCCGGCCCGATCACATCGATATTGCGAAAAGGAATTTTTTCAACTGTTCCGTTTTTCTCTTGATATGGAAAGGCAAAATCGGAAAGCTTTTGCATATCTTCGACCGAGAAGCTGCTGGATGTCATGTGCAAGGGTTTGAAAATCCGCTCATGAACAAACTCCTCCCATGTCGTTCCCGCTATTCTTCCTGCAAGATAACCGGCCGTCATGTACATCAGGTTCTGATACTGCCATTTTGATCGAAAATCCAGATTCGGCTCAAGGTAGCGGAGCCGTCTGAAAAGCTCTTCCCTTGAAAAGGAGGAATTATACCACATCATTTCGTGTCTTGGGAGGCCCGAACGATGGCACGCCAGATCACGGGGAGTCATCCGTTCGGTTGCCACCGGATCATACATCTTAAACTCCGGGAGGTATTCCCTTACCGGCTTGTCCCATTCCATTTTCCCTTCATCAGCCAAAACCGCCATCGCCGCCGTTGTAAATGCCTTGGAAGCGGAACCGATCGCAAATACCGTTTCCGGGTTCACTTTTAATTTCCGTTCTTTATCCCTGAATCCAAACCCTTCCGCCATGATGATCTCGTCTTCCTTAATGACTGCAACAGCGGCTCCGGGAACGTTCCACTCCTTCATTTTTTCCAGGGCAAATGCCCGAAAGCCTTTTAATTCCTTTATAGGCTGTCTCATTTTACTCTCCTCTCTTGATTTAAGCGTCTTATGCCTGTTCCAGGTGTCCGTATTCCATACGTTTGTTCGCCCGAATGGTTTCATTTAGAGAAAATTTGTATATTTATTCACGAATTCCAAAAGATAGGTATAAGGCTGAAAATGTCTAAAAAACAAGGAGGTTTTGTTCAATGTTTGGATTTATTTGGTCATTGATCATCGGCGGAATTTTAGGCTGGCTGGCCGGCCTCATTATCAGACGTGATGTACCCGGAGGAATCATTGGAAATATTATCGCGGGATTTATCGGTTCATGGCTCGGCTCCATGATTTTGGGACGCTGGGGTCCGATGATCGGCGGATTTAATATCATTCCGGCTCTGATCGGTGCGATCATTTTGATTTTCATCGTCAGTCTTGTCATGAGAAGTATGGGCGGACGAAACCGCAATGCTCAATAATGGATGATTTACGACGGTTTCATTAGAAACCGTCGTTTTTTATTTCATTCTGCTGCCGTCTTTTATATAATTAATTAGAAACACGAAATATTTTCAAGGGGAGGCTGTACATTGGAAAAAGTGGCAGAAAAAAGACCGAAGCGCTCTGAGGTGCCGCAGGAACTGACTTGGAATCTTACTGATTTATTTTCTTCTTATGAAGCTTGGGAAGACGCACTTGTGAAAATTGAGGAAGATCTCGTATCCATCGGCTCATTTAAAGGAAGGCTTCACGAAGGAGCTGACGTGTTGCTCGATTGTTTAATGCTGCAGGAAAAACTGCTAGAGCGCCTAGTCCGGGCCGCCGCCTATACTCACCTCAGAAAGTCCGAAGATTTGACAAACCCCGTCAACCAAGCCGACGCTTCAAGGATGGCCGCACTTCAAGCAAAACTAAACGCCGGGCTTTCATTTATCCAATCGGAAATTCTCGAATTCCCCGAAAATCAAGTGGAGACGTACATAAAAAATGAGAAAGGACTGGAGCCTTTCAGCAAAATGCTGTCCGAGATAATGGAGCGCAAGCCGTATAAGCTTGCTCCCGAAACAGAGGAAGCGTTAGCCGTTTTAGGCGAAGTGCATGATGCACCGTACAAAATTTTCGGGATGGCGAAGCTTGCAGATATGCAATTTTCACCGATTCAGGACCGGAACGGCAATGAGTTGGCCAATTCGTTCGCGTTATATGAAGGAAAATACATGTTCTCTCCTGATACGCATATTCGCAGAACCGCCTTTGACTCCTTTACAAATACCCTGCAAACATACAAAAATACCATCGCCGCCGTCTATGAAACAGAAGTCAAAAAACAGGTCGGCATGTCAAGGCTTCGCGGATATCAATCCGCCACCGATATGCTTCTTCAGCCGCAAAGCGTCACGCTCGAAATGTACCACAACCAGCTTGATGTGATTAAAAACGAACTTGCACCTCATATGCGCAAGTATGCCGCCTTGAAAAAACGTGTATTAGACCTCGACGACATGCGCTTCTGCGATTTGCAGGCTCCGCTTGATCACGACTTCAGTCCAAAGACGACTTACGAACAGGCCGGCCGGATGATCTTGGACGCTTTACAAGTGATGGGACCCGAGTACGCGGAAGTCATGGAAACCGCATTGACTGAGCGGTGGGTTGATCTCGCTGACAACATCGGCAAATCCACGGGTGCGTTTTGTTCAAGTCCGTACGGAGTGCATCCCTTCATTTTGATGACATGGACGGATACGATGCGGGACGCCTTTACCCTTGCCCATGAACTCGGTCATGCCGGTCATTTCTACTTGGCAAACCGCAAGCAGCGCATCATGAATGTCAGACCGTCTCTATATTTCATCGAAGCGCCTTCTACAATGAACGAAATGCTTCTCGCCCAGCATTTGTTTTCCAAAACAAATGACCGGAAAATGAAGCGCTGGGTCATCAACCAATTGATGGGCACGTATTACCACAATTTTGTCACCCATCTGCTTGAAGGGGAATATCAGCGGAGAGTCTACGAACTCGCCGAACAAGGGTGCGCACTTACCGCTTCCGTACTGTCTGAACAAACCACCGCCGTGCTGTCCGAATTCTGGGGCAGCGGAGTGAAGCTTGATGAAGGGGCAGGTTTAACATGGATGCGTCAGCCGCACTACTACATGGGGTTATACCCTTACACCTATTCAGCCGGGCTGACAGCATCGACAATCGTCTCGCAGCAAATTAAAGAAGAAGGCCGCCCTGCCGTCGAGAGATGGCTGAACGTTTTAAAAACAGGCGGTACAATGAAACCGCTGGACCTGTTGAAACACGCGGGTGTTGACATGTCGACGGATCAACCGATACGCCAGGCAGTTGCGTATGTCGGAACATTGGTTGACGAGCTCGAAAAACTGTATGATCCAAAAGAAGGCCGGCCTGATTAACAGCCGGTCTTCTTTTATGCGGTTACAGACTGCCGAACATCGGATTGCCTTTCATTCCGATCCATAAGTCTGATTGCTCTAATAAATGTGCGGTGCGAAGCAGCCAATGTTCCTTTCCTTTCGGTGCCGTCACTTGAACGCCGAGCGGTAAACCTTCATTTGTGAGGTGGACCGGGACGCTCATCGCAGGCTGTCCGGTTAAGTTGGCAAGCTGTGTGAATGGTGTATATGTCAAGCTTTTCAAAAACATTTGATAAATCAACGACTGCTGCTCATTTTTTTCCAGCTCACTCACTTTCAGGAGCGCTTCGGCTTCTTTTTCGGTATGAGTAAGCTCGCCGACCTTTGGAGCGGGGTAAGCCGTTGCAGGGGTCACATACAGATCATAGGTCTCATGAAACGCCGCCATTTGTGCAGCTGCTTGATCCCAGGAAGCAAGGCTTGCCGTAAATTCGGCTGCCGACACTTTTTTGCCTGCTTCATTAAGCACCCATGTGACAATTTCAACATCCTGAACAGTGATCGCTCTTCCAAGCGTTTTTTCCATTCCCAGAATCATCGCGGAAATTTCACCGCTGTTCATTAAGTAGTAGTTCTCCATTAACCGGAGTCCATCAACGCCGTTCGCCTGCTCTTCGACGCGGTGTCCCTGCGCTTCCAGCCATTTAACGGTACGGTGGACGGCTTGTTTGGCTTCATCACTGACAGGCGTTCCGACGGGTGATTCTACAGAAAATGCGATATTCAACGGGCGCTCCAGCCCTTTTTTCATATCCTCTTCATAATGGCCCGGAAATAAAGGCGTTTGAAAAGCGGCTTCAGGCTGAACGGTTTGCAGGATATCAAGGAGCGCAGCGCTGTCCCTGACCGTACGGGACAGCGCAAAATCGATCGATGCTCCCTGCCATTGCCGCCCGACGCCCGGTCCTACAGGCGTTCTGCCCCGGGTCGGCTTCAAACCGAATAGCCCGGTAAATGAAGCGGGGATCCTAATGGAGCCTCCCCCGTCACTAGCCCCTGCAAGGGGAACGATTCCGGCCGCAACCGCTGCAGCGGAACCGCCGCTTGAACCGCCGGGTGAATAATCGGTGTTCCAGGGATTTCGCGACGGTCCGTATAATTCAGGCTCAGAAATATTTTTCAATCCGTATTCGGGCGTATTCGTTTGGCCGAGAAATAAAAAGCCGGCGCCGCGCAATTTAGCAACGAAATTCGAATCGCGCTTTGGTTGATAAGATGAAAGCAGCTTGGCGCCGGCTGTAAGAGGCTCCCCTTTCAACGCTTGGGAAATGTCCTTTAAAAGGATCGGCACCCCGGCAAACGGCTGCTGTCTGATATCGAGCTGTCTGCATTCATGTTTGACTTGTTCTTTTCTCGTCCGAACGACCGCATTCAGTTCTGGATTGACTTCTTCAAGGCGGGAAAAAGCAGCATCGATTAATTCGTTCACCGTTACTTCCCCATGTTTGATAAGCTTAGATAAAGCAACTGCGTCATGCTTCATATAGTCAGATATATTCATATCAGTACCTCACTTTACTGTTCGCTTGTGTTTACTATTGTGCATGAGCCTTTTGAGGATTTCAATGTTTTCAGTTTAGATCAAAAAGGAGATGAGTGAAATGAATATTCGAAGGTTACACCCAGAACATGAGCCGCCGCTTGATTTACTGTTGACGGCAGACCCTTCCGAAAAACTGGTTATCGATTATCTCAAACGGGGACAATCCTATACAGCAGAAATCGACCGCCGGATTGTAGGTGTCTATGTGCTGCTGCCGACGAGACCAGAAACAGCAGAGCTCGTCAATATCGCCGTCAAAGAAGATCTGCAGGGAAAAGGAATCGGCAGACAATTGGTTATGCATGCGATTGAAACGGCAAAATCACAAGGATTTAAGACAATTGAAATCGGAACCGGGAATTCAAGCATCGGGCAGCTTGCGCTCTATCAAAAATGCGGATTTAGAATCACCGGCATCGACCGCGACTTTTTCTTGAGGCATTACGAGAAACCGATATACGAAAACGGCATGCGCTGCATCGATATGGTTCGCTTAGCGCTCGATCTTTAAAAAATCCGCCGGGCTCCCCGGCGGATTCTCGTCAATATTCTTCAAAATAGGACTGGATCTTTTTCGGATCATCTGTTTTGGTCAGCGCCAGCATCAGCAAAATCCGGGCTTTCTGCGGGTTCAAAGAGTTGGAAGCCAATATGTTTTCCTTTTCAAGATCAGGATTGGGCGTGACAACCCCGCTGCCGGTGCGTGTAGAACGCACGACTGCCGCCCCTTTTTTCACCGCTGCGACTGCCCCTTTTTTCGCCTCGTCAGAGACTGAACCGTTTCCGCTTCCCGCATAGATAATGCCTTTCGCTCCCGCCTTGATTGCAGCGTCAAACAGATAGCGCCCGTCGTTTTGATACCCGTATATGATGTCGACTTGAGGAAGCAGATTGATCTTGGAAATATTAAAATCGGTATCTTTCGTATGCTTTTTTGTGATGTCATTATGAAAATAGATGCCGTCGGCAATATTGCCGAGGTAACCCATTTCTTCCGACTTGAAAGTGTCAGGAGCTGTCGTATGGGTTTTCGTCACATATCTTGCCGCAGCAATCCGGTCATTCAGCACCACCATGGTTCCTTTCCCGTAAGCTTCCTTGCTCGCAGCGACCTTTACAGCATTGTACAAGTTGGCAGGCCCGTCGGCTCCAATCGCTGTGGAAGGCCGCATAGATCCGACCACAACGACGGGTTTATCGCTTTTGAGGACGAGATTTAAAAAATAAGCCGTTTCTTCCAAGGTGTCCGTTCCGTGAGTGACGACAATTCCATCGACATCATCTGAAGCTAAAAGCTTCGCAGTGCGCTTGCTCAATTTCAGGAGCGTTTTATTAGTCATATTCTGACTTCCGATGTTTGCCACTTGTTCTCCGCTGATATTCGCGATATCCTTCATTTCCGGAACGGCTTCGATGAGCGAATCAATCCCGACTGCACCCGCTTTATAATTGGTCGTCGACGTTTTGGACTGATTCGCTCCGGCAATCGTCCCCCCTGTGGCTAAAATTCTTATGTTGGGCAGGCCCTCATTTCCTTGAGCAGTCTTAGCTGACGCAGTTTCCGTCTTCGCCCGGGCCTTTGTTTCATTTCGAGATTCGTTTGAACCGGAGCACCCGGCATTGATCAAAAGCAATAAGCCTAACACAATAAATAACATTCGTTTTTTCGTCATGTTTTGATCTCTCCCTGCTGCGAAGTCCGCTAATTATATATGTATTTTCTCTTTCCTCCTCTCTTTCATACCAGTTTAAAATGCATTTATACGCTGTCTATTTATATGTTAGATTTTCTTCTGCGTTTTTTTGCATTAAAAAAAGGGAAACCTCGTTTCCCTCTTCAGACCTTCTATTGTTTTAAAAAGCTGAATTCTTCCTTTATTTTTCTCAACAGCTCTTCATTGGTGAGCACATCATAGGCGGTGAATGCCATAGATTTTGCGCCGAGCATTAAGCCTTCGAACCCTTGGCTGCTCATGGCTGCCTCCCGAAACTCGGGTGTGTGGCACGCGTACGGTTCATCGCAAATTTGTACATAAGGATGAATGGAAGGTGCGATCTGGCTGACATTCCCCATATCAACTGAACCTCCTCCGTCCGCTTTTTCATGAATCGAATCGGGATCGACGCCCAACTCGATCATGTTTTGTGTAAAGGCGTCTGACAGCGTTTCATTTGTTTTCAAATCATCGTAAGACAGCTCATAAAAAGAGCTCTTAAGTCGGGCTCCAGTCGCAAGTGCGGCTGCTTTTGCACAATTTTTTACTTTATCGAGCAGTTCATTGACATAAGCACGTTCTGTTCCTCTGACATAAAACTGGGCAACCGCATAATCCGGCACAACATTTGCCGCTTTCCCTCCCTCCGGAATAATCCCGTGAATCCGGGCATCAGGGAGAATATGCTGTCTGAGCGCATTAATGCCGTTGAATGTCTGAATGACGGCATCGAGCGCATTGATTCCTTCGTGAGGCGCTCCCGCCGCATGCGAGGCCTTTCCGAAGAATTCGAATTGAATCGCATCCATCGCCAGCGATGTTCCGCTTTTTTCATGCCTGCAATACGGATGAACCATCATAGCGGCGTCCAAGTGATCAAAAACCCCTTGTTCAGCCATGGTTACTTTTCCGCCTTTCGTTTCTTCCGCAGGCGTTCCGTAAACATACACTTTCCCTCCGCATGATGCGATGACTTTGCTGACGCCGATTGCGGCGCCGACCGCCATCGTGCCGATCAAATTGTGCCCGCAGGCATGGCCAAGGTCAGGTAATGCATCATATTCAGCCATAAACCCGATGGCAGGGCCGGGACGGCCGCTGTCAAATTCGGCCGTAAACGCCGTCGCAAGGCCGCATGTTCCTAACTCCACCTGAAAACCGTGTTTTTTCAGCTCCTCGGACAGAATCTTTGAAGCTTTGAATTCTTCATGCCCCAGTTCAGGGTGATTGCCTATATACTGGCTGATATGCAGCAGCTCTTCACGAATATGTTCGATCTCTTTCTCAATTTGTTTTTTCATAACGGTTCTCCCTTCTCCATTACCGGAAGTTCTTTTCCAGGGTTGACAAAGTAAAGCTCATATCCTCAAAATGATTAAATATATAATTATATGAATATTAATACATTATAAAGGAGACGAACGGAATGAGCAATGGCACCCCCCAGAAAATAAAATTGCACTTCCCTCATACTTATGCTTTGATTTTTTTCATTATCATTTTAGCTGCACTGGCTTCATACTTCATTCCATCAGGAGAATTTGAACGGGTTGAAGAAGACGGCCGAACGGTTATCGTACAAGGGAGCTACACACAGACTGACGCCGGTCCGGTCGGTTTTTTCGAGATGTTTAAAGCCATACCGGAAGGCATGATTCAATCGGCGGATATTATTTTTTACATCTTTTTAATAGGCGGAGCTTTCGGCATCATCCATCAGACCGGGATGATTCGCGCAGGTGTTCATGTGCTCGTGCAGCGCTTGAAGAAACGCGGTTTCCTCCTGATTCCCGTCACCATGTTCGTCTTTTCCATCGGAGGCGCAACGATCGGTTTATCTGAAGAGACGATTATTTTTATTCCGATCGGCATCGCTGTTGCAAGAGCGCTTGGCTATGATTCAATGACCGGGCTGGCGATGATTTCCCTTGGCGCGGCTGCAGGGTTCACCGGCGGCATGTTGAACCCGTTCACAGTCGGAATCGCACAGACAATTGCGGAAGTCCCGGTGTTTAGCGCCCTCGGTTATAGATTGGCCGTTTATGCCGTCATGCTCGGTTTCTCCATTTTTTATGTCATGCGGTACGCCGAAAAAGTCAAAGCGCACCCAAATACCGGTTTGATGTATGGAAGCGAAACAGAGATGAATGAAGAGACAGCCGCAGGACACGCTGATCTTTCCTTCACCGGAAGACACGGCCTCGTCCTGCTGATTACAGCATTGGGCTTCGGCATCAATATGTTCGGTGTATTTCAATGGGAGTGGTTTTTAAGCGAGTTGTCGGCCGGCTTTCTCATCATCGGCTTTGCCGCCGGCCTTGCGGGAGGACTCGGCATCAACAACACCTTCCATTCATTTGTTGACGGTATGAAACAGGTTGTATACGGAGCGCTGATTGTCGGCTTCGCCCGTGCCATTGTCATCGTATTGGAAAACGGACAGATTATCGATACGATCATCAACAGCCTTGCTTCAGCCATCAGCTCACTTCCGAACGAAATCAGCGCCATTGGCATGTTCGCCGTGCAAATCGTGATTAACACATTTATTCCATCCGGAAGCGGACAGGCAGCCACAACGATGCCGCTTATGGCGCCGCTGGCCGATTTATTGGGATTCGAACGCCAGATTGCCGTATTCGCGTATCAATACGGAGACGGAATCACCAACTCCATCATCCCGACCTCCGGTGTACTGATGGCTTCGCTGTCAATCGCAGGCGTCACTTACGAACGCTGGGTCAAGTTTGTCTGGAAGCTGGTCGCAGGCTGGATTTTCATCGGCGCCGCCGCAATTGTTATCGCCATGATCATCGGTATTAAGTAAACATCCGGTCCACAATATGCAGCCGGAGCCCCCGGCTGCATTCCTCATACATGTCTCCGTCTCCCTGACCATAGAGAAGCCTAAACCATCAAAACCGGCGTTTCTGAGACGATTGATCTACTAAATTTTAAGCTCAGGTTAAGAAAACCCGAAAATGGGACTTTTTATCCACCATAGTCCAATTTCAAAATTCATCAACAAAGTGGCGGATTCTAAACAAAACACTTATATTTTTCACCTGTTCTGCCTTGTCATGGCTAAGGTGGAAAATGGATCAATCTCAATTAAATGCACCGTTTTGTAAGTCATTAGTTTTAGTCTATTCATACTACTCAAAGTTTGAAAACATGCCTAATCTTGCAAAACATTGACCAAAATTAGTATTTAACACCTATTTATTATTGATTCTTCAAACCTTAAAATGAGTGATGTTGTTTCTGTTTTTTTAAAGAAACTAAGGAAAAAGGAAGAATTATAATCAAATTTTCACTGTTAGATAAATGAAATGACCGGGACTTGAGTAAGATTCGTCCCGATGAAGGGCCTTTTTACCCTAACCACCTCATTCTTTTCATTTACATAACATTGAAAAAATAATAATAAAAAAGGAGACAGACCATGCGAAGTAAAAAGTTTTTTCTAATGATGCTTTTGATGATTGTAGCAGTCGTGTCAACAGCCTGCGGAGGCAGCAAAAGTGCGAGCGGAGAGAAAGAAGATACGAAAAAAGCAGATAATGCAGAAGTTAAAATACTAAGCTCCGAATATACGCTTCCGGATGATTCATCAACAAACCTGCACGAAAATGAACTTATACTAAAGATCAATGTTTCCGTTAAAAATACAGGAAAAGAACCATTGATGGTTGATAAAAGCCAATTCAGCCTTTACGAAGGCGACTCAAAAATGTCGGACGTCAGCGTATATGATGAAAGAAACAAGAGACTTCGTTCTTCCACGCTGAATTCTGACAAGGAAGTCGACGGAAATATCTATTACATCGTTGAAAAGGGCAAAAAGCTTCAGCTTGAATACACACCTGACATGTACGGTGAAAACAAAGCCGATCCTGTCAAATTCGAGATCGACGGCGGCAGCGACGATTTGCTGAAAACAGCCAAAAAACTTGAAGATCCGGCAAAAGCTTTGCTGGCTTACACAGATGTAACGATTTTCGGCAAAGATAATGATAACTTTGATAAACTGGTCGACGAAAATAAACGTGAAGTCGTTACCGATTACCTTGAAGGCGCTCAAAAATCAATCGTTCGCTCTTTAGGATATTATGATGAAGAAGATGTCGATAAAAAGAAATTGAATAAACTGATCAGCGCCATCCAAAACGCTTATCAAGAAAAATCTCAAGTCAAAGCAGTTACAAAATCAATTTCAGGCGATGAAGCAACTGTTGAAGCAACCGTTACACCAATCGATAATACGGATGTCCAAAAGAAAGTGAAGAAAAGACTGGAAGACTATGTGAAAGACAGCGGCAAAAACTTCATGTCCAGAGATGAATTGATCAATCCTGCGATTGACATCATGAGTGAAGAAATCAAAAAAGCACAGGCGACTTCAAGTGAGAAAACCGTTGAAGTTAAGCTTGAAAAATCAAAAAATGACAAATGGAAAATGGATGCTGATAATTACAAGACCGAACAATACTTCTCAAGCTTCCTTAAAAGCAACAACTAAAAAAAGCACCCTAGTGGTGCTTTTTTTCAATTACAATAAAACAAGTGCTGTCCGGCAGCGGCACGCGTCGGCCGAGCCGATCTGTCAGCTCGATTTTAGGGTTAAGGTGTTCTTCATACCCTTCCTGTACATAGTGTTCGAACACAAGAATGTTCGCGCGTTCCCCCAACTCTTTCTCAATACAGCGCCGGAATTCAGACGGCGTAAAATAGCCGAACTGCTCCTTCACTTCATGCGAATAGGCTTCTTCTCCCCAAGTATATGTATAGAGGAATTCCATCGCGTCATTCACAAACAGTACGGCCGCATCCTTCTCAGCCTCAAGAATTTGCACCTTTCTCCCTTTAAAATCATGGATATACCGTTTCAAGAAATCCATTCCATCCGGGTCTTTAAAGCGAATCCGCCGCGTTTCCTCTTTGTTTTCGGTCATGATTCCGTCCCTGATGATGATTCTGCCTCCCCGCTTCAGAATATCAAAGGAACTTTTTAACGCTTGGGCAATGACGAGATGATTAAATCGTTTTCCTTCATACGGAATGTATGAAAACAATTCGTGCAATATCGATGAAAATACAATCGTGTCGACGCTTTCCTGTTCGAAGTACTCAGGAAGATCCAACGCATCAGCCTGTTTCACATGCCACGGCTTATGTTCGCGCACTTTTCTTTTTTGGAGCTCCTCAATGACATTAACGGAAAGGTCGATGCCGATGACCTCTGCTTCAGGATGCTGGTCCGTCAGCAAATCAAGCATCACGCCGCCTCCGGCTCCGATGTCGAGCATTCTTTCTCCAACTGCATAATCGGCAATCTTCTTTTTATAATCTTCCGCACCGTTCATGTCAGACAGATAAGCCGCTTCATTTTGCAGCCGGTCAAACGAATCCTTGCGAAACTCAAAAAAATCATAAAGCAGCACGATCGCCCGTTCATATAAAGGCGATTTCTCCGCTTCCTGGCAAAATTCAATCAGCTTCAGTCCGGCCTGCGAAAACGAAAACGTGACGCCGACAATCTCGGAAGCCTGATCAAACGGCTGAACAGCAAGCGAAACGTGTTCATTTACAGGCACCCCGCCGAAAAGCAAATCGCTGATCGACATCTCTTTTAAGCACGCTTCGATAATCCGTTTTTTATAAACATTCGTATGACGCACACCTTGGTAATCACGGTACATGTCCTTCATCAGCAGCTCAAAGCTGATATGCTTGACTGATAGAGGATTGACAGAACGAAGCACAAGCAAAAAGATTTTGACAAACTCTTCAAAACTGAACGATGACAAGGCGGATTCCACATACCATAAATCGACCCGCTGAAAGAAGCGTCTCAGCACATCTTCCGCCGCATGTTCCCTCAGAAACCGCTCGTACCGGCTGCTGTCTTCGCCGGAATCGAGCGCCTGTCCCCGCAGTTTTCTGATCCTTTCCGAGAACGGCCAATCTTTGTTTCTTTCTCCTGTGCAGATTTGGCCGATTATCCGGTTCACGTCTTGTTCAATCGATTCCCAAAGTGCCGGCGAAACCCCTTCAATGATACATTTGTTCAGAACGTACAGAACCCGCCTGATGTCGATGTGCTGAAGTTCGGATGCTTCAATCCAATCGATAAGAGGAGTGAATTGGCGATACCTTGATTCCCCGCGGATATACTGCCCGATGAGTCCATGCGTCAAAATCAAAATATAGATGAGTTCGTCAATATCCTGCCGCTCCGGCATATACGCCTGTCTTCGATCAGCATAAATCTGCGCCGACCCGATATTATGGATCGCAAGCTGAAAGCCTTTCTCACGCCATTCCTTTCTTTTATGAGGCTGGCCGCACTTAGCCGTTTCACTCCATATGAGAACCTCTTCAATGATTTCTTTTTCCCGCTCAGGAATGTCCGCTTTCTCCAAGATGGAGAGCGTCTGTTCCACATAAAGAAACACAGGATTCTGAGGCATGTTCTCCAGCGAAGATATCCGCTCCAGATTGACATTTTGTTCTTCAGTTAAAACAAGATACTTGAGCCATTCGGCATCACGCAAAACATGATAATCCCCGCTTTTCACTTTTTCAATGGCTTCTAACGATTGTAAACGCCTCATACGTTCTTCCCTCTTTTTTCTATTTCGATATGACTAATCATAAGGCAAATGGTTTCATATAGAAATAGGATAATAGACTTATAACCGCTATAATGTTTGGCCGCAGTCCGCCGTTAAGATTTGACCAGTAACCGTTTCTTGTTCGAGCAGCGCGCAAATGAGCAAGGCGATATCTTCCGGCTTTGCGATCCGTTCAAGCGGGAGCTTTTGGCTGAGCCGCTTCATTTTCTCTTCATTCCCCTCCCACCATCTCGTCGATACAGCGCCAGGTGCCACACAGCTGACCCTGATATCCGGAGCGAGCGCATGCGCCAATGATTTCGTCAGTCCGTGGACCGCCGCTTTTGATACGGCATAGGGGAGCGAAGAACCTGAGCCCGTCAGTCCGGCGATGCTACCGACATTTACGATGGCGCCTTGCTTATTTTGCTTCATTAAAGATGCCGCCGCTCTCGCGCAATAAAACATCCCTTTGACATTTACCGCATACAGTTCATCCCAGACTTCTTCAGAAGCTCCATCCAAGTCATCAAGCTCGATATGCCTGGTGATGCTTGCATTGTTGACGAGCAGATCGACGGTGCCGAACTCACGGGCCGCCCGATCAAACATGCCTTGAACTTCATTGACCTTAGAAACATCGGCTTTAATCGCGAGCGCGCGGCCGCCTTGATTTTCAATCATCCCAACCGTCTCTTCAGCCTCCGCTTCGGAACGCGAATAGTTGACAATAACCGCTGCGCCGCGGTTTGCCAAAGCGAGCGATACCGCTCTGCCGATCCCAGTGCCGCCTCCTGTGACAAGGGCTGTTTTATTTTTCATTTCCATTTTTCATCACTCCCTTTTCAACTGATGCAAGCTGTGCTGTTCCATTCCCAAACGACCAGTTCTCTTTCACGTTTTCGGCCGCAATGATCATGACGTCCTCTTGGCGGATGCCGGCGTTTTTTTGTAAACATTCTGCAATGTGTTGATACAGCGCCAGCTTTTTTTCGACCGGTCTCTCTTTCATTGTGATGTGAATATAGATCAAATCCTTCGTCCGTTCGATATTCATATAGCCGGGATCGAAAAAGAATTCTTCCTCATCGTGCTGGGTGATGACCTGAAAATAATCATCTTCCGGAACATCGATCGTCTCCGTCATCGCCTTGTGAACCGTTCTGCTAATCCGTCGAAGCTCTTCGTTTGATCTTCCTTTTAAAAGATCCATCCTGACAAATGGCATATATTTATTCCTCCTTTGTATTGTTTAATAGTGTATAACGGTTATATCATTTTGTATAATTGAATCATTTGAAGGATTCATTCAATTTTATTGAACTTGAGGTGATGGGATGGATTTCAAAACGTTAAAAACGTTTCATAAAATCGTGGCTTGCGGAAGCTTTAACCGCGCGGCTGAAGAACTGAATTATGCGCAGTCCACAGTCACAATGCAAATCAAAAAACTCGAAGAAGACCTCGGCATCCGATTGCTCGAGCGGGGGAAAACATTCCGACTGACTGAAGCCGGCAGGCTTTTTTTTGAAGAAAGCAGCCATATTGTCAAGAATATGGATCACCTTCAACATCATATGGCCGACTTATTGCTTGGCGAAGCGGGAAATATCCGTCTGGGAGCGGTCGAACCAATCGCGAGCTGTGATTTGCCGCGGATGTTGGGGAGGTTTTTAGCGGATTATCCGAAGATCCGGGTTTCCGTAGATATTGCCAACTCATCGACATTGGGGGAACGGCTGGTTCAAGGCAGCCTGGACCTTGCCGTCTGTTCGACTCCGGCAATGGGAACTGATCTTTATTTTGAACCGCTATATGCTGAAGAGCTCGTAGTGCTGCTTCCTGAAGGACACCCCGCCGGAAACAATGAACACATCCATCTGAAAGATCTTAGGGAGCACCGTCTACTGATCACGGCCAACAATTGCACTTACCGCAAGAAAGTCGAAATCGCGTTTCAAGAGCTGCCGGGAAGCCAAATGAACACGATGGAGATCGGAAGCATGACCGCTTTGAAAAATTATGTTGCCGCTGGACTCGGCGTTGCCCTGATTCCGAAAAGCATCGTCTCCCCTCCTCCTCCCGGAACGATTGTCCGGTTTATCGGCGATGACCCGATCAGCGTAACCTTCGGCATCCTTTGCAAAACCGCGTCTTTCCCGCTGAAACAAGCGGATGCAAAGCTTTACCAATATTTGAAACAGGAACTGGGAAAACCGAAAAAACCTTCCGGCTGATGTCGGAAGGTTTGGGATGATGACATAATGGGACATTGAATGATGATGATCTGGTCTCAGAGGGGGATGGTTACTTGCACCTGTCCGCCCCCCGCTTCACCATTTTTAATTGATAAATCGCCTTGATGAAGCTTGACAACACGAAGCGCAAAGGTAAGTCCCATACCGTAATGCCCATTCGATGTCCGGCTTTTATCTTCCATATAGAAAAGCTCGGCAGCTTTCTGCAGGCCTTCTTGAGAAAATCCTTTTCCGCTGTCAGTGATTGTGAAAATCAATTGATCATCCGTACACACAGCTTCAAAATCGATTCTCCCGCCTTCTGGTGTGTGATCTGCAGCGTTCGTCATGATGTTCATCAACGCTCGGTGAAGCAGCTGTTTGTCCAACAATGCTTTTTTATCTTCAAGGTTCTGTTCCTTCAGCACAATGCCAACCGATTTGTTCCCTATGTATGCTTCAGTGTCATTGAGAACACTTTCGACTAACGGTTTCACAGCACTTTCTCTATAATCGATATTTAATGCTTCCTCCGTTTTTGACAAATGGATTAATTGGTCAATGTACTGGCCGATTTTTTGTCCCGCATCAAGTATGTATCTGATATATTCCGACTGCTCTTGATTTTGCGGTGATAAGCTCAGCAATTCCGCATTACCTTTAATAATGGTCATTGGAATTTTAATGTCATGAGCCAATGCGCCGATCTGTTCTTTTTTCGTTTTCTCTAAGTGCCACTGCGCGCGGAGGGAGGCTTGAAGGGCATTCCTCATGTCTATCAGGGAACTGATCACATGATCAAATTCCTTAATATTCGAAAACTCCGGAGTGAAATTTAAATTTTGTTTTTTAATTTGCTCAGCGATGGTGTTTAATGTTTGAAAATGATCTTTTAACCTGTTTGCAAATCGGGTTGTTACCGCAAAAACGACCGTAATTAGAAGCAGAATGATGATGCATAAGCTTGTCAGCTCATAGTTCGGGAGAAACCGTCTCAGCAGGGGAGACCGAAACTCAGCGCGCAAAGGATACTCCAACACACAATACTCGTCTTTGCGTTCGATGATCATATAGCCTTTTTGACTTAAGGTGACATACGGCCTGCTCTCAATTTTTTTCCGTACAATGGAAAGATTCGTTTCTTTCATGTTTCCCGCTGTCTTTTGTTTCGACTTTTTATCCAATATGGCATACAGCATCGTATCAGGTATCATGTCTTCCGTTATCCGTTCAGCCGATTGAAGCTTGGGCTTAAGCTTTTCAGCTTCGATTTCATTGTAATTGGCAGGATAAAACAGCCCTGCATTCATTCCGATCATATTGATCAAAACATATACAGCCGTGATCGCGATCAAGCTGAAACTCAAAGTGAGCATATATTTGATCAGTTCTCTGCGCAGCGTCTTTTTTTTACGGATTATTCCCATCTGTACCCTACGCCCCATACCGTTTTGATCGGATCTCTTTCGTGTTCTTTGCATTTTTTCCGAATCGTGCGGATAAATTCGGTTATCGTGGAGTATAATGCATTACCTTCCAGCCCGTATACATGATCATAAATTTCTTCTCGTGTAAAAGTTCGTCCTTTATGCTGAGCCAACAGCTCACATATTTTAAATTCATTTTTTGTTAAATTCAGCTTTTGATCATCAATAAATACTTCTTTACTGTCAAAGTGAAATAAAAAACCGGAAATCACACGTTTAGTTTCGTGTTTCTCTCTTTTTTCCCTTCTCAAGTGTGCATTTACTCTCGCACTGAGCTCAAGAACGCCGAAGGGTTTTGAAATATAGTCGTCTCCTCCAGTCAGGAGGCCCTTAACGATGGCCTCTTCCTCCGTCTTAGCGGTGAGAAACAGGATCGGACAATCTACCAGCGGCCGGATTTTCTCGCATAATTCAAATCCGTCCATCCCCGGCATCATCACATCAAGCAAAATTAAATCATACCCAGAAAACACGTCGAGAGATTCGGCGTTAACTTGACTCAATGTATGAACTTGATGCTGATCGCGGCGCAAAATATTTTGTATGAGTACAAGAATATCTTTCTCATCATCTACTGCCAAAATGTTCGCCACTTGCTGACCACCCTTTTTCATTATTCATAAGCTTTTCTTCCTTCCCAGCGGATAAACCAAACGATGCTTAGAGCGAATACAGCTATTATAGCAAACACCATGATGAAAGCCCCCTGCTTGATTTCCCCGTCTAGAACAGAACGCAGAGACGAATCAATTTGAACAAATCGGTCAATCCCCTTATACCCTGTCAGCCTGATTCCCCATGCCCAAGGATTATATTTCCAAATGACATCGCCCAATCCCGTATTCATCAGGGCTGTCATCAAAAGACCTGCTCCGCCTATTAAAATCGAAGCCCCCATTCCAAATATGCAGCTGATCAGAAAATAAATGAAATAAAGTGTGACACTTCCGGCTGCCAGCCATGCCCCAGCCTCTAAAAAAAGGGCGATTGTCAGGTTCGGTACATGAAATAGAACTTTGAGCCCCAATACATAGAGTCCAATAGCCAAGAATACCGCACACAAGTTCATGAACAGAAGCAGTGTGACTTTGCTTAAATAAGCCGTTAATTTGGGCGCCGTGCCGCCCAACAGCACTTGAAAACGGCCTGCCCGCTCCTCTAATGAAGCCGTCATTCCGCACACTATTCCAATCAGAAGCGGCAGGGCAATCGCAATTGCCTCAAAATACGTGCGGTATAATTGATATGGATCATGATCTCTGTTATAGAAATAAAGCAGAAAAACACTCGCACAGATAACCGGAACGGTCAAGTGAAGCCAAATAAAAGATGTGCGCTTTGTTTTTTGAAAATCAGCCGCAAGGCATCTGAAAAATAGCAACAAATCAAACCGCCTCCCGTTTTATCGATTTGCGATCAACGGCAGGGGAAAAAGACCGCCTGGTCAGACGCGCCAAAATAGCAAATAAAACAACAGATAGAACAACAGCCGGAGGAACGACTGCCCAGCTTGTTAAAGGATCGCCATTTTCAAGAGGCACACCGTTTGGATGGATGCCAATTGTCGGACACATGACCCTGATCGGCCAGCTCCACGGATTCAGCCACCAAAAAGGACTTGATGCCGACATGATGCCCAACACGATACTGCCCAGCATATTGAACAAAACGGCAGATATAAACCCAAATTTTCGCGCTATCCATAAACAGATGGGGATCTCCCACAGTGTCGTAAGCCAAAGCAGCAGATTCGCGGCAATGACTGTCAAATGAATGCTCGAAAATTGAGGAATGACAAACTGCATCACAACCATGAACCCTAAAAAAACAGCTTGAGACGCTAAAGAATAGAGCGCAATGACGCTTATTTTTGCAGACCAGATCATATGTAAATGTACGGGAGAAGAAAAAATGCCGTTATAATTCGACGCTTTCATTTCTTTCTGGTGTGATAATGCACAAAGCAAGGCGATCATGACCGGCATCAAGATGACAGACCACCAATTATACGTACCTGCTACAAAGAATCCTGGATTCATTAAAAAGGCGAAGCAAATATTAATCAAAGGCACAATGAAGATCATCTTTCTCGAAAATGTTCTTTTAAACTTCAGGTTTTCCGCTTTTGCATAATATCCGATCATTGTTCTCCGCCTTCTTTCCCCCGCGTTGATTTGACAACATCCATAAAAAGCCGCTCGAGATCGTCCCCCTTATTGATTTTCCCCTGATATCCGAGGTATCCTCCGCTGATAATCCCGATATGGTCTGCGATCTGCTCGACTTCCGACAAAATGTGGCTTGATAAGATGACCGTCATCCCTTGCTTTGGAAATGACCTGATGAGTTCCCTTAACTCTTGTATACCGATCGGGTCGAGACCGTTCGTAGGCTCATCAAGTATGAGTAATTTAGGGCGATTTAAAAGAGCGATGGCGATTCCCAGCCTCTGTCTCATCCCCATAGAAAACTGCCCCGCTTTTTTCTTTCCGGCATGATGCATATCAACAGTTTTAAGCACCTCTGTTATTCTCGCATCAGGAAGACCCAATAATGTGGCATGCACCTTGGCATTCTCGTAGGCTGTTAAATTATCATACAGAGGCGGGGATTCTATTAAAGAACCGATGTCTTTTAATACAGACCTTTTCCATTTCCGCCCCTCAACCAAAATGTCCCCGGCAGTCGGGTTTAAGATTCCGGTTAAAAGTTTTAAAGTCGTTGATTTTCCTGCTCCATTCGGTCCCAGCAGACCGTAAATACTGTTCTTTTTAACTGACAGTGAGACGTCTGAGACCGCTTGCGACCTTCCAAACTTTTTTTGAAGATGCCTTGTTTCCAATAGAATTGTACTCATCTTAATCTCTCCTTGTTTGATCTGATCGGTACCGATATCTTAAAATACCTTTCTCAAGATTTAATCAGAATCAAACGCAAAAAACCTTCCGGTTCCCCGAAAGGTTTAGCGGCCTTTGCCTTAAGAAGGCATAAGCTCAAGATGATGATCCAGTTCGTCCTGCAGGACGGCTTCAATATCTTTAAAACGATTCGATACAGTCGAAGCGCTGACGCCGTATTTTTTTGCAAGCTTCGCCTGGGATAACGATTTTTCCGATTTGGAGATCGTATTGATAAAATACTCCAAAGCAGCTGCAAAGGCTTCTGTTTTCTTGATGACCGGCGCTTTTTTAACACAATACGATTTCCAAAGGCCGACCGCCCAGGAGACAAATGATTCAGAATGTCCTTCGTCAAGCATACCTTTCTCAAAGACAAGCGCTGTTTCTTTTTCCATCTCATTGGCCCATTCGATGTCTTCCGACCCTTGTTCAGACGGTGCACTCTCTTCCTGACGGCAAAGCTGCATTAACACATGATGAAAATCATCTCTCATCAGCTGTTCTTTTGTTCCGCCTTCTTTTGTGAAACGGCTTAAAGCATCGTTTAACCTGTCTTTGAGAGCATCCGCCATTTTTGCAGGATAGATGGTGAATTGTAAGAAGAACTCGGTATGGCTTCCGATCTTGATCGGAAAGCCGAGCACGTACTCGCCTACAAAAGGCCCTTCCCGCTTCACATTCATCCTTATAGTGAGCTCTTCATTTGTTACAGCATCCTCAAAGCGAATGCCGCCATCTGTTATATGTTTCACACGCAGCAGCGCAGGGGAGAGGTCTTTCCACGATTGAACGGCTTCCTTAGTCTGCGATCTGAGAATCGAAGAACCCTTTTTCTGTAAAAAGTCTTCGAAAATCGTCAATCCTCCGTCTGCCAACGGCCGGGAAAATACTCCCCACACGCCCAGATTAAAAACACATATCTTTTGTGCAGACTGATCCAAGTCTGACAGAAAAGAATACTGATTAAGAAATTGATCGATTGTGTCTTTATGTTCCGTAAAAGCGAATTCCATGACGTCTTTCTGGATTTGTTTCAATTCCTGCACCGCGACAGCCGGAAACGCTCCCTCTGCTTTGCCGCAGCATTTTTTATATTTCAGCCCGCTGCCGCAGGGGCAAGGCATATTTCTCTTTACTTTTCCCACGTTTAAACCTCCGTATCTTATACTACAACTTATTTATTTTATCAAAACTTTCAGGAGGGGGAAATCCGATAATGAAAATCAGTATGATTTAGCTGAAAAGTAAAATTTTATAAAAGAGGACAAATAGAAAAAAAGACTATAAAATGGTTAGTTCTGTGTTTTTATCATCCATTTATGACAGAGGGTGTTATACATTTTGCAATACGCTGGTTTTTGGGTTAGAGCGGGTGCATTGTTGATCGATTGCGTATTGGCGGTCGGATTACACTTTTCATCCGCATTGATTTGGAGACGGATCTCCTGAGGTCGGTGCAACAGCACTGCTGGTATTCGTTTTTGTATCCGCTTTTGATGCCGCTGACAAAGCTCCGGGGCACATTGGAAGAGCACTTTTTAGAATTCGCATTGTTTCTGATGATACAGGCTGACGGATGAAGCTATGGCAGGCTTTCGTGCGCTACATCGTCTCATGGGTGCATATTGCTTTCGGTCTGCTGTATTTAACCGTCGTTTTTTCAGAAACGAAACAAGCTGTCCACGATTTTGCGGCTAGAACTTATGTTATGAAAACAGGCGACACTGAGTAAACGATCTTTATGTATTTAAGTGCATACAGAAAAAGGGATATGAATCCCTTTTTCTATTTCCGGTATTCCAGCAGACTGATGGTCAGGAGCACAAGGAAGCACCCCAGCCACTGAATGGATGTTAAACGTTCGTTTAAAAACAAAACACCTCCGAAGATGGTAAGAACGGGGCCGATCATAGAAATGACGGCTCCCCGCTCCGCTCCTATCCGCTTCATGCCTTCCAGCATGAATAAAAAAGGAATGACCGTCGTCACCGCTGCAATGATCATAAAAAAAACATACATTGCGGGAGGATAAGAAAGCAGGATTCCCGGCTGTTTTCCTGTTGCGCGAAACAGCGCATAACCGGCCATCGCAAGACTTGCCGCCGACATTCCATAGGCATTCATCCGAATCCCGCCGATTTGACGGACAAGGCCTCCCGCCACAACAAGATAAACCGCATAGGCGACAGCGGACAATAAGATCAAAAAAGCTCCTGACAGGTTCGCTTCAAATGCTTGCACATCCCATCCGCCGACAGCCAAGAACAGCCCGGCATTCACAAGCAAGATGGCAGCAAACGTTTGACCCGAGATCATTTTTTTATTTACAAAGGCAGTGATGATCAATACGAACATGGGATAGCTCATCACAATCATCCGTTCAACGATTGCCGAAACATCATGAAGGCCGATAAAATCAAGCAATGGCGACAGAAAAAAACAAAGCAATCCGGCCGCATAAGCTTTAAAAATCTCCGCTTTTTCTGGTTTAGCCGGAAGCTTTGAACGATACACAACAAAAATCAGCCAAAACAGCGGTGCCGCAAATAATTGCCGGTACAACAGCACCGCTTCCGGCTGTGCACCTTGTTCATAAGCCCATTTGACAAAAATGGATTTTGAAGCAAAACACATCGTCCCAAAGACCATAAAAACGACCCCGGCCGCTTTTCGAACGCCGCTTTGAATATGGCCGCTCTGCTCAGCTGTACTCTTCTCTTCTCGACTCAACTTTCAACACCCGTCCTTTTTATTCGTGGATATGTTTTTTTATAAAATGGAGCAATGTGCTTCCCTGGGCCGTCAAAATCACACCTTTTCCCGAACATTTTGGACAAGGCTCCGGCTCTTCTCTTCCGCTTCCATTGCAATTTGGACATGTCGTTTCCAAATCGTCCGTTGCAATCACCATTTACCATCACACCTCCGTTTCCGTTTAATATGATGCGGCCACTCCGGCCAGCCTTCCTCCATGGCCACCACCTCCTTAAAAATACAAAAAACCCCCGTCACAAAAGGACGAGGGTCTCGCGGTACCACCTTTATTAATCGCATCAACGATTCGCTTGGAACATACGGAAAGGGAACAGTCAGCCCTTTCGATACGCTTCTCTTGATAACGGAGAGAACTATCCCGGCTTCGCCTACTGTCCGTTTCAGCGAAGCGATTCAGAAGCCCATTCGGCGTCAGAAGGGCATCGGTTCACACCAGCCACCGACTCTCTTAAACCCATGCTCTGACACGTACTTGCTCTTCCTCAATATCGTTTAACCGTACATGATTTGTAAAAAATATATTACTCTGAAAATTAGCAGGTGTCAATCAGCATTAAATTCTTGTTTTTTTACGAACCTTTAATATACACACGGTCAACAGACACAAAACAAGGAGATTGAATGCTGCTATCCAATAAAAATATCCAGGGATGCCTATGACGAGAAGCGGTAGTCCCAAGCTGAGAAATACACTGGCAAATGCAGCATACAGCACTTTTAGTAAGCCATTATATTTTTCTGCTTCAGATTCGCGGTCTGTATAAATCGCATTTGTTTGAACTTGACTGGGATCAGCCGCAAAGTAATGCCAATTTAAAAACTGTGTCACATGCTTCCAGCCTGCATCCTCGTATATATGAATATATTCTTCCTGATCCAGGTTTGATGTTGTCTTATAGTCGAGCCGATATACTGTATTGCTTGGTTTTGTCTTTTCAAATATATAGATAAATAAAAAGAAGGACTTTAACATCCACCCCTGTTTTGCCATTTCATTCAGCCAGTTCTCTTCCTTCCGGTCTTGCCAAGCAAGAAAAAAACGGAATTTACGCTTTCTTTTTTTACTCATGACTTGTATCTCCCTCTTTTTGAAAAATAGATTGACTGATCGTCACTAATTTGGATAGGCGTTTAAATTCGAGTTCAATCACCTGCCATCCTTCATTCGTTAAAATATACTGCTTTCGCCGATTATCGCCGGATTCGCCTTCCTTTCTAATCAGCCCCTGCTTTTCGAGTTTGCTTAGTGCACCATAAAGAGTGCCAGGCCCTAGTTTGACCTCACCCTCACTCATGCTCTCAACCCTTTGCATAATGCCGTAGCCATGTAATGGTTGAGTTAATGACAATAATATGTAATACGTAGCCTGCGTAAGCGGTAAATAGCTTTCCGCCGTTTTTTTCTTCACTTTTCGCACCTCATTTTAAGTATGGCGTTTTTCATTTATATATCTCATGAGCAGTACAACACCTATTAGATTGAAAATGATGCTGCCGCCAAGAGCTAGTCCCCACCATACACCGTTTATTCCTGATAAAATCGCTAAATTTAATAAAAAAATTCCGCTCAAAACAAATAACATCCCGGTAAAGTGTGTATTCATATCATTCTCCTCCTTATTTTACATCGCCTTACGATATATCGACTGACGATATAATAACATATTAGAAGATTCGACACAAATCAAACACAGCATTTACCCTGCAAATCAAATAAGTGAGCACAGGCTATTGCCCAAAAGGAATAGCTCACATTAAAATTAAAAAAACCGCCTAAAAGGTCATTTCACGACCTTATCAGGCGGTTTCCAGCGATTATTCCTTATTCCTGTCAGCAAACACCGTCATGGCGTCGCACATGAACTTCGCCAAGCCGGCGCCGTATTGATCAATGTTTTTCGTAAAGCGCTCGTCAGCGACATACATTTGTCCCAGACCTTTGAAAGCTTCGAGCGAATAGCTGTGGCCGGTGTTATTGTTCAGAAAGTCGTACCATTCCTTTATAGCCGCCTGTGCTTCCTCTGAGTCTGAGGCGCCTTTTCTGAGGGCGGCGATTTTTCTGTAAATGGCATCATATTGCTGTTCCATCTTTTTCCGTTCACCTTCGGGCATGGATTCGATATAGGCCTTCGATCTGTCGACGGCTTCATCGCCCCAGCGTTCCCGCGCTTCTTCCTCATACGGGTTTTGACTGAAATCAAATCCCGCGAATTTTTCCTCGTTTGTCATGTTGATTTCTCCTTTCGCGAATTGGATCGTTTTATCGATTGTCGCAATCATTTGGTCAAGCCGGCTTCTTTTCTCCAGCAGCGCTTTGCGATGGAGCTGAAGCGCCTCATTCCTGTCAAATGAAGGGTTCTCAAGAATGCTTTTAATCTTTTTTAAAGGGAAGTCAAGCTCTCTGAAAAACAGGATTTGCTGCAGCTTTTCCAGATCGTCATCTGAATACAGCCGATACCCGGCTTCGGTCGTCTCCGACGGAGCTAATAATCCGATTTCATCATAATGATGCAGTGTGCGCACACTGATGCCGACTAAGTCGGCCACTTCCTTTACTTTCATTTTCATTTATCTGACCTCCCTTCAATATCGACTATAAAGTATCCCGCAACGTGAGGGTCAATGCGAAATTTGAAATTTTTTTTATACAAACAAAAAACCCGGCAAAATTGCTTCGCCAGGTCTTTTAAGAATTGTTCAGCAAGACTTCTTTAAGAAACGGATCATCCAGCCACTCGTTCAGCTGGCCCGCGGAGAATCCTTTTGATACATTGAGATCGATGAGCGTTCCGCCGGCATATCCGAAAGAAGCCGATCTGTCCGCAATGGTGTCCGGCCCTTTCGCCAGAACATTCTTCAGCTTCTTCAGCATGTTTTGAAAGCTCTTCTCCAAGTCGCTTTTCGGGTCTTTGGCAGAGTCAATCACTCTGATGAGCCTCTCATTTCCGCCTTCAAGCTCTCCTTTTTCATCCAAACTGACATCAGCCAAAGACAGACCGGCAATCGTTTTCAAAAACTCATTCACATGCCATTTTTCATAAGCTTCTTTATCCAGCGGCGTTCCATTTTGTTCACCGATCAATTCCGCATGGCTCAACAGACGGGCGCCAAACCGTTTATCACTGTTATTTAAAACGGCTTCGATCCGGGTTCTTTTTTGTTCATCTTCGATGCCTTCAACTATAATCCGGTTATTTCCGTCTACATGCAATGTCAGATGTTCACTCTCGGAAAGAGAAATTCCGCTCTCGCGCAGCGTCTCATCGATCTGGCTGTTCAAACGCTGCCTGTCCACATAAAGATTATAGATCTCAAATTGAACGCCGTTCATTTGTGATCGTAATGACGGTGCATTTTTTTGAGCCGCTTCAGCCTGTTTGCTGATGGAGAGGGTGTCTGTTTGGCTGCCGGCCATTCTCTTGGAACCTGTAGTCTTAGCCGGCATCTCCGCGGCGGCAGGCTTCATCAGCTGCTCGGAATAAAGCGAAAGTTTTACCCTGTCTCTAATATTCATGGGAGCTCCTTTCATGCCAATTACATTCGATTACTTTTTATATCGGACGGAATTTGGATCTGTTTACCAGCCGTATGTTGAATCATATTGATAATTGATCTTCAGCTGCGGCGATCTCCATGTTGAACTGCTCCAAGCGAGCGAATAGTATCTCACATTCCATGTCGTTTTGACCGGAAGCGCAAGTTCAGGCTTTAGATCCGGAAACAGTGTGCCGCCGGAAACCGATGTGTGCCAAACGCCTTCTTCCTTGTTCAGAACTTCCCTGTAGGTGTGTCCGAGGCTCGGAGAAATGGTTCCCTCGGCGGAAACGCTTTTCACAGTCGCTCCTTCGGGAATGGCCGAGACATTGGCAAGATTGACGGCGGCAACCGGAGAAACGACTCCCTGTCCCGGGCTTGAGATGGATGATGGAGACAAATTCGCCGTATAAGCACCGCTCTTCATTCTGTCGATAAATTCAAGTCTGTAAAATCCCCAACCGTCATATGAACCGTCTTTAGACGTGACGACCGCAATGTACCGGCCTGTCTCCGGAACATCCAAGCGGATGATTTCATTTTGGTTTCCCGTTCTTTCAGAAGATCCTACTGCAGGATAGCCGTAAGAATCTTTAAATAAGTAAAGATCATAGTCTGTATTTGCTGGGATGTTCTTTAGGTGAATGGCAAGCTGTTCTCCCTTTGTCGCGTAAAATTTGTAATAATCTTTATCGCTTTCGCTGTGAATCGTCGCCGAAATCGTCTTGTATTTCCACAATCCTAAATCGTAAGCCTCAGCGAAAGAATTGTTGGGTTCATACTCATCTTCGTAAACATTTGCCGAAGCCGAAAATGCTGGAATCGCCATCAAAAACACACTGAACACGAAAAGAAACAAACTTTTTTTCATTTGTCATTGCCTCCCGTTTATTCATCACCATAAAGGAACTCCCTTCCTTATATCGGTAATTGAATTGGAAGTTTAATGAATATTTTATAAAATAATAGAATTTTTCCAAGTTTACTCATCCGACGGCTCTGCCACACTGCCCACAAAAAGGTTCATTCCGGATGTTTCATCAACAATCGCGAAATAAAACGGGTGGTCTGCAGTCATCGTCACTTCAGGGACGGGAGCTGATTCGATGATCTCAACCGCCGTTGCCGCGGATGCTTCGGTACCCGCTTCATCTACTTTGATAAATGTTTTATGTCTGACTTTATCAATTTGAGCGGCGCCTTCTCCGGCAAACATATTTGAAAAATCCGCGCTGCTAAACACGGTTTTCATTCCAAGCCGTTTAAGCGGTTCATTTAACATGTAGTCTGTTTGAAATGAGAAGCGCGGCAGCTTGAGCTCCACCTGTTTCATCGTCCAGCCCTTATGCAAGGCGCGCCATTGATCATACGTCATGCCAGCTAGAAGCTGTTCAAGATTTGCCGCTTTTTTCGGCAGAAAAACAGCCAATGACAGACCTTCGTCTTGAAAAGGAAGCTTGACGGCTTGAAAATGTTTGTTTTCCAGATAAGGAAAGCGGTTTGTCTGCGTCATCATGGGGTGTTTTTTTGCGGAGCCGTCCGCAGAATAAAATGGCTGTTCCGCTGTCATGTGAGGATCAAATGGATGCTTCCAGCTTTCTCTAAAATAGACGGCATTAATGATGTAGGCAATCGTATTCGACGAGACCTTGTCAACGATCTGATCAATGCGGTCTTTCGTTTTCTTTTTGACCCAGCCGTTGATTTCTTCTGCTGCCCGATTTGGATCATCATGAAGCTGATAGGCGTCGCCAAGGCCTTTGATCGCGTCTTGAAAGCTTTCTTTCAGCTCCCTTTTGGACCATATCGAATTGGCCGATGAAAATTCGCCGTGAGGCAGCGTTTCTAGCGAACGATTCACAGATTGTGACATCCTGTTGATCGATGTCATATCCGTCTGGTTGAGGTTTAAAGTGCCGAGCAGTTCCTTTCTGCTGTCTCCCGCGGCACCGTTTGCCGTCATCACAAGTGCCTGGTGAATACTGTAAGGCGAGAGGAAGATGTTTTTCCGGCTTCCTTCCTCTTTTATCATGTCTTGAAACAATGCGAGCGCAAACCGCTGTTCAGCTTCAGATAACGAGGCGTCCGTTTTTTGCGCGGATCTGACGGGCGGGGGATCGGCCTCCTTGTGCACTCCGCATCCGGCCAACAATAAAAGACCGGTCCATATCACCATCGCACTCCATTTCGATTTCAATTGTCAACACCTCCTACTGTTGTAGTGGGTTTAGCATTGGAAAACGTTACAAAAAACGGCAGCAAAAAAAGCTTATCCAATGCTGGATAAGCTTTCTGTTACTGCGCTCACTGTCCTTTAACAGCCAGTTCGCGCAAATCTTTTTTGACGATTTTGCCGAGCCTGTTTTTCGGAAGGCTGTCGGTAAAAACGATTTCAGGAATTTTATAGTCGGACAGGCGCTCTTTGCAATACGCGATAATGTCCTCCTTCTTAAGGCCGGAGCTTTCGTTTTTCACCACATACGCCCTCGGAACTTCCCCGTACATTTCATCCGGGACGCCGATGACGGCCGATTCGACGACTCCGGGCACTTGATCGATGATCTCCTCCACCTGGTCAGGATAAATGTTGTCGCCTCCGTAGACAATGACGTCTTTATACCGGCCGGTAATATATAAAAATCCGTCTTCATCAAGTTTGCCGGAGTCCCCCATATAAAACCAGCCGTCTTTCAGCACCTTTTGCGTGGCGGAAGGATTTTGGTAATACCCTTCAAAAACATACGGGCTTTTGACGACGACTTCTCCGACTTCGCCCCTTGGCAGCTCTTCATGTGTATCAGGGTCTTCGATTTTTATGCTGACTTGCGGAATCGGCTTGCCGGCTGAATTGACTTTATCCCAGCCCATGTCAGGCCGCCATACGCTGACCGTCCATGCTTCTGTGCTGCCATACCCCTGCACCATCAGGATTCCCATGTCATTGTACTCCTTAATCAGCCGCGCCGGCACCTTGGTGCCGCCGGAGACAAGCATTTTCACAGACGACAGGTCGAATGGATGTCTTTTCATTTCCTCCAGCATGTAAGTGTAGACGGAAGGAAACGCCATCATCATATGAATGTGTTTCTTCTCGATCTCCTGCAGGATTTCAAACGGTTCGGGGTCCCATAAGAAATGAAGCCCAATTCCTTCAAAAGCCGCCTGAAAAACATGGTTGAGCGAGCTCATATGATAAAGCGGATGGCTCGCTAAAAAGCGCATGCCTTTCAGCTGTTTCGATTTCACGTTCACCTCTGTCAAGTATGCGGCCAGACTGCCGTGGTTGACCATACAGCCTTTCGGATTTCCGGTCGTGCCCGAGGTGAACAGCATTAAAGCCAAATCATGCTCGGTCACCTGGTCGGCCTCCACCTCCAGCGGCCTGTTTTTAAATAGGCTCTCAAACTGTTCAGTCGTGTTCATTCCCGCACCCGCTTCAATCATCAGGCAGAACTGAAGCTGTTCGCGGAGCGGCGTTAGTATATCGGCAAATTCCAAGTCATAAAACATCACCTTCGGCCGGCAGTTGTTCAAGATTCCTTTTAATTCATACGATGTCAGCTGCCAGCTTAACGGCACGACTGTCGCCCCGATTTTAAGAGACGCCAGCAAAATGACGGGAAAATGATGATTATTTTTACATAAAACCGCGATGTGGTCTCCTTTTTGAACACCCTCCTCCAGCAGATAATGAGCCAGCTGGTTCACCCGTTGATGATACGCTTTGAACGTAAACGTTCGATCTCCTCCGGACAATGCTTCCAACCCATCTGACGTTTCCATATGATGATTGATTAATTGCTGAAGTGTACTCAAAATTTTCATCTCCAAATTTTCATTGTTTCTCACAAAACCTGGTGAGATTATGTGACGCACAAATTCATTCTAAAACAAAATATATCCATTGTAAAACTATTTCATAATAGAATTATTATCTTTATGAATTGATAACAAAAGAAATTAAATGACTCATGTTAAAATTCATAAAATCGTTTTTTGCGGAGCATTCGCTTATGATAAAATAGACCTATGTTTGTTTGACCAGCATAAAATTGCTGATCTACTACACGATGTCGGAAATGAGGAAACCTTCATGAATCACCATCGGATTGAAGCGAATCTATTGGATCATGCTTTCACGAAATATTTGCGGTCTTCAAAGAAATTGGACGAAGAAACGATTCCGAAAAGTATCACGAGCGGCAAAGGGTTTATTTTGCGTATCATTTACAGACACGGAACATGTACGATAAAGGAGATTTTACAGGAGGTCGCCCTGTCTCCATCAGCAACGACAACAGCTCTGAACCATTTGGAGAAAGAGGGCTTTGTGATCAGATCGAGAAATAACGATGACCGGCGCACCGTCTGGATCGAACTGTCGCAAGAAGGAACGAGGATCGCCGCACAAATGGTGGAAAACCGCCAGGCCTTGATCGACAAGCTCTTCGGCAAATTGTCAGAGGAAGAAAAAAAGTTTTTTTTTGCTATGATTGAAAAAATTATGATGTGAAACGGGCCGTCGATCGAAATCGACAGCCCTTTTTTTATTGTCTGACCCCAAGCGCGTCCAGCGCCATCTTCAAGTGCTCTTCTTGTTTTGTCTGCAGGGCGAACATGCCGATTTCGATGCCGTAGGCGGCCTGCAATTCTGTAATATGCTCTTTCATCCGCGGCCAGACCCGGCCCCCTTCTTTTTCATAATAAGAGATGAGCCGGGCGGTTTCGGCTTCTCCTAAAATCGTCTCGTATAATAGAAAATCTTTTGCCGGGTCGGCGATTTTCGCTTCCGTCCAATCCAACAGCCCAGTTATGCTCTGATGCTGGTCAATTAAAATATGCGGGGGATGCAAGTCGCCGTGGATAAACGCAGTATGTTCAGGCCAATACGAGTCGTCGGACAGCCACTTTTGCCATCTATCCCAGAGCTCGCCGCTAACCCCAAGCTCTCTTTTGATCTGTTCCATCTGCTCTGCTTTTGACCGCCTGACGCCATCCGGATTCATCACATGCATGCCCGCTTCTTCTGCGGCTTTATGATCAATGCTGTGCAATAGCGCGAGCGTTTTCGCCAATGACTTGACAAAGGTTTCAGCCGGAGGCTCATGATCCATGTTCCATACGTAATTCTTCACCTCCATGTCAATGACCGCGGCAGGAACCCCCGGAAGCTCCGGATATGCAATCAGTTCGGGAGTATGAATGCGCCAATCCGGCACAGCGGCGGGAAGATGGTTTTGCAGCAGCTTCAGCACTTTCCCTTCATACACTGCTCTTTCAATCACATCGTCGCGCCGCGGTTTTCTCAAGACCCATCTCTTGCCTGCTTCATCTTCGGCAAAGACGACTTGAAAATCCATGCCGGACTCGTTGATTTCCGCATGCTTTCGTTTCAGCCGAAGGCCGTGTTTTTCCGCAAGTTTTAATATTTGTTCAATTTGTTCATTTACAATTGTCATATACGATTTTCCCCTTTACTGAAGGTTTTTAATAAAAAAAAGCACAGGTCGTCTGCCTGCGCTGGAAAGTAAACGGAGAAAGATATGACAAATAAACTGAAGGCAAGCTTCAGATAAGCTATTTTTAAAGGCAAAAAAAGAGGCGCTGGAATCCGCGCCTCTCCCTCTGTTATTGCATAAAGGGTCCCCTAAAAACAGGCAGACTGATCCCGATTACCCTGCACACAGGCAGAGACTTTGTTCACGATTTAGTTAGCGAGGACAAAGTTCAATCGGAATCTGATGTATGCCATTTGGGAAATCCCTCCGTTCTTTAAAGTTATCCTTATTTTAACAGGTGGCAGGGTGACCCGCAACGCAAAATTCAATTATTAAGAAAATCAACCTGATAGAGGAAACCCATATGTTCCTGCCTAACTAATAATTAACACCCGTTCGGCGCTTTAATTCTCTTAGCCAAGCCGTATCCCCGGTTCCATAGCTTTTCTTTTGCCCTGTATCCCGCAAAGATCCGTTGCTGTAGTCAATAGATAAGATAAAATCCGGAACAGAATCATATCCGGCTTCTGCAAGTCTGTTCAGCTCTGCTCTATAATGAGCGATTGCGAAATGAGCCGTTTTCTTTTGGACAGGGTCCTTCTCCAGCTCTTCTTTATACACATCTAACAAATCACGGCCGTCAGGTGTTACATATCGGCCATCAACCACTTCCAAGTCCTTCAGGTGATAGCCTGTCACCTCATATATCTCGCGAACCGTGTGATATTTTTGCTGCGCTTCTTTGGAATATTGGGCTGAATCGCTGCTCAAGCTTTTCATGATATGCAGAAATAACTGTTTGCTGTTTTCTCCTGATTGCAATATATGTTCAAGTTGATGGATGAGCTGCTCATCATCTGTTCCGCTCACTTTTACTTGATAATCAATCGGTGAAATTGTAAAGGTGAGCGCCGTATCCGCAGGAATGGCAATATGATATTGATCCAGCAGCGCTTGAAGCTGTTTGTTGACTTGGCTGCGCTGATATATTTTCTCATTCTCCGCCTCTACTTCCCCATTAAAATTCACATTTCGAAACGCGGCATCCTGCATATTATAGTTTTGCGCTTTTCCTTTGAACAGCCACTCAGTTTCATTGTCATATGCAGCTTGTCTTTCTGCTGCCGACAGGTCATTTCTGAAATAAGGGGAATTGGAATTTTTGTATTTATCCTTAATATAGCCTAAAGGATCAGGTTTCGTTTTGTTCATTGCATTGATTTTGCTGTATTTTTCATCTAAGATTTTTTTCCTGATATCACTTTCTGACTCATAGGGGTTTTGGGCATTGATCTTCGTTTCTTCCACAGTTTGATCATTTGCTGCTTCGTATGCCCGCCTGAAAGCTTCGGCATGATTCACAATACTGTCCTTTGAGTAGTTCAGCTTACTCAAATTTTCCTTCGATGGTCTTCCTGCTTGACTGCTGGCCTTCTTCGCAAAGGCAGCGATATCGGAAGAGACATTTTTTACAGTTGGATCAGCCGCATTCCTTTTCAACATATTCTGAATCATCAGCTGTGTACGGATGTATTGACTATTGAGACGCATTGGGTACCTCTCCTCAATTCTTTCTATAATCCCTATATCGGCTTGATTATGTTTATATTAACCTTATTAAACAGTAATTTACATAGCACCCTCATCAATTTGGATGAAAAATCAAAAGGCATCCGAAAAAACGGATGCCTTTCCTTATTTCTAATCTTCCCTATCACTTTTATTCCGTATCCGCTCAATCACCTCATGCAGTCCCTCGGGTTTATAAAATTCCACCGGAGAACTGCCCTTTTCAAAGGAAATCGTCTCGGCTTCTATCAGCGCGACATAGCGCCCGTTTACCTTGGCAAGGTGGATCGAATCTCCGAATTCAGCCAGCAGTCCTTTAATCTCGGTTGCTCCCAGCTTCATTTTCAGCTCTGCCTCAGGCATATGCTCAACGATCTGGGCGGAGGCTTCGATGACTTGATGGGTGTCGAGGCGTTCCTGAATCTCCCGCTTTTCGCTCGCTTCCCAGATTTCGAGATCATGTTCAAACTGCTGGAGTTCTTCGCTTTTGTCTTCAAATGCTTCGTACACATGCTCCTGCACCATGTTCATCACTTGGGACTTCATGATTTCCGGCATCGACTCGCCGTACTCGACGAATTTTAAGAAGTCTTCAAAGTAGCGGGCGTGCGAGGCCTGGTGGATTTTCACTTCGCTTTCCTCTGTCATGCCCTCTTCAGGCATGTGCGGATACTGGATCGATTTCATGTTTTTCGTCGTGATCGCCATTTCGACCTTGCGGATCAGCGATGATTCATCGGCGATCGAAGCGACCTTCGGTTCAAAGTCGCACTTCATGACAAAGACAAATGTATCATCGAAGTATTTGCGCGGTACGGCTGTCGCCACCAAAAAAACGCCTCCCCTGACGGCGCTCGTGTCGAGGTATGTGCGGACGAACTGTTCGCTCAGCTCATTGAATTCTTCCTTTGTCTCCGCCAGTTTTGTTTTGTGAAACAGATTGTAGTTCGGATTAGAATCAAGCTCATGCCCCGGCTCTGTGATGAAGCGGCCGATTTTCGTCGGCACCTGCTCTGATTTCGGATGGCGTTCGGCTTTCCGCTTCACGATTTTTTTCAATTCCCCGTCTAAGAAATCCTTCAGTTCGCTGGTTTCAAATTCCTCTGTATCCAGCGTCTGAAAATGTTTATATTGCTTGTTGGCCTGCTCATCCTTGCCGTCGACCTGAATGACGTAAAAAGAAATATAGCGAATTTCAAATTCCATGACATGTTCACCCGTTTTCCTTGTTGTTTCAGTTCTTCAAGTATAGGTAAATGCCTGGAATCCGTCAATTTGCACCTTCACTATATAATTGATCCATTATAATACATCTTCCCGGTCAATTTTTCGGATCGACCAAAACGCAATAACAATCCCGAGTACAGCCAATGAAACAGGAATATAAATAATAGATGCAATTGAGAATCCAGGACTTTGCTGACCGATCAGCGCAATCAAAATGCAGGATGTCACAATAGTGGCAGGAACGGATTGTTTGCGCATCCCAAAGTATAGTGGAATAAAACTCAACCCTGTCGAAGAAGCATCGTAAATGAGCATACTGCCAATCTCATTTCCAATGGCTTGCAGCGTCAGTTTTCCCGGGCTGAATTGATAGACATCATTGAGCTGCGAGAAAATAAACGCAAGAATCAGTTCGGACACGATCATTGTCAAGAAGGTCAATCCGCCGGTGAGCAGCAGTTTTGCGGCGATCAGTTTTTTTCGGCTGACCGGATATGTAAACATGACCGTGATGGTTCTGTTTTTATACTCTCCGATGATCAGTTTGGCAATCAGCACGCCTGCAAAGACAATAAACACAGACCTTACAAAAGTTCCGAGAAGCAGCAGCGTGGATCCCGCGTCAGCCATCGCCATTTGGTCTTGAGTAAGATTTTTTTCCTCCGATCCGATCAGGCATAAAAAACCGAGTATACATAGATTTGCAATCGCTGCACCTTTGTAATACCACCCTAGTTTCGTTTTTTTAAACTCCAATTTAATTAAATTCAGCATTGAACTTCAACTCCGTTAAAATACATCTATTTTTTCGATCCGCCTTACTGCCAAAAAGGAAAAAATCAGACCGACAGCGGCCAGAGATAAAGGAATATAAACAATTGAAGAAATGGAAAAGTCCGGGCTTGTGGAACTGATCAACATGCTGATCACGACAGACGAAATGATCGTTGCCGCAGCGGAGTGCTTCCGCATTCCGAAAAAGATGGGCACTAAACTCGTTCCTGCGGCGCCAAAAGCAAAAACGATCATTTTCAGAGCCTGCTGAGAAACCATAGAAGCTGTTAATTCGCCGGGGATGACCCCATAGATTGAATTCAGCAGAAAAAAAGCAGCGGCAACGCATGCATTTGATATCAATATCGTAATGAAAGTCAGCCCGGCTGCGATCAGCAGTTTAGCAGCCAGCAGTTTTTTTCGGTTGATCGGGTACGTAAACATCACAAGTATTGTCTTGTTTTTAAACTCTGAAATGATTAATTTTGAAATCAGCACGGCTCCGAAAATGATAAAAACCGCTCTGACGAAAGTGCCGATCACAAGAAATGTTTCATCAATCGTTTGGAACGTATCCTTGCCTTCTGTGAAGGTCACCATCCACAGAAAACCGAGGATGATGAAATTGGCAAAGGCGGCTCCGCGTACATACCAGCCAAGCTTCATCTTTTTCATTTCGATTTTCAATAAATTCAGCAAGTGTCTCCGCCTCCTTATGCGCTGGCCGCATTGCCGTTGATTAAGCTGAGGAAGTAGTCCTCAAGCGAAGTATGCTTTTTATTCATGGACTCAATTTCTATATCATTCAAAATCAGAGCTTTAGAAATGGCTGTTTGAGAAGCTTCGGCATCATAAATTCGGATCGTTTTATCATTTAGTATTTTAAAATTAGCAATCTGAAGCTCATGTTCAAGCACAAAGCAAGCCCGCAATTGATTCGGCGTCACGAGTTCAATGTACTCTGTGTTCCGGCCTCTTACGCTTTCCATCGATACTTCTTCAACAAGCCTGCCGTCCCGAATCACTCCGATTGTATCTGCAATCTGCTCTACTTCGTTCAGGATATGGCTTGAGATGAGCAATGTCATTCCATATTCTTTGCTCAATACTTGAAATAAGTTTCTGATTTCTTTAATCCCGATGGGATCAAGGCCATTAATCGGTTCATCTAAGATGAGCAAGTCGGGTTTGGTAAGAATGGCACGCGCGATTCCAAGACGCTGCTTCATACCAAGCGAGAATGTTTTGACAGGTTTGCTGTCGATATTTTTTAAATTCACCATGTCCAGCACTTCCTGAATCTTGGCTTTATTGTGATATCCCATATACTCACAGTGCAGATTTAAATTTTCATTGGCTGTCAGATTTTCATAAAAAATCGGGTATTCGATCATGCTGCCTATTTTGCCGAGAATCTCGTATGATTGATTTGTCAGCTTATGCCCGAGAATATTGATTTCCCCGCTTGTCGGTTTTACGAGGCTCGTCAGCATCTTCATGACGGTCGTTTTCCCGGCTCCGTTCGGGCCGAGAAAACCGTATATTTCTCCCTTTCGTATATGCATGCTTACATTTGACACAACTTCTTGACCTTTGAATGTCTTGGTAAGCCCGCTTGTTTGTACGATGTAAGTCAACTCTGTTTCCCCTTTCCTGTCTTTCTTATGTGTCTATTGTAGCGATGGACGCTGTCTTTTTTATTTCTTGTTTCTTAAGAAATTCTTACGTTTGCTAATAGGTCATTCGTTTTAGCGTGATGGAAAACGCTGTCCGTTCATACGGCTTGCTTAGGAGAGAGATGTCCCCTCCCATTTTCTCAATGAGCCTTTTTGTAATTGTTAAGCCGAGCCCGCTTCCCTGGAACGCTTTATTTCTCGATTCCTCAAGGGTGTACAGCCTTTCGAACACCCGCTGCTGATCATACTCGCCAATCCCTTTCCCACGGTCCCAAACCGTAATAACAATCTGCGTGTCATCATATGTAAGGGACAATCCGATCAGCTTTCCATCTGCACCATATTGAATCGCATTTGATAAAAGGTTTTGCAGAACCCGGTCAAGCGCTTCTTCATTTCCGTGTGCATAAACCGGGGTATCCGGGATGTCGATGACAGCTTTAAAACCTTTTGCCTGAACGGCATCATAGTGTTGGAGAATGTTTTTTCTGCATATTTCGTTGATATGTATTTTCGTGAGCAGTATTTGCTTATCTTCTGATTCGAGTTTGGCCAAGTCGAAGAAAGAATTCATCAGCTGAATGATTTCTCCTGTTTTTTGATAAAGTTTTTCCAGCAGCCTTTCACGCTCTTCTTCCGCCATATCCGAGTCATTTTGAATCGCCTCGATATATCCGAGCACAACAGTCAGCGGGGTTTTCAGATCATGGGACATATTGGTCAGCATTCGTTTCATTGACTGCTCCGTTTTTGCAAAGCGGGCTGTTATGCGTTGACGCTCCTCAACAAACAGGTTCATTTGCACGAGCAGATCCCGCAGTACTTTATCATCCGTCCCTAATAAAATTTGATCAGCCGCCTGCTCATTTAGCATCATACTGAGCTTTTCCGTGATGTACTTCAAGTTTTGGTCCCGCTGTTTTTTCATTTTATATTGAACGATATTGAGAGACGCCAAAATCATCAGCATGCCAATCCATAACATTATCATGCTAAAACTCTCCTAATTTATAACCGATGCCCCAAAGCGTTTTAATATATTGCGGAGAGGAAGGATCATCCTCTATCTTTTCCCTCAAGCGCCTCATATGGACGTTAATAATATTTTGATCGCCAAAATAATCCTCATTCCAAACCGAACGATAGATTTGTTCTTTTGTGAATACTTTTTTAGGGTTTGTCACAAATAAGGTCAGCATTTTCCATTCCGTTGATGTCAGCTGAAGCGGTTCACCATTTTTTTGTACGGATACATTTTCTATATCAATCGTAAGCTCGTGAATACGTACTAGTTTTTGATTTGCCGGCTCACTGGCGGAATACTGCGTTGCGCGCCGAATGGCGGCTTTTATTCTTGCGGTCAGTTCGATCATCGAAAACGGCTTGGCAATATAATCATCCGCACCAAAACCCAGCCCCAGCGCTTTATCGACATCCCCGTCTTTTGCAGAAATCATTAAAACCGGGACCTTGCTCTGTTCACGGATCAATTTCAGAAAATCCATCCCGTTCAGTTTAGGAAGCATGATGTCGAGCAGAATCACATCATAATTGCCCTGCTGAAACAAGCGAACGCCCTCTTCTCCGTCAAAAGCAAGCACGACCTCAAACCCTTCTTTTGTTAAATAATGATCGACCATTTCACTGATCGAATGATCATCTTCAATAAGCAATATGCGCTGCATCTTGTTCACCCATCCTTTTCAACATAAAAACACACGTGCAATTACACTCATTGTAATTGAAAAACGTGTGTTTTTTACAAAAATTATTTATATTTCTAGTTGAATCCTCTTGTAGCTTCCGGATCTATTGACTGATACCAATCTACTTTCCCACTAACACGAATCAAGTCACAGGCGCGGGGTTGTACAAACACAAGTCATTGGAACAAAAAAATGACCTCTGATGTCAGGGGTCATCTTTTATTGATCAAGGGGCTTATTCTTTTTATAGTAAAGTGTTACGTTTTGCTTCCGCAAAGTTTCAATCATGTCATGATAACTGTTTGCAAACTGCTCGTTGTCTGATTTCATCCGGGTGATGACGGTTTTGCGGTTTTCACTTTTGTGATCTAATTCTTCTTTAATTTTCGTGATCATCATACCTTTTTGCCCTTCGATTTCGCTTTTTAGCACTTTATCAAATTCTTTCAGTTCTTTTAAAACGCTTTTCAGCGGCGCGTTCAGCCGGGCCGCTTTATCCTTTGCTGAAATACTGCTTAAAAACATATATGTCGCTGAAACTGTTTCAGTTTCCTCCAATAACGGTTTTACCATCTTAATCCCCCTCCCCTATGCCTTAAAATCAAACAGCGCCGAAATTTGCTCATCTTCATCGAACAATTTTTCAATGCTGGCGCGAATGCTTTTTACAAATTTCTTTTTGCTGGAGGTTTGTTTTTTTAATTCGCTGACGACGCCGTCGCACTGAGGAAGCGGGGCCGTGTGGTACGAGTCGTGGACGACGATTTTATTCAGCTTTCCGTTTGATCCGGCGAAGCCTGAGGCGAGCTTGAACTGAATGTCGAATTGGTAGCGGGAAGGATTGGCTTCCATGTCATGAATGGCTTTTGTCAACTCAGATTTTTTAATTGCGAAATGATCGTGGATTTCATGGTGGAAAACACGTTGGTAGCGTTCAATTTCAGCCTCAATCTTTGAAATGGCAGCCATCCCCGCCTGGTAAATCCTGATGGCAGATGACAGATTGACCTTTATCTCTTTTCCGTCCTTGCCTTTCTTAGAAAAATAGATGTCTCCTCCTTTGTAGCTGATGCCTTTCTTTTTGGATAGGGCGTTTAGAAGCGGGGTGATGCTGTGGCCTTCGCCAATAAGATTGAGAAGGTCTTTTGTGTCTTGATCCAGTTTGCCTAAGGCTTCTTCCAATGCTTTATAAGTTGAATAAAATTCGATTAAATTTTTCATTAGTGATTGAGAGAGTTGTCTATTATTTAGAGTAAATATGACAGTCTTCCAGTCGACAAGAAATTTGATCTTTTCATATAAAACGTCAAGCCTTCCTGTCAGTCGCTCTACTTCGGCAACGTCTTTTTGAATGGTCTTTTTTTTCGCTTCATCAATATAACCGTTTGCTTCAAGCTGATTGAGAACAGGGCCGCTGTAGGCCTTGACTTTCGCAAAAAATGCTTTAAACTCTGGCAGCTTTTTATCAAGTGCACCCACCATATTCAAGAGGCGGGCCGGATGTTTCAAGCAATATGCTATTTGCTGAGCTGTACCCTCTTCATTCATTATTCCGTTTAAAAAATCCATATCTACGCCGATTGCTTCCATAGCAAAACCCTGAATGCCGCCCTTTCGATAATCAGCAGCATATTTTTGAAAGTACCCTTTCAGTTTGCTCACATCTTCATCAGGAATATGATCAATGACACTTCGGAATCCTTTTATATCCGGGTGTGTGTTCGTCATCTTCACATCGCCGAACGTAATAAAATCAGCCTTCCCGCTGACACCGTAGAGCGGATCGTCACTGGAAATGCGCTGGGTGATGTTGGCTGTGACGCCTTTGTCGTTGTAGTATTTGATGATGGCTTTTTTTAGATCATTTTTAGGAATTTCACTGATTTTTATTGTGCTGAATTTTCTTTTAAGATAATTAGTAAGTTTATAGTCTGCTTTTAAAATATGGTCAACACTGATTTGCGCTCCATTCACTCCATAAACTTCATCAAATTCACCATCAACCAACTGAACTAGCACTTGGTTATTATTTGCAAGAGAATGTCCCATTGCATAAGTGTTTAGACTTTTTACATCTTGCGTTTTTTTCTTTGTTTCGATGGTAAATTCCTTAGTTGCTTTGTATTGACTATCATCCATTCCCAGAAAAAGACCTGAAAAGTTATATACCCAGTCCTCATTATCAGCACTTCCCTGAGAAATTATTTGAAGCTGATTGGTGTCATGAGTTTTATCTTGAATATATATAGCAGTACCATCATAGCCTGAGCTTTTAACAGAAGAATCTTTATTCTGTAAAATCTCCTTTGAGGTATAAATTTTTATATCTTTGGGAAGTTCTTTATTTGTTTCTTCTTTATAGATTCTGCGTACATCAGCGACAAAGTCCTCTTTAGCTTTTTTCACTTCATTTGCATTTTCAGATGCAAATCTTTCTTTATAGCTGTATTCTAAATTTATTAAACGCAGTTTCACATTCTCATTTTCAAATAAATTTTTATTCCTCATTTTTCTTCCCCTTCTGTACTGAAGGTTATTGAATTAACAAGTTTCTTTGCGGTTTTTCTCGCTTTTTCTTCTGAGAGGGAACATGGTTGATCTTCTTTATGGCATGCAAATGTAAAGTTATATTCAACACCTAAATAGTCCTCTTCTGTAGACTTTACATAACCAAAATAACTATATGAAAAATTGTATTTTCGATCTATATCATCAAATACCTCTTTCATATGAGCAAAATATATATCTTTTCCGGACTGATCGATTTTTTGGTATTTTCCTTTGTATCCATTCTGTCCGCTAATAATTTCAAGCATCGTTTTGGGTTTATTAACATACGATTGCTGAGAATAATACTTAACTTGAGCATTAAGAACAATATTTGTTTTTTTGTCATAGCTATTAAAGGCGAGGCTCTCTATGTTCTTTCCATTATTTGAGGATAGCTCTGCTTCATACTCCCCATCCTCCGGAAACAACATCGTAAACCCTTTCAGTTTAGACTCAAGCAGATAATAGCCCGGCTCGACTTCCTTTGTTGATGCCATGTATTCTCTTGTTTTCTCATCCTGGAACGCCGGAACCTGCGGGAGGGCTTTCGGGTCCATATCTTTCGGCTTGACCGCTTCTTCTTGATTGCCGTTCTTGCCGTTTTGGCTGTCGTTCATACTGCATCCTCCTGTAAAGATTAGTATTATAGAAAAACACAATATCATCATCTTTTTCATTTTATTAAACCTCCAAGGGCTTTTAAGTTAAGCTGCAAACACTTCATTTTAATGCGAATGACATGCTTGAAAATGATACTTTTTTATGTTACAACATGGAATAAATTAGATAAATAGGAAATAAGAATCACCGCCCTGCAAATCGTATGCCGGCCCTCTGAAAAAACAGGCAGTATGGTTGATGCGCCAAGATTCCGAAAGGTACTGCGGTTTAGTTTACCAAAGAGGAAATATGAAAAAAGAACCACTTTATACTTCTTGTTAAAAACGAGTTCACAATTAAAAAAGCACCTTATCAAGGTGCTTTTCGATCAAGTCACAGGCGCGGGGTTGAACAAACACAAGTCATTGGAGAGCCCCCAATGTTCCGCCCATGTTTTCCTTCCGCTTGCGACGTTAAGGATCGTCCTGAAAATTTCCCAGCCGACTTCTTCTATTGAAGCTTCACCTGTTGCGATCCGTCCGGCGTTAACGTCGATTAAATCGCGCCAATCTTCTGATAATGACTGCCGGGTTGCCACTTTCATAACCGGAGCCATTTCAAGGCCGTACGGCGTTCCTCTTCCGGTTGTAAATACTTGCAAATGCATGCCCGAAGCCAGTTGCAGGGTGCCGCATACAAAATCGCTTGCAGGTGTCGCTGCAAAAGTGAGTCCCTTCTGTACAGCCCTTTCACCTGGCGCGAGTACGGCATTGATCGGGCTGCTTCCCGATTTCGCGATCGAGCCGAGCGATTTCTCAACCACGTTTGCCAGCCCGCCCCTTTTGTTCCCTGGCGACGGATTGGCGCTTCGGTCTGATTCGCCTCTTTCCAGATAGCGGTCATACCAAGCCATTTCCCGAATCAGGGCGCGGCCGACTTCTTCATTGACAGCGCGCGGTGTTAAGAGATGAACGGCATCGCGGACTTCGGTGACTTCCGAAAATAAAACCGTGGCCCCTGCCCGGACGAGTAAGTCGGCCGCATATCCCGCCGCGGGGTTTGCGGTCACTCCTGAGAAAGCGTCGCTGCCACCGCACTGAAGGCCAATCACCAGGTCTGAAGCGGGACATGTTGTCCGCTTCCGTTCATTCAGCCTTTTTAAGCGCTCCTCGGCCATTTCCATAATCGATTGTATCATTTGCTCAAACCCTCGCCGTTCCTGCAATGAAAGAATGTTTTCAGCGTCTCCTTCCGGCTCTATCCTCGTCGGAAGGAGCTTCTCGCAGCCGAGTCCGATCACCATCGCTTCCCCGCCGAAATTAGGGTGTCTGGCGATATTTTGAATCGTTCGGATCGGGATTTTGGCTTCCGGCGCATTAATCGCCACACCGCAGCCGTACTGATGATTTAATGCAGCGACACCGTCAACGTTCGGATATTTTGGAAGCAGTTCCTCTTTAATTCGTTTAACTGCGTAATCGAGAACGCCTGCGACGCATTGCACGCTTGTCATAATGCCAAGCACGTTTCTCGTGCCGACGCTCCCGTCTTCATTCCGGTATCCTTCAAATGTGTACCCTTCAAGAGGGGGAGCGGGTTTTGGAACTTTGTTGGCGATGGGCAGTTCATCGAGCGGCGGAGCTTCCGGAAGCATGATATGCGACTCGGAAATCCCCCCGCCTTTTTCGATTGGTTTGACGGCATAGCCGATAACCTCACCGTAGCGAATAACGGCTCCGCCCTGTGTAATGTTCGTTAAAGCCACTTTATGACCTTGAGGTATCCGTTCCTGCAGTTTAAGCCCGCAAGGAAACACCGTCCCTTTCGGCAGTCCGCCGGCATTGACGATGATTGCGGTATTGTCTTTTTCGTTCACCTTAATGTACAGCGGGGTTTCAGTTTGATTGACAAGCATAAGTATTGATCAACTCCCCTTTTCGATCAGCGCCTTTCCACAGCCCTTCTCCCGCTGCGGCACATGTTAGAAAGCGCTGTCAAACAACTTAATGATTGTTTTTTTCATCACGAAGACCATTCAGTATTTTGTCACGTACAAATTTTAAGTGCTCATACATATGGTGATAGGCTTGATATGGGTCCCTTTGTTGAAGGGCTTTCAAAATATTCGTATGATATTCGACAGTCCGGTCCCTTTCCCTGTATGGAATCTGGCTGTCGATTTTGGCGTGTGTGATCAAGAGTGATTGAATCATGCCCTCAAGCACCGGGTTGTTCGCGCTCAAAGCGATAATCCGGTGAAATTCTTTATCTGCTTCTCCATAATGATTATCCGTGCTGTTTGCAATGATATCGATCGTTTCCTGCAGCCTTTCGAGCTGACTGTCATTGATCTTTTCTGCGGCGATCGTGACAAGCCCGAGTTCCAGCGCCATCCTCGCTTCAATAATGGCCGGCAAATTATCAACCGCCAAAGCCAGCATGACAGAAAACGGTTGGATGCCGATTTTATCATTAAAATACGTGCCGTCCCGGGTTTTTCTTTTAATAATTCCGAGCGTTTCGAGTGATATTAAAGCTTCGCGGAGAACGGGTCTGCTCACATTCAGCTTTTCCATGAGCTCGATCTCCGTCGGCAGTTTGTCCCCCGGTTTCAATTGGCCGCTTGATAATAAATGGACGATTCGTTCTACAACCTGTTTCGCCAATGTCTTGCGATTGACTGATTCGACCTGCAATGTTTCCATATCTTCTTCCACGACTGTGGGCCCCCTTTCAGTTGTTCATATTGTAAGACAAAATATCGCGTATGACAATGTCGGCTAGGGGCCTCTCAAACCGCTGTTTCCGCAATTAACGAACAAGACAAGGACGTTTAGGGTCGAAACGCCAATTTTCAATCAAAAACTGCATGGCAACGGCATCATTCCGCTCGCCTGCTTTCATTTTCTCATACCGTTCATTTGCTTTTTCCACCTGTTCCATGTCGATTTCAATGCCGAGCCCCGGCTGATCAGGAACTTGGACATATCCGTCAGCAATTGAAAAAGGCTGTTTTGTCAGACGCTGTCCATCCTGCCAAATCCAATGCGTATCAATCGCCGTGATGTCGCCGGGAGCTGCTGCGGCAACGTGGGTGAACATGGCCAATGAGACGTCAAAATGGTTATTGGAGTGAGAACCCCACGTCAGCCCCCATTCATGGCACATTTGGGCAACGCGGAGAGATCCCTGCATCGTCCAGAAATGCGGATCTGCCAGCGGTATATCAACAGCGTGCAGTTGTATCGCGTGCCCCATTTGCCGCCAGTCTGTCGCAATCATATTCGTCGCTGTCGGAATGCTTGTCGCACGGCGGAATTCGGCCATGATTTCCCGACCCGAGTATCCGGCTTCCGCTCCGCAAGGGTCTTCCGCGTAGGCGAGCACATCCCGTTTTCCCTTACAAAGCGCAATCGCTTCTTCCAATGACCACGCGCCATTCGGGTCAAGGGTGATTCTCGCCTCGGGAAACCGTTTTGCCAAAGCGGATGCCGCCTCGATTTCTTCTTCTCCCGAAAGGACGCCGCCTTTTAATTTAAAATCATGAAAACCGTATCGTTCTTGAGCTGCTTCAGCAAGACGGACGATCGCCCCGGGTGTCAACGCTTCTTCGCGGCGGAGGCGGAACCAATCGTCACTTGCCTCTTGCTCACTAATATAGGGAAGCGTTGTGCACTTTCGGTCGCCGATGTAAAACAAATAGCCGAGCATCTTCACTTTTTCCCGCTGCTGGCCTTCCCCCAAGAGCGACGCTACAGGGACGCCGAGAAATTTCCCGAGCAAATCGAGCAAAGCCGCTTCCAATGCGGTCACTGCGTGTATTGTCGTCCGCTGGTCAAAGGTCTGCACCCCGCGTCCTCCGGCATCCCGGTCTTTAAAACGACGCCTGACAGACTGCAAAATCGATTGAACAGCGCCGAGCGGCTGACCGATGACAAGCGGCTTCGCCTGCTCCAGCGTCTGGCGGATCCGTTCGCCGCCCGGAACTTCGCCGACACCGAGAGCGCCTGATGAATCTTTTAAAATCACGATATTCCGTGTGAAAAAGGGGCCGTGAGCTCCGCTTAAATTCAAAAGCATACTGTCGCGCCCTGCCACGGGTATGACCTGCATATCAGCAATTGACGGTGTTTGCGATGCTTGCTTCTCTTTTACATGCTGATGAATGTTTGTATTCATATCGATTTAGCCTCCCTCTTATTAAAGCGCTTACATTTCATATGGATAAAGTGGTGTCCGCAGGGTCTTCCTCTTTCTGCAGTTCGATGCGCTTGATCGGCCCGACGAGAAACAGATAACTTAATACCGCGGCAATCGCGTTGGCACCGACAAACACAAGCGCTCCGTTAAATGAGCCTGTCGCATTCACGATATATCCGATGATGATCGGTGTCGTGATGGACGCAATATTTCCAAAGGTGTTGAAGATGCCGCCGCTCAAGCCGGCACACTCCTTTGGCGAGGTATCTGACACAACCGCCCAGCCCAGCGCGCCAAATCCTTTTCCGAAAAAGGCAAGCGACATGATGGAAACGACCAGCCAAGATGAATCTGCATAGTTGCATACGATCATCGAGCAGGACATCAGCATGCCGAGGATGATCGGTGTTTTTCTGGCAACCGTTATCGAGCAGCCCTTTTTCAAAAGGAAGTCTGACACGAACCCGCCCAGCAATCCTCCTAAAAATCCGCAGATTGCAGGAAGCGATGCGACAAAACCCGCTTCAAGGATCGACATGCCGCGTGCCTGAACGAGATAGACCGGAAACCAGGTCAGAAAGAAATAGGTCAACGTTGTGATGCAGTATTGGGCGATATACACCCCGAGCAGCATCCGGCTTCTTAAAAGCTGCTTAATGTAAGGCCATTGGGACTCCTTTTCCTTCTTTTCCGCGTTCTTTCCCTCATCCATCGAGACAAGCGCGCCGCCTTCTTCGATGTACGCCAGTTCGGCGGCATTGATTCTCGGGTGTTTTTTGGGTTCGTAAATCGTTTTCAGCCAAATAAACGACATCGCAATCCCCAGAGCACCCATAATGACAAAAACCGTATGCCAGCTGAATGAGTGGGCGAGCCACCCCATCAGCGGTGAAAAAATGACAAGTGCAAAGTACTGCGCCGAGTTGAAGATCGCCGATGCTGTTCCGCGTTCAGAGCTTGGAAACCAGGAAGCCACCACCCGGCCGTTGCCCGGGAAGGACGGCGCTTCTGACAGACCGACGAGAAACCGGAGCGCAAATAAAAGGATAACGGCCGTTCCCGCGGCGAAAAAGCCAAGCGTTCCCTGCAAAAGGGTAAACAATGACCAAAAGAAGATGCTGGCGGCGATGATGATTTTCGACCCAAAGCGGTCGAGCAGCCAGCCTCCGGGAATTTGGCCGACAACATACGCCCAGCCAAATGCGGAAAAGACATACCCCATCGCCACCGAACTCAGCCCAAGCTCATGCTGCACAGAATCGCCGACGATCGAGAGTGTCGCACGGTCGGCATAATTAATGGATGTGACGAGAAACAGCATAGACACGACAAACCAGCGGACAGAACTTCTTTTCCCCGCGGTATGGGGGGAGGCTGCACGATTTTTTTTCATAGCATCTTCTCCTTTATTCATTTGTACCGAAACGATTGATTTACGGTTTGACAAATACGGTTTTCACAGCTGTAAAAAATTCTTTTGCTGCCTCCCCCTGTTCCCGTGAATGCGAGCTCGATTGTTTAACGCCGCCGAATGGCGCCTGCAGTTCGACACCGGCGCTTTCGGCGTTGACGCGAATGAGCCCCGCTTCAATTTCATCTATGAATGACAGCATCCAGCCGATGTTTTGCGTAAAAATGGAGGCGCTCAGGCCAAATTTGACGTCATTGGCCGTCTCCAAAGCTTCCTCAAGTGTATCCGCCTTGATTAATGCGATGACCGGGCCGAAAATTTCTTCTTGGGCAATCGTCATGCCGGAAGTGACATTGTCAAAAATGGCTGGCCTGATATAATAGCCGTTTTCGTATTTTCCATCTGCCAGCCTATCGCCGCCGAAAATGAGGTCCGCTCCTTCTTGCTTTCCTTTTTCAATATAGGACAGGCAGTTGTCAAGCTGCTGTTTGTTCGCAATCGGTCCCATCCAGACATCTTCTTTTAAGCTGTCGCCGATTGTAATTTCTTTTGTTTGTTGAAGCAGCTTTTCTTTAAACCGGTTATAAACACCGTTTAAGACGATGACGCGGCTTGTCGCCGTACACTTTTGACCCGTCGACCGAAACGCTCCGCTGATGACCGCTTCAACCGCACTATCAAGGTCGGCGTCATCTGCTATGATCACCGGGTTTTTGCCGCCCATCTCAAGCTGATACTTCGCCCCTCTTGCAAACGCCGTCCGGCCGATAATTTTTCCGGTTTGGTTCGACCCTGTAAATGTAATTCCGTTCACATCCGGGTGTTCGGCAAGCCTTTGGCCGGCCGATGATCCCGGCCCTGTCACCGCATTGACCACGCCTGACGGAATCCCTGCTTCTTCAAAGCACGAGATAATTTTAAGGCAGGTGACTGCGGTTTCTGTAGCCGGCTTGATGACGACCGTGTTTCCATAGATGAGGGCAGGCGCCATTTTCCAAATCGGGATGGCAACGGGAAAATTCCAAGGCGAGATGACGCCGACGACACCGAGCGGCACCCTGTCGGTGTACATGAAAGCGGATGTGTCGGTGGAGGGAATCACATCGCCCGTTTTCCTCATTCCCTCTCCGGCATAGTATCTGAGAATCGCGATTCCCCGCGCTGTTTCTCCTTTTGCTTCAGGCAGTGTTTTCCCCATTTCACGCGTCGCACACTCGGCAATTTCATTGAGGCGCTGTTCCATGATATCAGCGGCCTTGTAAAGAAATTGACCGCGCTCCGCTCCCGACAGCTTTCTCCAAGCCTTTTTGGCCTGCTTGGCCGCTTCAACCGCCCGGTCTACATCCGCAATCGAAGATTTTTGCACAAGCCCGACGATATCCCGTGTATCTGCCGGGTTCAAGCTCTGTTCCATCCCGCCCGATTCAGCCTTCACCCAGCGGCCGTTGATAAAGTTAAAATACGTTTTATTTTCAGCTGCAACAGACATCTTCAAATTCCTCCTTTTGTTTATAGGGCAGCGGTCGTTTTCGGATAACGCCCCATCGCGTTTTTCAGAATGTTTTCGAGCTGCCGGCAATGTTCTTTTTCCACCGGAACGATCGGCGGTCTCGCCGTGTTTTTCACATGAAGGCCCATGATTTCCATACCGGCTTTGATCAAAGACACGGCATAGCCCTTCCGAAGTTTGCGGATCTCGTTAATCGGCATGATGACAAGCTCATAAATCTCTTTGACAAGCTGGTCGTTGCCGTTTAATAATGCCTCATAAAACATCCTTGAAATATGAGGAATATAATTGGATATCGCTGAAGAATACGACGTGAAGCCAATCGGAGCATAGGCCGGCATCGTGACTTCAGCCATCGGCATTCCGTTGAGCCAGCCCAGCCTGTCTCCTATCGTATACGACAAACTGATATTCAACGCCATATCCCCTATGCCGTCTTTGAGCCCGACAAGCTGCTCGAGATCGGTCAGCCGCTGAATCTGTTCAAGTGTCAAAACCGCATTGTCTCGCTGATAAATGATGGCGTTTAAATCCGTGCTTTCAATGATTGTTTTCGTATACTGATAGAGGCCTTCCTGCTCTCCGTGTATCAAGTATGGCGGGAGAATCAGATAGCCGTCAGCCCCTTTTTCCTCGGAAATCCGCGCCCATTCCAAAGCGGTGCTCAAGTTGCCGCCCACTCCTGTGTAAACAGGCACCTTCCCGCCCGCCGCCGAGACGGCAATTTCGACCATTTGCTCATATTCCTTTGCGCTGAGAGACTGAAATTCTCCTGAGCCGCAAGCGATAAAAACCGCCTCAAGCCCTTCATCCAATAAAAAGCGGATGTTTTCGTAAAGTGCTTCTTCCTCCAGTTTTCCTTCCTTGTTGAAGGGTGCCACCGGGAAACCTAATATGCCTTCCGGCGCCTTCCGTAATTGACTCATCTCCGTCATCCCCCTGTCGTTCATTTCCTGAGAAAGCGTTATCATTCAGTTGAAATGCGATGTTTCTGTTTTAGAAAATCCCTCCATTCATCTTTTTGTTTAATTGTAAGACAAATAAACAAATTGTCAATATCATTATTTTCTGATTTTTTTATTTCAAGCAAAAAAAAAGAGACTGAAGACACGGTCCGTCTTCAGCCTTGGGCCTCAGCCCCTGGTTGCACAGCGGTTTTTTTCCGGTAAATCAATGCCGATAAAGAGATGCTTAATTCGTATAATACAAGCAGCGGGACGATCACCAACACATCCGAGATAAAATCGGGCGGCGTGATCACAACTGATACGACGATCAGCGAAAAATAAGAAATTTTTCTCATTTTACTGAGCTTGGCCGGATTTAAAATCCCGAGGCTCGTTAAAAACATCACGATGAGGGGCATTTCAAACAAAAACCCGAATGGCAGTGTCAGGTTCATCATAAAGCGAAAATAATGCTCCGCTGTAAACATCGTTTGAAAATGGCCGGCGGATAATCCGATTAAAAACTGAAGAACGAGCGGAAAGAGCACAACATAACCGAATACAATCCCTAAAATAAAAAAAGTGAACAGCCCCGGAATATAAAATAATGCCGCCCTCCGTTCGCGGTCGGTCAGCGCAGGCGCCACAAACCGCCATGTCTGAAAAGCGGCTACCGGTATGGTGGCTGCGACCGCCAGCACCCCCGCAATCATCATATATACCCAAAGAATATCCCCCGGCCCCAGTACAGCAAGCTTTTCATCAAGGTCTCTGATCAGCCAGTCATAGATGTCCTGAACAAACAAAAAGCCGGTGATGAGAAACAGAATAAACGTGAGAAGCGTTTTAATGATTCGCTGGCGCAGCTCTTCAAGATGGGCAATCAAATGTGTTTCCCTTTTTTTCACCTTCGACTTCCTCCCCTTCACATGCTAAACAGAAAAAAAGAACAGACGGGTTCACCCGCCCGCTCTATTGATCATCTATTTTGCCGATGGATCGCTTTGCTTTTTCACATTAGTCTCTTGTCCGATCTCATTGTCATCGGCAGATACTAAAGACTTTGTCGCGCTTTTGAATTCGGTCAGCGTTTTTCCAAAAGCCCGGCCGATTTCCGGAAGCTTTGAAGGCCCGAAAATGATCAGCGCAATTACCAGAACCAGGATGAGACCCGGAATACCGATATTTGAAAGCATTTTGCTGTCATCCTTTCATTGATTACTGGGTTACTTTTTTCTCCTTTTGCTTCACTTGCTTCTGATGGGCTCTTGTATGTGCGAGGAAACGGTCTTCTTCGACTTCGTTTGACTTCTTCACGCCTCCAGGCACAATGTTGGAAGCGGTACGTTTCAGCCCTGTGTAGTCTTTATGATAAACATAGGAAGCTCTTGTCGAAATCGCGGCACCCGGTTCTGTCACATATGGGACCACGCGGTAATCTGTCCGCCATTCTTCCGGTGTGACCGTACAGCGCACATAGCCGCGGTAATCATTGAAAAACTTTATATGAGGATTGTTCGATAAAATCTTATCCGTATCCGCTCTTTTATCAGCGCCGTTTCCTCCAGATGTAATCGACGTCCCGACGAATTCCACACCGAAGATGTCCGATTTTGGATTGTCAAAGTCAACGAGCAGGTTATTTGCCCAGCTGGCATGCACATCACCGGTGAGGACGACGATGTTGTTCAGTTTTTGAGATTTGATGAAGTCGATCACCCGCTTGCGCTGAGCGGGGTATCCGTCCCACGAATCCATGCTGTAAATCGGCGCCGCGCTTGTCCCAAAGTTCCATTGCGCAAAGAAAATCTGCTGTGCGATAATGTTCCAGTGCGCCCCGGAACGACTCAGGTTGTCAAACAGCCAAGCCTCCTGTTCGGCTCCAAGCAACGTCCGCTTCGGATCATTCGATTCATCAGAAGGAGGCTTATTGCCATCTCCATTGGCTTGGTCATCGCGATACTGACGGGTATCAAGCACGCTAATGTCCGCCAGATTTCCATAGGAAAAATTCCGGTACAATTGCATATCAGGACCGTTCGGCAGGGATTTGCGGCGGAGCGGCATATGCTCGTAATAAGCTTGGTATGCGGCGGCGCGCCGTTTAATAAACGCTTCTACTGACTGGCCTTTTTCAGGGATGACATTCGCATAGTTGTTCTCCACTTCATGGTCGTCCCATGTGACAACCCACGGGAAAGCGGCATGCGCGGCTTTCAAGTTTGCATCTGAACGGTATTGGGCATGGCGGTTTCGGTAATCAAGCAGCGACATGATTTCAGGACCGCTGTGTGTCCTGACATTGCCTGTTTTTGAAACATATTCATTCGGACCGTACTCATAAATATAGTCGCCGAGATGAAACACAAGATCGAGCTTTTCCTTCGCCATATGCTGATAGGCGGTATAATAGCCGTGTTCGTACTGCTGGCATGAAGCAAAAGCGAATGTGAATGTAGCAACATCTGCCCCTGCCGCCGGAAGCGTTTTTGTCTTGCCGACGGGGCTCAGCTGGCTGCCGCATTTAAAGCGGTAATAGTACACATGATTCGGTTTCAGTCCGGATACCTCAGCATGTACCGAATGTGCAAGGTGCGGTGTCGCTTTTTCGGTTCCCCGTTTGACGATACGGCGGAAGCGTTCGTCTTCCGCGATCTCCCATTTCACGGATACAGCTTCATTCGGCATCCCGCCCCCGTTTAGCGGATCGGGCGCCAGCCTTGTCCACAACACGACGCTGTCAGAAAGCGGATCTCCCGATGCTACGCCAAGTGTAAACGGATATTCGGAGAATGTCGGTGCTGCATTGACTTCCATTGCCCCCATCGATTGCGCAATTGCAAGTCCGAGCGAAAGCCCGGCTATTTTGCCGGCCCCTTGAATAAAACGGCGGCGGTCAAACGTATTGTCCTTGAGGCTTTCCTCGCTCAGCTTTTTCATCCATTCCTCCAGCGGTCCTTCATGTGTCATTCGTATTACCCCTCTCTATACAAATGATTGATCGGGTTCTATTATAGGCAGAGTTTATTAACGAACTGTAAAGTATTGTAAACAGGAGGAGAGACGCGGTTGATGGTCCATCAAGTCGCACCGCCAGTAGATGTGTCGAATTTTGTCACAATCCAACCCATTCGCCTATGATTTCGACAAAAACCCGGTCCTTTCCCGCAGACCGATTTTCCCGTTTTTCTTCACATGATCTTTAAAGATAGAAAACAAAAAAAGCCCACACCATTGCCGGACAATGATATGAGCTTGATCACCAAGTGACTTTATGTAAGATGATGTTTTGACGGATTCATCGCAATGTTTTTATTTGCCGTTCATGTTTAAGGCTTTCATTACCACCTTTGTTGCCTCTGCAATAAGTTTATCATCATACTTGGCGTCCTTTTTATCCCTGCTGGATAATACTGCAAGAACGACAGGATCTCCTTTTGGCGGCCAAATGATGGCAATGTCATTCCGGGTTCCATATGATGCCGCTCCAGTTTTATCAGCCACTTCCCAACCGTCCGGCACACCGGCACGGATTAAGGCGTCTCCAGTGGTATTTCGTTTCATCCAATCGATTAAAAGCTTGCGTTTTTCACTTGGAAGTTTATCTTCAAGAGCAAAAGCTCGAAGGCTTGTGACAAGTGCTCTTGCTGTACTGGTATCCTGAGTTTCACCCGGATTCACTTCATTTAACTCTGGTTCGAATCGTTCGGGATTTGTAACCTCATCACCAATCTTCCTCAGTTCCTTTTTCAAACTTTCAGGTCCGCCAATTTGTTTAAGAATGAGATTCTGTGCCGCATTGTCACTATATCGAAGCGAAGCATCCGCAAGCTCTTTGAGCGTCATTCCCGTATCAACGTGCTTTTCCGTAATCGGGTTGTAGTTTACAAGATCATCACGTGTATATGTTATTCTCTGGTTCAGATCTTCTATTGATTTCTGTTGCAAAAGCACGCCTACAGTTAAAGCCTTAATCGTCGAAGCAAAAGCAAAACGCTCATCCGGCCGATACGCTACCGTCCGGTTTGTACCTGTATCCAATGCAAAGATCCCGAGTTTTGCATCAAATTGTTCCTCAAGTTTTGCAAAATCATTTTTCATCTCCGTCTTTTCATTCTTCTCGGCAGGTTGCGAGGCATTCGTTTGATTGTTAGCGCATCCTGCAAGCGCGACGCAAGAGAAAAGCAACACTGCTGCAGCCTTTTTCAGTTTTAAAGTACTGAACCATAATTTCATCAAAATCGTCTCCCTCCGTTTGAATATTTGATTGATCGTAACCAGATGAAGCACTCTTTCCACTATCCCTACAGTGTTATGGCTTGAACAATCACGAAACAATAATTGGTACGTACGATCTTTCAGCCGACTCAAACATCAAATCTTACAAATGTAGTCTTTGAAAGTATTACATATGTAAGATTTAAATGCAACCGTTTTTTCGGAAGGAAAAGATGACCTCGTTTCCACCGGGGACAAATGAACGGAGGGAAGTGATGGAATTAAAAATGCAGAAACTGCATGTTCACTCCAGTTAAATTGACTTCTTAAAATGGCAAACCTATAATGAGAGTATTACATTTGTAAGTATAGGATGATTAAAATGAAAAAAATACCTCAAATCTCTGATGCGGAATTAGAAGTGATGAAAGTCATCTGGAAGCATTCTTCGATCAATACCAATGAGGTAATTAAAGAGTTATCCAAAACCAGTACATGGAGCCCTAAAACCATCCAAACCATGCTGCTGCGCCTCATTAAAAAAGGCGCATTAAACCACCATAAAGAAGGACGGGTTTTCGTTTACACACCAAATATAGACGAAAGTGATTATATAGAGGTTAAGAGTCACAGTTTTTTAAACCGGTTTTACAATGGAACTCTTAATTCGATGGTATTAAATTTTTTGGAGAATGATCAGCTGTCAGGTGAAGAAATTAATGAATTGTATCAAATATTAGAAGAACATAAGAACAGAAAGAAGGAATGAAATGAGCAGTTCTTTCTTTATTCCCTTTTTGGTTAGTCAAATTCTATTGTCTCTGTTTTTTTCTATCATCATACTCATTAAAAAACTGCTCAGGACTCAAATCACTGTAGGCACCCACTATTATATTAGCGTGATTTCTCTTTTGGCATTGATCGCTCCTTTTATCCCCTTTCATTTTCTAAAAAGCCATCATTTTGACTGGATTCTGAATTTAGGAGGAGCTCAATCGGCATTATCCCAATCCCACTCCACAGACAAGACGACAGAAGCAATCGGCCAACATGTAAACTGGGTGCAGGACTTTTCGATGTCGATTGAACAATCGTCTTCCAAAATGATAGATTCAGCCTTTTTCGCAGTTTGGATATTGGGCGTTGCCGTTATGCTTTTGGCTACTCTTTATAGCAATCTAAAAATCGGCAAAATAAAAAAGAACCTGCAAATTGTTAACAACAAAGAGCTATTATCCCTTTTTCACACATGTAAACAGGAAATACGCTTTCATCAAAAAGTCATTTTGGGCCGTTCCCCATTGATAAAATCCCCCATTACATTTGGGGTCATTCGTCCATATATTATCTTGCCAAAAGATATTTCAATGTTTTCAGCCGACGAAATGAAATGTGTTTTGCTTCATGAACTGTACCATTGCAAACGAAAAGATATGCTTATCAACTATTTTCTTTGCCTGTTGAAAATCGTCTATTGGTTTAATCCTCTCGTATGGTATTTATCAAAGGAAGCGAAAACGGAGATGGAGATTTCTTGCGACTTTGCCGTATTAAAAACGCTTGATAAAAAGTTGCACCTCAAATATGGCGAGGTGATTTTAAAATTCACTTCAATTAAGCAAAGAACATCGTCTTTGTTAGCCGCTTCTGAATTCAGCAGCTCATACAAACATATCAAAAGACGGATTGTTACAGTTGTCAACTTTCAGACGGCATCACCTTTGCTAAAGGCGAAAAGCGCCTTAGTGTTCACTCTTGTTCTTGGGACCATATTAGCCGGTACTCCTTCTGTGTCTATATTGGCCATGCAAAAAGAAACACGCTTTTTACCCGGCACCAATGTAGAATACGAAGATTACAGCACTTTTTTTGATAAATTTTCAGCCTCAGGGGGCTTTGTCCTGTTTAATTCTAATAGGAAAAAGTATACAATATACAATAGGAAAGAAAGCACCTCCAGATTCGCACCTGCTTCCACCTACAAGGTGTTTAGCGCATTGCTCGCACTGGAATCCGGGATCATCACGAAGAACGACTCTCACATGACTTGGGATGGGACTCAATATCCGTATAAAGAATGGAATCAAGACCAGGATTTATTCTCTGCGATGAGCAGCTCCACAACATGGTATTTTCAAAAATTGGACCGGCAAATTGGGGAGGATCATTTACGTCATTATCTCAAATCTATACATTATGGAAATGAGGATTTTTCAGTCCCGGCCGATTATTGGCTGGATGGCTCTCTTCAAATTTCCCCACTTGAACAGGTCAATATATTAAAAAAGTTTTATGATAACGAATTTGATTTTAAACAGTCTAATATTGAAACTGTGAAAGATTCAATACGTTTAGAAGAATCAAATGGCAGGGTTTTATCCGGTAAAACCGGAACCTCGGTAATCAACGGGGAACTCCATGCCGGTTGGTTTATCGGGTATGTAGAAACTGCCGATAATACTTTTTTCTTTGCTGTTCATATTCAAGGTGAAAAACGGGCTGCCGGAAGCTCCGCTGCCGAAATTGCACTTTCCATTTTAGATAAAAAAGGGATTTATCCCTCCGTTTCCCGATAACAGTTTACTTTTTATTCTATGAACATGAATGATGCGCAAATCGATGAATGGTCCTTTCACATTCCTAATAATACGGAACTTGGAGGCAAGAACATGGAAACCCTTTATACAGAAAGATTGACTTTGAGAAAAATGGAATTGGAAGATGCAGATGTCCTCTGTCAATACTGGTCAGATCCGGAAGTCACAAAATATATGAATATCACGCCTTTTACAGACGTCTCACAGGCGCGGGACATGATCCAAATGATCAATGATTTAAGCCTTGAAGGGCAGGCAAACCGCTTTTCAATCATTGTGAAAGAAACGGATGAAGTCATCGGGACGTGCGGTTTTAATATGATCGACCAGGAAAACGGCAGAGCTGAAATCGGCTATGACTTAGGGAGAAATCATTGGGGAAAAGGCTTTGCTTCCGAAGCTGTTCAAAAGCTGATCGACTACGGCTTTACAAGCTTGAACCTCAACCGGATCGAAGCGAAGGTAGAGCCCGAAAACACGCCTTCAATCAAACTCCTCAACTCGTTATCCTTTCAAAAGGAAGGACTGCTAAGAGATTACGAGAAAGCGAAAGGAAGACTGATTGACGTATACATGTTTTCGCTGCTGAAAAGAGAATACGCTGGGTAACCGGCATGCAGAAGAGCTTCCTCTAAGGTGAGGAAGCTCTTTTTAACCCCTTTTTCCGGCGCTTTCGCTCAACCGCTTGGCTTCCAAAAAGAAAACCTGAATAAATTTCTTCGTGTTGACGCGGGCGGACGGCAAGGCGGCGGCAGAGTCTTTCTGCAGCTCTTTCATTTTTTTGCTGATGACAGTAAAGTCAAAAAAACGGGACGCATAGCTTTCAAACCGCGGATTTGAAAAATCTGTTAAACCGAGTGATGCGAAATGGTTTAGCGAATGGCTGACCGCCCGCCGTATCCGCTGCTCAGACGCTTTAATCTCCCTGTTGATCTCCACGGGTGAAGCAGCCGGCCCGAGCTTTTGCTCGGCAATCTGATGAAAAATCTGTTTGAGCGGCGGAAAGTCCTTTTCATATAATGAAGTCTGTTCATCATCAAACAAATACTGAAGGATGGCGAGTAAATCCTGGGACCCGCTCTCCCCGACGATTCCGAGTTCAGAAAGGAGAAATTCGCCCGTTTCCTGAATGCTTTTTTCCCTAAAGCCGTTTTTTCGTCCGCTGCCGAGACTCACGAGCCGGTTCAGCGAAGATTGTATGTCATGGATCGACCTTTCCAGCTCGATGCGCTCCTTGACTTTTTGAATGACGTTCAAGATTTCAATGCGGTTAATCGGTTTATGTATATAATATTCAATCCCCAAAGAATAGGCTTCACCGATCATTTCCTTCGATTCCACCTGGGAAATCATGATGATCTTCCCTGAGAAAGCGCCATACAAATGACGAACCGTCTCAATTCCGTCGCGGAGCGGCATTAAAAGATCGACAAACAAAATATCAATTTGCTGCAAATTCAGGACGTGGCCTTCCAAATCGCAGCCGTCTTCCGCTTCTCCGGCCACTTCTCCCAAATCTTCGTCTTCAATGATTTGTTTTAAAATCGATCGCACAGCACGGTCATCATCTGCAATAAAAAAACGCACAGGCCTTCACCCTTTCTGAATCAATTGTTGGACCGGAAGTCTGATCGTAAACACAACACCGCTTGCATCACTCTGAAATCGAATGCTCCCCCCGAGCTCCTCGACAGTTTCCTTCACATAAGACAAACCGATTCCGGTTGAAGGGGTTCCGAATTCATCATATTTTGACGTGTATCCCGGCTCAAACACCACATCCCCGACTTTCTCTGGAATGCCCGGTCCGTCATCTTCCACGCGGCATTCCAGCATGTCATCGGCGCGCCTATAGAGGCTGAGGCGGATGGAGCCCTGTCTTTGAATCGCTTCCACCGCATTCGCCATAATATTATTAATCACGGACAATACAGTATACACGTGGTATTTTGGATGTTCTCCGCCTATCGAATAATGAAAGTCAATGTCTTTTTCGAGCGATTCGGCATACTTTCGATTAATGCCGGTCACAAGCCGAACCAGATCTTCTGCCGCCATGTAGTCTCTGAAGCTTTCTTTCGAAATTAGTTTTGAAAGCCCGGCGAAAATGCGCTGGTTGTCTTTTTTGACCTCGTGGATTTCACCGGCGAGGCGCAGCACCTTCTGGCTGATCTGCCGGACAGAGGAATTGTTATCGCTCTGTCTATTTAAGAGCCTGTACAGCTGATAGGATTCGTTCGTAATCTCTTCAGTATTCTTCAACGTCTTTTTCAAATGAACGGTTTCTTCATATAAATTTGAAACGATCATCAACATGTGCTCATTTTGTTCGCGGATCTGCTTTTCCCGCGATTGCGTTTCATACAGCTTCATGACATTAAAAAAGCTCAGCACAATAAAGCTGTGGGAAAAAGCAATCGCCATCATGTCGCGGATCTTTCCCGGGGTGACGGTAGACTCGAACATCATATATTGAACGACCAGTTCGGCTCCATCGGCAATCAGTTCAATTCCGAAGCCCAGAAACCCGATGTAGAGCGGGCGAAATTGAAATCGCTTCACTTTTGCCAAGTAGAATAGAAACGCATATGTGAAATAAAAGAAAAAAGTCGGATAATGGTGATAAAAGGATGACAACCAATCGATCTGCCCCGGGCCGAATGCATCAAGCAGCACCCGAAACCCGACGACGGCCGCTCCCGTTAAAAAGCCGGACAGCACAGCCGGGACATTCCGCAGCAGCAACAAAAGAAAGAAAAAAGTTGGAACGCCGAAGCTGACCCGGAAGGTCTCGTTCAACGGATAAAACTTCAGCTCTCCTGCGAGCGGCACCGTTAACATCATCACTGTTAAGATATAGCCGTCTTTCTTTACAAGCCGGGCAGCCTTTTTCATCACGCTTCCCCAATTTCCACCCATCATGCTGATCCTCCATTACAAACGTGTTGCTTTATTTTGACTTTAACCGCACGTTTTCCGCAACTCCCATTTTACCCACAGTTGATTTGATTTTTAAATCAATTGGCTTATTTTTTAAATATTTTTGTCGCTTTTTGTAGGTTTATGTAGGTTCTATTATAAATTGAATGTATATTTTCTCTATTTGAAAACGCTTATATTTTCCCGCAACTCACTCCCTTGCGCAACCCAAACCCCTTTTCCCAGGAAAGAACAGGCTTTAAAACAACTTGTGCGGCAGAGGCTTATACCCCTTTGCCTTCTGCCGCCATGCCCTATCACCGCTTTTTAGAGCCTCGTATTTTTTCAGCAAACCTGCAAGCTTTAACAGGTCAGATTGGAGGAAATTCGATGAATGAAGTATTGGAAGAACGCTATGACGCCCGCTTCTGGCAATCCCGCCTTGAAGATTTGGTTGAACATTACCGTCCTTTTTCCGCAAGCGGACGCAACGCCGAATACATTCCCGCTTTAGGAAAAATCGACTCTAACCAGCTCGGCATCTGTGTGATCGGTTCTGATCAAACGGTGATCAAAGCAGGAACTTGGGACGTATCATTCACACTCCAGAGCATCTCAAAGGTGGTCAGCTTTATCGCAGCGTGTTTGACGAAAGGGATTTCTTACGTATTAGACCGTGTTGATGTAGAACCGACGGGAGACGCGTTCAATTCAATCATCCGCCTTGAAATGCACAAGCCGGGAAAGCCGTTTAACCCGATGATCAACGCCGGAGCGCTGACCGTTGCGTCGATCCTACCCGGTGAATCGGCACTGGAAAAAATGGAGTCGCTTCATGAAGTCATTGAAAAAATGATTGGAAAACGGCTTGAAATCAATGAGGAAGTATTTCGGTCAGAGTGGCAAACCGCCCATCGGAACAGAGCATTGGCCCATTATTTAAAGGAAACCGGCTTCCTCGAAGCAGACGTCGAAGAAACGCTTGAAGTCTATTTGAAGCAATGCTCCATGGAAGGAAGCACTGAAGACATCGCCTTGATCGGCATGGTTCTCGCAAATGACGGATATCACCCTCTCCGCCAAGAGCAGGTGATCCCGAAGGATGTCGCCAGGCTGACAAAAGCTTTAATGCTGACGTGCGGCATGTACAATGCTTCAGGAAAATTCGCGGCCTTTGTCGGCATTCCGGCAAAGAGCGGCGTCTCCGGCGGAATCATGTGCGCGGTGCCTGCCAGCATGAAAAGAGAACAGCCTTTTCGGCATGGATGCGGCATCGGCATCTACGGTCCGGCGATTGACGATTACGGCAACAGCATGACGGGCGGAATGCTGTTAAAACATATAGCCCGTGAATGGGATCTCAGTATTTTTTAAAATCACAAAAAAGAGGTGAAAGCATGCAGCAATTCCTTCAAGAAGTCATTGTTGTCACAAATGATTTTCTTTGGTCAAAACTATTAATTATTATGCTTCTGGCTTCAGGACTGTTTTTTACTTTTAAATCGAAGTTCTTTCAAGTTCGCTTGCTGAAAGACATGTTCCGGGTTTTAAAGGAAGGAGCACCCGACAAAAACGGAATCTCTCCTTTTCAGGCTTTTTGCATTAGCATGGCCGCGAGAGTAGGCACAGGAAATATTACGGGGATTGCGATCGCCATTGCCTTGGGCGGACCCGGCGCTATCTTTTGGATGTGGATCATCGCCATCATCGGTTCGGCGTCAAGCTTTGTCGAAAGCACGCTGGCGCAAATTTATAAAATAAAGGATAAAGACGGCTTCCGCGGCGGCCCTGCTTACTATATGGAAAAGGGTTTGAAAAAACGCTGGATGGGTGCGCTGTTTGCCGTCTTGATTACATTATCCTTCGGAATCGTGTTTAACGCGGTCCAGTCCAATACGATAACGGTCGCTTTTGAAAACTCATTCGGCACAGACCGTCTTACACTGGGGATTATTATTACCATTGCCTTCGGCATCATTACCTTCGGCGGTATCAAACGGATCGCCAAGCTGTCCGAATATATTGTCGTATTTCTCGCCGTCTTATATATCGGCGTCGCCGTTTTTGTCATGCTGATGAACATTACGAAACTGCCGGACGTCATCTCTTTGATTGTCGGTCATGCGTTTGGCCTTGAACAAGCGGCAGGCGGAGCCATCGGCGCAGCGCTGATGAACGGAATCAAACGCGGCCTCTTCTCGAATGAAGCCGGGATGGGCAGCGCGCCGAATGCAGCAGCCGCAGCGACAACGAGCCATCCTGTCAAACAGGGTCTTGTCCAGGCTTTAGGGGTTTTCACGAGCACTTTGGTGATTTGTTCAAGCACAGCTTTTATCATTTTGTTTTCCGATGCGTATCAAGAACCGGGGCTGAGCGGAATCGAGTTGACGCAAGCATCGCTCAGCACGCACATCGGAGCATGGGCCTCAGGCTTTCTTGCCATTATGGTGTTCCTGTTTTCTTTCAGCACCTTAATCGGAAACTACTACTATGGAGAAACGAATATCGAATTCCTGCACACGAACAAAGCATGGCTCTTCATTTACAGAATCTGTGTGCTTGCGATGGTTATCTTCGGATCGGTATCAAAAGTCCAGCTTGTGTGGGACCTCGCCGACTTGTTCATGGGCTTGATGGTCATCGTCAACTTAATCGCGATTTTCCTGCTGTCAAAAGTGGCATTTGCCGCCTTGAAAGACTATGTGAAACAGCGAAAAGCTGGAAAAGATCCGGTCTTTTATAAAGATGTTCTTGAAAACCATGAAGGCGTCGAATGCTGGGAACGCTCCGGCACCGAACAAAAAACCGAAAGCAAAAATGCGATATAACACAAGCCGCCGTATCCGGCGGCTTTCAGACTGTTGACAAAATAGGTCGGATTTTTATAATCCGACCTATTTTTGTCCAATTTATTCTGTTTTTTCGATGAGAATGCTGGCGAATTGGACTTTTCCAAGTCCAATTCGCCAGCTTTTTGAGATTCATGGCAGCGAAAACAAGCATCGCCTGCATGGACAATTTTTTCTTACCCCGTAGGGTTGTCCAGCGCAGGCCATGCTTGTGTTTTAAATCCGCAAAAACCCGTTCGATCGTTTCTTTGCGTTTGGCGTAGATTCGCCTATTCTCATCCGTGTGGCGAAGATGGTCGGCTTCATCCAAATGATCCTGCCAGAGATGCCTGTGAATCATCTTTCGATGATTTCGACTTTCCGTACATTGCTTCAAAAAAGAACAGTGTTCACATCGGTTTGGATCTGATGCATAAATCCGATAGCCTTCACGGTTGGTTGTGCGATATGTCAGAACATGATCGTCAGGGCAAATATAAGCATCGTAATATTCATCGTATACATATTCATGTTTTCTCATGAACCCTTTTTTAGTTTGTGGTCGGGTGTAGGGCATGACGGGATGGACATTTTGATCACTTAGAAATTTTGCGATAAACGGCGTTTTATATCCGGCATCAACTGCGACCGTATGAGGCTTGGCGACGTGCTCTTTCACCTGTTGAAACAGGGTCGTGAACACTTGGCTGTCATGAATATTGGCAGGCTCAACAACCGTCCCCAGCACAAATCCATTCCGGTCACAAGCTGTATGAAAACCATAAGCAAAAAGACGTTCCCGTTCACCTTTTACAAAATAACCGCTCTCAGGATCTGTCGTACTTTCTTTTATTTCTCGTTCTTCTAAGCATTGCCTGGGCTTTAAGGGCTTTTTGCCGTTGGCTTCGCGATCGGCATTAATTTCTCGATCTAATTGTTCCTGATAAGCTCTTGTTTCTTTTCTCACAATCTTCTTCACAAACTTTTTCTTATTCGCATTGGCTTTGACATGGGTTCCATCGATAAAGGCGACCGCCGGGTCGACAAGACCGAGATCCATGGCCTGACGCAAGATTTTATAGAAGATTGTTTCAAATAGGTCCGTATCATGAAAACGGCGCTCATAGTTTTTACTGAAGGTTGAAAAATGAGGGATTTTTTCAGAAAATCCATATCCAATAAACCAGCGATAAGCGACATCGGTTTCGATCCGTTTAATGGTTTCGCGCATCGAGCGGTGGCCAAACACGTACTGAATCAGAACCATTTTGATCAATACAACGGGATCAATGCTTGGGCGCCCTTTTGAAGAATAAAGGGGAGCAACTTTTTCATAAATAAAAGAAAAGTCCATGGCTTCTTCTATTTTCCTGACCAGATGGTCTTCCGGGACAAGTTCACTTAAGGCAAAGACTTCAAGCTGTTCGCGCTGATCTTTAGAGTGCTTAGACAACATGGAAAAACCTCCAAAAACTAGATTTCACTCACATTTTAACAAAAAAAGCTTGTCGATCAAGCCACTTTTTGTGGCTTTGTCGACAAGCTGCAAGCCGCCGTATCCGGCGGCTTTTTTCGTTCATTTTAAACCGTCCAAAATAATAAAACGTTTTTCCTCTTGTATCCGTCATGTCTCCGAAGATTTACTTCACCTGCTTTGGCAGAAAAGGGGTCCAGCCATGAATATGAAAAGAAGCCGTATCCGCCGGCTTGCGCTGATATTCGCAGCGATGGCGGCGGGGCTTGCTTCAAGAAAGGCGGCCGATATGCTGCCGGACATCGTGAATGCCTATTTAGGGGATGCGCTGTGGGCGCTGATGATTTTCTTCGGCGCAGGCTTTTTGTTCAAAAACGCGAAGACAGCTTCAGTAGCGCTGATTGCGCTCGCATTTTGTTTTTTAATCGAATGCAGCCAGCTGTATCACGCTCCATGGATTGATGATATCAGAGCCGTTCCGCTCGGCGGACTCATTCTCGGTTATGGATTTTTGTGGAGCGATTTATTGGCTTATGTGCTCGGCGTTTCCGCAGGTGCCGTGGGCGAAGTGCTGTTCCGCAAACGAAAAAGACAGCCGTAACGCTGTCTTTTGGGGAATATTTACGCACTTTGATTTTGAGTCTTTTTACAGTTTAAAACAAACATAGCAAGTCCGATAATAAGAAGGATGGGTCCAATGAGTAAAGCACGGTACAGGCGATTATTTCCTGTATTCGGCAGCGGGTTGCCTCCTGTTTTTTTTGACATGTCCAATGTCTCTATCCTTTTTGGCAGGAGGAGCTGCGGTATTTGTCTCTTCCTTATGATTTTCTACCGCATGCTTTACGATTTGCCCATCTTTTTTGAGTTTCAAATTCGAACGTCTCTTCATTTAAAATAGATCTCTTCGGGGCAATCGTTTCCGTGTGTGTCAAAGCGAGCGATCCCGTTTTCATCGTTTTTTCTCCTTGCAATTTCTGCGCATTTTTCGTTATGACTGTGACAATAATAAAAAGCCGGCAGCAGAAGAGAAGCGCTAATATTATTCGTTAAGCTGTATGATAACGGTTACTAATGCAGCCAACATCAAAAGAATGATAATGGCGAAATAAGTCCAAAGAATGGAAGTAAAGGGATTGAGCGGCCTTTTTGTCCTCTCATTCCAGTTTGCTTTTTTACGGTTATTGGATTTGAGTTGTGCCAGCTGAAATATATTTAAAAACACAGATATAACTAATGCAACTGCCAAAGATAGATTCAAAGTTTCAACCTCCCTTAAAATAAGTCGAGGAGTCATCCAAGGCAAGCTGACCGTAAATTTCCTCCTCTAAATGAATCATTTCCTTTGTTTTTTTAGAGATGAAAATGGTAATCGTCTTGAACGCTTCCTAAAACCTATTCCATTGCTTTATTAGCCGTTATCTCCCCATATCCTCTTTTTTAGTTTCAGACCGCCGCCCATAAATATTATCCCGTTTTTTAGACAGACTACCTGAATAAAGGAGGCAGGTCATATGAAATTAAGCAACAAACTCATCCTCGGGTTAACGGTTTCGTCACTCGCCGGGAAGTTTCTTGAAAAGCTGCTGATCCAAGACAATGTCAGCCCCAATATTACCGCGTCATTTAATCAAGAAGCTGATATTCCGGATATTGATGCGTCCTCATACATCCATCATTTCGCCTCGGTCATCGGCAGTGTGGTCATCGGGCGAAACGTTTTCATCGGGCCTTTCTCTTCGATCAGAGGAGACACGGGATTAAAAATCTACATCGGCCATGATTGCAATATCCAGGACGGAGTTGTCTTGCACGGTATGAAAAACTATGAATACAACAACCCTGTTACTGAACAATCCGTTTTTAAAGATCGTGAATCGTATTCCATTTACATAGGCGAGAAAGTATCACTCGCCCCGCAATGTCAAATTCACGGCCCCGTAAGAATTGACAACAATGTTTTTGTCGGGATGCAAAGCCTTGTTTTTGATGCCTATATCCAAGAGAATACGGTGATTGAACCGGGAGCAACAGTAATCGGTGTTACAATTCCCCCAAAACGGTTTGTTTCGGCGGGTCGTGTGATTTCAAACCAGGAGGATGCCAACCGGCTTCCTGAAATAAGCGATTCTTATCCATATCATGACCTCAACTCGAAAATGACGGCCGTCAATCTTGAATTGGCAAAAGGGTATAAAAAGGAAGCGAGAAAATGGAAACTATGAAAGAAATTTTGGTTGTCTACGGACGAATCATCACCATCCTTCCCCTTTTATTGGCTGTTACATTGCTAATGGGAAAACGCTCAATCGGCGAAATGCCTGTATTTGATTTTTTAATCATTATTACATTGGGGGCTGTCGTCGGAGCTGACATAGCCGATCCGAGGATTGAACATTTGCATACCGCCGCTGCGGTGGTTGCGATTGCCCTATTGCAAAGACTCGCTTCAAAAATCATGATCAAAAGCAGAACACTCGGACGTCTGATTACATTTGAACCGACCATCGTCATCAAAAATGGAACGTTTATTGTCGGCAATTTAAAACGAATCAGATATTCGGTGGATAATGTTCTGCAAATGCTTCGTGAAAAAGATGTTTTCAATGTCAGCGACGTAGAAATGGCGTTTATAGAGGCGAATGGAAATTTAACGGTATACAAAAAGCCAAATAAAATGGAAGTCACGGCTGAAGATATGGGGATTCAAAAAAGCGGCGGCGAATTTTCATATCCGGTCATCATTGAAGGGAAAGTGTACACATCTGTCCTTCACCAATTGAATGTAACGGAAAACTGGCTCAAAAACCAGCTGAAGAAGAAAGGGCTTGAACGAATGGATGAAATCTTTTTCGCTTCGGTTAATCAAAACCATCAACTGCATGTTTCGCTTGATAATGAAACGGCGAAAATTGAGCCGGAGCTTTTGCATTAAAAGCTCCGGCGGATTTTTTCATCGGCCGTTTTCGGGACAGAAATCGTTGTGAATCATGTAATATTCGAACACCTGCTGCAGCCACTCATCCTCTTCTTTTGTAAAAGGTGAAGAAAACTTCTCTGCCAGCTGCTGCGATTCGATTGTCTCCATCTGTCCTAAAGCCGACAGCACGCCCTCTCCGACAAATTCCAAACTCGTCTTCATATATCGGTCCGCCATTTCCTGCACTTCGGGGTCATCAACCGGTTTTCCCATGAGCCGCTTGGCTTCCTTAGATAAACGAACATACTCTTGATCCAATTTGGCCATCTCATCTTCTGATTTGCCGAATACATCATCGGCAAAACGTTTGGACACCTGCTGTTCAAGCCATATGCGCTGCTCCTTCTCAGTCTGGATGCTGTTCAGCAGGCTCATGAAAACAGAACTGTCGATTTCCTCTTCCTCCTCCAGAAGACCGATTGTCCTGTTTATAGCTTTCAGCCCTGTTTCAATATGTTCCTTTTTCTCCTCCAGCACCTTTTTCTGCTCCTGCAGCGCCTCAATCAGACCGGCATCAAAGCATGCATCCTTCATGAAAGCGCGAATTTGTTCAAGACTGTACCCGAGAAACTTAAAACATGTGATTTTCTGCAACTCTCTCGCATCTCTGTCTGTGTAGAAACGGCGGCCTGTTCCCGGCTGTTTTTCAGGCTTCAACAGGCCGATTTCATCGTAATAATGGAGCGTCCGAATGGATGTCCCTGTCATTTCTGAAAAAACACCGATTGGATAATATCCTTCATTTTCCATAAAAATCCCCTCCAACTGACGATTTATTCCTATCATAACGCCTCACGCTGCTGGAGGTGCAAGCTTATTTTTCGCAGACTCGTGATTTTTCCAAAAGGTACGGGACAATCAACTCCAGTTTTTAATCCGGCGGAGTCTCCCCGATTAAGTTCTGCAAATCTTTTTTCACATTCCCAGCATCCGTTCCGATCACAATCTGGATATGATGCTGGTCAATTTTGACCACACCGTGCGCTCCTAATTGCTTTAATTGCGCTTCATCCGCCAAGGACGTGTCTTTTAATTTCATTCGCAAACGGGTTATACAGTTTTCGCAAGTCACGACATTCTCACGGCCGCCGATATGCTTAAGAATGCCTGCAGCCATAGACCGATGCAGCCGGTTTCCTTCAGGTGTTTCCTGTTCCCTTCCGATCACCGGAATGTTTCGCTTTATAATCACAAAGTAAAACGTAACATAATAGAGAGCAAAAAAGGCAAGGCCGACGGGTATGATCCATAATCCGCCGTCTGATAAATTAAGGTTCAGCAAATAATCGATTACGCCTGCTCCCCATGAGAAGCCGTGACGAATCCCAAGCAAACAGAGCACCGCTCCGGCAAGTCCCGTATAGACCGAGTGAAGAAAGTACAATAAAGGCGAAGTAAATAAAAACGTGAATTCAACTGGTTCCGTAATCCCGGTGATCAGTGATGTGGCTGCTCCTGAAGACATGAGCGCTTTCGTTTCCTTTTTTCTCGTTCTGGCTGCATGCGCGATTGCCAAAGCGATCGCCGGAATGCCAAACATCATCGTGATAAAAAAGCCGCCGAGAAAGTAGCCGGCTGTCGGGTCTCCATTCAAAAACCGCGTAATTTCCCCTGTCACCGCTTCGCCGGATGCCGTCTCATAGCGCCCAAGCCCAAAATAAATATACGTATTCATGACATGGTGAAGGCCGAACGGCAGCAAAAACCGATTCAGAAATCCGAATACAAACACCCCGAAAGCGCCAAGACCTACAAGCGACTGGCTAAAAGTGTCGATCGCCGCTTCTGCATAAGGCCAGACGATTGAAAAAAAGCCTGCCACCGGAATCGTCACCAATACGATCATCGTAATCGGAAACTTCTCTCCGCCAAAAAATGAAAACATGCTTGGCAGTTTCGTATGTTGAAACCGGTTATAAATGAAAGCCGCCATCAGGCCGGCGAGCACCCCGCCGAAGACGCTCATATCAAGATCAGGATTCAAGATGCCGAGCCCCTCTTTTAATACGGTTATCGCCAAATATCCTGTCAGCGCAGGAATTCCTTTATCTTTTGAACGGGCAAAGCCCATGGCGATGCCAATTGCGATCAGGACATCCATATTGTTCAATATCACGCCTGACGCTTGAAAAAGCGGTATATTCAGCATATCTTCCGCAGAAAGACGCAGCAGCAGGCCGGCGATCGGAAGAACAGTAATCGAAATCAGCAAAGACTTTCCCAGCAGCTGAAAAATATGTTTCATTCCGGCATTCTCCTTATGTCAAATTCCTAAATGATACGAGCTGGACATCAGTAAGCTTATTCAAACGGATGACAACGTCCGGATCGGTTAAAAATTCAAGTTCATCGACTCTCGGATAAGTATAAGAAGAGTTCGTCAAAAGCTCCTTATCGAGGTATGCCGGGTGGGTCATGACCTCCACAGTATCATGCTCTTCAAACAGTTCAGAGACGGCTTCTTCATCCTTTAAAGCCGCTTCGAGGACAGGTGAAAAAAAGTCTGTTGTTTTCACTCCTTTTTCCGTGATCACAGCACTCTCCATATTGCGCCTGACAGGCAAACGGTACTCTTTGGCGAGCGTCAAAAATGCGTCTGAGATGCCCGGGGAAGCGTTGATATGATGGTGGCTGTCCAAATGATCGGGTTCCAAGCCCATGTTGATGCATGTTTCAATCTGCGCTTTCCACTCGCGGTATACTTCATCAGTATCAATTGTAAAAGCACCTTGATAAAATGCGAGATTGCGAAAATTCCCCTTTGCATCGACGATCGTCCGGTGATCAGACAAAAGCGGTCTTCCGCAGGTCAGCACCAAATGTACGCCGATCCCGAGCCCGGGCGATTCGCGAGCCAGCCGCGCCGCATGACCTGCGCCCGGCATATTTGTCATGAACGTCGCTGATGTTAAAATCCCCAGCTTATAGGCATCAATAATTCCATAGTTCACGCCTCTTGAATATCCAAAATCATCAGCATTGATAATCAGTTTTTTCATCCATCCAATACCCCTTATCAGTCTTTTTTTAAAAAAATATGCGGAGACGTACCGTTTTACCCTAAATAGAAAACGACAAAAGCTACTAGTAAAAAATGATTTTTGGTAGATTGACAAAAGCTACTGAAGTCTTTTAAACTATTTTTCATATATTTTTAAAAACTCTAAAAAAGGAGGCCGGGGTCTCAAACGACAGATCCTCAACAATGAGATGACCAATCCGATCCAATCGATTTTAGAACAATTTCCTATCATCACACTTGACGGCGCGATGGCCACCGAGCTTGAACGGTACGGCTGTGATTTGAACGACAGCCTGTGGTCTGCAAAAATGCTCATCGAAAACCCCGAGCTTATCAAACAAGTGCATCTGGATTATTTCCGTGCGGGCGCCGATTGCGCGATGACAGCCAGCTATCAGTCGACGGTTGAAGGTTTCACAAAACGCGGCCTCAGTGAACAAGAAGCGCTCCACCTTATCCGGGAGTCTGTACGTCTTGCTGTAGAAGCACGCGATGAATTTTGGGCGGTTCCGGAAAACCGCAAAGGCCGGCCCAAACCGTTTGTAGCCGCTTCAGTAGGCCCTTACGGCGCTTTTTTAGCGGATGGTTCCGAATATCGGGGGGATTATGACGTCACAGAAGACGAATTGGCCGATTTTCACAGGCAGCGAATGGCCGCTTTAATCGATGCAGGCGCCGATATGTTAGCCTGTGAAACAATACCGTGCCTTTCAGAAGCAAAAGCAATCGTTCATTTATTGAAAGAATTCCCTGACACACATGCGTGGATCAGTTTCAGCGCTAAAGACGGACGTCATATCAGCGACGGCACGAAAGCCGGCGAATGCGCGAAATGGCTCGATCAGCATGACCAGGTTGCGGCAGTTGGCGTAAACTGTACGCGGCTGGAGCATGTCTCTTCGCTCATCGGCGGCATCAAAAAGCATACAGCTAAACCGATTATCGTCTATCCGAATTCCGGTGAACAGTATGATCCGGAGACAAAAACATGGCATGGTGCGGCATGCAAAGCTTCCTTCGGAGAAAGCGCCCGCAGCTGGTACAACCAAGGAGCACAGCTGATTGGCGGCTGCTGCAGAACAACACCTGAAGACATAAAAGCCGTCGCCGACTGGGCGAGAAAGCTGGAGATATGATGGAACAGTCAAACAACAATCGTCAGAACTTTCAAAGAAAAATGCAAACGAGACACCTGATCATGCTCTCCTTGGGAGGCGTTATCGGCACGGGTCTTTTCTTAAGTTCCGGTTATACGATCTCACAGGCGGGTCCTGCCGGAACGATTTTAGCCTACTTAGTCGGGGCTCTGATCGTCTACCTTGTCATGCTCTGCCTCGGCGAATTATCGGTCGCCATGCCTGTGACCGGATCGTTTCATATGTATGCCTCTAAATTCATCGGGCCGGGCACCGGATTCACCGTCGCCTGGCTTTACTGGCTGACCTGGGCTGTCGCGCTGGGTTCGGAATTTACCGCTGCCGGGTTATTAATGCAGCGCTGGTTCCCCGATACTTCGGTGTGGATGTGGAGCGCGGTTTTCGCTGCACTGATTTTCGTGTTCAATGCTGTCTCAGTGAGATTTTTTGCCGAGTCCGAATTTTGGTTTTCGAGCATTAAAGTGCTTGCCATTATATTGTTTATTATTTTAGGCGGAGCGGCGATATTCGGCATCATCCCGTTACAAAATACAGATTCCGCACCGCTTCTTTCAAACTTTGCAGGAGAAGGCGGGCTCTTTCCGAACGGTTTCCTTCCAATTTTTATGGCGATGCTCTCCGTGAATTTTGCGTTTTCGGGTACGGAGCTGATCGGGATTGCCGCCGGAGAAAGCGCCGAACCGGAAAAGAACATTCCAAAAGCGATCAAGACAACACTCTGGAGACTGGTGCTTTTCTTCATCGGAACGATTTTCGTGCTCTCATGCCTCATTCCGGTCAAAGAAGCCGGTGTGATCAAAAGCCCGTTCGTCGTCGTTTTTGACCGTATCGGTGTTCCATACGCGGCCGACATTATGAATTTTGTGATTCTGACGGCTCTGCTTTCCGCGGCCAACTCAGGCTTATATGCTTGCTCCCGGATGCTCTGGTCACTGTCAAAAGAAAAAACGTTACACCCCGTTTTTCAAAAGCTGACTTCACGGGGAATTCCGTTGAACGCGCTGATTTTCAGTATGATCGGCGGCATTCTGTCGCTGCTCTCCAGTGTTTTTGCACCTGATTCCGTCTATATCGTTCTTGTATCAATTTCAGGCTTTGCCGTTGTTGCCGTCTGGATGAGCATTGCAGCCTCGCAGTTCATGTTCCGCAGACGCTTTTTGGCTGAAGGAAACACCGCAGACGGCTTAAAATACCGGACACCGTTTTATCCGGCAGTACCGATTGCCGCTTTTCTATTATGTCTGGCATCCTGCATCGGCATTGCCTTTGATCCGAACCAAAGAATCGCCCTTTTTTGCGGTGTTCCATTTATGGCGTTATGCTATATCATCTACTATGCAAGAAACAGAAAGAATGGCGGAAAAATGTCTGAGCCCGTTAAAAAAGCAAGTTTGCATGTTTCGTTTTCTGAATACGAGGAAAAGAAAAACTAAAATCTCGTATAAAGGAGCGAATTGTTATGGAACATGTGAAAGCCCTTGCCATTAAAGGCATCATGACAATTGTGATACTGTACCTTGTTCTCGGGCTCGGGTTTAGTTTCAGTTTTGAAAACACCCTCTTCATCACAATTGTTCTTGGCGCGGTATCCTATTTGCTGGGTGATTTGTTTATTTTGCCGAAGACCAATAACATCACGGCCACTTTAGCCGATTTAGGCGTCGCTTTTCTTGTCGTTTGGCTGATGGCTCTTGCGATGGGAACGGCTGCAAACACCGCTGCATTGGCCGCGTTTTTTGCAGCAGTCGCTATGGCAATCGGTGAATACATTTTCCATTTTTACTTGATGAATAAAGGCCTTGGCTCTCCCAACCGCAGAATGGAAACGAGAACGGAATAATATATAAAAAACGTCCAGCAAACTGGACGTTTTTTAATCAAGAATAGAGATTTTCCCAATACGGCCGCACTCTTCTGCAAACCAGATCGATTGGGCTGGTCCGGCCGCTATCCCGTGCGGTTCAGACTCGGCCGTCGGAATTGGATATTCCGTAATATCCCCGTTGACTGTAATGCGGCCGATTTGACCCGCACCCCATTCCGTAAACCACAGGGCACCATCACCGCCGGCGGTAATCGCGTGCGGGCGGGCATTGGCTGTCGGAAGCGGGTATTCGCTGATCTTCCCTGAGACCGCAATTCTCCCAATTTGATTTCCGTTTATTCCTGTAAACCACAAAGCTCCGTCCGGGCCTGCAGTGATTCCGACCGGTCCGGATTGTTCTCCAGGAAGCGGATACTCGCTGATGTCTCCATCTGCCGTTATTCGCCCGATGGAGCCGCTTTGATTTTGTGTAAACCAGAGTGCATCGTCTGCTCCCCTTGTAATAAATGACGGGAAGGCTCCCGGTTTGGGCAGTTTATATTCAGTTATTTCGCCTGAAGATGACAGCCTGCCGATTTGATGTCCGGCCATATCGGTATACCACATGGCATCGTCACAGCCTACGGTGATCCCAAACGGGGCAGTACCTGGAGGAAGGGCATACTCGATTATTTCCCCTTGAGGCGTCATTTTTCCGATTTTCCCCGCTTTATACTCCGTAAACCATAGCTCACCGCTAATCCCAGGAGTAATAATCGAGGCACCTGCGCTCTTCGTCGGAATCGTATATTCGGTAATATCTCCAGACTCTGTGAGCATACCGATCCGGTTTCCCTTTTGTTCAGTAAACCAAATGCGCCCGTTTGCACATACGGCGATCCCGTACGGACCCGACTCGGGGTCGGGAACATGATATTCAGTCATGCGAATCTGCATGAGCGACCCTCCCTTTATTCCATTTTCCTTGAGCATCTGACCTTTCAGAACGCTCCCAGGCATTTCTCATTTTCATGTTACCTCAGGCGGAGCATACAGTGAAACAGAAAGTTCCATTAAATATAAACTGTACATGCATGCTCTAGTATCATAAGATTGTTTTAAAGCATAAACTTATTTTTCTATATATGGTTCAATAAGGAACCGTCTGCCAGATCTTATCATTTTGAAATATATTCATATTATCGCCCTATCAATTCATTGGTGACGGCATACTTTGTGTATAAAGGCAACCGCTGTCTCAGGCGGACCAAAACAAAGAAAGAAGTGGATGTGTTCTGCATGTTTGAAGATGAGAGACTGAATCGCTTGATTTACCTTTATACCCCTCTTTTTGCGAAAGATTTTCCGATCATTCTGTTCTGGATTCCAAAAAGCGGCTGCACGACTCTGAATCGCTGGTTCTTTTTCCAAAACGGACTGCTTGAAGATGTTGGCCGAAGATGCGCGGGGGAGGTTCATCACTACAGAAATACGATCTATACGCAGCAGCCGGATTATGTGAAGGATCTTCTGGCAGAATTAAAAGAGGGAAAAAAGGACACTTACAAGCTTGTGCGCAACCCTTTCCGGAGAGCAGTCAGTTCCTTTCTGGCGGCAATTTGCTCCCCGAATTTTATCTGTCTGTTCAACAGTAACATGAATACAGGACTGTCTTTCACCCAATTCTTGCATCATTTAAAAGATTTGGGGCCGGAAATCAGCGCCATTGACCGGCACCTTGGTCCTCAGTATCTCGAAGGAGAAGAAGAGTTTGTCACCAATTATATTTACCTCGAGCAATTCAGCGCGCAAATCAGAGAGATTGAAAACAAATACAAATTATTGAAATCTCCGATATCACAGCTGTCGAAATCACCGCACCATCTTTCCGATACTATGCTCAAAAAAGGAAAATTCGCGGACACCGTTTTCACCATGTCATCCTTCGACTGGGTGTTACCGACTTTTGAGAGCTTTTACAATGACGAAACAAAAGAGCTGGTGCAGGAGATTTTTGCGAAGGACTTCGAAGTCTACGGCTTTGATCCGAAACATATCAAGTAAACCGGAACTCGGCCATCACATTACGATCTCCTTTCAATTCGATTACATTTTGGAAAATTCATTCCAAATGGTTTCTTTTTCAGAGACGATCGTTTAGAATGCCCACTAAAGGTCATTTTAAGAATCACTTCTGTTTGAAGAAAGGAGATATATTATGAAAAAAGGCATATCATCTCTCATGATTGGATTATTGGCTGTCGTATTGGGCGCCTGCACTTCAAATCATGATGATCAGCAATCCAAGGCAAACAATCAAGAAAAAACAGCCCAAAGCGGGCAGCAGGATCAAGAAAAGCAAATGAAAGCCATGCAGAAAAAGCTTGATCAACAAAAAGTCGATGAAACAAAAACAGTGGCTGTCGTTAACGATGAAAAGATCACAGGCAAGGACTATAACAGCGTATTATCAACCGCACAAATGCAGTATCAGCAAACAGGACAGGATCCGACTTCAAAAGATGCGGCACAGCAAATCAAAAAGCAGGCCATCGACAGCCTGGTCGGACAGGCTTTAATTACCCAAGAAGCGGACAAAAAAGGCTACAAAGCATCTGAGAAAGAAATTGAAAAACAGCTGGACGAAAGCAAAAAGCAGTATAAAAATGAACAAGATTTTGAGGAAGCTGTCAAGAAAGCCGGCTTAAACATGAACACGCTGAAAAGTGACATTGCCGACAATATCAAAACAGAAAAATATATTGACAAAGAACTGCCGGCAGAACAGGTCACAGACAAAGAAATCAAAGATTACTATGATCAATTTGCCGCACAGCAAAAAGACAGCGGACAGAAAAACACACCTGCGTTTGACGATGTCAAGAAACAAATCCAAGACATGCTCAAACAGCAAAAAAGACAGGAAAAACTCGGACAGCAGGTTGAAAAACTGAAAAAAAGCGCCGATGTGAAAGTGGAAATTTAACAAAGTCAGCCATCCGTTACAGGATGGCTGACTCGTTTTATTTATCAGGTTTATTCAAGCGACTCTATCGCCGCCATCACATCAGCTTCATGAAAAGATCCCATCAAACATAAAGATTCATCCGGCCGCGCGGCATGAGCGGCAACGGTCCGTTTTGCCTCTTCAACGTTTTCTAAAATGCCTAAATCGCTAAGTCTTTTCGGAAAACCGAGCCCTTCATAAAAGGGAATCAGTTCGGCGGTTTCATCTGTCCGTCCTTCTAAAGCAAGCTGCACGAGTATCCCGTAGGCTACCTTTTGGCCATGCAGCACACGATGGGTTTCGGGGATGAACGTTAAGCCGTTGTGAATGGCATGGGCTCCGGCCATTCTGCCATAGCGTCCCGCATATCCGCCTACTGTGCCAGCCAGCGCGATAACCGCTTCGAGGACCTTTGCGAAAGATGAGGAGGTTTCGCCTTTTTCAAGACTTTCTATGGCTTTCAGACTTTCTGTCAACAAAATATCCCGAATATAGACAGACTGTCTCAGCCCTGTCTGAACCATGATGGAAAGCGAATCGGCCGTATTTCTGATGATCGCTTCGGCCTCATACCATTTCGCAAGCGTATCACCGATTCCGCTTTTCACATAAGCGACCGGCGAAGAAAGGAGAAGCAGCGGATCGACCAGCGTCAAATAGCTTGAGCGCTTATGGTATTGGACGCACGAAAAGTTGCCGTCATCATCATAGATCACGCTTAACGGTGTGCTTGCCGCGCATGTTCCCGGGATCGTCGGAATCATCATGACTTCAATGTTCAACAAATCGGCGGCTGCCTTCGCCGTATCTAAGACGGTTCCCCCGCCTATCCCGATGATGACATCTGCCGATTCTGCTGCTTCTGCTGCTTTTTTAATCTTATTTAGGGAACTGCAGCCCGTATGCTGAACGACTTTCCAATTGTTTGGAGGCGTCGTATAACTCGTAAAAGCTTTAAACGATTTGACTCCAGTAATGATGACGGGCCGTTCGAATGCATTCGCAAATGACAGCAGTTCTTTCGCGATCCCCTCTCTGCAAACGTACTGGTTCGGACCGCTTCTGACAATATCTTCAGGCTGCATATTTCCCACTCCTTCTATTATTTTCTAATATTTATCATCTCACTTTCTAACAAGATGTCAAACGATATCACAAACCGGTCACCGGTTTCTTTCTGAATTAAGCAAGACTCTCTTCCTTCCCATTCAAGCTCAAACAGCTGTTCCAAATGAAATATTCCGTGCGGAAAGCTTCCGGTATACAAAGCTGACGCGGCTGCAGCGGCTGTCTGTGCGGTAATGAATGATTCATTTTCGCCGAACAGCGCGATGCCTGTCCCGGCGCTCCGGCCGTTTTTCAATCCTTCAGCATCCACCTTTACCGCGTATTGCGCTGATCCGATGTTGAGCGCCCCCAGCATACGGACCGCCAGATTTCGAATTCCCTTATTGTTTAAGAGCTTGGCTGCGCCGATTTTTTGCATGGCCGCAATCAGCACAGTGGCAGGCCTTGAATCAAAGCAAAGCCGGGTAGAAACAGAAGGGACGGCTAATGTGCCTGGCAATGTCACCTGATCGGAAAAAGGAAACCGGTAGGCTGTCCGGCGCCCCAATCGCCCGCCGAAGTTTGTCCACCGGCCGTCTGTAAAACTGATGACTTCCATCAAGTGTCCATTTTCTTTCACATCATACACCGTATTCAGATGGTCAACTGTCCACTCGATCGCCGCTTTTCCGTGGCTATCACCTAAACCGAGCATGATCGCAATATCAATCCGACTCGTTTCATCGAGAGCCTGGGCGGCTTTCTGCGCAAGTAAATTGGTAAGCCCCGGAGCCAGGCCGACGCTTAATAATCCCGTGCCGCGGCATGCTTCGTCATTCAGCTGTTCAAGCTGAGTCAAATATGAACCGTTCGCCGTAATGTCGATATAATCCGTGCCACTCGCCAGACAAGCCTCTGCCAACTCAATGTTTTCCTGATCGATGCACACGATCACCAGCTTCGTCGTCTTGAGCCAATCCCAGTCAGCCGGTGCATCTCTGTTGAAACGCATCGGCTTCACTTGGCCGCCCGTTTCCTGACTAAAACGCTCGGCGTGATCCAGGTTTCTTCCGGCAGCATACACACGGTCCGGATATTTTTCTCCGAGACTCCGGCAGATTTGGGCGCCGACATGACCGTACCCGCCGATCACGACAATATGTTTCTTCATTGTTTGCCGCCTCCTTTCACAGCAAACCAGCCGTCGATTACATAAGCGCTGAAAAATCTCGTTACGTTTGTAAAGCCTGCTTTGCCGAGCAGATCCTCCACCTCTGAAGCCGGCACCGGATGAGAGCGGCTGCCGATTGAAGCGGAAAAGCTCTCCCATTCCTGTTCAGAAATCCCGCCTGCCAGCATATGCTCCTTCCAGGCACACATCTGCCACTTGAATGCCTCTGACGTCATGTCGCCTTGAATGGCCGCAATGAAAAATGGAGCGCCATCCGCCAATCTTGAGGCGATCTGCTGCAAAAATTCAAGCTTATAGCGGACAAAGTGAAGCACAAGCATGCATGTCGCAGCATCATATTGAAATCCGCACTCAAGCTGATGTACTTCTCCTTCAATCAGATCGGCTTGAAGCTGAATTCCGGCGAGCTCCAGCCTTTTTCTCGCCAAACCGAGCATGCTGGCAGACGGATCGACTCCTGTAAATGACCAATTCGGGTGTCTTTTTGCAAGCGTCACGAGCTCCTGCCCACCTCCGGCCCCGACGACCATCACATTAGCCGCATCTTCAGAAAGCCGGACCGTCAACAAGCGATCCATCATATCGTAGAGCATTTCATAGCATGGGATTTTTAAAGGGATTTTCTTTTCGTATTGATAGACATCAGGATGATTCCAGTCCATGTTCATGACAAGCCGTTCTCCTTTTAGTAAAATTAATTAAGAATTGTTCTCAATTATAAAGGAGTTTCAACAAACCACCATCCCTTAAACCTGGGATTTTTAAAGAGGAGGACCGACATGAACCGGCCGTTAAAAGACATACTGAACGAACTGCAGCGCACAACCCGTTCTTCGCCCCAATATATCGAAGCCATGCTGTCTGCATTAAAACAGGCGATTCCGTTTGATGCATCATGCTGCACGGCTGTAGACCCCAAGACCTTACTGTCCATCGGAGCCGTCACAGACGATCAAATTGAAGCGATCCATCCGCAATTATTCGAGCTTGAGTACACGCAGGAGGATGTGAATCGATTCGAAGCCTTAATTCATGCACGGCAGACAGCGGCTATATTAAGTGAATCGGTCAAAGGAGACTTCCGGCAAAGCAAACGCTACAGCAACATTCTTGGGCCTGCAGGCTATGAAGATGAATTGCGCGCCATTCTGCTCAGCAAGGGGGAGTGCCGGGGATACCTTACCCTGTTGAGGAAAAGAGGACAGCCGCTGTTTACAGAAAAGGATAAGAGCTTGCTCGCTTCACTCGCACCGCTTATCGGCCGGCACCTTCAGCAATTCAGACACCATCTGTCAAAAAAAGACGTGTTTCACATGAAACATGTCGGAGGCATTCTGATTTTGTCGGAAGACCTGCAGCCCTTGTCATGCAACCGAGCGGCCCTCCATTGGCTAAATATCTTGCGCGGCTGGGAAAGGATCGGCAGCGATGCCGTGCCGAGACCTGTCCGGGCCGTCTGCACGCGGGCAGCGGCTGAAACTGCCGATCCGGCAAAAACGGTCATCTCGATTCCGGGTCATTCCTGCCTATCCATTAAAGCGAGTCGTTTAGACGGCTTTGGTCCATCAGGCCAGATCGCCGTTTCATTCGAGCCTGCTTCACCGGCAGAAACCATACCGCTGATAGCAGAAGCCTACAACCTGTCCGACCGGGAAAAAGACATCGTGTACCGGGTCATCCGCGGACTTTCAACAAAAGCCATCCAACAAAAGCCATCGGAGACGAATTGCATATATCAGCTTACACCGTTCAAGACCACTTGAAATCGATTTTTTTGAAGACGGGCGCAGGAAACCGGAGGGAGCTGATGTGGAAGCTGCTTGATGATGTGCTGGAGTGAGAATAAGCTGGAAAACTGTTCTCAACTCCGATTCCACAGACAAGACACGCAGTGTTTTTCACTATGTCTTATCTTGGAGGAATGAAGACCAGCAAATTCAGAGGACTTAACTTTTTCTTCATTCCACCCCATCCTGTTCATTGAACAGCTCGTCCAAACGCGCCACAGCATCCTGTTTTTCAAAGGTGCTGAACCATAGGTCGTCATACGAATCCAAAATGCGGTAATGGTGAGAAATCAAGTTTTGCTGAAGGCGAAACTCGCCTTTTTTCTCAATGTCCCGCCACCACACTTTTCCGCCGAGCGTCTTCCCTTTTGGTCTGTCGATGCTTCGGTGAGCGACAGTCTCCACCACCTCAAGGGGCTCATCCCCGAGCACGGCCTGCAGCACCTCACTGTTCCGAAAAAGCGCGCATACCGCGACAACATGCGCCCACCCCGCTGCCGACCTGCCCTTTTCAATTTGCACGAGCGTTTTCTTCGACATCCCGAGCACGTTCGCCATTTTGTCCTGCGTATAGCCGCTTTCCGCACGGATTAATCTTAACTTGGATGAAATGAGTTCGGTTATGTATTCTTTATCCATGGAGGAACCTCCGATGTTCTTTTTAGTGTAATATTACACTAAAAGTTACAATGGTTCAATTTTTATGACCCTGTAATTGCTGTCAGTTTAACACTCTCCTTATGATCTTCACCATTGTGATTCCATTCCACGACAGCTTTAAATTGCTCATTCTTTTCACAAAAAATACGATTTTTTCATTAAGCAACATCATACAAGAAATTTCTCAAAAACATGATAAACTTAAACATCATCACACCAAGGAGGCCCGACATGCGAAATGAAACCCGCACGCTTTTCCTCGACCCTGATCTAAATGTTGAAGCCTACCGCTTTAAAGGCATTATGCAGAAGTTTCCGAATCACTTTCACGAGTACTTTGTGATTGGTTTTATTGAGAAGGGGCAGCGCTATTTGCTTTGCAAAGGAGAAGAATACATCATTAATCAGGGCGATCTCGTGCTTTTCAATCCTTATGACACGCACAGTTGCGAGCAGATTGACGGAAAGGCGCTCGATTATCGCTGCATAAATGTGATGCCTGACGTTATGAGAAAATTTGTGAAGGAGATCACCGGAACCGACAGCCTCCCATATTTCACGGAAAATGTCTTGTTCCGTCATGAGCTGAACGCCAGCTTGAAGGAGCTTCACATTCAAATATTGCAGAAAGAAAAAGCCTTGAAAAAAGAGGAGCTTTTTCTCAACCTCCTCGAGGAGTTGATTCGGACGTATTCTGATGTTGCGTTTCTCGAAAATGCGCCTGAACCGTCCGACGAAGTCAAAGCGGTGTGCGGTTATTTGGAATCCCATTACCAGGAAAACATTACGCTTGAACATTTAAGCAAGCTGGCAGGCTGGAGCAAGTATCACCTCCTGCGGTCGTTTACGAAGCAGAAAGGAATTTCCCCCTACAGCTACTTGGAAACCGTCCGTATCAATCATGCGAAAAAGCTGTTGGAAGAAGGCGTAAAACCAATCGATGCCGCTTTCCAAACAGGCTTCAGCGATCAGAGCCATATGACAAAATTTTTCAAGCGGCAGGTCGGGCTGACGCCGAAACAATATATGAAAATCTTTGAATATGACAGGCAGGAGATCAAAGGATGAAGACAAGACGCGAAACTGCCGGACACCTCGCAGCTGTTATCACGATCATCATCTGGGGTACCACTTTTGTCTCGACAAAGGTGCTGCTCGAGGATTTTGCGCCCGTAGATATATTGTTTTACCGGTTTCTCATCGGATTGATCGTGCTGATTATGGTGCATCCGCATGTGCTGACATTCCGGAGCTGGAGGCAGGAAGCGCTGTTTGCGGGAGCAGGCTTATGCGGGGTGACGCTTTATTTTCTGTTGGAAAACATCGCGCTTACCCTTACCTACGCCTCAAACGCCGGCATGATCGTCGCGGTTATTCCGATGATCACCGCGGTATTGGCGCATTTTTTCCTTTCGGGCGAAAAGTTGGAGCCCCGATTCTTCATTGGATTCGCCGCTGCTTTTACAGGACTTGCGCTCATTTTCTTTAACGGACAAATGATGCTCAAGCTGAATCCGCTCGGCGACATTCTTGCTGCTGCCTCTGCATTCGTCTGGGCAGCATATGCGATTTTGATGAAAAAAATCAGCACTTTCGGTTATCATACAATCCAATGCACACAGCGGATCTTTCTGTACGGCTTGCTATTCATGGTTCCCGCTCTGTTCCTGTTTGATTTCCGCTTCGACGCAAGCCCTTTCGCCTCCCCCGCCAATTGGCTGAATATCCTGTTCTTAGGTGCGGGCGCATCTGCGCTTTGCTTTGTGACATGGAACTGGTCGGTCGGTGTGCTTGGGGCGGTAAAAACGAGCGCTTATATCTATATGGTACCCGTCATCACCATTGCCGCATCCGTCGTCATTCTGCATGAAAAACTGACATGGGTTGCTTTTTGCGGAGGAGCGCTCACATTGGCCGGTCTTTATATTTCTGAAACAAAACCAAAACCTCAGCTGAAGGAGGAACAAATTTGATAGAAGAGACAAAATGCGCATTGATCATCGATGAAAGCCTGCCGCTCGGGCTAATTGCCAATACAGCTGCAATCCTGGGGGCTGCACTCGGCAAAAACAACCCCGGCCTGCTCGGAGAACATGTAATGGACGGCTCGGGAATCGACCATTTGGGTATCGTCAAACTTCCAATCCCCATTTTAAAAGGCAACGCCGAGCTGCTTCATCAATTAAGACAAAAGCTGTTGACCGACGAATTCAACGATATTCTGACTGTCGATTTCACCGATGTCGCGCAAGGCATTCATACATATGAAGCATATATTGAGACATTTCAAAGCACCGCAGCTTCCGATTACAGCTATTTTGGAATCGGCGTTTGCGGCGATAAGAAAAAAGTCGCGCGGCTGACAGGAAGCTTGGGGCTGTTGAGATAAACAAAATACGGAAATTGACTTCGCTTCATTTAATGAAGGAGTCAATTTCCGTATTTTTTTGTCAATAGTAAAAAGAGGAACAATTGGGGTTGCAGTTGGAGGAATTATCATAACAACAGCTGGTGTAATTAGCTGGAACTCAGCATCTGAAATCGCTATTGGCACGGCGGTGTCTGCTGTGATATTTAGATAACTAATATCTCATTAATTTCCTTATTTAATGAAAGCTAAATAAATACATATTATAATGTATTTATTCAGTTTTTCAAAATTAAAGTATCGTGGAGGTATTACATTGAACACAGACAAACAAGTATTCATTGAAACGCAAAAAACAGCCAAAACCCTTAAAACTTACCGCGATAAGAGTGACGAAGAGTTATTAGCCTTTCTCGCTAAACAAGATTCATTAACCTTAAATCAACTGAAAGTCTATTACTCAGATCCTTCATTTGCGCTTCATTATTTCATTAGTGCGGCCTTTTTCAGTATAATATTGGCTACCTTCATAACTGCAATTCTTTCTGGTCAAGCAGCTTCGATATTCCCTTTCATTTCCGGCATCTCCATTCTAATATTAGCTGTCATATTTGCGGGGTGTATCTTCTGGGTGCTTAAACAGCTTGTCATCCTGAAAAAAAAGCCGATTCAATTCATTACCCACTTTTCCAAGAAAGCCGAGTTTGCACGTATCATAAAAATGATTGATTATGTTTTACAACAAAAATACCAAAAGGTATTGAATACACCGTACCAATAAACTCTCATGTTTTTTATGAAATAGGAGTGACAATCCAATGAGAAACGAAAAACAATTATTTGAAAAAGCCGAACATACAGCCAAACTCCTTGAATCTCACAAAAGTGACGAAGAGCTGCTTACATACCTTGCAAATCAAGATTCTGTTGCATTAAATCAGCTAAAAATCTATTTTTCAAACCCCAGCTTTACTTTAACATATTTTATTAAAGGTATTTTTTTTAGCAGTATGACTGCTGTAATTATGGCGGCCTTTTTATCTGGTCAAGTCTCCACCTTCACCCATGACCTTTCAAGGTTTTTTTCATTCTGCTTCATGTTCTATCTGATGTTCTCTTTGCTTTGGATCGTCAAAATGCTAATCACCTCGCGAAAAGGACCAATGCAAACAATCCTGCATTTCCAAAAAAGAGCGGAATATTCCAGAATCACGGGTATGATTGATTTTATTTTAGAAGAACGTTTAAAAAAAGAACTCAATTAGAAAGCAGAGGAACATTCACCTCTGCTTTGATTCTCTAACAATCAAACAAAAAAAGAAGGACAAATGACATGCAAACAGACAAACAATTATTCGAAAAAACAAAACAAATAGCAGAAGCTATATTATTATCGAAAACTGAAAACGATGAAGAGCTGATGGCATACCTCGAAAAACAAGATTTATCCACGCTAAACCGGTTGAAAGTTTACTTTTCGGGTCCAACGCTAAAAATCAGCCACGTGATCAAAGCTTCGCTTTACAGCTCCTTCACCGCCAGCATTATAACTGCTATATTTTCTGGTCAAGTCGTTTCCATTTCATATGACATCGAGCATAATTTTTTTCCTTTGATATTAACAATATTACTTTTAGCCAGCTCCATCTGGGTGTTCGGCACAATCACTAAATCGCAAAGAAACAAAGACCAAAACTTTTTACACTTTAGAAAAAAGCGAACCATACAAAAATTATTGGAATGATTGACTTCGTTTTGGAAAACAAACATAAAAATATTTCAAATTAAAAAAGCATCCCTAAAGATGCTTTTTTCATGTTTACTCACCACTCGACAAATTCTGTCTTCTCTCCTGCTCCGCGATGATTTCATTATCCTCAGCGTTGTCTCTCGTCACTTTCTGCGTCAAAATCGCGCCGACCGCCACTAAAATCATCACAGCTATGTAATAGCCTTTTTCATTGAGCTGCAGGTTGTCCGCATTGTAAAGGCCGATACCGAACAAAAAGACCCCCGCAAAAAATGTGAAATATGACATAACCGTAAAGGCCGTTGTGTTTCTTCTTCTGTGTTTCTGCATCTTAATACCTCCTAAAGAATAAAACTATTATACTTTATTTAGGTCAACAGAAGAAGAATGTTCTTCCTTCCCACACATAATTTAGTATATATGTCACACAGTGATAAAAAAGGCCTACAAAATAAAAAACCGGGAATGACTCCCGGTTTTTAATGCTTTTCTTCGCCTAAAACAGCTTCTGCAATATTGACGGCATGGTCGCCGATCCTTTCCAGATTGCTGGTGATATCGACGAAGATCACGCCTGCTTGTCCGCTGCATAATCCGTCGTTTAAGCGAAGAATGTGCTTTTTGCGAAGCTTGCGTTCCATTTTATCGATTTGATTTTCTTTTTCGACTACACGTCTTGCGGCATCTTCGTTATTTTCTCCAAGAGCTGTGATAGACTCCTTAACAGTGGAAATGGTCAGATCAAGCATTTCTGTTAAGTCCGCCATTGCCGCTTCGGAAATTTTCACCCTGTTGGATTGCTGGTACTCGCCAAGCTCAACCAAGTTTTCAAAGTGATCGCCGATTCTTTCAATGTCTCTGACTGTGTCCATTAACATATGATGTTCTTCAGATTCTTGTTCAGAAAGAGTGGTCGCTGACAGTTCGATCAAGTAATCGGTAATCTTCCTGTCCAAATTGTTAATCGCGTCTTCTATTTGAAAAGCCCTTTGCGCATGTTTTGCCTGATTTGTATTTAAAAACTCTTTTGTTTCCTCAAGTCCCTTTACCGCAAATTCACCCATGCGCAATACTTCTTCTTTTACCTGACCCAGCGCAATTGAAGGAGACTGCTGAATGAACAGCGGATCCAGATGTGTTGCTTTATAGTCCACAACCGAATCTTTGCCCGGAATCAGCTTCGTAACGATCAAAGCCAATATGCCGACAAACGGAAGCTGAATCAGCGTATTCGACGTATTAAAGATCCCGTGGGCAAACGCAATCACCATCTTAGGGTCCAGCCCTAAAGAGGATTGAAGCGTTAAAATCAAAGCTGTGAACGGCTTCAGCAAGATCAGGAAGATAACTGTCCCAATCAGGTTGAATAATACGTGAACGGCCGCGGCCCGTTTGGCTGCAACGGAGGCGCCAAGAGATGCCAGTACGGCGGTAATCGTCGTACCGATATTGTCTCCAAATAATACAGGCAGAGCGCCGTTGAGATCTATTAATGAATCGGCAAACAGCCCTTGCAGGATCCCGATCGTTGCACTTGAGCTTTGGACGAGAACGGTGAAAAGGGTGCCGACAATCACACCGAGAACTGGATTCGCACTCATGCTGACTGTTAAATCATGAAAAGCTTCAACCGTCCGAAGCGGCTTCATCCCGCTGCTCATTAACTCCAAGCCATAGAAAAGTGCACCAAATCCAAACAGAATTTGTCCGATGTTCTGGAGCTTTTTGTTTTTAAAGAAAAACAGCAAAAATGAACCAATGGCGATGATCGGAAGCGCATATGCCCCAACGTCAAAGCCGATAATAAAGGCTGTGGCCGTCGTTCCGATGTTCGCACCCATAATGACGCCGATCGCCTGGCGGAGGGTCATAAAGCCGGCGCTGACAAGACCGACAGTAATAACGGTGGTGCCGGAACTGCTTTGAATTAAAACCGTGACAATCATACCTGCCAAAACACCCATCAGAGGGTTGCTTGTAAAACGATCTAAAATGTCTCTCAGCTTATCTCCGGCTGATTTTTGGAGTCCTTCTCCCATAAACTTAATACCAAGAAGAAAAATCCCGAGACCTCCAATGAATTCAAAAAGCAATTTCTGCACATCTATTTCCAAAGTCGTTGCCCCCCTAATTCGACATAAATCTACAAACCAAACACTATGATTATGATGGAGATTAAAGCCTATGTAAACGATTCAAATCGAAAATTTACAATAACTTAACATTGCCGGCTGATGATTTACATTCCCTTAACATTGCCTGGACTGATCGCAAATATACCTTATTCCAACAGGCAAAAATCCCGAACTTTTTCATGGGTTAAACCGTATTTAAAACTAAAGGAGAGATCACATATGCCAAACAGAGCTAACGGTACTCACATTAAAATTAAAAAGACAAAAGGGGAACGGGTTTGGAACGCATTTGGCTATTTCTTTTACCTGGGATCAATTATCTTTTTGGCCGCTGTCTGGGGAGCACTCCCCGAAAAAGTGCCTGCACATTACAACGCACTCGGTGAAGTCGATCGCTGGGGATCAAAATGGGAGCTTTTGATATTGCCGGGAATCGGATTACTTATCCTTCTGTTCATGCAATTCTTAGAAAAGCACCCTGAGATTCATAATCATCCAAAGCGTCTGAATGAATCAAATGCTGAAGACTTCTACCTGCTCAGCCGAAAGTTGATCAACCGCTTAAAAAATGCATGTTTAATCATTTTTTCTCTCATATTAATGGAATCTGTGTCAATCGCTTTAGATTGGGGAAGCGGATTTGGCGGATGGTTTCTTCCGGTTGCCTTACTCGGCACCGCCATGCTTGTGGCCGTAAGTTTAATACAGCAACAAAAGATCAAATAACGGTCAGGTGCATATTTGTAAAGATTCAAAATGGTCGTCCCCGACGGATTTTTATTGTTAGTCGAAACGGAGGTATTCAATGTTCGAAGCAATTATTCTATTTATTTTAGGGGTCTCGGTTCTCGCAGCCGGCTTTTTATCTTTAAAAAGAGAGCTGTCAACTGAATCTGTTTCTATATCTTCCACTGATGAAGCTAAATCCGAATATAAAAAAATGTTAGATGATCACGGCTGGTTTTACCTGACCGGTATCGCCCTTTTCATGCAATTTATATTTCGCGGATTTCACTTTACATTTGAACACTTTTTTTACGCCTTCATCATTAGCTCTGGAATCCAGTCGATTTTTTACTTATTTAATAAAAAGAATTTGGGCTATAAGGTATGCGCGGTGATTGTGGTGAGTTTTTTAGTTATCTATCTTTAAAGAAAGAGTGATGAACACTGTAATCTTGTTCATCACTCTTTCGAATGCCGTTAATTATTTCGCTTCTGAGATTTTTGCAACAATTTGAGCCAATCCTTCTTTAATTGGAGTGAGCGGACGGCCGAGCACTTTTTCAAAATCATCGCTTTCGACTTCAAGTGTGCCTTCACGAATGCCTTTTTGGATTTCGACAACCATCGGAATCAGAAAATCGGGCACACCGGCATTTTTCATGATATCGCGATAGGCAGCATCGTCAACATGCTGGACGGGTACTTCTTTGCCCAATACTTCTCCAAGGGCTGAAGCGATTTCTTCCTGAGTTAATAGTTTGCCTGAAAGTTCGTAGACGGTGTTTTCATGGCCTTCGCCGGACAGAACCGCCGCCGCTGCATCCGCGTAATCCTGCTGCAGCGCCCAGCCCACCTTGCCGTTCTCTGCTGACGTCACCCAAGGGGCTCCGGCCAAAACACCTTGAATACTCGACATTTCATTTTCCAAGTACCAGTTATTGCGCAAGAAGGAGTATGGAATCCCCGTTTTCAAAATCGCTTCTTCAGTTGCTTTGTGAGTCGGCGCAAGGAAGTTTTTGCTTTCGCGGGCATTCGCAATACTCGTATAAGCGATAAACCGAACTCCCGCGCGTTCTGCGGCGGCTACCGCATTGCCGTGCTGACGGATTCTCGTCTCATTGTCTCCATCGGCAGAGATGATCAGCAGACGGTCAACGCCTTGAAATGCGGATGCCAATGTTTCCGAGCGGTCAAAATCCCCTTGACGCACATCGACTCCTCGCGCCTGCAGCGCTTCCGCTTTTTCCGGATTGCGCACGCTGACCGCCAACTGATCCGCCGGTACAGTTTCCAGCAGTTTTTTCACAACTTTCGATCCTAATTTTCCAGTTGCTCCTGTTACTAACATTTTCATAATCAAATTCCTCCTAATATTTTAATGTCGAACTGTAACAAAAAACGTTACACTTGATGTAACTATCATAATTACAAATAGACTGATTGTCAACAGGAATGTCTTTCACTTGGCTAAAAAAATAAAAGTAGACGACATACGCCCTCCTGGCTCTCTTGTCAATATGGAAATAATAGAGTAAGATGTTATCATTGATTTTGGTCGACCAGATACCGTCGACCCTCAGATGATGCGAAATCAGTTATTCATAAAGGGGAAGAAGCAACATGTTGATTGTGTTGGTTATGTTTTTATTAGGTCTTGTGCTTGGCTTTGTCGGGGCCGGCGGAGCCGGATTCGTCATCGCACTGTTAACGATGATGTTTCACATTCCGATTCATACAGCATTGGGAACATCTCTGGCCGGTATGGCTTTTACGAGCTTATCAGGAACGTACAGCCACTTTCGCGAAGGAAATATCAAGCTGAAAATCGGCTTAACCGTCGGCTGTTTTGCTGCAATAGGATCCTTTGCAGGAGCTAAACTGACTTCTCTGATACCTTCAAGTTCATTGCACTATATGACCGCAGGAATGTTATTCTTATCGGCCATTCTGATTTTAATCAGATTATTCTTTTTGCAAGAAAAAGAAGCTGACCAGTTAACGAACCTTGCCTTTTGGATCAAGGCCAGTTTATTGGGAATCGTAGCCGGCATCCTGTCCGGAACGTTCGGAATCGGCTCTGCGCCTTTTATTCAAATCGGGTTGATGATGATGCTGAACCTGTCTATTCGCCATTCCGTAGGAACGACGATGCTCGTCATTATTCCGCTCTCGTTAGGCGGTGGGGCGGGCTATATTTCAGAAGGCTTCGTCGATTATGTTCTGTTGGTCAAAATCTTGATCGGTACGATGTGCGGCGCATATGTCGGAGCTAAATTCACCAATGTCCTGCCGAAAGTCGTCTTGAAATCGGGTTTATTTTTAACTCCCGCCGTTTCAGGGTTCATTCTCTTATTTTAATTAACTTGGAATGGCTATAGCGGGAGATCACGAAGGAACCTGTGGTAAAATACGAAATGAAAACGAATACGAGGATGAGAAGCGTGATTGAAAAACCAAAACCGTTTTATGAACAATCCTACCATGCGATTAAGCGAATGATATTTGAAGGGAAATTAAAGCCCGGTGAACGAATCGCCGAAGCGAAGTTAGCTAAGGAGCTCGGCGTCAGCAAAAGCCCTTTGAGAGAAGCGATCAGAGTTCTGGAAAAAGAGGGGCTCATCGTCATCGACTCAAGAGTGAAGGTCTATCAGCCGACAATCAAGGACGTTGAAGAAATCTATTTTTGCAGAACGGCGCTTGAATCATTCGCTGCGGGATTGACGGCAAGAATTGCAACGGCAGAGGAACTGAAAACGATTGAAGACGTTTTGCAAAAAACGGAGGAAGCCATCCTTCAATCCAAGGATCAAAACACAATTATCCAATTAAATGATACATTTCACGACTTAATTATCCAATATACACGAAACAGTCTATTGCGGAAGCAGCTCAACGATTTGGAAGGATTAATTTATTATTTCCGCATTTTGAATTTTGAAGGAGAAAAACGGGCTGAAACCATTTTGGAGCAGCATCGGGAAATTTTCCGCCATATGAAACAAAGAGACGACGAGCAGGCATCAAAAGCGATGATTCGCCACCTTAAGCTTGATCTTGACCACTTAGTCGAAGTACTGTCTCACCGCGGGGAAAAATGATAAAGAGGGCTGCCTGTCTTAAGGCGCCCTCTCCTTTTTTTAATAGAAAGAAACAAATTCATTAACCGGCTTGCGATATCCTCTCAAGCGTCGGCTGCTTTCTTTTTCTTTGCCGATCGTAATCATGAGGACGATTTCATGTGTATCCGGGATCTCGAGCAACTCGCGGACCTGATCGCTGTCAAATCCGATCATTGGGCATGTGTCCCACCCCCGGTTTTTGGCGGCAAGCATAAACATCATCGCAGAAAGAGAAGCATTGCGAATCGCTTCTTCCTTCATGAATGGCTCCCCGCGCGTCTCGTAAAATTGGGTATTGTTTTCAACCATTTCCTGCAGCTCAAAGTCCTTAATAATTCCTAAATCCCTCATGCCTTCGTTGATTTTTTCCGTTTGCCGGTAGGCGTAGCGGTCTCCCGTCACTAAAATCACGGCGGAGGCTGAATGCACTTTATATTGGCCGCTCGCAGCTTCCCTGATTTTTTCTTTTAAATCCTTCTCCAATACCACTTTATACTCTGCATGCTGCAAATTGAACGCTGAAGGCGCTAGCTTGATATCCTCAAAGATAGGCTCCAAATCTTTCACCGTAATTTGAACATCTTCCAGAAAATTATTTGCAGAGTGACGCGTTTCGATAAGCTCGTTAAATTCCATTTTCAAAAAACTCCATTCATCTATCCTTTTGCATCAATATCCTTACTTTTATGATCGGCGATAAGCTACCTATTGTTTAGCGACGCTCACATGAACCAAAGAGAACGCGGCGTGGTGTCGGGCTTCTGTCGATAGACATGCTCAAATGTCTTGTGACCGGCGTCATAGCAGCTTCTGTCACCACATTATTTTTTTCCTTCGAACCTTCTATACTCAGCAATCAACCATGATACGCCAAAATCAAAATGCTATAATTGAGAAAAAATGTGAAAGAAAGCAGCGTGTGAACTATGAAACTATCCTTTTTGCCCAGTAACACTTTTATCGATCCGAACGGTGAGAATATTAAGGAAATATCGATTTTTGTTGATCAAATCGTCAAATTTGTCATTGAGCATGCAAGCAACGCTGGGAATCACCGCACTTTGCCTTCTCCGGAATCATCACATTACGGCGATATACCCGAGACCGGAATCGAATTAGAAGAGCTCTTAAAAAAGTTGCAGGCGATTGTAAAAAACTCCATGAATCCTCTAGGCCCGAATTATATGGGGCATATGGATTCCATACCGACTCTAATGTCTTGTCTGGGCGAATTCGTCAGCACTTCAATCAATAACAATATGCTGAGCCTTGAAATGTCGCCTGTCTTTTCGAAGATGGAAGTACAGCTTTTGGGCACCATTGCCCGTATGTTTGGATATGACGACAACTCAGGGGGTGTGATGACAAGCGGCGGAAGCCTCGCGAATCTTCAAGCGCTCGCAGCAGCACGAAACGATCAATTGAAGGTAAAGGAATCGGGGTTATTCGGTCTTTCCGGACAGCCGGTCATCTTTGCTTCAGACGTCAGCCATACTTCCTTACATAAAGCAGCGATGCTGTTGGGACTGGGTACCTCCAGCGTAATCCCGGTGAAAAGCAGCAGCGATTCGAAAATGGATCTTGACGATTTAAGAAAGAAAATCAAGCAGGCAAAAAATGAAGGCAAGATTCCTTTTGCAATTGCAGCCACGGCCGGAACGACAGTCACAGGAAGCATCGACCCCATTCGATCGATCGCTGACATCGCAAAGGAAAACGGATTATGGCTGCATGTCGACGCGGCATACGGAGGAGCACTCATTTTTTCAGAAGCTTACCGCGATAAGCTGAACGGAATCGAAATGGCAGATTCCATCACATTCAATCCGCAAAAATGGATGTACATTGCGAAGACTTGTGCAATGGTTTTATTCAAAAATCACGGCGTTTTGGAAACCGGTTTTCGCATTCCCGCCCCTTATATGAATGAAACAGCCTTTGCTAACTTGGGCGAAATCAGTGTTCAGGGCACGCGGCATGCGGATATCCTAAAGTTATATTTATCGCTTCAGCACATTGGATTAAAAGGCTACAGGGAGCTGTTGCATGAAAGCCTCGCATTAAAAGACGAGTTTACCAAGCAGGTGAAACAGCGCCATTATCTCGAACTGTCCAGCGAGCCGGATACAAACGTTGTCTGCTTTAGAGGCATCCCGCATCACCTTGATGAAGCTCAATGGGATAACTGGAATCTCGAATTGCAGCAGTTTTTGTTGAATGAAGAAAACGTCTTCTTTTCATTGCCTGCATATAGGGGAAACCGCTGGCTCCGTGCCGTTTTGTTAAATCCTTTTATCTCTAATACCCTTATTCAAAGGGTCTTTGAAAAAATTGATCAGTTTTATGATCAGGGGATATCGCGTTAAATGAATAAACAGACTTTGAAAAGGAGGAGAAATATGACAAGGAAAATTGGCACAGAAGAAGCCATCCAAAGATGGAACAGATTTGCCGATGCATATGCCGCCAATCATACCGAACTTGGAGACATCCACAAAGAAGTGTTTTTAAATCCTGCTATTTTTTCTCTCATTGAAACGGTGAAGAATCAACGTGTGCTCGATGCCGGGTGCGGTGAGGGGTATTTCAGCAGGCTGCTGGCCAAGGCCGGAGCCAATGTAACGGCTGTCGATTACTCGCCGAGAATGATCGACATTGCCAAGAAAAGGACGCCGGATGATTTGCCGATTGAGTATCAGCACGGGAACTGTGAAGACCTGAATATGTTGGAAGACAAAAGCTTTGATTTAATTATATCGAATATGGTCATGCAAGACCTTGCGGATTATGAAAAAGCGTTTCAGGAAATGCATCGGCTGCTGACAGACCGCGGATTTTTTATTTTTTCAATTTTGCATCCCTGCTTCATTACGCCGGAAAGCGGCTGGGAAAAAACAAAAGACGGAAAAAAACTGCATTGGAATGTAGACCGGTATTTTTATGAAGGTCCATACGAACAAAAGCTTGGCGATCGGGAGAATATGCTGTTCTTCCATAGAACCTTGACGAGCTATATTAACACTTTGAGGAAAACGGGCTTCATGCTCGAAAGCATAGTAGAACCAAAGCCATCAGAAGAAATACTGAAAAAATATCCGTCATTTGCAGAAGATTTCAGATGTCCTGATTTTATCGTTTTTAAATTAAAAAAACGTTAAAAGCAAGAATTTGAAACAAGAACGATTATAAGGAAAAAGTATTTATTTATTTTTCTTTTGCAAACTTCAAAAACAAGAAAAATATAACGATTACGATACAATAATTCAATGGATTTTTAAAAATATTCATATTTAATGATATTTGCAACAAAATCCACAATATAAAAATTACGATTATAGAAGGTAATATTAACTTATTCATATGGAATCACCTTTATATATATCAGATTAAAATAACGAGGGATTTCTCTTTCCCTCGTTATTTTTTTAAACAGTTAATCAAAGCAAGATGCTGCAGCACCAGTCAATCCTCCACCGACGCCACCAACAATAGTTCCTACAAGGCCTGCACTAACCGTTCCAACAATCGGTATCGTTACAGTACCAACAGCTGCTCCTGCTAATCCCCCTGTACCTGCGCCTGTAACAGCTCCTCCAGATGTTCCAAGTACACATTTTGCAACTGATTGTGTTCTGAACATATTGCTGCTATTTCTTTTTATCACCTTTACTAATAGTCCATTATCGTTTTTTTCATATTCTAAATCTACCGGATTATCATTTTTGTCGACAGTACGACTTGGCAATGTCTCTTTTTTGCCAGTGATACTATCAATCACGGTTACATCACCATTTGAATTCATAACAACTTCAGAATGATAAAATGTTAATTCAAGTTCACTGTCATTCATTTTTTTAATTGTTCCTAAACTTTTAGATTCTTCAGCATTAGCCTCAGAAACTGAATTCATAGATAAAATAAATAATAGAGTGAAAGCTGCTAAAAATGTTACCAATTTTTTCATAAAGAAGCTCCTTCCCAATGTCCAAAGCATAAATTAACATAAAAATTAAATAGCTTCCATGGGATTTCAAAAGAAAACTACAAAAATGAACCCTTTTCATTACTATTTGGTGTTAAATTCCTCTAATGAAGTCTTTATTTCTATTTTTATAGAGGAGCCTATTCTCCCTTTGTTATACCAAAATTCCCCTCTATTAAAAATCAAAAATTCCCATCTCGTCATATTCCATACATTTAAGGCAAGAACGGGATTCCGTTGACCAAGTCTGGAGCTTCTGTAACAGCTGTCGATGAGTTACCGGGAATAGAAAGGCACGCCAAATGATTTGCCGATTGAGTATCAGGATGGGCGCTGTGAAGACTTGAATATTAAAATAAGCATGACGAGCGATATCAACACTTTGATGAAACCAGGCTTCATGCTGTAAGGCTTAATAGAACCAAAGCCAGCAGAAGAGATGCTGAAGAAAATTCGTCATTTGCAGAAGATTTCAGATGTCCTGATTTTATCGTTTTTAAATTGCAAAAGAGCTGAAGCGGAGCTGTTGCCAGTTTCGGCAACGGCCCTCAAACATTTTTTGATGAGAAGGAATTCTAATTAAGGATGGCCTGCCGCGGTTTCATTAAATGTCTTTTCTAAGTGGATGCATTTTCTACAAAACAAAGAATCGCCCTTAGAAATTAAGGCTGTAGATGAAGAATTATGATTTGATGTAGTTATGCTCGTTTTCGCTGCTCGTATGAAAAACAGGGATTATTTTTGAAAAAATGTGTTAAGTTAAATATACACTAATTATAGGAAGAAGGTGATCCCATGCCAAACAAAAGTAAACCCAATAGATTAATCGCTGAGAAGTCACCATACTTACTCCAACACGCCCACAACCCCGTCGACTGGTACCCCTGGGGCGAAGAAGCCTTCGAAAAAGCGAAACACGAAAACAAGCCGGTACTTGTCAGCATCGGTTATTCGACTTGTCATTGGTGCCATGTCATGGCTCATGAAAGCTTCGAAGATGAAGAAGTTGCGAAGCTCCTGAATGAAAAATTCGTCTCTATTAAAGTGGACCGCGAGGAGCGGCCTGATGTGGATTCAATTTATATGACGATCTGCCAGATGATGACGGGGCAGGGCGGCTGGCCGCTGAATGTGTTTTTAACGCCTGATCAGAAGCCGTTTTATGCGGGTACATATTTTCCGAAGACGAGCCGGTTTAACCGGCCGGGGTTTGTTGAGGTGGTGAAGCAGCTTTCCGATACCTTCGCGAAAAACCGGGAACATGTTGAGGATATTGCCGAAAAAGCCGCCAACAACCTGAGAATCAAAGCGAAAAGCGATGCCGGCGATTCGCTCGGCGAAGACATGTTGAGGCGGACGTATCAACAGCTGATCAACAGCTTCGATGCGGCATACGGCGGTTTCGGAAGCGCACCCAAATTTCCGATCCCCCATATGCTGGCATTTCTGCTTCGCTATCATCAATACAGCGGCGAGGAGAACGCGCTGTACAGCGTGACGAAAACGTTGGACAGCATGGCGAACGGCGGCATTTACGATCATGTCGGCTACGGGTTCGCCCGCTATTCGACAGACGACGAATGGCTCGTTTCCCACTTTGAAAAAATGCTTTACGATAATGCTTTATTGCTGATCGCATATACTGAAGCCTATCAAATCACGAAAAACGAACGGTATAAACAGATTTCCGAGCAGATCATCACATTTGTCCGCCGCGAAATGACCGATGACAGAGGCGCTTTTTATTCAGCGCTTGATGCCGACACGGAAGGCGTGGAAGGCAAATATTATGTGTGGTCAAAAGACGAAGTCCTCGAAACGCTCGGGGATGAACTAGGCGAATTGTATTGCGCTGTTTACAACATCACGCAAGAAGGGAATTTTGAAGGCCACAATATCCCAAACTTGATCTACACCAGGCTGGAAAACATCAAGGATGAATTCGCGCTGACAGATGAAGAGCTTCAGAACAAGCTTGAAGAAGCGAGAATAAAACTTTTTGAAAAACGGCAGGAAAGAACGTATCCCCATGTCGACGACAAAGTGCTGACATCTTGGAACGCTCTGATGATTGCGGCTCTTGCCAAAGCGGCGAAAGTCTACAATGCGCCCGAATACTTGGAGATGGCGCGAGCTGCAGTCGCGTTCATCGAGAATAAATTGATTCAAGACGGACGCGTCATGGTCCGCTACCGTGACGGCGAGGTGAAACATAAAGGGTTTATCGATGACTACGCCTTCCTGCTGTGGGCCTACATCGAATTGTATGAAGCATCACTTGATTTAACCGATTTGCGAAAAGCCAAAAAGCTCGCAGAGGACATGACGGGGCTGTTCTGGGATGAAGAGCACGGGGGTTTTTATTTTACGGGAAGCGATGCCGAGGCTTTGATCGTGCGGGATAAAGAAGTATACGACGGCGCCCTCCCGTCCGGAAACGGCGTCCTGGCCGTGCAGCTGTCCCGGCTTGGTCGGTTGACTGGCGATTTAACGCTCCATGATCAAGCGGCAAAAATGTTTTCTGCATTCCATGGAGATGTCTCCGCTTATCCGAGCGGCCATACAAACTTTCTCCAAGGCCTGTTGAGCCATGTCATGCCGCAAAAAGAAATCGTTGTGCTCGGAAAGCGCCATGACCCGGACAGACAGAAGATCGTAAGCACTTTGCAGCAGGCTTTCCAGCCGAATTACGCCGTTCTCGCCGCAGAATCGCCTGACGATTTCAAAGGGATTGCCGACTTTGCGGCCGAATACAAAGCAGTCGATAACAAAACGACTGTCTATATTTGTGAAAACTTCGCCTGCAGACAGCCGACGACGAATATAGACGAAGCGCTCGATCAGTTGGTTTAAACGGATGCCATCATGGGAATAACATCTGCAAACACCTAATCAGAAAGGGGTTATGACCATGAAGCAAAAGAATCTGATCTCAGGTCTCGCCGTTGCCGCCGGAGTCACCGCATATATGCTCAAAGACGAAACAAGAAGACAAAAACTGAAATCGTACTTGCAAAGCGTCAAAGAAAAGATCCCTTACTTTTCGGAAAAACACAACGTAGATTCATTCCCGGTTGAAAAAGCAGGCCATCCGTCTCCGCATGATATCGAAGATAACAAAATGGTATCGGAAGGATCCATGTACCCTGTTCAATACTACGATGAAAAGAAAAAATAGCGATGCATGAGCTGTCATATTTATGGCAGCTTTTCTGCTGCCTTGTAAAAACTGCAAGCGGATGATAGATATCAAAAAATCCAAAAATAAAAGCCGCCCGTCGGCAGCCTCTTCAAACCTTATATTTTATTTTCATAGCAATAATGATTGACAAGCTCTTCAATTAAATCATGTTCTGGAAACTCTCCGTGAAACTCAAAGGGAATCTCCTCGACAAACCGGCCGCGCCGGTATACATGGATGGCGCCGTTTTGTCTGGTCACGCTGTATTCCGGTTCAAACGTGTATCCGTTCCGCTCTATTGCACCCATTGTTCATGCCCGCCTTTCAAAACAACAGTTCATACACTTCGTTTAATTCTCTTGTTCGTTTATGGTCCTGTTCATTCAGCGCATATTTCATCTCATGTTCAAGCACTTGATTCAGAAATTCCATTTCCCGCTCCTCCAAGTGCTCGACAAACTCTTCCTCATTGGCATATCGCCCGGAAACGATTTTTCTGTAAATGTTTTGTCCTATGCCGTGTTCAAGGTGATTCGACAGTGACTCACGGAGGTAGCCCAATGTTGTGTCCATGATTCAATCTCCTTTTTTACCTTATAGGTTGGGTGAATTCTTGATGATTCATGCATGAGCGGCCTAAATTTTCAATAAGAAAAAGGCGATACACCATGATGCTGTGCAGATAAAAACTTTCTCCTTCCCAGATGGTAGGCACCTAGAGCGAAGAAGACTGAACACGCAGCAATGAGAAAGACGGCTTTTCCCCCGTACAAGGCAAGCATCATTCCCCCCAGCCAAGGCCCTAAAAATTCACCGATGTTGTATAAGTTTTGCATGCCGTAATACGCGCCCTTCATATGATCCGGAGCAAGCTCGTCCAAAAGGACATTCATTGAAGGAAAACATAAAATTTCGCCGATTGTCAGAACAAACATCGAAAGCATAAAAACAATCCAGCCATTTGCGACAGAAAAACCGACATTCCCCAACATGCAAAAAACGGTTCCAATTGATATTGTTGTTAAGGATTTATACTTCTCAAATAAACGGGTGAGCGGCACTTGTAAAAGGATGACCGTCACTGCGTTTAACGTAATTAAAGTCGAAAATATTTTAACTCCGTTTGCAAAGTCGTTATTTAAATACTGCAGCAAAGTACTTTCCATTTGCGAATAGCTGAACAAAAAAAGGATGCCGCCGGCTATGTAAAATCGAAGAGCCTTGTCTTGCTTTAACGTTTTCAAAACGGAACCTGCCTGAATTTTTTCAGAAGCGGTTTTTGTCTCTTTCACCGTGATCAGCCGAATCATCATCAAGCTTAAAAGTGCAGCATAGCCAAAATAGACAAGCCCTGTGATGATAAACGGCGTTCCGGTTTTGGCAAGACCGAAATAAGTGCCTAATAAAGGTCCGACAGCGGCTCCAATATTAATGGCCAAATACCGTAAAGAGAAAATGCGGAATCTCATCTCCCGTTCCGATAACTCAGCCATCAAAGCCTTTGACACAGGTTCAAAACACGAATGGCAAAGCCCGCTTAAAATATTTAGCAATAAAAACCACATGAAATCATGGACAAGTCCAAAAAGAATGAATACAAAGCTCCAAATGAAAATGGATGAAAGCATCACTTTTTTTCTGCCGATTTTATCTGAAAGCGCTCCTCCGACTACCCCTCCTACAGTGCTTGAAAAATAGCCGAAACCGATCACAAGCCCGATGGTTCCAAAATCGGCTCCCGTTTTCATATGAAGATAGAGTGCCAAAAACGGGGTTGTCATCGACTTAGCCGCCTTTGTGACAAGCGTGCCTATCAGCAAAAATCGGATCAACGGGTGAAGGCGGCTGAATGCTTTAAATTGCGCAAACATCCGAAGTCTTTTCCCATTCGGTATGATCATGAAACCACGTTGCAAGCCAGCTGATGCGGCCGCTTAATTCGGCTTCTGTGTGCCCGGTAATCAAACAGCCTGCTATTGCGTCTACACTGGAAGACGAGCCGTGGAACCTGTCTCCGGCTTGAGCGAAAATATTTTGTTGCGCTAGCCAGTCTGTAGCTGGTGCCGGCTTGATTTCTTTCAGCACGCCGTCTTTTGGTGGAATCAACAGCCAGCCGCTTAGGCGGCGCGGATTGTTGTTCACCGCCGGAATATGAAAGTCCAAGCCGCATTGCGCTTTAACACACGCTTCATTGATATCAAAGCCGAAAGTCTGCGCAGTAGCTTCGCGGACCATAGCGCCGCCGGTTCTGCTGGCCACTTCACAAAACACCAGTTCATCATCCGGTGTATGAAACACTTCAGCATGGAATGTTGTAATATCCGGAACTGGAAGGGCAGCAAGCGCTTTTTGAACAAAATCAGTCAACCGCCGGGTGAGCGGATTTTCCCGTTCAAACTGGAGGCTGCCTAAAAACTGTTGTTCCTGAAAAGCCAGACATCCGTTGATATAACGCGACGGCCAGCTGAGGACAGTCTCTCCATCAAGGATCAGACCGTCTATATGATACATATCCCCTTCGATAAACGACTCAACCTCCAGATGATCAGGAAGACCTTTCGAAAGAAAATTCCACACGTCCTGCCGATCCCTTAAAACGGTTGTATCAACAGACCCCGATCCGCAAATAGGCTTAACGACCACAGGAAAACCGAAAGTTTGAACAAACGTATATAAGTCGGCCGCCGAGTCGATTTTCTTAAAGTCCGGAACCTTTACACCGGATTTTCTGACCTGCTCTTTCATTAATATTTTGTTGCGGAACAACAGAGCGCTTTCGTAAGACTGCCCTTTTATACCCAAAAGCGACCTCAGCTTCCCCGCCCTCAACATATCAAATTCTGATGATGCAATAATCGTTTTAAAGTGATACGTTTCATTCAGCTCCAAAGCACGCATCTCGATGCATCCATTAACCGGATAATCGTCAAACGCTTCGATCACATCATAATTTCTGCATTCATCCGCACGATCGGTTGAAGTCAGCATGGCCACCGGTTCGTTCAATTCCTCCAGCCATACATCATACGGAGACTTGCAATAAGCTGTTTTATTTAGGATAAGCGTACTCATAGCCGTTTCTCCTTTCTTGTAAAACATGTTGTTCAACTTTATAATAGTAAAAGTATTTAGATAACTCTAATATATCTTTATTTGATATTGATAACTTTTATTTATAAATAGAGGTGTGAAATATGAATCTTCATGCACTGCGATTGTTCTATTCGGTCGCGGAAACAGGCAGCGTCACCCAAGCTGCCAAACAGCTAAACATCAGCCAGCCTGCCGTCACCTCCCAAATTAAGAAATTAGAACGCGAGATCGACTGTACCTTATTCGTTCCTAAAGGCAGGGGGATTCTGCTGACACAGTCCGGCGCAGAGCTTGCAAAACAGGCAAAGCGGCTGTTTTCACTTGAAAAAGAAATTGAATTGTACGTGGAACAGTTAAGGGAAGGGTCAATTGGAAAACTGCGTATTGCCGCCACCTTCCTCCCCGCCAATTATTTGCTGCCAAGATGGCTCAGCCGCTATAAAAAGCTTTATCCTGGAACAGATGTGGAGATTTCGACCATTAATTATCAAAAGGCTATCGATCAACTGGTTAATTATGAAGCAGATATCGGCTTTATTGGGGGCATTACGGAGTTCAGCCCGCTGCTTAAAGGAGAATTACTTTTTGAAGATGACATGTTGTTCGTAGTCAATCAAAATCATAAGTTTGCCTCACAGCACGTGGCATTAGAGGAGATTGTAAAAGAACCCTTCATCTTTCGCGAGGAAGGAAGTTTTTCGCGGAAAAAATTGATTTCGCTGTGCAACCTGCATAACGCGGGAAAACCAAATATGGGCGTACAAATAAACGGATTAAACGAAACAATCAGAACAGTTATGGAAGGATACGGTGTAACATTCGTATCCGCTCTTGAAGTAAACGAATATATCGCCCGAGGAGACATCGCAAAGGTTCATGTTGATAAAGCCGTAATAAAGAACCCGATTTCACTATGCGTAAGGACGGAGGATCATCTATCTCCATCTGCCCTTAACTTTATTCAAATGATCGATTCGACCGATGAATGTTAAATCATTTTAAACGTACGTCATCTTTCACTCTCCGTTAAACCGGGTTCTAAAGCTCGACCGGCTGGTGAACGCCGTAAACTGCCGGGATTGTATTGTTGAATATTAATGAGCGCATGTTTTGTGAGTTGTTTTAGTAGTCAACAGCAGTAGACGGGCCGCCACAATGTGCGAATCAAAAGATTTTCCATGATATGCAAGGGCGGTGTTCGCGCGGGCGGCAGCTTCCTCCAATCGTCATGCGAAGATCCGTCCTGCGGCCGGAGGCAGACTTCCTTCTGGATTTAGATCTATATGTGGGATAAAGCCGGATTCCAGCTTAAAAAACTAACAGCCCACTGTCCTAAAACTGATCCTGCATTATGAAATCATCACTTATAAGATATACTTGCATTTTTCGTTATCTTACAAAGGATATTTTAAAAATGCCAAAATTTCCGAATAAAAAGTGGTATGATTTTTGGTAGAAAGGACGGCTGGTGTCTGTGCTCAAAAAACGGGTCAATTTTTCTCTCCAAACAAAAATTATGGGCTTGATTGCAGCACTGCTTATCTTAGTAATCGGCTTGCTGACAGTCACGTTTGCCGTTCAGCAAACAAAAGAAGGAAGAAAACAGTCCGAACAGCTTGCAGTTCAGACTGCAAAAACCATTTCTTATATGCCCCCTGTAAAAGAGCTCTTTCAAGAGAAGCGCGGGCATAAGGGAGAGGCGCAAGAGGTCATTGAACAAATGAAAGAACAGACCGGCGCCTATACTATTTATGTCCTCGACGATAAGGGAGAGATCAAAATCGCCTCGGAAAAGAGAGGGGAAGCGAAGCTGACAAGAAGCAGGAAGATCTTGTTCGGCGGCTCTCACATCTCTGAAACAAAAAACGATGACCGAATGGTGATCAGAGGAAGTGCGCCGATTATCCAGGAACAAAGTGGTTACAGCAAGGTTATCGGCAGTGTGGCTGTTGATTTTCTGTTAAACGAGACAGAACAAGGCATTAAAGAGAATGTGAGAAAATTGAGCTTCATGGCTGTTCTCGTTTTGCTCTTAGGATTTGCGGGTGCCGCCGCTCTTACCAAAAGCATTAGAAAAGATACGCTTGGTCTTGAACCCCAAGAGATTGCATCTCTTTACCGGGAACGAAATGCGATGCTGCGTGCGATTAAAGAAGGGATTATTGCCACCAACCGTGAAGGAGTCGTCACAATGATGAACGTATCGGCAGCAGAAATGCTTAAGCTTCCCGAACCTGTGGTCGACCAGCCAATTAATGATATCTTGCCCGGAGCCGGACTAATGTCTGTCCTTCATCAGCGGCAGATGTTGTTGAATCAGGAGGTCAGCGTCAACGATCAAGTCTTTATTTTAAATACAAAAATGATGCTCCAAAACGGTCAAACTTACGGAATTGTCGTAAGTTTCCGTCAAAAAACCGAGTTAAAAAGGCTCATTGACACGTTGACAGAGGTGCAAAAATACTCTGAAGATCTCCGCGCGCAAACACATGAATTCTCAAATAAGCTTTATGTGATCCTAGGTCTGCTTGAGCTAGGTGAGTATGAAGCAGCGATCGACCTGATTAAAGAGGAATACGCCATTCAAAATGAACAGCACGATATTTTATTCAAAAACATTCATTCACAGCAGGTGCAGGCTATCCTGTTGGGCAAAATGGGAAAGGCTTCAGAGAAAAAAGTTAAGTTGTCCATTGATGAAAACAGTACGCTTGAGCCGCTTCCTGAACATATCGGGATGTCTCATCTCATTACGATCATCGGGAATTTAATTGATAACGCTTTCGAAGCCGTAGCTGAGCAAAATGTGAGGCTTGTTTCATTTTTCATCACGGACATCGGCCGCGATATTGTCATAGAAGTGGCTGACACAGGATGCGGCATAGCGCCTGATAAGATGAAAGCCATCTTTGAACGAGGATATTCTTCAAAGGGGATGAAGAGAGGCTACGGGCTGGCCAACGTAAAGGAATCTGTACGTGAACTTTGCGGTTGGATAGAAGTGGCCAATCAAAAAGGCGGCGGAGCGGTATTTACCGTTTTTATACCGAAGGAGAAGCAAACACGAGAGGGGGAATCCATTTGATTGATATCGTGATCGCGGAGGATGATTTCCGTGTAGCGCAAATTCATGAAAGATTAATCGAACAGCTTGATGGATTCAACATTATCGGTAAAGCGGCAAATGCCAAAGAAACAATGGAAATTCTCGAGGTCCGAAAGGCCGACTTGCTGCTGTTGGATATTTACATGCCGGATGAAATGGGCACAACATTGATTCCTGTCATTCGAAACCGGTTTCCGGAAGTGGATATCATGATCATCACAGCAGCAACCGAAACATGCCATTTACAGGAATCGCTACGGGCGGGAATTGTGCACTATTTGATTAAGCCTGTGACTGCCGAAAAATTCAAACAGGTGCTGCTTCAATATAAGAAAAAAAGACAAACACTGCTTTCTCAGCCACAGGTCAGCCAATCAATGATTGACCAAATCTTCGGAGACTGCTCCAGCGGATCACGTCAAGCTGAGGATTTGCCGACAGGTATCAATTCGATTACACTGCAAAAAATCAGGGATGTTCTGCGAGATGCAGCTAAAGGAATGACAGCCGAAGAACTCGGTGAAAAAATGGGGGCTTCACGTACAACAGCCCGCCGCTATGCCGAATATCTCGCGTCAAAAGAAGAAGCGCGCGCTGAGCTGGAATACGGAATTATCGGCAGACCGGAGAGAAAATACTATTTGGCGGATGAATAAACATGAAGAACTTTTCGATCATAATGATTTGTCTATTGATCTTAATTTCGGGAGATGAAAGACAATCGTCCGCCCCGCGTCCCCCGGGAGGGCAGGTTGAAATCGTCGTACCCGCTGAGCCTTCGGGCGGCTGGGATTTAACGGCTCAGGCGATACAATCCGTCCTTAAACAAAAACAAGTGATAAAAAGCGAAGCGAAGATCGTTTATAAACCCGGAAGCGGCGGTGACAAAGGCTGGAAGTATATAAATAGCAGCGATACGTACACCATCGGCATGACATCCAGCTTAATGCTGAGCAATTACATTCTCGGACAGAGCAAACTGAAAACAGACGATTTCACCCCGCTGGCGATTCTTGCAAAAGAATGGCAGACGATCGCTCTTCCAAAAGGAGCGAAAATAAAGAACGGAAAGGATTTACTGAATGAGATCAAAAAAAATCCCGGAAAGGTAAAAATCGGTTTTTCCCCCGGACTTGGAAATGATGACCAGCTGTCATTCGTCAGGGCAGCCGATATGTACGGAGTTGACCCTTTTAACATTCAATACTTACAGTATGAAAGCAGCGAAGAGCTCATTCAGGCGCTTATCAGACATGAAATTGACGCCGCTTCGATGACTCTATCAGAAGCCAAAACATATGAACGGAGCGGCAGTATCACACTTGGGGCTGTTACTTCAGACAAAAGGCTTCCCGCTTATCCACATGTACCGACGTGGAAAGAGCAAGGCATCCCGTTTGTGTTTTCCCATTGGAGAGGTGTACTAGGCCCGAAAAATATGACCAAAGAAGAAATCTCCTACTGGGATCAAGTGTTTAAAAAGATCACATCTTCGCCGGAATGGAAGCAGAAAATAAATGAACAGGAATGGGACAGCTATTATTTAAACAGCAAGGAAACGAAACGATTCCTTGAGGAGCAATCAGTATTTTATCAAAACATCATAGCTGGAGATTAACCGGGTATTTCGCGTCTGCGGAATACTTTTTTTATGTATTTAAAAATGGCCAAAAAGAACAAAATGGTTTTAAAAAATTAAAAATACATAAAAACCAAATTATTTACTTCAGAAAGTTCTTCTCATATGATGACAAAAAGGCAAGGCTTAAGGGGAACAGGAAAGATAAAATGTAAGCGGATTCATATAAGGGGGAAGAATAACTGTGTTAGCAATTTTAGGCTTTTTCATGATGCTTGTGTTTATGGTATTGATCATGACAAAACGGCTTTCTGTCCTAACGGCATTGGTCTTGACACCGATAGTATTTGCGCTGATCGCCGGATTCGGATTCAGCGATGTCGGCGACATGATGATTTCGGGGATTCAACAGGTCGCGCCAACCGCCGTTATGATTATGTTTGCAATTTTATATTTCGGGATTATGATTGATACTGGACTGTTTGATCCAATGGTCACAAAAATATTAAAAATGGTTAAAGGCGATCCGTTAAAAATCGTCGTCGGCACTGCGGTGCTCACGATGCTAGTCGCATTGGACGGAGACGGATCAACAACATATATGATTACAACGAGCGCGATGCTCCCGCTCTATTTGCTGCTTGGCATCCGCCCGATTATATTAGCGGGAATCGCAGGAGTCGGCATGGGGATTATGAATACGATTCCATGGGGAGGCGCAACACCGCGGGCAGCGAGTGCGCTCGGAGTTGACCCGGCTGAATTGACCGGCCCGATGATACCTGTCATTGCAAGCGGCATGCTTTGTATGATCGGAGTTGCGTATATGCTCGGAAAAGCGGAGCGAAAACGCCTCGGCGTGATTGAACTCAAACAGCCGGCTGGTGCCAATGAAACGGCCGCTGCTGCGGAGGATGAGTGGAAGCGCCCGAAGCTTTGGTGGTTCAACTTATTGTTGACGCTTTCATTGATAGGGCTTCTCATATCAGGAAAAGTAAGCTTGACCGTTCTGTTTATTATCGCGTTCTGCATCGCATTGATTATCAATTATCCAAACCTCGATCATCAGAGACAGCGAATTTCGGCGCATTCGAGCAATGTATTGGCTATCGGCTCAATGATATTTGCCGCAGGGGTCTTTACCGGAATACTAACAGGCACAAAAATGGTAGATGAAATGGCGATTTCGCTTGCGTCTATGATTCCTGAACAAATGGGCGGCTTTATTCCGATGATTGTGGCCTTAACAAGCGGCATTTTTACTTTTCTGATGCCGAATGACGCGTATTTTTACGGAGTGCTCCCAATTTTATCAGAAACCGCTGTCGCATACGGTGTTAATAAGGTCGAAATTGCAAGAGCCTCCATCATCGGCCAGCCGATTCACATGCTGAGCCCGCTTGTGCCTTCAACACATTTGCTTGTTGGGCTTGTCGGGGTTTCCATCGACGATCATCAAAAATTTGCGATAAAGTGGGCAGTGCTCGCTGTTATCGTGATGACAGGATGCGCGCTTCTCATCGGATCCATATCAATTCATTGATTGTGTTGTTATGAGGTCGATACACGTGTTGCGGCAAACCTTTTCACATAGCGGCTTTTTTCAGCTTGCAGAGACGCTCCTGTTTTCTGCGGGCTTTTTTCTTTTGGAAAGAAAAAGACCTCCCTAATACCTTTTCATAAGCCTTTACTGTGTGGCCTGGCTTCTTCACTTGAATCACAACATCTTTCGGACCCGGTGTTGGATATGCCATTGCTTGAAATGGCACCCAGAGGCGCCCGCCGGAGTGGGCGGGTTTCTGCTCATCATTGGCGCCCGTATTGAAACACAGCCAAGCTTACAAAAAAAGAACCAGAAGCTGGTTCTTGAGCATAGCACCTAAGAGGGCTGCCAATAACATCTCGACAGCCCCAAGCGCCTTAAAAATTTCATTATTTATTCTCATCAACTGAAGCACGCTTGCCAATTCCAAACACATAATAGCTGCCGGCAACAACCGCAAGGAAAATAACCCCGACAATCAGTGACACGCGTGTGTCATCGTTGAACCACATGCCCACCAATACCATCAGCAGGAAACCAATCGTCAAATAGTTCGTCACAGGGGCGAAAGGCATTTTGAAAGGATGTTTGTCAATTTCAGCCCCTTTTGCTTTTCTGAATCCGATATGACTGAGCAGAATGACAAACCACGGAATCATCCCCGGGAGCACGCTCGCACTGTATACATACACAAAAATATTAGGCGGCGCAATATAATTTAAAACGACGCCGATTGCCAAACCGAACAGGACTGCGATCGTCCCGTATAAAGGCACGCCGTTTCTGGAAATCTTCGTAAAGAATTTTGGCGCTTGCCCGTTTACTCCCAGTGTATAAAGCATGCGGCCCGCACTGAAAATGCCGCTATTGCAGCCGGACATTGCCGCCGTAATGACGACGAAGTTAATAATGCCGGCTGCCGCCGTAATTCCGACTTTCGCAAAAGTGGATACAAACGGACTTCCAATTGCATTCAGCTCATCCCAAGGATAAACTGTGACAATCACGAAGATGGCGCCAATATAGAAAATTAAAATACGCCAAATAATACTTTGGATCGCGTGTCTCAGCGTGTTTTGGGGATCTTTTGCCTCCCCCGCCGTAATTCCGATCAGTTCGACCCCTTGATAAGCGGCGATGACTAGTGACAGCGCAAAGAAGAATCCTGAGAATCCACCTGTAAAGAAACCGCCGTGCGACCAAAGGTTTGAAAACCCGATCGCTTGTCCGCCGTTGCCGAATCCGAAGAAAATAATCCCGAGCCCCGCTACAATCATTAATACAATTGTAACAATTTTAATCATCGCAAACCAAAATTCAAACTCACCAAATGATTTAACAGAGACAAGATTTGCTCCTCCAAGAATCGCCATTGCGATAATGCCCGGTATCCAAGCGGGCAGATCCGGAAACCAGTACTTCATGTACTCCCCGACTGCGATGATCTCGGACATCCCGACAATCACCCACTGAAACCAGTTGCTCCACGCGGTTATATATCCAGCCAACGGGTGTATATATTGATGGCCGAATGTCGCAAATGAACCGGTGCTTGGCTCTACATATAGCATTTCCCCCATTGCACGCATAATAAAAAAGATAAAAATTCCGCAAATGGCATAAGCAAGCAGGACGGAAGGTCCTGTCCACTTTATCGTGCTAGAAGATCCCATAAATAAACCGACGCCGATAGTGCCGCCAAGCGCAATCATTTGGATGTGGCGTGCGCCCAGGCCTCTCTTCAATTCCTTGTTCGCCACTTCTTTTCCTCCTCTTACACGGCTGATGTCACCCCAAACTATATGATGACAAAGCATCTTCATCGTATTAAGTAGTAATAAAAATCTAATAATTCCAATTAACTATTTACCTCAAAATTTACTTATTCCATCATAATAAATTCCCTCAAAAAATACAATTGTTTTTTTCAGGAGAACAAATTTTACTCTGTCTATTTGTTAGAAAACAACTATCCCAATATAAAGAATATTCTTATAATATTAGCGAAATGGAAAAAGCAGTACGCATCTTGAATCACCAATCAAAATGCGCCCGTTTTCCCTTATGAACAATAGCCGGCTTTTTTAATGTTTAAAATATTATACAACTCATCAAGTTTTTGTATTTGATAGGTTGGTACAATACCAGTGTCATTTGCTAACATGCCCGGATTCATCCAGCATGTATCCAATCCGGCCAGCCGCCCCCCTTTTATGTCCGCTGTCAATGAATCCCCGATGATCAGCCCTTGATCGGCAGAAAAATGAGGAATTCGTTCAAAAACGTAATCAAAGTATTCTTTCATCGGTTTTTGAAAACCGGTGTCCTCTGAAACAAAAATCCCTTTAAACATCGGGTATAATCCCGAAGCTTGCAGACGCTTATACTGCGTTTTTGAAATACCGTTCGTCACGATATATAAATCATATTGATCCTGCAGGCTTTCAATTAATTCAAAAGCACCGTCTATCAGTTGATGCCCTTCTTCAAGGAAGCTGCGATACTTCTCCTCAAGCAAAACGCCGTCAGCCTCTAGACCATATTCTTTGAATAAAAGGGAAAAACGCGTATTGACCACTTGGCCGCGGTCTATCTCCCCTTTTTCAAACGCCCTCCATAAACCTTGATTGATACGTCTATAATTCGCTTCTATTTCAGCTGTTAAAGGAATTTGCTGTTCCTGAAAAAGCTTCCGCAGTGCTGACTTTTCCGCTGCACCGAAGTCTAATAGTGTGTCATCCACATCAAAAAATAAAGTACGATAATTTTTCACAGATGTTCCTCCATTTAGCTTTTTAACAGTCGATCTTGCTGTCCTCTATGGCCTCAAGCTCGTTTTTCAGCAAGCTCATCGTCTCTGCCTTTTCATTTTCTGTCTGAATGTCAAACGCCAGCTGCTCTGTAAACTCCCATATGTCCTCCAGTCTTCGCCTGATCTGATAAAACCGCAATGCGTTCTGATCAATTTCAAACCCTTTATGAGTCTCGCGATAAACCCGCAAAAACTCTTGTACATACGGTTGATTGGCAAAAAACATCAGATCCGCTTCAACAGGGGCCAATTTCAAGCCCTCCCAATCGATCAGAATCAATTCCCCGCCCGTTTTCATCATATTCCATCCATGAATATCTGTATGGCACAAAGCCAATCTTCTGTCGCTGCATTTCAAATCATCCGCCAGGGACAAGGCTGCCTCCATCATCTCGCGGATTGATCCGATGTAGGGTTGAATGAGTGGCGCCAGCTCACAAGGAAGGTGATCAAGCCATTGTTTCATCTCGCCTAAAAACGAAATATCATAGTTTTCTTTTATTCTTTCTGTCTTCACCGGGATCGTCTCGTCATATCGGTGCAGCTCCGCTATGATGCTGGCGAGCTTCTTCGCGCAGCCTTTGCCGAGCGGCCGGCCACCAATGGTTTCCCCGGCGATGTATTCATAAAGCACATAAACCGCATCATCATCTTCGCACTTGTATTCTCCATTTGTTGTTAAAAGCGGCACAGGCAGTTTCCCGCTGAGAGCGGTGCGGTCACTCAGCCACCTGAGAACAGGCATATAATCATCAATCAGAGCCGTCCATTTCGCTGTCGATGCCCTATTTTTATCATACACTTTTAGAAAGAAAGCGGCTTTTCCATCGGTTACTTGATAAGCGAGTGCTGTCCATCCCCCTTGCTCGGGAGAAATGTTCACACTGTCGATTCCATAATGCTCCTTCAATATCTTTTTAAGACTGAACATGGCGTTCACCTCCGCAAAAAACACACTCCCGGCTCACCTGCCGGGAGTGCGGCCATCATCTGATTAGTCAATTACCTTTGCATCAGGCTTCAGCTGCTGAACGCGTCTCACGTACTGTTTGACTTTCTCGGCTTCTGCGAAAAGATATTGTTCAGCCAGATGTTCAGCGACTGCTGCCGATGTCTCTTCAAACAGATCCCACATCTTAAACAAACTGTTCCATACACGCTCATAATCAGCTGGCGGATACGTCTCCAAAAGCCTTTCCCACGTATTTCGATCAACATAGCGATCAAGAAACTTTGCATTCTTGCCTATGCTCAGCGAAAAGCCCGTTTCAAAACCGACCTTCCATTCGAGCATTTTCAGCAGCATGGCCCTGATGAGGTTTAAATGATCGAGTGCATAAAGAATTTCCTGCCGCCACAACCCTTTGGCCACATATGTCGACGTCCACCAAAATTCATTGCAGCAGTCGGCGAAGCATTGCGGGGACGGTTTTTGCACCCAATATTCCCGATCCGTCGGCGGCGGGATAACGGGCAGGTCCTGATCCTTATCGAGCAGGATCACGGTTAATCCGTCTTCCCGGCAGTATTCCAGCTTTTCTTCAAGAGGCACAAGAATCAAATCAATGCGGCTACCGTCAGTAAATAACATCAAATAAGAAAAGCGGTTGCCAAGCTCATTCGGAAACAGCTCCATCGCTTCCGGCGTCTGCATGATGATCCGCTCCCCAAAAACGTCAACCCAGCCCGGCTCATCAAGAAAAGACTGCATATCTGTTACAACATAGACCATATCATAATCGCGAAAAGGGTCTTTCGGAACATTCGGATTCGTCCGCGAACCGTTCATACCGACCGCTCTAACGCGGTCGTCCTCCCGTGCGACCTTCAGCACCAAATCGATGATTTCCTGCTCTGTACGCATGTATATCAACCTCCTCTTTTTAATGGTTATAGAAAAACTTGATGAGGAGGTCCGCGATTACGTGGTTATATGAAATGCTCAGGAAACGTCGTCATCAATATACCCTCCCTCTTTTAACGAATGGCTTTCAGATCGTCTTCAAGGCGATCCAGCTGTGAAGAAAAGCCTTCGGCCATCCCTTTATCATGATTTGTTGAAGATCTTCCTCTCAAGAAACTGTGAACGCGTTACCAATTTACCTTTGGAGTTCTTCATATTTCTCCTCAACCACCATCTCCGGCATCTCGGGAACAGGATTCCCTTCCTCATCTGCCGAACATATCTTTTCATGGATGTCCTGATAAACGCCTTTACCAAAAGTTAATACGTCCATGAAATTACCCTGGGTCTGACTTGTGCACTCTATGCAATAATCCCATTCACCATTGAAAACCAAAAAAACAGCTTTCAGTTTTCCTCCCTTTGGCCGCCACCAGCAATTTAATATAACGAAAAAGTTCTTTTCCCAACAAAAAATTCCTATAAGAGGTTATGCTTAACCCGTCAACATCCTATTCAACATTAACAACTGCTGGGGTTACTTTTTTAAAGAATAAAACTCCGTCATACTGTTGAACCGGCTTGAAAGAAATACGCAAGCCTCCTCCCTCAAAAGCCTTCCACTTTTTTTCCCCCCACTTTGAAGCACATGGTATAAAAAAATTGGGATGGGGTGAATTGCTGAGCAGCCACTCCATGTGCTTTTTGTTAACTTTTTTGATAGGATGATCGCCTCCTTGGTTGTCACCCATTCTTCCTTCTCCCGCGTAAAGACCAATAACAAAACTGTCCTCTTTCATAAATTCCGGAAGGTTTTCTACAAATGATCGATATGGTGAAAACCGATTGACGCTGCTTTGTTTTTTGATGTGAAGGTTGTGAGCCCAAATGATAAATTTCTCATCAGGATAAACATGCTGAGATAAAAATTCAAGATTCTTCGCCATTAATTCATCACGATATTCAAACAATTTTGAAAAACCTTTTGTAAAATTCGCCTTAAAATAATTGAGTCTGTTTTTCATCGTCTGTAACACGACATCACGAAGCATAGCAGAGGGGAAAGTCTGTTTTTCAAGCTCCCTTATCAGTCCTTGGCCTATTCTTTCAATTTCTTCTACTGTTTTCCTAAAACGCCGCTTTAACATATAATCTTTATCGAGCATCTCATTTGTACGCGTATCAAATGTTACAAACGTTTTCCTGAGATCCCCTGTCAAATGCGAACGCATGTAGGAGGAAAAGTGCTTATCCATGCTCTGCTGAACATCAACGCCTGTTAAATGCAAAGGCTGCCGCTGTTGGGTTTCCTTCATATACTCAAACAAATCGAGCATAAATTCGTTGTGCCAAACTTTCCCGATGGAACCGGACATATTTTCTTTGGCACTAAGTTCTTCTGTAAGATAATTTCCTATGCTGCAATCTCCCAATTCACTTTCGAAAGCAAGAATACGAAATCCTAATTCCTGATGCAGATATTTGATCAAGCTTGCCTTCGCCTCAATATATTCTTTGACGCAATGGCTGCTTTCTCCGAGAAATACAAATCTTTTATTTCCCAATATCTCTTTTAAAAAGTCAAATTTATAACCATCAACCCCTCCAATATTAATCGACTCATCTCTTATTTCATCAAATAAATCATTCACTGTTTTAGCCTCCTCCCACAATCGCTTGGTCATTGTTTGAATTGTACAATTTGGTGTAAAACCCTTGGTTGCGAATCAATTGTAAATGGTTGCCCATCTCTTGAATCTCTCCGTCTTTTAGCACTAATATGAGATCTGCATCCTTAATAGTACTCAGCCTGTGAGCTATGACGATGCGCGTGCACTTTAATTCATTTAAATGTTGTTCTATGACCTTTTCATTTAAGTTATCAAGAGAACTGGTTGCTTCATCCAGCAATAATATTGAAGGGCTTTGCAATAAAGCCCGCGCCAGCATGATTCTCTGTTTTTGACCACCTGAAATATTCATCGACATTTCTGATACGGGAGTGTGGTAACCCATTGGCATTTCCATAATCTCGTCGTGAATTTGTGCTATTTTAGCCACCTTAACAACTTTATCCATAGAAGGATTCTTATCATAAACAGATATGTTATGAAGAATGGATTTATTAAAAAGAGTCGCATCTTGTGGTACGACACCAATATTTCTACGCAGCCATTGCTTGTCTAAGTCGAATAAATTGATTCCATCATAAAAGATTTTGCCGGCAGTAGGTTCATATAAACCAAGCAGCATACGTGCCAAAGTACTTTTGCCAGAACCTGAAGGACCAACGATAGCGACTTTTTGCCCCGCCTTTATTTCCACACTAATATGTTTAAGCACAGGCTTACTATACTGGGTATATGAAAAGCTTACATTTTCCAGTTTAATATTTCCAGTTAATTCTTTTGGTTTAATTGAGTTTTTTGGTGTTTTTTCCACTGGCGCTTCCAACACATCGTTAATTCTTTGCAAATAGGTGTCCATAGTGATCATGCTTTTTGCTGTTTCAACTAAAGAAGAAACCAAACCAAAAAATACTCCTGTCAATGAATAGATCGCCACCATTGAGCCGGTGGTTATGTTTCCAAGTTGAACCTGGTGTAATGACAAGCCTAAAATAACCAAAGGCGCAGCAAGCTCTAAACTAACTATGTACGAATTTATGGTATTAGAAAAATATTCATTTTTTTTGAATGCATACAATACCTTTTTAAACAAATGCTCCCATTGATGTAAAACTTGTTTTTCAACTCCGGCCATTTTAATTCCGAAAATTCCATAGAGCGTTTCCACCTGAACTTCTTGGAATTTGGACTGCTCAGAGAGTTCTTCCTCTGCACGTTGTTTAATTGCGTTTTGAGTAAAAGTCAACAATAATATGTTTACTATACCAAAGGCAATCACCCAACCTGCTAACCAAGGCGAAGTCATCGCCATGTATCCCAGTATAATAAGAACGAGAGTTGAATCTAGTACACTCATGATGGTCTGCTGAGAAAAAAGCTCTCGTATCATAATATGGGAGTTGGCTCGATAAACAATTTCGCCAAATGACCTTAACTGAAAATATTGAAACGGCAGATGAATTAAATGTCTAAAAAACCTGCTCATCAACCTCCAATCCAGATGCAACCTTAAATTAGTTAAAAAGCGGCCTCGCATGTAAGAAATAATCCCCTTAAATATAACCAAACCAAAAATACTAATGAAAAAAACAGTTAGAAATTCGTAATGATTCGGAATGGCAATTTCATCTATTGCAATTTTAGTGATAATCGGCATGGAAACAGTCAACAATTGAATAGACAGGGACCATACCAAAATAGAAAAAAGTAATTTTGGTTTTTCCAAGGTTATTTTTAAATAGGGAAGCCATACACTTTTAGGCTTTACTTGTTTAAAGTTCTCATTAGGTTCAAGAGCTAGATAATAACCCGAAAAATGTTCAAGAAAAGCCTCTTCTGAATACGTGCATCGTCCTAATGCGGGATCAAGCACATGGTAGCCCTTTTTGTTTATTTTCTCCAATACAACGTAGTGGAAATGATCCCAGTACACAATAACTGGTGAAGTAATCGAACTGATACGATCAGCTTTTAGTACATTTGCCGAAAATCCAATCCCGGTGGCCGTATTGGATAGAGCGAAAAGGGTAACTCCGTCGCGTCCGCCGCCCAGCCTTTCTTTCAGTTCATGAAAACCAACATGGCTTTTGTAATAAGACACTATCATGGTTAGGCAACATAAAGCACAATCAGTTTGAGCAATTTGTCTTTTAAGCGGCACTCTTATTCTGGTTTTCGTTTTCAATTATAGTCCCCCCCGTTCATTTGAAGGGTTAATATTGAAGGGACCTTTTCCGGGAAAGCAAGCCTTAATAAACCATAGCCTATACCTGCTTGTCCAAGCATTAAACCTAGATTTTTGACACCTGAAACAGTCCCATACCTCACATTCCCTTTGGTAATGCTGTAGGCGACATCGCTACCAATTTTTAATGCTGTTTCTTTTAAATTTTCACTTTGGAATTTATTTGCTGCCAAAAGAAGTAAATCTAAATTGCCTAAATCTCCATGGCATAAGCTATGTGTTATGCCAAATCCACTTTTTAATGTTTGATTGACTGCCGCATCAATTTCATCCAGCAACTCGACATTATTCGTATAATCGCCCATCATAATTCGGCTCATTCCAATTCCAGCCGCTCCATGGCACCACATGGAATTTCCATTACGCTCGGTATTATCCCGTAAATCCAACCAGTTCTTTTCCTTTTTATTAAATAAGGATTTTTCATAATCCATGGAATCCATGAATGCTATTTTGAAATCGGCATTTTTTGTAAACTTATATAATGCCATTAGGGCCCATGTAAATCCTGAAGAACCATGAGAAAGTCCTGAAAGTGGCTTGTCAAGCTGATTTGAACGCCAACCGGCACCATTCATTTGCTGCTCTTTTTTGTTCACAAGTAGCTTCCCGCACCTATTCGCAATATCCAATAAATAAGGTTCGCCTGTTCTTTTATAAAGGTGTATACATACTATGATCAGGCCGGCAGAACCTCCTAGATAATCAAGCGATTGATCTTCTTCTATTGAGCCTAAAACTCTATTCAGCATTTTTTTTGCTTGTGTTAAATAGTCGCGGCAATGGAAAATAAAAGAGAAATTACTTAGTACATATGCGTATGCTCCATAACCGTAAAAGGCCGATAACGGAAATTCTAATGGATAGTTTTCCGCGTAATTTAAGGCTGAATTCAATGCTTTGTCAGCGATATTCTTATAGTCCTCTTTCTTAGTAACATGATATAAGTTTGCATAGAACAGCCCTATTCCAAGCAAACCATCATATAAATCAAATTCAAGCGGACTAAAAGCTAGTTGATCATTATAATTTTGATTGATCCCCAGCCATGTAACATCATCTTTCTTTCCGAAGATGGCGTGGTTTTTCATCTCATCGCCTATTTTTTCTGCAACTTCTAAAAATTGTTCAGGAGAATAGCCTGTTGTTTGATCATGAAAAGCATGGTTTTTTTTATTCGTGTTGTTATGGGAGTCATTATAGTGCGGGTATTGGGCGGTGAGAGAGTTTTGGATAAATTCGATTTGCATTTCCATATCACTTTTATTTAACGATTTTGCTTTTTTCATTAGACATTCAAAATTCGACTTTTCAAAAAAATCACTTTTCACTTTACCCAATGGATGATACAAATCAACTGAATCAGTTTGACAATAAAAATAAGGAATATCTCCTTTTATGATATCTCTGCATTCATACATGATGACATCTTGATGTACCGGGCGGCTTTTTCCGCCAACCCATAAAATATTTATAAGCCGTTCTCTGCTGTATCCATCTTTTAAATAATCCGGGTGATAACTCGAGTCTAAAAAGGTAGAATAAACTTGTGTACTTCTTAAAATGACCCTTACTCGATCATTTTTAAAGCGGCTCAACGGACTGTTTGAAGACAATAGCTCTTTTTTATGGTGAAGAAATAATGAATAGATGTCTCGAAAACCTTTAATAATTTCAGAAGAAAACTGCGAAGCTGATGCCACTTTCTCACTATCAAGAAAGGGCTTATTTTTACTGCCTTCCGAAAAAGCCTCAGCCTTAACTAACTTGATCTCATCTGTTTGAACATTTTCCACAGTAAAAGTATGTTGTCCAGTCGGCTGACCTTCATCTCCGCCAAGGCCGCTAATGTCAAACCCTAATATGCTGGATTTAATATATGTAACAGGTAGCATCCCTGTAGATAATACTGAGTCTATTAATTTATTGAATGCAATATTATATGCTGAAGATTCGTCCTGCAAGTCTTTTGCCGTATTTTGCACTAATCCTTCAAGATCAATCAATACAGGATGTTCCCCGCATGCAATTAAATTTTCAAAATGAAAATCTGTGGCATTAAGCAAATATAATATTGCGATATATTCACCTTGCCTTTCATAAAAACGGGAAATTTCACTATTAGATTGACAGGGTTTATACTCTACATACTCCTGCCACCCATACTCGTTTTTACTTAAAATTTTTAATGTTCTTAAATTCCTGCATCCCCCCTTATCATTTATCCAATGCAAAAGCTCCTGAAAGTGTAAATCAACTGAGAGGAGCCTAGGTTTATAAACGATTTTTTTATTTGATTCAAAGTGAAGCACCATGACACTTCTGCCATCGTTATGGGAGTCGCCTAATTGTAAAGATAAAGATGCCAGCTTGTCTTCCCCTTTAAAATTGAATTTTTCCAATATTTCGTTCCTGTCATTTGAAAAACGCATAACAGCTTCAGTAATACTGTCTATATGATTTAATATAAATTCGCACAAAACTCTTGTTAGGACAGGATATTGGCAAAGTATTTCGAGCCTTTTTTCCTTGGTTGACAACAAATGATTTACGTAATATTCATATCGTTCCTTGGGATTTTCTCCTTCAAGTCTTCCTTTTTCTCTTTCTTCATTTATATCTTGTATTAAAGCTCTAATGCCTAAATACCCTACATGCTCTTGTATATACGACATGATATTCTTTTTTAAATTTGCGATATCGCATATCACAGACAAATCACATTGTTTACTTAACTGGTCTAATTTGGATTCCAAATAATCAAAAGACAGCTTAAAAAAATCCGAGTAGAAGGATTGAAATTCACTGAACATATTTTCTTCATCTAAATATGACTTAAAACAATCTTCATGACCCCAATACTGTTGCCACAGATGAACCCATTCGCTTGATTTTTCATTTAAAAGTAGCTCGTTAACGGGTATATCGGCATCGGTCTTTTTTCTTCTTTCCGAAGGATACAATGATTTGCTTTGAACGGTTTCTTTAATATCAAAATCAAATATTTTTCCCATATAACCAATCCCTTCTTAGAAAAATTCACTGACCAAATAGAGAGTTATCTCTAACTCTCTATATTGGCAGCGATGAGATAGAATATTCAGAACTTTACATCCAGCATTTTCTCTTAAAACTTGGACAGTACTTTATACTCCATTTGCAAATTCTTAAGCTAACACAAACAACAGTGCTTTGCGGAGTAATCTCATCATTTCCTCCAGCCAAGTTCTTTAATTCCTCTTCAGATACTTTGCTTACAAAGTCCTTATTTTTCGTTTCCATCTTTATAACCTCCTTTCCTTAAAAATGATGAAATTCTAATATATGTAATAACACTGATGTCACTATAATCTATACCATATTTAATAATATATGTAAATGATTTGATCCTATTTTCATATTTTCATATGTGATTTTTCACCTTTATTTAAACTTGTCTTAACTTTATTTTAGAGGGCGAATTCCCTCTTTATTCTGATTCAAATTCCCCCTTTTTGCACCAATCAATGATTTGTCGACCTGCGAAAAAAACCCTTTAGACTGTTTTTATCTAAAGGGTTCCAAGTATGATGGTGTTTGTTAACAAGACTTCTCGTCAATGTCGCATTGCAAAACATCAGCAGAAATGTTTCGTCTTTCCTCTTCAATCACCTGTTCAAACACTTCCCTCGCAGCGGCCCCGGCGATCCGTTCATTGCCAATGATAAATGTCGGAACGGCCGTAATGCCTGCTTCTTCGTAAGCGTGTTGGAGCGCCTTCCGCTGCACGTCCTGATATGTTCTGGAGCTTAAAGCTTCTTTAAAAGTCTGCTCATCCAGTCCGGCTTCTTTAGCCAGCGCTGTTAATACGTCGATGTCGCCAATATTTTGATCTTCCTGGAAAAAGGCTTGATAAACCCGGTCATTGTACGCTTTCGCTTTACCGTGTTCTTTTGCAAAGTGATAGCCTTCATGAGCCAAATCTGTATAAGGATGCGGTGAGACGTTTGGCAGCTTCATGTTGACGTCCCAAGCCTCGATTCGCGGCTTAATGGCGCCGTCCCACATTGCCAATTTGGACGGGTCGTTTAACGGATCAAGCTGCTCAGATGGACGCGGCCTCAGTTCGAATGGCAGCCACTCGACTTCCACATCTTTGCCTTCGATCGCTTTTTCGAATTGGTCTTTTCCGAGGAAACAGAATGGACAGACATAATCGGAATATACTTTAATATTTATCGTCATGTTTTTTCTTCCTTTCTTATATGCAATCAACTATATGTAACAATAATAGTTACAATTATCTCTCCTGTCAATCTTTTTAGCATGAAGCTAAAATCGGCAATGATCGGGAACTTTCTGCTGTGTATATCGTAATATGATGAGTTACAGCTTGCGCCATCCACTTCTTTGACATTATATCGATAAGGAGTTTATCAAATGAAAACAGAAAACAACAATAGCATGAAACCGTTTTTCACCATGATTCTCACATCCGGCGTACCCAGGCTGGCTTTAACCGTCGGTTTGACCGCAAGCCTCGTCACTACATTGGTCGGCCTGTCCATTCCACTGTTGACAAGGGAAATGGTTGACGGCTTTTCCGTCCATTCGATCAATCTGGCCTTAGCGGGAATCCTTGCGCTCGTTTTTATTGTTCAAGCGGTCTGCGACGGGTTTTCGACCTATTTTCTTTCCTATGCCGGGCAAAAAGTGGTCGCTTCCCTGCGCGAGCGTATGTGGTTCAAGCTGCTGCGCCTGCCTGTCCGCTACTTTGACGAAAAGACGAGCGGTGAAACCGTCAGCCGCGTTGTCAATGACACCGGCATTGTTGAAAGCTTGATTTCCGACCATTTTCCGCAGTTTGTTTCCGGCATCATCACCATTGTCGGATCGGTGATCATTTTGCTGATCATGGATTGGAAAATGACACTGCTCATGCTGATCTCCGTTCCGATCACGACCTTCATCATGATCCCGCTCGGCATGAAAATGCAGCGCATCTCCAAAACGCTGCAGGATGAAACAGCTTCCTTCACCGGACATGTCCAGCAGACATTAAGCGAAATCAGATTAATGAAAGCATCAAACGCCGAGCATACAGAAAAAATGAAAGGGTTATCAGGCATTTCGAAGCTCTTTCAATACGGACTCAAGGAAGCCCGTATATTTGCGCTTGTCTCCCCGTTTATGCACCTTGTCATTATGATTGTGATCGTCGCCATCATCGGCTACGGCGGCATCCGCGTCTCTGAGGGGACGATGTCGGCAGGTTCACTGATCGCCTTTTTGCTTTATCTGTTTCAAATCATCTTCCCGATCACATCGTTCACAATGTTTTTCACTCAGCTGCAAAAAGCAAAAGGGGCAACAGAGCGGATCATCGAGATTTTGCATACTGAAGAGGAAGAGGGCCAGGAAGGACTTGAGATGGACATCTCCAATCTGCCGATACGCGTCGAGAATGTATCTTTCTCTTATGGCGATGACGAGCCTGTCTTGCGGGAGGTATCTTTTGACGTCGATCCCGGGCAGATGATTGCATTTGTCGGTCCGAGCGGCGGCGGAAAAACGACGATGTTCGGCCTCTTGGAACGATTTTACGAACCGGACTCAGGGGCCATTAACATCGGGGAAACACCGATCAACAAACTGTCGATGAAATCGTGGCGCAGCCAGATCGGCTACGTATCTCAAGACAGCCCGATGATATCCGGCACCATCCGTGAGAACTTATGCTATGGCTTGGACTACGCCGACAGCATTGACGATCCAGAACTGTGGAAAGTCGCGGAAATGGCTTATGCCGACACATTTATTAAACAATTTCCAGAGCAGCTTGATACGGAAGTCGGCGAACGCGGCGTCAAGCTATCCGGCGGCCAGAGACAGCGGATCGCCATCGCCCGCGCCTTCCTGCGCGACCCGAAAATTTTAATGATGGACGAAGCGACAGCCAGCCTCGACAGCCAATCAGAAGCCATCGTCCAGCAGGCGCTCGCCCGCCTCATGGAAGGCCGCACCACCTTCGTCATCGCCCACCGGCTATCGACAATCGTGAACGCGGACCAAATTATATTTATCGAAAAAGGCGAGATCACAGGGCGGGGGCGGCACCACGAGCTGATTGCTTCGCATGCGCTGTATCGTGAGTTTGCTGAGCGGCAGTTGACGTGAACTTTTATGAATGGAGGTCATTCACATGAACTTTCAACTCGAGGAAGCAATCGAAATCCTGGAGCGCACACCACAAACGCTGAGTCAGCTGCTGACCGGATTATCAAGTCCCTGGATCAGCTGCGATGAAGGCGCCGACACGTGGAACGCATTTGATGTCGTCGGCCATCTCATTGAAGGAGAAAAAAACAATTGGTTGCCGCGCATCAAATTGATCGTGACAAAAGGAGCAACGGAACCTTTTCCGCCGTTCGACCGCTTCAGCCAGTTGAATCAAAACGACGGAAAAACGATGGAACAGTTGCTTAACGAGTTTGCAGATATCAGACGGGCGAATCTGAAAACATTACAGCAGATCATTGATCCTGAAACCGACTTCGAACAAACGGGGATGCACCCTGAGTTTGGAATCGTCAAACTGAGAGAACAGATCTCGACATGGGTTGCCCACGACCTTACTCACATCTCGCAAATTGCAAGAGTGCTGGCGAAACGGTATCAGGATGATGTCGGCCCTTGGAGGGCTTATTTGCGGATTTTAGCGGACTAAATAAAAAACACCCGCTCGTTTTACAACGGACCGGTGTTAGATTTTTCGGCTCAACACTACCTGCCAGACTTCGAAAAAAAACAAGTAAGATATGGGGAATGAACCCATTGAATCTTCAACACCAATCAAGGCAACGTATTATGAGCTGATTTCTCTTACAGATCCTGCTTTCCGTTTGTAATGTGAACTGAAAGTCACCAAAACAACAACAATCGCAAGCGTAACCTCCAGTGCCCCAAACCACGTAATAGAAGCAAGCGATATTTTTTCTACAAAAATCCCTCCGATTCCTGCACCTACGGCCATGGCGAATTGCATCATCGATTGATTGATGCCGAGCAATACACCTGACAATTCCGGTTCGAGCGTCGCTAAGTGATATTGCTGTGTCGGGCCGGTAGACCATGCGGCAAACGACCATAATATGAGAATCAACAGTACTCCGACATAGGAATGGGTGACAAGCGACAGTAAAATCAGTGCGATGATATGCAGCGCCATCCCGCCAACGAGTGTAAAAGGAACGCCCCATTTATCGGTGCTATATCCGCCAAACTTCGATCCAACCAAGCTGGCGATTCCAAATATAAGCAAAAAGCCGCTAAGCAAATTGCCGCTTATCCCTGAAACGGTCAGAAGGTAAGGAGACAGATAAGTATATGCAACGGAATACCCTCCGAGCCAGAAAAAAGTGATTGATAACCCCATTGCTACTTTCCGGTTCTTTAAAAGAGAAAGCTGTTGAAGCAAAGGAACAGGCTTATCGCCTTCGGTATGCGGCAAGATTAAGAATATAACAATCATTGCGATGAATCCCAGTAAAGCAATTCCTCCAAATACAGACTTCCAGCCTAATGCTTCTGCCGTCATTCTTCCGAGTGGAACACCTATGATCAGAGAAGCGGTAAACCCCATGACCACTGTAGCAATTGCACTGCCCTGCTTACCCGCCGGAGCGATTTTGGCGGCAATCGTTAATGCCGTGACCACAACCATGCCTGCCCCCAATGCCATAATGACCCGCGCTGCAACAAACCAGCCATAGCCAGGCAGGGTAAAGGCCAGAATATTTCCGATCACAAACAAAGCGAGAGCATACATCATTAACTTGCGCCTATCCATACTTGCCGTCAACGCCATGAGAACCGGTGTGAAAACTGCATACACAAGTGAAAAGATCGTAATCAGCTGGCCCGCGGCAGCTAAAGTTATTCCGAGTGTTTGGGCGATCTGATCCAAAATCCCGGAAATAATGTACTCTGAGGTCCCTACCAAAAAACTGATGATCGCTAAAATATAAATTTTCCAAGCACTAAACATCATCGTTCGCTCCTTCTTCGTTTTATACATTTACATATCACGAAATAACGATATGTAAATCAAAAAATAAACACATCGGAATATGTCGATATGTATGGTGTAAAAATAAACATCATCTAGAGATGTTTATTTTTTGAATGCTCATATCTCTGTTTTAAGAAAGTCAGCAAGCTTTCTGATGGCCTCTTCGTCTCTTTTGTAGTACGTATACTTTCCGATTCGTTCCGCCTTAATCAAGCCGGCTCTTAAAAGAATGGCGAGATATTGAGAAGCCGTTGATTGCGTCATTTTCAATTTGTCTGTGATTTGGCTGACACATACCCCGATTGTGTTCATATCAATCCCTTCATGGGGTTCAAAATGACGATCAGGCTCCTTCAGCCATTGCAAAATTTGCAGCCTTGATTCATTTGATAAAGCTTTGAAAACTTCAATAGGTTCCATACCAATCATTATATCTTCATATCGCAAATTGTCAATATGTTATATGCCCGTTTATTTTTTCTTCGGGTAATTGAAATATTGTGAAAGAGGATTAAAAAAACTTCCACCATTGCTTTTTGGAAAAGACAGCAACATATATTTCTTTATCCATAACATGTGATGATACAACGGTAATTTTTACTTCTTGAACGACACATTCCCTACCTTTTTACCGTTGGCGTTTGACATGAATACCAACACGCATACGTTGGTAGATCGAAAAATAATTGTTAGTTGCCATACTTATATAAGTTTGCAATAGCACCACACTTTGGACGGAGTGAAGGATAAGATAATATTTCTAACAAAAAGCGATACCCTCTTCCAAATCGAGAATTATAAAATTTGGTGTATTGAGTATATTCTAGTTCTTTATATTATTGTAGATATCAACTCCGAAAATCAACAGAACTCCAGTTCCCGCAGCCCACATAACTATACTGACAGTTTGCCAAACGATGATCCTTTTTTTATTTGCTTTCGCTATTATACATACCAATGCTCCAATGTGATTTGTTCCTATTATAGGACCCAAAAGTGAGATCCCGGGAACTCCGTACTTATTGAAGTATGACTTTGCTTTTTGAAAACGTCTGTTAATGTAATGATCAGTGTTATTCTTTTCTTTTTTGGAAAACCAAGATCTCATAAAAGAAGAAAATACTATTACAGCCATAACAGACAGCCAGTTAGCGGTAGCCCCCACTAAAACTACGAGAATAAATGGTAGGCCTAAAAGTATTCCGATTGGTACAGCTACGAAAGCCTCAAGGAAAGGCACAAATCCAATTATAAATACTGCTATAAATTGATAAATAATATTGACTTCTTCTACCCTTTGGAAAATTTCTTGAACCAAAACTAAAACCTCCGTAAATAAGCTTTATACACAGAAAGTGGGAGCGCCAATTTTTTTCTTTAGCCATTGGGTGTACTCTTTTTCAATTAATCATTCTTGTAACTTTGACATATAAGCAAAAGCATTTTTAAGAAAGGCTCTTTCTTCTTCCGTGAAGGGATTGAGTATATTAGGTTCATTATATTGAACCGTTGATTCTATTTCTGCTGTATCAATCTTTAATAACGTTCTGTTAGAAATATCTACCAACTGTTTGATAAATTTTAATGCTTCATCGGATTCAGGATTTGTTTCGTTTGCTATAAGTTCCTTCAAATCCATAAACAATGAAAAGTACTCTTTATCTAAATTAGCTCTTTCACTGCTTCTAAAATTGTGAATAGAACCTTTAGCTTGACTATATTCATTAAAATTTTCCTCTTCAAAAAGAATAGAGTGAATAATAAAGCTGAATAATTTTATATCTACCTTTTCATACCCTGAGATAATAGTTTTCATATGATCCAACTGATCAATCGTTTGACGAATTCTTTCTTGTTCTGCAATAAGTTCTCTTTTTTTGAATGAAATTGAATAGCTAAGTTGCTGTTCTTCTATAAATTGCGATTTTAATAAATCTGCGATGTCTTTAAGTGAAAAGCCTATGAATTTAAGAGATTGTATTTGTTGTAAACGTGAGAGTTCATCAAGGCTATAAAGTCGGTGTCCTCCTTCTTTGTAGTCGGTTGGTATTAGCAAACCAATTTTATCGTAATACCTAAGTGTTCTTATAGAAACTCCTGTTCGTTTAGCCAATTGTCCGATTGTCAACATATTATTTGACATGCGAATACCTCTTTTCTATATTTTCATCTTTACTTTTAATGTAAGGAATGGCTGGATAATAATATGGTTTTTGAAAAGCTATTCGAATAATAGCATACATGATTATTAATGTTTCTATAGCCAATATAACGTACTTAACCCATGAAGGCAGAAAACTACCAATTACAAACAATGGGAAAATCGTCAAATGAAAGTTAAGTGCTTTGCGACTTGATTCACCGTAATATAAGTCTTTCTTTCTTGAAATTAAAAACATAATAAGGGGAGGTATAACACCAAGAATAAGTGAAATTCCAAGCATTAATTGTACTGAAAAGATTGCTTTTTTTGATGGCTCTTCATCCATTTTAGTCACCTTTCCTATCTATTCTTCAATATAAGTGTAAAAGGTGACGTGAGTAGAGTATCAAGAAAATTTCAGTACAAAAAATCGTTGCCATTCAGGCAATTTTTGTGTATATTGTACATATTGTATATATTGTGTATAAATAAAAGAGGTTTTGAAATGAAAATTATAATTTCGAATCGTTCAAAGCAACCCATTTATGAACAAATTTACACCCAAATTAAGGATCATATTCTTGCCGATGAATTGAAGCCTGGACAGCCGCTGCCTTCTATGCGCCAATTGGCAAAAGATCTAAATGTCAGCCTTATTACGTCAAAGCGCGCCTATGAAGAACTTGAGAAGAATGCCTTCATTTATTCCGTAGTCGGGAAAGGCTCTTTTGTATCAGATCAGAATAACGAAATGATGAAAGAAGGAAAAATGAAAGCAATTGAAGAGCAGTTGACAGCAGCGATAAAAAACAGCAAAGACATTGGCGTTCCCCTTACAGAATTAAAAGATTTGCTTACCATTTTATATCAGGAGGAAGAATGATGGACAATGTAATTGAACTCCGGCATGTTCATAAATCGTTCGATGGTTTTCAACTAAAGGACTTTTCAATGAATGTAAAAAAAGGTTTTGTCACCGGATTTATCGGCGGAAATGGCGTGGGGAAATCGACAACGATTAAACTGATCATGAACTTATTGCAGCCTGACAGCGGAACGATTACGGTATTTGGCTTGAATTACAAGGAGCATGAGAAAGAAATCAAACAACGAATTGGCTTTGTATTTGATTCGAACATATTTTATGAACATTTAACATTGACTGAAATGAAAGATATTGTGAAAAGATCCTATGTCAATTGGGATGAACAAGTATTCAATGATTATGTGAACACATTTAACTTGCCGCTCACTAAAAAAATCAAGACGTTCTCAAAAGGGATGATGATGAAAGCATCATTAGCCGTCGCTTTGTCCCATCATGCGGAACTAATTATTATGGATGAACCGACGGCCGGACTGGACCCGATTTTCCGCCGTGAGCTGTTGGAAATCTTGCATCAGCTCATGCAAGATGGGGATAAGACGATCTTTTTTTCAACTCATATAACAACTGATTTAGATAAGATTGCAGATTATATCACGTTCATTCATAAAGGAGAGCATATCTTTACAAAGGACTTTTACGAGATTGAAGAACAATATGCAATTGTAAAAGGCGGCATGGAGTTGTTAGACCGGGAGACCGAACAGGAGTTTATAGCGGTTCGAAAATCAACTCATGGATTTGAAGCATTGACTGCGAATAAATCACGAACAGAAAACATTTTTGGGGATATGGTGTTAATTGAAAAACCGACTCTGGAAGATATTATGTTTTATACGAAGAAAGGAGCTAAAGAGCATGTTCAACTTAATACGTAAGGACATTGTCTTGCAGAAAAAAACATTGGCAGTTTTATTTTTGGGGTTATGTGTTTATTTAACATTAGATGCTTCCCCCATCTGGGTTGGAATTGCATTTAGTATTGCTATTTTTATGAATACCATGTCAATAGATGAAAAGTCTTCTATACATATGCTTCTCAATTCTTTGCCTTATACACGAAAGGAAATTGTCAGTTCAAAGTATATTGTCGTCGTTCTCTTTACATCTATGGTGGCTGCAGCCATATTGATCGTAAACTTTATCATTCACCGGGAACTTACGATCTGGAAAGACATTTTGCTAATGGTCGCCATTGTGATGACAGCTGCTTCATTCATGCTGCCATTCTGTTATAAATTCAAAAGTAACTATTTGTTGATTGCTTCTATTGTTGCATTTGGCTTGTATATGCTAACGGTTAATTTTGTTGTCCAAAATTTGAACGATCAAATTAGAGAGTTGATTCACATGCTGCTATCCTTACAAAATGCTCTGCTGTATCTGATCGTTGCCATATCAATTATTACGCTATACGGGTGTTCATGGCTTCTGTCGATTCGGATTTATAGAAATAAGGTGTTTTAAAAAGGATGAGGCTTTTTCTTTCATTGACACCGCTTCATGTTCATCTGCGGATAAAAAACTGCACCGTCACACTTTTCGTCAGGTTGTTACGGTGCAGCGTATGATGGCGATGATGCAGACCAAAGCTGCTTGCAACCGCCTATTCCTGCTCAATAAACGAATACTTTTCTGGATCGGCCAATACATAAAAAAGTCCGAAGAACATCTTCCATCCACGAACCGGACTTCCGCATCTAAACTTTAAAGCTTCTCCTTCATCTAACGTAAACCTCAAAGTTTGGCTTACACACCAATCAATTTTCACTTGGATCTCATGTTCGCCAGGCTCCAAATCAATTCGCAGCCTCCCGCCATCTTTGATTTTCCCAGCCTCGACACCATCAATCAGCACTGAGAATTTTCTCATTTTATTCATCAACTGCGATGTTCTGTTGACTTCAATGTACGTCTCGTTGTTCATGGTTACACATCCTTTCAATTATAATCTAGCGCACTTTCAGACTACCAGAGTTCAATTTTTGATAAGACTTATTTCTCTTTCAAACACAAAAATACCCCTCCAGATCATCCAATCCAAGAGGGGTACAAACTATTATTTCAAACGTCGCCTTACTCCACCGTCACACTCTTCGCCAAGTTCCGTGGCTTATCAACGTCACAGCCGCGGTGTAGCGCTGCGTAGTATGCGATCAGCTGCAGCGGGATGACGGAGACGAGCGGTGCGAGCTCCGGATGCACTTCAGGCAGGACGAAGCGGTCGTCTGCTTCTTCCAGGCCTTTCAAGGAGATCACGCAAGGGTTGGCGCCGCGGGCTGTCACTTCTTTGACATTTCCACGGATGCTTAAATTGACGTGCTCCTGTGTCGCAAGGGCAATGACTGGTGTGCCGTCTTCGATCAATGCGATTGTACCGTGCTTCAATTCACCGCCGGCGAAGCCTTCAGCTTGAATGTAAGAAATCTCTTTCAGCTTCAGGGATCCTTCGAGGCAGACGAAATAGTCGAGGCCGCGGCCGATGAAGAAAGCATTGCGTGTTACTGTCAAATATTCGCGCGCGATCATTTCCATTTCGTCTTTCTGGTCGCAAAGGGCTTCCATCGCGTTTCCGATGATGCCGAGCTCTTTAACAAGATCAAAGCCGAGTGCTTTGCCGCGGGTTTCCGCAGTCACAGCTGCCAAAATAGCGAGAACTGCGATTTGCGCCGTATATGCTTTTGTTGACGCTACCGCGATTTCCGGGCCGGCATTCAGTAAAAGCGTGTAGTCCGCTTCACGGGAAAGCGTGGATCCCGGTACGTTGGTCAATGTCAGCGCTTTGTGTCCGAGCTTTTTCACCTGTACGAGAACCGCGCGGCTGTCAGCCGTTTCTCCGCTTTGAGAAATAAAGATAAACAGCGGCTTCTCAGAAAGCAATGGCATATTGTAAGAGAATTCGCTTGCGACATGGACTTCAGCCGGAACTTTCGCCCATGTTTCGATAAATTGTTTGCCGACAAGACCGGCATGATAGCTCGTTCCGCAGGCGATGATATAGACGCGATCCGCTTCTGCAACAGCATTTGCAATGTCTCCAGGAATGGAAAGCTTGCCGTTTTCATCTTGGTACGTCTGAATGATTTTCCGCATGACAAGCGGCTGTTCATCGATTTCTTTTAACATGTAGTGAGGGTATGTGCCTTTTTCGATATCGCTCGCATCAAGCTCTGCAATATATGAGGCACGTGACATCAATTCTCCGTCAAGGTTTTTGATCACAACTTTTTTGTCTGTGACAATCACCATTTCTTTATCCATAAGCTCCACGTATTCGTTTGTCACTTGAAGCATCGCCATCGCGTCAGACGCGATCACATTGAAATTGTCTCCAAGGCCGACAAGAAGCGGGCTTTTATTTTTCGCAACATAGATTGTTTCTTTGTTTTCATGATCGAATAATGCAATCGCATAAGAGCCTTTGAGCAGCATAAGCGTTTGGCGGAACGCTTCTTCCGTGTCAAGACCGTTATTGACGAATTGCTCGATCACTTGAACGACAACCTCTGTATCCGTATCACTTTTAAGGGTTACATCTTGTAAATATTCGCGCGTCAGCTGAACATAGTTTTCGATGACGCCGTTATGAACAAGTGTAAATCGGCCTGATGCGCTTTGATGCGGGTGAGCGTTTAGACGGCTCGGTTCCCCGTGAGTCGCCCAGCGTGTGTGTCCGATTCCCGCTTGCGATATCACATTTGCATCAACGACTTCGCGAAGATCGGCAATCCGTCCTTTTTCTTTAAACACGTGTACGCCGTCTTCGTTCGCTACAGCGATTCCAGCTGAATCGTAGCCGCGATACTCCAGCTTTTCCAAACCTTTAAGTAAAATTTCCTTTGCATCAAGCTGGCCAATATAACCTACAATACCACACATAATTTTCTTCCTCCTAAAGTCGCAGGCAGGAGACGAAGAAAGTCTGCTTATCAGGCGGGGACATTCTTCGTCCCCTCCTACATGTTTTTTATGGAAGATCATGCGATTTCCCTTTGTTCAAAGAGTCGCCTCTTTGGTTTGAGGAAATCCTTGCGGCTGTGATCTTGTGGTCAGCCGGGAGGCATCCGCCGAAAATTCGATAAACCTCCATCCTCGTCAACTAAGCTGTTTCATCCGCACGCTTAGTCCGGGCGCTATAACTATAAAAAATGGTTCTGCCCTGCCTTTCCTTTTAAATTAAACAAGACAAGCTGATTTTACTATACACTAAAGGAACCGTCAAACATTTTTCAAAATGGTTCACATTTTTTCCAAGATTGAACGGTTCCCTTTATCTTATGTCAAATCAGCATGTCTCGTTCGTCAGTCTTCTGCGGAAAATCACTCCGCTCCCATTTCAGCTTTCACGACATCTGCAATGCGGCCTACGTATTTCTCGCAAAGCTCCTTCGTTTTCGCCTCAGCCATAACACGGACAAGCGGCTCGGTGCCGGACGGGCGCACAAGGATGCGGCCGTCACCGTTCATTTCCTTCTCAACCTCTTCGATGACCGCTTTTACCTTTTCGTTCTCCGCTACTTTATGTTTATCGGTTACTTTCACGTTCAAGAGGAGCTGCGGAAACTTCTGCATCTCTGCCGCAAGCTCTGACAAAGACTTACCTGTCATTTTGATCGTGTTCATCAGCATGATCGCAGAAAGCAGGCCGTCGCCTGTCGTATTGTAATCAAGGAAAATCAGATGTCCCGACTGTTCTCCGCCGAAAGTAAACCCGTCCTTTTTCATCGCTTCCACTACATAGCGGTCGCCGACAGCTGTCTGAACGCTTTTAATGCCTTCCGCTTCAAGCGCTTTGTAAAAGCCGAGGTTGCTCATCACCGTAGAGACAACTGTATTGTCCGCCAGGCGCCCCTCGCTCTTCAAGTACTTCGAACATATGTACATGATTTGATCGCCGTCTACGATATTCCCCTTTTCGTCAACAGCGATCAAGCGGTCACCATCCCCGTCAAACGCCATGCCGACGTCAGCTCCCTTTTCTTTCACAAATTCGGCCAGGGCTTCAGGGTGGGTCGAGCCGACTCCGTCATTGATGTTTAATCCGTTCGGAGAAGTCCCCATCGTTGATACATCTGCGTCAAGATCGGCAAACAGGTGGGTCGCCAGCGAAGATGTCGCCCCGTGCGCACAGTCAAGTGCGACATGAATGCCTGTGAAGTCTTCATCAGCAGACTGCTTAAGAAACTGCAAATATTTCTGTCCGCCTTCAAAGTAGTCGTTCACCATACCCAGATCAGCGCCTACAGGCCTTGGCAGGTGATCTTCAGGCTGATCCATCAGACGCTCGATTTCAAGCTCCTGCTCATCGGAAAGCTTAAATCCGTCGCCGCCGAAAAACTTAATTCCATTGTCTTCGACAGGGTTGTGGGAAGCTGAAATCATTACGCCCGCTTCCGCGTCCATAGCCTTCGTCAAATATGCGACGCCGGGCGTCGAAATCACACCGAGACGCATGACTTCTGCTCCTATCGAAAGAAGGCCCGCAACAAGGGCACCTTCCAGCATATGCCCGGAAATGCGCGTATCACGGCCGATCAGCACCTTGGGGCGCTCCTTATCTTTTGTTAGGACATATCCGCCAAAGCGTCCGACTTTAAAGGCCAGCTCGGGTGTAAGTTCACTGTTTGCCACGCCTCTTACACCGTCTGTACCAAAATACTTGCCCATTAATATCGCTCCTTTTTGATTCATGAAGGTTGTGAATCCTTTTCAGAATGATTCTCTTCTTCTTCATTCTGACCATTATTTTTTTCGTTTTGGGTTGTTTGAGATGAGATTTTCACTCGAATGCTCTGCCGCGGCAGCGACCATGTCATGTTCTGCGGTCCGTTTACTTCCAGCTTCACGTTATGCTCGCCGTCATCGAGATCCGCCACATTGACATAGAGCTCGACGTCGGAAGGCTGGAGTTTTTCGATCGCGGCTGTCGAGCCCTTTGCCGTGATATCCAGCTTGCCTGACTTCGGATCGAGAAATTCAAGATCCCGGCTGTCATTCAGCCCCGCGGTTTTAATTGAAACGTTCTTCAGTTTTTTCTCTTCTTCCTTGTCAACTTTCACCTTGATTTTCACTTTTTCGGGTGACACTTTTTTAGCGCCGTCCGGCACTTTAATGTTGGCTTCCAACTCAGTGTCATCTTTCATTTTACTTAAATCAACCTCATCGGCCTCGACAAATTCTAACGAATCAAGAACATTTTGCGGCCCGTAGACGGTTACCTCTCCCGGACTGATATCGAGGCTGGAAATGCTGATACCGTCCGGAAGGCTCCCTTTCCGGTCAACTTTGACGGGAATCTTTTTGCTAGGGCTTGTCACGGGAACGGTGATTTTAACGACGGATGGACTGACTTCAACCGGAAGAACATTTCCGTCCCTGTCGTACACTGTTAGCTTGGCTTCTTTTTCAACCGTCTGGTCGACGCCCTCTAAATTGATCGTCGCCTTGATGTTTTGGATTCTGTCGATCACGGCTTTTGAGCCGGTGACGCTGACGTTTTTCGGGTTGATAATCGGCAGCTCCGGCGTGTAGCCGTCTTTCATTTTGTTTTTATTATAAAAATCAACCTCGACCGGGAATTCCTTCGTCGTTTTTTCTTCGATGGTCACGGTTGTCACCGATGGATTGATGGTCAGAGTGAGGCCTTCGGCAACATTTCTGGCCTTCAGCTCGACTTTGTGCCTGCCTGTTTTCAGATGCTGCATATCGGCATAAATCTCAAAATCCTTCACTTGTCTGACCTTCTTGACGGTTCCTGTCGGGCCTTTAATCGTGACATTCACCGTCTGCGGCACGCCTGTTACGACGTAGTTTTCATCATCATAAAACGATTTGACCGGTATATCGGTGAGCGTCGCTTCGTCTGTCGTCGATGTCGGGAAAAACGATTCACCTGGTTTCTTCGGAGTCGGCGCTTGAGCGCTGTGGACCGCAAAGTAAAGAAGAAACGCGAATAATAATGCGACTACTTTGACAGCCCAGGGATTGTTTAAGAACTTATCCATTTTTCTTCGCCCTCCAATACCAGCGATTTGAGGAAGTTTCTCGCGAATTTTTCTTGAATTCCGCTTCAAGCATGTTTTTCAATGCCTCTTCCGATAAATCACGGTGAAGGTCTCCGTTTTTGGCGACGCTGATGCCGCCCGTTTCTTCGGATACGACAACCGTCAGACTGTCGGTCACTTCACTGATTCCCACTGCTGCTCTGTGCCTCGTCCCAAGCTCTTTTGAAATAAAAGGGCTTTCAGAAAGCGGAAGGTAGCAGGCGGCTGCAGCAACCTCATCATTTTTCATAATTACGGCGCCGTCATGAAGCGGTGTATTCGGAATAAAGATGTTGATCAATAGCTCAGAGCTGACCTTTGCATTTAAAGGGATCCCCGTTTCTATGTAATCGCCCATTCCCGTCTCCCGTTCAATCGTCAGAAGCGCGCCAATCCGGCGTTTCGCCATATATTTAATCGCTTTTGTAATCGCATCAATCGTTTTCTGCTGCTGCTCTTCCTCAGGTGTTCCGCTCCTCGAAAAAAAGCGCCCCCGCCCCAGCTGTTCCAGCGCTCTCCTCAATTCAGGCTGGAAGATGATAATGATCGCCAGGAACCCCCATGTGATCGCCTGGTCAACCAGCCACTGCAGGGTGCTTAATCCTAAATATTGACTGGCCAGCCTGACGAGAACAATGACCACGATTCCCTTTAAAAGCTGAACCGCCTTTGTCCCGCGGATGACCATCATTAATTTATATATTACGTACCAAACAAGGAGAATATCAACGGCATCGCCGAGGTACTGCAAGAAAGGGATATCCTCAAAAGCCATTTCCTCGTCCTCCAAGAATTCAGTCATTAGTAAGGTTAATATGTTTCAAAATGGTATGATCTATTATTTTTACATATACAGACGCTATTATAGCACAAATTGATTTTCCAAGTGAAATGGCGGCCCCTCATAAAAAAAGAGCAAAGCTCATTCGCCCGCTTTGCTCTACTCTTTAGACTCCTTCATGTCAAAAACCGATTTTCCGGTCGATTTAATCTTATACCACATCCAGTCGAACACTTCGTTGATCTCATGGATCTGACCAGTGACTTGTCCTGCTGAAGCCGTATATTTTTCGCCATTAACAATCGTGACATCGCCGTCGACTTTGCCTTCTATAATCAGCTTTCCGTTTTTCACGGTCACATCGCCTTTGACAACTTTGCCTTCAGGTACGATGACCGTGTTGTTTTTCACTACGAGATTGGGCTGGCTGGATACGCTGAAATCCTGATCGTTTTTCCAGCTGGAGAAAAAGCTGCCGCCCATCAAAATGATAAACAAAGCTGCCGCCACTAAAAACGGATGGGCTTTAAGCCACCTGTTGATCGATGCCGTTCGCTTTTCCTTCGGCAGATTCGCCAGCACATCGGCTGTAAAGTTCGCCGGAGCTGTAAGATGTGACGTGCTCTGGACAAGAGCGATGGATTTTTCCATTTCATGAAGGTGCTTTTTGCAGTCTTCGCATGATTGGAGGTGCTCTTTTAATTGCGATTCATCTTCCGGTAGTATGTCTCCGTCAAGGTATTTATGCATAAGCTGAACAATATGCTCCGGACAGCTCATTTCATCACCCCACTTAAAGATCCCTTAATTGTTTTCTGAGAGCCTCTCTGCCCCTGTGTATCCTCGTTTTCACCGTACCTACGGGAATATTAAGGATTTCACTGATCTCAATGAGTGAGAGCTCATCAATGTACTTTAATACGATGACCGTCCTGTATTTATCGGGAAGCCTTAAGATTTTTTCCTGGATGGTGCTGTGCAGCTCCAAAGAAACCACTTCATCCTCTGGAAGCGCAACATCCGCCGCAACCTGGGAATACATCGTCAGTCCTTCAGTCCCCGCCACCTCTGCATCCAAGTAATAGTCCGGCTTTTTTTTACGGATACGATCGATGGTCAAATTGGTTGCGATTCGATAAAGCCATGTGGAAAATTTCCGGTTGATATCAAAACTGTCGATATTCACGTATGCTCTGATAAACGCTTCCTGCGCAATATCTTCCGCCTCATGCGCATTGCCGAGCATACGGTAGCAAAGCTGATAAATTTTGTCTTTGTAAATATCCACGATGTCTGCAAATGCATTACGATCGCCTTTTTTCACCTGTTTGATTCTTTTTTTAATCATTGTTTCCATATTTATCTAACCTCTGCCTTCACCGGTCTTTATGTATACGAATTGATTTTTATAAGGTTTCATTAAATTCATAAAAATAGTTTATCAAATTTTTGGCAGGGTGTAGATGCTTTGACAGGGATCATGCGCTTAATATTAGCTTAAAATTATTATACAATCTAAATATTATGAAACTGAGACTTTTTTATAAAAAAAGCAGCCTAAGGCCGCTCTTCAACCGCACCTAAAGCAGCTTTTCGCCAAACAGCGACCCCATTAAGGCGACTGCCGCTTCAGCCGTCCTGTTTTTCTCATCCAATATCGGGTTGACTTCGACAAACTCAGCGGACGTAATCAGCTTCGATTCTTCCAGCATTTCCATCGCCAGGTGGCTTTCCCTGTAGCTGATGCCTCCCGCTACCGGGGTTCCGACACCCGGGGCATCGTTCGGATCAAGCGCGTCTAAATCGAGTGACAGATGGACACCGTCCGTTCTGCCACGCAAATAGTCTATCGTTTCTTCCATCACCCTCGTCATACCGAGGCGGTCGATTTCATGCATTGTATACACTTTGATCCCTTTGTCGCGAATCAATTCTTTTTCCCCGTCATCAAGTGACCTCGCACCGATGATGACGATGTTCTCCGCTTTAATTTTCGTTTCTTTTCCATAGATGCCTGTCAGCCCTTCATGGCCGATCCCCAGGCTGATGGCGAGCGGCATGCCGTGAATATTGCCTGAAGGAGACGTTTCTTTCGTATTTAAATCAGCATGGGCATCATACCAGATCACACCCAGGTTTTGATAATGCTTCACAAGTCCGGCCAGCGTTCCGATCGCTATGCTGTGGTCACCTCCCAGCACGAGCGGAAAAGCACCTGAAGCCACGATCTTATCAACGGTCTCAGCAAGTTTTGCACTCGCTTTTGTAATCGCTTTCAAGTTTCTCAGCTCTTCAGATGCCGGCTCCCCGCCTTCTTTCTCATCCTCTCTTTGCCCGATTGTCATATCGCCGAGGTCTTCAATATCCTGACAAAGGCTTTCCAACCGTTCATTAACACCGGCACAGCGAATCGCGCTCGGTCCCATATCGACTCCCCGCCTCAGCTGACCGAGATCCATCGGTACGCCGATCATTGAAATCTGCTGTTTTAACATATGATATCCCCCTTTCAGACCTTCATTTTACCTTCCAATTCGGAATTGACTCAACAAGACATTTTTTTGAATAGTTATACAAAAAAGACAAAATAAAAAGGACATCCTAACAGGATGTCCAAAAACTGGGCTAGCTGGATTCGAACCAGCGCATGACGGAGTCAAAGTCCGTTGCCTTACCGCTTGGCTATAGCCCAATAATGGTGGAGGGGGACGGATTCGAACCGCCGAACCCTGAGGGAGCGGATTTACAGTCCGCCGCGTTTAGCCACTTCGCTACCCCTCCAAAAACAGTGCCGGCCAGAGGACTTGAACCCCCAACCTACTGATTACAAGTCAGTTGCTCTACCAATTGAGCTAGACCGGCATGATACGGTATCTTATGCAGTTACCGGCGCGGTTGTGACAAAAACCGATCCGAAAAAATGGTGGAGGATGACGGGATCGAACCGCCGACCCTCTGCTTGTAAGGCAGATGCTCTCCCAGCTGAGCTAATCCTCCGCAGTACAGGACGTACAAGTGCATGCGTTGCAACAGGACGTTGCGACCTTAGCATGCCTTCCTTTTAAAAATTCCGGCATTCGCAGCGTGCTGTCCAAAAAAGAATGGTGACCCGTACGGGATTCGAACCCGTGTTACCGCCGTGAAAGGGCGGTGTCTTAACCACTTGACCAACGGGCCATCATCGTGTTTCAAGCAGCTCTCGTAAAGCTGACAAAAGTTATTATATACAGGTTCCTCCCCATTTGTAAAGGGGTAAATTAAAATTTTTATTTTCAAATTTTTTATTCATAAACATTGAGAAAAACGCAGAAATTTTGTTTAAAATAGGGCTATCTGATGTGCAAGAGAGGGGACGCGAAAAATGATACTGGTAAGTTCATGTCTGGCCGGGGTGGAATGCCGCTATAACAGATCGCACAGCTATGTGGGGAAAATCAATAAGCTTGTTGAAGAAAAAAAAGCGGTGATTGCTTGTCCCGAGCTGCTCGGCGGATTTCAAACGCCAAGGGAACCGGCCGAAATTATAGGCGGGTCGGGAGAAGACGTTTTAGACGGCAGGGCGGTGATCAACACACAATCGGGAAAAGACGTAACAGACCTGTATATAAAAGGAGCTTATCTAACATTGGAGATGGCAAGGCAAATCAAGGCTGATACGATCGTGTTGAAGGAAAACAGCCCGTCTTGCGGCAGCAGCCATATATACGATGGAAGTTTTTCAAGCCAAAAAATAGCCGGCAACGGCGTTACGGCAGCGCTTCTGAAAAAAGAAGGCTTCCGCGTGATTTCCGAACACCAAATAGACGAGCTGTAATACCTGAACATAAGCGCAGTTCATCTGCGCTTTATTTTATGTCGGCAATCCGTTGTTTAGAACTTCATTGAAATAAAATTTTAATATTTACCTTTTGTTATTGAAATAATATTCCACTCTTAATATACTGAAAATTAAGAAATATATGCACTTCATTATCAGGAGGAGTTGTCGATGGAAAACAGCCATTTAGGTTCATTAACGACCGAACGCCGGAATGAAAGATCCAGGCGCATTCACCAGGCAAAGACGATTGATATTTTGAAAATCATCAATGATGAAGACAAAACTGTAGCCGAAGCTGTACAAGAAGTCTTACCAGAAGTTAAGACCGCCGTTGACTTCGCCGTCGGGTCGTTAAAGAAAGGGGGACGGATCATCTACATCGGTGCCGGTACAAGCGGGAGACTCGGCGTACTCGATGCAGCTGAATGCCCGCCGACGTTCAGCATATCTCCCGAGTCGGTCATTGGCATCATTGCAGGAGGAGAAAAAGCTCTGTACAAAGCCGTCGAAGGCGCTGAAGATCACGAGGCATTCGGCAGACGGGATTTATCAGCCGTTAACCTCTCAAACAATGATACCGTAATCGGAATCGCCGCCAGTGGTCGGACTCCATACGTTCTCGGCGCTTTGAAGTATGCCAGGGAAAGTGGCGCCAAGACCGTCTCACTGACATGCAACGAAAACTCGGCGATCAGCCAGGTGTCAGATCACAGCATAGAAGTGGTCGTCGGCCCTGAAGTTATTGCCGGATCGACGAGAATGAAAGCAGCAACCGCTCATAAAATGATTTTAAACATGATCTCAACGGCGGCCATGATCAAAATGGGAAAAGTCTATGAAAACCTCATGGTAGACGTAAAAGTAAGCAATGACAAATTAAAGGAGCGGGCGATTCGCATCATCCAAACGGTCACAGGTGTTCCAAAAGAAGCGGCGGCACTAGCGTTAGAAAAATCCCATAACCAAGTCAAAACCGCCATCATCATGCTGAAAACAAACGAAGATGCGGCCGCTTCCGAAAACCTGCTTGAGAAATCAGAAGGCGATATCGAAAAAGCTCTATCCATTTATGAAGACCAAGTTTAAAGAAGAAAGGAAGAAACAATGGCTGCAGGAGGATTGGAAATTATTCAGAATATGCTTCACAGATTACCGCAATCTGAACGAAAGCTTGCCGAATACATTTTGAAAAACCCACACGAGGTCGTAAACGGCACCATTCAAGAGGTGAGCTCTTCGGCAAAGACAAGCGGGGCGGCGGCAATACGGCTCTGTAAATCTCTGGGGCTGAAAGGCTTTCAAGATTTAAAAATGAGGGTCGCCGGCGATTTAATGAAACCGTCTGATCAGGGATACCGGGATATCGAACCGCAAGAGCCGCTCCATTCAATCGTTCAAAAAACAACCAGCAATTCGATTCAGGCGATTCGCGATACCTTTGAAAACATTGACCACGAAGATCTTCAAATAGCGATTCAAATACTGATCAACGCAGAAACGGTTCATTTTTGCGGGATCGGGGCTTCAGGAATCGTCGCACAAGATGCCCAGCAGAAATTTTTGCGCATCAATAAAAAAGCCACCGCTTTTAGTGATATGCATCTTGTCGCGACATTAATCGCCAATGCCGGCGAGAATGACGTTCTGTTTGCCATATCCCATTCAGGAGAAACGCATGAAATCGCCAATGCAGTCAGACTCGCCAAAAAACATGGCATTAAAACCATTGGACTGACGCGGTTTGGACAGTCTGCTGTCTCTTCATTAAGCGATATCGCCCTGTATACGTCATGCTCAAACGAAGCGCCGTTTCGCAGCGCCGCCACCTCCTCTCGTTTAACTCAGCTTTACATGATTGACATTCTGTTTTTAGGCATAGCCGCGGAGCGCTACGAGGACATCATTCAGTATATTGACCAAACAAAAGCGGCCATCCGCATGATGGGAATGAGCGAATTGTAAAAAAGGGGGATATAAAATGAGCGATGAGAAAAAATATGCCGGCCTGGCAAAACTGATTTTACAACACATCGGCGGCCCGTCTAACGTCGCGGATTATACCCATTGTATGACGCGCCTGCGCATCACGCCTGTCAACAGTCAAAAAACCGACATCGGCTCAATCAAAGCGCTTGAAGGCGTGATTGGCGTCGTTGAGGAGGAAACGCTTCAGATTATCCTCGGCACCGGCGTCGTACAGCACGTATCAGACGAATTCGGGAAGTTGCTTCAATCCGCGGAAGACGTTGACTTAAAACAATCCGCAGCCAAACATAAAGCTGAGATTTCCAAGAAAAACGCGACGCCTTTTAAATTGTTTCTTCGGCGGATCGCAAGCATTTTTATACCGCTGATCCCCGCTTTGGTCGCCTCAGGCTTGATTACCGGAATCACCAAAGCCGTTATCCAAGCAGGCTGGCTCGCTGAAACATCACAAACCGCCATTATTTTAACGGTAATAGGTTCAGGTTTATTTACGTATTTGGGCATCCTGGTCGGGGTCAATACGGCGAAAGAATTCGGCGGCTCCCCCGCACTCGGCGGATTAGCCGGTATTTTAATCATTAACCCGGCCGTTGGTGATATTTCGCTTTTCGGTGAAGCGCTTTTGCCGGGACGCGGCGGTTTAATCGGTATTTTATTCGCAGCTGCATTTATCGCTTTTCTCGAAAAACGGGTCAGGCGCCTTGTACCTCATTCACTCGACATCATCATCACACCTACAGTCTCCCTTCTCATCACAGGAATCGTCACTTACGTTGTCTTCATGCCTGTCGGCGGCTTGATATCTGACGCCATTACGTCAGGACTTCTCGCCATCTTAGATCTCGGCGGCATTATCGCCGGCTTTGTACTGGGGGCCACCTTCCTTCCGCTCGTCGTAACCGGACTGCACCAGGGATTGACACCCGTTCATATGGAATTAATCAATTCAATCGGCGATGACCCGTTGCTGCCGATTCTGGCTATGGGGGGCGCAGGTCAAGTAGGCGCCGCTTTTGCGATCTATTTCAAAACAAAAAAAGCAAAGCTCAAAAGAGCCATTGCCGGCGGACTGCCGTCAGGCCTGCTCGGAATCGGTGAACCGCTCATATTCGGTGTAACTCTTCCACTCGGACGTCCGTTTTTAACCGCGTGCCTCGGCGCCGGAGTAGGTGGAGCCTTTCAAGCGTATTTCAAAATCGCGACCGAATCGATAGGCGTATCAGGTCTTCCTTTGTCATTTTTAGTCCATACCCACCAAGTTCTTTTGTATATTCTCGGTTTGTTTATTTCCTATGCTGCCGGCTTTGCCTTAACATATCTCTTTGGTTTTAAAGACGATATGGCAGTTGAATTTGATTAAACGTTTGTTTAAAATTCCCACTATGCATTTTTTGACAGAAAGGAGTGAAGCAAGCTGAAAAAGTTTATGATCAGCACTGCAGCATCGTCCATATTGCTGCTGACATGCTTTTTCCCGCTTCCGTCATCAGCACAGACTGCAATTGCGAACGAGACAACAGGTCAGCTGACATATCCCGTATTAACGAAGGCGAAAACACCTGAAGAAGCCGGTTTTTCTTCGGAAAAGCTTAAAGTCGTGGACCGTCTGATCGAACAGGATGTCAAAGCGGGCTTTCCCGGGGCTGCCTTGATATTGATAAAAGACGGAAAAATCGTCAAAAAAGAAGCATACGGCTACAAGCAGAAATACAACGGCCTCTCGACGCTCAAACATCCAAAAAAAATGAAAGCAAACACGATGTTTGACCTCGCCTCCAATACAAAAATGTATGCCGTCAATTTTGCCTTGCAGCATTTAGTGAGCACCGGAAAGCTTGACTTGAACAAAAACATTTCACATTATCTTCCTGATTTCAAAGATCACCCGGAAGACGATGTAAAGGGAAAAAACCGGCTCCGCGTCATTGATTTGCTCCACCATCACGCAGGCTTCCCTGCAAGCTGGAACTATTACGACCCGAAAGCAGCCGGACACCTCTACTCTCAGTCACGGAGCAAAACGCTTGAATATCTTGTCAAAACCCCCTTGTCATATGAACCCGGCACAAAACAAATTTACAGTGACATCGACTATATGCTCCTCGGGCTGATCATAGAAAAAGTCACAAACGAGCGTTTAGATACCTTTGTTGAAAACCAATTTTACCGGCCTCTCGGGTTGCGGCATACTTTGTTTAATCCGCTCCAAAAGGGCTTTAAACCGCCGCATTTTGCAGCTACGGAACGAAAGGGAAACACCAGAGATGGCACCATCTTGTTTCCAAATATCAGAACTTACACGCTTCAAGGGGAAGTCCACGATGAAAAAGCGTTCTATTCAATGGAAGGCGTCTCTGGGCATGCCGGCCTTTTTTCCACCGTTGACGACGCAGCAGTGCTCCTTCAAGTCATGCTGAACGGCGGGGGTTACGGGAAACAGCATCTATTCAGCCGTTCGGTCATTTCACAATTTACTGAGCCGTCAAAAACAAATCCCACATATGGACTAGGATGGCGGCTTAACGGCAATACCGATATGGAGTGGATGTTCGGCAAGCACGCCAGCAACAAGGCATACGGCCATACCGGCTGGACGGGAACCGTCACTATCATCGATCCCGTGTATCAAATCGGCATTGTGTTGTTAACCAATAAAAAGCACTCTCCTGTCATCAACCCTAAAGAAAACCCGAATCAATTTGAAGGTGACGCATTTGCAACCGGAAAGTACGGCAGCGTCATTACAGCTATTTACGAGGCGTTACATCACCAATAGGAGGCGACCCTTATATGAAAAGATTTCTTCAATGCGCGTTGATTGCATTGCTGTTATCGTCTCTCGCTTTGCAGCCCGCCGCTCGCGAAGCAGAAGCGAAACAGCAGCCGGAACAACACCTCAAACAAATGGTCAGCAGCATGTCGCTTGAAGAGAAAATCGGACAAATGCTGATGCCTGACTTTAGAAACTGGAAGAAAAAAGGGGAATCGAACGCCAAAGGATTAACAAAAATGAATGACGAAGTCGCGGGAATCATTCAAAAATACCGGCTCGGCGGTGTCATTCTTTTTGCTGAAAATGTCACAGGCACAGAGCAGACTGTACGGTTAACGGACGGCTTGCAAAAAGCGAGTCCTGACATTCCGCTCTTTATCACGATCGATCAGGAAGGCGGGATTGTCACCAGACTTGAATCAGGCACAAACCTGCCCGGGAATATGGCAGTCGGTGCATCGCGAAGCAGCAAAAATGCCTTCAAATCAGGAAAAATCATCGGAAAAGAATTAGCATCGCTGGGCATCAACGTGAACTTCAGTCCTGTACTTGATGTCAACAACAATCCCGGCAACCCGGTCATCGGCGTTCGTTCTTTCAGTTCCAAGCCTGAGCTGACTTCAAAGCTCGGCATCCAGATGATGAAGGGCCTGCAGGACGAGCAAATGATCGCTACAGCAAAGCACTTTCCCGGACACGGCGATACAGCGGTTGACAGTCATTACGGATTGCCGCTTGTTCCGCATGATGAAAAAAGGCTGAGAAGCATTGAACTTGCGCCATTTCAAAAAGCGATCGATGCAGGGATTGACATGATCATGACAGCGCATGTCCAGTTCCCCGCCTTTGACAATACAACCTATAAAAGCAAAAAAGACGGCGAGGACATCATGGTGCCTGCAACACTTTCCAAAAAAGTCATGACAGACCTTCTCCGCAAAGACCTCGGCTTTAAGGGCGTTGTCGTAACAGACGCTTTAAATATGAAAGCCATTTCTGATAATTTCGGACAGGAGGAAGCCGTCGTCATGGCTGTCAAAGCAGGAGTCGACATCGCCCTCATGCCCGCACAAGTCACATCGCTTGAGACCGAAAAAAATCTAGCGCGTGTATTCGAAGCTCTTCTGACAGCCGTTAAAAAAGGTGAGATCCCTATCGAACAAATCGATCAGTCGGTGGAGCGAATCCTTCAATTAAAAATAAACCGCGGTATCATCGATCACACCGGCTCCGAACCGCTTCAGAAAAAAATCAAATACGCCTTGAAAACGGTCGGCAGCAACAAACACATGAAATCCGAAAGGAAAATGGCAAGAGAAAGCGTCACCATTCTTAAAAATGAAAAAAGCACCTTGCCATTCAAACCGAAAAAAGGGGATACCGTCCTCATTCTCTCCCCATACGAAGAGCAAACAGCAGCAATCGCCAAAACCATCAGCAAAATAAAGAAAAACATCAAGGTCGTCGAATATCGATTTGCAGAAAAAACGTTTGATGAAGAGATTCAAAAGAAAATTGACGAGGCCGATTATGTCATCACAGGATCATACGTAGTCAAAAACGATCCTGTTGTGAACGACGGTGTCATTGATGACAGCATTCAAGACTCAAGCAAGTGGGCAACTGCTTTTCCGCGCGCCGCCATGAAATACGCTCAGGCAAACGGGAAAAAATTTGTCTTAATGAGCTTACGAAACCCTTATGACACGGCAAATTTTGAAGAAGCCGCTGCCGTGATCGCAGTATACGGCTTTAAAGGCTATGCAAACGAGCGCTTCAGGCAGCCGAATATTCCGGCCGGAGTGGAAGTTATCTTCGGAAAGGCAAAGCCTAAAGGAACATTGCCAGTAGACATTCCTTCGGTCACACGCCCCGGAGAAACCCTTTACCCGTTCGGCTACGGGTTGAATATTAAAAACGGCAAGCCGCTTCACAAAGGAGGGGCAAAATGAGAAAAAAAGCGATCTGGCTGCTTGCGGGAATGTTTGTTTTCAGTACATTAACCGCAGCAGCGGCCTTTCCGGACAAAGAAAAGAAAGCAAAGGTCTCACCGGGTATTGAAGTGATCATGAACAAGAAAAGCATATTAAAAGGAAAAAGGGTCGGTCTCATCACAAATCCAACCGGTGTCAATTCAGCATTAACAAGCAGCATCGATTTGCTTCACCAAGCCCCCGGTATTGAGCTGACCGCTCTCTATGGTCCAGAGCACGGTGTAAGGGGAGACGCTCAAGCCGGCGATAAGGTTGACTCTTATATTGATGAAAAAACCGGTCTCCCCGTCTACAGCCTTTACGGAGATACGAGAAAACCGACACCGGAGATGTTGAAAAACGTTGACGTCCTGCTATTTGACATCCAAGATGTCGGAACGCGGTTTTACACTTACATTTACACAATGGCATATGCGATAGAGGCGGCAAAAGAAAACGGGATTCCATTCATTGTTCTTGACCGGCCAAACCCGCAAAGCGGCTTAAAAGTTGAAGGACCTGTCCTTGATCCGGATTATTCTTCATTTGTCGGAATGTATCCCATCCCTTTAAAGCACGGAATGACCGCAGGAGAACTGGCAAAGCTGTTTAATGACGAATTTAACATCGGCGCCGATTTAACCATCATCAAAATGAAAGGATGGAAGCGACAGATGTTCTTTGAAGACACTGGTCTTCCTTTCGTCCTGCCTTCCCCGAACATGCCGACACCGGATACGGGCATCGTCTACCCGGGCACAGGTTTAATTGAAGGAACCAATATGTCAGAAGGAAGGGGCACGACAAAGCCTTTTGAATTAATTGGTGCGCCCTACATGAAAAGTACGGAACTCGCCGAAAAATTAAACGGTCTGAAGCTTCCTGGCGTCCGATTCAGAGCCGCCTCGTTCACTCCGACATTTTCAAAGCATCAAAATAAACTGTGCCACGGGGTGGAGCTTTACGTGACAAACAGGTCCGCTTTTAAGCCTGTAAATACCGGTATCGCGATCATCAAAACCGTCCATGACCTCTACCCGGACGACTTTGAGTTCCTCCCTTCAGGCAATTTCAACCGTCTGATCGGGAATGGATGGGTCAAAGCTATGATTGAACAAGGCGCTTCAATTGATGAAATCGTCAATAAATACGAAGCAGATCAAAAACGGTTTATGAATATCAGAAAGAAGTATTTGCTTTATTAGGAAGAGCGGGATCCGCTCTTCTTTATTTTTTTAGACTGTTCAATGATTCTCATCTCATGTAAGATATGTAAAACTGCCTTTAGGGCAGGAAGGTTATTTTAAAGGGGAGAGACATCGGATGGAATTTTACCTTGTGGACGTGTTTGCAGAAACAAAATATACAGGAAACCAGCTCGCCGTTTTTAAAGCAGAAAAGAACCTATCAAGTGATAAAATGCAAAAAATAGCTAGGGAAATTAATTTTTCCGAAACAACATTTATATTAGGGAAACAGGAAAACAGCGGGTATGATGTCCGAATCTTCACCCCGGAAAAAGAAATTCCGTTTGCAGGACATCCGACGCTGGGCACAGCGTTTATCATAAAGAATGAAATCGAAACTGAACCATCTTCAAGCGTCATTTTAAACGTTCGAGCAGGCGCAATACCGGTGACGTTTGACAAAGGTGAAGATCAGATCATTTGGATGAAGCAAAATCCGCCTGTATTTAATCGAACTTTTGATAAAGAAATGATGGCAGAAGTACTCGGTATCGACACATGTGATATGGATTTGGATTTCCCGATACAAGAGGTTTCCACAGGTCTGCCAGCAGTTATCGTCCCGTTAAATTCGCTAAGTGCAGTTAAAAAATGCAAAATCAACAAGGATCGATTTGAAGCTTTTATGAAACAAACAGAAGCCAGTCTGCTCGTTTTTTCTACGGAAACCTATCATGAACAAAACCACATCAATACACGAGTTTTTTGCGACTGTCTCAGCGTTCCCGAAGATCCGGCAACAGGAAGCGCAATCGGGGATCTCGCAGGATATTTACTGCATCACGGTTATTTTAATCAAAATGACCTCAGCATAAGGGCTGAACAAGGGTATGAAATAAACCGGCCTTCCCTGCTTTATATTGAAGCGCATACAACGGAAAACAGCATAGAAATTCACATCGGGGGAAACGTCCACCTGATCGCAAAAGGAACTTGGCGAACTTGAACACAACGCGGGAAAGCGGTTTTTAAATATTAGAAAGAAGCAGCCGCTGACGGCCTGCGAAAAGCGGCGACTAACCAAATCACATTCACGATCGCTGACAGAATGCAAAGGCATACGACGCCCAATAAAGCAGAAGCATATCCGCCAAAAGCGCCAATCAACATAACCACTGGAATCATGGTCAGCGTGATGATTAATCCAATTCCGCAAAGAACAGCCATTACAAACTTCATCGCATCAAACCCGGCCATATAAACAGCAAGGGGAAGGATATAAAAGAGTAAAACGGTTCCGATTGCCGCCCACATCCCCAAAGTGCCAAACTCATTAGCATGGGGGCCTGAATGAGCGAGCGGAGAAAGTGAAGCTGTGACTAATAAAGAACAAAACAAAAATGCGGAAATTAAAGTCCACATCATCACACTTACCCTATTGGTTTTCATTTTTTTTCACTCCTGTAAGGTTTGAGTCTGCCAACTATGAGGGCAGACTCGTTTTTTTGTCTAAATGATACGTTTTTTTCAGCTCGCTTCTTGCAAGCAAATGCCCATATAGCGCAGCCAGGATCTGCTGAAACAGCATGCCGATGACAACGGGCACCGCCACTTGCGGCGGAAAAAATCCGGTGGCCAACACAGCGCCGGCGCTAATATTCCGCATTCCTCCGGTAAAAATTAAAGCCACGATTTCCTCCTGGGGCCGTTTCATCAGCCGACCGATCAGCCAAGCTGTCATGTATCCAGTAAATGCCACCAAAAAAACCGTAACGGCTATCGTTAAAAACTTTAAATCGACGTTTTTCAGGTAAGGAGCGACAACTGAGCTGTTAATCGCCACCACGGCGGCTAACCCGATTTTCGAAAATGGAGCGCAATTTGCGCTTAAACGCGCTGTCCGCTCCGGTATTGAAAATTGATTGACGAGCATTCCTAACAAAGAAGGAATCACAATCATTCCGACTAAACCTTTCATCATACCGATTACATCCATTTCAACATGCGCCCCGGCCAGGATGGAAAGACTGAACGGAACGATGAAAGGCGAAAGAATCGTGTCCACTAAAATAATCGATAGGGTTAAGCCGATGTTTCCTTTATACATGGCAGCCCAAATCATACTCGTAATACCCGTCGGAATGACAACACCAAGGGTAAGCCCTGTAATCGTTAATGAATCTCCGCTAAACACAAGATGCCCCGTGCCCCATGCCAGAACAGGCATAAATATGTGCAAAACAAATAAAGCGAGTAGCATCGGCAAGGGATGAACCATCGCTGTTTTCAGCGACTGAAAATTTGCCCCAAGGCTGCCGGCAAATGTCATAAACGCAAAAATCCACGGCACAAGACCGGCCAGCCCATTTAAGTAATCCGCAAGCAACACCCCGCTGACAACACTTAAAGGCGTCAGTAAAGGCATAATCTTACCAAGTGTTTTATTGATCGTCTGAAGCATAGATGTAAAACGCCCGCTCTCTTTAAATCGAATTTACATTCATTATAACAAAAGATGGAATATCAAAACAGGAAGGGAATACAGAAAAGAAGACAGCAAGATGAAAGAGCAGCTTTTAGGCATACTGAGCTATGCTTCTTTTTTTATAGGGGAACACGGTTAAAATGGCCTCTATCTTAAACATTCTGAACTGCTGTTTTTGGAAGCAAAATGCTTTCACATAACCGTTTTTAATTTCTTTCACGAGAATCGCCCGTTTAGAAAAACTACTTTCTTTCATGTAAATGATTTCTACCGGAAAACCGTCTTCCATTGAACGATACAACAGCTTATTCATCGTCTCACCTCACATCTTTATTTTATAGGAACATTTGTTCTTATTCAAGTGTAAATAAAATGTAAATTTTGGCATTATCCCAAACCATGTATGAAAATATTAGCATTTTGAAGAAACTTTTTAAGGGGTTATTGCGTCAGTAAATACGTCACATATAAAAGAAGGAGTACCCGCCATGGCAAGAACATACAGAACGCGAATAAAGAAAAGAAAAAAGAAGAAAACAAAAAGAAGGCTCATCATTCTTTCCTTTCTTCTTGTTTGTGGGGTAATTTATCTTGCACTTCCAAGCGGTATGCGAGATCACCAAGAAAATCAACTACAGGCAACTGAAAAAAAAGAACAGCCTGAAGCAAAGAAGAAGACAAATCAAAATGAAACAAAAAAGAACCCTATCATCACAAAAAATGATAATGCTCAATTGGATCAATATTTAAAAAGCATTGGATTCAGCGGCACAGCATTAATTGTAGAAGACGGAAACGTTGTGACAAGCAAAGGGTATTTATATGCAAACCGCGAGGAAATGGTCCCCAATACACCGGACACCGTCTTTTATGTTGGGTCATCACAAAAAGCAATTATTGCAACGGCAATTTTACAGCTTGAGGAAAAGGGATTGCTATCAGTAAATGACCCCGTTTCTAAGTATCTTCCTGACTTTCCAAACGGCTCAAAGATCACCCTTTATCATTTCTTGACACACACATCAGGGATTAGGGGGCACAAAGAAGGCCACGGATATATTTCGCCGGAAGATTTAATGAAAGATATCGAAAAACGAGGCGTAAAATACCCAACTGGGAAATGGGATTATAGAGACTCCAATTACTCGGTTCTGGCATACATTGTCTCCATGGTAAGCGGTGAACCAGTCGATCAATACATCAAAAAGCACGTTTTTAAACCTGCCGGTATGAAACACGCAGGCTTTTATAAAACATTTGCTAAAGAGTCAAATCCATCGACAGGGTATAAATTAAACCCGCAAAAAGAGCTTTATACGCCTGACATGCCGAATTTATCACAGCTTTATGGGGCTGGTGATATTTATATGACCGCTTATGATATGTATTTATTTGATAAAGCACTTTACGAAAGAAAAATCATTTCCAATGAAAGTTTTATGAAAATGTTTACGCCAAACAAAGCAACATACGGTATGGGCTTTTATGTGTCGCCGGGAAGCTATTCTAGTCACGGTGTCATGCCCGGCTATAACATATTAAACAGC
>NZ_JBBOCL010000001.1:3465000-3525000 GCF_038002405.1 Bacillus sp. FSL W7-1354 | reverse complement strand
CCGCTACACGTGGAATTCCACTCTCCTCTTCTGCACTCAAGTTCCCCAGTTTCCAATGACCCTCCCCGGTTGAGCCGGGGGCTTTCACATCAGACTTAAGAAACCGCCTGCGCGCGCTTTACGCCCAATAATTCCGGACAACGCTTGCCACCTACGTATTACCGCGGCTGCTGGCACGTAGTTAGCCGTGGCTTTCTGGTTAGGTACCGTCAAGGTACCGCCCTATTCGAACGGTACTTGTTCTTCCCTAACAACAGAGTTTTACGATCCGAAAACCTTCATCACTCACGCGGCGTTGCTCCGTCAGACTTTCGTCCATTGCGGAAGATTCCCTACTGCTGCCTCCCGTAGGAGTCTGGGCCGTGTCTCAGTCCCAGTGTGGCCGATCACCCTCTCAGGTCGGCTACGCATCGTCGCCTTGGTGAGCCGTTACCTCACCAACTAGCTAATGCGCCGCGGGTCCATCTGTAAGTGGTAGCTAAAAGCCACCTTTTATAATTGAGCCATGCGGTTCAATCAAGCATCCGGTATTAGCCCCGGTTTCCCGGAGTTATCCCAGTCTTACAGGCAGGTTACCCACGTGTTACTCACCCGTCCGCCGCTAACATCAGGGAGCAAGCTCCCATCTGTCCGCTCGACTTGCATGTATTAGGCACGCCGCCAGCGTTCGTCCTGAGCCAGGATCAAACTCTCCATGAAGTTTGATAATGACTACGCACATTCGCATGTGCGATTTATTTAATGAATTAACAGGTACGTTTGTCTTGTTTAGTTTTCAAAGATCATTTCCGCTTCGTTCAGCGGCTTTAATAATATAACATCAAGCTCACATATTTGTCAATAACTTTTCTCAAAATTATTTTTTGGAGCTTTTTCATGTCAGCTGTTTATCAGCGACGAATAATAATATAACATGTTAATTCAAATCTGGTCAACCCTCTTTTTAATTTTTTTCTTAAGGTGAATTATTGTTATGTTCTATTTTAAACGAGCATAGGATGAATACAAAGCAGCATGGACAAGGAGGAGTTTCTCTGTGAACCATTTTTATGTGTGGCATATGAAACGGATTAAGCAGTTAATCATTATTATGATAGCCGCTTTTGCGACAGCAAGCTTTTTTTATATACAAAACCTGCTCCCTCTTCCTGTGTTTTCTACAGAAAGCGGAGCAAAAGCGGTATATAGAGGAGACACAGATACAAATGAAGTCGCTCTTACCTTTAATATTAGCTGGGGAGATCAAAAGGCCATGCCTATTTTAGATACATTAAAAGCAAACGGTATTAAAGACGCGACCTTTTTTCTTTCAGCTTCATGGGCGGAGCGCCATCCGGATGTCGTGGAAAGAATCCGTAAAGACGGTCATCAGATCGGGAGCATGGGCTATGCTTATAAAAACTATTCGCAAATGAAGAAAAGCGAAATCAAAAAAGACTTAACAAAAGCACAAAACTCTTTTCAAAAACTCGGTCTTGAGGATCTCACGCTTTTAAGGCCGCCGACCGGCCAATTTAATAAAAACGTACTTGATGTCGCTAAACAGTACGGCTATACCGTCGTTCACTACAGTATCAATTCGGATGACTGGACGAACCCGGGGGTTCAAAAGATCGTACAAAACGTAAATGAAACGGTGAGCGCTGGTGATATCGTGCTCTTTCACGCTTCAGATTCGGCCAAACAAACAAAAGAAGCCCTGCCTGAGATCGTGCACCATCTCAGAAGCAAGGGACTCAAAAATGTAACCGTTAACGATTTAATTGCAAATACGGATGCAAAATCATCAGAAGTAAAATAGCAACCGGTCTAAGCGCGGGCCTGAAACTTTGGCAGCATTAAAAGTTGAAAAGCGTTGCAGGCTAATAAAGGAAGCAGCATTAAATAGAGCCAGTCCTCTTCATTGACCCTTAACGCCGGGAACCACTCCATCACAGTAAAAACAAACATTAGAAATAATGCGGAAACGAACGTTTTTTTAGAGGACTGTTTTTGCTTTGCATAAGCGGCCGCAATGCTTACCGCCAAAATAAAGAGCGGCAGCCAAATATACGGAATGATGGAGCCTCCCTCTTTTTCAAAAAACAGAAAACGCAAGTAAACCAAATCAAACGCGACAAATACAATCAAAAACAGCTGAATCGAATTCCACAAAGAATGAGATCTGAAGATTTCCAGTGCAAAACGGTGAATCGTTAAGAAAATCACAAACCCCATTTGAGCAATCACGCTAAAGATCATGCCAACCCCGATAAACCAAAATAGAACAGAAAGAATCTCCAATACCTCGAAGGAAAGAAACAGCTCCTTATATCTTCCCCACTCAATGGCAAAACCGACAATACTTGTAGTCAAAGCTCCGACACCCAACACGGAAAAGAAAAATCGGACGAGATTACGGCTTTTCATTGTAGACTTCCCAACCCCTAAGTAAACGCTGTAGCAGCGATATTTTGTTATGTATAAATTTATAAAAGACATTCATATTAAAGGTAAGACGAGTTTTCGAAAGGAGCTTAAGCATGTTCAAGACCACAATGCTATCGATAAGCTGTTTTCTGTTTCTATCTGTAACAGCTTGTGCTCCCACGGACCAAGCAGCTGAGATGGACTATGATCAAACCAAAAAGATGGTTGTCGATATATTAAAGACAGATGACGGAAAAAAAGCGATTCAAGAAATATTAAATGATGACAAATTAAATGAAACACTTGTGATGGATGAAAAAACCGTCAAAGAAACCGTTGAAAAAACAATGACCTCCAAAAAAGGATCCGAATTTTGGAAAAAAGTCTTCGAAGATCCAAAATTCGCAGAAGGCTTTGCCAAAACACTTCAAAATGAACATGAAAAAGTGCTGAAAAAACTGATGAAAGATCCTGAGTACCAAAAAATGCTGATCCAGGTCATGCAGGATCCTGAAATGGCCAAAAAATACGGCGAACTTGTCAGAAGCCAGGAATTCCGAACCCATCTGCAGGAAGTAATATCCGACACTCTGTCAAGCCCGCTCTACAGAAAGCAGTTTGAAGAGGAACTGAAAAAAGCTGCTTCTGAAAGCATGAAAGAAGAAATGAAAGGCGGCGAAGAAAAACAAAGCTAAGCCGCTTTTCATTCACTAAAAGCTTCTTCCGCGGAGGAAGCTTTTTCTGCTCTTTAAGCTTTTACGCCAATGCTTTCGTCGATTTTTTTGGCGATATCCAAATAAATGGAACCGGTCGGATGACTTTCATCATAAACGGACGGCGCGAATTCGCTGTCATCCCAATCGGGCTGCTTCAGCGGAATTTTGCCCAGAATCGGAACACCGAGTTCTTCTGCGAGCTTCTCGCCTCCGCCTTTGCCGAATACGTATTCTTTTTCGCCTGTTTTGACGCTTTCGTAATAAGCCATATTTTCAACGATTCCCAAGATTTCATGATCGGTCTTCAAAGCCATCGCGCCCGCTCTTGCAGCGACAAACGCGGCAGTAGGGTGCGGCGTCGACACGATCACCTCTTTGCAGCTTGGAAGCATTGAGTGAACATCAAGCGCTACATCGCCTGTTCCCGGCGGCAGGTCTAAGATAATATAATCGACATCTCCCCATTCAACTTCATGGAAAAAGTTATTCAGCATTTTTCCAAGCATAGGGCCTCTCCAAATGACAGGGGCATTGTCTTCAACAAAAAATCCCATCGAAATTACTTTGACTCCGAATCTTTCAACCGGCACGACCTTTTCTCCTTCAATCGTCGGCCGTACAGTGATTCCCATCATATCCGGAACGCTGAATCCGTAAATATCGGCGTCGATTAATCCGACTTTCTTTCCGATTCGAGCCAAAGACACAGCCAAATTGACGGACACCGTCGACTTGCCGACGCCGCCTTTACCGCTTGCCACCGCTAAAAACACAGGCTGTTTTTCACTATTCAGCAGAGATTGATCCTGCCCTTGGGCAGACTCTTGATTATTCATCACGACTTCTTCAGGCAGCTCCTCAAAACGCAGGCCGACCGTCTCTGCACCGGCTTCTTTTAACCGTATGACGATTTCCTGCTGAAGCTGCATTTGTTCGGCAGATCCCGTTTTTGCGAGCGCCACCTTTACGCTGACGTGCCGTTTTTCGGGTTTTATTTTAATTTCCTTGACGGCATCCAGCTCTCTGAGCGGCTTGTGAAGAAATGGCTCGTCCAAATCGCCGACTATTTTTTTTACATCGTCTTCTCGCAACATTGATCTCACCCTTTGTTGTATTCGTTTACAAAATAAGTATAGCATATCTTTCCTTATAGTGTCTTTGACACAAAAAGAAACCCTCTTATTCAGGAGGGTCTCTGTCTTCTGTAAAGTAGCGCAATACACCTTTATATACGGATGCCGCGATTTTGTCCTGATATTTGGGTTTGGCCAGCTGTTTTGCTTCTTTCGGATTTGACAAAAACCCGATCTCGACGAGAGCCCCCGGCTTTTTCACATTTTGCATCAAATAAATGCCGTGTATCCGCTTTGCCTTCCGCGTCGTGTTTTCAAGATTATGTCTTAATTCATCCTGAATAAACTTGGCGGCCCGTTCGTTTTCTTCATATTGCCCGTAAAAGAAGCTTTGCGCACCGCTCCATCGCGCGGAAGGAATCGCATTCAAATGGATGCTGAGGTAAAGGTCGGCTTCAGAATCGTTGATCATGTCGACCCTTTTCCGCAAGTCTTCCGCTTTTCTTCTGCTGAGTCCCTTCGTTTCTTCAGGAGCGAGATCATGATCGTCCTCCCGCGTCAGCAACACCAAGGCGCCCTGCTCCTGGAGATAGTCCCTGATTCTAAGGGATACTTCAAGCGCCACATCTTTTTCAAGGAGTTCACCGCTTGATGCCCCTCCATCTGCGCCCCCGTGTCCAGGATCAATATAAATGATCTTGCCGCTCAACGGAAGATTCCATGACCGCCAAGAATCATCATTGTGAAATTGATATTGAAATAAACATAATAAAACGACAAAGCCGAGTAAAAACCCGAGCCATTTTATTTTTTTCTTCATCCCTTTCCCTCCCGCTCGTCCTTACTACAACATATGGGACAAGGAAAGGAAATATGATTCAGCTTGGCCGCACTTTTACATAAATTATCTGAGCCGAAGCTTAAAGCGTCTTTCACGCTGGCTGAAGCCTTCCTTCCACCAGCTTTGGATGAAGTATTCGCACGCATAATAGAGCGGTTCTTGAGCCGTTTGAATATTAAAAGCCTCAGACCAGCTCACCGCATATTCATAAAGCTCGTGCAGAAGCTGTTTTTCTTCTTTTTCTGAGCGGACCATCGCTCGTTGAACGGGTTCTCCGTGATAGCCGAACTTTCCGTACTCGGCTCCCAGCAAATAGGCCTCAATGGCAAAATCGATGCAGCCGTCATACAAAATATCCGTGTGCTTAGAAAAAAAGTGAAAAAGAGGAGCAAAGCATTCCTCCGCAGAATTCAGCATTTTTTCCAAAGACAGTTCGCGCAGAAGCTTTTTTTCCAAATTGATCTGCTTCTTTTGTTTTTCATTATTAAAAGATACAACCGTCCCCATAGAACCGCCTCCTTTTTACCTTGTATTGTGCAGTCAGGAGCCGGAAATCATGCTTTTCTAAGGAAGGGAAACGGAGGAAGAAGCCGAAAATATTAGGAGCCGCGAGATGAAAAGCTATTCACCTCACATAGCTGCTCCATATCTCCTCTTCTTCTTCAGACATATCGCCAATTACTTTAGAGAAATCCACTTTTTTCTTGCATATGTCCTTCAATACATAAAATTGGTCAAAAGAACCGGTAAACTCCTCTAACGAAGGAGATTGGGCCACCACTTTAAGGTTTACGATTTCAGAACCATCCAATTCCAGTCTTTTCAAATGTTCCAGGCCGGCAAGAACGGTTCCGTCTTTAACGGACGAATTTATAAGTTTTAGTGTTTGAAGCGTATGAATCGTGCCTAAGAAATCAACGTTTTCTAACGTAATATTTTCAACCGTTAAAGACCTTAATGTTTTCAAACCTGCTATCGCTTTTATCTCTTCTTCGGATACATGTTCATCTCCGCGTATATGTAATCGTTTCAACGTGCTGATTTGAGAAATATCGTTTATTTGCTTTTCATTACAAACATCTACCTTTAAAAACTCAAGGTTTTTACAGTGACTGAGCGGCGCGTATTCTGCAGCTTGAATATCTGTCATATCCAATCCTCTCAAAGATGATAAATCCGCAAGCGGAGACAAATCGATCACGCATGTTTTCTCCACATTTAAATACTGCAGATGTTTCAATTGAGCGATTGGCTTTAAATCTGCTACCGGGTTATTTCCAAGATAAAGCTTTTTCAAAAAGATCATGCTTTGCAAAGGCGTTAAATCATGAATACGATTTGCACTTATATTTAATTCCCTCATATCCGTACAGATTGATAGCGGTTTAATGTGTGTCAGCTCCCTGCCCGCTAAACGCAGCTTTATCTTGTTACAAAATGCCTTTGGACTTTCAGCCATCGTTTCCACAATCGCAGTCCAGCGATCGTCCAGCTGACGAAGCCATCTGTCCGTATGTTCAAGATTGGCTTCCTGCGGTCTTGCATGCAACACCGGAAGTTCCATAGAACGGATGGCATCCAGGAAATGAAGCTCTTCCTCTTTGCCGTAGCTCCAGCTGACAGCATCATCATATTCATCAATTGTATAATGACCATTTTTGAGCGTATTTGTTATATGGATCAGTAAATCTGTCACATGATGAGCAATCACATACTTTATTTCTTCGTCACGCCCGAAATTGATTACTTGTCCAGCTTGCCCCTCCTGATCAGGATCAAGGTCTACACCAATATGATTTCCTCCGTAATCCCTGCTAATCGGAATCCATCGGCGGTTCACATATTTTTCTTTAATCCAACACGGCGGAACCGAATATGCATCGATCTCTTCCAATTCTCCATCTCCTTCAAGCCCCTTCCATATTCGCCACTCCGTGAGCATTTCTTGCAAGGAAAGAAAAGGAAGTCCGAAAAATAATCCGGGGCCCGATTCTTTTTCACCATTATGGGTAAGATAAAGCGCCCTGAGCTCTTCAGGAAACGTAGCTTCCATTTCATTTTCGGCTTTTTGAATGTCTTCCTCTGTTGCAGGAGGATTCAAAAACGGACGGAAATGTTGTTTTAATTCAGTATGCAACTGTTTCATCATTGTTTGAATCATCTTTTCTCTCCTTCATGCTTTGTAAGACTAATTACATCATGAATGTGTATCCTTGGCAATCCGGGAAGGGAAACAGAGCGAAAAGCCGAACATATTAGGAGAGGTGAGCATGAGATGAAAGGTTTGTTTCAGTATAATTGGCAAGTTCGTGATGAATGGTTTGACTGGTGCCTGAAGCAGCAGCCGGAGGAAATCGAAAAGAAGCGTTCAGGCGGTATGGAAAGCATTTTGAAAAACTTGTTTCATATTGTCGATGTTGAGGTGAGCTGGATGTATGCCATTTTAGACAAGCCGGACTTCACTCCCGAGTTTTCCGACTACCCGTCGATTCAGCACATTATCAAGTTTTCTGAAGCGTATCGTCCCGAGGTTGAGAGTGTGGTTTTTCATTTTTCCAGCACAGCCGAACAAAAGCCTGTCAAAACGTCTTGGTCAGAAGATACCTATACACAAGGCGACATTTTAAGGCATTTGATCGCCCATGAAATACATCACATCGGACAAATATCCGTCTGGGCGCGGGAGATGAACCGTGTTCCGGTATCCGCTTCATATGTAGGACGGCAGCAATAAAAAAGACCCCCAAGACAAAAGTCTTGAGAGCCTTTGAAACGCCATAAATTAACGTTTTGAGAACTGAGGTGCACGGCGTGCGCCTTTAAGTCCGTATTTTTTACGTTCTTTCATACGTGCGTCACGAGTCAGTAGACCGGCACGTTTTAGAGTTGAACGGTATTCCGGATCTGCTTCAAGCAAAGCGCGGGCGATACCGTGACGGATTGCTCCGGATTGACCGGATAAGCCGCCTCCATGAACGTTTACTAAAACGTCATAAGTACCAGCTGTTTCAGTCAAATTTAATGGTTGTTTGATATCTTCGATTAGAGCTGCAGATGGGATGTGCTCGCTGATTTCACGATTATTCACGATGATACGGCCTTCTCCTGGAACTAAACGCACACGCGCTACAGAGCTTTTACGACGGCCAGTACCGTAATATTGAACCTGTGCCAAATTGGTAACCTCCTTTTTAATTAACCGCGAAGTTCGTAAACTTCAGGTTTTTGTGCTTGGTGTGGATGCTCAGAACCACGGTATACGTTCAATTTTTTGAACATTTGACGACCTAGAGAACCTTTTGGAAGCATGCCTTTGATCGCAAGTTCAAGCATTTTCTCAGGGTAGTTTGTACGCATTTCAAGAGCAGTTCTTGATTTTAAACCGCCTGGATGTTGAGTGTGACGGTAGTAGATTTTGTCCGTTAACTTTTTACCAGTTAACTCGATTTTTTCAGCGTTGATGATGATCACATGATCTCCAGTGTCAACGTGTGGTGTGTAAGTTGGTTTATGTTTTCCGCGAAGGATAGATGCAACTTCTGTAGAAAGACGTCCTAGCGTCTTGCCAGCAGCATCAACAACTAACCACTTGCGTTCAATATTACTTGCGTTAGCCATAGGTGTTGTACGCATTAAATTTCCCTCCTAAATAAATCTGCCATTTTCAATAAACTTCAATTACGTTCTATTTCAAAACACAATAAGTTTCCGGGGCTTATCGTGGGGTTGAAATACATACCATATGATATCTTATAACTTTCTGTACTCTCTGTCAAGAAAATGTTACACCTGGTTTAGTTGTCATAGATAACACGCCATAAATACAAGCCGTGCGCCGGTGCAGTGCGCCCTGCGGCATCGCGGCTTCTGGCAAGAATCATCTTTTCAATGTCTCCAGGGGAAAATTTTCCGGTTCCTACATCAAGAAGCGTGCCGGCAATGATTCTAACCATGTTATACAAAAATCCGCTGCCCACAATCCTCATCTGCAGTCCGTCCCCTGTGTCAGACCATTCGAGTTCATAGACCGTTCTAACTTTGTCCTTCACTTCGGTTTTGGTTGCACAAAAGCTTGTGAAATCATGGGTTCCAACCAGAAAGCGGGAGGCTTCTTGGACTTTTTCCATATCAAGGTCATACGGAACATGGTATGCATAGTGGCGTTTAAAAACGTCCGGATGTCTGCCCCTGTAAATCATATACCGGTATTCTTTTCTTTTTGCAGAAAACCTCGCATGAAATTGATCATCCACAGCTTCCGCATTGTGGACCGATATATCATCAGGCAGCAGGGCATTCAAAGCATACGGCCATTTCGCCTCAGGGATGGATAGCGGACTGTCAAAATGAATCGTCTGTCCGACCGCGTGAACGCCGCTGTCGGTGCGCCCGGATGAAACGACAGGAATACGCTCCTTCGCTTTATGGAGCGTTTGCAGCGCTTTTTCAAGCTCATCCTGCACCGTTCTTTGACCAGGCTGCACTTGGTAGCCGTAAAAAAGGTGTCCGTCATATGAAATCGTACACTTCATTCTCATCGTCTATCACCTAAGTCCGCAATAAAATTAGCAATACGCCAAGACCAGCTAAAATGAGGAGCACGGAAGTATCCTTCCATTTCCACGTCAGCTGCCTGTATTTTGTACGGCCTTCCCCTCCCCTGTATCCTCGCGCCTCCATCGCAGTTGCAAGCTCTTCGGCTCTTTTAAAGGCACTGACAAACAGCGGAACAAGAAGAGGAACGATCGCTTTGACACGTTCTTTGACCGGGCCGTTCGTAAAATCAACGCCTCTTGCCATTTGCGCTTTCATGATCTTATCCGTCTCTTCGAGCAGAGTCGGTATAAATCTGAGGGAGATGGACATCATGAGAGCGAGTTCATGAACGGGAAGCTTTAATTTTTTAAACGGACCGAGCAAATGCTCCAAACCATCGGTCACTTCGATTGGAGTCGTCGTCAATGTTAAAATCGTTGTGATCATGATGAGGTAAACAAAGCGCAGCGAAATAAAAATCCCTTGAACAAGCCCCTGCTCATAAATTTTAAACAAGCCGAGATCGGCGAGAAGCGGCCCTTCCCTTGTCATAAAAATATGAAGCAGAAACGTAAACAGCACAATCCAGAACACGGGCTTCATCCCTTTTAAAAGGAATCGCACCGGAACGCCCGACAAAGCTGCGGCTGCGACCGTAAACAGGCCGAGCAGTGCATATGTTTCCGTATTATTCGCGAAAAAAACGATAAAGACAAAAAGGAAAATGGTTAACAGCTTTGTACGCGGATCAAGCCGGTGAATGATCGATGTCCCGGGTACATATTTGCCGATAATGATATTGTCCATCATAGGGCATTTTCCTCCTGAAAAAGAGCTTTAATTTCGGAGGCTGCTTCTTCAATCGTCAAGATCGGCGCTTTGAACGTAATGCCCAGCGTTTCTTCAAGACGTTTTTGGAATTTAATCGTTTCCGGCAAATCAAGCCCAAAGGCAGCGATATCGTCTTTCCTTGAAAAAAGCTCCCGCGGCGTCCCTTTTGCTTTGACCGTGCCTTTATGCATCACAATCAGTTCATCTGCATACGCCGCCGCATCTTCCATACTGTGGGTGACGAGAATCGTCGTCAGATTCCTCTGCTTATGGAGGCTGTAGAACATGTCCATGATCTCTTTGCGGCCTCTTGGGTCGAGCCCTGCCGTCGGTTCATCGAGGACGAGAACCTCCGGCTCCATCGCCAGCACTCCCGCAATGGCCACGCGGCGCATTTGCCCGCCGCTTAGTTCAAACGGGGACCTGTCGGACAGCTCCTCATCCAAACCTACAAGCTTCAGCATTTCCCTCGCCTTTTCTTCCGCCTTCTCCCGGCTCATGCCGAAATTGATCGGGCCGAATGAAATGTCCTTTAAAATTGTTTCTTCAAACAGCTGATGTTCAGGAAACTGAAAGACAATCCCGACCTTTTTCCGCAAAGCTTTTAAGTGTTTATTCTTTTTGCCTGCTTCGAGAACGTCCCCGCCGAGGCGTATCTGTCCTTTTGTCGGTTTTAAAAGCCCGTTCAGGTGCTGAAGCAACGTCGATTTTCCCGATCCTGTATGGCCGATCACTGCGACATAGCTTCCTTCTTTAATCACGGCGTTGACATCATAGATCGCAAGGCGTTCAAAAGGCGTTTTCATCTGGTATCGGTGCTCTACATCTTTGATTTCAATGTCCATAGCTCATTCACCAATCCTTCTTGTGTCAGATGATCGCCTTTCAAAGCCAGACCGCTTTCCTTCAGCATTTGGCTGAGCTGAAAAGAAAAAGGCAAATCAAGCCCGATTTTTATCAGGTCTTGATTCAGACGAAAGACTTCCTGCGGCGTGCCTTCGGCAAATTTTCTTCCGCCGTTCATGACGATGATCCGGTCGGCCTTAGCAGCTTCGTTTAAGTCATGTGTAATCGAAATGACCGTAACCATTCCCTGGTCTTTCAGCCTTCTGACCGTATCCAGCACTTCTTCCCGTCCCATCGGGTCGAGCATGGAAGTCGCCTCGTCGAGAATCATGATGTCAGGACGGGCGGCAAGCACTCCCGCAATCGCAACACGCTGCTTTTGCCCTCCAGAGAGATGGTGCGGCTCTTGATCGAGAAATTCTTGCATGTTCACCTGTTGAACGGCCCAATCCACCCTTTCCACCATGTCTTCTCTTGGAACTCCGTTGTTTTCTAAACCAAAAGCCACATCATCGCGGACGGTTGTCCCGACAAATTGGTTATCCGGATTTTGAAACACCATGCCGATTTTTTTTCGGACATCCCAGACCGTCTCTTCCGTCAGCTGAATACCGCCGACTTCAATCGATCCTTCGTCAGGCAGGATCAGTCCGTTTAAAGCACGGGCGAGCGTCGACTTCCCTGAGCCGTTGTGACCTACGATCGCAAGCCATTCTCCTTTCGACACATGGAAAGATACATGATCAAGCGCAGGCCTGTCCGCATCTTTCTGGTAGCGAAACGTGATATCCTCTGCAGCGATTAATCGATCTTGATTCATTTGCCCGTCCGGCCTCCTCTCCTCTAAAGCTCTGCTTTTCTGACTATTCTTTTATCATAGAAAATTTCCCGGTATCTAAAAAAAGGGCATAGATCCAGTTAAAAACTGTCCCGCCCTTCTTTAGACACACAAAATATGTGATTAAACCAATTCGATGATAGCCATTGGTGCTCCGTCACCACGGCGAGGACCAAGCTTCATAATACGTGTGTATCCGCCTTGGCGCTCTTCATAACGAGGTGCTACATCAGAGAAAAGTTTTTGGAGTGCATCTTGGTCTTTCTCTGCATCTGCAACCTCATTGCGGATGTATGCAGCTGCTTGGCGGCGTGCGTGTAAATCTCCGCGCTTGCCAAGTGTAATCATTTTTTCTACAACAGAGCGAAGTTCTTTCGCGCGAGCTTCTGTTGTTTCGATTCTCTCGTTGATGATCAAGTCTGTTGTAAGATCACGCAGCATTGCTTTACGCTGTGCACTAGTGCGTCCTAGTTTTCTGTATGACATGTGGTGTCCCCTCCTTTATTGAAATACTCGATCTGAAATAAAAAACACACGAAAATCCTAGTTCACATGGAAACTAGTCAATCGTCTTTGCGAAGGCCAAGTCCAAGTTCTTCAAGTTTCGCTTTTACTTCTTCAAGCGACTTGCGACCCAGGTTGCGAACTTTCATCATATCTTCTTCAGTTTTGTTCGCAAGTTCTTGAACTGTATTGATTCCCGCACGCTTCAAGCAGTTGTAAGAACGGACTGAAAGATCGAGCTCTTCAATAGTCATTTCAAGAACTTTTTCTTTTTGGTCCTCTTCTTTTTCAACCATGATTTCAGCATGCTGAGCTTCGTCGGTCAAACCGACAAAAATATTAAGGTGTTCAGTCAAAATCTTTGAACCAAGCGCAATTGCTTCTTTTGGTCCAGTGCTTCCATCTGTCCATACGTCAAGCGTAAGTTTGTCATAGTTTGTAATCTGACCCACACGAGTATTCTCAACTTGATATGTTACACGAGAAACAGGTGTAAAGATGGAATCAATCGGGATGACCCCAATTGGCTGATCGTCTCTCTTATTCGAGTCAGCTGGTGTATACCCGCGACCTCTTTGAGCGGTTAAGCGAACTCGAAAACTCGCATTTTGGCCAAGAGTCGCAATGTGAAGATCAGGATTCAAAATCTCAACATCACTGTCGTGGGTAATATCAGCAGCTGTTACAACTCCTTCACCCTGTACATCAATCTCAAGCGTCTTCTCTTCTTCAGAGTAGATTTTCAGTGCAAGTTTTTTAATGTTTAAGATAATCGTTGTAACATCTTCAACGACGCCTTCGATCGTCGAGAATTCATGCAGTACACCATCTATTTGGATCGATGTTACAGCGGCACCAGGGAGTGAGGATAAAAGGATACGACGTAAGGAGTTACCCAAAGTTGTACCATATCCACGCTCAAGTGGCTCTACGACAAATTTACCATACTTGGCATCGTCGCTGATTTCAACCGTTTCGATTTTTGGTTTTTCAATCTCGATCATTTCATAAAACCCTCCTTCAAAACGTCGAAACCCCGGAAAGAATTTCTCTGATTCTATCCGAAATTCCCCATTGTTTAGTCCCGTATGTGCTCAGGCAACGAGTGTGCATTCGTTTTATAAATTAACTGTATCATAACCCATTATTGACAGGGACACAAAATCTATACAAACAAATTACACGCGGCGACGTTTTGGCGGACGGCATCCGTTATGAGGAACAGGCGTTACGTCTCTGATTGCTGTAACTTCCAGTCCAGCAGCTTGAAGTGCACGAATTGCAGCTTCACGGCCAGAACCAGGTCCTTTTACAGTAACTTCAAGAGTTTTAAGTCCATGTTCGATAGAACCTTTAGCAGCTGTTTCAGCGGCCATTTGCGCAGCGAACGGAGTGGATTTTTTAGAACCTTTAAATCCAAGAGATCCGGCGCTTGACCAAGAAAGAGCATTACCATGAACATCTGTGATAGTAACAATCGTGTTGTTGAAAGTTGAACGGATATGAGCAATTCCAGATTCAATATTCTTTTTCACGCGGCGTTTACGCGTGTTTGTTTTACGAGCAGCAGCCATTGTTTAATTACCTCCCTTGCTTATTTTTTCTTGTTAGCTACAGTACGACGCGGACCTTTACGAGTACGCGCGTTATTTTTAGTATTTTGACCGCGAACAGGCAATCCGCGACGATGACGAATTCCGCGGTAGCTTCCGATTTCGATCAGACGTTTGATGTTAAGAGACACTTCACGGCGAAGGTCACCTTCAACTTTCAATTTGTCAATCACGTCACGGATTTTACCAAGTTCTTCTTCAGTCAAATCACGAACGCGAGTATCTTCAGAAACTCCAGCTTCTTTTAAGATTTGCTGAGCCGTTGTACGACCGATTCCAAAGATGTATGTTAATGAAATAACAACACGTTTATCACGTGGGATATCTACACCAGCAATACGAGCCATCTCTCTCGCACCTCCTTAAAAATTATCCTTGTTTTTGTTTATGCTTTGGATTTTCACAGATCACCATTACTTTTCCTTTTCTGCGAATGACCTTACATTTTTCACAGATCGGTTTAACTGATGGTCTCACTTTCATGTGTTTCCAACCTCCTTCAATTTCCGGAGTGCTTTATTTGTAACGGTACGTAATTCTACCACGAGTTAAGTCATATGGAGATAATTCTACCGTAACTTTGTCTCCAGGTAAAATGCGAATGAAGTGCATGCGGATTTTACCAGATACGTGAGCCAAAACCGTATGGCCATTCTCAAGTTCAACTTTGAACATTGCGTTTGGCAGCGTTTCGACTACAGTACCTTCCACTTCAATTACATCGTCTTTCGCCATTCAAGTGTTCTCCCTTCTTCAAATCAGTAACTTGCTCTCTGACAAATTTCAAAAGAGAAAATCTCAATTTTCCGTTTGTCACACGCCCTGTTTCGTTTATACTGTTCTGAACTTCCGGAGATACGCAATCATAAAAGGTTAAATGATTGATATTCTTTTTCTTAGGAGAATGAAATTTACGCTTTTCTCCGTCTGCTACCAGCACATGATGATGATCGACTATATCAATAACAACTGCGTATTGGTTCATTTCGCGGCCTCTTGCTATGCGTACGAACTGTCCAATTTCAGGTGTTTTCCGATACATCTCATTTCACCTAGGCTTTTGTCAGTATCTCAAAACCGGCTTCCGTTATGGCAATCGTGTGTTCAAAGTGAGCACACTTCTTCCCGTCCACAGTTACAACCGTCCAGTTGTCAGCCAATGTTTTGACATAGCGTGTGCCTGCATTGACCATCGGCTCAATGGCCAGGACCATGCCAGGCTTTAAACGCGGGCCTTTGTTCGGCGGACCGTAGTGAGGAATTTGCGGATCCTCATGAAGATCCTGCCCTACCCCGTGTCCTACATATTCCCTGACGACTGAAAATTGTTCGCTTTCGACATACGTTTGAATTGCGTGGGAAATATTCGACAAACGTTCTCCCGGTTTTGCTTCCTTCAAGCCTCTATATAAAGACTCCTCTGTCACATCCAGCAGCTTTTGATCATCATCGCTAATCGTACCCACTGGATAAGTCCATGCAGAGTCACCATGATAACCGTTCAGCTTCGCACCGATATCGATGCTGATGATGTCTCCGTCGCGAAGGACCCGTTTTCCCGGAATACCGTGCACGAGTTCTTCGTTGACCGAAACGCAAATGCTCCCGCGAAAACCATTATACCCTTTAAAAGACGGGATTGCACCTTGCTTTGTAATAAAACGTTCGGCAATTTGATCCAGTTCTTTTGTCGAGATGCCGGGTTTAATGTGCTTTTTCAGCTCCTGATGAGTTAAAGCGACAATTCTTCCGGCTTCCCGCATGATTTCGATTTCTCGGGGAGTTTTACAAATAATCATTTGTCCAGGCCTCCGAGAAGCTCCTTTATATCAGCGTAAACTTCATTGATGTGCTTCTGCCCGTCAATGTTTACGAGATATCCTTTATCCGCATAGAAATCGAGTAAAGGCTGGGTTTGCTTCATGTTGACCTCTAACCGTGTAGATACAGTAGCTTCATTATCGTCTTCACGCTGATAAAGCTCTCCTCCACACTTGTCGCATACATTTTCTTTCGCAGGCGGATTAAAGACTAAATGATAAGTTGCACCGCAGTTTCTGCAGATTCTGCGTCCTGTCAGACGTTCCATCAATGCATCTTTATCGACTTGAATGTTGATGACATGGTCAATCGACTTGCCAAGTCCTTTAAGAATTTCCTCAAGTGCTTCAGCTTGAGCGACTGTTCTCGGAAATCCGTCCAGAAGAAAACCTCCGTCACAATCATTCTTGCCAAGTCTCTCCCTGACAATACCAATTGTCACTTCATCCGGAACAAGCTCACCTTTATCAATGTATGATTTGGCTTCGAGTCCCAGATCCGTTTCTTCTTTCATCGCAGCGCGGAACATGTCTCCTGTTGAGATATGAGGTATCCCAAAATCTTCAACAATCCGTTCAGCCTGTGTCCCTTTACCGGCCCCAGGCAGTCCCATTAAGACTAAGTTCATTTCGGATTCCCCGTCCTCTCTATTTTAGAGGGAATGGGCGCGCCCCATTTCCTCTAGTGCTTCATAAATCCACGATAGTTTCGTTTTACCAGCTGGCTTTCAAGCTGCTTCATTGTTTCAAGTGCAACCCCGATGACAATCAGCAAACTTGTTCCACCAATTTGTGCAGATGAAGGCAGCCCAGCAATATTAACGAACAAGACAGGAAGAATGGCAATCACGGCCAAGAATATGGAGCCTACAAATGTAAGTCGATACAAAATGCTCGTAATTCTATCTTGAGTCATTTTTCCTGGACGAACTCCCGGAATATAGCCACCTTGTTTTTTAAGATTATCGGCCATTTGCTCAGGGTTTACCTGCACAAATGCATAGAAATAGGTAAAGGCGATGATCAACGCCGCATAAACTCCCATTCCGACCGGATGCGTGTAATCAAACGTTTTTTGAATCCAATTCGTGACGTCATTGGTACCAAAAAATGTTGCCACGGTCCGCGGAGTGGTGATAAATGCTACTGCAAAGATAACCGGAATAACTCCCGCCGGGTTAACCTTCAGCGGCAAGTGTGTAGACTGGCCGCCAGGAACCGGTGAACGGCCTGAACCTTTCGCATATTGAATTGAGATTTTTCTAACTGCCTGTTGGATGAAAATAACGCCAACGACAATCGCCAAAATCGCAACCAATATAACGACAACCTTTATGATTTGCAAGAATAACTGATCTCCAGCATCTACAAACTGCTGAGCGTAGATCTGATTAATCGTCTGCGGAATGCCGGCAACGATACCGGCGAAGATGATAATGGATATTCCGTTACCAACTCCATGAGACGTAATTTGTTCTCCCAGCCACATTAAAAAAGCAGTTCCAGCAGTTAGTACAACCGCAATAAGCAAATAAGTACCGACTCCAGGGTTTGTAATCAACGCGCCGCCGGCCATGTTGTTAAACCCGTAAGACATACCTAAAGCCTGGATAAATCCAAGAACGATTGTGAAGTACCTTGTGAACTGTGCTAGTTTTCGGCGACCAACTTCTCCTTGCTTAGACCATTCGGTAAACTTCGGCACAACATCCATCTGCAGGAGCTGAATGATGATTGAAGCTGTGATGTAAGGCATGATTCCCATCGCAAGAATGGAGAAGTTGAACAATGCACCGCCGCCAAATGTGTTTAGAATCCCAAATACGCTCATTTGATCCTGTGCCTTTAAAACTTCTGTGTTTACATGCGGCACAGGAATGAACGAACCGAGACGAAAGACGATAAGCATTAAAAGAGTGAAGATAATCTTATTCCGAATATCCTTCACACGCATAAAATTGGAGATTGTCTTAAACAAGTTAGATCACCTCAGCTGTACCGCCAGCAGCCTCAATTGCTTGTTTAGCAGAAGCGGAGAATTTATTGGCTTTAACAGTTAATTTCTTTTCTAATTGACCGTCGCCAAGAATTTTCACTCCAGATTTCAACTTGCTGATTACACCTGTTTCTAAAAGAAGTTCAGGAGTAACTTCCGTCCCTTCTGCAAAGCTGTTGAGTTTGTCTAGGTTGACTACAGCGAAATCCTTGCGGTTGATGTTTGTGAAACCGCGTTTAGGAAGACGTTGGAACAAAGGCATTTGTCCACCCTCGAATCCAGGACGTACACCGCCGCCAGAACGAGCGTTTTGACCTTTATGACCTTTACCTGCTGTTTTACCGTTACCAGAACCAATACCACGACCTACGCGGTTGCGCGTTTTACGTGAACCTTCTGCGGGCTTTAATTCATGAAGTTTCATTTGGACACCTCCTTAGCCTATCGTTTATTTTTAAAGTTCTTTAACAGAAACTAAATGAGATACTTTGTTAACCATACCGCGGATTGCAGCGTTGTCTTCATGAACGACAGTTTGGTTTGTTTTCTTTAAACCGAGCGTTCTTACAGTAATACGCTGATCTTCCGGGCGTCCGATTACACTGCGTTTGAGGGTAATTTCTAATTTAGCCATTAATGTTCCCTCCTTATCCTAACAGTTCTTCTACAGATTTTCCACGAAGCTTCGCAACGTCCTCAGCGCGTTTCAGCTCGCTTAAACCTTGGACTGTTGCACGGATCATGTTGATCGGTGTGTTAGAACCTAAAGACTTAGAAAGGATATCAGCTACACCTGCAAGCTCAAGTACCGCACGTACTGGGCCTCCAGCGATAACTCCCGTACCTTCAGAAGCAGGTTTTAACAAGATGTTTCCTGCACCGAAACGTCCGATGATTTCGTGTGGAATTGTAGTTCCAACCATTGGTACTTCGATCAAATTCTTTTTCGCATCTTCAACAGCTTTGCGGATCGCTTCTGGTACTTCTTGTGCTTTACCAGTACCGAATCCTACGTGTCCGTTTTTGTCACCGACAACGACTAGAGCTGCGAAGCGGAAACGACGACCACCTTTAACAACTTTCGCTACGCGGTTAACGGTAACTAAGCGTTCTTCTAACTCTAATTTGCTTGGGTCAATACGACGCATATTCATATGTCCCTCCTTCTTTTATTAAAATTCTAATCCAGCTTCGCGTGCAGCATCAGCCAATGCTTTTACACGTCCATGATAAAGGTAACCGCCACGGTCGAACACGACATTTGTGATACCTTTTTCAGAAGCGCGTTTTGCAACAAGCTCGCCAACTTTTGCAGCCGCAGACGTATCGCTGCCATTTTCAGCGTTAAAGTCTTTATCAAGAGTTGATGCACTCACAAGTGTAACACCGTTCACATCATCGATCACTTGTGCGTAAATATGTTTGTTTGAACGGAAAACATTTAGACGAGGTCTCTCAGGGGTTCCTGAAAGCTTCGCGCGAACACGACCGTGTCTTTTAAGACGTGCAGCATTCTTGCTTGTTTTCGTAATCATCTGGGTCACTCCTTTCTCACATTAAGCGGTTTTACTTAGCAGATTTACCTTCTTTACGACGAACCATTTCTCCTTCATAGCGGATCCCTTTGCCTTTGTAAGGTTCTGGAGAACGTACAGCGCGAATGTTTGCAGCAGTAGCTCCAACACGCTCTTTATCTGTACCTTTTACAACCACTTTTGTTTGAGATGGAACTTCGATTTCAATTCCGTTTTCAGGAACGATTTCTACAGGGTGAGAGTATCCAACGTTCAAAACAAGTTTGTTTCCGGATTTAGAAGCACGGTAACCGACACCGACTAATTCCAAACCTCTTTCAAAACCTTTAGATACACCTTCAACCATGTTTCCGATGATGCTGCGAGTTGTGCCATGCAGCGCACGGTGTTCTTTATTATCTGAAGGACGCTCTACAGTAAGTACATTGTCCTCAATTTTAATCTTCATATCAGGATGAAACGTACGAGTTAATTCTCCTTTTGGTCCTTTCACGGTTACAGTGTTGTCGTTCAGAGTAACTGTAACGCCTGAAGGAATCTCAAGTAGCTTCTTACCTACACGAGACATACCAAACACCTCCATTCATGTTAAACTTCTTACCAAACGTATGCTAATACTTCTCCGCCAGCCTGTTTAGCGCGGGCTTCTTTATCTGTTAACACACCTTGTGATGTAGAAAGAATTGCGATTCCAAGTCCGTTCAGTACGCGAGGCACTTCGTTTGACTTAGCGTAAACGCGCAGACCTGGTTTGCTGATTCTCTTAAGGCCAGTGATGACACGCTCGTTGTTTTGTCCGTATTTCAAGAAAACACGGATGATACCTTGCTTGTTATCTTCAATGAATTCTACGTCACGGATGAAACCTTCTCTTTTCAAGATTTCAGCGATTTCTCTTTTCAACTTCGAAGCAGGAATTTCGAGCTTCTCATGACGTACCATGTTTGCATTACGAATTCGAGTCAGCATATCTGCAATCGGATCTGTCATAACCATTATTTAATAACCTCCTTCCCATAAACGGGGATTACCAGCTGGCTTTTTTAACGCCAGGAATTTGTCCTTTATATGCAAGTTCACGGAAACAAATACGGCAAAGTTTAAATTTACGAATAACAGAGTGCGGACGGCCGCAGCGTTCGCAGCGAGTGTACTCTTGTACTTTAAACTTCGGTGTGCGTTTTTGTTTCGCAATCATTGACTTTTTAGCCACGATTTCGCCTCCCTTTCATTGATTATTTCTGGAATGGCATACCTAATTGAGTTAACAGTTCACGAGCTTCTTCATCAGTGTTGGCAGTCGTTACGATAACGATGTCCATACCGCGAACTTTAGTTACCTTATCATAGTCAATTTCAGGGAAGATCAGCTGTTCTTTGATTCCTAGTGTGTAGTTTCCGCGACCGTCAAAAGATTTTTTTGAAATTCCGCGGAAGTCACGAACACGTGGTAAAGAAACAGAAATTAGTTTATCAAGGAAATCGTACATGCGCTCTCCGCGAAGAGTTACTTTCGCACCGATTGGCATTCCTTCACGAAGACGGAATCCAGCAATAGATTTCTTCGCACGAGTAACGACAGGTTTCTGACCAGCGATAAACGTTAGTTCTTCAACAGCGCTATCGATAGCTTTAGCGTTTTGAACAGCGTCACCAACACCCATGTTGATTACGATTTTTTCAATTTTAGGCACTTGCATCACAGATTTGTATTCGAACTTTTTCATTAATGCAGGTGTAATGTCTTTATTGTACTTTTCTTTAAGGCGGTTCATGAGATAGACCTCCCTTCCTTTATTACTAGTTATCTAGAACTTGCCCAGATTTTTTTGCAATACGAACTTTTTTGCCATTTTCCACTTTGTATCCTACGCGAGTCACTTCACCTGTTTTAGGATCGAGCGGCATTACGTTTGACACATGAATTGGCGCCTCTTGATTTAAAATTCCGCCTTGAGGGTTAGCTTGAGTCGGCTTTGAGTGCTTCTTCACCATGTTGACACCCTCAACGATTACGCGGTCTTTTTTAGGGAAAGCTGCAAGGATCACACCTTGTTTCCCTTTGTCTTTACCAGAGATAACCATTACTTTATCGCCTTTTTTAACATGCATCCTGATCGCACCTCCTTAGTCCGGCATTGATATCATTAAAGTACTTCTGGAGCTAGAGAAACAATTTTCATGAAGTTGTTATCACGAAGTTCACGTGCTACAGGTCCGAAGATACGAGTTCCGCGCGGGCTTTTGTCGTCACGGATGATAACACATGCATTTTCATCGAATTTGATGTAAGATCCGTCATTTCTGCGCGCACCGCTCTTAGAACGTACGATTACAGCTCTTACGACCTCACCTTTTTTGACAACGCCTCCTGGTGTTGCTTGTTTAACCGTGCAAACAATGACATCACCAATGTTAGCTGTTTTGCGTCCAGAACCACCAAGCACCTTGATTGTTAATACTTCACGGGCACCAGAGTTATCAGCTACTTTTAAACGAGTCTCTTGTTGAATCATTATTTGTTACCTCCCTTCGGAAAAAGGTTTCCGAACTTTATTAGATAATAACAGCTTCTTCGACAACTTCAACTAGACGAAAACGTTTAGTCGCAGATAATGGACGAGTTTCCATGATCTTTACGATGTCTCCGATTTTAGCTTGGTTATTTTCATCATGTGCTTTGAATTTTTTAGAGTACTTTACGCGTTTACCGTAGAGTGAATGTTTTTTGTAAGTTTCTACAACAACAGTAATGGTTTTATCCATTTTGTCAGAAACAACACGTCCTTGGTAGACTTTGCGCTGATTGCGTTCGCTCATGTTTTAGAGAACCTCCCTCCGGAATTATTTGTTGGCAGCAATTTCTCTTTCCCGAATCACAGTTTTCATGCGCGCGATTGACTTGCGCACTTCACGAATGCGAGCAGTGTTTTCAAGTTGTCCTGTCGCTAATTGAAAGCGAAGATTGAAAAGTTCTTCTTTAAGAGACTTTACTTTTTGTTCAATTTCAGCAGTGGTAAGGTCACGAATTTCATTAGCTTTCATTTGATTCACCACCAATTTCTTCACGTTTTACGAACTTCGTTTTAATTGGCAATTTGTGAGATGCAAGACGAAGAGCTTCACGAGCGACTTCCTCAGACACACCAGAAATTTCAAATAAAACTTTGCCCGGTTTTACAACAGCTACCCATCCTTCAGGAGCACCTTTACCGGAACCCATCCGAACCTCTAGAGGCTTAGCTGTATAAGGCTTAGAAGGGAAAATTTTGATCCAAACTTTACCGCCACGTTTCATGTAACGAGTCATTGCGATACGCGCAGCTTCGATTTGACGGTTTGTAATCCAAGAAGCTTCTTGAGCCTGGATGCCGTATTCACCGAAATGCACTTCAGAGCCGCCTTTTGCACGGCCGCGCATTTTTCCGCGATGCTCTCTGCGATATTTAACGCGTTTTGGCATTAACATATTATTTTCCTCCTTCCTCAGTTTTCTTCTTAGTAGGAAGAACCTCTCCACGATAGATCCAGACTTTTACACCAAGCTTGCCGTAAGTTGTGTCAGCTTCAGATGTAGCATAGTCGATGTCTGCACGAAGTGTGTGCAATGGAACAGTTCCTTCACTGTAGTATTCAGAACGAGCGATGTCTGCGCCGCCAAGACGACCGGAAACCATTGTTTTAATTCCTTGTGCACCAGCGCGCATTGTGCGTTGGATTTGTTGCTTTTGCGCACGACGGAAAGAGATGCGGTTTTCCAATTGACGAGCGATGTTATCAGCAACTAGCTGAGCATCAAGATCAGCTCTTTTGATTTCAAGAATGTTAATGTGTACACGCTTGCCAGTAAGGCTGTTAAGGGCTTTGCGAAGCGCTTCGACTTCAGAACCGCCTTTACCGATAACCATACCAGGCTTAGCTGTGTGGATCGTAATATTTACACGGTTTGCCGCACGCTCGATTTCCACTTTAGAAACAGAAGCGTCAGACAGGCGTTGATTAATAAATTCACGGATTTTCAGATCTTCGTGAAGGAAGTCAGCGTAATCTTTGCCAGCGTACCACTTAGATTCCCAATCACGTATAACACCAATACGAAGACCGACTGGATTTACCTTTTGACCCACGAGTTATCCCTCCTTCTTTTCTGATACAACGATAGTAATGTGGCTCGTACGTTTGTTGATTTGGCTTGCACGTCCCATAGCGCGCGGACGGAATCTTTTCAACGTAGGGCCTTCGTTCACGTAAGCTTGAGTAACAACCAGGTTGTTTGCATCCATTTCGTAGTTGTGCTCAGCGTTAGCGATAGCAGATTTTAAAACTTTTTCAATAATCGGGGAAGCAGCTTTTGGCGTAAGGTTTAAGATCGATACTGCTTCACCTACTTGCTTGCCTCGAATCAGGTCCATTACTAGACGTGCCTTACGAGGAGCAATACGGACTGTTCTTGCGACAGCTTTAGCTTGTTGCATTTAAAAGCCTCCTCTCATTAGCGTCTTGTTTTTTTGTCATCACTAGCATGACCTTTGTAAGTGCGTGTCGGTGCGAATTCACCCAACTTGTGACCTACCATATCTTCAGAGATGTAAACAGGCACATGTTTGCGTCCATCATAGACTGCGATTGTGTGACCGATAAATTGCGGGAAAATAGTAGAACGGCGAGACCAAGTTTTCACAACTTGTTTCTTATCCGCTTCATTTAATTTCTCGATTTTTGTCATTAGATGATCATCGACAAATGGTCCTTTTTTTAAGCTGCGAGCCATTTTGGAACCTCCCTTCGTGATTGCACTACGGTCCGATATGAACCGTAGACAACCCCGTTATTTATTTTTACGACGACGTACGATGAATTTATCTGATTTGTTCTTTTTCTTACGAGTTTTGAATCCAAGAGTTGGTTTACCCCATGGAGACATAGGTGATTTACGTCCGATCGGAGCGCGTCCTTCACCACCACCGTGCGGGTGATCGTTAGGGTTCATAACAGAACCGCGAACTGTAGGACGGATGCCTTTCCAGCGTGAACGTCCTGCTTTACCGATGTTGATCAGTTCGTGCTGTTCGTTACCTACTTGACCGATAGAAGCGCGGCAAGCAGAAAGAATCATGCGAACTTCACCGGAGTTCAGACGCACAAGAACGTATTTTCCTTCTTTACCAAGAACTTGAGCAGATGTACCAGCTGAACGTACAAGCTGTCCGCCTTTTCCAGGTTTCAATTCAATGTTGTGCACGACTGTACCAACAGGGATGTTGATCAGTGGAAGTGCGTTACCTACTTTAATGTCAGCTTCTGGTCCTGACATGATTTCAGTTCCTACTTGAAGGCCCTTAGGAGCCAGGATGTAGCGTTTTTCTCCGTCTACATAGTTAATTAGAGCAATGTTAGCTGAACGGTTTGGATCGTACTCAACTGTAGCAACGCGTCCAGGTATACCATCTTTATCGCGTTTGAAGTCGATAATACGGTATTGGCGTTTATGTCCGCCGCCTTGATGACGTACAGTTAATTTACCTTGGTTGTTGCGTCCGCCTTTTTTGTGAAGCGGGGCAAGCAAGGATTTTTCCGGCTGATCTGTCGTGATTTCCGCGAAATCAGACGTAGTCATGCCGCGACGTCCGTTAGAGGTCGGTTTGTACTTTTTAATCGCCATTTTGAATTTCCCTCCTTCTTTTTACAAGTGATTAAGCTTCAAAAATTTCGATTTCTTTGCTGTCTTCAGTAAGCTTAACAATCGCTTTTCTGCGTTTGTTTGTCATACCAGAGTAGCGGCCGACACGTTTGAATTTCCCTTTGTAGTTCATGATGTTGACTTTTTCAACTTTCACTCCAAAGATTTGCTCAACAGCGTCTTTCACTTCTGTTTTGTTAGCTCTTACGTCTACTTCAAACGTATATTTTTTCTCAGTCATTAAATCAGCAGAACGTTCAGTAATGACGGGGCGCTTTAGAACATCACGAGGATCTTTCATTATGCAAGCACCTCCTCTACTTTTTCAACCGCTGCTTTCGTGATCACAAGCTTCTCATGACCGACAACATCGAGGACGTTGATTCCGTTAGCTTCAACAACAGTAACTCCTGGAAGGTTACGAGCAGATAGTTCAACTGTCTCGTTTGCATCCGCAGTTACGATTAAAGCTTTCTTCTCGATAGACAGACCTTTAAGGATAGCTGCCATTTCTTTTGTTTTAACCGCATCAAGATTAAGATCTTCAAGAACGATCAAGTTGTTGTCATTCACTTTAGAAGACAATGCTGATTTGATAGCCAAGCGGCGAACTTTTTTCGGTAATTTATATGCATAGCTGCGTGGTGTAGGACCGAATACGATACCACCTCCGCGCCATTGCGGTGAACGGATAGATCCCTGACGAGCACGGCCGGTACCTTTTTGACGCCAAGGTTTGCGACCTCCGCCACGTACTTCCGAACGATTTTTTACTTTATGAGTTCCTTGACGTAAGGAAGCTCTTTGCATAAGAATAGCGTCGAATACTACGCTCTCATTTGGCTCGATTCCAAATACAGAGTCGTTTAATTCGATATCACCAGCAGTAGAACCGTTTTGGTTATATAAAGCTACTTTTGGCATGATCAATTTCCTCCTTTCCTAAGAGAATTATTTAGATTTAACAGCGCTTTTAACAGCGACTAATGATTTTTTCGCACCAGGAACGTTACCTTTAACTAAAAGAAGGTTGCGCTCTGCATCCACTTTTACGATTTCAAGGTTTTGAACAGTGATTTGCTCTCCGCCCATACGTCCAGGCAACAGCTTTCCTTTGAATACACGGTTAGGGTCTACCGGTCCCATTGAACCAGGACGGCGATGGTAGCGTGAACCGTGAGACATAGGTCCGCGAGATTGTCCGTGGCGTTTGATAGCGCCTTGGAAACCTTTACCTTTCGATGTTCCTGTTACATCTACGACTTCTCCGTTAGAGAAAATATCAACTTTGACTTCCTGACCAACTTCATACGCATCCATATCCACTCCGCGTAATTCTTTAACGAAGCGCTTAGGAGCAGTTTCCGCTTTTGCAACGTGTCCTTTTTCTGGTTTGTTGGCAAGCTTCTCACGCTTGTCGTCAAAACCGATCTGAATCGCTTCATAGCCGTCGTTTTCAGAAGTTTTCTTCTGAAGTACAACGTTAGGAGCAGCTTCGATAACAGTTACCGGAATAAGATCACCGTTTTCTGCGAAAACTTGCGTCATACCAATTTTTCTTCCTAAGATTCCTTTGGTCATTCGTCACACCTCCTATAAAAATCATTCTATATTTTAGATTAAAGTTTAATTTCGATATCGACACCAGATGGTAAATCTAATCGCATTAGAGCATCGACAGTTTGTGGTGTTGGGTTCACAATGTCGATTAAACGTTTATGTGTACGCATTTCGAATTGCTCACGAGAATCTTTGTATTTGTGCACCGCACGAAGGATTGTGTAAACTGATTTCTCAGTTGGCAACGGAATCGGACCAGAAACGCTGGCTCCGGAACGTTTAGCCGTTTCAACAATCTTCTCAGCAGATTGATCAAGGATTCTATGATCATACGCTTTTAAACGAATACGAATTTTTTGTTTTGCCATTATTTTCCCTCCTTTTCGCCTACTTACATTAGACAATTCTCCGTGAGAAAAACCTGAATCACCTTGCCATGGCAAAGCGGCCGGGTGTGTCAGCAACCTCTCACTTCATCGCAGTCAAAGACCAACATGCACTATTATACAAAATTTATAGGCATGATGCAAGGTAATATTGAATATTACCGGCTTTTGCACACTTTTTTTATTATACAGATTCCAGCAAGGATAATCAAGGACTTCAGGACAAATAAAAAACGAGACCCGGCTGGATCTCGTTTTTTATTTTATAAGTATTATTCGATGATTGAAGAAACAACGCCAGAACCAACTGTACGTCCGCCTTCACGGATAGAGAAGCGAGTTCCGTCTTCGATCGCGATTGTTGAAATCAATTCAACAGTCATTTCGATGTTGTCTCCAGGCATAACCATTTCTACGCCTTCTGGAAGCTGAATGATACCAGTTACGTCAGTTGTACGGAAGTAGAACTGAGGACGGTAGTTAGAGAAGAATGGAGTGTGACGTCCACCCTCTTCTTTAGAAAGAACGTAAACTTCAGCTTTGAACTTTTTATGTGGAGTGATTGTACCTGGTTTAGCAAGTACTTGACCACGTTGGATATCTTCACGAGATACACCGCGAAGAAGTGCACCGATGTTGTCTCCAGCTTCTGCATAGTCAAGAAGCTTACGGAACATTTCAACACCTGTAACAGTTGTTTTGCTGTTTTCTTCTTGAAGACCGATGATTTCAACTTCGTCACCGACTTTAACTTGTCCGCGCTCTACGCGTCCAGTAGCAACTGTTCCACGACCTGTGATTGAGAATACGTCCTCAACAGGCATCATGAATGGCTTTTCAGTATCGCGCTCTGGAGTTGGGATGTATTCGTCAACTGCATCCATCAGTTCGAAGATTTTAGCTTCGTATTCAGCGTCACCTTCAAGAGCTTTAAGTGCAGAACCTTTGATAACTGGTACATCGTCACCAGGGAACTCATACTCAGAAAGAAGATCGCGAACTTCCATTTCAACTAGCTCAAGAAGCTCTTCGTCGTCTACCATGTCGCATTTGTTCAAGAATACTACGATGTAAGGCACACCTACGTTACGAGAAAGAAGGATGTGCTCACGAGTTTGTGGCATTGGACCGTCAGCAGCAGATACAACAAGGATCGCTCCGTCCATTTGCGCAGCACCAGTGATCATGTTTTTAACATAGTCAGCGTGTCCTGGGCAGTCAACGTGTGCATAGTGACGAGTTTCTGTTTCGTACTCAACGTGTGCAGTAGAGATTGTGATACCGCGCTCACGCTCTTCTGGAGCACCGTCGATTTGGTCGTATGCCATAGCAGTACCTTTACCAGATTTCTTATGAAGCACAGTAGTGATAGCAGCTGTTAATGTAGTTTTACCATGGTCAACGTGTCCAATTGTACCAATGTTGGCATGTGATTTGGAACGGTCGAATTTTTCTTTAGCCATTCTGAAAATCCTCCTTAAAAAGGTTAGTTTTTGTTATATAGAGTGATAGAAAGTGAAAGCAATGTTTCACTTTCTCATCTTACAATAGTATTTATACTTTAATGAAGAGGCAAAATCAATTATTCACCTTGATTTTTTTTGATGATCTCATCAGCGATGCTCTTAGGCACTTCTTCATAGTGGTCAAAGACCATTGTGAACGTACCGCGTCCTTGTGTGTTTGAACGGAGAGCCGTAGCGTAACCGAACATTTCAGAAAGTGGAACCATCGCGCGAACGACTTGAGCGTTTCCGCGTCCTTCCATACCTTCTACGCGACCGCGGCGTGACGTAATGTCGCCCATGATGTCTCCCATGTATTCTTCTGGGATAACGACTTCAACTTTGGAGATCGGCTCAAGAATAACTGGGTTACACTTGCTTGCCGCGTTTTTAAGCGCCATGGAAGCAGCGATTTTAAACGCCATTTCGTTAGAGTCGACATCGTGGTAAGAACCGTCAAAAAGTTTCGCTTTGATGTCGATAACAGGGTAACCTGCGACTACACCGTTTTGAAGTGCATCTTCAAGTCCTGCTTGAACAGCCGGAATGTATTCACGAGGAACGACACCACCGACGATTGCGTTTTCGAACTCAAAGCCTTTTCCTTCTTCGTTTGGAGAGAATTCGATCCAAACGTGTCCGAACTGTCCGCGTCCACCAGACTGACGTACGAATTTACCTTCAACTTGCGCGCTCGCACGGAATGTTTCACGATACGCAACTTGAGGAGCACCGACGTTGGCTTCAACTTTAAATTCGCGTTTCATACGGTCAACGATGATATCAAGGTGAAGCTCACCCATACCGCCGATGATCGTTTGACCTGTTTCAGGGTCAGTATGCGCACGGAATGTTGGATCCTCTTCAGCCAATTTAGCCAGTGCAGTAGACATTTTGTCTTGGTCAGCCTTAGATTTAGGCTCGATTGCAACGTGGATAACAGGCTCAGGGAATTCCATTGATTCCAGGATAACAAGGTTTTTCTCGTCGCAAAGCGTGTCCCCTGTAGTCGTGTCTTTCAAACCTACAGCAGCAGCGATATCCCCTGCGTACACAGTAGAGATTTCTTCACGGCTGTTGGCGTGCATTTGCAGGATACGTCCGACGCGCTCACGTTTGCCTTTTGTTGAGTTTCTTACGTATGAACCGGAATCAAGTGTTCCTGAGTACACACGGAAGAACGTCAATTTACCAACGTAAGGGTCAGTCATAACTTTAAATGCAAGTGCTGAGAAAGGTGCGTCGTCAGAAGACTCACGAGTAACCTCTTCCTCAGAATCAGGCAGAGTACCTTTAATTGCTGGTACGTCAGTTGGAGCTGGCAGGTAGTCAAGAACTGCGTCAAGCACTAATTGAACACCTTTGTTTTTGAAAGCTGAACCACAAAGAACCGGATAGAACTCAACGTTACAAGTTCCTTTGCGGATTGCCGCTTTCAGCTCGTCAACTGTGATTTCTTCGCCTTCCAAGTACTTCATCATAAGCTCTTCATCAAGCTCAGCAACAGCTTCAATCAAGCTGGCGCGAAGCTCTTCAGCTTTGTCTTTGTACTCGGCAGGGATTTCACGCGCATCAGAGCGTGTTCCAAGATCATCTTCATAGTAGTACGCAACGTTTTCTACAAGGTCGATGATCCCTTCGAAATTGTCTTCGGCGCCAATCGGTAATTGGATCGCGTGAGCGTTCGCCTCAAGACGGTCTTTAAGAGTTCCTACAGAGTAAAGGAAGTCCGCACCCGTTTTGTCCATCTTGTTGACAAATACGATACGAGGTACTCCGTAAGTTGTTGCCTGACGCCAAACTGTTTCAGTTTGCGGCTCAACGCCTGATTGTGCGTCAAGAACGGCAACGGCACCATCAAGTACGCGCAGGGAACGTTCAACCTCAACTGTGAAGTCTACGTGTCCTGGTGTGTCGATGATGTTTACGCGGTAACCTTTCCACTGTGCAGTTGTTGCAGCGGATGTGATTGTGATACCGCGTTCTTGTTCCTGCTCCATCCAGTCCATTTGGGAAGCCCCTTCATGAGTTTCACCAATTTTATGGATACGGCCTGTGTAGAACAAGATACGTTCAGTTGTTGTCGTTTTACCGGCATCGATGTGAGCCATGATTCCGATATTACGAGTTTTTTCTAAGGAGAACTCTCTTGCCATTGGGTCTTTTCTCCTTCCTTCTTAGGGAATAATATTTTGTCGTGTGAGATTACCAGCGATAGTGAGCGAACGCTTTGTTTGCTTCAGCCATCTTATGAGTATCTTCACGTTTCTTAACAGCTGCACCAGTGTTGTTAGCTGCATCAAGGATTTCGTTAGCTAAACGCTCTTCCATCGTTTTTTCTCCGCGAAGACGAGCGTAGTTTACTAACCAGCGAAGTCCAAGAGTCGTACGGCGTTCAGGACGAACCTCTACAGGTACTTGGTAGTTTGCACCACCTACACGGCGTGCTTTAACTTCAAGCACTGGCATGATGTTCTTCAATGCTTGTTCGAAAACCTCCATTGCATCGTTGCCGGTACGTTCTTTAATAATATCGAATGACTTGTATAGGATTGTTTGAGCTTTACCTTTTTTACCGTCGATCATCATTTTGTTGATCAAACGAGTAACCAGTTTAGAGTTGTAAAGCGGATCAGGTAAAACATCTCTTTTTGCTACAGGACCTTTACGTGGCATCTGATTATCCTCCCTTCTCTTGTTACGGGTTTACAGTAAGCAGAGGGATTCACGGTTCAGCTGCCGGGATCAAACCAGCGCTAGGCGCGAAAAGCCTGATGCCCTTAACAGCATTGCCAGAACTCCTTGCTTTTAAAAACCCTTTTATTTGTATTTAAACGGAATTATTTTTTCTTAGGACGTTTTGTACCGTATTTAGAACGGCCTTGTGCACGGTTTTCAACTCCGGCAGTATCAAGCGCGCCACGCACGATGTGGTAGCGTACCCCCGGTAAGTCTTTTACACGTCCACCGCGGATCAATACGACACTGTGCTCTTGCAGGTTGTGTCCGATACCAGGAATGTAGGCCGTAACCTCGATTCCGTTAGTTAAACGAACACGGGCATATTTACGAAGCGCCGAGTTCGGCTTCTTCGGTGTCATTGTACCGACACGGGTACATACTCCGCGTTTTTGTGGTGAAGATACGTTAGTGTGCTCTTTCTTGAAGCTGTTGTATCCTTTGTTAAGTGCTGGAGACTTAGAATTTTCAACTTTGCTTACGCGTCCTTTGCGGACTAGCTGATTAATTGTAGGCATTTTGTAATTCCTCCCTTCATCATGTTTTATAACCCACATACCCAGGTGGTTCATTTAAAAGCAAAAAACAATGCCTTTGCATAAAAGCAAAAACAACGAGTACGTTATTGAATAATGGCAACAGCTGCAGCTCCGACTTCAATTCCGCAGGCTTTGCCGAGCTTTTTCATGGACTCTGCCATTGAGACGGGAATCCCTTGTTCATTTGCCAGGTTAATAACATCTGACGTCAGAAAAGGATCAGCGTCTTTTGCTACGACGACTTCCTTAACAGAATTGCGCTTCAGCGCTTTGACTGTCTGCTTCGTACCGATAATAATAGATTGAGCCTGTGATACTTTATCATAAGACATCATATATCCTCCAAAGTAACAGGTTTAAATTGAGCACCTTGGTTATATTATCATCCTGAAAGAAGGATGTCAACACATGATGACAATTTTTAGTGACATCCTTCTTTAGGATTTTTTTTTTTATTTATTCAGCCGGAACCATTTCATCAGATGATTGGACTTGCAATACCGGCTTCACTTTACGGTAGTTCAGCATACCCGTTCCAGCAGGAACAAGCTTACCGATGATAACATTCTCTTTCAGGCCGAGAAGCTCATCGCGTTTTCCTTTGATTGCTGCATCTGTCAGGACACGTGTTGTTTCCTGGAATGACGCGGCAGACAGGAAGGAATCCGTTTCAAGCGATGCTTTGGTGATACCGAGAAGCACCGGACGGCCTGTTGCAGGGCGTTTGCCTCCGAGCAGAACTTTTTTGTTCGCTTCGGTAAACTGGTGAATATCGAGCAGCGTGCCTGGCAGCACTTCCGTGTCGCCGGCATCGATGACACGCACTTTGCGAAGCATCTGGCGAACCATAACCTCGACGTGCTTATCCCCGATTTCAACCCCTTGCATACGATAAACCTTCTGCACTTCATGAAGGAGGTATTCTTGCACCGTCGTGATGTCAGTAACTTTCAGAAGCTCTTTCGGATCAACCGAACCTTCTGTCAGCACCTGGCCACGGGAAATTTTCTCTCCTTCAGTGACTTTCAGGCGCGCGTTGTAAGGCGCCGTATATGAACGGCTTTCGACTTCGCCCTGAACGACGATTTCCTGCTGTTTGTCACGCACTTCATTGATTTCAGCTACGACACCGTCAATTTCAGAGATCGTCGCTTGACCTTTAGGGTTTCGCGCTTCAAACAATTCCTGGATACGCGGCAAACCTTGTGTAATATCGTCTCCGGCAACCCCGCCCGTATGGAAGGTACGCATTGTTAACTGTGTACCCGGCTCACCAATGGACTGGGCAGCGATGATTCCGACTGCTTCCCCGACTTCGACGTCGGTTCCTGTTGCCAGGTTACGTCCGTAGCATCGTTTACATACACCATGTGACGTATTACATGTAAATGCGGAGCGGATCCACACTTCTTCAATGCCTGCTTCGACAATTTCGAGCGCTTTATCTTCGTCGATCAGCTCGTTTTCATCCACAAGCACTTCACCTGTTTCCGGATGTTTAACAGGTTTTCTCGCGAATCGGCCGACAAGACGCTCTTCAAGACGCTCGATCACTTCTGTGCCTTCCGTGATGGCTTTGGCAAGAATACCTCGGTCTGTGCCGCAGTCAGTCTCACGAATGATGACGTCTTGGGCTACGTCTACGAGACGGCGTGTCAGGTAACCTGAGTCGGCTGTCTTCAGAGCCGTATCCGCAAGACCTTTACGCGCACCGTGAGTAGAGATAAAGTACTCGAGTACCGTTAAACCTTCGCGGAAACTTGACTTGATCGGAAGTTCGATGATCCGTCCAGCCGGGTTGGCCATCAGACCGCGCATACCCGCAAGCTGCGTAAAGTTTGATGCGTTACCCCGGGCTCCGGAATCACTCATCATGTAGATCGGGTTGATTTCATCCAGGGATTTCATCAGCTTGCCTTGGATCGTATCTTTAGCTGCACTCCAGATGGAAATGACCCGTTCATAACGCTCTTCTTCAGTAATCAGACCGCGTCTGAACTGCTTCATGACGTTATCAACTTTTCCTTGCGCTTCTTCAAGGATTTCCTGTTTGTCGTCCAATACGACGATATCGGAAACACCGACCGTAATTCCGGCTTTTGTCGAATATTTAAATCCAAGGTTTTTCATGCGGTCAAGCATTTTTGATGTTTCTGTAATATGGAATCTTTTGAAGATCTCCGCAATGATTTTACCCAAAATGCCTTTTTTGAACGGCTGGTTGATTTCCTGGTTCTTAATGGCTTCTTTAACATCTGCACCGTAATCCAAGAAGAAACGGTCAGGTGTTTTTTCTTCAATGTTGCTCTTCGTCGGTTCGTTCATGTATGGGAACGACGGCGGAAGAATCTCGTTGAAGATCAGTTTTCCGACAGTTGTAACGAGCAGCTTGGAACGCTGTTCTTCGGTAAATGTTTCATTTTTCAGGGAGTTAACCGCAACGGCTACTCTCGTATGCAAATGAACATATCCGTTTTGATACGCAAGAAGCGCTTCATCCGTATCTTTGAAAACCATACCTTCGCCGACTGCGCCTGGGCGTTCTAGCGTCAGATAGTAGTTTCCAAGCACCATATCCTGAGACGGCGTAACAACCGGTTTTCCGTCTTTAGGGTTCAGGATGTTTTGTGCGGCAAGCATCAAGATGCGCGCCTCAGCTTGCGCTTCTGCTGATAAAGGAACGTGAACCGCCATTTGGTCACCGTCAAAGTCAGCGTTGTATGCTGTACATACAAGCGGATGAAGACGGATGGCACGGCCTTCGACAAGCGTTGGTTCAAACGCTTGAATACCTAATCTGTGAAGCGTAGGTGCACGGTTGAGAAGCACAGGGTGTTCTTTGATAACTGATTCAAGGACATCCCAGACTTCCGGCTGAACGCGCTCAATTTTACGCTTCGCACTCTTAATGTTGTGGGCAAGACCTTTTTCAACAAGCTCTTTCATGACGAATGGCTTGAACAGTTCCAGCGCCATTTCTTTCGGAAGACCGCATTGATACATTTTCAGGTTCGGACCTACGACGATAACCGAACGGCCTGAGTAGTCAACACGTTTACCGAGAAGGTTTTGACGGAAACGGCCTTGTTTACCTTTCAGCATGTGAGAAAGGGATTTTAACGGTCTGTTTCCCGGACCTGTAACAGGACGGCCTCTGCGTCCGTTATCGATCAGCGCGTCCACGGCTTCTTGAAGCATGCGCTTTTCGTTTTGAACGATAATGCTTGGCGCTCCAAGATCCAAAAGACGTTTTAAACGATTGTTACGGTTGATGACACGGCGGTACAAATCGTTCAGATCGGAAGTTGCAAAACGTCCACCGTCAAGCTGTACCATCGGTCTCAGCTCAGGCGGAATGACCGGAAGAACGTCGAGGATCATCCAGGACGGCTTATTTCCGGAGTTGCGGAATGCTTCCAATACTTCCAAGCGTTTGATCGCACGTGTGCGGCGCTGTCCTTGTGACGTTTTAAGCTCTTCTTTCAGCATATCCACTTCTTTATCGAGGTCGATATCTTGAAGGAGCTTATGAATCGCTTCAGCACCCATTGATGCCTGAAATTTATTTCCGTATTTATCAAGGTACGCCCGGTACTCTTTTTCAGAAAGAAGCTGTTTTTTCTCAAGCGGTGTATTGGCCGGATCTGTTACGACATAAGAAGCAAAGTAAATGACTTCTTCCAATGCGCGCGGAGACATATCCAGCACAAGACCCATACGGCTCGGGATTCCTTTAAAATACCAGATGTGAGAAACAGGGGCTGCCAGCTCGATATGCCCCATTCTCTCACGACGGACTTTAGCCCGGGTTACTTCAACTCCACAACGGTCGCAGACTACGCCTTTATAACGAACCCGCTTGTACTTTCCGCAGTGGCATTCCCAGTCCTTTTGAGGACCGAAAATGCGCTCGCAGAATAGACCATCTTTTTCAGGTTTCAAAGTACGATAGTTGATTGTTTCAGGCTTTTTCACTTCTCCGTAAGACCATGAACGGATTTTGTCAGGTGAAGCGAGACCGATGTTCATATACTCAAAATTGTTCACATCCAGCAAGGGGCCTACCTCCCTTTTTATCTTCGGGTTATACCCTGTCACTTGCGTATAAAATTCGTTTATTCTTTTGTGACGACATCGCGCTCTGCGTCAGCAGAAACGAATTCTTCAGACTCTTCATCATTCGGCAGAGAAAGCCCTTCGTTTTGTTTCGCGTCTTCGTCGTCTTCCAAGTCTCTCATTTCGATTTCTTCTTCGTCGCTTGATAGGATTTTGACGTCCATACCTAAGCTTTGAAGCTCTTTGATCAATACTTTGAACGATTCCGGAACACCAGGTTCTGGAACATTGTCGCCTTTTACGATGGCTTCGTATGTTTTCACACGGCCTACGACATCATCCGATTTAACAGTCAGGATTTCTTGAAGTGTATATGCTGCACCGTAAGCTTCAAGCGCCCAAACTTCCATCTCTCCAAAACGCTGTCCACCGAACTGCGCTTTACCTCCGAGAGGCTGCTGGGTAACGAGTGAGTAAGGACCTGTAGAACGTGCGTGCAATTTGTCGTCAACCATGTGAGCCAATTTGATCATGTACATGATGCCGACAGACACCCGGTTGTCAAACGGCTCCCCAGTTCGGCCGTCGTAAAGAACTGTCTTTGCATCCCTTGACATGCCGGCTTCTTCAAGCGTTTCCCACACATCTTCTTCGCGGGCACCGTCAAATACCGGCGACGCGACATGCAGACCGAGACGGCGTGCAGCCATACCAAGGTGCAGCTCCAACACCTGCCCGATGTTCATACGCGATGGTACGCCCAGCGGGTTTAACATGATGTCAATCGGTGTTCCGTCAGGCAGATACGGCATATCTTCCTCCGGAAGGATTTTCGAAATAACACCTTTGTTCCCATGGCGTCCGGCCATTTTGTCCCCTTCAGAAATTTTACGCTTCTGAACGATGTAAACGCGGACGAGCTGGTTAACGCCCGGAGGCAGTTCGTCTCCGTCTTCGCGGTTGAACACTTTTACATCAAGGATGATACCGCCGCCTCCGTGAGGCACACGCAGCGACGTATCGCGGACTTCACGCGCTTTTTCGCCGAAGATGGCGTGAAGCAGGCGCTCTTCTGCAGTTAGCTCTGTAACACCTTTAGGCGTTACTTTACCAACAAGAAGATCTCCGTCTTTTACTTCAGCACCGACACGGATAATTCCGCGTTCATCGAGATTGCGAAGAGCGTCTTCACCGACGTTTGGAATATCGCGTGTAATTTCTTCAGGTCCGAGTTTTGTATCCCGGGCCTCTGATTCGTATTCCTCAATATGAATAGACGTGTATACGTCGTCTTTTACAAGGCGTTCGCTCATGATGATGGCATCCTCGTAGTTGTAGCCATCCCATGTCATAAAGCCGACCATGACGTTGCGTCCAAGGGCAAGCTCACCTTTTTCCATAGACGGACCGTCAGCTAAAATTTCACCTTTTACAACCTCATCACCGACGCTTACGATCGGACGCTGGTTGTAGCAAGTTCCCTGGTTGGAACGAACAAACTTCAGCAGGCTGTATTTATCAAGGTTTCCTTTGACTTTCTGGCCGTCGACTTCTTCATAGCGGCGCACCCAGATGTTTTTCGCTTCCACCCGTTCAACGATTCCAGGATGGCGGCAAATAACAGCGGCACCGGAGTCTTTTGCAGATACATACTCCATTCCGGTTCCGACGATCGGAGATTCAGGCTGCATAAGAGGTACAGCCTGCCGTTGCATGTTCGCTCCCATTAGGGCGCGGTTTGAGTCGTCGTTTTCCAAGAAAGGAATACATGCAGTCGCGGCAGAGACAACCTGTTTAGGCGAAACGTCCATATAGTCGACGCGGTCTTTCGGAACAACGGTGTTCTCCCCTCTGAAACGGGCGACGATGCTGTCATCCACAAAAGATCCGTCATCATTCAGACGTGCGTTAGCCTGGGCAACGACATAGTTGTCTTCTTCATCAGCTGTCAAGTAATCGATTCTCGGCGTTACTTTTCCAGTCTCAGGGTCAACGCGGCGATACGGCGTTTCGATGAAGCCGAAACGGTTCACTTTCGCGAATGAAGAAAGCGAGTTGATCAAGCCGATGTTTGGACCCTCAGGAGTTTCAATCGGACACATCCGGCCGTAGTGGGAATAGTGAACGTCACGGACTTCCATTCCGGCGCGCTCACGGGTCAAACCGCCCGGTCCGAGCGCTGACAGACGGCGCTTATGCGTCAGCTCAGCAAGCGGATTCGTCTGATCCATAAACTGAGAAAGCTGCGAGCTTCCGAAAAACTCTTTGATTGATGCGATGACAGGGCGAATATTGATCAGCTGCTGTGGCGTGATCGTGTTTGTATCTTGAATAGACATTCTTTCACGAACAACACGCTCCATTCTGCTTAAACCGATACGGAATTGGTTTTGCAGAAGCTCTCCCACTGAACGGAGACGGCGGTTTCCTAAATGGTCGATATCGTCGGTATCGCCCACTCCGTGAAGCAGGTTAAAGAAATAGCTGATGGAAGAGATAATATCAGAAGGTGTAATATTTTTAACGCCTTCTTCAATATAAGCATTTCCAATCACATTGATTGTCTGCTCCCCTTCTTGATCTGTCGGGGCATAGATTTTAATAGACTGAAGCGTCACTTCATCTTCAACAACTCCGCCGTTCGGATACAGCTTTTTAAAACCGATTCCGTTTTCAAGGTAAGGCAGGACTTTGTCAAGCGTTCTTCTGTCTAAAATCGCGCCTTTTTCGGCAAGAATTTCGCCTGTTTCAGGATCGATCAGCGTTTCAGCAAGCCGCTGATTAAACAGTCTGTTTTTGATGTGAAGCTTTTTATTAATTTTATAACGTCCTACACTTGCAAGGTCATATCTTTTCGGATCAAAGAACCTTGAATCAAGCAGGCTTTTTGCGTTTTCTACTGTAGGCGGCTCTCCTGGACGAAGACGCTCGTAGATTTCAAGAAGCGCTTTATCGGTGTTTTCCGTATTATCTTTATCAAGCGTATTGCGCAAATACTCGTTTTCACCGATGAGATCAATGATCTCTTGGTCAGATCCGAAGCCAAGAGCACGCAAAAGAACCGTAACCGGCAACTTACGTGTGCGATCGATGCGTACATAAACAACATCTTTCGCATCAGTCTCGTATTCTAACCATGCGCCACGGTTTGGAATGACAGTCGCGGTAAAACCTTTCTTACCGTTTTTGTCTACTTTACCACTAAAATATACACTTGGAGAACGAACGAGCTGAGATACAATGACCCGTTCCGCACCGTTGATAATAAAGGTTCCAGTGTCTGTCATAATAGGGAAATCACCCATGAAGACATCCTGATCCTTTACTTCACCGGTCTCTTTGTTGATTAAGCGGACTTTAACACGCAGCGGAGCTGAGTAGGTCACGTCGCGCTCTTTTGATTCTTCTACCGGATACTTAGGCTCGCCCAAGCTGTAGTCGATAAATTCCAGAGAGAGGTTACCAGTGAAATCCTCAATTGGCGATATGTCTTGAAACATCTCTCTAAGACCCTCATCAAGAAACCACTGATAAGAAGAGGTTTGAATTTCAATGAGATTTGGTAATTCTAACACTTCGCTAATGCGTGCATAGCTTCTGCGCTGGCGGTGTCGTCCATACTGAACTAGTTGACCTGTCAACTGATTCACCCCTCAAATCATGCGTAATATATGTGTAACAAGCATTTCTTCCGCAAATATGTAAGAAATACTTTTACAAGACAAAAGAAAAAAGGGTTTCTAATTTAGAAAACCACATCCAAAAACAAAATACCGATTTTATTAGTGTTCCCAAAAATGTATATTTTATACAAACCTAGGCGTTTCTTAAAAACAGCAGCAAAATATATACATTGGCATTTTATAATATTAACATAGCTGAAAATCCGAGTCAAACTTTTTTTGCTTTGATGATATAGTACCCTTTCTTTTTGTGAACGACTTCAACGTCCGCAAAAAGTTCTTTTAATTTTTCAATGGCAGAAGGCCCGCCTTGTTTTTTCTGAATGACGACCCACAGCTCTCCTGAAGGCCGCAAATGTTCAGCGCTTTTTTCAAAGATGGCGTGCACAGTTTTTTTCCCGGCGCGTATGGGGGGATTAGTAATAATAGAAGCGAATTTTTTTGCAGGTTCGACGTTGGCAAACAGATCACTCTGATAGATCTTCGTGTTGTCGATCTGATTATTTAACGCGTTTTCCTTCGAAAGTTCGACAGCTCTTTCATTAACATCGATCATGTGAACCATTCGATCTTCGAAATCCGCAGCAAGCGAAAGACCAATCGGGCCATAGCCGCAGCCTACATCCAAAAAATCACCTTCTGTATCCGGTTCCCGGAAAGCTTCAATCAGCAGCCTTGAGCCAAAGTCCACTTCTTTTTTTGAAAAAACTCCGCTGTCGCTGATAAAAGTAAACGTCCGGTTTCTCAAGCGAAATGCCCACGTTGATCTGCTGCTTTTTGCTGAAGGTTTTTCCGAATAATAATGGTCAGTCATCACAGAACCTCCTCAGTTGGTGAACTCTCCAGATATCTTGAAACAAGATGGCGTATCTTATGCGGAAGGGACTACAATTAATTAGCAAAGAAAAAGCCCGCTTTTAAAAGCGAGCTTTCCCCTAAAGATTAGGTGAAGATTACTTAACTTCTACAGAAGCGCCAACTTCTTCAAGTTTAGCTTTAAGCTCTTCAGCTTCTTCTTTCGCAATACCTTCTTTAAGAGGTTTTGGAGTGTTGTCAACAAGTTCTTTAGCTTCTTTCAAGCCAAGACCAGTGATTTCACGAACAACTTTGATAACTTTGATTTTTTGATCTCCTGCACCAGCAAGAACAAGATCAAATTCAGTTTTTTCTTCAGCAGCACCGCCTGCAGCAGCTCCGCCAGCTACAGCTACAGGAGCAGCAGCAGTTACGCCAAATTCTTCTTCGATTGCTTTTACTAAGTCGTTCAATTCAAGTACAGTTGCTTCTTTAACGGAAGCAATGATTTCTTCGATATTTAAAGCCATTTGTAATTCCTCCATTTTGTTTTATTTTTTAGATACTGATGCTATTAAGCGCCTTGTTCTTCCTTTTGTTCTGCAACAGCTTTAGTTGCAAGAGCAAGGTTGCGAACTGGAGCTTGAAGTACGCTAAGCAACATAGAAAGCAAGCCTTCGCGAGATGGAAGTTCAGCAAGAGCTTTCACTTCTTCAACTGTAGATACTTTGCCTTCGATTACGCCCGCTTTGATTTCAAGAGCTTCGTGCTTTTTAGCAAACTCGTTAAGAACTTTAGCTGGAGCGACAACATCTTCAGTGCTGAATGCAATCGCATTCGGTCCTGTTAAGAAATCGTTCAAACCATCAAGTTCAGCTTGTTCAACCGCACGGCGAGTCATCGTGTTTTTGTACACTTTGAACTCAACGTTAGCTTCGCGAAGCTGTTTACGAAGTTCTGTTACTTCAGCTACGTTAAGGCCGCGATAGTCAACGATGATCGTTGATTTACTTTCTTTCAGTTTAGAAGTAATTTCTTCAACAACAACTTTTTTTGTTTCAATTGCGCTGCTCATGGTTACACCTCCTGTAAGATTCATCTGTGTAACACTTATACCGTTCGGTGATCACGTTCTTTAACGACATCTTCCATATAAAAAGCCTCCATTCGACATGGAGGCTGTATATACAAGCATACGTAACGCTAGAGCTGTGATATATATACACCTCGGTAGGAGATTAAGCCTTATCGGCACCTACTGTCTACGGTATAAATGGACTTATTTTATTTTTACAACGTTTTGAATTATATCAGAACGTCTTATCAAAAGTCAATATTATTTTACGTTGAAAGTTGAAGGGTCCACTTTGATTCCAGGTCCCATTGTAGATGTAACAGAAACGTTTTTCACGTATACACCTTTAGCAGCAGCAGGTTTCGCTTTCAAAATTGTGTCGTACATTGTCGCGAAGTTTTCTACAAGCTTGCCTTCTTCGAATGACACTTTTCCGATTGGAACGTGGATGTTTCCTGCTTTATCAACGCGGTATTCAACTTTACCAGCTTTGATTTCGTTGACTGCTTTTTCAACTTCGAAAGTAACCGTTCCTGTTTTAGGGTTTGGCATAAGACCTTTTGGTCCAAGCACGCGTCCGATTTTACCGACTTCACCCATCATATCAGGAGTCGCAACGATTACATCAAAATCAAACCAGCCTTGCTGAATTTTGTTGATGTAATCAGAATCGCCTACGTAGTCTGCACCAGCAGCTTCCGCTTCTTTCGCTTTTTCGCCCTTAGCAAAAACAAGAACGCGCTGAGTTTTGCCTGTTCCGTTTGGAAGTACAACTGCACCGCGGATTTGCTGGTCGTTTTTACGAGGGTCAACACCTAAACGGAATGCCGCTTCAACAGTGGCATCGAATTTAGCTGTGTTTGTTTTTTTCACAAGCTCAATCGCTTCGTTTACGTCGTAAGCTTTTGTACGCTCTACAAGCTTGGCAGCTTCGACGTATTTTTTACCTTTTTTAGCCATTTTAAAATTTCCTCCTTAGTGGTTTTAGCGGAATAACCTCCCACGAATAAGGGTTGCGAACTTGTCTGATCCAAACTCGCAACCCAGCAAAGAGACAAAAATTAGTCTTCGATCACAATACCCATACTGCGGGCAGTTCCTTCAACCATACGCATAGCCGCTTCAACATCTGCCGCATTTAAGTCAGGCATTTTTGTTTCGGCGATTTCACGTACTTTATCGCGTTTAACGGTTGCGACTTTATTACGGTTAGGCTCACCAGAACCTGACTCAATTCCAGCCGCTTTTTTAAGCAATACAGCAGCAGGCGGAGTTTTTGTGATAAATGTAAATGAACGGTCTTCGTAAACCGAAATTTCTACAGGAATGATCAGACCAGCTTGGTCAGATGTACGAGCGTTAAACTCCTTACAGAATCCCATGATGTTAACACCGGCTTGACCCAATGCAGGACCAACTGGCGGAGCTGGATTCGCTTTTCCAGCAGGAATTTGCAATTTTACAACTTTAACTACTTTTTTAGCCACGAGACACACCTCCTTAAGTCCGTGATGTGGTAATAGGGTGAACCCTCCCACTCAAGGTCTCATTCTTTATATGAATGATGAAAATATCAAGCTAGCTGCCTTGACCTTTTTGCCAAGACGCACCTTTGTATATTATCACTTTTATATAGTGATTTCAAGCGCTTTTCCATTACAATTTGTCAACTTGAGTAAATTCGAGCTCAACCGGGGTCTCTCTTCCGAACATATTAACGAATACTTTGACTTTATTTTTGTCGTGGTCGATCTCTTCGATCGTCCCTGTGAAATCAGCAAACGGGCCGTCGATCACCTTGACGGTTTCTTTTAATTCAAAGTCGATTTCTGTTTTTCTTTCTTCAAGCCCCATCCGCTTCAGAATTTTTTCCGCTTCGCCCGGAAGCAGCGCAGTCGGCTTTGAACCTGATCCGGCTGAACCGACAAACCCGGTCACGCCAGGCGTATTTCGAACAACATACCAGGAATCATCCGTCATGACTAGTTCGACAAGTACATACCCAGGGAATACTTTCTTTTTAACGACTTTTTTCTTGCCGTTTTTAATATCGGTTTCTTCCTCTTCAGGTACAACGACGCGGAATATCTTATCCTGCATCCCCATCGATTCCACCCGTTTTTCCAAATTCGCCTTTACTTTATTTTCATAGCCGGAGTACGTATGAACCACATACCATTTCTTTTCCATTCTCATTCAGGACCCTTTCAGTCCTTCCCTCCCCACACCTTAAAAGTTTTTGGCCGTACCGGGAAACTGACACTTTCTTTTATACGAGCCTCATATTTTGAAACAATGAAAAAACCCGTTAAACGGGTTTTTTGGCAAGTCATATTTAGATCTATTATAACACGTTATGCTGATCATTATTCAACTATTAAACGAATTAATTGCGTAATACCCGAATCGATGAGTGCAAAAAAGATAGCGAAAAAGATAACGGTGGTGATAACAGTGATCGTATAGCGCGTTAGTTCTTTTCCTTTAGGCCAGGTGACCTTTTTCATTTCTTTTCCGACATTCTTTAAAAATTTGATAATACCCATGGTAAGAAACCTCCACAACCTAAAAACAAAAACGCCTATTTTGTTTCCAGATGTACTGTATGTGAATTGCAGTTATTGCAGTATTTCTTTACTTCGAGCCGTTCAGCCAAAGCTGCGGAGCTTTTCATTGTCGTATAATTACGACTTCCGCAATTTTTGCAGGCTAACGTTACTTTTTTCTTCATGTTTACACCTTTTTCTGGACGATCATTTTCCTAAGTAACATATCACAGTCATAAAATGACTGTCAATATGCCATAAGCATTGGCTACAAGCTGATTTCGCGGAGCTCCAGGTACTTTTCAAGCTTTCTTTTGACACGCTGGAGCGCATTATCGATCGATTTTACATGGCGGTTTAGTTCTTCGGATATTTCCTGATAGGATCTTCCGTCGAGATAGAGCGCAAGAACTTTTCTTTCTAAATCACTAAGCAATTCTCCCATTTTCAGCTCGATATCATCGAATTCTTCCTGATTGATGATCAGCTCTTCAGGATTCATGACCTTGGCTCCGGAAATCACATCGAGAAGCGTCCGGTCTGATTCCTCGTCATAAATGGGCTTGTCCAGCGACACATAAGAATTGAGCGGAATATGTTTCTGGCGAGTAGCTGTTTTGATAGCGGTAATAATTTGGCGGGTAATGCATAATTCTGCAAAAGCTTTGAATGAAGTCAGCTTGTCCTCTCTAAAATCACGGATAGATTTGTAGAGTCCAATCATGCCTTCCTGAACGATATCTTCCCGATCAGCCCCGATTAAGAAGTAGGATCTTGCTTTTGCCCTTACAAAATTACGGTACTTTGTAATCAAGTAATCTAACGCATCACTGTCTCCGACATGAACCATTTCAATGACCTGCTCGTCTTCCAACTGGCAAAAACGTTCTTTGCTGAACTGTTCTTTGCTGAATTTTCCCTGGTTGTTTTGTAAGTTCACTCCGATCCCCCCGACCGCACGTAGATAGAAATATTATACAGTAATGGACAAAAAAGCGTCAACCTAATCCAAGTCGCCACGCCGCCATTTTTCGAAGATCTTCAAGACGTCTTCTGACAATGGAATTTTCCCCGCGGGACGTTCTGAGGTGATTTGTTTCACCCTTTTTTCGATTTGCCTTTCGATCGCTTCGACTTCCCTGAGCAGCTCCCTGGCTGATTTGCGCAGGGCCCCTTGGCCGAAAATCGCCCATTGCTCTGTGTAGTCGGATGTGGCAACATGGAGTTGCGTCTGAATATTATTCAAGTCTGACACCAGTTTTTCGATCCGTTCATCAGCCGTTTCATTTTCCCTTGTGAATATCACTTCTACGCGATGATTGACCTTCTTTTTCTCGATTCCTTTAACGAGATGCGCATCAAAGACAACGATTACCCGGAACCCAGTATACGATTGATATTCCGCCATCTTCTGTATCAACAGATCCCTTGCTTCTTCAAAACTGTTTTCTTTTAAATCTTTCAACTGAGGCCATGCCCCAATCATGTTATAACCGTCGACCAACAGGATGTCCATTCCGTCTATTCTCCCAGAGGGCTTCGTTTCCGGTACACTTCATACATCAGGAGGCCGGCTGCGACTGAGGCGTTCAGGGACGTAACTTTTCCCGCCATCGGCAGGCGGATGAGAAAATCACATTTCTCTTTTACAAGCCTTCCCATGCCTTTTCCTTCACTGCCGATGACAAGCGCAAGCGGCATATTTCCGTCGAGCGACCTGTAGTCCTGTTTTCCAGACGCATCGGTACCGACTACCCAAATGCCCCGTTGCTTCATTTCTTCCAGGGTTCGCGACAGGTTGGTCACTTTGACGACCGGAATATGTTCGATGGCTCCTGTCGAGGCTTTGGCGACAGTCGTCGTAAGGCCGACCGCGCGCCTCTTCGGGATGATGATGCCATGAGCCCCAACCGCATCTGCGGTGCGCATAATAGAGCCCAGATTGTGCGGATCCTCAATCTCGTCTAAAACGAGGATAAACGGCTGTTCATTTCTGTCTTCGGCCTTTTGAAAAAGATCATCCAGTTCGGCATACTCGTAAGCCGCGACCTGAGCGACGACGCCTTGATGCTGTCCGGAAACCATTTGATCGAGTTTTTTTCTTGGGACATAATGAATCGTGATGCCTTTTTTGGCAGCAAGTTCAACGACTTGCTGAGCCTGTCCCTTCACTGTGTTTTCCGCCATCCACAGCTTATACAATTCCCGGCCTGACTTTAATGTTTCGATGACCGCGTTTTTTCCTATGACGTAATCATGCTGCTCACTCATTTGACTTCCTCCCTGCCATCCCGTTTTTCCAGCGCTGCTTTGATGAGTTCATTAAGCCTATCTTCCCTGTTCTCAAGAAAAAGATACCCGATGACCGCCTCAAAAGCCGTACTGTAACGATATGTTTGAACATCCGTATTTTTCGGTACCGTTCCGGATTTGGCATTCCGTCCTCTTCTCAGCACAGCCTGTTCTTCCTCGGTGAAAAATTTCTGCTCCTCTAGCGCAAACAGCATGCTTGCCTGCGACTTGGCAGAGACATAGCGCCTCGACTGCCTGTGCAGATCATTGGGCCTTGTCATGCCTTGCTTTAAGAGGTGATGCCTGACGTATACCTCTAATACGGCATCACCCATGTAAGCAAGCGCCAAACCATTCAGCTGTTTGGCGTCTTTAATGGTTTCCAAATTCATGTTTACGATTCTCCTCTTTTCCAGCGCGTACCCTGTGGAGTGTCCTCCAGGATAATGTTCATGCTTTTCAGCTGGTCGCGAATCTGGTCAGATGTTGCGAAGTCACGGTTTCTGCGGGCTTCATTCCGCTTCTCGATCAGTTCTTCAATGTCCTTATCCAAAAGTTCCTGTTCCTTGAGGGAGAAGCCGAGCACTGAGCAGATCTCGTCAAACAGCTGTAGAAACGCCTGAATGACATGTTCTGAAGTATTCTTTTCCTGCAGATAGTAGTTGGCGTGTTTGGCCAGATCAAACAGGACGGAAATTGCATTCGCTGTATTAAAATCATCATCCATTGCCGTTTCAAAGGCTTTTCGCTGCTCTTCAATTTTTCCGAGCCATTCTGAATCGCCCTCTGTTAAATTTGTACTGCTTTTCAGGCGATGCTGCAAATTGCTATAAGCTGTTTTTAGACGCCCAAAAGCATTTTTTGTGTTCTCAAGAAGTTCGGCCGAATAGTTGATCGGATGTCTGTAATGAACAGACAGCATGAAAAACCGCAGCACTTGGGGATCATGCTCTTTAATAATGTCATGCACAAGCACAAAGTTACCGAGCGATTTTGACATTTTCTCATTATCGATATTAATGTAGCCGTTATGAAGCCAATATTTCGCGAAAGGCTTCCCTGTCAATGCTTCCGATTGGGCAATTTCGTTTTCGTGATGCGGGAAGGTCAAATCCTGGCCGCCGGCGTGAATGTCGATCGAATCGCCCAAATATTTTTTCGCCATCGCAGAGCACTCGATATGCCAGCCGGGACGGCCTTTTCCCCAAGGGCTATCCCAGGAGATTTCGTTATCTTTCGCCGCTTTCCATAATGCGAAATCGAGCGCATCTTCTTTTTTCTCGCCCACTTGAATCCGGGCGCCTGATCTCAGCTCATCGACTGATTGATGCGACAGCTTTCCATAGCCTTCAAACGATCTTGTTTTATAATAAACATCCCCGTCTGCCTCATAAGCATAGCCCTTATCGATCAGCGTTCGAATAAAATCGATGATTTCATCCATGTTTTCAGTGACGCGCGGATGGCAGTCCGCTTTTGTGCAGCCCAGTGAACCGACATCTTCGAAGTACGCCTTAATAAAGCGTTCGGCGATGACCGGCACTTCCTCTCCAAGCTCATTTGCCGCTTTAATTAATTTGTCATCGACATCTGTAAAATTGGAGACGTATTGGACGTCATAGCCTTTATACTCCAAATACTTTCTGACCGTGTCATAGACGATCGCCGGCCTCGCGTTTCCGATGTGGATGTAGTTATATACGGTCGGCCCGCACACATACATTTTGACCTTGCCTTCTTCAAGAGGCACAAACGGCTCTTTTTTTCGTGTGAGAGTATTATACAGTTTTAGTGTCACAGCTCATCTTCCCTTTCTTTTCTCCGGAGCTCTTGTTTCAGCTGCCTGATTTCGTTTTCCAATTCTCTGAAGCGGTCAGCCACCGGATCCGGCAAGTCCTGGTGGTTCAAGTCGCGTCTGATTTTCTTTCCGTTTTGTACGACGACGCGGCCCGGGATGCCGACAACGGTGGAACATTCAGGCACATCATGCAGGACGACGGAGCCGGCGCCGATTTTCGCCCCTCTTCCGATTGTAATGGACCCAAGCACTTTTGCCCCTGTTGAGATCAGGGCATGGTCCTCGATTGTCGGATGCCTTTTGCCTTTTTCTTTTCCAGTTCCTCCTAGCGTTACGCCCTGAAAAACCGTGACATTGTTTCCGATCTCACAGGTTTCGCCGATCACAACCCCCATGCCGTGATCGATGAAAAACCTCCTGCCGATCTTGGCACCCGGGTGAATTTCGATTCCTGTAAAGAAGCGGGCGATTTGAGAGATCGTTCTGGCGATGAAAAACCTTTTTCTTTTATATAAAGCATGTGCAATTCGATGCGCCCATATAGCATGCAAACCTGAATAAGTTAAGATGACTTCAATGTAGCTTCTCGCAGCTGGATCTTGATCAAATACGACATCTACATCTTCTTTCAGCATTTTAAAGAACACATGATTCCCCCCGTTCCCCGCTTCCTTTGTCTCTATCTATTGTCAAACCATATAAAAAAACGCCTCTGTCTAATGACAGAGACGCTTTTTGACGCGCGGTTCCACTCTGTTTAGAAAACAGCACAGCTGTTTTCTCAACTCTCATCCATAACGGCGGATACCGCCTTTGAATACTTGTGTAAAAACGTTCTTCAAAGGTCTCAAGAGGTGCATTTCTAAAGCCCGGCGCTTAAGTCTTTTCCAGCCGATGAAGACTCTCTCTTTAAAGGCCCTGGCTTTATACTTATCCCTGTCAACGATTTATCTTATTGAATAATGTTATTCAGCCGTTTTAAAACGGTGTCTTTCCCCAATAATTCAATGGACTGAGGCAGTTCAGGACCGTGGGTCTGGCCTGTCGTCGCTACGCGGATCGGCATAAACAGCTTTTTCCCTTTATGTCCTGTTTCTTTTTGAACGGCTTTGATGGATGCCTTGATCTCATCTGCCGTAAACGAGTCAAGCTGCTCAAGCGTTTCGGCAAATACACGAAGCACTTCCGGAACCTGCTCTTCTTCTAAAACTGTTCTTGCTTCACGATTATACTGGATATCGTCTTTAAAGAACAACTCTGTTAACTCGACGATTTCAGCGCCGTAGCTCAACTGTTCCTGATATAGAGAAATCAGCTTGCGAACCCATTCCTGTTCGCTGCCAGTTAGCTCTTCTGAAACCTTGCCCGCTTTTTGCAAATGCGGAACGGTCAATTCGATCACCTGATCAAGATCAAGTTTTTTCACATACTGGTTGTTGACCCATTTCAGTTTATGCGTATCAAACACCGCTGGTGATTTTGACAAACGGTGTACATCAAATATCTCAATAAACTGTTCTTTTGTAAACAGTTCTTCTTCTCCGACCGGCGACCAGCCGAGAAGAGTGATGAAGTTAAACAATGCTTCCGGCAAATAGCCGAGCTCTTCGTACTGTTCGATAAACTGAATGATGGACTCATCCCGTTTGCTCAGTTTTTTACGGTTTTCATTGACGATTAATGTCATATGTCCAAATGCCGGGATGTCCCAGCCAAGGGCGTTGTAAATCATGATCTGCTTCGGCGTATTGGAAATGTGGTCTTCGCCGCGCAGGACATGCGTCATTTTCATTAAATAGTCATCGACAGCTACGGCAAAGTTGTAAGTAGGCGTTCCGTCTTTCTTCACGATAACGAAGTCGCCGATGCCGTCTGTTTCAAAAGAAATTTCTCCTTTGACGATGTCATTGAAGCTGATGACTTCTCCTTGAGGGACTTTAAAGCGGATGCTCGGCTGTCTTCCTTCAGCTTCGAGCTTTTCCTGCTCTTCTTTAGTTAAATTGCGGCACTTGCCTGAGTAGCGCGGCATTTCTCCGCGGGCAGCCTGTTCCTCTCGCTCTTTCTCAAGCTCTTCTTCCGTGCAGTAACATTTGTAGGCAAGCCCTTTTTCAAGAAGCTCCTCGTAATATGTTTTGTAAATGTCGTTTCTTTCGGATTGGCGGTATGGTCCGTATTCTCCGCCGACATCCACGCTTTCATCCCAGTCGATGCCCAGCCATTTTAAATAGTTCAGCTGGCTTTGCTCTCCGCCTTCAATGTTACGCTTCCGGTCCGTATCTTCAATGCGGATGATGAATTTTCCGCCTTGGCTCCGGGCAAACAAATAATTAAAGAGAGCGGTTCTGGCATTTCCGATATGTAAATGGCCTGTTGGGCTCGGCGCATAACGAACCCGAACTTCGTTTCCCATCTGTCTAACTTCCTTTCGTCTCTAACAGAGTTCAAATTTATTTCCTATTCTATCATCAAATGAACCTGTCTTCAAAATGAATTATACCTTTTGGAGCAGAACGGAAGCCTGAGCGGCGATTCCTTCGGCTCTTCCCGTAAATCCAAGCTTTTCGGTTGTGGTCGCTTTTACGTTAATTTGGGACATTTCCGCCTCAAGCCCTTCGGCAATTCTGGCTCTCATGTCTTCGATATACGGCGCCATTTTAGGCTTTTGGGCGATGATTGTACAATCCAGGTTCCCGAGCGTATAGCCTTTTTCCTTCACAATCATCCAGACGTGACGAAGGAGTTTGAAGGAGTCGGCATCTTTGAACTCAGGGTCGGTATCCGGAAAGTGTTTTCCGATATCGCCCTCGCCGACGGCGCCGAGACACGCATCCGCAATCGTGTGCAAAAGCACATCGGCATCCGAATGTCCGAGCAGGCCTTTTTCGTAAGGAATCGTAATTCCCCCGATAATGAGCGGCCTGCCTTCCACTAGTTGATGGACGTCAAATCCTTGGCCTATTCTAAACATGTTCATTCCTCTTTTCCGCTTCTAATATCGCTTCTGCGACAAGCAAGTCATCCGGGGTCGTCAGTTTGATGTTTTGATAATCCCCTTGAATGATTGCAACCGTACCTCCGGCTTCCTCGACCAGACTGGCGTCGTCCGTACCGAGGAAACCTTTTGTTTCAGCCTCAAGGTGAGCATTCATCAGAATAGAAAGACGAAAAGCTTGTGGGGTTTGAGCGGCCCACAAGCTTGAACGTTCAATCGTTCCGGCTACTTCACCGTCTTGAACGCGTTTGATCGTGTCTTTAACAGGTACGGCAACGATAGCAGCCCCTGTTTCCTTCGCTTTCTCGACAAGCTGTTCGATATATTCCCGTTTAATAAAGGGTCTTGCTCCGTCATGGACGAGGACCGTTTCCTCTTTGCCGGCCGCTTTAATACCCGCAAATACGCTTTGCTGGCGTTCTCTTCCGCCCGGAACCATCTCGATCGGCGTTGTAAAATGATAGGTTTTTAAAAGGGTGCTGAATTCACCGAATTCCTGTTCATTGATGACAAGAATGATCCTTTTGCAGGCATCATGGTTTTCAAACACCTTTAATGTATGAATAATCACAGGTATTCCTTTCGCCTCGATAAACAGTTTGTTTTTCCCGGCATTCATTCGTTTACCTTGTCCGGCGGCAGGAATGACGACTTCGTAATTCATTTTATTTCTCCCTTTTTCAAAGCGCCTTTTCCAGCAGTTTTGGCTTGGCGAATATCATTCTGCCAGCCGCTGTCTGCAGCACGCTGGTCACGAGCACGTCGATATGTTTGCCGATATAATTTCGTCCTTCTTCCACAACAATCATCGTGCCGTCGTCCAGATAAGCCACGCCCTGATTATGTTCTTTCCCGTCTTTGATGACCTGCACCTTCATTTCTTCTCCCGGAAGCACGACAGGTTTGACGGCGTTGGCAAGGTCGTTGATGTTCAATACGGCAACCTTTTGGAGCTCGCATACTTTGTTCAAATTGAAATCGTTGGTAACGACAACGCCTGAGGTCAATTTCGCCAGTTTGACAAGCTTGCTGTCGACCTCTTGAATATCTTCAAAATCGCCTTCATAAATTTCAACTTTGATATCGAGCTCTTTCTGGATCCGATTTAAAATATCCAGTCCTCTCCGTCCTCTGTTTCGTTTGAGGACGTCTGAAGAGTCGGCGATATGCTGCAGCTCCTCAAGCACAAACTGAGGAATCACAATGACGCCTTCAAGAAATCCGGTCTGACAAATATCAGCAATTCTCCCATCTATAATAACACTTGTGTCTAAAATTTTCAGCTTTTTGTCTTCTTCAGGACGCTCTTCCTCAGCAGAACCTTTTTTCTTTCTCGATGTGAAAAGTGTCAGCATTTCATCCTTTTTCTTGAAACCTACACGGAATCCGAGATAGCCGAGAAATGCGGCCAACACAATCGGAATGACCGTGCTGATCAACTGATAAGGGATGTCTTTTAACGGAATGACATTGACGATAAGATAAGCGAGCATAAGTCCGAAGATTAATCCCAAAGAGCCGAACAATAAATCTGAGACAGGTGCTTTGATCAAGGAATCCTCAATTTGTTTCACCCAGTTGATGACATGATCCGCACACCAGATGCCCAGAAGAAAAAAGATGATAGCTCCTAAACAAGCGGACGCATACGGGTTTGTTACTAAAGGTATGTCCTGTACATTTAACAGCACAAACAATTCCGGTATGAGAAAAATACCGATAACGCCTCCCAAAATCGCAAAGAACGCTTGAACTATTCGTTTCAACATACCTTCACCTCCTTTAAAATAATCGTTTTAATTTTTATGAATGCAGCTGTTTCAACCGGAAAAAGGGAAAACAAAAAGTAAGAATAATATACCCATAAATTGCAAATTTTAATCACTTTTAGAAATTTTTCTCACAGCTGCCTGTCAGTATAATGTTTCTCCTGAAGTCTCTTTAACCCTTTCTTTATCTTTTGGGCACGGACCGCCCCAATTCCTTCCACTTCATCCAATTCTTTTACATCCGCTTCGATAATGAGCTTTAAATGGCCGAATGCTTCGACAACATTTTCTACGATCGGCATCGGGAGACGGGGGATTTTGTGAAGGAGCCTGTAGCCTCTCGGGAAAACGTATTCCTCCATATTCGTAGTTGCTGAATAGCCTAAAAGCTTAAGGAGAATCGAGTCATCCAGCAATTCGAAACTCGACATATCCTGTAGCTGCTTCAGCAAGACAAACGGGTCTTTGATTTTTTCTTTCACATAATCTTTAACGAACAGCGCCGCTTCCTGCTCCATATCAGTGATCAGTTCACTAACCTGGAGCCTGATGAGATGGCCTTCTGTTCCAAGCTCTTTAATATACATATTAATTTCATTTTTGATTCTGAGCACCATTTCATATCGATGCAGAACAGAGATGACATCCCCAAATGTCACAAGCTCTTCAAACTCCAGCGCATTCAAATTGGAAATCGCATGGTCCAAAATGAGTTTGTATTTTTCGAGTGTCTGAATCGCCTGATTGGCTTTTGTTAAGATAAAGCCGATATCTTTGAGTATATATTTCATATTTTCCTGATAGAGCGTAATCACATTCCGCCTTTCAGAAATTGCAATGATCAGACAGCCGGTCTGCTTGGCCACACGCTCGGCCGTTCTGTGCCTCATGCCCGTCTCAGAGGATGGTATCGTCGCCTCAGGCATAAGCTGCGTATTGGCATATAGAATTTTCTGCCCTGAATCGCTGAGAATAATCGCCCCGTCCATTTTAGCCAGCTCGTACAGATGAGCCGGAGAGAAAGAAGAATTAATGTGGAACCCTCCGTCAACCACTTCTTTCACTTTATCATTGAAGCCGACCACGATTAATCCGCCTGTTTTGGCCCGAAGGACGTTTTCGATTCCCTCGCGAAGAGGTGTGCCGGGGGCGACAAACTGCAATATTTCTGAAAGATCCTGTTTCGCTCCTTTTTTGTCTTTTTCCATATATTATGATCCTCCTAATGAAGCTCGAAGGGCCTCAGCTACATTTTCAACGCCGACGACTTCAATTCCTTTCGGCTTTGTCCATCCTTCCACATTTGCAGAAGGAATAATCATTCTTTTAAAACCAAGCTTCGCCGCTTCCTGCACCCTCTGTTCTATCCTTGATACTCTGCGGACTTCCCCTGTCAAGCCGACTTCGCCGATAAAACAATCCGTCGGATGAGGCGGGGTGTCTCTGAAGCTTGAGGCGATGCTCACCGCAACGGCGAGGTCGATCGCCGGCTCGTCCAGCTTGACGCCGCCGGCGACTTTTAAATAGGCGTCTTGATTTTGCAGCAGCAGCCCCACCCTTTTTTCTAAAACCGCCATCAGCAATGAGACGCGGTTATGATCAATTCCGGTTGCCATCCTGCGCGGATTTCCAAAACTCGTCGGGGAAATCAGCGCCTGAATCTCTACTAAGACCGGCCTCGTGCCTTCCATTGAAGCCACGACACTCGAGCCGGCTGCTCCAGCCGAGCGCTCTTCGAGAAAGATCTCCGACGGATTCAGCACTTCTGTCAGGCCCTCTTCCCTCATTTCAAAGATTCCCATTTCATTCGTTGATCCAAACCGGTTTTTGACGGCTCTTAAAATCCGAAATGTATGATGCCGCTCACCTTCAAAATAAAGGACGGTGTCGACCATATGTTCCAGAAGTCTCGGTCCGGCAATCGAACCTTCTTTTGTGACATGCCCGACGATAAATATCGGAATCCCTTTTGTTTTTGCAATTCTCATCAGCTCAGCGGTGCATTCCCTGACCTGGGACACGCTGCCTGGAGCAGATGTAATATCACTTTGGTAAACGGTTTGAATCGAATCAACCACCACGAATGATGGATTCATCTCTTCTATAGAAGACGTAATATACTCCATATCGGTTTCAGATAAAACGTGAAGAGTGGGACTGTTGATGCCTAGACGGTCTGCTCTCAGCTTTGTCTGCTTGACAGATTCTTCACCTGAGATGTACAGGACATTTTCTTTTGAATCAGCGAGCTGGGCAGATACTTGAAGCAGCAAGGTTGATTTCCCGATGCCGGGATCGCCTCCGATTAAAACGAGTGAACCTTTGACAATACCGTTTCCCAAGACGCGGTTGAATTCGCCCAGTTTCGTTTTAATTCGCGGCTCTTCTGTTGTTTCGATTGAAGTGAGAGGTGAAGGCTTTTGCACCGTTTGAACGGAATGTGAAAAAGCGGTTCTTCTGTTGGCGGCGGGTTTTTTTATCGTTTCTTCCACCATGGTATTCCATGTGCCGCATCCGGGGCACTTCCCCATCCACTTGGCGGATTCGTAACCGCATGAGTGACAAATGAATTTAGTCTTTGTTTTAGCCATTGATTTTTCAAAACGCTCCCTTTATAAGAAAGTGAGGCATACTGATGAACATCGTATGCCTCTTTCTTTTGTCTCTATATTAGTTCGTTTTAGCTTCGGTTTTTACGACAAATTCTCCGCCTTCTACATCCAAAACAATATGCTGGCCTTTTTCAATATGGCCTTTCAGGAGCTCTTCAGACAGCCGGTCCTCCACGTGTTTTTGGATTGCTCTTCTGAGAGGGCGCGCCCCGTATTCGAGATCCACGCCTTCATCGGCAATTTTTTCTTTAGCCGCTTCAGTCAGCTCAATTGACAGATCCTGTTCTTTCAGACGCTTAGTTAATTGTTCTGACATGAGGGATACAATATCTTTCAAATGTTTTTTCTCCAAAGAGTGGAAGACGATAATCTCATCAATCCGGTTGATAAATTCAGGTCTGAAGGCGCGTTTTAATTCGCCCATGACTTTGTCTTTCATATCTTTATAATTCTGGGTTTCATCCTGCACATTAAACCCGACGTATTTATTTCTTCTCAGTTCGCTCGCACCGACGTTTGATGTCATGATCAAAATCGTATTTCTAAAGTCGACCGTGCGCCCTTTTGAATCAGTCAGGCGACCGTCTTCAAGCACTTGCAGCAAAATATTGAAGACATCAGGGTGCGCTTTTTCGATTTCGTCAAGCAAGACGACGGAATACGGTTTTCTTCTCACTTTTTCAGTGAGCTGTCCGCCTTCATCATAGCCGACATATCCCGGAGGGGAACCGACGAGTCTTGATGTTGAATGTTTTTCCATATACTCGGACATATCGATGCGAATCATGGCTTCTTCATCGCCGAAAATGGACTCGGCAAGTGCACGGGCAAGCTCCGTTTTTCCTACGCCTGTAGGGCCGAGGAAAATAAAAGAACCGATAGGACGTTTTGGATCTTTTAAGCCGGCACGCGCGCGTCTGACTGCTTTGGCAACCGCAACGACAGCCTCATCTTGGCCGATAACGCGGGAATGAAGAATGCTCTCCATGTTCAGTAATTTGTCTGTTTCAGTCTGCGCAATTTTCGAAACCGGCACTCCGGTCCAGCTTGAAACAACCATTGCAATATCGTCGACGGTCACTTCTGAATTTTCCTGTCCCTGCTTTTCTTTCCAGGTTTTCTTGGTTTCTTCGACCTGTTCGCGCAGGCGCTGCTCCGTATCCCGTAATGACGCTGCTTTTTCGAATTCCTGGCTTTGGACAGCGGCATCTTTTTCTTTCCTTACTTCATCAAGCTTTTGTTCAAGCTCTTTTAAGTTCGGAGGCGTTGTAAATGAACGCAGGCGAACCTTTGAACCGGCTTCATCGATTAAGTCGATCGCCTTGTCAGGCAGAAAACGGTCCGAAATATACCGGTCTGACAGCTTCACAGCCGCTTCAATCGCTTCATCCGTAATCGATACGCGGTGGTGGGCTTCATAGCGGTCTCTGAGACCTCTCAATATTTGAATGCTCTCTTCAGGAGACGGCTGGTCAACCTGAATCGGCTGAAAACGCCGTTCGAGTGCAGCATCTTTTTCAATGTATTTGCGGTATTCATCAAGGGTTGTCGCTCCGATGCATTGCAGCTCTCCGCGCGCCAGAGACGGTTTAAGGATATTGGAGGCATCGATGGCCCCTTCCGCTCCCCCGGCTCCGATGAGAGTATGCAGCTCATCGATAAAGAGGATGATATTTCCCGCTTGACGAATTTCGTCCATCACTTTTTTCAGGCGGTCTTCAAATTCACCGCGGTATTTCGTACCGGCGACAACCGTTCCCATATCAAGCGTCATGACGCGCTTGTCGCGGAGAATCTCCGGTACTTCATTATTGATGATCTGCTGGGCGAGGCCTTCGGCAATCGCTGTCTTACCGACACCGGGCTCCCCGATTAACACAGGGTTGTTTTTCGTTCTGCGGCTCAGCACTTCAATTACGCGCTGAATTTCTTTGCTTCTGCCGATTACGGGGTCAAGGCTGTCTTCTTTTGCAATCGCCGTGAGATCCCTGGCAAGACTGTCTAAGGTTGGTGTGTTGGCATTGCTGTTGGCGCCTGAAGCAGCGCCACCGCTCTCATTGCTGCCCAACAGCTGCAATACTTGCTGTCTCGCTTTGTTTAAGCTGACGCCTAAATTATTCAGCACCCTTGCCGCAACACCTTCCCCTTCTCGGATTAAGCCGAGGAGAATGTGTTCAGTTCCAACGTAGGAGTGACCAAGCTTTCTTGCTTCATCCATTGCCAGTTCAGTCACTTTTTTGGCTCTCGGTGTGTAATGGATCGATTGTGACATCTCTTGCCCTCGGCCAATGAGGCTTTCAACTTCTTTTTGAATCTTGTCAGGGCTGAGTCCCAATGCCTGCAGCGCCTTTGCAGCAATCCCTTCTCCCTCGCGGACAAGGCCGAGGAGAATATGTTCTGTTCCAATGTTATTATGGCCCAGACGCAGAGCTTCTTCTTGAGCAAGCGCCAATACTTTTTGTGCTCTTTCTGTGAATCTTCCAAACATCATATCGTTTCATCCTCCTGTCTATTGCCGTTGTTTTCTAATTTCAGACGCTCCCTGATAAGAGCAGCCCGCCTGATGTCCCTCTCGTTTGGCCTTAAGACTCCTCCTGAATATTGCTGGAGAAATCCAGGCTGCGTGAGGATCATCAGCTCATTAAGTATATTGCTGGAAAGACCTTTTATTATCCCCAGGTCAATTCCAAGACGAACGTCTGAAAGACATCTTGCTGTTTCTTTCGATTCGATCATCCGGCAATTGGACAGTACGCCGTAAGATCTGTAGACGCGGTCTTCAAGCTCGATTTGCGAAGTCTGATAAAGCGCCTTTCTTGCTGAACGCTCTTGTTCGATCAACTGAGCAACGACGCTGTTCAGATCTTCGACAATGTCGTGTTCCGATTTACCGAGGGTAATTTGGTTGGAAATTTGAAAGATATTCCCTAATGCTTCGCTGCCTTCACCGTAAATTCCTCTAACAACAAGCCCCAATTGATTAATTGCCGGAATAATTCTGTTTATTTGCCTAGTTAACACTAAAGCAGGAAGGTGCATCATGACAGAAGCTCTAAGCCCGGTTCCGACATTTGTAGGACAGCTGGTTAAGTAGCCTCTTTGTTCTGAAAAAGCATAGTCAATCCGTTCTTCAATCCAATCGTCCACCTGATTTGCTGCTTTTAATGCTTCTGAAAGCTGAAATCCCGGGAACAGACATTGAATGCGAATATGATCTTCCTCATTCAGCATAATACTCACTTCTTCATTTTCAGAAAGAAGGCATGCGCCAAAGGAAGCTTCCGTCAAATGCGGACTGATCAGATGTTTTTCTACAAGAACCCTTTTTTCCAAAGGCTGCACCTGATCCATTTTCACAAGCTCGAATTTCCCAATACCTGGCACTTCATAGCCTGTGAATTGTTCTTCAAACAATGTAATAATCGCTGAAGCCTCTTCGTTTGAAAAAAGCGTTGGAAAACGAACTTTATCCAAGTTGCGAGCAAGACGGATCCGGCTGCTAAGCACGATGTCACTTTCAGGGCCTTCCTGCCGCATCCAATTGCTTAAAGCATTCTGAATAAAATGCTGCAGTGACATCAGTCCTCCTCCTCCTTGTTTGCATTCAGGTTTTGTTCAAGCGACCTGATCTGGTCTCTAATGTTGGCTGCTTTTTCAAATTCCTCCTGCTGAATTAATTCTTTCAGCTCTTTTTTCAATGCTTCAATTTGTCTTCTTACATGCAGGTTACCGCCGATCCGCTTTGGTATTTTACCGGCATGGACCGTGTTCCCGCTGTGAACTTTCCTTAAAACCGGAGTGATATAGGAATGGAAGGTTTTATAACATTCCGAACATCCAAATCGGCCTGTTTTTCGAAATTCCGGGAATGTCATATTGCATTTTTTGCATCTCAGAACCTGGTCCGGCTGTTGAAAAAGCTGAGCCTCGCTGCTGTTAGTAAAAGACGAGTCAAAATTCAGCAGTCCGGATAACAAATTATGGATGGAAAATCCGCCACTTTCATTCATAGAATATGACTCACTGTTTTCTTTCGCACATTGTTCACAGATATGCATTTCTTTTTTTTCGCCATTAATGACTTTCGTAAAGTGAAAAGTTGCTGGTCTTTCTTTACACTCTTGACATATCACGCTTCTCACCCGCTTTACTTAAATTTAAGTGACGTAAGCATGGCTTTCATCATTCTTGCTCTTAATTCGTCTCGTTCAGGCAAATCAATATATAATACAGAACGATCCATGACACTCACCATCAATTTTGCTTCACTTTTTGTAATGACACCATTTTCTAAAAGCCTTAAAATGATATCGTCTGAAGCAGCCTGGGAGAGCCTTGTATAGATATGATTCATAATGTTGTCAATCAAATCAATTTTATCGTTCATTTTAATTTTAATAATTCGGATATAACCG
>NZ_JBBOCL010000001.1:3460000-3462500 GCF_038002405.1 Bacillus sp. FSL W7-1354 | reverse complement strand
ACCTTAGCTGGCGGTCTGGGCTGTTTCCCTTTCGACTACGGATCTTATCACTCGCAGTCTGACTCCCAAGGATAAGTCTTTGGCATTCGGAGTTTGACTGAATTCGGTAACCCGGTAGGGGCCCCTAGTCCAATCAGTGCTCTACCTCCAAGACTCTTACCTTGAGGCTAGCCCTAAAGCTATTTCGGAGAGAACCAGCTATCTCCAGGTTCGATTGGCATTTCACCCCTACCCACACCTCATCCCCGCACTTTTCAACGTGCGTGGGTTCGGGCCTCCATTCAGTGTTACCTGAACTTCACCCTGGACATGGGTAGATCACCTGGTTTCGGGTCTACGACCACGTACTCATGCGCCCTATTCAGACTCGCTTTCGCTGCGGCTCCGTCTTTTCAAACTTAACCTTGCACGGGATCGTAACTCGCCGGTTCATTCTACAAAAGGCACGCCATCACCCGTTAACGGGCTCTGACTACTTGTAGGCACACGGTTTCAGGATCTCTTTCACTCCCCTTCCGGGGTGCTTTTCACCTTTCCCTCACGGTACTGGTTCACTATCGGTCACTAGGGAGTATTTAGCCTTGGGAGATGGTCCTCCCGGATTCCGACGGAATTTCACGTGTTCCGCCGTACTCAGGATCCACTCAGGAGAGAACGAAGTTTTGACTACAGGGCTGTTACCTCCTATGGCGGGCCTTTCCAGGCCTCTTCATCTACCTCGTTCTTTTGTAACTCCGTACAGAGTGTCCTACAACCCCAAGAGGCAAGCCTCTTGGTTTGGGCTGTTCCCGTTTCGCTCGCCGCTACTCAGGGAATCGCATTTGCTTTCTCTTCCTCCGGGTACTTAGATGTTTCAGTTCCCCGGGTCTGCCTTCTCATATCCTATGAATTCAGATATGGATACTGCTCCATTACGAGCAGTGGGTTTCCCCATTCGGAAATCTCCGGATCAAAGCTTGCTTACAGCTCCCCGAAGCATATCGGTGTTCGTCCCGTCCTTCATCGGCTCCTAGTGCCAAGGCATCCACCGTGCGCCCTTTCTAACTTAACCGTTAAAAAGAATCACTACGTGATATCTTGCTTACTAATTGAATGTGATGTCTACTGTTATCTAGTTTTCAAAGAACACGCTTTGAAGGAATGATCCTTCAAAACTAAACAAGATCTAAACGCACCTGTCTATAAGACCGCAAGGTCTTATATTCCGTATAATATCCTTAGAAAGGAGGTGATCCAGCCGCACCTTCCGATACGGCTACCTTGTTACGACTTCACCCCAATCATCTGTCCCACCTTCGGCGGCTGGCTCCAAAAGGTTACCTCACCGACTTCGGGTGTTACAAACTCTCGTGGTGTGACGGGCGGTGTGTACAAGGCCCGGGAACGTATTCACCGCGGCATGCTGATCCGCGATTACTAGCGATTCCAGCTTCACGCAGTCGAGTTGCAGACTGCGATCCGAACTGAGAACAGATTTGTGGGATTGGCTTAGCCTCGCGGCTTCGCTGCCCTTTGTTCTGCCCATTGTAGCACGTGTGTAGCCCAGGTCATAAGGGGCATGATGATTTGACGTCATCCCCACCTTCCTCCGGTTTGTCACCGGCAGTCACCTTAGAGTGCCCAACTGAATGCTGGCAACTAAGATCAAGGGTTGCGCTCGTTGCGGGACTTAACCCAACATCTCACGACACGAGCTGACGACAACCATGCACCACCTGTCACTCTGCCCCCGAAGGGGAAGCCCTATCTCTAGGGTTGTCAGAGGATGTCAAGACCTGGTAAGGTTCTTCGCGTTGCTTCGAATTAAACCACATGCTCCACCGCTTGTGCGGGCCCCCGTCAATTCCTTTGAGTTTCAGTCTTGCGACCGTACTCCCCAGGCGGAGTGCTTAATGCGTTTGCTGCAGCACTAAAGGGCGGAAACCCTCTAACACTTAGCACTCATCGTTTACGGCGTGGACTACCAGGGTATCTAATCCTGTTCGCTCCCCACGCTTTCGCGCCTCAGCGTCAGTTACAGACCAGAGAGTCGCCTTCGCCACTGGTGTTCCTCCACATCTCTACGCATTTCACCGCTACACGTGGAATTCCACTCTCCTCTTCTGCACTCAAGTTCCCCAGTTTCCAATGACCCTCCCCGGTTGAGCCGGGGGCTTTCACATCAGACTTAAGAAACCGCCTGCGCGCGCTTTACGCCCAATAATTCCGGACAACGCTTGCCACCTACGTATTACCGCGGCTGCTGGCACGTAGTTAGCCGTGGCTTTCTGGTTAGGTACCGTCAAGGTACCGCCCTATTCGAACGGTACTTGTTCTTCCCTAACAACAGAGTTTTACGATCCGAAAACCTTCATCACTCACGCGGCGTTGCTCCGTCAGACTTTCGTCCATTGCGGAAGATTCCCTACTGCTGCCTCCCGTAGGAGTCTGGGCCGTGTCTCAGTCCCAGTGTGGCCGATCACCCTCTCAGGTCGGCTACGCATCGTCGCCTTGGTGAGCC
>NZ_JBBOCL010000001.1:3397500-3455000 GCF_038002405.1 Bacillus sp. FSL W7-1354 | reverse complement strand
AGGGGCATGATGATTTGACGTCATCCCCACCTTCCTCCGGTTTGTCACCGGCAGTCACCTTAGAGTGCCCAACTGAATGCTGGCAACTAAGATCAAGGGTTGCGCTCGTTGCGGGACTTAACCCAACATCTCACGACACGAGCTGACGACAACCATGCACCACCTGTCACTCTGCCCCCGAAGGGGAAGCCCTATCTCTAGGGTTGTCAGAGGATGTCAAGACCTGGTAAGGTTCTTCGCGTTGCTTCGAATTAAACCACATGCTCCACCGCTTGTGCGGGCCCCCGTCAATTCCTTTGAGTTTCAGTCTTGCGACCGTACTCCCCAGGCGGAGTGCTTAATGCGTTTGCTGCAGCACTAAAGGGCGGAAACCCTCTAACACTTAGCACTCATCGTTTACGGCGTGGACTACCAGGGTATCTAATCCTGTTCGCTCCCCACGCTTTCGCGCCTCAGCGTCAGTTACAGACCAGAGAGTCGCCTTCGCCACTGGTGTTCCTCCACATCTCTACGCATTTCACCGCTACACGTGGAATTCCACTCTCCTCTTCTGCACTCAAGTTCCCCAGTTTCCAATGACCCTCCCCGGTTGAGCCGGGGGCTTTCACATCAGACTTAAGAAACCGCCTGCGCGCGCTTTACGCCCAATAATTCCGGACAACGCTTGCCACCTACGTATTACCGCGGCTGCTGGCACGTAGTTAGCCGTGGCTTTCTGGTTAGGTACCGTCAAGGTACCGCCCTATTCGAACGGTACTTGTTCTTCCCTAACAACAGAGTTTTACGATCCGAAAACCTTCATCACTCACGCGGCGTTGCTCCGTCAGACTTTCGTCCATTGCGGAAGATTCCCTACTGCTGCCTCCCGTAGGAGTCTGGGCCGTGTCTCAGTCCCAGTGTGGCCGATCACCCTCTCAGGTCGGCTACGCATCGTCGCCTTGGTGAGCCGTTACCTCACCAACTAGCTAATGCGCCGCGGGTCCATCTGTAAGTGGTAGCTAAAAGCCACCTTTTATAATTGAGCCATGCGGTTCAATCAAGCATCCGGTATTAGCCCCGGTTTCCCGGAGTTATCCCAGTCTTACAGGCAGGTTACCCACGTGTTACTCACCCGTCCGCCGCTAACATCAGGGAGCAAGCTCCCATCTGTCCGCTCGACTTGCATGTATTAGGCACGCCGCCAGCGTTCGTCCTGAGCCAGGATCAAACTCTCCATGAAGTTTGATAATGACTACGCACATTCGCATGTGCGATTTATTTAATGAATTAACAGGTACGTTTGTCTTGTTTAGTTTTCAAAGATCATTATTAAAGCGACTTTTATATTATATCCAATCTCGGATATTAAGTCAAGAACTTTTTTAAGTTCTTTTTTTCTTTCGCCGCCGTTTTGCGGCAACGAATAATAATATACCACCGTATTTATGATTGTGCAATACTTTTTTGAGAAAAAATTTAATTTGTTTTAAATGCGCAGCAGCCGCTTGTTACACGGCTGCTGCCCAAACGTCATTTAACGATGTCTCATTTGCGGGAATAGTAAAACGTCCCTGATTGAAGGAGAATTCGTCAAAAGCATAATCAGTCTGTCAATGCCGATTCCAAGTCCGCCGGTAGGAGGCATTCCGTACTCCAGTGCTTCGACAAAGTCTTCATCCATCATATGCGCTTCATCGTTTCCTTCTTCACGTTCTTTTAATTGAGCTTCAAAGCGTTCTTTTTGGTCGATAGGATCATTTAATTCAGTAAATGCATTCGCGTGTTCACGGCCGACGATAAACAGCTCAAAACGGTCTGTAAATCGAGGGTCTTCAGGGTTTTTCTTAGCAAGCGGAGAAATCTCCACAGGGTGTCCGTATATAAAAGTAGGCTGAATCAACGTTTCTTCAACTTTTTGCTCGAAGAACTCATTAATGATATGTCCTACTGACATGCTTTCAGAAATTTCAATTCCGTGTTCTTTCGCGAATGCTCTTGCTTCTTCTACCGATACTTCTTTCCAGAAGTCTACACCGGTGGCTTCTTTAACAGCATCGACCATATGAAGTCTCTTCCATTCAGGCTTGAGGTCAACTTCATAATCTCCGTATTGAACGGTTGTAGTGCCAAGCACTTCTTGTGCAATATGAGCGATAAGGTTTTCCGTCAAGCTCATAATATCTTTATAGTCAGCATAAGCTTCGTAAAGTTCGATCATCGTAAATTCAGGATTGTGCCGTGTGGAAACTCCTTCATTTCTGAATACACGTCCGATTTCATAGACTTTTTCCAATCCGCCGACAATCAGCCTTTTCAAATGGAGCTCGATAGCGATCCTCATGTAAAGCGGCATATCAAGCGCATTATGATGCGTAATGAACGGACGGGCAGACGCTCCGCCCGGAATCGCGTGCATCGTAGGCGTCTCAACTTCTAAGTATCCGTGGTCATCTAAGTATCTTCTCATCGATTGAATGATTTTGCTGCGCGTAATAAACGTATTTTTGCTTTCCGGGTTTACGATCAAGTCCAAATAACGCTGACGGTAGCGCTGTTCGATGTCTTTTAATCCGTGATATTTGTCCGGAAGCGGACGAAGTGCTTTTGTTAATAAATCAAAGGATGTAGCTTTGACAGACAATTCGCCAACATTCGTTTTAAACATGACGCCTGTAACGCCGACAATGTCCCCGAGGTCAGAGCTTTTAAACCATTCGTACTGCTCTTCACCGACACTGTCTTTCCTGACATAGATCTGAATCTGGCCCTTTAAATCCTGAATGTGCGCGAATCCCGCTTTTCCTTTTCCACGCTTTGTCATCATCCGGCCGGCAATCGTCACTTCAATTGCTTTTTCCTCTAATTCTTCTTTTGAGAATTCATTATATGATTCAATGAGATCAGTTGATTGATGGGTGCGGTCAAAACGCTGCCCGAAAGGATCTTTCCCGTTTTCTCTCAATTGATTCATTTTATCGCGTCTGACTTGCAGCTGGTCGTTTAATTCTTCATGGTTATGCTCTTCATGACTCATCATATATCACTCCGTTACTTTTAGTCTTTCAGGAAAAAAGCAGAAAAACTGCCAGTGAAAACTGGCAGTGAGCAGAGGTCGGATTTATCCTACTTTTGCATCCTGAAGCTCTTTTGCCTCGGCTTCAATCGTAAACGCGTCTAAAAGCTGAACGAGCTCATCCCTCGTTTCGCAATGATTAATTTCATTCCGGACCTTTGCGTTTCCTCTTATGCCTTTTAAATACCAGGCTGCGTGCTTTCTCATTTCGCGAACCGCAACATTTTCGCCTTTCAGTCCGATTAATCGGTCAAGGTGAAGTTTGCAGACAGACATTTTCTCACGCACTTTCGGCTCATCTTTCAATTCGCCTGTTTCTAAATAGTGAACCGTACGGTAAATCATCCACGGATTACCCAGCGCTGCACGGCCGATCATGACACCGTCAACCCCTGTTTCATCAAGCATGCGTTTTGCATCTTGCGGAGTTTTGACATCACCGTTTCCGATTACCGGTATTGAAACGGACTGCTTCACTTCTTTGATAATATCCCAATTTGCCGTTCCTTCGTACATTTGCACGCGGGTCCGCCCGTGAAGAGCGACCGCTTTTCCGCCTGCGCGCTCTACAGCTTTCGCATTCTCAACGGCAAAGATATGGTCTTCATCCCAGCCCATTCTCATTTTTACGGTCACCGGCTTGTCAACAGCCTCCACTACTGCAGAAACCATTTCATAAATTTTATTCGGATCAAGCAGCCATTTGGCTCCTGCATCACATTTTGTAATCTTTGGCACCGGACATCCCATGTTTATATCAATAATATCCGCAGTTGTGTTTTGGTCAACAAACCTCGCCGCTTCGACAAGCGTTTCTTTTTCGCCGCCGAAGATCTGCAGGCTGAGCGGTTTTTCACGTTCATCGATATAAAGCATTCCCATCGTTTTTGCATTATTGTAAAGGATCGCTTTATCGCTGACCATTTCGGCGCAGACCAAACCCGCTCCGAATTCCTTAACCGTCAAGCGGAAGGCGGAGTTGCAGACACCGGCCATCGGCGCAAGCACAACCCTGTTTTTTAATTCTATATCACCGATTTTAAACATTTTTAGTCCTCCTTTCTTATTCTTCTGATGGAGATAATTCCTCCACTGTTATATTTAAAGTATTGGCTACATCCCTGAGCATGCTCTCCGACGGCATACGATTCCCGCGTTCTACTTCACCAAGCACAGAAACGGATATACCCAATGCTTTTGCAAACCCTTCTTGAGTATAACCCTTCAGCTTTCGATATGCACGAATTCGTCTACCCCAGATTTCTGCTTCCATACTCTTACACCTTCTTGATTTTTCGCATGATTGACAGCTCCCTCAAGCTCGGGATAAATCTCCAGCAGCGGGATGAGCACAAACAAACGTTCATGCATTCTAGGATGAGGAACGATAAGTTGCTCTGTCTCAATATTTTCACGATTATACAACAAAATGTCAAGGTCTACAGTTCTCGGCCCCCATCTGATGTCGCGTTTGCGGCCGAGTTCTTTTTCAATACGCTGAGTCAAATCAAGCAATTCAAACGGTGAAAGAGATGTTTTAACAGCTGCAGCCATGTTTAAAAATAGATCTTGGTCTGTATACCCGACAGGATCTGTTTCATAAATCGACGAGATGTCTGTCACCTGTACAGACGGATGTTGATGGAGGAGAGAGACAGCTTTTTTTAAATATTCTTCCCGCTGGCCGATATTCGAGCCGAGCGCTATATATGCCGAATTGTTCATTGTCGTTTCCTCGTCATCTCGATGGCCACCGATTTATAGTGTCCCGGTATAGGCGGGTCAGGCTTGACGACTTTGACCGTGCATTCCTGAACCGCTTCAAAATGCTTCAGCACTTTTGCGGCAATCGTTTCTGCGAGGGTCTCCACAAGGTTGACCGGCTCTCCCTCCACAACCTCTTTGCACAGCTTATACAAATCAGCATAATTAATGGTGGCATCAATACGATCCGTTTTTCCGGCTTCGCTTAAGTCTAGAAATGCTGTCAGATCAACGCGGAATCTTTGGCCAAGTTTGTTTTCTTCTTTGAAAACACCGTGATATCCGTAAAACTCCATGCCCTCTACATACACTTTATCGATGATAAACGCCTCCTTTATCAATCATGGCATCCATCATTTTTGCCATCCTGGAAATTTGCTTGACGTCATGCACCCTGACGATATCGCACCCTTTTTGAATACCGAGGCATACCGTCGCGCCCGTGCCTTCCGCCCTCTCCTCAGGCGGCAGATCCAGAACGCGGCCGATAAATTTTTTGCGTGACGTCCCCAATAAAACCGGGTATCCGAGTTCGCTGAATTTCTCAAGCTGGTTCATGACCGCCAGATTGTCATGATACGTTTTGGCAAAGCCGATACCCGGATCAAGTACGATGTGATGATCTTGAACGCCTGCTGATTTTGCAATGCTCACACATTCCATCAAATCAGACAGCATGTCCGGGATCAAGTCCTTATAATTTCGTTCCTCGCGGTTATGCATCAAGATAATCGGCACATTATGAGCGGCCGCAACCCGGGCCATGTCATGGTCTGCTTTTGCTCCCCAGACATCATTGATAATCGTTGCACCGGCCTTAAGGGCTTCATCCGCCACTTTTGCTTTATAAGTGTCAACAGAAATCGGCACGTCGATTTCCTGAACAAGTTTTTCAATTACAGGTATGACCCTTGACAGCTCCTCATCAAGAGAAACCTTTTCCGCCCCCGGCCTCGTTGATTCTCCTCCGATATCAAGGATATGGGCGCCGTCTTCGATCATTTGCTTTGCATGAATAACGGCGCGGTCGATGCTGTTATATTTTCCGCCGTCTGAAAAAGAATCGGGCGTCACATTTAAAATCCCCATGATCAATGTTTTATCTTCATAAGACAATGTGTATTGCTTTGCGATCAACTTCTTTGAACGCACCGCTGTTTGAAGCGCCATATCCTTCACCCTTTAATTGAAATATAGTCTTTTGCTGCTTTTCTATCGTTAGTGTATGCCTCTTGCAGACGTTTCGACAAATTTCCATCCTTTCCCGGAAATTGAGTGCTGCCGATTCTCCGGAATGGAACGATTTCCTGAACGGAATTGGTCATCCATGCTTCGTCCGCAAAGAGAAGCTCCTTTAAAGGGTATACCCCCTGCATAACTTCGATTCCCATATCTGCAAGGCGCTCGATGACATAACGACGGGTGACGCCGCCTAATATGCCGGTATCAAGAGAAGGTGTATACACACAACCGTCTTTTTCCCAAAAAATGTTGGAAATGATCCCTTCGGCTACAGCTCCGCCTTCGGTAAGAAAAATCCCTTCTTTGGCAGCGTCTGGTCCGAGCTCTCTTTTTCCGAACAGATTATTTAAAAAGTGATGTGATTTCAAGCGGAACGGACCTTCTGGCGTATTGCGTCGGACCTGTAAAATGACACCCTCCTTTTCAACCGGAACCGATTCAGGATGAAAAGGATTCATCATCACCATAACACCGGGTTTTTTGTATGAATCAGGAAAAAGACCTGAGTCACCGGGACCGGCAGATATATTTAACCGGACCTTGGCATCCAGATTTGGGGGCTGATTCAACTGAAGCAGCCTGTCAAGAATGGCAAGCACTTCGCTTTTTGTCAGCTCAAGCTCAATTCTCAGCTGTTCCAAAGCGTTGTTCAGTCTGTCCATATGCCAGTCTAAAAGGAAGGGCTCCCCTTCATAAAGGCGGAACGTTTCAAATACCCCGATTCCGTATAAAAAACCATGGTCAAAAGGAGAAAGTCTTGCTTCCTCCTCCTTCACATATTGACCGTTCAGGTAAATGATCATGTGTTCACTTTCTTTCGGTAAGTCTCAATAAAATTCTTCAGCATTTCTTTTCCGGAGGCAGTCATAATCGACTCCGGATGGAACTGAACGCCTTCAATAGGCAGTTCTTTATGCCTGATGGCCATAATCTCCCCTTCTTCCGTCCAAGCCGATGTCACAAAACAACCGGGCAGCGTATCCGGTTTGACGATCAACGAATGATACCTCGTGGCCGTGAGCGGATGTTCCAAGTCTTTAAAGACCGTCAACCCGTCGTGCAAGATTTCGGAAGTTTTCCCATGCATTAACCGTTCCGCCCTGACGACATCGCCTCCGAAAACCTGGGCGATCGACTGATGTCCGAGACAGACCCCGAAAATCGGTATCTTCCCGGCAAAATGGCGGATCGCTTCAAGGCTGATCCCGGCCTCATCCGGACTGCAAGGACCGGGAGATACCATCAAAAAGTCAGGCGACATATCCTCTATTTCCTGAAGCGTGATCTCATCGTTCCGCTTGACGACTAACTCCTCGCCAAACTCGCCTAAATACTGAACCAAATTGTACGTAAATGAATCGTAATTGTCGATCATTAGAATCATATCTCAGCTCTCCTCTGCTCTTTTTTCTCTTCTTCACTCAACTGCAGCGCCTTTTTCATCGCCAGGGCCTTTTTAATTGACTCTTTATATTCATGCTTAGGGTTGGAATCGATGACGATTCCAGCTCCGGACTGCATGAACGCCTGGCCCGCTTTCACATATATCGTTCGGATAACGATATTAAAGTGCATATCCTGATTATATCCGAACCATCCTATAGAACCAGTATAAAGCCCCCGTCTCGTCGGCTCAAGCTCCTCTATAATTTCCATCGTTCTAACTTTCGGCGCTCCTGTAATCGTACCGCCGGGAAACACGGCATGGATGACATCCACGGCATCGCATTCGTCCCTTAGTTCCCCGCACACATTAGAGACGATATGCATGACATGGGAATACTTCTCAATCACCATGAATTCATCGACCCTGACCGAACCGTACTTGGAGACCCTGCCGAGGTCATTACGCTCTAAATCAACGAGCATCACATGTTCGGCGCGCTCTTTTTCATTCATGATCAGTTCGTTCGCGAGCGCTTCATCCTCCGCTTCATCCGCCCCGCGGGATCTCGTCCCGGCAATCGGTCTTGTCTCAAGCCTGGTGCCCTTTTTCTTAATGAGCAGTTCGGGCGACCCGCAGATGATTTGAAAATCCGGGGTTTCCAAGTAGGACATGTATGGCGAAGGGTTGATTTCTCTTAACATTTTGTATACCTCATAAGGAGGCGCAGACAGGCGCTCCGACTGGCGAACAGAAAGGTTCACCTGAAATACGTCGCCGCTTGCAATGTATTGCTTCACCTTCTCAACAGCCTGAGAAAAGCCGGCTTCTGTAAATGAAGCTGCGAATAACGGGCTTTTATTATCATTTGTTTGATGACCGCCAGCGGTCTTCGGATGTTCCGTCTTCCACATTTGCTCAAGCCTGTCCAGTTTCTCTTCCGAAGCGGCCGGCGATTCTTCAACGGTGTGGGTAATCACCCAAAGCTGCTGCTGCTTATGATCATAGACGGCTATATCATCAAATACGAGAAAGAATAAATCCGGCGTTTGCAGATCATCGATAGACAGGATTTTGAATTTCTCAATATATCGGGCATAGTCATAGCTTAGAAAACCGACAGCCCCGCCCTGAAAGTCGGGAAAATCTGCAACCGTCTCCGTTTTCAGCGTTTCAAACCACTGAGAAAACTGCTGAAACGGATCCCCCTCTTTGAATATGATGTCCCCTTTGTATTGAATCGTCGTGATGCCGTCTTTCCCTTTTGCTATTGCGACAGGGTCGAGCCCGGCTATGCTGTATTCTCCGCCTCTCGCACTTTCGAGCAGAACGCGGTATTGCTTTCCTTTCGACAGGCTTTCAAATTGCTCTAAAAACCGTTGATTGGAAAATGGGAACGCTCTGGCTACAGGCCTTCGTTGTCTCATCATATCATTCCTCTGCCGTTAGTCTAATGTCCTTATTGTAATGCATATCTTTTTTCTAGGAAAAGAGAATTTCATTTCCAATATAGAAAAAAGTCCTTGAGCATGTTCACTCAAGGACACCGAGCTTTTAAAAGGGCTTCGCCCGTGAAAAACAAAAGGCCGCCGACATTGTCGGCAGCCTCCCGTTTCAACTGGAGCCTATTCAAATTGATAAAGAGGCGTGCTTAAGTATCTCTCTCCGTTACTAGGAAGAACAGCGAGAACTTTTTTGCCTTTCCCAAGCTTTTTAGCGACTTGAAGAGCAGCACAGATCGCAGCACCCGAAGAAATTCCTCCGAGAATTCCTTCTTCTCTCGCCGCTTTACGGGCAAATTCAAAGGCTTCTTCGTTTTTCACTGTGATGATTTCATCGTAAATGTCCGTATTCAAGATTTTCGGAACGAATCCCGCTCCGATTCCCTGAATTTTGTGCGGACCTGGTTTTCCTCCGGAAAGAACAGGAGAATCAGTCGGTTCCACCGCGAAAATCTTGATGGACGGATTTTTTTCTTTCAGGACTTCTCCGGCACCTGTTATCGTTCCGCCGGTTCCGATACCTGCAATGAATGCATCTAAACCGTCTCCGAATTGTTCGGCGATTTCTTTTCCCGTTGTGCGGCGGTGAACTTCTGAGTTCGCAGGGTTGTTAAATTGCTGAGGCATAAAATAGCCGTGCTCCTCAGCCAGTTCTTCCGCTTTTTTAATCGCGCCTTTCATTCCTTCAGCACCCGGAGTCAGCACAAGCTCAGCTCCATATGCACGCAGAAGGTTGCGGCGCTCAGAACTCATTGTATCAGGCATAACAAGAATCGCTTTGATGCCCTTCGCTGCAGCGACCATGGCAAGTCCGATTCCCGTATTTCCGCTGGTCGGTTCAATCAGTGTATCTCCTTCTTTCAGAAGGCCTTTCTCTTCAGCATCTTCTATCATGGCAAGCGCAATCCGGTCTTTTACGCTGCTTCCAGGGTTCATATACTCCAGTTTCACATATACTTCAGCACTGTCTTCATCAACTAGTCGATTTAATTTAACGACAGGTGTATTTCCGATTAAGTCATAAACAGAGTTTGCAACGCGAACCATTTGAACACCTCAATTTCCGAGTAATTTTATTGGGATTATATCTAATTTATCAATATCAAAATATTTTGTCAATCTTTATTTTTTATCGTCATAAAACCAAGATACTTTCGCATCTTTCCTAAGTGTCTTCACCGAAGCTTTGTCGCCTAATTGATCCATCGCGATCTGCCTTCTGATTTGATTTTTCACTTCGCTGTAAGTGAAAGCTTGCCCCGGGAGCTTTTCTTTGAGCTGGATGATTGCATAGCCTTGGCTCGTTTTAATCGGTTCATCCACCCATTGATTTTCCTTTAGCTGCTCAGCTTTCTCTAAATATTCGGCCGGAATGTTTTCGTGCTGATCATTGACGAACCCGAGGTCGCCGCCGTAAGGAGAAGTATACCGGTCAGTCGAATGTTCAGCCGCGGCCGCTTCAAAGCTGGATCCTTCCTTCAGCTCTTTAAGAACTTGTTCTGCTTCGTCTTTATCTTTGACAACGATATGCTTGAGGCGATAAGAATCATCGAATTTATATAAGTCCTTATTTTTGTTATAGAATGACTTCAATTCGCTGTCAGAAATGACAATATCTTTTGTCAGGAGCTCTTCTAGAAGAATATTATGCTTGATCTGCTCTTTCCATTCTTTTTCTGTTGTGGCTTCGTCTTCGTAGAAGGAATTGTATACAGCTTTAATCAGCAGAAATTCTCTTTCAATGTCTTCATCAGACACTTTGATCTTATTTTTTTCGGCCATTTGGGTAACAACGCGGTCGTTGATCATATCTTCAAGCGTTGATTTTCCATAGCGCTCTTCCATTTCGCTCAGCCATTCTTCACGCGTGATGCCGTTTTTTCCGATATGTGCAATGACTTCTTGAGCGGACGGTGAAGAAGCAGTCTGCGATTTCGTCAAAACATACGCGATCACGATACAGTTGACAAAGATCGCACCTAAAATAATCGGCCAAAGTGTTCTTGATTTCAATATGGTGTCTCCCCTTTCCCCATTGTAAAAGACCCGCTACTGCATAGCGGGCTTATATTTCATCTCGAAGCGCTTCAAGCTCTTCCTTTGTAAACAGATACTTTTCATTGCAAAAATGGCATTGAGCCTCAGCTTGGCCATCTTCATCAATCATCTGTTGAATTTCATCTTTGCCAAGACCGATGATGCCTCCTGAGAAACGCTCTTTTGAACAATTGCATGTAAACCGGACAGGAACGGTTTCCAGTATTTCCGGTTCTTCTCCCAATACCGCAGCCAGCACTTCCTCAGGTGTCAAACCTTTCTGAATCAGCTTTGAAATGGGCTCCACTTGAGAAAGGTTTGTTTCAAGCTTCGTGATTGTTTCATCGTCCGTGCCCGGCAGCAGCTGAAGGATAAATCCGCCTGCAGCTAAAATCGTATTGTCAGGGTTGACGAGCACCCCTACACCCACCGAAGAAGGAACCTGTTCAGAAGATACGAGATAATATGTAAAATCCTCGCCGATTTCTCCGGAAACGATCTCAACCTGGCCTGTAAATAAATCGCGGAGACCGAGATCTTTTACTACGCTTAGTGTGCCGGACGTGCCGACGGCTCTTCTGACGTCCAGTTTGCCGTGTTCATTTAAGTCAAAATGAACGTGCGGATTGGACACGTAGCCCCTGACATCTCCTTTTGCATTTCCGTCAGCGACAATCGCGCCGATCGGTCCGCCTCCTTCAATCTTGACGGTAAGCTTGTCTTCGCCTTTCAGCATGGCACCGAGCATGACAGCCGCCGTCATCGTTCTTCCTAAAGCGGCGGAAGCGGTAGGCCATGTGTTATGCCTTCTTTGGGCTTCATGAATCGTTTCTGTTGTATTCGCTGCATATGCTCTCACTTTGCCGTCATATGCGATGGCTTTCACTAAATAATCCATACCTCATCCTCCTATACACTTTCAACACGATTCCGTTCATAAATAAGCTCTAGTCCCTTCAATGTAAGGAACGGGTCAACGATATCGATGCAGTCCGATTCGTCTGCTATCAAGGAAGCAAGACCTCCCGTCGCAATGACTTTCGGATTTTTCTTGGACTGCCATTTCATCCGTTTGACAATGCCTTCAACCTGTCCGACGTAGCCGTAAAGGATTCCGGACTGCATCGCGCTGACCGTACTTTTGCCGACAATATGATCGGGCCGTGCAATTTCAATTCTGGGAAGCTTGGCAGCTCTCGAATAAAGCGCTTCAGTTGAAATCGTGATGCCCGGCGCGATCGCACCGCCCATGTACTCCTTGCGCTCGTTAATATAACAGTACGTCGTAGCGGTTCCAAAATCAACGACAATCAGGGGGCTCCCATAGAGATGAATAGCCGCCACTGCATTTACAATGCGGTCTGCTCCGACTTCTTTCGGATTATCGTATTTTATGTTTAATCCTGTTTTCATTCCCGGACCGACAATCTGAGGCTCGATCTGAAAATATTTAATACACATTCTTTCGAGGGAGAACATGATCGGAGGTACAACTGATGAAATAATAATTCCTTCGATCTGGTCAAACATCAGTCCGACATAATCAAATAAAGAACGAAGAAGCATGCCGAATTCATCTTCCGTTTTATGGCGGCTTGTCTCAATCCGCCAATGATATTCGAGCTCTCCTTCGTGGTAGATGCCAAGGACGGTGTTTGTATTTCCCACATCTATAACAAGCAACATTCTGATCACCACTTTTGACTAGTTTCCCTTACTTGGGCATAAAACATTCTACCATCATACAATACACGATGCCGATTCTGTTTGTAAACGAATCAAATCGTAGTGAACAAAGATTTTCCAAAGAGGTTTTTTAACCATAAAAAAAGAAAACTGCCAAAAGCAGAGCTTGGCAGTTTTCCTGAAGAGGCGGAAATGAGTCGTTACTCTTTCTCATCCTCGTTTTTTTCTTCGTCATCTCGTTTATTGATGTTGACTTTCACATCGTCTGTCTTTTCCTGATCATCCGAATATGTGCGATCAGGAAGTCTTCCGTGCTCAGACAAATGTTTGATTTGCTCAGCGTCGAGCGTTTCAACTTCCAGCAATGTTTGAGCGATCAGCTCAAGTTTGTCGCGATTTTCAGTAAGGATTGTTTTTGCACGTTCATAACATTCCTTAATGAAGCGCTGAATTTCTTTATCGATTTCATACGCAATCGCGTCGCTGTAGTTTTGGTCATTGTTGAAATCGCGTCCCAAGAACACTTGCCCGCCTTGCGATTGTCCGAATTGAAGAGGACCGAGCTTTTCAGACATACCGAATTCAGTTACCATTCGTCTGGCAATGCCTGTAGCGCGCTGGAAGTCGTTATGGGCACCCGTGCTGACCTCACCGAAGATGATCTCTTCAGCTACACGGCCTCCAAGCAAGCCGACGATCTTATCGAGAAGTTCGGGTTTGGTTTGGAAATAACGGTCTTCCTTAGGAAGCATAACGGCGTATCCGCCCGCTTGGCCGCGCGGTACGATCGTTACTTTATGCACCATATCCGCTTCATCCAAGACAAGTCCGATTACAGTGTGTCCCGCCTCGTGATAAGCCACGATATTGCGTTCTTTTTTCGAAATGACCCTGCTTTTCTTTGCAGGTCCGGCGATGACGCGGTCTGTCGCTTCATCGATGTCTCGCATATCGATCTTTTTCTTATCTTGACGCGCTGCTACGAGAGCCGCTTCATTTAAAAGGTTTTCAAGATCTGCACCTGAGAATCCAGGCGTCCGCATCGCGATCGCTTTTAAGTTTACGGATTCATCAAGCGGCTTGTTTCTTGCGTGTACTTGAAGTACAGCTTCACGGCCTTTAACATCTGGGCGGTCAACTGTAATTTGACGGTCAAAACGTCCCGGACGCAGCAATGCAGGGTCTAAAATATCGGCGCGGTTTGTCGCAGCGATAATGATGATTCCTTCATTGGCGCTGAATCCGTCCATTTCAACAAGAAGCTGGTTGAGCGTCTGTTCACGTTCATCGTGCCCTCCGCCAAGACCTGCTCCCCGCTGGCGTCCGACAGCATCAATTTCATCGATGAAAATCAGACACGGTGCATTTTTCTTAGCGTTTTCGAATAAGTCGCGAACACGTGATGCACCAACCCCGACGAACATTTCAACGAAGTCAGAACCGCTGATGCTGAAGAAAGGCACCCCTGCTTCTCCGGCACAAGCTTTCGCCAGCAATGTTTTACCGGTACCCGGAGGTCCGACCAAAAGCACGCCTTTCGGAATCCTTGCTCCGAGTTCAGCGAACTTGCGGGGATCCTTGAGGAAATCAACGACTTCCACAAGCTCTTGCTTTTCTTCATCCGCTCCTGCCACATCTTTGAATTTGACGCGTTTCTTTTCTTCTGTATAGAGCTTCGCCTTGCTTTTTCCAAAGTTCATAACACGGCTTCCGCCGCCTTGAGCCTGATTAAGCAGGAAGAAGAAAAGAATGAAGATAATAACAAAAGGGATGATGGTGGTAAAGAACGTCATCCATCCATTTGCTTCCTGTGCAGGTTCTACTTGTATCTTCGTTTTTTTCACTTGATCAATGATTTGATCTGCCCCTTTTCCTTCAGGAACATGGGTCAGGAAATATTGATCTTTCTCATAGGTCGTCAGCTGTCCCCGAACCTCGTACACGCCCCTGACAGGCTGGATGGAGACATTTTCAACCTTCCCTTTATCTAGGTTTGAAACAAAGTCACTATACGTCATATTTTCTGTTTTCGGATTTGCGGTTTGGAAGTAGCTCACAACTCCGATCACAACTAATAAAATAAGTAAATAAAAAATGGTATTACGGAAGACCCGATTCATTCCTTACCTCCTCCCACAGTAAGCACAACTATGTTCAATAGTATCATAGAAAATCGTTCCAATACAACAGATATCCCTTTCGCTAACAAGCCCGAATCAGCTCTCATAAACCGCAGGTTTCAGCACTCCGATGTACGGAAGGTTACGATAGCGTTCAGCATAATCGAGACCATATCCGACAACGAATGCATCGGGAACTTCAAAGCCGACGTAATCCGCTTTGATATCCGCTTTTCGTCCGCTTGGTTTATCAAGAAGGGTTACGATCTTAATCGATTTTGCTTTGCGGTATCGGAAAAGCTCTACAAGATAACTCAAGGTCAGCCCACTGTCGATGATATCCTCAATAATTAAGATGTCACGGCCCTCTACAGATGTGTCCAAATCTTTAATGATTTTTACCTCTCCGGAAGAAACCGTTGAACTGCCGTAGCTTGATACATCCATGAAATCCATTTCCAAATATGTATCAATATGCTTCAAAAGATCAGCCATAAACGGCATGGCTCCCTTTAACACACCGATTGCCAGCGGAAACTTGCCGCTGTACTCTTCTGTCAGAGTTGCGCCCAGCTCCTTGACTTTCTTTTGGATCTCTTCTTCTGAGATCAAGATATTTTCAATATCCTGTTTCATTCTTTGCTAGCCCCCTACACTTTTCATGCTGTCTATATTGTAATACAATGCGATCATTGTTTGTAACATCAAGTTCCTCAAAAATGGTTTTTTTCAGACCAGGTATCCAAATAATGTTTCCAACCGCGTCTGTTACAATGGGCCAGCTGTCTCTTTTCGCAAGAGGCACTTTTTCATCAATAAATATATCTTTAACCTTTTTTGAGCCGTTCATCCCTTTAAGTTTGATTCGGTCTCCGTTTTGCCTTGTCCGTACATAAAGGGGGAATTGAACCTGCTTGGGACTTGTTGCAAAAACATCGTTTCCTTGCAGCTTCCGGGTTGAACCGGGTCCGCTCACATGAAGGGAGGAGCCGTCGGGAAGCTTCAGTTCTTCTTCGTCTGCCCCGCTTATTTCATAATGATAGGAAACATTTTCACATTGTAAACGCTGAAATGTAAACAAACATGTATGATAAGATTTTGCAACTTTTAGCCCATTCGGAAAATCAAGGGAACCGGATGGTCCACCTTGTGAAATCCAATCCAGAAACACTTGAATATGATGGGCTGAAAACGCTGATGGAACGTTTTCATAAAGATAGTTTAATATTAGATGAACTCCCCTTCTTTGTAAAGGCATAGGGAGCGCAAGAAGCCGATCGATGCTGATTTCGACACCGGAACTTGACTTGCTTGTGATTACTGTATTCATTTTGTCTTTCGTTAATGCCTGTAAGTATAATTCGTCTTCTGTCAGGAATTCACTGACGGATTGAAACCTTTTATGGACATCTTCCGACTCTTTCTTCAGAAAAGGGAGAACATGGTGCCTGAACCGGTTCCTTGTGTAATCATCCTCACTGTTGCTCGGATCGGTTCTATACGGTATTCGATTCTCTTTGCAGTAAGCCAAAAGATCATCCTTTGACAGCTTTAGAAACGGCCTAAGCAGCCAGCCGCTGTCAAAACGGCGCTTTGGCTGAATTCCAGCAAGCCCGAGCCCGACAGTGCCTTTTGCCATCTTCATCAGCATCGTTTCCACCTGATCATCGCCATGATGAGCCAGAACCAGGTATTCAGCCCGGCGCCTTTTCATTAATTCTTGAAAAAACGCATACCGGCATTCTCTCGCAGCAGCCTGTTTATTCAGATTGTTTTCCGCGGCAAATGTCTGGACATCGATTTGCACCGCCTCGCATTGTATGCCTTCCGCCTCGCAGTAGTCCTGAACAAACCGCATATCATGCTCAGACTCTTCGCCTCTGAACATATGATCGACGTGTGCGGCAATCAGCGTCGCCGAGGCAGGAACCGTACGTTGCAGAGCATGCAGCAGCGCCATCGAATCAGGCCCGCCGGAGACGCCTGCAACCAGTGTCGCTCCATCAAATGACAGTTCGTATTTTCTCATGAAATCTTCAATACTTTTCACAATGTCCTCCCACTAAGAGCAGGGTGTATTTCAAAAGATATAAATATCCTAACACTTTCAATCGGTCCCTGCAAAGAAGAGCTATCCGCCGGCAAAGCAGAGCTAAATAAAAAAGAGAACGATATACGCAAAGTAAAGGGCAAGAACGCTTACGACGATCAGCAGCGTTTCAAAAACACCGCCGGATTTAGAACTGTTTCTTTGCTTTCTGCGCCCGCTTCTTAACATTTGCTGCTGAGGCGTCCCCCGCTTATGCCGCGGGCCTTGAGACGGGGCGGATGCCGATGAAGAACGGGCGGTTCTCGACTGGCGGATGCTTTGCATTCTGGCCGGCCGGCCGATTGCCAGGAGGTCTCCCTTCATTTCATCAGCTGTTCGATAGCTTCCTTTTAAAGCAGAAGCAAGAACCGGCTTATACCGCTTTAAAAACGACTGTCCGTCGATGACTGACATAAGCTGTTCCTGAGGTCTTGCTGTCTTTTTAAATTCTTTTTTCACCGCACAGTTCACCATAATCATGGCGACTGAAAACAGATCATACGAAGGCTCAGCCTTACGGGTTCCAAATTCCCAATAGCCTCTGTCAAAAAACTCTGTATATTCCTTGATTGCCCGGCCTTCTTTTGTCGTCCCGCCCACATCAATGCAGCGGATTTGCGGCGGCGGGCCCGTCACGATTAAATTCTCGGGCTTTAAATCTCCAAACACCCATCCTTCGCGATGAATGGCCGACAAACTTGAGAGAAGCTGGCTGATCAGCACCGGTATCCATTCCTCGCCTTTTTCGTTTACATATCTTAAAAGAAGCGGACCTTCAATATATTCCATGACATAAAATGAAAGTTTTTTGCCCGCACCCGCAACCATCATGTCATCCACATCAAAAAAAGAAGGCCCCATTGCTTTTGCCTGGGCCTTTGAGAAAGATTTCAGAACATTCACTTCCGAGGTAATGGACAGGCTGTCATCGCTCACTTTTAATGCAACGCGGCCCTTTCCCGAATCGGCCAGATACACAACGCCATTCGCCCCTTTTCCAAGCTGTCTGATGATCTTGTAGGAATGATTGTTCCACTTTCCAACAACGGCTGCACCCGGCTTTAGACTAGCCGCCAAACTCGTCGAAGCGTTTTTCATCGTCTTCTAACATTCTCCTTCTTGAGCCGATTTTGTTAAAATGCTGAATCGCCTCTCGTATTGCGGGTCCTGTCGGCGTAATGCCGCCGGCTGAAAGCTTGGAAAATATTGAAGAAAGAGATTCAAACTTCGGGGTCCAATCAAGCACAAGCTCGACCTCTTGTTTTTTCCCGGGAAATATAAGCATCGCAAATTCATTTTCGCCGATTCTTGAATTGAGACTGATGGAAAGGTCTATCAATGCTTCTTTAACAGTCGGCAGCTTCGGATTCATGCTCGCGCTTGTATCGACAAGAACCAATACATGAAGATGTACGGTCTCACCGAGCTCATCTACGACTTCCATAACTTCACCGCGTTTATCAGGAGGCAGTTCATCCATTTCGGTATGCTTGCCGAGAATTTGTTTGAGCTCACTATTGACAACGCCTTGAAGGGTTTGCGTCATCGCCTTTTTTGTCACCATTTGAACGGTCTGCGACAGCTGCGACGCGTAAACAACCTGGTGAACTCCCCCGCCTGCGAGGGCGATCCCTTCAACTTCTTTCATCGCCTCCTGATCCATTTCATGCTCGTCCATAATCCCAATCACATTCACGGTAATTCCCTGCTCCTTCGCAAAGGCGGCCATGGCCTGCGGGTCTTCGCCGCGGTTTGAACAGCCGTCCGTCAAAAGCAGGATTTGATTCAAGTGCCCCTTTTTCATCGTTTTTATTCCTCCTGGACAAAGATATCTTGATTTAGTTCCATCATCGCCAGAAGAAATTTGATTTATACGAAGGCTAAGAAATCTCTTGATTCTTTTGGAAAAAAGACGGCGCCGGAATGGAGGCCCACTTTGGCGTATTATGGTCCAGCTTGATAACAATCACCGTCATATCGTCCTCAATCAGACCCGACCTTGTCCGAATCACTTCTTCCATGATCAAGTCGGCGATTTCCTGCGGCTCCTCGGTTTTCAGAGATTTCAATTTGCGCTTCATCCACAGATCATGATTTTCAACATGTCTAGGCCCTTCAAAGATTCCGTCGCTCATCATAATCAAAAGGTCTCCCGCTTTTAATTGCTCGCTGACTACATCAACATCGAATTCTGTAATGATGCCGATCGGCAGATTGCTGGCCTGCACTTTGATAATCTGATCGCCTCTTTTAATAAAGCTCGGGGTGGAGCCGATTTTCAAAAACTTGCAGCTCGCATCCTGAAGATCGATGACCGATAAATCCAATGTCGAATATATTTCATCTGTCGTCCTTAATGAAAGAATGCTGTTGATCGTTTTAATCGCCACTTTTTCGTCGATGCCCGACTGAAGAATCTTTTCCAACAGCTTGATCGTCTCATTGCTTTCAAAATGGGCCCTTGCGCCATTTCCCATACCATCGCTGATGGCGGCCGCATATTTGCCGGTGCCGAGCTCCATCATATTGTAGCTGTCGCCGGAGACAAGCCCTCCTCCTTTTGCTGCATGTGCGGCTCCCGTCACCACCCTGTATGACTTCGCCGAACCGAAAGCAACATGACAATATCCATTCGGATGGCCGGCGCACTGTTCCGCTTTGACGATAATTTGTTCTTCCAAAATATCGGACAGCATCGGAGCGATGATTTTTTCACACTCCCCGTGGCCGTTGCAATACGGGATACTCATTTCGATATCGATATTTCCCTGCTCTAGGCTGTAAATTTCGACTTGTTGAATTTCAATGCCGAAATGCTGCAGCGCATCCCGAATTTGTTCTTCTTGAATAAAATGCTGCTCCCTCTCCCTTTTTATTTCCCGAGAAAAGTCCGCCATGACCTGAGAAACCCCGAGCAGCTGCTCTGCGACGAGACGCCTGCTGTCATGCACCTTTTGTTTTAATGTCTGGTTTGCCCTAAAATGAGACAGCTCGTCTTCCATCAGCGCTTCTACTTGCTTTGATTTGGAGCAGTGCTGATGAAACTCCTTTTTCAGCTTGCGGTTTTTAAAATATTGCTTTTCTTCTGTTTCCTGCATAACTCGTTTCATCAAGTCATATGTTTTATCAAAGTTCTGAACCCAGCACTTGTTTTTTTTATAACAGGACTGGCAGGAGTGTTCTGTTACAGTGCTCAAAAACAGATCGATCTCTTTTTCTTTTCCTCCATCATCCGGAACCGAATGATAAAAGGTAGCGAAGCTTTCGGATAATGCGTGAAAAACACTCGAAAACTGATCGACCTTCTGCGCGGTGACATCGCGGATTTTTCTTGCATATTGCTGCTGTTCCTGAGCGTGTTCAGTCGTTCCCGGTATATACTTAGCCACTTTTTTCGTAATCGACTGAGGGGTTAAAAGGAACAGACCGATTGCAATCAGTGATTCATAAAGCGTCGGCACAAGTTCAGCTGAACCTTCTCCGTACAGAGAAATCAATAGAGATCCGATCAATAAGCCGACCGCTGCACCGAACTTTTTTCCTTCTTTTAACAAACCGCCGAGAAGGCCTGAAAAAGCCAGCAGGCTCATCTGATATAAATTGCCGATATTTGAAAGGCTGAGGATCAGCCCCGTCACAACCCCGACTGTACAGCCGATGCTCGCGCCCCCGATGAACGCGAAAGCGAGCACGACATAACGGGCCAATATCAGTTCAGCCTGCATGCCTTGAAAAGAAACGCCTGTCAAACCTGTGAGAACAGAAGCGATTAAAATCATAAAACAAATGATCTCTTCAATTTTCAGCGACTGTTTCGCCCGCTTTGATGTAACAATCGGCAGGCTTTGCAAAAAAATCAGTGTGAGGATAAACGATAACCCGGCTTCAACAAAAGCCATAATATAGTGATAACCCGAAACCGTTCCGTATTCGGCATATACGAATCCGCATCTTGTCACAGCCATCGCTAAAAAGACGACGACAGGCAGCGTTCTGACGCGGTCTTTTATAATAAGAGACGTCATTTTGGAACATATCGCAAATGCAAACAGAGCCGCAAGCACGAACAGCGAATGCTGAGGCGATATGCTCAGAGCCCCGGCAAGAAGTGCCAGGCATGCAAGAAAAGCTTTATCTTTTTTAATTAAAAGCATCGCTCCGAAAAATGGAAGAGCAAAGGGAATGACCTCTGACAGAATGAAGGCTCGTCCCAATAAAAAACCGATGATCATATAGATCAGCCCTTTATAAAAAAAGAGGGAATATAAATGCTGCATTACAAGCTTCGTCTTGCTGCCAATCCATGAATACAATTTTTGAACAACAGGTCCAGCTATTGGGCTGTTCACTCTTCTTTCCGCTTTTTCCATGCTCTCATCTCCCACTCGTTTATTCGTTGCTTGCCATTATAACGAAAGATGAAATAGGATTTTGTCAAAAGAAGGTAATGAATTCAAAGAACTGTTCGACGCTTTTTGTAGCATGCTTCAATCACTCTTGATAAGTCGAGTCCATTCCCGTTATTTTGCGTATTTTTATGCAGCAAAAAAACCGGCTTCAGAAGAAGCCGGTTTCCGGAATGACCCGTACGGGATTCGAACCCGTGTTACCGCCGTGAAAGGGCGGTGTCTTAACCACTTGACCAACGGGCCTTCATATAAGTAGCGGCGGAGGGGATCGAACCCCCGACCTCACGGGTATGAACCGTACGCTCTAGCCAGCTGAGCTACACCGCCATGTTGTTGATTTCTTTTAACGCACAAGTTCTATAATACAAAGGATTGTCCTATCCGTCAATAGAAATTTTAATAAAAATTTTATAAGACAATAAAAAGGCATCCGTTGGGATAAGACGAATGCCTTTCGTATATATAGAAAGCAGCAAGTTAACCTCTTCTTGCTCCGCGCCCTCCACGTTTTGATTCCGTGTTGCGTTTTAGAGACGATAAGCGATCTTCACTGTCTTTTAAAAACTTATTCATTTTCTGTTCAAACGTTTCTTTAGAGCGGAAATCATTTTTAGGTCTCGCAGGTCTTGATGATTGAGGACGGTCTACAGCCTTTTTGATCGACAAGCCGATTTTCCCATCTTTCTCAACATTGATGACTTTAACTTCTACTTGATCACCAACCTTCAGATGATCATTAATGTCCTTCACGTAGTTATCGGCTACTTCGCTAATATGAACAAGACCTGTTGATCCTCCAGGCAGTTCAACAAACGCTCCGAAATTTGTAATACCTGTTACTTTCCCTTGCAACTTGCTGCCAACTTCAATCGACATAAAAAAAGTGCTCCTCCTTAGACTTAAAAAAGATCATTTGTTTAATTATACATAAAGAAAAAAATAAGTGTCAACAAGGCTACTTGCTCTTATCTTCAAACTTGAAGATGATTTCGCCATCTTTTGAGAGGTAATAATCCTTTCTGGCAAGCTCTGCAACGTAGTCCTCATCCTTTAATTTCACAATCTCATCTTTCAAATCCGATTTTTTTGCTTCCAGTTGTTCCAATTGTTTCAAAAGGTCTTCTTTCTTCTCTTGCTTCGCGCTGATATCCGAAGTCTGCGACCAAAGAGAACTGACAATCACAATCGCCGACAGCAGCACAACGGCGCCGAAAACCATCAACCGTCTGTATAGACCGCGTCTTTTTCTTTTCAGCTGCTGCTGTTTTCGCTCCATCTGCTCTTTGTATTCGTTCTGTATTTGCGATATGTTGCGTCTCATGGGATCATTCATTCCAGACGGCCTCCCCTCATTTTTTTAAAAGTTTTGCCTTAATTGTTATGAATAGTTTCTTCCCCTTTTCGAAAAATCCTGCTCCTTTTTGCAAAAAGCGTCTCAACAATCCCCGAACCGGGGCGGGAAGAAGCCTGCAGCATTGATATAGTATAAAATAAATCGGATATCCTGCAAATTTTAATATCTTATATAAACATACCGCAAAAAAACGAAAAAGAACATAGATATTTCTCATTGTAAAGAGAATGATGGCAAAAATAGCTTGAAACGTCCATACAACAGGCCGAAACACCATCATCTGCATCATCTTTGAGACCAGCCTGGAGATGAATATGAAAAAGGAAATCATCCATTCCAAAAGCTTGATATAGATCTGCTTAAAAAGGCTTTGATAAGCGGCAAATCCAAGCATGACCGCCAGAAAGATATAAATTCGGAATTCCCCTTCATTCACGCTCAGCAAAACATAGAAAAAAAGGAGACCTTGTACCACCCAAAACAAAAAGTCATGGAGAAACAACAGCCACCTTGCTGTTTTTGAGCGAACGACAAAACGGGTGTAGGTGTCAAGGGAAGCGCCAAGCCATGCCCCCATTCCGGCCATGGCCAGCATCGTATAGAACTGAGTGGTCAGCGTCATTTAAACAACTTGCTAAAAAATCCTTTAGCTTTCTCCCCCTGCTGCTCATCCAAATAGACGAGATCAAGCACTCTTCCCTTGATGGAGACAACGCCTTTTTCCACATCGAGATTCTTCATCTGCAGGTTTTCGCCTCTGACTGCCAGCATGCCCATGACCGTCTCAAGTAAGAATTCCTCATTGTCAAAGCTCTCGACCTGTTTGACACCGGATATATCCAGCAGCTTGCGGCCCTTCATCGTCACATTATGTTCAGGACCAGATGCCCCGCCGGAAGGGTTGTGCTGATCATAATATACATTCATCGATTCATCCCCCATATCCTCATACTAAAGATTCGATACTGCATTGTATGAGACGGGGGATTTTTTTAGAACAAGCCTATTCTCCTCCCAGCTTCTCTTCTTTGAGAACGGTATACATATCAGCGGCTTCTTCTTTTTTTGTCGTATCCTTCAATTCATTGACTTTGACGGTTACAAGCTTTTGGCCAAAACGCACCGCAAGCTCGTCTCCCGCTTTGACAACAGAGCTTGCTTTCGCCTGCTGGCCATTGATCGAAATTCTTCCCTGGTCAGCCACTTCTTTTGCAAGCGTCCGTCTTTTAATCAGCCTTGATACTTTGAGAAATTTGTCGAGTCTCATCACTTGTCAGCTCCTTTCAATGTCTTTCGCTTCATTCCACAATTCGTCCATTTCTTCAAGCGTCATACTTTCCAGATCCTTGCCCATGCGCTTTGCAGATTGTTCAATATGCGTGAACCTTCTGTAAAACTTGGCATTTGTCATCGCAAGGGCTTCTTCCGGTTCAATTTTATAAAACCGGCCGATGTTGACGAGAGCGAATAAAAGGTCGCCGAACTCTTCTTTCATTTTTTTGCTGGACTGTTCGGCTTCGGAAATTTCTGAAGAAAATTCTTTCATTTCCTCGTGAACTTTATCCCAAATATCCTGGACATTCGACCAGTCGAATCCGGTCTTTGCCGCCTTTTTCTGAAGCTTGTTCGCTTTTGACAAAGCAGGCAGCGGCTTTGGAATGTCGTCGAGAAGGGATGGATCGTCCGCTTGTTTCTCCTGTTTCTTGATCTCTTCCCAGTTTACCATGACGTCGGCCTCATCACGAACAGATACTTCTCCGAAGACATGCGGATGCCTTCTGATCATTTTTGCCGTAATGCCGCGAATCACATCGTCAATTGTAAAAAGACCGTCATCCTCGCCGATCTGCGCATGCAGCAGAACTTGGAGCATCACATCGCCGAGCTCCTCAACAAGGTGGTCGGGATCTTCTTCATCAATCGCCTCGAGCACCTCATAGCATTCTTCAATTAAGTATTTTTTGAGCGATTCATGGGTTTGTTTCCGATCCCACGGGCAGCCGTCCGGTCCGCGCAGCTTCCTGATGACGCTGCGGAACATCGAAAATTCCTGGTACAGAACCTCCTCGTCTTTGACCGGCGGAACGTAGACGCTCGTTAAATTATTGATACCGACACTTCTGTCCAATTCGTAAAGAGGCACTGTCCGAATGTCTTGCATACTGCTTCCGGCCGCTGTGACAATGACGACTTCATAGTCATCAGGGAGCTTTTCCATCAACGTCAGTTTGACCTCTGATGCCGTCATTTGATCATATACCTGGCAAATAATCAAATGATGACGGAGCTCGACTTCGTCAGCGGAAAACCGGACGGCGTCGACAAACTGAAACCCGTCAATCGGATCGATCTGCAAAGCATTTAATGTCGCATCAATAAAGCTGTGGCCTCCCTCGACAACGACATCGGCCTGATGAGCGCCCCGCCTCTCAAGCAAAAGCTGAACCGTTTTTTCAGCGACGAACGGATGGCCCGGAACGGCATAGAGCACATCGCGCTGCTTCGCCTCCTCAAACAGCCGCTCTACGATCTCCTCGTAAACATCTTCGAATTGATCATGCTTTTCATAGACCTCATCAAAAAAATGAATCTCAGCTATTTCTTTTTTCAGGTCTTCTATTAACGGATGGTCTTTCGTCCTGACATAAAGAACCTCCGCTTGTGTGAGCCGTTTATACACACCGAGGGTTAATTGATTCATATCGCCTGCCCCCAGGCCGACTACCGTGATTTTACCGGCCATGTCTGCCGCCCCTTTCTCGTTTTATTGTCAGGAGCTTGCTGCCAAAAGGTACAAGCTCAAGTTCTTTTTCTGAAAACACGCGTAATGTGAAGATACCGGACAAAAAGACAATGCCGCCGACGAATACGGCGCTAAGACTTTCCGCCGCCGCGATCCATCTGTTTTCATGAGGTATGGCCGCTTCAAAAGCAAAAAGCCACACCGCCAGAGCGGCCGACATGATCACAGCCGACAGCAAAACTCCCGCTATCCTGTATTCCGGCAACTTGATCCAGCCTTTCCTTTTCAGCTGAAAAAAATTGAGTCCAGCGACAGCAGCGAATGACATCATAGTCGCAAAAGCGGCGCCGGAAATGCCGAAACCGGGGATCAGGAACTCGTTCAATACGGCTTTCACAAAAAAGCCGCAGCAGACGGAAACAGCTGGAAGACATGTATTGCCGAGTCCTTGCAAAACAGCAGTCATCGTGATCGCCAACGATGCAAACAGAATCGACACGCTGAAAATCTGCAGCGCAGCCGTTCCATCGCTGTTCTTAAACAGCATGACATTCACCGGCTCCAAAATGCATATCAGACCGGCGGCTGCTCCAGTGCCGATGACGAAGCTCATTTTTAGCGAATAACGGATCTTTTCCTCCAGAACCGCCGTTTCTCCATTTTTCTTCGCTTTTGTAAGGGACGGGACAAGAGCTGTCGCAATGCTCGCAGCAAAAACGGTTCCAAGCTGCAATAGCGGCTGTCCTCTGTCATACACCCCTTTTGTATGTTTCGCCTGAAGTTCGTCCATTCCTTGTCCGGCCAGCAATGAATACAAGTTCAATGCGTCGACGAGCTGGATGAGAATCAGCATGAGGCCGGCCGTGCAAATCGTAACCGAGTACAGACACAGCTGCTTCAAAATATCGCCTGTACCGGCCTCTATCCCGGCGGCAGCGGGTTGCTTTTCACGCTTGGCCCAAAACACGGCGAGAATGAAAAACGCCGCAAGGCCGCCGACAAGGGAGCCAAAGGCAGCCCCTGCCCCGGCGTCATATAAGGAAAAGCCGTTTTTGACGAGCCACCACGTCAAAATGAGGATCGCCCCGACCCGGAGTGTCTGCTCTCCAATTTGAGAAAGTGCCGTCGGAAGCATCCGTTCGCCTCCTTGAAAATAGCCTCTAAGCAAAGACACGAGCGGCAGCAGCAAATAAGAAAACGACACGGCGCGGATCACCCCGGCAAGGGCGGGATCACCCATAAACCCTGCGATGGCTTCGGCTCCGGCAAACAAGAGAAGAAAAAAGCCAAGGCCCACGACCGACAAAAAAAACATAGACACCCGGAGAATTTTTGCCCGGTTTGCCGTCCCGTAATCATTCAACAACTTTGAAATGATGACCGGGAACCCGGAGGTGGCAAGCATCACAGATATTCCGATCATCGGATACACCTGCTGAAAAATATAAAAACCGACATCTCCAACTATATTTTGAAAAGGCACTCTATATACAGCGCTTAATATCTTTGATAATATCCCCGCCAATGATAAAACAAAGGCGCCTTGCCAAATCCATTGTCTTTGGCCTTTTAAAAACCCCATTCCTTTAAGCTCCTTCCAATGCGCTTTCTCTCAGCTTTCTAAAAAGCGCACGAAACGTGCTTATTATACCATATTCAAGACTCATACCCCGCCTGCAACTGTGAACTAAAAAAGAACAGCCCAAAAGGTGCTGTTCCAACTGCTGATGCTGATTCAAGCTGAGAAAAACGCTTTCGGCATTCCAGCTCGTTCGAGCAGGAATGTCAAAATAAAAGGAATGAGACCTATTGTTCCATTTGACGGGCCAAAAAACCAGCGGCGGTTTCAACCGCTTTATGTTCCACTTCTCCGATTGACTGGTCTTTCGAAAAAATGACAACCGCTCCGATCGGATCGCCGTTTGCAACAATCGGACCGACGGTATAAGAAGCAACCTCTTCGTCAATACCATCAATAAGCTGAATTGTCTTGGCGTCTCCTTCCAAAACAGAATTTCGCTGATCCATCGCCTTTTCGACCATGTCGCTGATTGATTTGTTTAAATAGTCTTTTTTAGACCCCCCGGATACTGCGATATACACATCCCGGTCGCAAATCAGCACGGAATGGCCCATGCTGTCATAAAGCGCATCAGCATACTCCTTTGCAAAGTCACCGAGCTCGCTGATCGGAGAATATTTTTTTAAAATAACCTCCCCATCCCGGTCCACAAATATTTCCAAAGGGTCTCCTTCACGAATGCGCAAAGTTCTGCGGATTTCCTTCGGGATCACGACCCGGCCTAAATCATCAATTCGACGTACGATACCAGTTGCTTTCATCTCTGCTGCCTCTCTTTCATTTGATGATATATCTGGTGGATATAAACAGAGCTGTGTACTTATGTAACACTCTCCACTCTTGATTGGTTTTAGTATCCTTCACATCAAATGTAATATACGCGAGAAACAACAAATTTTTATGATGAAGCGATCGTTTGCTTTTTAACGTTTTGAAGGCCTTTCAATATTTCGAGAAGCGTTTCCAGCCACTCTTCCGGATTTCGGTTTTTCACTTGAATCGAAATTTTCAATTTCTTTCCTTCCATCCCGAGGCCGATCTGTCTGCCGTACTTACTGCCGAGTTCAAACAGTTTTTGGCCGTCTATTTCGGCACTAGCTTTTTCGTCAATCGTCAGTCTGACGGCGTCTTTATCCTGCTTGATCAGCTCGACGCGTTCGGTGATGGCATATACCTTCGCCTCTGCGATGGCGAATAAATATTCGACTTCTTTCGGGTATTCGCCGAAGCGGTCGATCATCTCGTCTTGAAGCTCGCTCTTTTCTTCAATGGTTGAAATCGCTCTGAAACGTTTATACATATCTATTTTTTGCTTGCCGTCTGTCACATAAGTCTGCGGAATATATGCGTCAAGCTCCAAATCGATTTCCGGTTCAAATTTTTCAGCTTGCGGTACATCTCCCTTGCGAGCTTCTATTGCTTCCTTGAGCATTTGCGAATATAAATCAAAACCGACAGAATCAATGAACCCGTGCTGCTGCGCACCTAAAAGGTTTCCGGCGCCGCGGATCGTCAAATCGCGCATCGCGATTTTAAATCCTGACCCGAGTTCTGTAAATTCTTTAATCGCCTGAAGCCTTTTTTCGGCCACTTCCGTAAGGACTTTGTCCTTCCGGTACGTAAAGTAAGCGTAAGCTACACGGTTTGAGCGCCCGACACGGCCCCTCAGCTGGTACAGCTGGGAAAGCCCCATCTTATCTGCGTCAAATACAATTAGGGTATTGACGTTTGGAATATCAACGCCCGTTTCAATAATCGTTGTGCTGACGAGCACATCCGATTCTCCCTCTAAGAAATTCAGCATGACCGATTCGAGTTCGTTTTCTGTCATCTTCCCATGGGCATACGTCACCTTGGCATCAGGCACAAGCATCGAGATTTCTTCCGCTTTTCTTTCAATATCCTCCACCCGGTTGTACAAGAAGTAAACCTGACCGCCCCTGGCCAGCTCGCGTTCTATCGCTTCTCTGACTAGGGCCCCGTTGTATTCGACAACGTACGTCTGTACAGGGAAGCGGTTTTCCGGAGGCGTTTCAATGACTGACAAATCTCTGACACCGAGCATGGACATATGAAGGGTTCGAGGTATCGGAGTTGCCGTTAACGTCAAAACGTCGACATTCGCTTTAATGCGTTTAATTTTTTCCTTATGCGTGACACCAAACCTTTGTTCTTCATCGATGATAAGCAGTCCAAGATCTTTGTACACGACATCCTTGGACAACAGCCTGTGAGTGCCGATTACGATGTCAATCGTTCCGTTTTTTAAGCCCTTGATCGTTTCATTTGCTTCTTTTCTCGTCCGGAACCGGCTGAGCAAACCGATATTAATCGGGTAGTCCTGGAAACGTTCCAATATCGTTTCATAGTGCTGCTGTGCGAGGATCGTAGTCGGCACGAGGATCGCGACCTGTTTTCCGTCTGCAATCGCTTTAAAGGCGGCGCGGATCGCCACTTCCGTTTTGCCGTAGCCCACATCGCCGCAAAGGAGCCGATCCATCGGTCTTTCTTTTTCCATGTCTCTTTTAATCTCATGGATCGATCTCAGCTGGTCCTCTGTCTCCTGATAAGGAAATGCGGCTTCAAACTCACGCTGCATTTCATGGTCGGGAGAAAACGCGTAACCTTTGCTTGCTTCCCTTTCGGCATAAAGCTTGATCAAGTCATCGGCGATATCCTGGACAGAGCTTTCAACCTTTTTCTTAACCCGTTTCCATTCGCTTCCCCCGAGTTTATAAAGCTTCGGCTCTTTGCCTTCGGAACCGACGTATTTTTGCACCTGATCAATTTGGTCAACCGGTACGTAAAGCTTGTCGCTTCCCTGGTAGTGAATATTCAGGTAATCCTTATGAATGCCGTTGATCTCCAGCGTTTCAATCCCTAAATACTTTCCGATACCGTGGTTCACATGGACGACATAATCGCCGATCTGAAGCTCCGAGTAGCTTTTGATCCGTTCGGCATTGGTCAGTTTTTGTTTGCGCGCCTGCTTTTTGACACGCTTTTTAAACAGTTCTTCTTCGGTAATGACGGCCAGCTTGATCATCGGAAGTTCAAAGCCGGATTGAAGACCGCCTTCCATAATGTAAATCTGGCCTTGGGCAAGCGCTGCATCCTGGTCGGCCTGGGCGGCTTCGATCTCATAATCGGACAATACAGACGCAAGTTTTTCGACGCGTTCTTTGCTGTCCCCTAGAAAAACCGTTGTATATTTCGATTTCTTAAACCGTTCAATCTCATTTTTGAGCACATTCATTTGTCCGTGAAAGCTCTGCATTTGCTTGCTTGAAACATTGACGATGTTTTGCGGACTGGTGTGCTGCACATGCCTTAAAAACAGCGAGTAATACAAAATCGGGCGGGACTGTTTTGAAATGAGGCTGTGAAAAGGAAATGACATTGCTGTATCATGAAGGATTTTCCCTTCTTCCAGCAGGCTCGTAATCCATTCTGCCTCTTCCTTTTGAAGCTGGTCTTCCATTTCATGAATACGGCTGATCTCATCTAGTATCAGCAAAGTATTTTTCGGGAAATAATCTAGTAAACTAGCAGGCCTCTCATAGAAATAAGAAAGGTATTTAACCATTTCCTGGCCGATATGACCTTCCTTGAGCCGCTCTTTATCTTCCGCGATATTTTGATCGAGAATTTCCTTTTGTTTATCAAGCTTCAGCTTTTTAAGACTGTTGGCAAGACCTTTATCGATTTGTTCAAGCGCTCTTTGCCGATCTTCATCCCGCACGATCAGTTCCTTCGCAGGGCCGATCGTTATTTCATCGCGCGTTTCCAGTGAGCGCTGATCATCCGTATTGAATATACGAATCGAGTCAACTTCTGTATCAAACAATTCAATCCGGACAGGGTTTTCTTCGGTCAATGAATAGACATCGATAATCCCCCCGCGAATACTGAATTCGCCTGGAGCCGCCACCATATCCGTACGCTCATACCCCATTTGAACAAGCTTCTGAAGCAGCTGTTCCGGGTCGATGTCGCGCCCCGTCTCAATGCGAATCTGACTGTTTTGCCATACTTCGACAGGGGGCAGCATTCTTCTGACGGCTGCTGCCGGAGCAATAACGATAGGCGTTTCACCGCTTGCAAGCCGATTTAAGACATCAAGCCTTTGCGAGCGCAGCTCAGGGCTTGCCACCGCAATTTCAGAAGAAATCAATTCGTTGACAGGAGATAAAAGGACAGGCTGATCTTTTATCAGCCCTGTCAAGTCATCTGTAATTTTTTGAGCCTGATAAAGGTTATGCGTAATTAAAAATACCGGCCGTCTCGTTTCTTTTGTAAGAGCGGCTGTAAATAACGACCGGGCAGATCCGGAGAGCCCCGCAAGCAGCTGTTCCTTCAGCCCTTCGTTCAAGCCGTTGACGATGGATTTAAAATCATCGCTTTTTGTGATATAGGATTGAATATTGTTCAAATGAGCCCCTCCTCTCTTCCTCAAATAGAAAAATGCTTTGGTCTAGTCTCTACACCAAAGCTATTTATTGAATAAACGAATGATATTGGTGATAATCCGGGTTTCGCTCAAGCGCTTCTTGACAATCTTCACATATCGTCTTCACGTGTAAATCCCCATTATCCATATAAGAAATCATATCGTTTCTTTCATCGTTTGTTAAGTGGTTAAAGCCTAACTGTTCACTGTTTACATAAGAATGATCAAGACTTCCGACTTTAACGCCGCAATGCCGGCAATAATAATGTAAAGCCATAAAGGAACCTCCATACCGAGTCTTTTTAAAACTAGTATGTTCCGTTCCCTTCTGCCTTATACCTTAGCATTAAATTCATTCATGACTTCTAAAAAAGGTTTTTCCAGAGAAGCTTCACAGGCCTTGGCCGATTGTCTGACGGCCTCTTGTATCACCGGCTCTTCTTCATCTGTAAAAGCGCCAAGCACATAATCGACGATTTTCATGCCGTTGACCGGACGGCCGATTCCGATTCTGATCCGGTTAAACTCAGTTGTTCCCAGATGCTGAATCATCGATTTGATGCCGTTATGGCCTCCTGCGCTTCCTTTCGTCCTCAGACGGATTCTTCCGGTCGGAAGATCCAAGTCATCGTAAATCACTTTCAAATTGTCAACAGGGATCTCATAATAGTCCAAAAGCGGCCTCAAACATTCTCCCGATAAATTCATATATGTAAGCGGCTTAACAAGTAGAACCTTTTTGCCGGAAACAAATCCGATTCCGTATTGACCGTTGAACTTTGTTTTATCAAGCGGAATGTTCCACTCTTTTGAAAGCTCATCGATCGTCATAAATCCTACATTATGTCTCGTATTTTCATATGTTTTACCCGGATTGCCCAATCCTGCAAACACAAGCATTATTCTATATCCTCCCTTAAGCAAAACCCTGCCTCAGCATACTGAGGGGGAGCATCCTAATTTCCCCTCATTCTAGCACAAAAGACGTAACCGCGGGAGGATTACGTCTTACGTACTTATTCTTCTTTTTCCTCTTCAGTGCCTTTTTCTGGTTCCTCAACGTCTTGAGCGGCTGATTCGGCTTCCGTTTCTTCCTGCTTTTGAGGAGGAAGAATGGATGCAACAACTTCATCAGGCTCATGGTTGTATGAATAATCGCCTTTAGACGGAATATCGCCGACGGTTAGAACATCGTTGACTTCGAGACTGGAAATATCGACCTCGATCGTTTGCGGAATGTTCTTCGGCTTCGCTGTGACAGACAGCTCGTAAAGCGGCTGCTGAAGAACACCGCCCTGTTTAATCCCCTCTGCTTCACCCGTAAGGTTTACAGGAACCGTCGCCTCCATTTCCGCTTCCATATCAACCACTTTAAAATCGGCATGTACAACTGAATCTTTTAATGGATCCGTCTGCAGCTCAGTCACCATAACAGAGTGCTGGTCTCCGTTTATATCCAAGTTGATAATCGTATTTTTGCCCTCAGCTCGCAAAATTTTTAAAAGCTCAATACTGTCTAACGCAACGGATTTGTTTTCCAGGTTTCTTCCGTAAATGACACCCGGCACATACCCGGATTGCCGGATCTTTCTTAAAGAAGACCGTCTGGAATCCGTTCTTTCTTCCGCTTTTAAAATTGCCATGTTCAGCACCATCCTATCGTTAGATTGGTCTTTCTAAAACCATACCCATAACGACAAAACTTTAAACCAGAATCAGCAAATTAATCGAACAGGAAGCTGACAGATTGTTTTTCATGCACACGAATAATCGCTTCTGCCAGAAGCGGTGCAACAGAAAGCTGCTTGAACTTCGCGATTTTCTTTTCTTCAGGAAGCTCAATGCTGTTGGTCACAACGAGCTCTTTAATTTTCGAATTGTCGATTCTTTCGATCGCCGGACCGGAAAGAACCGGATGTGTACAGCATGCATACACTTCCTCTGCGCCGCTTTCGACGAGCGCATTAGCCGCAAGCGTAATCGTTCCTGCCGTATCAATAATATCATCAATTAAAATGGCTGTTTTCCCTTCAATATGTCCGATGATATTCATAACCTCGGCTACATTCGGCTTAGGTCGGCGTTTATCGATAATCGCAATCGGCGCTTTCAAGCGGTCCGCCAATTTGCGGGCACGCGTCACACCGCCGTGGTCAGGGGACACGATCACGACATCCTTGAAATTTTTCTCTTCAAAATAATTACCTAAAATCGGAACACCCATTAAATGATCGATCGGTATATCAAAGAAACCTTGGATTTGCGGCGCGTGAAGATCAAGTGCAATCACACGGGTAGCTCCGGCGGTTTCGAGCAGGTTTGCCACCAGTTTGGCTGTGATCGGCTCACGGGAACGGGCTTTACGGTCCTGACGGGCATAGCCGTAGTAAGGCATCACGATATTAATCGTTTTCGCCGATGCGCGTTTCAGCGCATCTACCATAATCAAAAGCTCCATAATATGCTCGTTCACCGGTGCGCTTGTCGATTGGATGACATAGCAGTCGCAGCCGCGGATGCTTTCTTCAATATTAATTTGAACCTCACCGTCGCTAAAGCGTTTAACAGAACTCTTTCCCAGCTCAACTCCGACGATATCTGCGATTTCCTTCGCAAGACCCGGATTTGAGTTTAAAGAAAAAATCTTCAAATTGTCGTCTTCATATTTAGACATGGTAAACCTCCGATTTAGGATTATTTTTTGTGTATGTTCTCAGCGTAGTCTTCTTTGTTGACTTGTCTTGCTCTGGCAATAGACAAAGCCTTGCCTGGTACATCGTCGGTAATCGTTGAACCCGCAGCGACGTATGCACCTTCACCGATTGTCACCGGAGCGACCAAATTGGAGTTGCAGCCGATAAATGCCCCATTTTCAATCTTCGTTTTGAACTTATGTTTCCCATCATAATTTACGGTAATCGACCCGCAGCCAAGATTGACATCCGTTCCGATTTCCGCGTCCCCTATGTAGCTTAAATGAGATGCTTTGCTGCGATCACCAAATTCCGATTTTTTCACTTCGACGAAATTCCCGATCCTTACCTCATTGCCGATCTTTGAATCGGGTCTGATATGAGCAAACGGTCCAATTGTAACATCGTCACCGACTTCACTGTTCACGACAACGGACTGCTTAATAACCGTTCTGCTGCCGATCGTACTGTTTTCGAGTTCGCTGTTCTGTCCGATGACCGCGTCCTCACCGATGACAACCCGCCCTTTAATAACGGTGCCGGGATAAATCACGGTATCTCTGCCGATGACGGCTTCCGGTGAAATATATGTGTTGTCGGGGTCGATTAAGCTTACGCCGTTTCCCATGTGGCGTTTATTGATCCGCTGCTTCATATAAATTTCCGCTTGTGAAAGGGCGACTCTGTCATTGACTCCGAGCGTTTCCTGGAAGTTGCCAGTCTGATAAGCGGCTACAGTCTCACCTTGATTTTTCAAGATCTCAATGACATCCGGAAGATAATATTCCCCTTGTACGTTGTCATTGGAAACCTGCTCGATCGTTTGAAAAAGAGCTTCGTTGTCAAAACAATAAGTTCCTGTGTTAATTTCTTTGACAAGTCTTTCCTCGTCTGTTGCATCTTTATGTTCGACAATTTTTGCAACATCGCCGTTTTCATTGCGAATAATGCGTCCGTAGCCTGTCGGATCCTCCGCTACAGCGGTTAAAATCGTCACTTTTGCTGCTTTTTTCTGGTGCTCATTGAGCATGGCTTCCATCGTTTCGGCAGTTAAAAGCGGTGTATCTCCGCAAATGACGATAGTCGTTCCTTTTTCGCTTCCAAGAATCGACTTGGCCTGCTTAACGGCATGGGCTGTTCCGAGCTGTTCAGCCTGCAGGGCATATTCGCTTTTTTCCCCGAGGTGTTTTTTGACATCTTCGGCTCCATGTCCAACTATTGTGACAAGTTTTTCTAATGATAGCTTGCGAGCTTCGTCGACAACATGCTCGACCATAGGTTTTCCGCAAACCGGATGAAGAACTTTATAAAGCTTTGATTTCATTCTTGTTCCTTGACCAGCTGCTAACACAACTGCAAACCGCTTATCCATGTATTGGCCTCCATTATCCCTATTATCCATAGAAAAATATATCCTAAATATGAGTTGATTTCAAGCAAGCCAAAATGAGAAATCAGAAAATCAAGACAGCATATTTTGGATATTCAGAGTATATTTAGGATTCACTGATCAGGGAGACAAATTGATTCCTTCGGGATGGGATTCTCAAACCGCCATATGTTTTACCTCCTGTTTCTGTTATACGCAATCACGAACCATATATTGTCATTTTATTATGATAAGATTATTTTTTTTCAAAACAAAAAGGGCTTATCCATAAGCCCTTCTTTTTTTAAGAAGCTCCAGCTTCTTCATATTCTATTTCCTCAACGTCACCCAAACGATGATATTCATTTAACACCGCGTCCTGAATTTTTCCGCGGGTGCTTGAGTTGATTGGATGAGCGATATCACGAAATTCTCCATCAGGTGTACGCTTACTTGGCATCGCAACGAAAAGACCATTGTTTCCATCAATTACACGAATATCATGCACTACAAATTCGTGATCCAGCGTGATGGATGCAATCGCTCTCATGCGACCATCGGTATTCACGCGGCGTAATCTTACGTCGGTAACTTCCACAGTAGTTCACCACCTTTTCCCAATATAAAAACATTAGTGTAACTATTCAACGGTTTTTTTTGTTTTCCTGCATAATTAAAAATATTTTTGTAATATTGGGATAAAAAAACACTGAATTGACAAATTTTCCAAACAAAAAAGATGATTTTGGAGACCAAAACCATCTTTTCGGCGTTTTTTCTATTTTACTAATGCGACGACTTCTATTTCAACGAGCGCGTCTTTCGGCAGCCTTGCCACCTCAACACATGATCTCGCCGGTTTGTGGGTATCGAAGTACTGTCCGTAAACTTCATTCACCTCTGCGAACTGATTCATATCCGCCAAAAACACAGTTGCTTTGACGACAGTCTCCAGAGAGGCGTTCGCTTCTTTCAGCACGGCTTTTAAATTGCGGAAAACTTGATGCGTCTGTTCTGTGATGTCTCCAGTCACCATTTCACCCGACGGGGTCAGTGGAATTTGCCCTGAACTGTAAAACATATTATTGACAACAATTCCTTGTGAATACGGTCCGATCGCCGCCGGTGCTTCTTTTGTCTGAACAACCTTTGTCATCTCAAACTCCCCATTTCCTATTCATTGTCTGCAAAAAAACACTGAAAGTTTCCGTTTTGGATTTCCACCTTTTTTTCCTTCATATCAATTTCAGAAAGAGTCAAAAGGGACATGTACTCATCGACCAGCCGCTCCTTGACTCCCTGAGCCTCCACAAGAACACCGATGCCTGCTACATGGGCATTGAATTCCTCGAGAAGATTGATCATACCGTTGATCGTTCCTCCCGCTTTCATAAAGTCGTCTATAATCAAAACGCGCGAGCCCGTCTGCAAGTTGCGTTTTGCAAGAGACATCGTCTGAATGCGGTTGGAAGATCCAGACACATAGTTAATGCTGACCGTTGAACCTTCAGTTACCTTATTGTCTTTTCTGACGACCACTGTCGGCACATCAAGGTAGCTGGCTACCGCATATGCCAGAGGAATTCCTTTTGTCGCCACCGTCATCACGACATCGATCTCCCTGTCTGAAAAAGCTGAAGCAAAAATCTTGCCGGCCTTCGTTAATACAGAGGGCTTGCCAAGGATATCGGTTAAATACAAATATCCGCCGGGCAATATCCGTTCCGAATCGATCAATGACTCACCGAGCGACTTTACAAATTCCTCCGCTTCATCGCGTTTTACCTTTGGAATGTATTTAACGCCGCCTGCTGCTCCCGGCACGGTCTGAAGCGTCCCGATCCCCTGCTGCTCGAAGGTCTGCTTAATAATGGTTAAATCTTCACTAATGGATGATTTAGCAGATTGATACCGTTCTGAAAAGAAGGTTAATGGCACTAAGACATGCGGATGGGTCAACAAATAATTTGTCAGATCCACCAATCTGCCGCTTCGACGAAACTTCATGCACTTACCTCCAAAATCCGAATATTTTTAAAAATAATATAACTTAACATACGGATTTAATCAAGTTCATTTTGTTCTCCGATCATCCGCACCGCATAAACCTGATCGCAAAACCCTCTTAATCCGTTATAGATTCTTTGTACTTTTGATTCGTATTGAACCAATCCGAACACAGTGGGGCCGCTCCCGCTCATCAGCACAGCATCGGCGCCAAACCGCTTCATTTGATTTTTGATCATCGCGACTTCGGGATGCATATTCAATGTAACAGATTCGAGAACATTGCCGAGTTTGTCGCACATTTTTTGAAAATTCTTCTCTTCGATCGCAGAAATCATACCTTGAACATCCGGATGTTCAATCTCATCGACTTTCAGCTGCTTGTACACTTCTGCAGTTGATACGCCGATCGTCGGCTTTGCCAGCACAACCCAGCAGTGCGGCGGAGTCTCGATATGACTGATTTTCTCTCCTCTTCCCGTTGCAAGAGCCGTTCCTCCATGTACGCAAAAGGAGACATCAGATCCGATCTCAGCGCCAAGCTCAGCCAGTTCATTCATCGAAAGCTTCAAATCCCACAGCCGGTTCAGCCCTCTGAAGACGGCAGCCGCATCGCTGCTTCCTCCCGCAAGCCCCGCAGCAACGGGAATCACTTTCGTAATAAATATAGAAACACCTTTTTTAATGCCGTATCGTTCTTTCATGAGCATTGCAGCCTGATAAGCAAGGTTTCGCTGATCGTCGGGAACAAAGCGGTTATGCGAAGAAACCGTTACTTTATCTTCTGCCAGCTCGGTTAATTCAATCCGATCCGCCAAATCAATTGTCGTCATGACCATCTCTACTTCATGATACCCATCTGGACGTTTGCGGCGAACGTCGAGCGACAAATTAATTTTAGCCGGCGCCTTCTCTAAAATACGCAATCCATTCACCTACTTCTCCATCTAAACATAAGTATCCACATTGTAACATATTTTGAAGTACAGGACGTACAAATGCATGCGCCCGCGCAGGACGCCGCGCCTTTAGCATGCGGTCATTTTCCATACAAGTACAAATGCATGCGCACGTGCAGGACACCGCGCTCTTAGCATGCGGTCATTCCCGCAGATCGCGATTGCCCCCTTCAGCGAATCCTCAAGGCGTTTGCAGCACCTGATCGGCTGAATGCAGATCAATGAAAAAAACGGAGGACAGAAGCGCCCTCCGTATGTCACTGTTTTAATGATTTTGCTGGTTTTGAGCCATATGCTGTTCGGCTAATTCAATGGCCCTCTTCACCATGTTACCGGCGTCTCTGGCCCGAATTCCGCCCCAGCCCTCGGTTTTTACCGTGTCGTAAAATCCAAGATCCTTAGCCAATTCATTTTTGAATTCCTCTGACATGATGCTTCGACGTCTGCCCATGCGAAACAGCCCCTTTCAAGTATCATACCATCCGTCTGACTCATCATAAAACAAGTGACATGTATTAGCTTTGCTCGATTTGTGCAGAACTTCCCCGAAAAATTCTGGATAAAAAAAGGCAAAACAAAAAGCAGCAAACATAAAGTCCGCTGCTTATTAAAGGGCTACTGAGCTGGTTTTATCATCAGAAAATCTCAATTCAACCGTCTCAGTAAGAATATCCGCATAACTGTATGAAACTCTTTCAAACGAATTCTCGTCTTGGTCTAGTTGTATCACAAAAACAGAAGGGTACGTCTCAGCTAAAATGCCCGAACGCTCAATCGTTTTTCGGCGGCCACCGTTTGCTTTTAACGTCAGCCTTTTTCCCAAATGTCCATCAAGCGATCTTTTAATATCGGACAACGTTTTCGCCATTGCATCCACCTCACTATATTCAGTATACACCAGAAGCCCATTTTTGTCAAATAAAATTTAAATTATATCAACGTTCATAAGCCTCTGTCAATAAAATATTTGTGACAAATTATACGCCGACTTTCCCTTATTTTCCTCATTTTTCGTTTCATTATGTATGTTTTTTTAAAAAAAGGTAAAAACATTCGGCTGTATGGCAAAAACCCGCCATCCGGCGGGCTCGTTTAATCGTTTTCTTTTGTTTTATATGGCATTCCGATTCTCAATACGCCTCGCGTCTCAATGCCTCCGAGTCCCTTTTCCCTCGTCAGGGTGTTTCTGAGCACTTCCCAGACGTTAATGCGGTCCATAAACGGAGTGAAGCTGATTTTTGCGACTATATAGACCGGATCAAGCGCATGGATGTTGACTCTTGACGGAGAGCTTGCAAAATTTGCACCGGCTCTGATCAGTGATTCAAAATGGGACTGGCATGCGCCTGCAAAAATGACAAGCTGATCAAGATGGGGAATTTTTTTTCTCGCTTTTTGAACGGTTTCGATAAAATCTTTTGAATGCCTGTAGGCATCCAGATTGTTAATATCACCCTTCTGCTTAGAATAGGCATCGTGTCCGGTGATGACGAGAAGATCCGGGCGGTACTCATCGATCAGTTCCTCGATGACCGATGACATTTTCTTTTCATAACAATGAATGCCGTATACAGGAACCCCGATCTTTTCATAGAGCGCCAGACATTTTTTTAAATAAGCCGAATCCCCGTCTAAATGAAGGACTCTTCCAGGCATATGAAAGTACTGCTGTTGATTGTTATATTGGTTTGTGGCGCGGTACTCATGTTTATTGTGAAGGAGTTTGTAATCCTGGCGGAGAAGATCGAGGGATTCCTTCATTCTCGATTCTTCTTCCCGCTTTCTCATCTGCCGCTCAGCCTCGCGGACCATCTCCAAGTCCGTTAAATATGCGTCAGCGATTAATCTGACCTCATCTCCGTGCAAAACGGCCACAGGTTCTCCATTTGCCGATTGATCAATTCGTATAATTCGAAATAAGATATCTCTTCGATAAGATTTTCTGACGACCATATCGCCTATTTTAAATTGCATGCTTTTCACTCCACACATAGACTAAGCCCCATCCTGATGAATATAAAGCAATGAAAAGTAAAGGTGCTTCTTTAGCCTATGTGCCCGCCCTTCAAGTGGTGAACGGATGACAAGCCTGATCAGGCTTAAAGCCCGGCTTCAAATAAAAAAAGCCCTCCATTAAAGAAGGACTGCTCTCAAGCGGTCAGATAAGACAGCGAACTCTTCAATGCTCAGCGATTCTCCGCGTCGTTTTCCGTCGATTTGTGAATCCTGAAGCGCTCTTTCAATTTTTGATTTATTCTCCTTGCCATTCGGCAGGTTGTTAACGAGGTTGTTGAAAAGCGTTTTTCGGCGCTGTGCAAAGCTGGATTTTACGACTTGAAAGAAAAAGGCTTCATCTTGAACCGCAACAGCCGGTTCTCCCCTCAGCGTCAGCCTGATGACCGCGGAATCCACGTTAGGCTGAGGGACAAATACAGTCTTTGGCACATTCATGACCGTTTTGGCTTCGGTATAAAACTGAACCGCGATGGAAAGGGACCCGTATTCCTTTGTAGAAGGTTTCGCAGCCATTCGGTCCGCCACCTCTTTTTGAAGCATGACGACGATCCCTTTCAGCGGCAGATTTTCTTCTAAAAGCTTCATGATGATCGGAGTCGTGACGTAATACGGGAGGTTGGCGACAACCATCACCTCATCGCAGTCTTGAAACTGCTCGTCCATTACCGCCCGGACATCGGCTTTCAGGACATCCTGGTGAATGACAGTCACATTATCATACGGAGAAAGCGTATCTTTTAAAATCGGCAGGAGCCTTTGGTCGATTTCGAAGGCCGTCACTTTCTTCGCACGCTTTGCCAGCTGCTCGGTCAATGCCCCGATCCCCGGACCGATTTCAATCACGCCGGTACGCTCCGTCACTCCCGCATGGTCGACAATTCTGTCCAATATGTTCGTATCAATCAAGAAGTTCTGCCCCAGGCTTTTTTTGAATGAAAATCCGTATTTATTGAGAATTTCCTTAGTTCTAATTGGGGTGGCGATATCTTTATTCATGCTCTTCCTCCCGCAGCACAACATCCAGTGCGCTTAAATAATCACTCTTTTTGATCTGAAACATTTGCAGCCGCTTTTGAAGCTGTTTCCCATTTGTATAGCCGATATTCAATATCTCGCCGAGCCGCTCCCGCCTTTGTTTTGCCAGAGGGCCCCCGATCAGGCCGGCTTCGATTAAATCCCGAGCCTCAATCTCAGGTTCCGTCGCCTCCATTTCCTCCTGAACGGTTTTTAAGCATTTGCGGATTGCCTCAAGCGAAGCATGTTCAACACCGATTCCGCGCTTATTTTTAGGCTTTGCCAAATGCTTGGGTAAAAATGCATGCTTGCAGCCGGGGACTTTTTCTGCAATCGTTTTTCTGATTTTTTCCCCCGGGAAATCAGGATCGGTTAAAATAATGACCCCGCGCGTTTCCTGGGCAAGCCGAATCCGTTTGATGACGTCTTCCCCTATGGCAGATCCGTTCGTTTCAATCGTATCAGCATCAACAGCCGATTTGATTTTTGCTGTGTCATCACGGCCTTCGACAACAATGATTTCTTTAATCTTCATTTCTTCCTCCGTATAGTGAAAAACCTTTTATTACATTTTTAAAATTATTGAAACCTTTTTGTAATAAAACCGTCTAATTAATTAGAAAACAAGATGGATCTATTATAACCAAAAAAACAGAGGGCGCAAAATCCCTCTGCTTATATAAGAAGCGTAATAAATGATATTTAGTTCAACACCTTGATTTTAACTCTTTTGTTACCCCAGCGGTAAGCTGTAGACTTACTCGGAAAGAATACATCGATTTTACGGCCTTTGATGGCTGAGCCTGTATCGGCTGCAACCGCGTAGCCATATCCTTCTACATGTACTTTAGAACCCAGCGGAATGACGCTCGGATCGACAGCGATCACTTTAGCACCCGGATTATTTTTCAAGTTAACGCCGGTCGCAGTGTGGCCAGAGCATCCGTTGCAGCTTGCCGTATAAGCTGTAGAGGATACATAAAATTCTTTTCCTGAGGATTGATTTCCGCGTGATACATTCGCGCTGACTGTAGCCACTGCGGCTTGCTTTGTACCGACAGCAATGATTTTGGCTTTGCTTTCAGCGGCTGTTTCCTCTTTAACCAGTTCTCTGGAAACTTCCTTGCCGTTTTTCATCACAACGGCATAGTGCTTTTTAAGCTTGCCATGTTTACCGTCCCGTACAACTTTTTCTTTCCCCTTTTCAAGTGAATCGTCCTCTTTTTTGCGGACTTCAAAAGGGATGTTCTCTTCCACTACATCGGTGACTTTTTTGATACGAGTAATGTGAATCGCCTGATCTTTTGTCAGCTTTTTATCAAGCGCAGGCTTAACTTCATCATCGCCTTTTATGCTGATCTTATGATGTTTTAAAAAGTCAGCGACCGTAGTCGAAGTCGTCCATATATCTTTATCTTTACCGGCATCCTTTACGGTTACTTTAAAAGCCCTTTGCAAAGTCAGCTTCATGTCTTTCGTTATTTCTTTATCAACTGAGGGTTCAATTTGATCGTGTTCCGCCAACTCTAGATTTAAATCTTTCAGCAGTTTGCCGACAGTACCCGCTGTTGTCCAGATTTCTTTTTCCTGTCCGTCGACCGCGAAATGAACAGGTTTTGCGGCAACATACTCAACATTCGTGTTCGCCGTTAATTTTGTATCTTCAGCGGGAGAGATGTGATCTTCTTTCCTCGTCTCGATGTCTAAGCTTTTCAGCAGTTCACCTACGGTTTCCGCATTCGTGCGAACATCCTGCTTTTTCCCGTTTATCGAAATGGTGACTTGCTGTTTAGCGAGCTCATGTGCTCCGTAAGCAGTTCCGCTTCCTGCGACAAGCAGTCCAGCAGCAATCAGTATCCACCTGCTTTTGCTAAGCTTTACGGAAAACAGCTTTTTCATTTTTTGTATGATGAAAAACGCCTCCTTCTCCTCGGGGAGATTATATAGAGTATCTACAAGCCTGTCAACCCTCCTCTCTATTTCTCCGCAAGCCCGCCATCTCTTTTATTATGGGAAAACCACCTCATAAAAGAAAGAAAGACTTGTCGACAAAGATATCCTATGAGTGCAAACAGACATGTAGAACTTTTTAGAACCGTCCCCCGAAGAGACAAGCTTGAACAAGGCTCGATATCAAATCGTGTCAGCTGATGCCGAAAAGTTTTTTTGCATTTTCTGTGGTGATGGCCGCTATTTCTTCATAAGTCATCCCTTTCAATTCAGCAATTTGTTCGGCGACAAGCTTCACATAGCTTGGTTCATTCCGCTTTCCTCTGTATGGATGCGGCGTTAAATACGGGCAGTCCGTCTCAATTAAAAGTCGGTCATTTGGTATTTGTTTGACCACTTCCTTCGGCTTTTTGGCATTTTTAAATGTGACGGGACCGCCGAAAGATAGGTAGAAATTCATATTTATGCACTCTTGTGCAATTTCGGCGCTTCCGGTATAACAGTGCATGATCCCGCCGACTTCCTCGGCCCCTTCTTCCCGCAAAATAGAAACGACATCCTCTGTTGCATCACGGTTGTGAATCACGATTGGCAAGCCGACTTCTTTTGCCAAAGCAATCTGTTTTCTGAACACCTCTTTTTGAACGTCCTTCGGCGACTTATCCCAATGATAATCAAGTCCCATTTCACCGATCGCCACAACTTTTTCATGGGCAGAGAGGTCTTTGATCCAAGCCAAATCTTCATCGGTCATATCAATTGCATCAACCGGATGCCACCCGATGGCAGCATAAATAAAATCGTATGCTTCAATCAATTCCATTGCGCGCTTAATCGTCGGACGATCGAATCCCACAACAACAATGTGCTCCACTTTTTCTTCCTTTGCCCGAGCAATGACTTCTTCCAAATCCTCATTAAATTGCTCGGCATTTAAATGTGCATGTGTATCAAATAACATCAAAATGCCACCTTTTTTAGATATTGTCGAAAAACAAAAGGTGTTCGACGAAATGTTACACGTGGAACACCCTTTGCCAACATTTATTTGATTCGCGTTCCGTTTGATAATGAACTGTCTACCGCTGCAAGCGACAGAACGCCGTTGTCTTCTCCAGCCAATATCATGCCTTGAGAAAGTTCTCCTCTTAGTTTGACCGGTTTTAAGTTTGTTACACAAATGACTTTCCGGCCGACAAGATCTTCAGGTTTGTAGTGCTTGGCAATTCCTGAAACGACCTGGCGTTTTTCAAAGCCCAAATCAAGCTGAAGCTTTAACAGACGGTCCGCTTTTTTGACGGGTTCGGCATGGATGACTTCAGCCACTCTCAGCTCCGTGCTCATAAAATCGTCTATCGTGATTTCCGGAAGCCTTTCAATTGCTTTTTCCTCTTGTTTCGGTTCTTCTTTTGGAGCCGTTCCCTGCATTTTTGATTTGATATAAGCGACTTCATCTTCCGCTTCAAGACGCGGGAACAACGGTTCTCCTTTTTGAACTTTGACCGATTTCAGCTGGCCGAAGCTTTTAATGCTGTCCCAGTTTTTCAATGACGCATCCGTAACACCGAGCTGTGCAAAAATCTTTTCAGGCGTCTGCGTTAAGAACGGCTGCAGCAATACAGCAGTGATGCGCAACGACTCTGCCAAATGGTACATGACCGATTGAAGATCTTTTTCTTTGTCCTTATCTTTTGCCAGTACCCATGGGGCTGTCTCGTCAATGTATTTATTCGTTCTGCTGACAAACTGCCACAATGAAGAAAGCGCTACAGAAAACTCCATATTTTCGATCGCCTGTTCGTACGCTTCAATTGTCTTTTGTGAGAATGATGACAACTGTTCGTCAAAAGCGGTAACCGGGCCTTCGTATGACTGAACCCGGCCGTCAAAGTATTTGTTGACCATGGCGACCGTTCTGTTTAACAGGTTGCCTAAATCATTCGCTAAATCATAGTTAATCCGCTCGACAAATCCTTCCGGTGTAAATACGCCGTCAGAACCGAACGGCACTTCGCGGAGAAGATAATAACGCAATGCATCAAGTCCGTATTTGTCGATTAATGTGACTGGATCGACCACATTTCCTTTTGATTTAGACATTTTTCCGTCTTTCATCAGCAGCCATCCGTGGGCAAAAACTTTTTTCGGCAGCGGAAGGTCCAATGCCATCAGCATAATCGGCCAGTAAATGGTATGGAAACGGACGATCTCTTTACCGACAAGATGAACGTCTGCCGGCCAATATTTTTGATAATTTTCATCGTTTGCCGTATTAAAGCCAAGTGCCGTAATGTAATTAAACAGCGCGTCTATCCAAACATAGATGACATGCTTCGGGTTGCCGGGCACTTTTATTCCCCAGTCGAACGTCGTCCGGGAAACAGCCAAATCCTCAAGACCCGGTTTAATAAAGTTGTTGATCATTTCATTTTTGCGGGATTCAGGCTGAATGAATTCAGGATTTTCTTCATAGAAAGCGAGCAGCCGGTCCGCATATTTTCCCATGCGGAAGAAGTAAGATTCCTCTTTGATTAACTCAACGGGATGGCCGCTGTCAGGACTTTTTCCTCCGATTACCTCGCCTTTTTCGTTTCGCTCAACATCAACGAGCTGGGTTTCGGTGTAAAACGTTTCGTCAGGTATGCTGTACCAGCCTTCATATTCATCAAGATATATATCACCATTGTCAAGCAGCTTCTGAAAAACCTTTTCGATCACGTTTTTATGACGTTCCTCTGTCGTCCGTATGAAATCGTCATTGGATATGTCGAGCTTTTTCCAAAGCTGCTGAATGTCTTCTGCCGCACGATCGACCAATTCCTGCGGAGTAATATTTTCCTTCTCCGCCGTTTGCTGGATTTTTTGTCCGTGCTCATCTGTACCTGTTAAGTACCTGACATCAAAGCCTCTCAGTCTTTTATACCGAGCCATCGCATCACCGGCAACGGTTGTGTAGGCATGTCCAATATGTAGCTTTCCACTTGGGTAATAAATGGGTGTAGTGATGTAAAACGTATTTTTTTCTTGCGGCATGATGGAACCTCCCAATTAAAATGTCAAAAAACTCCCGCCCAAAGGACGAGAGCGGCATGTGTATTCATTCAGTATATACTCAATATATAATCCCTCTTTATATGATACCATCTTAGCCTTCAAGTTCAAGAAAATATACATTGTCGATCCATCATGAATACGGTCGATTACAAATTTTTTAACAGAAAGAAATATTATACTTCGACAAAAAAATGCTTTCATTGTCGAATAATGTCGTATATAATCGATATGAGGAAAAACCTTAGTTCGAAAGTCTTGATTTAAGGGCTTTTTTTTGATTGATCCTACTGTTTTATCATCTTCATTTCCCTTGTTACATCAGTTCTTCCAAGGTCTTTTGACTATATGATCTAATTTTTACAAACAATAGAAAAGAAAATGATTGACGTTTATTGGAAACCTTGTTATGCTAGGACTGTAAGGATTTTGTCGAATAATGACGAAGATAATAAACACCTATAAAAATAACAATCTTTCGGGAGGAGAATGAATATGAAATCTACAGGTATTGTACGTAAAGTTGATGAGCTAGGACGCGTGGTGATTCCGATCGAACTTCGCCGTACGCTTGGAATCGCGGAAAAAGACGCTCTTGAAATCTATGTAGATGACGAAAAAATCATCTTGAAAAAATATAAACCAAACATGACTTGCCAAGTTACAGGTGAAGTTTCTGATGACAACCTTAAACTTGCAGGCGGTAAATTGGTTCTTAGCCCTGAAGGCGCTGAGCAAATCATTAACGAAATTCAAGCACAACTTCAATCTCAAAAATAATTATTTTGATTATACAAAAACCGCTCTTGCCGAAGCAAGGGCGGTTTTTTTAGTTTTGAATATGATAAGCGTCATAAATTTTCCGTTTCGGAACGCCGCGGTCTACCGCGGTTTTTTTAATGGCTTCTTTTGAATGATATCCTTCGCTGATATAATGCTCGACATGTTCTTTTTCTGAAAGGTGCTCCCACCAGAACGACTCTTCGATCGTTTCTTCACGGCTTCCCTCGATCACAAGGCAAAACTCTCCGCGCACCTGTTCCTGTTCAGCCCATGTGAGTGCTTCTTCGATCGAACCTCTGATAAACTCTTCAAATTTTTTCGTGAGTTCCCTTGTCAATGCGATTTGCCGGTTGCCGAATACCTCTCTGATGGCTGACAAGGTTTCTTTCAGCCGATGCGGGGACTCGTAAAAAATCATCGTCTCCTGTCTGTTTTTCAAAGCCTCGAGCTGTTTTTTCCTTTCCCGTTTGTTACGGTCCAAAAAACCGAAAAAGAAAAACGGCTGCGGCGCAATGCCTGAGGCTATCAGTGCGGTCAAAGCGGCATTTGCACCGGGCAAAGGCACGACATAGCCGCCCATTTCGATAAAATCGCGGACGATTTCAGCCCCGGGGTCAGATATTGTCGGCATTCCGGCGTCACTGACCAGCGCGACATTTTTACCTTCTTTCAGCCATTCCAAAATTTTGTGTCCGCTGCTTTCTTTATTGTGTTCATGGTAGCTGACAAGCTGTGTCTCGATTTCGTATACATGGCACAATTTCTTCGTCTGCCTCGTATCCTCCGCAGCGATAATGTCCGCCTCTTTCAACACAGAAACCGCTCGAAATGTCATATCCTCCAAATTGCCGATGGGTGTCGGAACGAGATATAACATGCCCATGTCTGATTTTTGGTCAAAGCTCTTTTGCCGGTTGATAATCAACACCCTCCCGTCTTTTTTCTTCTATATAACGTTCTTTGTTCTTTCTCGATAATTTTTTAAAATAGTATTCGGCCTGCATCGCCTCTCGCTTTGTTGAAAAGCACTCTGCATAATGGAGTTTTACCGGCAGCCTTGCCCTCGTATACTTCGCGCCTTTCCCGTCATTATGGGTTTTCAGGCGCTTCTCGATATTGTTTGTATAGCCGGCGTACAAGCTACCGTCCCGGCACGAAAGCACATAAAAATAATGGCTACTCGTCTCCATATAAAATCTTCCTTATTTCAGGTGTATATTGATCTTGTTCATCATATACGAATAAAGGAGGCAGAATTTTCAGGTCAGGCCGGCCGTCTTTTATTCCTTCCACTAAAATGGTGTTGGCCTCTTTACTTTTTTTCGGGTAAACAAACTGGACGCGCTTCGGCTCGATTTGGAAGGCCTTCATCAATTCAAAGATTTCGAGCAGCCTCCCCGGCCGGTGAACGAGAGCGAGTTTGCCGCCCTGCTTTAACAGCTTGCTGCTGACGCGAACGACGTCTTCAAGCGTGCAGTAAATTTCATGTCTGGCAATGGCCAGATGTTCATTTAAGTTTTGCTCCGTTTTTTGCGGCGTCTTGAAATAAGGAGGATTGCATGTGACGACATCAGCTTTATTATATCCGAGCACCTGCGGCATATTGTTCAAGTCGTCCCTGATGAGATGAATCTGTTTTTGTAGGTTGTTGTATTCCACGCTGCGGAGAGCCATGTCATACAGCCTTTCCTGAATTTCCACCCCGGTGATGGCGGCTTTTGTGCGGGTGCTGAGAAGCAGCGGAACAATCCCGTTCCCTGTGCACAGATCAATGATGTTTCCTTTTTGTATCGGAACATATGCAAATTTCGACAGCAGAACGGCGTCTAAGGAAAACGCAAAAACTGTCGGGCTTTGCACGATTTTCATATCTTCTGCAAGTAAATAATCCAGTCGTTCATCGTCTTTTAATTGAATCATGTCTTTTCCCTTTCCTAAACACATTGTACCGTTAAAAAGGCTTCCGTTCCGCCGGAAGCCTTTCTTATTTTTTATTTAAGAACGAGAGGCAGAACAGGCAGTCTCCTTCTTTGCGAACACTTCCGTAATGGATGTTGCAAATATGGAAACCCTCCTGATACAGGCGCGCCAAATTATCATGGCCTTCTCCAATATCAGCATGCCCTGTCTTTTCTGCTTTTATCTCTTTTTCATCGGATTTTGCGTTTTTTAGCCTTTGATCCGTTTCTTCCAGCCTCTTGCGCAAATGCTCGTTTTCAAGCTGTAAATGATTGTTTTCTTCAATCATTTCCCCGATATGCTGCTTGAGATCTCCAAGCTGGCGGTAAAGGGACCCGATTTGTTCTTCTAAACTTATCACTGTATCAAACAATTCTTTTTTATCCAAGGTTTCACACCTCGTTAATCTGTGGTTTGTGCAGATACGACACCTTCTTGCAACAGCTCATCCCACGTATATTCAACGACTTTGTCACAGTCTGTCAGTTCAACTTGGAGAATGCGTTCAAGAATATTCAAGCCGACGACTTTTGCCGGGCCGTTGGACGTGGCGATCACTTCCCCAATATCCGGAAGCTGTTCTTTTGCTGTTTCGTATTCATCGTTTTCATATTTCAGACAGCACATCAGCCGTCCGCATAGTCCGGAAATCTTCGTCGGATTCAGCGACAGATTTTGATCCTTTGCCATTTTAATAGACACGGGCTCAAAATCACCTAAAAATGTGGAACAGCAAAGCATTCTTCCGCACGGTCCGATGCCGCCCAGCATCTTCGCTTCATCCCTGACGCCGATTTGCCTCAGTTCGATTCTCGTTTTAAAGATTGACGCCAAATCTTTGACGAGTTCTCTAAAATCGACTCTTCCGTCAGCCGTAAAATAAAAAATGACTTTGTTGCGGTCAAAAGTGAATTCCACATCGACCAGCTTCATCTCAAGGCCGTGCTCGTTAACCTTTTTCTGGCAGACATCAAAGGCGGACAGCGCAGCTTCTTGATTCTCTTCAACGATCAGGCGGTCGCGCTCATCCGCAACTCTGATCACTTTTCTTAAAGGCAGCACGACATCGTTCTCGTCTACTTTCTTGTTGGCGATGACAACCTGCCCGTATTCAACACCGCGAACCGTTTCGACGATCACACAGCTGTCTTTATCTATCTGAAATCCGTTCGGATCGAAATAATATATTTTGCCCGCTTTTTTAAAACGGACACCAATAACGTTGTACAAGCTTATCCCTCCTGCAGCATTAAAACCAAGTGCTCCATTAATCCTTGAGCATTCACATTGGAATAAAGCCGTTTTTTTGCTTCTAAAACAGCAAGTATCTGGTTTGTCACTCTTTGTTGTGTTGTTTGCAGCGCATGCTGTTTTAATGATTGGAATAAGTCCTGAAATAGTATTTTATCTTCATGTCCCAACTGAATGGACAACACGTCGCGATATATAAATAAAAGCATATCAAGACCCATTTCTTGGTGGTCTTTCTCCTTGAAAAAGGGCATCCACTGATCTTGAATATAGAAAAAAGCATGTCCTTTTCGCTGGTGTAAGACTTCATACAATTTTATCACTTTCGCTCGCGACTCTGCAAACTGATCATTTCGACTCAATTCGAGCGCTTCCGATAAATTGTTTGTCATATTCGACAAAAGGGCAGCAATATTCGGTGAGACCTCTTGTTTGATCAGTTCCTTTTCAATTGATTCGGGCTGCAACGACTGAAAGGATAAAACTTGGCATCTCGATATGATCGTATCGAGCAATTTTTGCGGCTGTTCCGTTAAAAGAACAGCGATTGTATCGCTGCTCGGCTCCTCTAAAAACTTCAGAAGGCTGTTCGCCGCATTGACCGTCATTTGATCGGCATGGGAGATAATGTACAGCTTTTTATGCGATTCCAAACCGGTCTTTGAAAACTCTTCTTGAAGCGCCTGAATTTGTCCCTTTTTAATCGAAAGTCCGTCCGGATGCACGACGTGAACGTCCGGATGGTTTCCTGATTCAATCCGCTGGCAGTTCCGGCACGACTCACATGGCTCCGCCCCGTCTTCAAGGCAAAAAAAGCTTTTTGCCAGAAGGATTGCCGCGTCTAATTTGCCCGTCCCTTTGCGCCCTTCAAATAAATAGGCATGGGCAAGCCGGTTTCTTTCTATACTATTTTGCAAAAGCTTCATGACCCGTGGCTGAAGCTTCTGCATTTCTGTCCAGGTTGTAGCCATACCATCACTCTCTATGTGTAAAGGTTTATCAGTAAACCCTTGATTTCGCCAATCTGTTCTAAAAGTTCGATAGAAGATTTTTCTTGGTCCATCAGGTCCTCTGTTAATTGCACAAGCTTTTCGTCCAGTTCTTTTACAATGCTCAATGTCCGGCTGTTTCCGTACAGATCGAAGCTTCTTGAATTCTCCACCGTCAGCCCGTTTTCAACGGTCTCTTTTACAAATCGTTTGATCAAGCCTTTGAATCTGGCCAAATCCTTGAAGTTCCTCGACTTTGATAAGCGTTTTCCGAACGCTTCAATATCTGTTAAAAGCATTGTCAACTGTTCAACTCGTAGCTTGCCGCTTTGTATATTCATCTTCTCTTTAAATGAAGCAGAAACGTTTTCTCCTCTTGCAGGCGGAGTCTGCTGTTTCTCTATCATTGTACGCAGTTCTTGACTTATTTTCATATCCTCAACCCTTAAAATTGATGGAATTGCTCGATCGGCAGTACAAAAACGGTTGCTCCGCCCACTTCAACTTCAACGGGATAAGGAACATATGAATCGGCATTTCCGCCCATTGGAGAAACAGGGGCAATCAGCTGATCGCGCTTGCTTCCGTTTTCTTTTATCAAGCTTAAAGCTTTGTCTACTCGAATATCATCTACACCCAACATGAAGGTTGTGTTTCCCGATTTCAAAAAGCCGCCGGTTGACGCCAGTTTAGTCACGCGAAAATTGTGATCGGTTAAAGCCTTTAAAAGCCTATTGCTGTCTTGGTCTTGAACAACAGCGATAATTAACTTCATATGAAAAGCCCCCTTTTGGATGGAAACACTTAAGGATACTCTTGCTACCATTATAACAATGAATGGTAAACAGGTCACAACTGATTTTCTTTTAATGCTTCCTTAATGATGTTATTTACCCTTTTTAACACATGTTCAACATTCTGACTGGCATCCACGATCCGAAATCGGCCGGGAAACCGGTTCATAACTTCTTTATAGCCTTTTTGAACAAGTTGATGAAAATGGAGTTTTTCCAGATCAAGCCGGTTCTTCTCTCTGGCATGATTTATATTGATCCGCTTCATTCCCTCTTCCGGGTCGATGTCGAAATAAATCGTCATATTAGGCATCATATTGCCGATCGCAAATTGATTAACAGAAAATACTTCATCAATGCCGAGTCCCCTGGCATACCCCTGATAAGCAAGTGAACTGTCGATGAACCGGTCGCATAAGACGATTTTTCCTTCTTCAAGCGCCGGTTTTACTTTTTCGACAAGATGCTGCCTTCTTGCGGCTGCATATAATAAGGCTTCGGTTTTTGGATCCATAGCCGTATGACTTGGATTTAAAATAACCTCGCGAATTCGTTCAGATATTTCAATGCCGCCCGGTTCTCTTGTCGCGAGAACAGAATAGCCGTTTTTCGTCAATTGGTCTGCCGCAGCCTGAAGGATTGTCGTTTTCCCCGCACCTTCAGGCCCTTCAAAAGTAATAAATAATCCGTTCATGATTTCTCCTCTTCTATATATACAGTTAATTGCTTTTGTTTGAGCTGATTGCTGCCCTGAATGTGTACATTCAGGTCGACGAGCCGCGTCAGCCGGCTGATCGTCTCTTTTGTTATTCTCTCACCCGCCATAATCAACGGAATACCCGGAGGGTACGGTATGACCGGTTCCGCGCTTATTCTGCCCGCGGCTTCCGTAAAAGGAACCGATTCTTTTTTGAAGGCTGACAACTTGCTTTTCCGGTAAGGCAAAGCTGTGACTTTTTCAGAAGGGATTCCGATTCCGGCAGGATAATCGTGTTGAACAGCTGTATCTCTGATTTCTTTGCCGATTGTGCTGATCAGTTCCGGCGCAGGCTTGTTTTTTCCTTCAAGCGGCAGGATCAACAGGACTTGCCTTTCATCTGCCAATTCAGGATGGATGCCGTTTGCTTCAAATATGGATTTCAGTTCAAAACCGGAGTGGCCATACGCTGATCTGACAGACAGCTTAAGCGGATCTTGCTGGATACCGGCATCAGCCGGCTCGACGATCTCGGCTCCGTTTATTTGAGAAAAGGCTTCTCTCATGTTGAGGAGCTCTTTCTCAATATCGGCTGTTCGATTTGTTTTCAAGATATCTTCGGCGTATGCCCTGGCTATATCCAAAGATGCCATGATTGGATAAGAAGGACTGCTGCTTTGAAGTACAGAGAGATAATATGCCAGTCTGTCCCTGTTCATCCTGCGGCTGTTAATATGCAGATAAGATCCCATTGTCATCGCCGGGAGCGTTTTGTGCGCAGACTGAACGACAACATCGGCGCCCGCTTTCAGCGACGACTGGGGAAATGGATGGCCCAGCACAAAATGGGCGCCGTGAGCCTCGTCGACTAGAACGGGAATGTCGTGTTGATGGGCCTCTTCTATGATCGGCTTCAGATCAACAGCATGTCCGTAGTAATTGGGATATGTCAGCACGATTCCTTTAGCGTGCGGATATTGTGAAATTGCATCTTTTGCCGTTTCGTACAATATATGTGTGGGAACGGCCATCGCCTCATCAATTTCCGGCGTCAAAAAAACCGGATGGGCGCCTGAAAGTTCAATCGCATGAAATACAGACTTATGGCAGTTCCGCTGAACAAGTATCGTGTCACCCGGCTGACAAACAGCCATGATCATCGCCAGATTCCCGACGGTCGAACCATTGACGAGAAAAAAACTTTCTTCCGCGCCATAAAGCCGCGAAACTAAATCCTGCGCTTCTTTGATGACGCCTGATGGCTCATGCAAATCATCCAGACCCGTCAGTTCAGTTAGATCAACTTTGAGAATCGTTTCGAAAAAGGTTTTCGCTTCATCAAAAAAGACATCTCCATTGTGATGTCCCGGAACGTGAAAAGAATAATGATGTCCTTCAGCATGGTTCACCAATGCTGTATATAAAGGTGTCTTCATATAACCGATCCTTTAGTCATCTTCTCTATTTTCTTCGTCACCCTCGTGCTCCCGGATGACGGTATGACATTCTGCATTTATTATACCCTTCAAGGCGGATTACATAAAGGGCGGACGTTTTGGTAAATGTTTATCTTGCTTATGATAAACGGTTTTGGTTTTCTTTCATGTCCAGCAGCTTAGCCTTGAGACCATCTTCCATTGCCCTTATTTCTTCTTCTGCCTGAAGGCGCTTTGAACGGCCATCTTCTTGAATTTTAAGCGTCTCCTCAAGCGTTCCGATCAGATTGTCCTGCACTTGTTTCAATGTTTCGATATCGATAAAGCCGCGCTCATTTTCCTTGGCAGTTTCGATCGTGTTGGCCTTCAGCATCTCGGCATTTTTCAAGAGCAGTTCGTTTGTTGTGGCTGACACCTTTTTTTGAGCTTCTACGGCTCGGCGCTGCCTCAACAGAGTAAGCGCAATGGCAACCTGATTTTTCCAAAGAGGAATTGCTGTCATAATCGATGATTGGATCTTTTCCGCCAGCACTTGATTTGTGTGTTGGATTAAACGGATTTGCGGGGCGCTCTGCAGTGTAATTTGTCTGCTCAATGTTAAATCATAAACCCGCTTTTCCAGCCGGTCGGCAAACTGAATCATATCATTTACATCCTGAACGGCCATATGATGATGTTCTGTTTTCGATTTCTCTTTTAATTCGGGAATGGTTTGATGTTTTAATTCTTCAAGCTTCAGCTGACCGGCTGCAATATAGACATTCAGCGCTTCATAATATTCTTTATTTTTTTCATACAGCCGTTCGAGCATCTTATTATCATTGATCAGCGCGCTTTTGGAATGCTCAAGTTTTACGCTGATTCTGTCTATTTGGGCGCCGGTTTTTTGATACCTTGATAAGACTTCTTGAACAGAATGGGATACTCTTCCGAAAAAACGGGAAAAAAAGTTCCTTTTTTCAGTTTTCAATTCATCAGGGCTGACCTGTTCAAGCTTTTTCATTAGGTCGCTTAAGACCTGCCCAATTTCACCAATATCTTTTTTTTGGACGTGCTCAAGCATCTCGTGTGAAAAATTCAAGAGTTTGGATTGAGCTTGCGTTCCATACAGAGTCATGCTGTCATGTTGTTTTGGATCGATCTGTTCGGCCAGTTGGAATGCTTGCCGGCGTTTTTCTTCGGATAACGTATCAACCAGATTTACTTGCTGCCCGCGGTGTTCTTCCTCCATGCCGGAAACAGACTTTTCTCCTTGTCCAAAAGGATCGGAAAGCAAATCATCAATTTTAAGCTGTGCGCCAGTTTTGTGTAACGATGGTTTATATTCGCTCATTTTCAGCTTTCCTCCGTCAGCCTTTTTTCATTGAATGCTTTGCGACGTCCAGTTCAAACTCCAAGTGGTCAATGTCTGTTTTCAGCAAGTCATAAAGGTCGTCTTCCAATTGCTTGGCAAGCTTATCGATCATCATGCGTGTTTCGCTTAAAGAAACTTCAAGCTTCGCATTACGTTTTGGCTGTGACGCCAAAAACGCATGCTTTTCCGTCAGTTCAACAATTGAATCAAGGCTTTGATAATAAAAGCGTTCAACCTGGTAAAAACGCTTTGGTTCGTTCTTTGTGATGCTGTAAATTTTTCTGACGATACGGAGAATTTCTATATTTTGTTTAATCGTTTGAATGTTTTTGACTGCGAACAAGGCTTTTCTTAACCGGGCGATTTTCAGCTTAGCTTCCCGCAGATTTTGCTTTATATAGGTATATTCCCGCCGTGTAAGCTGGTTTTCTTTTAAAAACAAATAGGTTCCGTACCATTTCCCGCCAAGATAAACGGCAACCCAGGTTCCGGCTGCATAAGCGGAAGACAGCAGAAAAGTCTGGTTAAGCGCGAAGAAGCTGGTGAACCAAAGGAGCACGGACAATGCACTTGCAGCAGTTGCACGAAGCATAAAATGAAGAATCGGTTTCATTACACCACTACTCCTAATATATAAATTTCTTTTTTTATGATAAATCGGTCGTTTCTTTATACTACTTTCTTATACGGATATCGGCTAAACAAAGTTTCAGCTCGAAAATCATGGTGTATAGCAAAAAAGACACCTTAACCGTGTCTTCATCACTTTCATTATACCTTTGATCCATACAGACTTAAAGGCTTAAAAAAAAGACCTAAAACGGTCTAAGAATATAATGGCGGTGTCCGGAGACTCTTTAATTTTTTGACATAGTCAGAGTACTCAGGATCTGATGTTGATGTAGATATAATCTTTTTCTCACAATCCGAACATAAAAATTTCGTATAAAGGTGAATGCCTTCGGTTTTATTTTCCTCACAAATGATACACGTTTCCCCATGATTAGACTTACTCATCCATTCCACCTCCATGGGTTTCAGTATGCCCAAAGAACAACATTTGTATACAAAATTAAGAATGTTTTTGAAGGTTAGATTAGTATATGTAGTCAGGAAGGGTTAGGTGTTTGTATCAATGAAGTTCCGACAAAAAAAGACCAGCTTATATAAGCTGGTCTTTTTCATCGCTTGGCGGCGTCCTACTCTCACAGGGGGAAGCCCCCAACTACCATCGGCGCTGAAGAGCTTAACTTCCGTGTTCGGCATGGGAACGGGTGTGACCTCTTCGCTATCGCCACCAAACTATTGCCTTCAGGATGAAGGTACTGGGCGTTCCTCACAGGATGTGAGGGCCTTTAGCCGAGTTTCCTTGCCTTTGGCTTTTGAGAGGCATTCTCTCAAAACTAGATAACGGTCAGACGATTCACAAACATTTAGGTTAAGTCCTCGATCGATTAGTATCTGTCAGCTCCATGTGTCGCCACACTTCCACCTCAGACCTATCAACCTGATCATCTTTCAGGGATCTTACTTCCTTGCGGAATGGGAAATCTCATCTTGAGGGGGGCTTCATGCTTAGATGCTTTCAGCACTTATCCCGTCCGCACATAGCTACCCAGCGATGCCCTTGGCAGAACAACTGGTACACCAGCGGTGCGTCCATCCCGGTCCTCTCGTACTAAGGACAGCTCCTCTCAAATTTCCTGCGCCCGCGACGGATAGGGACCGAACTGTCTCACGACGTTCTGAACCCAGCTCGCGTAC
>NZ_JBBOCL010000001.1:3375000-3392500 GCF_038002405.1 Bacillus sp. FSL W7-1354 | reverse complement strand
GGGCAACCAAAGCGACAATTGCCCCGATAAAGATAACAGATCCCATGAATTCCATCACTCCTCACTCGTTCTTGTACAAGCATATGATGGGAATCATGCGAATAGACCTGCTACTTCCAGCTGCCGATCCTTATATTTCTTTTTTTTGCTTCCCGCAAATAAAAAAAGTACTTTGACTCGGCAACCTTTAATTCGTAAAGAACTTCTGGCGAAGGCTCAAGACTGTTTTCAATCAGCCGCTTTTGCCTGTTCCATTCTTCCTTTTGATGGATCAGCTGTTCAATCAGCTTGTTATCAAATTCTTTTCTAAGCTTCTTTTTCCGAAGAAAACCCATGGTAATGCAATCTCCTCCCTCTACATTTCACGTCTGCCTTCAAGCGCTTTAGAAAGAGTGACTTCATCTGCATACTCCAAATCGCCTCCGACCGGAAGTCCATGGGCAATTCGTGACAGCTTGATACCAGACGGCTTTAAAAGCCTTGAAATGTACATGGCCGTTGCTTCTCCTTCTATATTCGGGTTTGTCGCGAGAATGACTTCTGTCACTTGATCATCCTGCAACCGTTTCAGCAATTCGGGTATTTTAATATCTTCCGGACCGATGCCGTCCATCGGAGAAATCGCTCCATGCAAAACATGGTACAGCCCGTTGTATTCCTTCATTTTCTCCATAGCAATGACATCTTTCGGATCCTGAACAACACATATGACCGATTTGTCTCTTCTCGTATCTTCACAAATATAGCAAGGATCTTGATCTGTTATATGTCCGCAAACCGAGCAATATGTCAAATTGCGCTTTGCGTTTACCAATGCTTTTGCAAAATCTAACACGACGTCTTCTTTCATACTAAGAACAAAAAAAGCCAGACGGACCGCCGTCTTGGGTCCGATTCCTGGCAATTTCATAAAGCTGTCAATCAGCTTTGATATTGGTTCAGGATACTGCATTCTTATTTTCCTCCTAGAATAAACCCGGCATGTTCATTCCTTTTGTAAACTTACCCATCGTTTCATTTGTTACATCGTCGACTTTTTTCAAAGCATCGTTTGTCGCTGCAAGGACAAGATCTTGAAGCATTTCAACATCTTCAGGGTCTATGACTTCCTCTTTGATGATGACGTCGATGACTTCTTTTTGGCCGTTTACCTTAACAGTCACCATTCCGCCGCCCGCAGTACCTTCGAGTACTTTTTCTGCCAGTTCCTCCTGTGCCTTTTGCATATCCTTTTGCATTTTTTGCATTTGCTTCATCATTTTCTGCATGTTACCCATTCCACCGCGCATACTCAAATCCACTCTCTTTCATGTTTTTATTCTTTAATTTCAATCAGTTCCGCTCCGAACAGTTTTTTAGCTTCTGATACGAGCGGATCTTCTTCTTTCGGTTCATTTGCTTCAGAATCTTCCGGCTGATGATCCTGCAGAAATTCTTCTCTTATTTTACCCCATTGGGCTTCGGGAACGCCAACTATATCTATCCTTCCGCCGAGCATTCCATCCAAAATTTGCTCCAGATTTGTCCTGACTCCATTATTGTCTTCAGCTACCATTTTACAGTGAATTTCGTATTTGAATGCGAGGACAAATGCTTTTGAAGATGCAGCGACCGGCTCGCTGTCATTTAAAAGGGCAGCATGCGATACTTTATTCTGCTGTTTAAGCTGGGCAAGCAATTGTCCCCAGCAGCTCTTCAATTTTTCGAGGTCCGGTCTTGTAGCATCTTTTAATATTTCATGAATACGGCCGACAGGCGCTTTATATGCGCTTTTCACGCTTTTTTGCGGACGGGACGTTTCTTTAGGCTGGGCGGGAGCTGAAGAAACCTGTACACCTTGTGTTTTAAGCTTCTCAATCTCCTGCTCAAGCTGCCGAACCTTGTTGACGAGATTATCCACTTCCGGCTGGGCGGCCGCGGATGCCCCTGCTTTTGGTCCCTGGCAGAGCTTCACAACTGCAACTTCAAAGAAGATACGCGGATGGTTCGTCCATTTCATTTCCTGATGGCTTTTATTTAATATATCGATCATTTCGTAAAGGTCTGGTGCAGGAATTTGCCGGGATAGAGCTTGGAACTCTTCGTCCACCTTCACCTTTTCAAGAACGCCTTCTAAATCAGGCGCCGTTTGATAAAGAAGCATATCCCTAAAGTAGAAAATCATATCCTCGATTAATTTTGCCGGGTCTTTTCCCTGCTGAAGCAGTTCGTTCAATGTTTCCAAAGCACCGGAAACATTTTTTTCGTGGAGGGTTGAGGCGAGCTTTCCAATATAGTGCTGTGACACAGCCCCTGTTATCAGCAGCGCATCATCCACCGTCAGCTCATCTCCGCTGAATGATACAGCCTGATCGAGCAGGCTCAGCGCATCCCTCATGCCGCCGTCGGCGGCACTGGCGATGATGTCTAAGGCGCCATCCTGCACCTTGAACTGTTCAGCTTCGACGATTTTTCCCATTCGTCCGACAATTGCCTGTGAGGTAATCCTCTTAAAATCAAATCGCTGACATCTAGAAATAATCGTTAAAGGAATTTTATGAGGCTCTGTTGTTGCGAGAATAAAGATACAATGTTCCGGCGGCTCCTCAAGCGTTTTTAGAAGGGCGTTGAATGCGCCGATAGAAAGCATATGTACTTCATCTATGATATATACTTTATACGTGACGGCAGACGGGGCAAATTTCACCTTGTCGCGGATGTCACGTATTTCATCTACACCGTTGTTAGAAGCGGCGTCAATTTCAATTACATCTGAAATCGAACCGTTTGTAATGCCTTTGCACGCGGAGCATTCATTGCACGGTTCACTGACCGGAGCGTGCTCACAGTTGACAGCTTTGGCAAACAGTTTTGCGGCGCTTGTTTTTCCCGTTCCCCTCGGTCCGGAAAACAGATAAGCGTGCGAAAATTTCTTTTGTAAAAGGGCATTTTGCAACGTTTTCGTGATGTGCTCCTGACCGACTACATCTTCAAACAACTGCGGCCTGAACACTCTATATAAAGCCTGGTAACTCACAAACACGCCCTCCTCTTGTTTTCATCATTTCCATTATACATGAAGCAGCTTTCAAATCCAAAAGCTCTTCTTAAGAAAAAAACTCATCTATATTAAAATAGATGAGTTCTTAATTTGATGATTGATTTACCGTGCACCTTCTGTCGATTCGCTACCCTAAGCGTTACTTAAGCAGTTAGCTCAGCCCAGGCAACCCTGCGGCACATGGAAGGTTCCACTTAATGCTGCTTCCTTCCGGACCTGACATGGTTCATGGATTCCCATTGCGCAGGACCCAAGCGTCAACACCACTTGCTTAAGGCAGACCTTAAAGTAAACGAACCTCGAGAAAGGGATTCGGCCTCGCTAGAGCGGATTGCGAGTACAGGGCACCGCTACCTCCCCGCTTAGCACGGCAAAATAAATATCAAATTATTTAAGCTGCGTCTTCATGTGACGCACTCATTAGTATAACTTGTTTCACCCTAAATTGCAAATTTCCGTCATCACAGCTCCCTTTTCTTTTCCACTTTCTTTTTTGCGCGGAGCTTTCTGAAAAAATCGCTTAGCATCCTGCCGCATTCTTCTTCCATTACGCCGCTTACGACTTCAGCCTGATGATTGAATCTCTCTTCCTGCAGGAGATTCATCAAAGTCCCCGCACAGCCGCCTTTCGGATCAGACGCTCCGAACACCACTTTGTCGATTCTGGAGAGAACGGCCGCTCCGGCGCACATCGGACATGGCTCAAGGGTAACGTAAAGAACAGATCTCTCCAGCCGCCAGGTTCCCAGCTTCCGGCATGCCTCTTCAATAACGAGCATCTCTGCGTGGGCAACCGATCTTTGCTCGGTTTCCCGCAAATTATGGGCGCGGGCAATAATTTCGCCATCCAGAACCAGTACGGCGCCAATCGGCACTTCGCCTTTTTCTTCAGCTTTTCTCGCTTCATTGATCGCTTCTTTCATATAAAACTCGTCTTGTGTCATCCGCATGCACTCTTTCAATGTTTTTCACCCGACAGAATAGGCTAACTTATAGTTAAAGGAATATGCAATCTGAAAGGAGACAATCGCATTGTCCAATTCAGCTCTCATTATAGTCGACATCATTAATGATTTTCAATTCGATATGGGTGACGTTCTTTCCAAAAAGACCAGAAACATGACCGAGCATCTTCTGGCATTAAAAGAACACGCAGCCAAAAAGAAATGGCCTATCATATACATTAATGACCATTTTGGAATTTGGCAAGCGGATATTGCTGCCATTATCAAGAAATGCAAAAACGACAGAAGCGAATATATCATCGACCGACTCGCACCGAATAACAACGATTATTTCTTAATCAAACCAAAGCACTCAGCTTTTTACGGCACCGCCCTTGAAACATTGCTGAATGAACTTCATGTCGACCATTTGATTATTACGGGAATCGCAGGCAATATTTGCGTGTTATTTACGGCAAACGACGCTTATATGAGGGAGTACGATATCACGATTCCGCGCGATTGCATTGCCTCAAATAATGAAAAAGACAACAAATATGCGTTGACGATGATGGAAAATGTTCTGTTCGCCAATATTACGACGGCAAAAGAGATCACCGCCGAAACTTGAGCATGAAACACTTCCTTTCTTCATATAGTGGTAGCAATGAGAAAGGAGGCGTTTCCCATTCAGATTTATGTCGTGAAAAGAGGCGATTCCCTTTATCAAATCGCGAATCGCTACCGAACAACAGTTAATGAAATTGTCGCGACGAATGAAATTCCGAACCCGAATCGGCTTGTTGTCGGACAAACTATCGTGATACCGATCGCCGGCGAGTTTTATGAGGTCAGACAAGGAGATACATTAGCATCAATCGGAGCCCGCTTTAATATTTCTCCGGCTGAACTGGCAAGGATCAACCGCATTCAGGTTAGCGCTATTTTGCCTGTCGGGCTGCTGCTTTATATCCCCCCTCGGCCAAAACGGAACATTGAAACAAACGCTTATATCGAACCGCGGGGAGAAAGCGTCAGCCCCGCTCTGCAGCAGGCGGCAAGAGAGGCTTCGCCATACTTGACCTATTTGGGTGCTTTCAGCTTCCAGGCAAAGCGGGACGGCACACTCGAAGAACCGCCGCTGAACAACTTAAAAGAAATTGCAGACAGACACCGGACTACGATGATGATGATCGTCACCAATCTCGAAAATGAAGCTTTCAGCGACGAACTCGGCAGAATCATTTTGACGGACCAGAATGTAAAAAACAGATTGCTTGATAACATTGTTGCAGCCGCCAGAAGATACGGTTTTAAAGACATCCACTTTGATTTTGAATACTTAAGGCCTGAAGACAGAGAAGCCTATAATCAATTTTTACGGGATGCACGGGCCCGCTTCAAACAGGAAGGCTGGTTCATCTCAACCGCGCTTGCGCCGAAAACGAGAGCGGATCAGCCCGGACAATGGTATGAGGCCCATGATTACCGGGCTCACGGAGAGATTGTCGATTTTGTCGTACTGATGACATATGAGTGGGGCTACAGCGGAGGGCCGCCGATGGCGGTATCGCCGATCGGACCCGTACGGGATGTGATCGAATACGCACTCACGGAAATGCCCGCCAGCAAAATCGTCATGGGCCAGAACTTGTACGGTTATGACTGGACGCTCCCCTATACGCCAGGCGGGCAGCTGGCCAGAGCAATCAGTCCCCAGCGGGCAATTGCAATCGCGAGTGAAAACAATGCGGCGATACAGTACGATGAAACAGCCCAGGCTCCTTTCTTCCGCTATACGGACAATGCCGGCAAACAGCATGAGGTATGGTTTGAAGACGCCCGCTCGATTCAGGCAAAGTTTGATCTGATTAGGGAATTGAATTTAAGGGGAATCAGCTATTGGAAGCTCGGCCTGTCCTTCCCGCAAAACTGGCTCTTGATAGCCGATCAATTTAATGTTGTGAAAGAAACGTTCCCAAGTTAAAGGAACGTTTTTTTCATGGCAGAAGATGATGATGTGATACAATATGTATGGTTCACAAATGAATTTCTTTAGTAGGAGGACACCTATGAACACAGCCCCTTTCATCGCTGTCGAAGGCCCCATCGGCGCGGGAAAAACAACCTTGGCCAGCATGCTCTCCGAAAAGCTCTCACTCTCTTTGGTTAAAGAAATCGTCGAAGAAAACCCTTTTCTTGATAAATTTTATGATGACAAAGATGAATGGAGCTTTCAGCTTGAGATGTTTTTCCTCTGCAATCGCTATAAGCAGCTTGAAGATACCGAAAAGAAGTATTTGCATCACCACATACCCGTTGTTTCGGACTATCATATTTATAAAAACCTCATTTTTGCTGAACGGACGCTGGAAGGCAAAAAACTTGAGAAATACAGAAAAATTTATCATCTGCTTACAGAAGATCTGCCAAAACCAAACGTCATCATTTACATAAAAGCAAGCCTTCCGACGTTATTGGAACGGATCAAAAAACGCGGACGGCCGTTTGAACAGGAAATGGACAAGCAATATCTGGAACAGCTCATCAATGATTATGAGGCTGCCATTAAGCAATTTAAAGAATCCGATCCGCCAATACCCGTTATTGAAATTAACGGAGATCAGGAAGACTTCGTGATCTCCGAAGCCGTTTTCAATCGAATTGCCGATCAAGTAAAGGAGTATATAGAATGAGTGTATATGCTATTCCGAAAGATGCTATCATTACTGTTGCCGGAACGGTAGGAGTGGGGAAATCCACATTGACAAAAGAGCTTGCAAAAAGACTCGGATTTAAAACTTCCCTTGAAGAGGTTGTGAACAACCCTTATTTGGAGGCTTTTTACCAAGACTTTGAACGCTGGAGCTTTCACCTGCAAATTTTCTTCTTAGCGGAACGCTTCAAAGAGCAAAAATACATTTACGAATCGGGCGGCGGATTTGTTCAAGACCGTTCAATTTATGAAGATACAGGCATTTTCGCCAAAATGCACGCCGATAAAGGCACAATGTCAAAAGTCGATTATAAGACGTATACAAGCCTGTTTGAAGCGATGGTCATGACGCCTTACTTCCCCCGCCCCGACGTTTTAGTCTATTTGGAGGGCGATTTGGAATCGATTCTCGACCGCATCAAAAAACGCGGACGAGAAATGGAAATGTTAACCGACAGATCGTATTGGGAAGAAATGTACACAAGGTACGAAAACTGGATCAGCGGCTTTAACGCCTGTCCGGTTGTCAGAGTCAATATTGATGAATACGATCTGTTCAACAACTCTGCCTCCCTCGATCCAATCATTGAAAAAATCAGTGAAGCTATTCAAAGATAAACAAGCAAAAAGAGCGGATTCCCATGAAGAGCCGCTCTTTTTTTGCTTGTGCATATAAAAAAAAACCGCTGCCCTATCCAGGCAGCGGCAACACAATCTCCAATTTATGCTTAGTCAATCACTAAAATGCAAATCAATAATGGCGGAGGAAGAGGGATTCGAACCCCCGCGGGCTTTGACACCCCTGTCGGTTTTCAAGACCGATCCCTTCAGCCAGACTTGGGTATTCCTCCGTATCGACAAGAATTAATATAACATGTCCTATCTTTTTAAGTCAAGAGATTTTTTCATAAAAAATTTATTTTATTGTTCACGCTTCTCATTATATGCAAAAATAATGATAAACGCAAAGGGTGATAGCATTGTGGAAACATTTTATAGAACGTTTACCTCAAGATTACACGCTGAACAGACCTATTGAAACAGAGGAGCTTCAGAAAGCAGAAGAACTCCTCGGCGTCTCTTTTCCAGATGAACTGGTCAGCCTTTTAAAAACGACAGACGGCATTAATGATACATTCGGGGATCATCTCATTTGGCCTGCATACAGAATGATAGAAGAGAATCTAGACATGAGAAGCACCGACTTTTTTAAGCCGTTCGATTGTCTGTTATTTATAGCAGGTGCGGGCAATGGCGATTTATTTGCTTATTCGATTTTTAACGGCTCTATACGGAAAAATGATATTTATGTTTGGAATCATATAGACGACAGCCGAATATGGGCCGCATCTTCTTTAAAACCTTTCATAAAAGGCTGGATCGACGGAACAATCACCATTTAAAACAAGATCTTAGGCAGGAGCATGATGAAATGAATTATCTATCAAAAGAATTGGCGGAGGAAATTGTCGACAGGACCATGTCGATTATTCGGCACAACATTAATATGATGGATGAAAACGGGGTTATCATCGCCTCAGGAGACCGCTCGAGAATTGGTGATGAACACGCCGGAGCGAAGGACGCACTTGCAGCTGAAAGGGTTATCAGCATCACGCCTGAAGAATGCTCGGCTTTAACGGGAACAAAGCCCGGCGTAAACCTTCCCATCGTATTTCATGATGAAATAATCGGCGTTATTGGAATCACGGGGCCGCCTTCTGAAGTCAGCCGATATGGTGAACTTGTTAAAATGGCAGCAGAGCTGACTGTCGAACAGGCATTTTTAACAAAACAGCTGACATGGGATCAAAGGCTCCGGGAAGAAACGGTCATCCAAATGATTCAGGGGGCCGACCTAGCATCCCTTGACTTCCTTGAACGTGCGGAGCGATTGAATATACCGCTAGACGGCCAGCGTACTTGTCTTGTGTTTGAGCTGCCATCCGCTGATATGAAGCCGGCATTTATTAAAAAACTTGAAAAACATTTAACCGCGAAAGATTTGTACGCCAATATTTCTTTAAAAGAGATCACAGTTATTCTGGCAGGCGCTCCCGCTAAAAGCAGGGCTGATCTCTTTTCATCTTGGAACGGCTGGCTCAGCCAATGGAAAACGGTCAGAGGCGCGCTTGGCGAGCAGGCGGATCAGCTTGAGCAGCTGCCATTCTCCTATCAAAGTGCAAAACAAACGCTCAAGATTGCTAAAAACAGCTCTAGTTTATACGATTATCGAGAGTTTGCGATCCCCGTTCTGTTATCAAAAATAGAGCGTCCGGATCAGGAGATTCATTTTCAAAACATCTGGGACCGCCTTTCCCAAGCAGATCAAAAGGGCGAATTAATCCATACCCTCCTCTGCTATATAGAAGAAAATGGCGAAATTGGGGAAACTTCATCAAGACTCTTTATTCACCGCAATACATTAAACTACCGGCTGAGAAAGGTTGAAATAGCGACAGGATGCAATCCAAAACGATTTGACGACCTATTCAAACTGTATACAGCCATTACGCTTTTTTCACCATTTTGTGCAAATGAACAATTTTAATATAGGATAAAGGAACGAAATCCGTATACCTGACCAATTCTCCCTTGTACAGAAAGCGTTTACAATGGGACGTAAGGGAGGGTATGCAGATGGATATTCAAATCAATGCAATAGGCGCCTTATGCGCATTAGCCATATCAATCTTTCTCATTCTGAAAAAAGTCCCGCCGGCTTACGGCATGATGATCGGCGCATTGGCCGGAGGCTTAATCGGCGGCGCAGATTTAATAGAGACGACGGATTTGATGATAGCGGGTGCTAAAAACATGATTCCTGCTGTACTCCGCATCTTGGCAGCAGGGGTGCTCGCCGGCGTTCTGATTCAATCCGGCTCCGCAGCGGTGATTGCAGAAACCATTGTCAATAAAATTGGAGAAAAAAGAGCGCTGCTTGCTTTAACATTGGCGACAGCCATCTTAACAACGGTCGGCGTATTCGTCGATGTCGCCGTCATCACAGTCGCACCGATCGCCCTTGCGATTGCGAGGCGGACCTTTATCAGCAAAGCGGCCATTCTGTTGGCGATGATCGGCGGAGGAAAAGCGGGCAATATTATGTCGCCAAACCCTAATGCCATTGCTGCTTCAGATGCCTTTCACATCCCTTTGACATCCGTGATGGCCGCCGGGATCATCCCCGCTATATTTGGACTGGGCGCCACTTATTTACTAGCAAAACGCCTTTCAAATAAAGGAACAGGAGTAGCTGCAAATGAGATTGAAACCCAAACGGCTCAACAACTGCCGGCATTTTGGGCGGCGATCAGCGGTCCGATGGTCTCCATCCTGTTGCTCGCCTTAAGGCCCGCGGCAGGAATTACGATTGATCCAATTATCGCTTTGCCGGCGGGAGGCCTCGTCACTGCGATTGCATCGGGACAAGCGGGCAAACTGAAGGATTTTGCCGCTTCAGGATTGTCGAAGATGTCAGGTGTTGCCGTGATGCTGATCGGGACTGGAACGCTTGCGGGAATCATCGCCAACTCCCAACTCAATTCTTTCATTACCGACACCCTTGTCGGCTTGGGTCTGCCGTCGTTTCTCTTAGCTCCCATTTCCGGCATGCTGATGTCGATGGCAACCGCCTCAACAACCGCCGGCACAGCTGTCGCCAGCAGCGTATTCGGCCCGACATTGCTTGATCTTGGCGTCGCCGGCCTCGCAGGTGCGGCAATGATTCACGCCGGAGCAACGGTGCTCGATCACCTGCCTCACGGAAGCTTTTTTCATACGACGGGAGGCAGCGTCTTCATGGCCATGAAAGAACGGTTAAAGCTGATTCCATATGAGTCAGTCATCGGCTTAATCCTAACCATTATCTCAACTTTGATTTTTGGAATTTTTCAATTCTTTATTTAAAAAGGAGCAGGTACCATGAAAATCGTAATCGCACCTGATTCATTTAAAGAAAGCATGACATCGCTTGAAGCTGCTAAAAGCATTGAAAAAGGCTTTAAAGCGGTTCTGCCTGACGCCGAATACGTCAACATTCCGGTTGCCGATGGAGGCGAAGGAACCGTTCAAGCTCTGGTTGACGCCACCGGAGGAGATATCGTACAGCAAACGGTCACAGGCCCTCTCGGGAAGCCGGTAAAGGCGGCTTACGGCCTGCTTGGCAACGGAAAAACAGCTGTCATCGAAATGGCTGAAGCGTCAGGCCTTCACCTCGTGCCCCCTGAACAGCGGAATCCCCTGTTAACGACAACGAGAGGAACCGGAGAACTGATTCTCAACGCTGCGGAAAAAGGGGTGTCCAACATCATTATCGGACTCGGCGGAAGTGCGACAAATGACGGCGGAGCGGGAATGGCTGCAGCACTGGGTGTGAAGTTTCTAAACCGCAATGGAGAAGAGATTGAAAATGGGGGCGGTGCATTAGCTGAGATTGCCAAGATCGATGTGAGCGGCCTCAATCCTCAGTTAAAGCATATCCACTTTGAAGCCGCCTGTGATGTCGATAATCCTCTTACGGGACCTCGCGGAGCCTCCGCCGTATTTGGGCCGCAAAAAGGGGCGAACAGTGAAATGACTGCTCTTTTGGACCAAAACTTAAAACATTATGCTGCTGCAGTCAAAGCAGAGCTGGGGTGCGAAATCGATTCAATTCCGGGAGCAGGAGCGGCCGGAGGATTAGGAGCAGGCCTCTGTGCCTTTTTAAAAGCGGAATTAAAAAGCGGAGTTGACATTGTTTTAGATACTTTGTCTTTTTCCGAACGTATTAAAGGAGCCGATCTTGTCATTACGGGCGAGGGAAAAATAGACGGCCAAACAGTCAGCGGAAAAACGCCGGCCGGCGTCGCAAAACGCGCCCGCAGCGAGAATATTCCCGTTATTGCATTTGCCGGATCGCTCGGTGAAGGCTGCGAGCTTGTTTATGATATCGGCATTTCCGCTCTCTTTTCGATTGTGCCAGGGATCAGCTCCTTGGAAAACGCCCTTGCCGATGGAAGTTCAAATCTTACCCGCTGTGCCCGAAATGTAGCCGCCGTCTGGTCTCTCGCATAAAAAAAAGCGCGCCTCTTGGCGCGCACTTTTTATGGTTGAATAACATCTCTGTTCCCCATGTATGGACGAAGCGCTTTAGGAATGATGACGCTCCCGTCCTCCTGCTGGTAATTTTCCAATAATGCGGCAACCGTTCTGCCGACAGCCAAGCCGGAGCCGTTTAAGGTATGGACATGCTCAGGCTTTCCTTTTGCTTCCCTTCTGAATCTGATATTCGCCCGTCTCGCCTGGAAAGCTTCGAAGTTACTGCAAGATGAAATTTCACGATATGTGTTTTGGCTTGGAATCCATACTTCGATATCGTATTTTTTCGCAGCGGTAAATCCTAGATCGCCCGTACACATGCTCATCACACGATAAGGAAGCTCAAGCAGCTGAAGAACTTTCTCCGCTTGATTTGTCAGCTTTTCAAGCTCTTCATATGAATCCTCAGGCTTCACGAATTTCACCAGTTCAACCTTGTTAAATTGGTGCTGGCGAATCAAACCGCGCGTATCACGGCCAGCTGAGCCTGCTTCTGAACGGAAGCACGCACTGAACGCCGCATAATTGATCGGCAACTCGTCAGCTGACAAAATTTCATCGCGATGCAGGTTCGTAATTGGCACTTCTGCCGTCGGAATTAAGAAATAATCTTCTTCCCTGATTTTAAAGGCATCTTCCTCAAATTTCGGCAGCTGTCCGGTGCCTGTCATGCTTGCGCGGTTCACCATGTACGGCGGGATGACTTCCGTATAGCCGTACTCGTCTACGTGAAGATCAAGCATAAAGTTATACAATGCCCGTTCAAGTCTGGCGCCTAGCCCTTTATAGAAAACGAAACGGCTTCCCGTAACCTTGCCTGCCCGCTCAAAATCAAGAATATCCAACTGATCGGCAATATCCCAATGAGGCTTCGGCTCAAATGAAAATCCGGGGAGTTCGCCCCATTTGCGAACTTCCACGTTGTCGTCTTCAGTCTCTCCGACCGGAACAGACTCATGGGGGATATTCGGGATAGACAGCATGATTTTATCAAGTGAAGATTCGACCGTTCTCAGCTCTTCATCAAGCTTTTTAATGTCTTCTCCGACTTCGCGCATTTCTTTAATGAGGTGGTCCGCATCTTTTTTCTCGCGCTTTAAAGCGGCAACCTGCTGAGATACCTCATTGCGCTTTCCTTTCAGCTCTTCCACTTTGACGATCAATTCTCTTCTCTTTGTATCCAATTCCTCAAATTGATCAAAATCTGATAAATCTTCTCCCCTGTGGGCAAGCTTTTGTTTGATTTCTTCCAAATTTGCCCGCAGCAGTTTGATATCAAGCATCTGCCTCGCTCCTTTTATACTGATTTGACCGAAAAAAAGAGCCCTTGTCCCCTAAATATAAGGGACGAGAGCTCTCGCGTTGCCACCCTGATTGAAAACAGGCGTCTTCCTCCTGTTTTCCGCTTCATTTTGATAACGGTTCTCCCGTAAATGCCTACTTTGACTGTTCAGCATTTCGCTCAAGGATGGATTCGGACAGCATCTTTCGCCGATTCGCACCAACCATCGGCTCTCTTGGAAAGAGAGGCTTCCTACTGCTTCCTATCAACGCTTTTCGATCTATATTGTCTTATAAATGTACTACAAGTTTTAACAGCTTTCAACCGTTTTATACGACGGCTTCCTGTTTATGCTTTTCCGCCATCTCGACAAATAATTTCGTCATTCTATGGTCATCCGTCAGTTCAGGGTGGAAAGAACAGCCGAGCAGATTTCCTTGTTTGGCAGCGACGATTCTACCGTTGTGCTCCGAAAGCACTTCCACATCTGCGCCCGCTTCCAAAATGTGCGGAGCGCGGATAAATACGCCTGTAAACGGTTCGTCAAGTCCTTTAACGGTTAAATCCGCTTCAAAGCTGTCCACTTGTCTTCCAAAGGAATTTCGTTCGACGGTTACATCCAGAACACCAAGATGGGCATCATTCGCTCCGGCGATATTCTTCGCCAGGATAATCAGCCCAGCACAAGTTCCAAATACCGGCTTTCCGGATGCGGCAAACTCCTGAAGGGGCTTCATAAACTGATACGTATCGATGAGGCGCCTCATCGTCGTGCTTTCCCCTCCCGGCAAAATCAAACCGTCGATTTCCTTTAACTCTTCCGGCCACTTAATGACTTTTCCGGCTGCTCCGCATGCTTCAATTGAGCGAATATGTTCTCTTACTGCTCCCTGAAGTCCAAGTACACCAATTGTCAGCATGTCAATCCGTCTCCTTCGTGTTTACCAGCCGCGCTCTTGCATACGCTGTTCTGGCAGCAGATTTGAGATTTCAATCCCTTTCATCGCAGTTCCAAGCTCTTTTGAAAGCTCGGCAATCAGTTTGTAATCCGTGTAATGCGTCGTCGCTTCAACGATTGCTTTCGCGAATTTAGCAGGGTTGTCGGATTTAAAAATACCGGACCCTACGAATACGCCGTCAGCGCCAAGCTGCATCATTAAAGCAGCATCAGCAGGTGTTGCCACACCGCCGGCAGCAAAGTTTACAACAGGAAGGCGTCCTTCGGCTTTAATTTCCTTCAACAGCTCATACGGAGCGCCGAGGTTTTTCGCTTCTGTCATCAGTTCGTCATCGCTCATGCCGACTACTTTGCGCACTTGAGCATTCACCTTTCTCATATGGCGGACAGCTTCCACAATATTGCCCGTACCAGGTTCGCCTTTCGTACGAAGCATTGAAGCTCCTTCTGCGATCCGGCGCGTCGCTTCTCCGAGGTCGCGGCATCCGCATACAAATGGAACGGTAAATTCGTTTTTATTTAAATGAAATTCTTCATCCGCAGGAGTCAAAACTTCACTTTCATCAATATAGTCAACGCCGAGCGCTTCAAGAACACGCGCTTCAACGATATGCCCGATGCGGGCTTTCGCCATAACCGGGATTGAAACAGCGTTCATCACTTCTTCGACAATTGTCGGATCTGCCATGCGGGCAACTCCGCCTGCCGCACGGATATCAGCCGGAACGCGCTCCAGCGCCATGACTGCGACGGCTCCTGCTTCTTCTGCGATTTTTGCTTGTTCGGCATTGACAACGTCCATAATGACGCCGCCTTTCTGCATTTCTGCCATACCGCGTTTTACGCGATCAGTACCTGTTTGAGCCATTTCAAGGATCCCCCTAATCAAAGATTGAATTGTCAGATTTAATCCTATTGTATCCTATAATTCCACAAAATCATATGAAAAACACGAAGATTATTTCTATTTTAATAACAAATTGTTAGGATTGTAAATGGTAATTCTATCTGAATATGACAATAAAGAGCCCTATCAGATAGAGCCCTTTATTGATTAAAACCAGCCGGTTACCATTTCAACAATGCTGTTCCAAATACCGGCAAAAAAGCCGCCGATGCTTCTCATCGTTAAAATAAACCAGTTTGCTTTCTCATCATCTTCTTTTGTCACGAGGTTTACACCTGATACATCGCTGCCGAGAAATCCGTAGTCCTTTTCTTCTCCCTTATAGGAGGCCGTCAAGGTACCGACTTTCTCACCTTTTTTAACAGGTGCGGTCAGCTCGTCTTTGTTCAGCGTCACTTTCGCCTTGTAATTCTTTTCTTCACCGTTCTTCACAGGCATTGAAAAGGCTTTTTCCGTTACGACGCCGACTTCAGTTTCTTTCCCTTTGTCGACTGTGACCGTTTCGTTGCCTTTCACTTGTGCGCCTTTTGCGTAAAACTCTTTCATCGTGAAGTTATCAAATGCATAATCAAGCATTTTTTTCGTTTCTTTAAATCGTCCCGTATGAAGGTCGCCTTTCGCATTCATAACGACGGAAATCACTCTCATGCCGTTTCTTTCGGCAGTAGCTGTAAAGCATGATCCAGCAGAGTCCGTTGAGCCGGTTTTCAGCCCGTCCACACCTTTATATTCCTGAACTAGGCCTTTCAGCATAAAGTTCCAGTTCGGCATGTCCATTTCATCGTCTGTGCCTTTTCTGAACTTCGTTTTGGCAATGCTCGCCGTATCGAGGATTTCAGGATAATCGCTTACTAAATGATCGGCAAGGAGCGCCATGTCTCTCGCAGATACTTCATTTTCTTCATTGGCATTTGTTCCGCTCGGATGTTTGCCGTGAAGATCCTTGTTTTCCAAACCTGTAGCATTCACAAATTTGAAATCTTTCATTCCAAGCTCTTTGGCTTTTTTATTCATTAACTCTACGAACTTTGATTCAGAACCGGCAACGATTTCAGAAAGTGCAATAGCCGCCGCGTTTGCAGAGTAAATTGCAGTCGCCTGATAAAGCTCTTTTACAGTGTATGATCCGTCTTTACGAAGAGGAACATTCGATAATGAACGATCTTGGGAAATCTCGTATACATAATCGTCAGGCGTGTACTTCTGATCCCATTTCACTTTGCCTTCGTGAATCGCTTCCAACAGAAGATACTCCGTCATCATTTTGGCCATGCTGGCAACAGGAAGACGCTGATCGGCATTTTTGCTGTACAAAATTTTCCCCGATGAAGCTTCCACCAAGATTGCTGCTTTCGCGTCTACATTAATTGGATCATTTGCGGCTTTTGCTGTCGACATAGGAGAAAATGCACCTACAGTCACGGCAAAAGCAACGATCAACATGATCAGCTGCTTTATTCTCTTGCTTTTCAAATCGTGATACCTCCGCTTTTCATCAGACTAATAATCTATATCAAAGCCTTTTAAGACATTTTTCAAACACAACATTATAAATTTTATCATAAGGAAGCAAAAAAAAATAGACAGAGTATTACTCTGTCTACGGTTTAATTTTTGTCATATTTGATTAGGAAATGGTATAGTTAGGCGATTCTTTGGTAATTTGTACATCGTGAGGATGGCTTTCCCGCAGGCCTGCGCCTGTCATGCGGATGAACTGCGCATCTTCCCTCAGTGCGTGCAAATCTTTTGTTCCGCAGTACCCCATGCCGGATTTCAAACCGCCGACAAGCTGATAAACTGTGTCAGCAACCGGACCTTTATAAGGCGTACGGCCCTCAATGCCTTCCGGAACGAATTTTTTGTTTTCCTCTTGGAAGTAGCGGTCTTTGCTTCCTTTTTCCATTGCCGCCACTGAACCCATACCGCGATAAACTTTAAAGCGTCTGCCTTGGTAGATTTCAGTCTCGCCTGGGCTTTCGGATGTTCCGGCAAGAAGGCTTCCAAGCATGACGGCATGTCCGCCGGCAGCCAAGGCTTTGACGATATCTCCGGAAAACTTGATGCCGCCGTCTGCAATAATCGCCGCACCGTGTTTTCTTGCTTCAGTCGCACAATCGTAAATCGCTGTCACTTGCGGAACACCGACACCGGCCACTACGCGGGTTGTACAAATAGAACCCGGTCCGATACCGACTTTAACTACATTTGCTCCGGCTTCGATAAGCGCTTTTGTTCCTTCGGCAGTTGCGACGTTGCCGGCAATGATATTTAATTCAGGATAAGTGTCGCGGATTTTCTTAACGGTATCCAAGACACCTTGTGAATGGCCGTGCGCGGTATCAACGACGATCACATCGACATTGGCTTCCACAAGCTTTCTGACGCGTGTCATTGTGTCGCCTGTTACACCAACCGCTGCTCCAACCAATAGGCGGCCGTGAACATCTTTCGCTGAATTCGGGAATTCGATTACTTTTTCAATGTCTTTAATCGTAATAAGCCCTTTTAAAACACCTTGATCATCTAAAAGAGGGAGTTTTTCGATCTTGTATTTTTGAAGAATTTTTTCCG
>NZ_JBBOCL010000001.1:2285000-3370000 GCF_038002405.1 Bacillus sp. FSL W7-1354 | reverse complement strand
GAACCACCGACCTCACGCTTATCAGGCGTGCGCTCTAACCAGCTGAGCTACAGGCCCATCTTTTGATTCATATGAAGGAAGTTCCTTCAAAACTAAACAAGATCTAAACGCACCTGTCTATAAGACCGCGAGGTCTTATATTCCGTATAATATCCTTAGAAAGGAGGTGATCCAGCCGCACCTTCCGATACGGCTACCTTGTTACGACTTCACCCCAATCATCTGTCCCACCTTCGGCGGCTGGCTCCAAAAGGTTACCTCACCGACTTCGGGTGTTACAAACTCTCGTGGTGTGACGGGCGGTGTGTACAAGGCCCGGGAACGTATTCACCGCGGCATGCTGATCCGCGATTACTAGCGATTCCAGCTTCACGCAGTCGAGTTGCAGACTGCGATCCGAACTGAGAACAGATTTGTGGGATTGGCTTAGCCTCGCGGCTTCGCTGCCCTTTGTTCTGCCCATTGTAGCACGTGTGTAGCCCAGGTCATAAGGGGCATGATGATTTGACGTCATCCCCACCTTCCTCCGGTTTGTCACCGGCAGTCACCTTAGAGTGCCCAACTGAATGCTGGCAACTAAGATCAAGGGTTGCGCTCGTTGCGGGACTTAACCCAACATCTCACGACACGAGCTGACGACAACCATGCACCACCTGTCACTCTGCCCCCGAAGGGGAAGCCCTATCTCTAGGGTTGTCAGAGGATGTCAAGACCTGGTAAGGTTCTTCGCGTTGCTTCGAATTAAACCACATGCTCCACCGCTTGTGCGGGCCCCCGTCAATTCCTTTGAGTTTCAGTCTTGCGACCGTACTCCCCAGGCGGAGTGCTTAATGCGTTTGCTGCAGCACTAAAGGGCGGAAACCCTCTAACACTTAGCACTCATCGTTTACGGCGTGGACTACCAGGGTATCTAATCCTGTTCGCTCCCCACGCTTTCGCGCCTCAGCGTCAGTTACAGACCAGAGAGTCGCCTTCGCCACTGGTGTTCCTCCACATCTCTACGCATTTCACCGCTACACGTGGAATTCCACTCTCCTCTTCTGCACTCAAGTTCCCCAGTTTCCAATGACCCTCCCCGGTTGAGCCGGGGGCTTTCACATCAGACTTAAGAAACCGCCTGCGCGCGCTTTACGCCCAATAATTCCGGACAACGCTTGCCACCTACGTATTACCGCGGCTGCTGGCACGTAGTTAGCCGTGGCTTTCTGGTTAGGTACCGTCAAGGTACCGCCCTATTCGAACGGTACTTGTTCTTCCCTAACAACAGAGTTTTACGATCCGAAAACCTTCATCACTCACGCGGCGTTGCTCCGTCAGACTTTCGTCCATTGCGGAAGATTCCCTACTGCTGCCTCCCGTAGGAGTCTGGGCCGTGTCTCAGTCCCAGTGTGGCCGATCACCCTCTCAGGTCGGCTACGCATCGTTGCCTTGGTGAGCCGTTACCTCACCAACTAGCTAATGCGCCGCGGGTCCATCTGTAAGTGGTAGCTAAAAGCCACCTTTTATAATTGAACCATGCGGTTCAATCAAGCATCCGGTATTAGCCCCGGTTTCCCGGAGTTATCCCAGTCTTACAGGCAGGTTACCCACGTGTTACTCACCCGTCCGCCGCTGACATCAGGGAGCAAGCTCCCATCTGTCCGCTCGACTTGCATGTATTAGGCACGCCGCCAGCGTTCGTCCTGAGCCAGGATCAAACTCTCCATGAAGTTTGATAATGACTACGCACATTCGCATGTGCGATTTATTTAATGAATTAACAGGTACGTTTGTCTTGTTTAGTTTTCAAAGAACTTCGTTTCCGCTCTCAAAGCGACCACTTAAATATAACATTTATGAGACAAGCGGTCAATACTTTTTTTCGAAAAAGTTTTTGTTGTTGCTTTTATAAGCGACCAAAAGAAATTATAGCATATCATCTTTCTGATGAAAAGATCATATTTGAAAAATTGAATAGAAAAACATGCAGCCATTTGGCTGCATGTTTTTATGATTCGTCTGCTTCCTGTTCCTGTTCTTCTGTATCGTTCTCTTCATCTTTTTCAACTAAAGCGACAGTCGCGACATGCTCTTGTTCACCTAAGCGGATAAGACGCACGCCCTGAGTGACGCGGCCGGTTGTGGAAATATCTTTAATGTCCATCCGAATGATCACGCCGCTCGCTGTGATGATCATTAAATCTTCTTCTCCTGTTGTTGCTTTCACTGTCACAAGAGAGCCGTTATTTTCTGTGATTTTGCAGGTTTTCAGCCCTTTTCCTCCACGGCTTTGAACCCTGTATTCTGAAGCCGGCGTCAGTTTTCCGTAGCCTTTTTCAGTTACGATTAGCACATGATAATCCTCTTCCAAAATCTCCATGCCGACGACAACATCGTCATCTGTCAGAGTGATGCCTTTAACACCGGCTGCTGTTCTTCCCATTTGCCTTACATCTGTTTCAGGGAAACGGATCAGCAGACCGTTCTTCGTGCCGATAATAATTTGTTTATTTCCGTCTGTCAGGCGGACGGCCATCAATTCATCCTCATCGCGGAGGCTTAAGGCGATCAATCCGTTATTGCGGATATTCGCGAATTGGGAAAGCGGCGTGCGTTTTGATATTCCGTGTCTTGTCGTGAAGAACAAATAAGACTCGTCATCAAATTCGCTTACCGGGATAATCGCGTTGATCCATTCTCCTTTTTCCACTTCAAGCAGGTTAATAATCGGTATTCCCTTTGCTGTCCGTCCGAATTCAGGGATCTCATATCCTTTCGAACGGTACACCTTCCCTTTATTTGAGAAGAAGAGAATGGTGTCATGGGTGGATGTTGAAATCAGGTGTTCAACGAAGTCGTCTTCATTTGTCCCCATGCCCTGAATGCCTTTCCCGCCCCGTTTTTGGCTGCGGTAAGTGGAAGAAGGCAGACGTTTGATATATCCGTTATGGGTTAAAGTCACAACGATATTCTCGCGCGTGATGAGATCTTCGTCCTCAATCGTTTCAAGGCCTGATGTCACGATTTCCGTACGGCGCTCATCATTAAAGCGCTCTTTAACTTCTGTGAGCTCTTCCCGAATGATTTCAAGAACCTTTTCTTCGTCTGCTAAGATGGCTTTTAACTCGGCAATCAACTCAACAAGACCTTGATATTCCTCTTCGATTTTTTCGCGTTCCAGTCCTGTTAAACGCTGAAGACGCATGTCCAAAATCGCTTGGGCCTGTTTTTCGGTCAAAGAAAACTTCTCAATCAATCCGTTTTTTGCGATTTCAGCCGTTTGCGAATTTCTAATTAGGGAAATAACTTCATCAAGATGATCAAGCGCCACTCTCAAGCCCTCAAGAATATGGGCCCGCGCTTCCGCTTTGCGAAGCTCGAATGCCGTGCGCCTTCTGATCACGACTTTTTGATGGTCAAGATAATGCTCTAGACACTGCTTCAAGCTCAATACTTTCGGCTGTCCGTCAACAAGCGCCAAAAGATTAATGCCGAATGATGTTTGAAGAGCGGTCTGCTTGTACAAGTTATTTAACAGTACATTAGCGTTTGCGTCCCTTCTCAGTTCAATGACAATGCGCATTCCGTTTCGGTCTGATTCATCGCGGAGATCCGTAATGCCGTCGATTTTCTTATCGCGCACTAGATCGGCGATTTTTTCGATCAGCCTAGCTTTATTCACCTGATACGGTATTTCCGTAATTATGATTACCGGTTTACCGGAAGATGTTTCTTCGATTTGAGCTTTGGCTCGAAGCGTAATGGATCCCCGGCCTGTTTCATAGGCTTTCCGGATGCCGCTTCTCCCCAAGATCAGCCCTGCTGTTGGGAAATCAGGTCCAGGAATGATTTCCATCAATTCCGGAAGCGTGATTTCAGGGTTCTTGCTGACCGCCAAGACCCCGTCAATGACTTCACCGAGCTGATGCGGCGGAATGTTTGTGGCCATACCTACAGCAATACCGGCCGCTCCGTTGACAAGCAGGTTTGGAAATCTCGCGGGCATGACAACCGGCTCTTTTTCCGATCCGTCATAGTTGTCCTGGTAATCGATTGTGTCTTTATTGATGTCGCGCAGAATTTCCATTGATATTTTAGACATTCTCGCTTCTGTGTAACGCATGGCCGCAGCCGAGTCGCCGTCGACAGAACCGAAGTTTCCGTGGCCTTGAACGAGCATGTACCGATAGTTAAAATCCTGCGCCATTCTGACCATGGCTTCGTAAACAGCAGAATCACCATGCGGGTGGTACTTACCGATAACTTCGCCGACAATACGCGCGGATTTTTTATACGGCTTATCACTTGTCATCCCAAGGTCGTTCATCGCATACAATATTCTTCTGTGCACCGGCTTCAGACCGTCTCTTACGTCCGGAAGAGCGCGGGAAACAATAACACTCATTGCGTAGTCTAAAAAAGATGTGCGCATTTCCTGACTGATATTGACTTCCTGAACTTGGGGCTTATGTTGTTCACTCATTAAAAAACCTCCCTGGAGAATCTACATGAGTTGTGTGGGAGTAGATTTGTAATTTATACTCTTCAACGAATTAGGCTATTCTCCATTATATCAATAATCTTGATTTTATACACATCAAATGACTAGAGCGCCAAAGGCTCATTCTAGAAAAGACCTTATTTCAATTAAGCGAAAATAAGGTCTTACAATCATTAAATATCCAAATTCTTTACATATCGGGCATTCTCTTCGATAAAGTTGCGGCGCGGCTCAACCTTGTCGCCCATCAGCATTTCAAAGGTTTCATCCGCATCGATCGCATCTTTGAGCGTTACTTGAAGCAATGTCCGCGTTTCAGGATCCATCGTCGTTTCCCAAAGCTGTGTCGCGTTCATCTCGCCCAAACCTTTATAGCGCTGCAGGCCTGGCTTCGGATTTTGCGGAAGCTCTTTTAAAATTTCTTCGAGCTGCTGGTCATTGTACGCATACTCAACGCGTTTCCCCTGCTGTATTTTGTAAAGCGGCGGCTGAGCGATGTAGACATATCCTTGTTCGATGATTTGTCTCATGTAGCGGTAGAAAAAGGTCAGCAGCAACGTTCGGATGTGGGCACCGTCGACGTCGGCATCCGTCATAATCACGACTTTGTGGTAGCGGGCTTTTTCAAGATTGAAATCTTCCCCGATCCCGGTGCCAAGCGCGGTGATCATAGAACGAACCTCATTGTTGGACAAAATTTTGTCCAGGCGTGCTTTTTCGACGTTCAAGATTTTCCCTCTCAAAGGCAAAATGGCTTGGAAATGACGATCGCGGCCCTGTTTTGCCGATCCGCCCGCAGAGTCACCCTCAACGATGTAAAGTTCGGAAATCGTCGGGTCTTTAGAAGAACAGTCAGCCAGTTTCCCCGGCAGATTCGACACTTCAAGGGCGCTTTTTCTGCGCGTCAGTTCGCGTGCTTTCTTTGCAGCCATTCGTGCTCTGGCGGCCATAACCCCTTTTTCAACGATTTTTTTCGCCGAATCCGGGTTTTCAAGCAGAAACTTTTCGAGCGCTTCTGAAAATAGCGCATCTGTTATCGTCCGCGCTTCTGAGTTGCCAAGCTTTGTTTTCGTCTGCCCTTCAAATTGAGGATCCGGATGCTTGATTGAAATGATCGCTGTCAAACCTTCACGGACGTCTTCCCCGCTTAAGTTCGGATCGCTTTCTTTGAAGACACCGTTCCTTCTCGCGTAATCATTGATGACTCTCGTCAAACCGGTCTTAAAGCCGGCTTCATGCGTTCCGCCTTCATACGTATGAATGTTATTGGCAAACGAATAAATGTTGCTAGTATAGCTGTCGTTGTATTGAAGAGCCACCTCGACCGTAATGCCGTCTTTGGATCCTTCAATATAGACTGGCTCTTCATGAACCACTTCCCGTGAACGGTTCAAGTGTTCAACATAGCTTTTAATACCGCCTTCATAGCAGTAATCATTCTTGCGTTCTTTTCCTTCTCGCTTGTCTTCAATCGTGATTTTGACGCCTTTTGTCAAGAAAGCGAGCTCCCGGACACGAGTGGCAAGCGTATCATAGTCGTATTCCGTCGTTTCCGTGAATATTTCCGGATCAGGCTTGAAGTGAGTGGTCGTTCCCGTCACTTCCGTATCTCCGATGACTTTCAAATCAGCTTTCGGAACGCCCCGTTCAAATTCCTGGTAATGGACTTTTCCATCTCTGTAAACCGTTACATCGAGCTCGGTTGAAAGGGCGTTAACAACAGATGCACCGACGCCGTGCAAACCGCCTGAAACTTTATATCCGCTTCCGTCAAACTTTCCTCCGGCGTGCAGGACTGTCATGATGACTTCTACAGCGGGACGGCCCATCTTCTCATGAATACCGACCGGAATCCCCCGTCCGTTGTCTTTTACAGTGATGCTGTTGTCTTTTTCAATTTCGACATTGATTTCAGTGCAGTAACCGGCCAATGCTTCATCGATGCTGTTATCGACAATTTCCCATACTAAATGGTGTAGACCTTTGCCGCTTGTCGACCCGATGTACATTCCGGGTCTTTTCCGCACGGCTTCCAATCCCTCTAGAACCTGTATCTGATTTTCATCGTAATTATTTTGCTGTTCCATTGCCACGCACATTCACCTACACTTTTCTTCAAACATAATAAATTTATAGTTAAGATTCTTTTATGAATCGATTTCCGGCTTGGATTGCGCCCGTTTTTTCAACGTGCCTGAGGCTAAAGGAGAAAAATAAATCGATTGTAATGTGACAACAATTGACTTCGGCGTGCTGTTAGAAGAGACAATCTGCTGTTTTTGCTTGTTTAAAAACTCTTCAACAATCGGCGACGTCTTTGCCTTGTAATCAAAAATAGCCACAATTTCACGCGTTGAGACGACAAAATCGTCACCTAAGTGGATATACAATCCCTCACCCCATTTTCTCAGTCCGATAGCGTGCCATTTTCAACTCGAAAGATTTCCGCTTCGTTTAAGGTTTTATGATCAATTCCATCAACGCTTGTCGTTGTTACGAATGTTTGAACACGGCCTTGAATGGTGTGGAGCAAGTGAGACTGCCGATAGTCGTCCAGCTCTGATAAAACATCATCCAAAAGCAGAATCGGATATTCTCCTATCTCTTCCTGAATCAAATCGATTTCAGCCAATTTAAGCGACAAAGCAGTCGTTCGCTGCTGGCCCTGCGATCCGTAAGTCTGCACATCACGGCCATTGACGTAGAAGAGAACATCATCCCTGTGGGGACCTGACAGAGATACCCCCCGTTCTATTTCTTTATCTCTTAATTTAGAAAACGTTTCTTGATAACTATTGATCATTTTCGACAAATCGGGCGAATCTGATACGTGAAGAGACGTATGATACTTTAACGTCAGCTCTTCCAGACCTCTTGAAATTCCGGAATGAATGGGCTGAGCCCATTTTTCAAGCTGATCGACAAACTGAAGCCGTTTCATCACAACCTTTGCCGCGAATTCCGTAAGCTGTTCCGTCAGCACGTCAAGCATCGTTTGGTCGGTTTGCTTTCTCGTTTGAAGCTGTTTCAGGAAATGATTCCGTTGTGAAAGGATTTTTTGGTAAAGAGAAAGGTCATGAAGATAGACAGGTGATACTTGGCCGATTTCCATATCGAGAAACCTTCTTCTGACCTGAGGACTTCCTTTTACAAGATTTAAATCCTCCGGCGCGAACATAATCGTGTTGACAGCCCCGACATACTGGCTCAGCTTCTGCTGTTCAATATGATTGACTTTACCTTTTTTTCCTTTTTTGGAAATCACGAGCTGAATGGGAACAGAACCGTTTTTTTTAATGACCCTGCCTTCTATTTTAGCATAGTCTTCATCCCATCGTATGAGTTCTTTATCATTTGACGTCCGATGGGATTTCGCCATCGCAAGCACATAGATCGCTTCCATCAAATTCGTTTTTCCTTGAGCGTTCTCTCCGATAATCACATTCACTTTGTTCTCAAATTGAAGGTCAAGGCGCTCATAATTACGGTAAGATGATAATGTAAGATTTTGGATATACAATCAATACCACCTGCTTTTAGCCGACGACTTGAAATGAACCGAATCCTTCAATCGTCACCACATCTCCGACATACAGTTTTCGTCCGCGGCGGTTATCCGGCTCGTCATTGACGAGTACTTCATATTCCGATAAAAACCATTTTGCCATTCCTCCGGACTGAATGACATCCGCCAATTTCAAAAACTGGCCGAGGGTAATCATCTCTGTATCAATAGCCACCGTCTTTGTCATTATATCGACCTCTTTCAATATCACTAATATCTAATTGTACTAAAAAACAGGGAAAGAAGGAAAGGGGAAACTTGCGGTATGAACAACCAAGGCAGGGCGAGAGCGCTTTTCTCCCGAAAAATAAGAGAAGCTGCCGGACCAGCCGGCAACTTTCTATTCCAACAAATTAATACGTCCGGACAGGAAGAATTAATTGGACGATCGAATCGTCATTCGGCGTACGGATCAGAAAAGGCCTCATAGCGCCCGTGAAGCTCACGTGAATATCCTCTCCTTCAAGAACTTTAAGGGCATCCAGCATATATTTCGGACTAAAGGATATCTTTAAGTCTTCCCCTTCAATCTGCTCGGCATTCACCGTTTCGACAACCTTTCCGATTTCCGGAGAGTTTGAAGAAATTTCGATCGACTCATTGGCGGTTGCGGAAAGTTTCACCACGTTGTTTCGTCCTTCTCTCGCCAAGAGCGAAGCCCTGTCGATCGCCTGAAGAAATTCCTTTGTATTGACGATCAGGTTCGTTTTGCTTTCCTGAGGAATCAGGCGGTTTGTATCCGGATAGTTTCCGTCAAGCAGCCTGGAGAAAAACAGCACGTTTTTTGTTTTAAATAACACTTGTGTTTCGGTAATCACAATATCGACTAGCTCCTGATGGTCATCAAGGATCTTGCTCAGCTCGGTTAAGCTTTTTCCTGGGATGACGACATTGTAAGAATTGTCTTCGTTAATGTCGAGCTTAGCTTTTCTTAGCGCCAGACGGTGACTATCCGTCGCAGTGCATATTAATTCACCGTCCGCGACATTCCAGTTTACACCTGTCAAGATTGGGCGTGTTTCTGAGGTGGACACTGCAAAAACGGTTTGGCGGATCAGGTTTTTCAGCAGATCGGTCGGAATTTGAAAAGCGTGATGCTCTTCAATTTGCGGCAAAAGCGGATATTCGCTTGCATCCAAACCGTTTAAGTTAAACTCTGCTTTGCCGGAGCGGATGATCGTTAAGTATTGATTTTGAACCTCGATTTCCACCGTTGACATCGGCAGCTTTTTGACAATTTCACTGAAAAAACGCGCTTGAAGCACAATGCTGCCGGGCTGTTCAATTGTCACGATCTCTAAATCGCCGTCTTCTTTTGGGATAAACGATTCAATCGAAATATCGGAATCGCTGCCTGTCAGAGAGACACCTTCATCAGAGGCCACGATTTTAATACCGGTTAAGATCGGAATCGTCGTTCTTGAAGAAACGGCTTTTAACACATCTTGGACACCTTCGACTAGGCGGTCTTTTTGAATTGTAAACTTCATAATCATCCTCCTTGCGGAAATCTATTAATTATTATGTTTTATAAAAATAGCAGAAGTACTAGTAGGGGCTGTGGATTTGTGGATAAGTGCTAAAAACGAACGGAAACACAGCCTATCCACATGTGGACAGACTGTGTAAGGCTATGTTTAAGTTATTCACACTTTCCCGCTCACCATTTATCTCAGCTGCTCTTTAATTTCTTTAATATGCTGCTGGAGCTGTTCATCATCGCTCAGCAGTTTTGATATTTTTTCGTGGGCATGGATGACCGTCGTGTGGTCGCGTCCGCCAAACTCCTCGCCGATCTTTGGAAGAGAAGAATCTGTCATTTCTCTTGATAGATACATAGCGATTTGCCGCGGAAAAGCCACCGATTTTGTCCGTTTCTTCGCCTTGAAATCCTCCAGCTTGATATTGAACTGCTGGCCGACGATTCTTTGGATGTCTTTGATCGTAATGACTTTCGGCTTTGAAGACGGAATGATATCTTTCAAAGCTTCAGCAGCCAAATCGGCGTTGATGTCTTTATTGATCAGGGAAGAATATGCGACAACCCTGATTAATGCCCCTTCCAGCTCCCTGATATTGCTGTCGATCTGATTGGCAATATAAAGCATGACTTCATTCGGGATATCAAGTCCTTCTGCTTTTGCTTTCTTCCTTAAAATCGCAATTCTTGTTTCTAGATCAGGAGGCGTGATGTCTGTGATCAATCCCCATTCAAAACGGGAGCGCAAACGGTCTTCAAGCGTTGGGATCTCTTTTGGAGGCCGGTCGCTGGAAATGACGATCTGCTTTGTTTCTTCATGCAGCGTATTAAACGTATGGAAAAATTCCTCTTGCGTCTGTTCTTTTCCGGCTAAAAATTGAATATCATCTATCAAAAGAACGTCAACATTTCGATAGCGGTTGCGAAAATCGACAGCTTTATTGTCACGGATCGAGTTAATGAATTCATTTGTAAATTTCTCAGATGACAAATAAACCACTTTTGCAGATGGATTGTGATCGATGACATAGTGCCCGATCGCATGCATTAAGTGAGTCTTTCCAAGTCCGACTCCCCCATAAATAAACAGCGGATTGTAAGCTTTCGCCGGGGCTTCGGCCACTGCCAAAGACGCCGCATGGGCGAATCGGTTTCCTGAACCGATAACGAACGTATCGAATGTATATTTGGGGTTCAGCATGTTTTGCGGAAAATCAGCCGGTTCTTCTTTCGACATTTTTTTGATTGGAGACTTAGGCATAAAATCTTCTTCATTTTGATTCTGAGGAATGACAAATTTAATGCTCAATTCTTCTCCTGTCAGATCGTAGATCGTATCGGCGATCAGGTGCAGGTATCTTGATTCAAGCCAGTCTCTGGCGAACTCGTTCGGTGCGGTGATGATCAGCGTATCGCCCTGCAATGAATGGGCCTTTGTCGATTTCATCCATGTTTCAAAGCTGGGCTTGCTCAATTTTTTTTCGATCTGCCCCAAAGCTTGATTCCAAAGATCCGATATGTTTTTCATAATGGCGGTTCGTCCCTCCTTTACCAGCAATATTTGCTCGTCCAACCTGTTATAGAACACAAAAAAAGAGCAAATGGATGAGTCCATTCGTTAATGAAATGTTGAAAACATATAATATAGTAGAAAAACGTCTTTTCGACATTCTTCACAAGATGTGGACAAATTTCTGCACACCCTGTGAAAAAACTTTCCACAACTTATCCACAGTTTGTGGATAATGGATTGGCAGCCAATTTGTTATCAAGAGTTAAAACACAAATATAATATCAGAATAAGCGAGTGGTTGCAATGGTTGCGAGGAACTTATCCACACACTATACAAACTGTTGAAGAAATATTGTCCACAACGGTTAGTTTTGTGAAAATGTTGTCGATAATGACTGTGGATAGAAAAAACGAGGCGAAAGATATCCACATTGGCTTTTTTTTCGCTTCGTTCATCCCATTTTCCCGCTTCCAAAAAAATCTTTTAAGCTAAAATTGAGGAAAAGTGAAATTAGGCTTTCGAAGAAAATTGATATGTGTTATCCTATTATGGTGCAAAAAAGAAATGTGTGAGCGAAGTTGACAATGAACTGCTCATCCCAATATAATAAATTAGACTGTCTTTAACAGCTATTCCTCGAGGGAGGTGTCATACATGAAAAGAACATTTCAACCAAATAACCGTAAGCGCAGCAAAGTTCATGGCTTTCGCAGCCGTATGAGTTCTAAAAATGGACGTCTTGTATTAGCACGTCGTCGCCGCAAAGGAAGAAAAGTATTATCAGCTTAGGCCACTGAATAATGTCAGTGGTCTTTTTTACATAGAGGAATGACCAGGCCCATTTGCCAGCTTGTTATCGGAGTGAAAGAAGATATGAAAAAGCGAAATCGATTAAAGAAAAATGAAGATTTTCAAAAAGTATTTAAAAAAGGCAAATCGATGGCAAACCGGCAATATGTTTTATATGTGCTTCACCAGCCTGAGGCGAAAGAGTTTCGGGTGGGACTGTCGGTCAGCAAGAAAATCGGAAACGCAGTCGTGCGCAACCGGGTAAAGCGGCTGATTCGCCAGGTCATCCAGGAAGAGCGGGATCTATTAAAACAAGAAAATGACTACATTATCATCGCAAGAAAGCCTGCAGCTGAATTGTCATATGAAGAGACGAAAAAAAGTTTGCAGCACCTTTTCAGAAAGTCGTTTGTCTACCGGAAAAAACCGAATCAGCCATCATAGTCCGGGTTAAAAAGATGTTATGGCCCTCATTTTTAAGCGCTTCCTTTAGCTCCTGAAAAATGTCGTCGCCCATTCGGGGAGAAAGATGATAAAATACGAGAAAGTATGTCTTTTTAATGGTCATAACCGAATAACACCGGTTGAAGAATGAAGATTTAGGAGGAAATATTGTTGAAGAGGCGAATTTTATTATTGTTCAGTATGATCGGCGTTATCGTGCTGTTAGCTGGATGTACGGAAATCAACCAGCCGATCACTGCAGAAAGTGAAGGGTTTTGGAACACGTATATCGTATACCCGCTGTCACAGCTGATCACGTATGTAGCAAATTTAACGAATGAAAACTTCGGACTCGCGATTATCATCGTCACGATCTTAATCAGACTTTTAATTTTGCCGCTGATGATCAAGCAGACGAAGAGTTCGAAAGCGATGCAGGCTCTCCAGCCTGAAATGCAAAAACTTCGCGAAAAATACAGTTCTAAAGATCAAAAAACGCAGCAGAAGCTTCAACAGGAAACGATGGCTCTCATGCAGAAGCACGGGGTTAACCCGCTTGCCGGATGTTTCCCGATCTTAATTCAAATGCCGATTTTAATCGGATTCTATCATGCCATTATGAGAACGCGGGAAATCGCAGAACACAGCTTTTTATGGTTTGACCTTGGGGAGCGTGATCCGTATTTCATTTTGCCGATTCTCGCCGGTGTGTTCACATTCATTCAGCAAAAGCTGATGATGGCGGGAACAGCGCAACAAAATCCGCAGATGGCGATGATGCTTTGGCTGATGCCGATCATGATCGTTGTATTTGCGGTCAGTTTCCCGGCGGCTCTTTCCCTGTACTGGGTAGTCGGTAACTTATTCATGATTGCTCAAACCTTCTTTATCAAAGGGCCTGATTTAAAGGCAGAGAGGCAGGAAGCGGCAGCCGGAGGAAAAAAATCCGGAGGTAAGAAAAAGTGAAGGAACTGACTGCTACTGGACGTACCGTCGATGAAGCAGTGCAATCCGGGCTTGAACAGCTGGGCCTTCATGCAGATGATGTCGAAGTCGACGTAGTTGATGAAGGAAAAAAGGGATTATTCGGCATTTTCGGTCATCGGTCTGCAGTCGTGAACATTCGGGAAAAAATAGACCCGGTTAAAGAAGCAAAACAGTATTTGGAAAATGTGATTTCGAATATGGGAATACAAGCCCAGGTGACGGCAGAAGAGGAGTCAAAACGAGTGGTTTTTCAGTTAAAAGGCGATAAAACAGCCCTTTTAATTGGAAAAAGAGGACAAACTTTAAATGCCCTTGAAACGCTGACGCAGCTCGTGCTCAATCGTCATTCCGACAGATATATCCAAGCGGTGGTTGACGCCGAGGGATACCGCGCAAAGCGGAAGGAAACACTCGCTCAGCTTGCATTGAAGCTTGCTGACCAGGCGGCCAGGCAGAAAAAAGACATTCATCTGGAGCCGATGCCTTCCAGTGAGCGCAAAGTCATCCATGATACGCTTGCGGGCTACTCGCAGCATATCGAAACTTATTCTACCGGAGAAGACCATAACCGGCACCTTGTCATCTCATATAAAAAATAACATGAAAACCGAAGTTCCCAAAATTGGGGCTTCGGTTTTTTGCCGTTGCAAAATCGATAAATGCAGACCAAATCGGTTAAAGCTTTAGTTTTTTCAGTGTAAGCTGTTGATGAAAATGAAATTTAATTGTTATTCACATGTGGATAAGTTAAAGTAAGTAATGATGGCTTAGAACGGTTGTGGATAACGGTTCAAGTCACTTCCACTTCAATTGAAACTATGATATCTTTAAATTTTGATTACAATAAAAGTTTTTCATCCATATACGATGTTTGGAAGATGACCCGGACAAATGGGGATAATAGATAGAGGAATGAAAAAGAGAGGTGAAAGCCATGGATACCATCGCTGCGATTTCAACGCCGATGGGAGAAGGGGCGATTGCGATCGTCCGGATGAGCGGCCCTGAGGCTCTTGCGATCGCCGATAAAGTATATAAAGGACCTCGCGGGAAAAGGCTGAGTTCCGTCGATTCACATACGATTAACTACGGTCATATCGTTGATCCTGAAACGGAAAAAATCGTGGAAGAAGTCATGGTTTCGGTACTGAAAGCGCCGAAAACTTTTACGCGGGAAGATATTGTAGAAATCAACTGCCACGGCGGAATTGTAACCGTCAACCAGGTGCTTCAGCTCGTTTTGAGAGAGGGAGCGCGCCTTGCGGAACCGGGGGAATTTACGAAAAGAGCCTTTTTGAACGGAAGAATCGATCTTTCCCAGGCTGAAGCTGTCATGGATCTCATCAGGGCCAAAACAGACCGCGCTATGAATGTGGCCATGAATCAGATGGAAGGAAGGCTGTCTTCACTGATCAAACGGTTGAGAGCCGAGATTCTTGAAACGTTGGCCCATGTTGAAGTGAATATAGACTATCCGGAATACGATGATGTCGAAGAAATGACCCATAAGATGCTGATTGAAAAGGCGACAAAGGTCAAAAAGGAAATCGAGGCGCTGCTGACGACTTCAGAGCAGGGTAAAATATTAAGAGAAGGCATCTCGACGGTTATCATCGGGCGGCCAAATGTCGGCAAGTCCTCGCTTTTAAACAGTCTCGTCCATGAGACAAAAGCGATTGTAACGGACATTCCGGGTACGACGCGGGATGTCATTGAAGAATATGTGAATGTCAGAGGCGTGCCGCTGCGTCTTGTCGATACAGCTGGGATCCGCGAGACCGAAGACATCGTCGAGCGAATCGGCGTTGAACGTTCAAGACAGGTATTAAAAGAAGCTGACTTGATTTTGCTTGTCCTCAATTACAGTGAGACCCTTTCGGAAGAAGACATCAAGCTCTTTGAAGCAACGAAGGGCATGGACATCATCGTCATCGTCAATAAGACCGATCTTGAGCAAAGACTTGATCTTGATCGCGTTCGGGAATTGGCGGGGAACCAGCCTGTCGTCACGACATCCTTATTGAAAGAGGAAGGGATTGATGAGCTGGAGGAAGCCATTCAATCGCTATTTTTCACAGGAACGATCGAGAGCGGCGACTTGACATATGTCAGCAATACAAGGCACATCTCACTGCTGCATGAGGCGAAGCGCGCCATTACTGACGCATTGGAGGGCATCGAAAACGATGTCCCGATCGATATGGTTCAAATTGATTTAACAAGATGCTGGGAAGTTCTCGGAGAGATCATTGGCGATGCTGTACACGAAAGCCTGATCGACCAGCTCTTCTCTCAATTTTGCTTAGGAAAATAAAGGAGGAACAAAGCATATGGGCTATGAAGCAGGCCAATATGACGTCGTTGTCGTCGGCGCCGGACACGCCGGTGTTGAAGCGGCGCTGGCGTCAGCCAGACAAGGCGCAAAAACGCTTGTCTTAACGATTAACCTTGATATGGTTGCTTTCATGCCATGTAACCCGTCTGTCGGCGGACCTGCAAAAGGAATCGTCGTCCGCGAAATCGATGCGCTCGGCGGGGAAATGGCTAAAAATATCGATAAAACTCATATCCAAATGAGGCTTTTAAATACTGGAAAAGGACCTGCCGTCCGGGCGCTGCGGGCTCAGGCTGACAAATTCCAATATCAGCACGAGATGAAAAAGACACTTGAGAATGAACCGAATTTGACCATGCTGCAAGGAATGGTCGAACGCCTTCTTATTGAAGACGGGGAATGCCGGGGCGTTGTAACCCAAACAGGGGCGGAGTACCGTTCTAAGACTGTGGTTCTGACGACGGGGACATTTTTGAGAGGAAAAATTATTCTTGGCGATCTGTCATACTCCAGCGGGCCGAACAATCAGCAGCCGTCCATCAAGCTGTCTGAGCATCTTGATGAGCTCGGCTTTGATCTCGTCCGTTTTAAAACAGGGACGCCGCCGCGGGTCAACAGCCACTCAATTGACTATAGCAAAACGGAAATTCAGCCCGGCGATGAAGTGCCGCGGGCCTTTTCGTATGAGACAGTGGAATATATTACAGATCAGCTTCCGTGCTGGCTCACATATACAAGCCCGGAAACGCATGAAATCATTGACAACAATCTGCATCGCTCACCGATGTATTCCGGTATGATTAAAGGAACGGGGCCAAGATATTGTCCTTCAATTGAAGACAAGGTTGTCCGCTTTAACGACAAACCGAGACACCAGATCTTTCTTGAACCTGAAGGGCGCAACACCCAGGAAGTCTATGTCCAGGGATTGTCGACAAGCCTTCCTGAAGATGTGCAGCGAAAAATGCTTTCAACTATTCCCGGCCTTGAAAATGTGCAAATGATGCGGGCAGGATACGCGATTGAATATGATGCGATTGTACCGACACAACTGTGGCCGACACTGGAAACGAAAAAAATTCCGGGACTCTTCACAGCCGGACAGATTAACGGAACATCAGGCTATGAAGAAGCGGCCGGACAGGGAATTATGGCCGGCATCAATGCGGGCCGGAAAGCGCTTGGCAAAGAAGAGGTCATTCTCAGCCGTTCTGACGCTTATATCGGCGTATTGATCGACGACCTTGTAACGAAAGGAACAAACGAACCGTACCGCCTGCTGACTTCACGTGCGGAGTACAGGCTCCTTCTGCGTCACGACAATGCAGACTTGCGCCTGACCGAGATCGGCTATCAGATCGGTTTGATTTCTGAAGAACGATATCAAAAGTTCCAAGAGAAAAAAGCGGCCATTGAAGCAGAGAAAAAACGCCTTCATTCTGTTATTATCAAACCGACAAAGGAAAATCAGGAATATATCCGTTCATTGGGCGGCAGTGAGCTCAAAGACGGCATACGCGCGACCGACCTGATGAAGCGGCCGGAAATGAATTATGAAACCGTTACTGCTCTTGCGCCGCCTGAACAAAAAGTCGCCGGCGACGTTGCTGAACAAGTTGAAATTCAAATTAAATATGAAGGATATATTGAAAAGTCCTTGCAGCAGGTCGAAAAACTAAAGAAAATGGAAAACAAAAAGATTCCTGACAGAATCGACTATGACGCGATCAAAGGCATTGCAACGGAAGCGCGCCAAAAATTGAAAGAGGTCAGACCGCTGTCGGTCGCACAGGCCTCACGGATTTCCGGCGTCAATCCTGCTGATATTTCCATTCTGCTCGTTTACTTAGAGCAGGGACGGATTGCCAAGGTTGCGGAATAGAAAGGGTGACGGCATGAACATTGAGCAATTTACAGCCGGTTTGGAGGAGAAAGGCATCTCCCTCTCTTCCTTCCAGCTGGAGCAATTTGAGACCTATTACGAATGGCTTGTTGAATGGAACGAAAAAATGAATTTAACCTCGATTACCGAGAAAAAAGAAGTGTATTTAAAACATTTTTACGACTCCATTGCCGCTTCTTTTTATGTTGATTTCAAAAAGATGAACAGTCTCTGTGATGTTGGAGCGGGCGCCGGATTTCCAAGCCTTCCGATAAAAATCTGTTTTCCTCACCTTCACGTCACAATCGTTGACTCGCTGAACAAACGGATTCACTTTTTGAATCAGCTGTCAGATGCTTTGAAGCTGGAAAACACAGCTTTTTACCATGATCGCGCGGAAACATTCGGAAGATCGAAAGACCACAGGGAAAGCTATGACGTCGTGACGGCACGCGCTGTCGCCCGCCTTTCGGTTCTCAGCGAGCTCTGCCTTCCGCTTGTGAAAAAAGACGGTTTATTCGTAGCATTAAAAGCAGCTTCGGCTGATGAAGAAATTGAAACGGGCAAAAAAGCCATCAAAATGCTTGGAGGCAAAATTGAAACCGTACATTCTTTTCAGCTGCCAATTGAAGAAAGCGACAGAAACATCATTGTCATCAAAAAACAATCGCAGACACCGAAGAAATTTCCAAGAAAGCCTGGAACACCTAATAAATCTCCTATAGAAGGTTAAATTATTCGTTTTCTTCAAATTTCGTGATGTCACAGAAGGAAAATTCATGAGAAAATAGAATTATAAAAATGGCAGTGTTTAAAGGTGGTGTAGGTACATGAAGCATTCATTCTCTCGTCTCTTCGGACTTGGCGACAAGGAAGAAGAAGCAGAGATTGCTGAACATGATACGAATAAAGAAGAAATTCAAGAGATTCCAGTAGGCGATATAATTCCTAACCGTTTTCAGCCGCGCACCATTTTCTCAGAAGAAAAAATTAAAGAATTAGCTGCAACCATTCATACACACGGCATTATCCAGCCGATTGTTGTCAGAAAAACAGAGCGGGAAGGCCAATATGAACTCATAGCCGGAGAGCGGCGCTGGCGGGCGGTTCAAACGCTCGATTGGGAGAAGGTTCCCGCTATTATTAAGGATTTTTCAGATACGGAGACCGCTTCCGTCGCTCTTATCGAAAACCTTCAGAGGGAAGAATTATCTTCGATTGAAGAAGCGCATGCTTATGCAAGGCTTTTAGAGCTTCACGATTTGACGCAGGAAGCCCTTGCACAAAGGCTTGGAAAGGGCCAGTCAACAATCGCCAATAAGCTCAGACTGTTGAAGCTTCCGGAAGAGGTGCAGGAAGCGATCTTGAAAAAAGAAATTTCAGAGCGCCACGCAAGAGCGCTCATACCGTTGAAACAGCCCGACCTTCAGGTCAAGCTGTTACATGAAGTCATTGAAAAGAATTTAAATGTAAAGCAAACCGAAGACCGTGTCGTCAAAATGCTTGAGCAGGATAAACGCAAGCCGAAACCAAAGAGAAAAGCGTACAGCAGAGACGCAAGAATCGCGATGAATACGATTCGCCAGTCCTTATCAATGGTGGAAGACAGCGGCGTCAAACTGAATACGGAAGAAGAGGAATTTGAAGAATATATTCAGTTTACGATCAAGATACCGAAATAAAAGCTCCCTATAGAGCTTTTATTTTTTTAGGCAAAATATCTATGGGGGAGCATCTATGGAATATTATCGACAATATCATTCATTGCTTTTTTCAATTGCTTACCGTATGCTCGGTTCTTTGCAAGATGCAGAGGACATCGTCCAGGAATTGTTCGCAGACCTTCAGGAAAAAGATATCAGTCAAATTGACCATATTCAAGCATATTTGACGAAATCTATCACAAACCGCTGCATAAATGAACTGCAGTCTGCCCGCAAGAAGCGAGAGGTATATATCGGGGAATGGCTTCCGGAACCGCAGGTGGCACTTTCAGCTCAAAGTCCGGCGGAATACGTTGAAGAAAAAGAAAAGGTTTCCTACGCTTTTCTGGTAGTTATGAGCCGATTAAATCCTGTGGAAAGAGCCGTTTTGTTGTTTAGAGAAGTATTTGGATATCACTATAAGGAAATATCGTCCATAATCGGGAAGTCTGAAGCGAACTGCCGTAAAATCCACAGCCGGCTGAAACAGAAGCTAAATGGGGATATTTCGGTATTATCACAGCCGGTTGAAGAACAGCAACTGGCCCGGCTTTTTATCGAATCAGCGAAAACCGGTGACTTTGAGGAGTTTTCCAAAACATTGATTGAAGATGCCGTATTGTATACAGATGGCGGTGGAAAAGTACGCAGCGCGTTGAGACCGATCTATGGAAAGAGCCGCATTTATGCTTTATTTACGGGAGTTGTTTCAAAGGGAAGCTTTTCCGGTCGCTTTATGCCTGTCGATATCAATGGCCAAAAGGGCGTTTTGATCATGAAAAACAACCGCCCGGCTTACGCTGTTTGCTTTGCTTGGAACCCGGAAGGTGATTTCGTCAAAAATGTGTTTATCGTGTCAAACCCCGATAAACTGAAGAACATTAAAATATAACGTTTTCTGTCACAAACGTCGTTCCTCACTTGTTATATAAGTGAAACACTTAAAGGAGGAATAGACATGGAAACGAGATTTCAAATGGAAAAAGTAAACCCTAAGGGCTACAGAGGAATGCTGGAGCTTGAAAAAGCGCAGGCTTCCTCAAACATTGATCCCATTTTAAAGGAACTGATCAAAATCCGGGCTTCACAGCTGAACGGATGTGCTTTCTGCTTAAATATGCATACGAAAGATGCAAGGCAGAACGGTGAGACGGAACAGCGGATATATGCGCTCAATGCATGGCGGGAAGCGCCTTTTTTCACGGAAAAAGAGCGGGCGGTATTGGCGCTGACTGAAGCCGTTACGCGAATCGGCGAGCACGGGCTGCCGGATGAAGTATACAACGAAGTCAGGACCCATTTTACAGAAGCTGAAACAGCCGAACTGATCATGGCAGCCATCACAATAAATGCCTGGAACAGAATTGCCATCGCTACCCGGAAAATGCCCGCAGCAGATTGATTGAAATCCCCCTAAGACAGGGGGATTTTTTTATATTAATATAATAATAAAACTATCTTTCATTTCACTTGAATATCTCTTCTCTTTTTTCTGAGATAAAAAAATGGTTTCTTTATGTCGAAAAATAGAAAAAACGGATCTCTTTGAAAAAACAAAAATTCAAAAAAAGCAAACGGCCGATTCTTTTTTTGTTAAAATAGAGAAATGAGAGAAACTTGTTCAATGTGAAAGTAGGTGACATTGTGGGGAAAATTATTGCGATCACAAACCAAAAAGGTGGCGTTGGTAAAACGACAACCTCTGTTAACCTGGGAGCTTGTTTAGCTTACATCGGGAAAAGGGTTTTGTTAGTCGACATAGACCCGCAAGGAAACGCAACAAGCGGTATCGGCGTTGAAAAGGCTGATGTTGATCAATGTGTGTACGATATATTAGTAGATGATGCAGATGTAAAAGATGTCATCAAAACAACATCCGTAGAAAACTTGGATGTCATTCCTGCAACGATTCAGCTTGCGGGGGCGGAAATTGAACTCGTTCCGACCATTTCCCGTGAAGTCCGGCTGAAAAGGGCTTTGGAATCTGTTAAACAAAACTATGATTTCATGATTATTGACTGTCCGCCGTCATTAGGGCTGCTTACAATCAATGCGCTTACGGCGTCCGATTCCGTCGTGATTCCGGTTCAGTGCGAATATTATGCGCTGGAAGGGCTGAGCCAGCTGCTCAACTCTGTCCGGCTCGTACAAAAACATTTAAATACGGATCTGATGATAGACGGTGTATTGCTGACAATGCTTGATGCAAGAACGAATTTAGGCATACAGGTCATCGAAGAAGTGAAAAAGTACTTCCGCGATAAAGTATACCAAACCGTTATCCCACGGAATGTCCGGCTCAGTGAAGCGCCGAGCCATGGAAAGCCGATCATTTTATATGATCCGCGTTCCAGAGGAGCGGAAGTCTATTTAGAATTAGCAAAGGAAGTGGCTGCGAATGCCTAAAGGTCTCGGAAAAGGGATTAATGCATTGTTTTCAAATGTTGATTTATCCGAAGAAACGGTTGAGGAAATTAAGCTGCAAGACTTGCGGCCCAACCCTTATCAGCCAAGAAAAACGTTTGATGACCAATCGTTAAAAGATTTGAAGGAGTCCATTTTGCAACACGGTGTTTTGCAGCCCATCATCGTCAGAAAGTCAATTAAAGGCTATGATATTGTAGCCGGAGAACGCCGCTACCGGGCTGCTGAAAAAGCCGGATTGGAAACCATTCCTGCGATTGTGCGCGAGCTGTCGGAATCCCTGATGATGGAGATTGCCCTATTGGAAAATCTTCAACGAGAAGACCTGTCTCCGCTTGAAGAAGCAAAAGCCTATGAATCTTTGCTCAAACATCTCGATATGACCCAGGAACAGCTGGCAAAAAGGCTTGGAAAAAGCAGGCCTCACATCGCCAACCACTTACGGCTGCTGACACTACCTGAAGACGTTCAAAAGTTAATCGACAACGGCACGTTATCGATGGGCCATGGCCGAACATTGCTTGGATTGAAAAACAAGAAAAAGCTTGAGCCGCTTGTTCAAAAGGTCGTGTCCGAACAGCTGAACGTTCGCCAGCTTGAAAAGTTAATTCAACAGTTGAATGCTGATGTTCCACGTGAAACAAAGAAGCCGAAACAAGTAAAAGATGCAGTAATCAAAGAACGAGAGTCGTACTTGCAAAACTATTTTGGAACACCGGTGACCATTAAAAAGCAAAAGAAAAAAGGCAGAATCGAAATCGAATTTTACTCAAATGAAGACTTGGAGCGTATTCTCGAATTGCTGGCCCAAGAAGACGCATAAGCTTAAAAACCATCTGATCATGTACAGATGGTTTTTTTATGACATCCTTCCGGTCATTTTTTGAATTGGTGACACATGGCGTCGCTGCCACCCTGCTTTCTCCAGATGCGACAACCCGTCAGCAAGCACATTTGCCATGCTCATGACAAGGTTGAGCCTTGTATTTTGCAGGACAAAATACTCCATAAAGCCGCTGACATTGACAATTCCGTTAATATGCACGTGGCCGACTTCAGGCAAGCTTTTCTGAACGCCTGCTCCCGGCTTCAAAGGTCCTTTGCCGATTTGAAAAGATCCCACGCTTTTGGTTCGTCCAAGACAGGCATCGATCGCGATTATAAATGGATTTTGATGCTGCTGATGAATATGATCAATCTTTTCATTTAAGTTTACGGCGTGAACCGGGTCGGCAAGTGTTCCATAGACATGAAAACGTGTCAGCTGTTTTGCGGAGAGTTTCATTCCTACGAGGGGACCGAGCGAATCTCCGGTGGAGCGGTCTGTACCGATGCAAACGATCACGATGGGCCGGTCTTCGGCTTCCTTTAAATAGACGGAAAGAACTTTCTCTATTTGTTTCACAGCTAGCGGATCCGAATGAGAAATATATTCATTTATTGGTTCTTGAGAAAAAATTCCGCCTTTTCGATTCATAGGCTTCACATCCTTGTCATCATGGTAACAGCAGTGCCTTGGTGTATTTTTCGAGTATGAATGGTTGTTTACAGTATATCCAGCTGTCTCTTTTTTTATGCTTTGGATGAAACGATTTGGTCAGCCGAAAAAAATAATTTACTAAAAGAAGATATGATAATTCACTTTATTATATTGATATAATTTATTCATTTGAATGAGAAAAGTCGAAAGGGGTTTCATGAATTTTTATAGAGGACCGGCAATATAGTGTCATGAGCGGAGAAACAAGCTTAAAAACTATATTGCTGGGGTGAGCAAATCGTGTGGAGAGCCGGGATGAAGTGGATGCTTCTTATTTTAGGAAGCTTAATAGGTGCGGGATATGCGTCCGGCCAGGAAATATGGCAGTTTTTTGGTGATGAAAGCGGACTGGCTATCCTGTTGTTTACGATCATGTTCAGCCTGTCAACCTATATTGTGATGAAGATCAGCTACGAACAAAAATCAGAGCATTTTCTGCCTGTGCTCGAAACATTAATCGGTCCGCTGCTGGCTAAAGTATACGATGTGTTGATTATCCTGTATTTGTTTACAACGACGATTGTGATGATTGCAGGAGGCGGGGTAACGCTGCAAATCTTCCATATCCCGTTTTGGACGGGCGTCATCTTATTTTGTTTATGCACAGGGTTGTTGTTTTTCTGGGGGCTTAATGGCATATTGTCCGTTAACAGCTACTTAATCCCGATTTTGGTGGCTGGGCTGTTGTATGCGCTGATTTCTTTTCAAACCGCTCATCATCAGCCGTGGCTGCTCAATTTGACTCATCAATACAACTGGCCTGCCGGGATCGCATTCACTTCGCTGAACATATTATCTGTTGTCGCTGTATTGTCTGCGGTCGGCAAAGAGATGAAGGGAGTCGGAGAAGCGAAGATTGCCAGCATATTAAGCGGCCTGGTGTTTGGCGCTATTTCATACATGTACAATGAGACCCTTGTAGAGCTTGCCGGTGAACTGGCCCATTATGAAATTCCTTTATTCGCGGTTTTGGAGGGCGCGCCTTTTCCGATTTTTATTTTTATGACGGCTGTTCTTTGCGTCGCGATCTACACAACGACGATCTCAAGCATTCTCGGGCTGTCCAGCCGCTTTCTGTCACTTGTGAACTGGCCGAGATGGGTAATCGTCCTCCTGCTCCTGTCGATCATGGTGCCTTTTACATCAATCGGCTTTTCAAATTTAATCGCTTTTTTATATCCAATTTACGGGTTATTAAATTTGTATTTATTGGTAAATATTTTGCTTTATCCAATTTTAAGTAAATGGAAATAAATATATTTATGGTTATGAAGAATTGCTCTTTCGCTGTGGTTTTTTGTACAATAAGATCACAACAAGGAAGCAAAGAGGTGAACGATGTTGGCCGATAAAGAATTTGGCCTGAATGACGTGGTCGAAATGAAAAAGCCGCATCCTTGCGGGACGAACCGCTGGAAGATCATTCGGATGGGAATGGATATCCGGATTAAGTGCGAAGGCTGTTCACACAGTGTCATGATCCCGCGTAAAGAGTTTCAAAGAAAGCTGAAAAAGATATTAGTTAAGCATGAGGAGTCCGAATCTTAATCTTAGCGGACCCCCCTCATGCTTTTTTTTTCGATCTCAACGAAAAATGAATTTTCACCTAGTTTGTATGAGTGAAAAGCAAGTTTTGTCAGCTTGTCTTTTACTGTAATCATCCTTATAATTGTTGCAGGTTTAACATTTACGACTACACATGGATGTTCATTATAGAGGAGATGAAACAATGGCTTTAACAGCTGGGATTGTTGGTTTGCCTAACGTTGGGAAATCAACCTTATTTAATGCAATTACTCAGGCCGGGGCAGAATCGGCCAACTACCCGTTTTGTACGATTGATCCAAACGTCGGAATCGTAGAGGTTCCTGATGAGCGTCTGCAAAAGCTGACTGAACTCGTCAATCCGAAGAAGACGGTCCCTACCGCATTTGAATTCACCGATATCGCCGGCATTGTAAAAGGAGCATCAAAAGGAGAAGGGCTCGGAAACAAGTTCCTGTCCCACATCCGCCAAGTGGACGCAATCTGCCATGTTGTCCGCTGTTTTGCCGACGACAATATCACGCACGTGTCCGGGAAAGTAGACCCGATTTCGGATATCGAGACGATCAACCTTGAGCTGATACTGGCTGACCTTGAAACCGTTGAGAAGCGGATCGGCCGGGTCGGAAAGATGGCCAAGCAAAAAGACAAAGAAGCCGTGTTTGAATTTGAGATTTTGACAAAGTTAAAAGAGGCATTTGAACAGGAAAAGCCGGCCCGTTCTGTCGAGTTCTCGGAAGAGCAGCAAAAGGTGTTGAAGCAGCTTCATCTGCTGACGACAAAACCTGTCTTATATGTAGCGAATGTCAGCGAGGATGAAGTGGCTGATCCTTCAGGAAACGAGTACGTCCAGAAGGTCCGGGAATTTGCTGCTGCTGAAAACGCGGAAGTCATCGTCGTCTGCGCCAAAATTGAGTCCGAAATCGCAGAGCTTGAAGGCGAAGAGAAGGCGATGTTCCTTGAAGAACTCGGCATCGAAGAATCCGGTCTGGATCAGCTGATTAAAGCGTCTTACTCCCTCCTTGGACTAGCCACTTATTTTACAGCGGGAGAACAGGAAGTCAGAGCCTGGACATTTAAAAAAGGAATGAAAGCCCCTGAATGTGCGGGCATCATCCATACAGACTTTGAACGCGGATTTATCCGTGCGGAAACGGTCGCTTACGACGATCTGCTGGAGGCGGGAAGCATGGCCTCAGCAAAAGAGGCCGGAAAAGTCCGCCTTGAAGGGAAAGAATACATTGTGAAAGACGGCGATGTCATTCATTTCCGTTTTAATGTATAACGCGGTTGAAATAGGACAAGAGCTTTGATATAATATAAAATTGTGAGTAATAGGATTATTGCTCCTTGCCCAATATAATGGGCCGCTTAGTCCAAAAGGAGGTGCAAATACAAATGAGAAAGTACGAAATCATGTACATCATCCGCCCAGACGTTGATGAAGAGTCTAAAAAGGCTGTTGTTGAGCGTTTTAACAACATTTTAACAACTAACGGTGCGGAGGTCACTGAAACAAAAGATTGGGGAAAACGCCGTCTTGCGTACGAAATCAACGATTTCCGCGACGGATTCTACCAAATCTTAAACGTTCAAGCTGGAGCTGAAGCAGTTCAAGAATTTGACCGTTTAGCTAAAATCAGTGATGACATCATTCGCCACATCGTGGTTAAAGAAGAAGAATAAACAGAATTGAATTATATACTCTAAAGCAAAAGGATGGTCTCTCAATATGCTTAACCGAGTTGTTTTAGTCGGCAGACTGACAAAGGACCCAGAGCTTCGTTATACTCCAAGCGGTGCAGCTGTTGCCACCTTTACGCTTGCTGTCAATCGTACGTTTACGAATCAGCAGGGTGAACGTGAAGCTGATTTCATCAACTGTGTTGTCTGGAGAAGACAAGCCGAAAACGTTGCGAATTTCCTTAAAAAGGGAAGTCTTGCGGGTGTAGATGGACGTTTGCAAACGCGCAGCTATGAAAATCAGCAAGGACAGCGTGTATACGTTACGGAAGTTCAAGCTGAAAGTGTTCAATTTCTGGAGCCTAAAGGCGGCGGTTCTGGTTCAGGCGGTTACAGCGGAGGCCAGGGAGGCCAACACTTTGGCGGCGGACAGAATGAACCGGCTCCATTCGGCGGCAGTCAAAACAATCAGAATCGCAATCAAGGCAACAGCTTCAATGACGATCCATTCGCAAACGATGGAAAGCCGATTGACATCTCTGATGACGACTTGCCATTTTAATGGATGACGGACGAATAAAACAAAACCAGAATAGAAAGGAGGGAAATAACGATGGCAGGAGGACGCAGAGGCGGTCGTGCGAAACGCCGTAAAGTGTGTTATTTCACTTCTAACGGCATTACGCACATCGACTACAAAGATGTAGATCTTCTTAGAAAATTTATCTCTGAGCGCGGTAAAATCTTACCACGCCGTGTAACAGGAACAAGCGCGAAATACCAACGTAAATTGACTGTTGCAATCAAACGCGCTCGTCAAATGGCTTTACTTCCATACGTAGCAGGCGAGTAAGCCGATAAAAGGAACAAGACCCAATACGGTCTTGTTCTTTTTTTATTCATCAAAAACCGGGTCGTTTCCTGCAGCATTCAGGTTTCCTGCTTGTCAATCTGTATCCGTTTGATGTCGCCGAGGACTGCAAGGTAGAACACGAGTCCAAGCAGTAAAACAAACCCGGCTACTAGAAAGCTGAGCGTAAATGAACCGGTCACATCGACCAGATAACCCGTTAAAGAAACCGCGATAATCCCTCCGAATAAGTTATTTGCCAAATTGACCATTGAGCTAAGCAGAGAGATGGAACCAGCCGGTGCAATATCAGCTGATATCGACCAGCCAACGGGCGCAGTCGCAGATATTCCGGCTAAGCCGACGGAAATGCAGATGATCGCGATCGTGATGTTGTGCGTGAAGACAGCTCCCAAAAAGGCAAATCCAAGGCTCATGCCGATTGCGATGATGGTCTGGTATACTTTTGTATTCGAATGCCCCTTTTGAATTAAAAAATCGACGAGCCATCCGCCCACAACGATTCCGGAAATCGTCGATATCAGCCAGGGAACCGCAGTAAACAGCCCCGATGACATAATATCCATTCCGTATGTTTCTTTAAAGAAAGTCGGGAGCCAGGTTAAGAGCAGGTTGAATGTATAGCCATAACCCGTGAATCCGATCATCAGCCCCCATGCTTTGCGGTTTGCAAGCATTGCTTTTAAAGCAATGAGCGTCCGTTCCGAGATGTCTTCCTCTGATACGGCATTATGCTTTTGAATGTAATGGAGCTCCTCTTTTGAGATTCGTTTGTGCCGATCGGGTTGTTCATAGTACATCCAGAAAAATACGGTAAATAGTACATTGATGATTCCAATCGTTAAAAAAGCGGCTCGCCAGTCAAATGTCGTGACTAAAAAGGCAACGAGAGGCGCACCGATGACATTTGCGAACTTGGCCGCTGAGTCGAACAGGGAATTGGCAAGACCGCGCTCATTTTGCGGAAACCATAAGGCCGTGGCTTTGGAAGCGGCAGGAAATGCTGAAGCACTCGTCAGCCCGATTAAAAATCTGACAATATAAAGAAGCAATTTCCCCTGTAAAAAAGCCAATATAATGGTTAGAAAACTCCATACGGTCATTCCGACCCTTGTTACCCAGGCAACGCCGTACTTGTCCAAGAGACTCCCGACCGGAATCTGCATCAGCGTGTATGAATAGGTATAGATGGAAAAGACAATGCCTAATTGGGTTGCCGTCAATTGAAAGGAATCCTGTATCGCAGGAGCCGCGACTGAAATAGCAACACGGTCAAAGTAATTTAAAATGATCATGCTGCTTAATAAAGAAGAAATATACCATCTTGTATGCCCCGGTCGTTTTTCCAGCTCTTGCGCCATATTGAAACCTCCTCTAATGATTAGATTGGACTCTTTTCAAAATTACATTCTTAATTTCTTCGTGTTCATTTCCACGGGATTGCGGGGAGTAAACGGCCGCGGAAAAAAAACCATATAGACATTTTGATACAGGTCTGCTAAAGTGAAACATGTTAAAAACAGATGGCTTCTATGAGAGTTAGAAGCAAATGATTACGAACGAGGTGTTGAATCTTTGAATGTTAAACAATTAAATAGCGAATGGTTTTCTAATGTACGGGGGGATATCCTTTCGGGTATCGTCGTAGCGCTTGCTCTCATTCCTGAAGCCATAGCGTTTTCCATCATTGCGGGTGTAGACCCGATGGTCGGTTTGTACGCATCTTTTTGTATTGCTGTTGTCATTTCCTTTACGGGCGGCCGTCCGGCGATGATATCAGCCGCGACCGGGGCGATGGCTCTTTTGATGGGATCTTTGGTCAGGGATCACGGGCTTGATTATTTATTTGCTGCTACGATTTTAACGGGAATCATCCAATTGATATTTGGGGTGCTGAAGATTGCGCGCTTTATGAAATTTATTCCGCGGTCGGTTATGGTAGGTTTCGTAAATGCGCTCGCCATTTTAATCTTTATGGCGCAGGTTCCTCATTTTGTTGGAGTTTCGAATATGACGTATGTTGTGGTCGGGATTACGTTGTTGATTATCTATGTTCTTCCCCGCTTTACAAAAGCCGTTCCATCTGCACTTGTTGCTATTATTGCGATGACTGCATTTGCTATTTTTGGCCATTTTGATTTGCGCACTGTCGGTGATTTGGGAGAAATAAAGCAATCATTGCCTGCTTTTATGATCCCCAATATTCCTTTCAATTTTGAGACGTTGGCCATTATTTTTCCAACAGCCTTTGCGCTTTCCATCGTCGGCTTGCTTGAGTCATTATTAACCTCTTCTATTGTTGATGATATGACGGATACGGAAAGCGATAAAAACAAGGAAAGCCGCGGACAGGGCATCGCCAACATTGTCGCCGGGTTTTTCGGAGGCATGGCGGGATGCGCGATGATCGGCCAGTCTGTGATCAATGTGAAATCAGGAGGAAGAGGCCGCTTGTCCACTTTGGTTGCCGGCGTTTTCTTAATGTTTTTGATCATGGTGCTGGGCGACTGGGTCGTACAGATTCCGATGGCGGCCTTAGCCGGTGTGATGATTATGGTATCGATCGGTACGTTTGACTGGTCTTCGTTCAGCATGTTAAGAAAGGTGCCGCTAACGGATTCCATTGTCATGCTTGTGACCGTTATTACCGTTGTGGCGACCCACGATTTATCAAAAGGGGTTTTCGCCGGCGTTATTTTGAGCGCGATCTTCTTCGTGGCGAAAATTTCTAAATTGAAGATTGAAGAAACGTCAGAAGAACATGCGATCAAGTACATCATCAAAGGACAAGTTTTCTTTGCATCTGTTCAAGATTTCGTAAAGTCTTTTAAAACGGATGAGCAAACGAAAAAGGTCATTCTTGATTTTTCAGAGGCCCATATATGGGATGATTCCGCTGTGGCGGCTATCGATAAAGTCGTTTTGAAAATGAAAGATCAGGGAATAGACGTTGACTTGATTGGTTTAAATGAGTCCAGCTGGAAGCTGGTCGAAAAACTGGCAACTTATGATCAGCCTCATCGTTCAGTGTCAAATCACTAAGAAACGGGTGATGAAGGGTGTATAGAAATATATTGCTGGCTGCTGACGGCTCAAAGCATTCTGAAAGAGCGGCCGATCATGCGATTCATTTGGCTTCCATGTCAAAGCAGGCGGTCGTTGACGTTATTTATGTATTGGATTATGCGAAAGCAAAACATGAAGTTCTGCATAGCGAAAACCGTGCAGAACTCGAACGTGAACGGCGCAGCAGGCTGCTGTCGATAGAAAATAAATTAAAACAATCGGCCGTTCCCTATCAAATGACGATGCAGCACGGGGAGCCGGGCCCGACGATAGTATCGTACGCCAACCATCATGATGTTGATATCGTGATTATCGGAAGCAGGGGGCTGAACACTTTGCAGGAAATGGTGCTGGGAAGTGTCAGCCATAAAGTGGCGAAAAGAGTGAAGTGTCCGGTTTTAATTGTAAAATAGCCTAAAAGAGAGCCAGTAAGGATCCTATCCTTGCTGGCTTTTTTATCTCATCGATATCGCTTTTTGCGCGTGCAAGGCGTCGCCTTTTAGCAGGTCAACGAGATTATAGGCGGGATATAAGCCTTTTTGGTACATAAAATAAAAAATTTGCTCATGCAATTTAATAGCCGCATTGATTTGTTTAACAAACACTCTCCTGAGTTCAGGCGTCGCCGTTTCCGTGATCGCAATCGCATAGTTTCGAACGGTCGTTTTCGCCAATACCAACAGATCACCCGCATCAAAGTACAGGTCGGCCCGTTCTTCCTCCCGATGAAATGCCGGGGTTTTTGGCAAAAAGGGAAGAAGCTCCCTTAAATTTTGCTCCAATGCCTTCGCTGAAACACTGTAAAGCTGTCTTAACTGAGGATCGCTGATTTTTTTCATGCTTTTTTTGATCTTGACCAATCCGACAGACTGGGCCGCGATCAGTTCATGCAACTCCATCGTTTCATGCCAAGCCAATGTTTTTGTTGTCATGCAGATTCTCCTTTATTGCTTTTTCTTAGTCAGCATATGCCCATTGCAGTCAAAAGGTTAATAGAAGAATCGGAGGGACGTTTTAGACCGTTTTGGAAAGGGGAAATCAAATAATACGGGATTTTTGCATCTAAGTGACAACAATGAGAGGTGATCAATGTGTTGGATGTGTTGAAGGACTTTTTTCTATTCTTGAGCGGCGGGCTTCGCGTGACGCTTCTGATCGCAATTTTGATTATATTGTTGTTGATCAGAAAAGCGAGAAAGAAAAATAAAGAGAAGTCGGGGTTTCTCGACTGACAGTGTTTCACATGGAACATTTACTCGTTTTCTCAAGCCTTATGATCGTTTTACTTGCGATTTGACCTTATGTTAGAATAAAGAAACAATGAGAGAAGGCCGAGACCTGCTCATCTCATCGTCTTTATTTGAAAATGAAATTTTCGGCGTTAGAAAAGAGCAGTCGTCTATGCTGCTCTTTTTGATTCATGACATTTAAACATACGAGGTGAACAAGTGAAACAAACAAGAGCTTTAGTAGAAGGCGCTATCATGGTCAGTATTTTTGCCGTTTTGCTGATGATCAGCCTCTATATGCCTTTTATCGGAACCATTCTTTTATTGACGCTGCCGCTGCCTGCCATGGTTCAAACAATCAGGCACGGTCTAAAGCCCGGGATTTCGGTAGGGTTGGTCAGTTTACCCGTTTCGTTGATTGCCGGTTCCTTAGGCGGGCTGATGTTTGCTATTCCAGTAAGTGCTGCGGGTGTGATCATGGGCTTTTTCTACAGAAGAAAAGAGCCAGCCCAAGCGATTGCTGCATCAGCTGTTACATACATGATTTCGATCGTGCTGCTGCTTTTCATCAGCATTCAGTTTCTCGGGTTAAACTTAATAGAGACGGCCAATCAAGCATATAATGAAACAATCAAAACCTTTGAATCAAGTATCAAACAGTTTGGAAATGATAAAGAAGCGGCTAAACAGATCGAATTGCTGAATGAACAATTCAAACAGGCGCAATATTTATATCCGACAGCCATTGTGATATTTTCCGGAATCACCGCATTTTTGAATCACCTGCTCGCCAAGCCGGTGCTTCGGCGGATCATCCAAATACCGTCTTTGAAACCGTTCAGGGATATGAGGCTTCCGCAAAGCATGATTTGGATCTATTTATTGACGATTCTTCTGTCGCTGGCTCCCGTTGAAGAGGGCAGCATATATTACTCCATTCTGCTAAATGCGAGTCTCATCATGGGCTTTGTCTTGATCATTCAAGGGTTTTCATTTGTGTTTTACTTTTGCCATGCCAAGAAACTGCCAACTGTCCTGCCGGTTCTTTTTTTAATTATCGGGTTGTTTTCGCCCCTGATGTACCTTGTTCGCATCTTAGGTATAATTGACATAGGCTTTAACTTGAGAGAAAGAGTAAAAAAATCGTAGCCACGATGTTCTCCAATGGTGAGGAGTTGATTTGAGTGCCAAGTTTTTATGAAAAACCGTTATTTCGATACCCCATATATTCTTTAATCGTCGTCACAATCATTTCTGTCCTCATCAACATTTATTTTAATTGGGTGGCAGGAGCGGCCGGCGTTCTGATTCTGGGTGTCATCTTGTACTTTTTGAGACGGGCGGACTCCCAAATCAGAAAAGAGCTGGACGATTATATATCGACGCTGTCTTACCGTCTGAAAAAAGTCGGGGAAGAGGCGCTGCTCGAAATGCCGATCGGGATCATGCTGTTTAACGATCAGTACTATATCGAGTGGGCCAATCCTTTTATGGCGTCATGCTTTAATGAAAATACGCTCGTCGGCCGGTCGCTTTATGATACTTGTGAATCTGTCGTCCCTTTGATTAAGCAGGAAGTGGACACAGAAACGATTACGCTGAATGAGCGGAAATTTAATGTGGTCATCAAACGGGAAGAAAAGCTGCTTTATTTCTTCGATGTCACAGAGCAGACGCAGATTGAGAGACAATACGAAAATGAAAGAACGGTCCTTGCCTACATCTTTCTCGATAATTACGATGATGTGACACAAGGGCTTGATGACCAGACAAGAAGCTCGATAAACAGTGAAGTGACATCGCTTTTGAACCAGTGGGCCCAAGAGTACGGCATTTTCTTAAAACGGGTTTCCTCTGAGCGGTTTATCGGAGTATTAAACGAACATATTTTAAGCGAGCTTGAAGCATCAAAGTTTTCGATCCTTGATGAAGTTCGGGAGAAGACATCCGTTCATACGATCTCCTTGACGTTAAGCATCGGAATCGGTGCATCTGTTGCATCATTGAAAGAGCTTGGCGACTTGGCGCAATCCAGCCTTGACCTGGCGCTGGGACGCGGAGGAGATCAGGTGGCAATCAAGCAGCCGAACGGGAAAGTGAAGTTTTACGGCGGCAAGACGAATCCGATGGAAAAACGGACGCGCGTCAGAGCCCGGGTCATTTCACACGCTCTCAAGGAGATTGTCTCTGAAAGCAGCAATGTGATTATCATGGGTCATAAGTTTCCCGATATGGATTCGATCGGATCAGCCATCGGGATTTTGAAGGTCGCTCAAGCAAACGGCAAAGACGGTTTTGTCGTGATCGACTCCAATCAGATCGGTTCAAGCGTTCAAAGACTGATCGGGGAAATTAAAAAATACGAAGAACTGTGGTCCAGGTTTATTACGCCGGAAGAGGCGCTTGAGATTGCGAAAGACGACACGCTGCTCGTGATCGTTGATACACATAAGCCTTCCTTTGTCATTGAAGAAAGGCTGGTCAATAAAATTGAAAATATCGTCGTTATCGATCATCATAGAAGAGGGGAAGAGTTTATTAAAGACCCGCTGCTCGTCTATATGGAGCCGTACGCTTCATCTACAGCGGAGCTTGTGACAGAGCTGCTCGAATACCAGCCGAAGCGTTTAAAAATTAACATGATCGAAGCAACAGCCCTTTTGGCCGGGATTATTGTCGATACGAAGAGCTTCTCGCTGCGCACCGGCTCCCGTACGTTCGATGCGGCGTCATATTTGCGGGCAAAAGGAGCTGACACCGTATTGGTGCAAAAGTTTTTAAAAGAAACCGCCGATCATTATATTAAAAGGGCGAAGCTCATTCAACATACCGTTTTCTATCAAAACGGCATCGCCATCGCATCGCTGCCGGACGATGAAGCGGACGAATATTTTGACCAGGTTATCATTGCGCAAGCCGCGGATTCTCTTCTGTCCATGAGCGATGTCGAAGCGTCATTTGCTGTGGCGAGAAGAGACGAGAATACGGTATGCATCAGTGCGAGATCGCTCGGCGAAGTGAATGTTCAAATCATCATGGAAGCGCTCGAGGGCGGCGGTCATTTAACCAATGCCGCGACACAGCTGACCGATATCACGGTTGAAGAAACGCTCCGCCGACTGAAAGAAGCGATTGACGAGTATTTCGAAGGAGGCATTCAGAAATGAAGGTAATTTTCTTACAGGATGTTAAAGGCAAAGGGAAAAAAGGCGAAGTGAAAAATGTAGCGGATGGATACGCGCACAACTTTTTGATCAAAAGAGGGCTGGCTGTTGAAGCGACATCATCCAATATCAGCGCGCTTGAAGGCCAGAAGAAAAAAGAGAAGAAAGAAGCCGCTGAAGAACTGAAACATGCGAAAGAGCTGAAAAAACAACTTGAGGACATCACGGTGGAACTTTCAGCCAAGTCCGGAGAAGGCGGCCGTCTATTCGGCTCCGTGACAAGCAAACAAATCGCGGATGCGCTGCAAAAAAGCCATCAGTTAAAAATCGACAAACGTAAAATCGAATTAAACGATGCGATTCGCTCATTGGGATATACAAATGTTCCCGTGAAACTCCATCCAGAAGTACAAGCAACACTGAAAGTTCACGTGAAAGAGCAATCATAAAATAACAAAGCCCCTTCATGCAGTGCAGAAGGGGCTTATCTTTTATTCTGTGCGTTTTCTCATTTCATTGGCCAAGAATTCAACGTCTGTACCGATGATCACCTGTACATCGTGCTGATTGAGCTTCACGAATCCTTTCGCTCCCATGGCTTTCATCGCACTTTCATCCAGTTTAGAAGCATCGCGGACCTTGAGACGGAGGCGGGTTACACAATTGTTCAGCGTCTCGATGTTTTCTTTTCCTCCAAGCGCTTCGATGTATTTGTCCGCAAGGGTATCGTATTTGGACGATCCTGTGTCAGGGCTGACAGGTGTGTTTTCCTGGTCATCGTCCTCCTCTCGTCCAGGCGTTTTCAAATTGAGCTTCGTAATAAGGAAATAAAAGATGATGAAATAAATAATGCCGTATACAAGACCGAGCGGCAGCAAAAGCAGCGGCTTTGTGGCGATTCCAAAGTTTAAAAGGTAGTCGATCGTCCCGGCTGAAAAGGTAAAGCCGTGGTGGATACCGAGCATATTGGTCACGGTCATGGCGCTTGCGGTTAACAAGGCGTGAATACCGAAGAGAAGCGGCGATAAAAACATGAATGTGAACTCAATCGGCTCCGTGATACCTGTTAAAAATGATGTGAACGCCAATCCGATCAGCAATCCGGCCGTTGCTTTGCGGCGATGCTTTTTCGCGGCCGCGATCATTGCCAGACATGCCGCAGGAAGACCGAACATCATGATCGGGAAGAACCCTGTCATAAAGGCGCCGGCGCTTGGATCTCCGGCAAAGAACCGGTTCATGTCACCCGTTTTGCCTGCAAATTCTCCAAAGACCATCCAAACCATATTGTTTAAAATGTGATGAAGGCCGAGCGGCAGGAGCAGTCTGTTTAAAAGACCGAATATGCCGACTCCCAATGCCCCAGCATGGATAATCCAGCCGCCAATGGCGTCAATGGCCTGCTGTGCGTAAATCCAGACGAAGCCGAAAATCCCTGCAAGAATAATGGAACAGAAGGCTGTCATAATCGGAACGCTTCGTTTTCCGCCGAAAAACCCGAGCCAGTCAGGCAGTTTTGCATCTTTAAAGCGGTTATACATGACGGCGGCGACTACACCTGAAATAATTCCACCGAGAACGCCCATGTTCAGGTTCTCATTGATGGCTGCTAAGCCGCCTGTCAGGACAAAATAACCGATGGCTCCGGATAGTGCGGCGGCCCCGTGGCCATCCTTTGACAAACCGATTGCAACGCCTATCGCAAAGATGATCGGCAGTTGGTCAAGAATCGATTGTCCTGAAGCGGCGATAAACGGAATGTTTAACAGGTCTTCTCTTCCCAAGGCGAGCAGGAGGCCTGCAGCAGGAAGAACGGCAATCGGCAGCATGAGCGCGCGGCCAATATTTTGAAGAAATCCCAACATAGTTAAAACCCCTTTCGGTAATATTGAATCGCTTTTTTCAAATGTCCATTTTCATGGGATAAACAGCGGCGGGCATCTTCAAGTGTTCCGTTTGTCAACACCATAAAGATCGCTGCCTTGATGTCATTGCCGCTTTCTTTTAAAGCTTGCTGGGCCTCATTCTGTGATAATCCGGTGGTATTCATCAGAATGGTGACAGCTCGCCCGGCCAATTTTTGATTGAGCAGTCTCATATTCACCATCTCGTTTTGGTAGACGCGGCCAAGCCTCGCCATTGCAGCTGTTGACAGCATGTTCAAGATCATCTTCTGAGCGGTTCCTGCTTTCAGCCGCGTTGAACCGCGGATAATTTCCGGTCCTGTTTGCACCTCAATTGCGATATCGCTTAATTTGCCCGCTTCTGTATCCGCGTTGCAGCTAATCGAAACAGACGCGGCTCCGAGCTGTTTGGCATAGGATAATGCGCCAAGGACATAAGGTGTCGAGCCGCTCGCTGTGACGCCGATTAAGACGTCATCTTCCGAGAATGATTGCGCTTTCAGTTCGGCGACGATTTTTTCATGGTCATCTTCATTTTCTTCAAGAGGCGTCCACATCGCGTCATATCCGCCTGCGATCAGGCCGGTCCAACGGCTTTCGTCAATAGAGAATGTCGGCGAGAGTTCTGTGGCATCAAGGACTGCGATTCTGCCGCTTGTGCCGGCGCCAGCTGTAAACACTCTTCCGCCTTGCTTAAAACGGCTGACAATCGTATCCGCCGCCTCAGCGATCAGGGGAAGGCAGGGCGTAATGGCGCGAGGGACTGTATAGTCTTCCTCATTCATCAAGGTGACGATATCTAAAGCATTCATTTCATCAAGTGCTTTGCTTTTGTCGTTCGTGTCCTCTGTCTTCTTCATTGTTCTTCCCTCTTCATATCGATGACGAATTTATAGCGGTCGCCTCTGTAAACGGATTTGACTACTTCAAACGGTCTGCCGTCGTCCAAATAGCTCAAACGTTCGATGAGCAGGACGGGTGCGCCTTCCTCGATGTCGAGGGGCTCGCTCTCTGCCGGAGAGGCAATCGCCGGCTCGAGTGTTTGTGCGGCTCGGTCAATCGTAAGGGAGAGCGTATTTTCGACATAGTCATACAAAGATGCGCTCATAATGTCTTCTGTCAGGCCGTTGATAAGGTCGGCGGGCAAATAGGAGATTTCATAAGCCATCGGGATGTCATCGGCGAGACGGATTCGTTTGACTTCATAGACGGAAGCCCCTTCATGTATCTCCAGTTTGCGCGCTGTGCTCTGGTCACACGGGATGACGCCGAAGCCGAGCATTTTTGTGCCGGGTCTCATGCCTCTTGATTTCATGTCCTCGGAAAAGCTTGTCAATCCTTTGAGAGGCTGCTCAATTTTAGGCTCGGCAATAAATGTTCCTTTTCCCCGCTGTCGGACGAGGATGCCTTCATTGACGAGATTGTTGACTGCCTGCCGGACGGTCATCCTGCTTACCTCATATTTTTCTGCAAACTCTCTTTCAGAAGGAATGAGGTCGCCGGGCTTCAAATCTTTTGTTTCGGCAAGCTTTTTAATCTCGGTCTCAATCTGATAGTAAATCGGAATGTGGGAATCTTTTTTGATCAAAAGGCCATACCCCTTTCTTTCACGATTGATAAAGCATCGCTGTCCGCTATGATGACGACGTTCTGGTGTGTTTTTAAGACAGAAGCGGGCGTGTCTTCATTTGGTTCTTCACTAAGAAGCTTCGCCAGGATGCCCGCTTTTTTCTCTCCTGAAACGAGCAGCAGAATCTGCTTGCTTTTCATGATCGTGGAAATGCCCATCGTTATGGCTTGCGACGGGACGGCGTCATAAGAATCAAAATAACGGGCATTGGCTTCTTTCGTTGATTGTGTCAGTTCGACTGTATGCGTTTTCGATGAAAATGGGGTGCCCGGTTCGTTAAATCCGATGTGGCCGTTCAAGCCGAGGCCGAGCACTTGGAGATCAATGCCTCCAAGCCCCTCGATCAGCGCTTCATAGCGGCTGCATTCAGCGTCCAGGTCACAAGCCATTCCGTCCGGAAGATGGGTATGGCTGAGCGGAATGTCAATGTGATCGAAAAGCTGTTTTTTCATATAGAATGTATAGCTGTTTTCATGATCCGGAGAAACGCCGACATACTCGTCTAAGTTAACGGTATAGACGTGCTTGTAAGTCGTTTTGTTATGCGCATGATCTTCCCTTAAAACCTGATATGTGCCGAGAGGCGTTCCTCCGGTTGCAAGGCCGAGAACAGGCGCAGATAAGCGGTTTACTTTCTCGATGATGAGTCGGGCGGCCGTTTGGCTCATGTCCTGATAATCTTTAGCTTCAATGATTTTCATGGTGAAACCTCCCTTTTGCTGAAAGCAATCACGCCTTTGCAAAGCGTCATCACAACTTCATTTTTTTCATTTAAAATGATCAAATCGGCATCTTTCCCGCTTCGTATGCTGCCTTTTCGGTCAAACACATGAAGCTGCTTGGCGGGATTGACCGCTGTCATGTACACGATATCTTCGAGTGAACATCCTGTAAAATCCATCATGTTCAGAGCAGCCTGGTTCATCTTCAAGATGCTGCCGGCAAGCGTACCATCCTCTAAGACGGCTTTTTCGCCTTTCACGAACACCTCCTGTCCGCCTAATGTATAGGTTCCATTTTTTAAGCATTTTGCGCGCATGGCATCCGTAATTAAAATGATGCCTTCTTTCTGTTTTTGCTGAAATGCCAGCTTGACGACCGCAGGGTGAACATGAATGCCGTCGGCTATGACTTCGGCCTTCAGTTCATCATGCAGAAGGGCGCTTCCGGCCGTCCCCGGCTCGCGATGGTGCAGCCCCCGCATGCCGTTGAACAAATGGGTGACATGGGAGATGCCGGCCTTAATCCCGTCTGCCATTTCTTTGAGTCCGGCGTCGGAGTGGCCGGCGGAAGCCGTGACACCTGTTTCTTTCAAAAAGGAAATTAGTTCCAAAGACCCTTCCAGCTCTGGCGCAAGTGTGACTAATTTAATGTTATTCCCGGAGATGCGCTGCCATTCTTTAAATAACGAAAGATCCGGCGGGATAATATCATCCGGCGGCTGGGCGCCGCACCGTTTCTTTGAAATAAAAGGGCCTTCTAAGTGAACGCCTAATACTTCGGCGGTCCCGGGCTGGCCGCCGGCTTCCTTATAGCGGTGAACGTTTGCCAGCGCATGCTCGATCGTGGCCTTATCCTGGGTCATTGTCGTCGCCAGGAAGCTTGTCGTTCCTTCTTTCGGCAGGGCTTCGGCCATTGTTTCCAAAGCCTCGGCTGTTCCGTCCATGACATCTGCTCCGTTTGCTCCGTGAATATGAACATCAATCATGCCCGGCAGCACTTTGAAGTTCTCCGGCAATGTCAGTTGTTCTGCTGTTGCGGCGGAAGCGGGAATATCAGTCATTGGTCCGTAAGCCTCGATTTTTTCCCCGTTCGTCAGAAGAAATCCGTCTTCTATCATTCCATTTTCACTGTAAATATGAAGATGTTTAAACATATAGCGTTGGGATGGGTTGGTTTTCACAGTCAAAAGTCCTTTCTTGAAAACGTTATCATCAGTATAGAACATTACAACTCTAGTTGTCTAGACCATTAAGAGAATTATTTTTGTCAAATCTGATCATACAGCATCACACTTCATTTAGCCGCTGTGTTGTCAGGTTATGTTCCAAAAAAAAAGCCGGCTTATCTGCCGGCTTCGTTATGCTGCTTTAGCATAAATATATTGATTTCTTCCCGCACCGAGTCCTGCACCGATTAAAGCGACCAGCGCGCCGATGAACAGTAAAATCGGTCCGTTCCATGAGTGCATGTGATCGTAAAGAAAACCGACAAAGCTTGGACCAATCGCTGCCAGCAAATATCCGGCTGATTGCGACATTCCTGATAATGCCGCTGCTTGATCGGCATTTTCGCTTCTCAGCCCGATTAAAGTCAAGGCTAAACTGATGCTGGATCCTTGTCCGATTCCGATTAAAATGACCCACAGCGTCAGCATCGCTGTATTGCCTCCGTACAATAGCCCTGACATCCCCGCCAAGTATAGGATGCCAAGGGCCAGCACGATGCTTTTTTGGTTTCGGAACCGCCCGGCAAGAACCGGAGTCAAAAATGTCGACGGGAGGCTGGCAAACTGCATCAGCGACAGCATCCAGCCGGCAAGCGACATGCTCATCCCATGCGAACGGAGAATTTCAGGCAGCCAGGCGATCGTGCAGTAAAACAAGAACGACTGTATGCCCATAAAGAATGTGACCTGCCAGGCGATTTTCGAGCGCCAGACCGTTTGGCCGTCCGTCTTTAAGCTGACCGTACGGTTTCCCGTATCATGATAGCGGAGCTGGGGAACCCAGATCAAAATCGCAACAAACGCGAGACCGGCCCAGACCATAAGCGATGCGCTCCATCCCCACGCTAAACCGTGCGACAGCGGAATGCTGATCCCTGAAGCGAGCGCCGCAAAAATCGACATGGCTGTCGTATAGTAACTTGTCATAATTCCCGCTTTGTCAGGAAATTTATGTTTGATCAGGCTGGGCAAGAGCACATTGGAGATGGCGATGCCGACTCCGATCAATGCGGTTCCCGCAAATAGTGTGAAAGCTTCTCCGTAAGAGCGCAGCAAAATCCCGATCAATAAGATGACCAATCCGACCCAGAGGGTTCTCTCATTGCCCAGCTTCTGTCCGAGCTTAGGGGCGATGGGGGACAGGACGGCGAAAGATAACAGCGGCAGCGTCGTCAAGAAGCCGGCCATGCCGTTCGTCAAATCCATATCCGAGCGGATCGAACTGATCAATGGCCCGACAGATGTAATAGCCGGTCTTAAATTAAAAGCGATAAATATGATTCCTGCAATCAATAAGATATTGTTCAAACGGGGGCGTCGAGCGTCAATGTAATGCATGCTGTATTCTCCTTTGCTTTCAGGTGGAAAAGTGACATGAAAAAGAAACCCGGAACATCATCCAAGGTTACTTTTTTGATCTTGCTTCTGAATTTCGGCAATTTTCGCAAGCAGGATATGCTGCGGCATATGCATGATTTGTTCAAGAGGAAGATTTAAGCTTTCCGAAAGTTTTTGCGCCGTTTCGGCAGATATTTGTAAAGGTTTCATAAAGTCCTCCATTTTATATTGTACCCCAGCGTACAGAGTACGCAACAGTGAATATTGACTCCGATATATATTGTAACATCATATGACAAGTGAGTTGGAAGAAAAAGAAAAAAGCGATATAAATAAAGAGGAGGTGATCGTCTTGAATTCGACATTATCTGTGCTGAAAAAGAAATTGTATGAACAGCAGATCAGAGCGAAAGGGCTTTACACATTTGAAGAATACAAAGATATGCGCAATGTGCTGCAAACGCTGCGGATGAAATTTGCGGCCTATGAAGAATGGGATTTGTACCAACATGCGACCGATTTGATGGTCAGCATGCTTTTGAAAAACAATTGGAACAGCCGGCTGGATTAATAGTGGAATAAAAAAACACCTCGGCCGAGGTGTTTAATAAGACCGTTCGTCTTCTTTGTTGTCCTGCCGGTCATAGATGACAAGCTTCGCAGGACGATTCTCTTTCGCCATCTCTTCTCCTTTTTCTACGGCCTCTGTCCTTGTGTCATAAAGCTCAACAGGCGCCGTATCTTCCAGTTTCAAAAACCATCCGTCCGTCTCGGCATTTTGTGTCACCGTATAGACCTTCATGAAAAACAACCTCCCCAAACATGTTATTGATTTGTTTTCCCGGATAAATCAGGGGAGCAAACATCCTCATTGCCGTTCTCCCTTTCTATGAAAATATTTCTACAAAAAGCGAGTCTACTTTTTTTCTGTAAAAATGGTAAAATAGACGTTGGATTATTTTTAAATGGGAGGACGGTGCTTAACATGACAGATCTTCTGAATGACAGGCTGCCGCCGCAAAATATCGAAGCCGAACAGGCCGTGTTAGGTGCTGTTTTTTTAGAACCATCAGCTTTAACTTTGGCGTCAGAAGTCTTGATTCCAGATGATTTTTACAGAATGTCGCACCAAAAAATATATAACGCCATGCTTGTTCTTGGAGACCGCGGCGAGCCTGTAGACCTGGTGACGGTGACATCAGAGCTTGCGAACACGGACCTTTTGGAAGAGGTTGGCGGTATTTCTTATTTGACGGATATTGCAAATTCTGTGCCGACTGCGGCTAATATAGAGTATTATGCGAAAATCGTGGAAGAAAAATCGATTCTCCGCCGCTTGATCCGTACGGCAACGACGATTGCTCAAGACGGATATACAAGGGAGGATGAAGTCGAAGACCTCTTAAGCGAAGCAGAAAAAACGATTATGGAAGTCGCCCAGCGCAAAAACTCCGGGGCCTTTCAAAATATTAAAGATGTGCTCGTTCAAACTTACGATAATATCGAACAGCTCCACAACAGAAAAGGGGACATCACCGGGATCCCGACAGGTTTTACCGAGCTTGACCGAATGACGGCGGGCTTTCAAAGAAACGATTTGATCATCGTAGCCGCCCGTCCGTCAGTCGGTAAAACTGCTTTTGCCTTAAACATCGCCCAAAACGTGGCGACTAAAACCGATGAAAGCGTCGCGATCTTCAGCCTTGAGATGGGCGCGGAACAGCTGGTCATGCGGATGCTCTGTGCGGAAGGCAACATCAACGCCCAGAATCTCCGGACCGGAAACCTGACGGAAGAAGATTGGGGCAAGCTGACAATGGCGATGGGAAGCTTATCAAACAGCGGTATTTTCATCGATGATACACCGGGGATCCGCGTCAGCGAAATCCGTTCCAAGTGCAGACGGTTAAAGCAGGAGAACGGTCTCGGCATGATTTTGATCGACTACCTGCAGCTCATCCAAGGAAGCGGCAGATCAAGTGACAACCGTCAGCAGGAAGTGTCGGAAATATCCCGTGCGCTGAAAGCGCTGGCGAGGGAGCTTGAAGTTCCGGTCATCGCCCTTTCACAGCTTTCCCGCGGCGTCGAGCAGCGCCAGGACAAGCGTCCGATGATGTCGGACATCCGGGAATCGGGAAGTATCGAGCAGGACGCCGATATCGTTGCGTTCCTGTACCGCGATGATTACTATGACAAAGAATCTGAGAATAAAAACATCATTGAAATCATTATTGCAAAACAAAGGAACGGCCCGGTCGGGACCGTCTCACTCGCTTTTGTAAAAGAATACAATAAGTTCGTCAACCTGGAACGTCGGTTTGATGACGCAGGTGTTGCGCCTGGTGCTTAAATCCCTGAGACATGCTCTCAGGGATTTTTCTTTTTTCTTGCATTGCGGTTTTTACCGATTTCAAATAACCCCGTTGCGGTTAATCCGGCAAGTCCTCCGGACCATAAACGGAGCACGAGTTCAAGGTCTGTAAAAGGATATGCTGCGGCCCCGATCAGCAAACCTATCAAGAGTGAAACGAGCGGAATCAAGTTTTTCGGCACCTTGAACGTCTTCTTCACCAATTCGACCAGCGCCAAAATAATCGGCGATAAAACAGATGCAAAAATTAATACCGTCTCCATCGGCATCTCCCTCCTTACTTATTGAATATTTGTGTTGCCGGTTTTTTATGTGTCTTTGTCCAAGAAAAACGCTTATTTTTAAGATTTGACTTACAGACTGTCTATTAAAAAGAAAATATATGAAATTTGCTTTATAATAACGAACAAATGTGTTTGGTGTTAAAATTAATGTTCGGATTTACGATTGACTTTGCGGGATGACACTGATAAACTGAATGTGTTTGATATTGATATCGTTTGAAAAGGTTAACGGAGGTGCACGGATATGTCTTCAGTAGTTGTTGTAGGTACGCAGTGGGGTGACGAAGGAAAAGGCAAAATCACCGATTTTCTTTCCGAAAACGCAGAGGTAATCGCACGGTACCAAGGCGGAAATAACGCAGGACATACAATTAAATTCAACGGGGTAACGTACAAACTGCATTTGATTCCATCCGGTATTTTTTATAAGGATAAAACGTGTGTGATCGGCAACGGAATGGTTGTTGATCCGAAAGCATTGGTGACGGAGCTGGCTTATCTTCATGAGCGGAACGTCAGCACGGACAACTTGAGAATCTCCAACAGGGCCCATGTCATTCTGCCGTATCATTTAAAGCTTGATGCGGTCGAAGAAGAGCGGAAAGGGGCCAATAAAATCGGCACGACGAAAAAAGGAATCGGCCCGGCTTATATGGACAAAGCCGCTCGCGTCGGAATCCGCATCGCCGATCTGCTGGATAGAGAAGTCTTTGAAGAAAAGCTCGCCCGCAATTTAGAAGAAAAAAACCGTCTGCTGGAAAAAATGTACGATGCGGAAGGATTTAAAATAGAAGACATTTTAGACGAATACTATGAGTACGGCCAGCAGATCAAACAATATGTCTGCGACACGTCCGTCGTCTTAAACGACGCGCTTGATGACGGCCGCCGCGTCTTATTCGAAGGGGCGCAAGGGGTTATGCTTGATATCGACCAAGGAACATATCCGTTTGTTACATCTTCAAACCCTGTCGCCGGCGGCGTAACGATCGGCTCAGGTGTGGGACCGACAAAAATCCAGCATGTCGTTGGTGTATCGAAAGCTTACACAACGCGTGTCGGAGACGGGCCGTTCCCGACAGAGCTGAACAATGAGATCGGAGACCAAATCCGTGAGGTCGGCCGCGAATACGGAACAACTACAGGGCGCCCGCGCCGCGTCGGCTGGTTTGACAGCGTGGTTGTCCGCCATGCCCGCCGCGTCAGCGGAATTACCGACCTTTCATTAAATTCAATTGACGTATTGACCGGTATTGAAACATTGAAAATCTGTGTCGCTTACAAATACCGCGGCGAGATCCTCGAAGAGTTCCCGGCAAGCTTAAAAGCGCTCGCTGAATGTGAGCCTGTCTATGAAGAAATGCCGGGCTGGACAGAAGATATCACAGGAGCCAAAAGCTTGAGCGATCTGCCTGAAAATGCCCGCCATTATCTAGAGCGAGTTTCTCAGCTGACAGGCATTCCGCTTTCTATTTTCTCAGTCGGTCCTGACCGCTCTCAAACAAATGTGGTGAGAAGCGTTTATCGTCCGAACTAAATTCCAGAAGAGCCTCTGCAGTTCGCAGGGGCTTTGTTTTTCAATGACAAGGAGGGCAAACGGGTGGAACGTGTCGATGTTGTATATTCATTCGTGGAAGAGAACGGAAACATCCTGATGGTGAAAAATAAGAAAAATCAATCGTGGACGCTGCCGGGCGGCAAGGTGGAAGCTGGAGAATCGCTAACAGAAGCCGCGGCGAGAGAAATGAAGGAAGAAACAGGCTATGGAATTCAGCCTCTTGATATATTAGCTATAAATGAAGCGATTATCGGCGGCGAGCATGTATATTTCATCGTCTTTAGAGCCCGGATCACCGATCGTCCGGATGCCATCACGTTTGACGAGAACATTGTTGAAGCCAAGTGGATGCCGCTTCATGAAGCTGACCGGCTGCTGTCTGTATTCCATCCGAACGGAATCATGCACTGGCTGAACCGCGAAGGGGCGGAGTATCATCACGAAGGGAAAAAATAATAGAAAAAAATAAAAAAATATATTGCCACTTCTGTTCGTTCTATGATAATATAAATCTCGTTGTTGCGAAAACAACGAAACGAGCCATTAGCTCAGTTGGTAGAGCACGTCCGAATAAGCTTCGGAGAATTCGCTTCAGCGTACACATCGAGAGACATCTCGAAAAAGCTTCCTGAGATGTGGACGTCGTTATTTCAGATTAAATCTAAGGGTGTAATTTAATCTTGAGCCATTAGCTCAGTTGGTAGAGCATCTGACTTTTAATCAGAGGGTCGAAGGTTCGAGTCCTTCATGGCTCACCATTTCCCTGGCCCGTTGGTCAAGCGGTTAAGACACCGCCCTTTCACGGCGGTAACACGGGTTCGAATCCCGTACGGGTCATTGATTTACTTTAGCGTAATTGCTAAATCCCCGCTTGCTCCGGAGGAGACCACGATTCTTCTCCGAAGCAGGTACTGTAAATATGCAAGGTCCGGTAGTTCAGTTGGTTAGAATGCCTGCCTGTCACGCAGGAGGTCGCGGGTTCGAGTCCCGTCCGGACCGCCATTTTAAAAAAGTTACATACCTGGCTCGGTAGCTCAGTTGGTAGAGCAACGGACTGAAAATCCGTGTGTCGGCGGTTCGATTCCGTCCCGAGCCACTCTAAAGCGCGTCTGTTTTTAAGCAGATGCGTTTTCTTTTAGCTGAAAACAAGGAAATAAAATGCTGAAGGAATAAAAAGGAGAAAAAAAGGGAGGCCGGTAACCCGGCCGAAGAAGAAGACGTTACTATATAGACGGTCTTGAAGGGGAAGATGTTTCATTTTTCAGTAAAAAAAGTCACAAAAATTTAATTGTTGTGATAAAAGCGGAAAAATAGCAGGTGGATTTAATTTCCAAACGTTTTCCTTTGAACTATTTTTTTAACTTTTGCTTCATAAACGTTATAATGTATAAGAAATCTATTTTCTAGAAAGTGTTTTTTAATGAAGACATGCAGTGTACTTGATATAAAACTTAGGCAGCCATCCGCTGGCTGTATTGTATCCAAACTCTGAACCAGGGGGAACGAATAATGGAAAAAAAGATACTAGTTGTAGATGATGAAAAGCCGATTGCTGATATTTTAGAGTTTAATCTGAAAAAAGAGGGCTATGAAGTCCATTGCGCATACGACGGCAATGAAGCGCTTCAGATGGTTGAGGATCTCAACCCTGATATGATTCTGCTCGACATCATGCTTCCGAACAAGGACGGTGTGGAAGTGTGCCGTGAAGTCCGCAAAAAATATGATATGCCCATCATTATGCTGACAGCAAAGGATTCGGAAATCGATAAAGTCATCGGTCTTGAACTGGGAGCTGACGACTATGTGACAAAACCGTTCAGCACCCGCGAACTGCTCGCGCGTGTCAAAGCGAACTTGAGAAGACAGAACACAGCGGCTCCTGCCGAAGAAGAATCGTCTTCAAACGAAATTCAAATCGGATCGCTCGTCATTTTTCCGGATGCCTACGTCGTTTCAAAACGAGACGAGACAATCGAACTGACGCATCGGGAATTCGAACTGCTGCATTACCTTGCTAAACATATCGGGCAGGTCATGACGCGTGAGCATCTGCTGCAAACCGTGTGGGGATACGACTACTTTGGAGATGTCCGGACAGTTGACGTTACGGTCAGACGCCTTCGCGAAAAAATCGAGGATAATCCGAGTCACCCAAGCTGGATCGTCACAAGGCGCGGTGTCGGCTACTATTTGAGAAATCCGGAACAGGACTAATACCGAAATGAATAAAGTCAGTTTTTTCCGCTCGATTCATTTTAAGTTTACCTTAATATACGTTCTGCTGATTATCGTTGCCATGCAGATTATCGGCGTCTACTTTGTCAATGAGATGGAGAAGTCACTTCTTAAATCATATAATGACTCTCTTGACCAGCGGGTGAACAACCTCTCGTATTATCTGGAACAGGAAATGACGAAGGATAGAAGCACGTCTTCCTCGACTACCTTGAAAGAAGACGCAGAGCGGATTCTAAATGATTTCAGCAAGGAAGGCGAAATTCTCGAAGTCAGTCTGATTGATAAAAGCTATGAAGTCATCGCGACCTCCAATCCTTATAACCGGGAGGTGGCGGGGAAAAAGACAACAGAGGGCATTATTAAAAGGACACTGCTTGTCGGTATTCCGTACGAAAACAAATTTTTCGACCCGGAGCGTGACAGCAAAGTGCGGATTTCAGTCACGCCGATTAAAAAATCGAATCAAGAGACGATCGGGGCCATTTATGTCGTGGCATCGATGGATAATGTCTACAATCAAATCCGGACGATCAACACCATTTTAGCGTCTGGAACTTTTATTGCGCTTGGAATCACTGCATTCCTCGGGATTTTTGTCGCGCGAACGATTACACATCCGCTGTCAGATATGAGAAAGCAGGCCATTGAACTGGCGAAAGGAAATTTCTCAAGAAAAGTCAGGAAGTACGGAAACGACGAAATCGGCCAGCTGGCCACAACGTTTAATTATTTAACAAGAGAGCTGAAAGAAGCTCAATCCATGACAGAAGGCGAACGAAAAAAACTATCTTCTGTTATTGCCTATATGACAGACGGGGTTATCGCGACAAACCGAAATGGCGCGATTATTTTGCTTAATACGCCGGCACTGGAGCTTTTAAATGTTTCACGTGAAACGGCTCTCGAAATGCCGATCACCTCACTGCTCGGCCTTGAAGATGAATACACGTTCGAAGATTTGGTTGAACAGCAGGACTCGCTCCTTCTTGAAATTGAACAGGAAGAACGGACGTCTGTGCTTCGCGTCAATTTCTCGGTCATCCAAAAAGAGCACGGAAAGATTGATGGGTTGATTGCGGTTATTTACGATGTCACAGAACAAGAGCAGATCGATCAAGAACGGAGAGAATTTGTGGCAAATGTCTCCCACGAACTCAGAACGCCGCTCACCACAATGCGCAGCTATTTAGAAGCGCTTGCGGAAGGCGCGTGGCAGGATCCAAACATTGCGCCGCGCTTCTTGAATGTGACACAGAATGAAACAGAGCGCATGATCAGACTTGTCAACGACTTGCTGCAGCTTTCTAAGTTTGACAGCAAGGACTACCAATTCAATAAAGAATGGATTCATTTTATCCGTTTCTTCTCATTGATTATTGAGCGCTTTGAAATGACGAAAGAGCAGCATGTTGAGTTTATCAGCAATCTGCCGGATAGAGAATTGTATGTTGAAATCGATCCGGACAAGATTACGCAAGTGCTGGATAATATCATTTCAAATGCATTGAAATATTCCCCTGAAGGAGGCCATATCACGTTCTCTGTTGATGTAAATGAAGAAGAAGAGCTTCTTTATATCAGTGTCAAAGACGAAGGTGTCGGCATTCCGAGAAAAGACATGGAGAAGATCTTCGAGCGTTTCTACCGTGTCGATAAAGCCAGAACAAGAAGACTCGGCGGTACGGGGCTTGGTCTTGCGATCGCAAAAGAAATGGTACAAGCCCATGGCGGCGACATTTGGGCCGACAGTATCGAAGGAAAAGGAACAACGATCACATTTACCCTGCCATATAAAGAAGAACAAGAGGATGATTGGGATGAAGCGTGAAACAATTAAAACGATAATACTGTCCCTTTTGGTTTTGATCAGTCTTCTTTTTACTTTTAATATTTGGGGATTTCAGGGGAATTACGAAAAAGTGGAAGATTCACAGGCTCAGGTCAGCGATAAACAGCCGATTACAAATCAGACAAAGTTGCTAAATGAAGCCGTCAAACCGCAGCAAATGTTCATTCATGAGAATGGACAGCATTATTTGCTGAATGATACGACGCTCTATTCTCAGCTCTGGGACGACATGAGCCGATGGGAAGTCAAATCGTTAAAGGATATCTCGGACAAATTTGACAGGCAGCAGTTCAAAAACTGGCTGTACGCTAAAAATAAAGACTCCAAATTGGATCTCGTTTTTAGCGACAATATTCCAATCGATGTGCTGCAGCCGCTTTTCAAATGGTCCGCCAACTCTTATGAATACAACTCTTTTGACAGAATCGTTCTTCCTTTCAATGAAGGACGGGGCATGAAAAAAATCTACTTTGTATCCTTCAGCAAAGAGACGGTTGTTGAAGCGGTGATTGAATCGGCAAATTACCGCAACATCCTTGCAGACATTGAAAAAGAAAAATCGCAGATGCCTCTTTACGAGGACTTTGCAATCAATTCTCGCAGAGATGTCTTGCTTCCGGTTAATAGGCTGAAGCTGTCTGAAAAAGAGTATTTTACAGAAACGATCAGCCCGACGCGTTTTAAAAAAGCTTTATTTGATGATCCGCAAACCGTCCGGCAGGAAACCAACTTAAACCGACCGGTATATACGGATGGAACAAGCCTTTTGGAGGTCTACTCGAACAACAGGCAGATTAAGTTCCAGCACCGCAACCTGGAACCGAGTTCTGCTTATCAAAATGGAGAGCTGATCAATAAAAGCTTTAAATATTTAAACGACACGGGAAGCTGGACGGATGATTATCAATTTTTCGGCTTGAATGAAAATCAGCAGATCAACTTTAATCTGTTTATGGATCAGCTGCCGGTCGTTAACAGCCAAAACCAGCCTTTCGGAACGACAGCGATTGAACTTCGCTGGGCAAACAACGACATATTGGATTATAAACACCCAACATATGTCTTGGGCGCAAACGCTAATCCGGTCAGCAAAAAGGATAAAGAAATCATGAGCGGAGAAGAATTGATTCAGTTCCTGCAAGACAATGAAGAGTATGACTTTGATAAGATTGAGCAAATCTTTCCTGCCTATGAAATGGTCTCAGTATCAGAGGAACAAGACCCTCTTGTAAAACTTGTACCGACTTGGTGCATTAAAATAAACGGTACGATAAAGCCGGTATCAAAGAAAGATTCAGCGGTGAAGGAGGGCATTGAGAGTGGAGTGGAATAGAACAAAAACAATCTTCATTATCGTCTTCCTCATCCTTGATATCTTTTTGGCCTTTCAATACTTTGATAAGCGCAGCAACAATCAGTTTCCGATTTTAGAAAAATCAACGCTGCAGGAAGATATGAAAGCAGACCATATTTCATATGGCAACTTGTCTAAAGAGACGTCAAAAGGTTCCTCAATCTCTGCACAAAAGCGAGTCTTTAAGCAAAGCGAGATTAAATCGTTAAAAGGGCAAAAGCCGAAGGCGTTAATGAATACCGCAAAAGAGAACGCTTTGACGGAAATAGAAATGGAATTTGAAACACCCATTGCACTTCCGAAAGCGGATATGGAGACAAAAGCAAGGGAAATCGTGAACGAAGAGATTATCGACGGCAACAAGTACAAGCTTTGGAAAGTCGATAAATCCGGAAAACAGATCGTTTTCTTCCAAACCTATAATGGAAATTACATTTTTCAGGATCGGCAAAACGATGATAACACAGAGATGGGCGAAGTCGTTCTGTACCTGAATAATAAAAACGAAGTTGTTTCATATAAGCAGTCGATGCTGCAGGATATAAAAGAAGTCAAAACGGAAAGTCTGATCTCCGCAGTCGGAGCGGTTGAAGCTTTGTACTATCCGGATTATTTGAAGAAGTACAGCAAAATTAAATCAGCCGAGCTTGGCTATTTCACGCAGTATCCGCTGGCAAGCGCGCAAATTTTCGTGCCCGTTTGGCGGATCGAAGTGGAGCGCAAAACGGACGATAAAACCATTCACGAAGAATTTATCGTGGATGCACGGGATGGAGCGCTTCTTCAATCACAAGAGAAAAAGGAAAAATCATAATGGAGTGAGAAACCATGAGCCTGCAATTTAGCGTACTTGCGAGCGGGAGTACCGGTAATGCTTTATATTTGGAAACCGATGACCACGCTTTTTTAGTTGACGCAGGACTTAGCGGGAAGGCGATGGAAGGGCTGATGGCGCAAATTGACCGAAAGCTTGATCAGCTTGACGGCATTTTTGTTACGCATGAGCACAGTGATCATATAAAAGGACTTGGTGTGCTGGCAAGAAAATATGAGCTGCCCGTTTACGCCAATGAAAAAACGTGGAAGGCGATGGAAGGGCATATCGGCAAAATGGATAACGGCCAAAAATTCGTGTTTTCAATGGAAACCGTCAAATCGTTCGGCTCCCTCGATGTCGAATCGTTTGGCGTATCCCACGACGCCGCAGAGCCGATGTTTTATGTTTTTCATTACAATGGCCGAAAGCTCGCTTTGATTACGGATACGGGCTATGTCAGCGACAGAATGAAAGGCATTATCCGCTCGGCAAACGCTTTTGTTTTTGAAAGCAATCATGATGTCGGCATGCTGCAAATGGGCCGCTATCCGTGGAACATCAAGCGCCGGATCTTAAGCGACGTCGGACATGTATCCAATGAGGACGCAGCACTCGCAATGACTGATGTAATCGGTGATGAGACATCGAGAATTTATTTGGCTCATTTAAGCCAGGACAACAACATGAAAGAGCTGGCGAGAATGTCTGTCCAGCAAACGTTGGCTGCCAAAGGATTTGCGGCGGGAGAAACGTTTGACTTATATGATACCGATCCTAAGAAACCGACACCTCTTGTAGCGGTGTAAATTTTACTGATTGAATGATTAATCTGCGGGCAGATGATCCACACTATATACATATATCGTTCCTTGAAAGGATTTGAATATAGTGGAGTTTAATCATGATGAGGAAAAATTCGTTCGGGAAAAGCCGGTGAGAAATTGGAGAAGCTTTTTGTTTTCAAGCCTGGTCGGCGCCGTTATCGGCGCTCTTTTAACAGTGTTTGCCCTGCCGTATCTCTCGCAGCAGGGATGGCTGCCTTACAATCTGCAAGTCATTGAAGCGCGCGGAGGTCAAGAAGCTCAGCAGGGCGGTGCGGTCCGCAATGTATCCGTCAACGTGAACAATGAAGTCACACAAGTGGTCTCTAAGGTTTCTGATTCTGTTGTCGGCGTTATCAACATCCAAAAAACCGGTGTATGGGATGGAGACAGCGAAGCGGGAACAGGCTCGGGCGTTATTTATAAAAAGGAAGGCAAAACATCCCACATTGTGACCAACCACCATGTCATTGAAGGGGCATCCCAAATCGAAGTCAGTCTGAATGACGGAACGCGGATTCCGGCAAAACTGATCGGCAGTGATAAACTGATGGATCTGGCCGTCCTGCAAGTCAGCAGCAATAAAATAAAAGCGGCTGCTGAATTCGGAGATTCTGATAAAGTGAAGACAGGCGAGCCTGTCATCGCGATTGGAAACCCGCTCGGCCTGCAGTTTTCAGGGTCTGTTACACAAGGAATCATCTCAGGAACCGAACGCGCTGTTCCGGTCGATTCAAACGGAGACGGACAGCCGGACTGGAATGCCGAAGTATTGCAGACGGATGCTGCCATTAACCCGGGCAACAGCGGAGGCGGACTGTTTAATATTGATGGAAAAGTCATCGGCATTAATTCGATGAAAATCGCTGAATCAGCCGTCGAAGGCATCGGTCTGAGCATCCCTGCCAACCTTGCCATTCCGGTTATCGAAGATTTGGAAACGTACGGAGAAGTAAGAAGGCCGTATTTCGGAATTGAGATGAAATCACTTGGCGATATTGCAAGCTACCACTGGCAGGAAACGCTTAAACTGCCGAAAGACGTAACATCAGGGGTTGTTGTAATGGGCGTTCAGCCGGTGTCTCCTGCAGGCAGAGCCGGTTTGAAAGAGCTTGATGTCATCGTCGAATTCAACGGTGACCGCGTTTACGATATCGTTGATCTGCGTAAAAAGCTTTACACCAAAAACGTCGGCGATAAGGTGAAAATCAAATACCTGCGGGGCGGAAAAGAAAGAACAACAGAAGTAAAGCTGTCCCGATCCAAATTGGGAAGCTGATAAAGACAGTCTGGCCGGTACGGCCGGGCTGTTTTTTTATTATGCCAAGTCTGAGGAATGATCGTCAAAAATCAAAAATGGGATAGTTAGAGAGGAAAATAAGACTTTCCGGATGAATAATCGGGTTTTTAGGGTGTGAAATCGAAGTTTTTGCTTCAATAAAAATGAGAGTTTCTAAAAAATGGACAAAACATCATATTGCGTTTCAATTTCGCGTACGATATGATGATTTAAACATTTTGGCAAAGGCAGATTCACTGCGAAAATCAGGGCGGAAAGGGAGATAGGATGAGTCAGCATGCACTTGTATTACAATCTGATTTTGGCCTTGATGACGGGGCGGTAAATGCGATGTACGGCGTGGCTTATTCAGTTGACAGTTCACTCCGGATTTTTGATTTGACGCACAACATTCCCGTTTTTCACATTTGGGAGGCTTCCTATCGGCTGCTGCAGTCCGTTTCTTATTGGCCTGAAGGCACTGTCTTCGTCTCTGTCGTCGATCCAGGTGTCGGCTCGGAACGCCGCAGCGTCGCAGTCAGAACCTCTTCCGATCAATATATCATCACACCGGACAACGGAACACTCACCCATATCAGCCGGCAGAATGGGATTGTCGAAGTGCGCTATCTTGATGAAGCGCAAAACAGGCTTCCGAGATCAGGCGAATCACATACTTTCCATGGACGCGACATTTACGCTTACACCGGGGCAAGACTGGCAGCCGGGATTCTCAGCTTCGACCGGATTGGTCCGGAAGTTTCAACAGATTCCATCGTCAAACTTCCGGTCATGGAAGCTTATATCGAAAATGATTGGATAACCGGAACGATCGACATTTTAGATATCCGGTTTGGAAACCTTTGGACAAATATCAGCCGTAAACTGTTCAAGTCACTTGACGTTCAATACGAAGATCCTGTGGAAGTGGTCATCAAACACGAGGACACCAAAGTCTATCAGCAAACGATGGCTTTTGGACGGTCGTTTGCTGATATGCCGGTCGGTAAGCCGGTTGTTTATATCAATTCATTAGACCGCCTGGGTATTGCCCTCAATCAAGGATCCTTTGCCAAAACACACCATATTGGCACCGGCATCCACTGGCAGATTTCTCTTCAAAAAAGTATACAGCGGTAAACAAAAGAGCCTGAATTCCAATCAGGCTCTTTGTTTTTTGTTTCATTCTTATGACATAAAAACGGTTGTCACACATTTTTCAGCTAATCGAGAAGGAGGCAATCCTTTTTAAAAATAGTACATTTGTCATATTGGTACCTAAGTCATATTGTCTAAAAGCAGAGAAAAGAATATATTGAGGGGGTGTGCCGCTGCTATGAAAAAATTCATTCAATTCATTTGTTTGGAAAACGAGTGTCCGGAGGAATGATATGAACGACAATGTGCAGACTGCGTTGAAAACGCTGTCTAATGTAAAGAGCAGAAGTATCGTGTCCGTTTTTGTGCTATGTCTGATCACACTGGGGGTTTACATACCATACTGGTTTCTATCCAGGAAAAAAAGCTTCGATTTGCTGCCTTATCATGATATTCCCTACACCACGTTAAAAGCTATCATATTTTATCATTTATTTTCGATTCCAATTAGAATATCAGCAAAAATCGCTTTTCCTGACATGCATTACAGCCTTTATATGCTGCTCGACCGCGTGATTTTGATTCTGTCCGCAGGTGTTTTGATTTACTGCGCACTGGTGGTGACCGCTTCATTAAACAAGCTCTCAGGCAAAGAACCTGCGAATGGATCCATTTTTGCGTTTCTTTTGAATGTCATTTACATTCAGCACAGAATCAATAAACTTTCCGAGCCGAAAAGCGAATGGCTGAGCAAAGCATCATGATCAATAAACAAGGAAGTGAAGCACAATTTGATGTTGAAATCAAAAATTAAAATTGACTTAAACAAACCGAGAAAAAAACCGGCAATCCGTTTAATGCCAATGACGGAAGAAGACTTTAAGACATACCATGCCTATTCCATCCAGCATTACGCCATGGAGAAAGTAAAAGCGGGCACATGGACAGTGGCGGAAGCGATGGAGAAAGCAGAAGAGCAATTTGCAGCTCTTTTGCCAAACGGCATTGAAACGAACAACCATCATCTATGGTCAATCATGGACGACAGCGAGGATGCCGCAGGCTGGCTTTGGCTCTACGCTGACCCGCACCATCCTCAGAAGGAAGCATTTATTTACGATTTCGGGCTTTATGAAGCGTATCGCGGGCAGGGAATCGGCCAGCAGGCTTTAGCCGTCTTAGAAGAAGAGGCAAAGCAATTAGGAGTCCAAAAGCTGTCCCTGCATGTATTCGCCCATAATAAAAAGGCGAAGCGGCTTTATGAAAAAATGAATTTTGAGACGACGGATTTGCATATGAGCAAGAGGCTGTAAGATCAAAGCTGTGAAGCTTTGGTCTTTTTTCATGTCCAATGTTCCACATGAAACAAAGCGTGTCATTATTCCTAGTTGAGAGACATGAAACATAACGAAAAAAAGACAAAATGATTCGAATGAACTCCTTTATATTACGCAATGACAGATTGCATATTACAAAGGTAAAAATATGACGAATAATGTCCTATTGATTGTCGAATTTCTGCAGATGAATACGAAATAAGGATTGGGTAAAATGGTATAGTTTTTTTATTTCGGTCAAAAAAAAGAATCCATATACCTAAGAAAATCCCAATTTGACACTTCAATGGATTTTGATTTATTGCATTCAATATAGTACATTTTGATAAGGAAAGTGGAAAAGTATAGATGACAAGGATAAAAAGACCTGGAAGAAAAGTTTTAAGGAAAGAAGTGTTTCAGCATGAGTAAGGAATTAGAAGAATTTCCGAAAATAAAAGCCATATTTGCGGTGTTATTAACAATCATAACGTCTGGCATATACATCCCGTACTGGTTTCTTTCAAGAAGAAAGAATTTAGAACGATGCCAAATTAAGCTCCCGTATGTCGCCATTAAAGTGACGCTGCTGTTAAGCGTCTTTTCAATTTTGGAGCCTTTTTGGACTTTTTACTCAATCACATTTCAAAGAGAAGATTTGCTGCCATACAGCAACAGCATTTTGCTTCTCCCGCTGCGCCCCGGACACAGCTTCCTCCCGCAGCTCTCATTTCTCCTTTTTTGGACGATAAATCTAGTTAGTGCATTTAAGGTTAGAAAATCGTTTATGAGGTTCTCTAAAAAGCCGGTTAACGGGTTTTGGACTTTCATTCTTAACGTTTCATATTTGCAGCATATCACGAATCAGCATTCTTTAGTTGTTCAGGAAAAAAGAGAAGCAGTATAGAAAAAGATTAGAGCATCAGCGAGGGTAGCTGGTGTTTTTTATTTAGGGAAAACAGAGTTATCCAGAGGAATATAAAAAGCTTGTGGATAACCGCGCGAAGTCATGCTAAAACCTACTAACATGTGCATAAATAGGGTATATTGAATAAGGAGCTTTTTTATAAAAGAGCCCAATGATACAGATATTGGAGGGACTTTTATGAAGTCTTGCGAAGAGCATATTGAAACCGTCATTGACATGTATGTGGATGAAGTAGAATTGGCCCCTGAAATCAGAAAAATCGAACATACACACAGTTTATCCACAACCTGTGAATTGTGCGATAAACCTGCAGTATATATAGTGGGGAACGAATGATCGGACACTAAATACACAACCTTTATCCACAATTGTGGATAATGCTTCTGAATAACTTGTTCTTAAAGTGGGGATGACCTGTGAATATATCAATCGTAGCAATCGGAAAACTAAAAGAAAAATATTTAAAACAAGGAATCGACGAATACATCAAACGGCTTTCGGCATACGCAAAAGTCGACATCATCGAACTGCCGGACGAAAAAGCACCGGAAAACCTAAGCGACCAGGACATGAAAATCGTCAAAGACAAAGAAGGCGAACGAATTCTCTCAAAAATCAGCCCCGACGCCCACGTCATCGCTTTGGCAATCGAAGGAAAAATGAAAAGTTCGGAAGAATTAGCCGATAATATGGATAGACTCGCCACATATGGAAAGAGCAAGGTAACCTTCGTCATCGGCGGCTCACTCGGCTTGAGCGACGCCGTCCTGAAGCGCGCAGATGAAAAGCTGTCGTTTTCAAGGATGACGTTCCCGCATCAGCTGATGAGGCTGATTTTGCTGGAACAGGTTTATCGGGCGTTTCGGATTAATCGGGGGGAGCCTTATCATAAGTGAGTGCTTAATATAGACATAGCATCATTCCGATAATTATTTGACCATTAAAAGAATAGTCTTTATTTGGTAACTTTTTAAAGTAAACTTTTAAATATCGTAACAAAAAAGCTTGTAAAAGAAACATCATGTTGAACAAAAATGTCGAATTCGTGTCAAGAAGATAATTTCTAAGTATTAAAAGAGTTTTTCTTGTTTGTGTTAATTACGCTTGAGTGATAAAAAATTATTAGGGTGAACAAAAATGGGACAATACTCGCAACAAAAAATTAAGAAAATCAATATTAATCTATTAAAGAACCTGAAAGAAGTAGAAATTGATTTCTCAGAAAGTAGACTAACTGCTTTAATAGGTATAAATGGTTCAGGAAAATCTACGATTTTACATGCCTTAGCCTGTTGTTATAAACCTGCAGACGAAAACAAAACTGTAAATTATAAATTCAGCCAATTCTTTACCCCTACTATAGATTCTCTTTGGCAAGGTAGTCGTTTTACCCTTTACCATGACTATAGATTTGGTAGCCGATTTTACGAAAATGAAGAAACCATTTATGCTAAAAACACTGATAGATGGTCACCCAAATACGACCGAAGAATTCCTCGAGATGTTTTTTTTATTGGTATAAGCTCAGGCGTTCCTAAAATTGAAGAAGAGAAAAGGCAAAGTTTCATAAGATATAGCACTACTACTTTGAATGACACTACCTCTAGAATTATTAAAGAAAAAGCTGGTTATATAATGAATCGTGATTATAGCTCTTATAATTTGCACAGTGATCCAAAAGGGAAGTATATAGGTGTTGAGTATAATCAAGCTAAATATTCTTCTTTGAGTATGTCTGCTGGTGAACAAAGGATCTTTAAAATATTAGCCGAAGTTTATAATGCTCCCAATAATTCACTAATTTTAATTGATGAAATTGACTTGCTTCTACATGCATTTGCATTTAAAAAATTAATTGAGACTCTCCATGAAAGAGCAGAAGAGAAGAAACTACAAATTGTATTTACAACGCATTCAATAGATATTTTAAGCTATAGCAAATTCATTAATATACGCCACTTATATAGTACTTCTGAAAAAACAATTTGTTTAACGAATACAAAACCAGATACTATTTACCGCATAACAGGAGAGAGTACTCGCCCTATTGAATTATTTGTGGAAGATGATTTAGCTTTTACAATTGTTAATCACATAATTGAATCATTAAATATGTCTAAATATGTGAATGTTGCACGTTTTGGTGCTGCAGAAAATTGCTTTACGACAGCAGCAGGAATGTTGCTATCTAATAAATTGACTACAGAATGTCTATTTATTCTTGATGGAGACATGTTTGTCAGTGAAGAGGATAAAATGAAAAGAATAAAAAAAGCACTAACTGGTACAACACAAGAAAATTATGAAATGAGAGACAAGCTTTTAAAGCATATAACGCAGTTTAACTTACCGGATAGTGTTGCGCCTGAACATTTTATTCATAGTCTTTTGAAGGAACTTTCAACCCTCAATCAAATAGTTGAAACCGCAAAAGACATTCAAAAAGTAGATAATACACATAAATATGTGGACGATATAATTGAAAGAATGAATTATCAGAGTAAAGAAGTAGGATTAAGTAAAATTATTGATGTTGCAAGTCAACATGAAAAGTGGGAGCACTATATAGCGCCTTTAAAAAAATGGCTTAAAGCTCGTAGAGATGAATTAGTAGAAGACGTCCAAAATGATCAAGTACCACAATCGACCTAAAAAGGTTATTTTAGTATCTATAATTAGATTTCGAAAAACTTATTCCGATTTATTGCGGTAAACTGATTATAAGTAAAACTCAAAAAAGAAGCAAGCTGATATTACTTCAATGCAATACAGACAAGTTTAAGCCTATTTAGTTTTACTAAAATATGTACTTAGGTTATTCCTTTAAATAGATTTACTGGTGAAATAAAGTAAGTAATATAAAAATAATTAATAGGGGTGTAACATGAGAAGTTTGTTAAATACAAAAGGATCGATGTGGAGAAAATGGGATTTACACATACATTCACCCGAATCTGTTTTACATAATGAATATTCAGGGCAATGGGATTTGTTTCTTGAGACTCTTGAAAGTCTCTCTGATGTTAGTGTAATTGGAATAACTGACTACTTTTCTATAGAAGGTTTTAAAAAAATAACAAAATATAGAGATGAAGGTAGAGTTCCAAATATTGATTTGATTATACCAAATATTGAATTAAGATTAGATAAAACAACATATAGGGGAAAACCAATTAACATTCATATTCTGTTCGATCCAGCAATAAGCCCGGAGGATATAGAAAATAGTTTTCTTAGGGAACTAGAATTTACATATAAAGATGTACCATATAAATGTATAGAGAGAGATTTAATACAATTAGGAGAAAATTTTTTAAAAGAATCGTACTCTGAGGAAAAAGCTCTTAAATTAGGAATGACACAATTCAAAGTCTCAATAGAAATGATAAACAAGGTACTAGAAAAATATAAAACCAAATTCCATAATAAATATTTAATTGGAGTTCCAAATAGTAATGTAGATGGTAATTCAGGACTTAGAGATAATTCGTTTTTAGCAGTTAGAAGGAAAATATATCATTTTTCCCATTTTATATTCAGTAGCAATCCAAAAGACCGGGAATTTTTCCTTGGTATTATTGATAAAGAAAAAACAATTGAACAATGTGGAAAAGTAATGCCTTGTATTCATGGCTCAGATGCACATTCATTTAAGAAAATAGGGAAACCTGATAATGACAGATATACTTGGATCAAAGCAGAGCCAACTTTTGAAGGATTAAAACAAATAATATTTGAACCTAAAAATAGAGTTGTTATACAACCCCATAATCCCGATCAAAAGAATGATTATGATGTAATTTCATCTATTAAATTTCAAACCGACAATAATTCGTTTAGTAATAGAGAAATACAACTAAACCCAGGATTAAACACAATTATTGGAGGGAAATCATCGGGGAAATCCCTACTATTATATAAAATTGCCCAATCAATCTCCAAAAATGAAATTAAAATTAGGGAAAAAGAAGAATTGTGGATCCCTCCATATACAAACACTTTTATTGAAGATGTTCAATTTGAAGTGAAGTGGAGAAATGGATCCACTACTAGTAATAACTCAGAAGAGCAGATAGGAAAAGTTACATACATACCACAAATGTATATTAATGCTTTATCAGAAGATACAGCTAATGATGTTTTACAGGATAAAATTAAATCTATTTTGTTGCAAATACCAGAAAACAAAAAATTTTTTGATGAAAAAACAGAAGAATTAAATCAGAATAAACGAAAAAAAACAGAACAAATTACTAACTTATTTGAGTACCTAGATAAAAAAAATATTTTGTTATCGGAAATTGAGAATATAGGAAATGAACATTCAATTCAAATTGAGATAAATAAGCTAGAGATTGAGATAAAAGAAAAGTTAACTTTATCGGAATTGAGTGAGGAAGAAGAACGTGCAATAGAAGGAAAAGAAGAACTAAAAAGTAAATTTAAATCAGATTTAGAGTCGGTTAAAACAAAAGGATCAAATATCCAAAATACATCAAAAAAACTAGAGGTAATTTATGATGAGGTTAACGAGAGTATAAAGAAAATTGACAGTAAAGAGGAAAATGAAGTAGTTATTTTGGAAAAGTTACGTCAAGATATAAGTGAAGCATTTGTTGAAGCACAGTTAAATATTCAGACAAGAGTAAGTAGACTCGAGGGTATTAAAGAAGAAGTCGAGGGAAAATTAGCTCAATTACAAGAATTATTAAACCCATTAATTCAAAAGGCCAAAAATAGAGAAGAAATACAACAATTAAAAGGTAAACTGGATAAACAAAAACTATCTTTAACACAACTTGAGAATAAAAACGAAGAACTACTAAATATAGAAAGAAAAATAGAGTTAATTATTGATAATATAATTGAACTTGAGGAGGAATTCTTAGAGATAAATAGAAGTATAGTAAAACACTTTAATAACTCAAACTATTTAAATGATATAATGGTTAATGCGAAAATCTTTTTCAAGGATAAATCCTTTGAGGATAACTTTTTAAGTAAGTTTGTAAGAAGAGGAAAAATAACTAATATATTCCCTGGATGTGATGAATATAATGTTTTCACGGATGATGTTGAATTTATTTTTGATGAAAATAATTTTGTTAATAAGATTAAGTTCTTATTTAAGTCCATATTAGAGAATGACGAAAGTAAAATTAAAAAAGGATTTTCTAAGAAACAAGTTATTCAAGCATTATTTGAAAACTATACAGAAGTTATATTTGATTTAATAAAAGATAGTGATGCATTATCTGTAATGTCACCTGGAAAAAGAGGATTAGTTTTATTAGAATTATTCTTAAATATAAGTAATGAAACTCATCCAATTCTTATCGATCAACCAGAGGATAATTTAGATAATAGAACTATAACTACTGATTTAGTAAATTTCATTCGTAATAAAAGTTTGAATCGCCAAATAATAATTGTTACTCATAATGCAAATCTTGTAGTCTTAACTGACAGTGAAAATGTTATTGTCGCTAACCAAGACCCACGATTATTTGAAAACGAACAACATAGGTTTGAATACATCAATGGTGCACTTGAGTGTGACTATTATACACAAGGTAGTGTGAAAATAAGTGATAAGGGTATTAAATCTCATGTTTGTGAAATTCTTGAGGGCGGAGAAGATGCTTTCTCTCAAAGAGAGAAAAAATACGGTTTTAACAGTTGAGAAAATATAAAAGAAAAGGTAGAGAGGCATCAAATCTCTACCTTTTATATTTAACTTACGTTATTAAAGGTTACGGTGAGCTTAATTATAAACAAGCAGACTGTTTAATCAAGGTTGAATATTTGATTTCAAGGTAAAGAGTGGGTCAGGCTCAAATCCACCCCTCCCCCTCAGCAACCTTCGCCGCCTCCGTCCGATTCTTCGCACCCAGCTTATTCATAATTTCAGAAATATAGTTCCGGACGGTGCCTGCTGACAAAAATAACTCGGCGGCAATTTCTTTCGTCGTCATTCCTAAAGCCGCCAATCGCAGGATTTCCCGCTCCCGTTCGGATAGCGGGTTTACCTTGCGGATGGCATCAAAGCTGAGTTCCGGGCTGAAGATTCGCTTGCCTTCCGTGCATTTTCGAATGGCGTCTGCGAGGTCGTCGATTTCTCCGTCTTTGAGCAGGTAGCCGTGGACATTGCTTTTGACGGCGCGCTCGAAGTAGCCGGGGCGGGCAAATGTTGTTAATATGATAACCTTACTTTTTGAGCCCCGTTTCATCAGCTCTTCTGCCACTTCTAAGCCGCTTTTGACGGGCATTTCGATATCCATGAGGCAGACGTCCGGTTCTAGCTTCAGAATGGCGGTGAGCGCTTCTTCGCCGTTTGTCGCCTGGCCGATCACTTCCATGTCTTCTTCAAGATCAAGCAAGGCCCCCAGCGCGCTTAACAGCATTCTTTGGTCTTCGGCAATAAATAAACGAATCATTGGATTGTTTCCTTTCGTTCAGCTTTCTTTACAATCGGAACGGTAATGTTTAAAACTGTACCGTTATGGGTTGAAACGTCGAGAGCGCCGTCAATTAATGCAAGTCTTTCTTTCATTCCGCGCAAGCCGTTACCAAATGGTGTTTGCTGATCCATCCCCATTCCGTCGTCTTTGATGGTAATGCTTATTTTATCATCTGTTTGAGAGATGGAAATGGTGCAATGGGTGGCGCGGCTGTGTTTGACGATATTTGTGGCGGCTTCGCGAATACACATGCTGACAATGTTTTGTGTGACAGGAGAGATATTTGAAAAATCGGAACCTCCCATGTATTCGAATGTGATGTCTGCAGCCCGCAGGATTTGCTGGATGTGGATGAGCTCTTCTGCGATCGTTGCCGTTTTCATATCAGACACGAGTTCCCGGACTTGTTTTAAAGCTGCTCTTGATGTGGTTTCCATTTCTCTTGCTTCTTTTCGCGCCCGTTCGGGGTCGCTGGCGATGGTACGCTGGACAAGCTGGCTTTTTAATGTCAGCAGTGAGAGAGTATGGCCAAGTGTATCATGCAGATCACGGGCAATTCGTACACGCTCCTCGCGTTTGACCAGTTCCTTAATTTGCTGATTTGCCTCATCAAGCTCTTGTTCCAGTTCCATGCGGCGGTTCATGGAGCGGATGCCGTATGGTGAAATGAGCATAATCACAAGAAAGGGCAGAAAATAAAAGAGCCGATTAAGCAGGGATGGATCTTTCAGCAGATGATAGATAAAAGGGGCGACCAATACAACAACCAGGCTGGCAAGCCCGCGCCGAAATATCTTTTTTTCCCTGTAATAGCCGATGAAGTTCGCTGAAAAAAAGCCTAAAAAGACTAAATTGATATCATAAAATACAGTGTAGATCAAAATGATCGAAAGCTGGATGGCCAGCCAGTAAGTAAATAATTTTTTTTGCGGCGAAATAAAAAAAAGCTGGCGGTACGTCACTAAGAAAAGCAGCACGAGTCCAAAACCGATCAGCTGTTTGATCCCCGAGGTCTGATTCGTCAAATAAGAAATAGGCAGCAGTAAATAGATTAAAAAGATATAGGGAAAAAAGCCGTACCGTTTTGGAAACATGCTGAAGTTTTTTTTCATTCTTACTCACACCGCTTCTTGTTTTCTTCTTATATATTTAGATAGTAGCATAACAACGATTGAATAGACTAATAGAAAGAGAATACTTTTCCAGTTTGGCATTTGACCTTGAGCGATTTCCCAGGCGCCGTTGCCATAATGATAAGACGGCAGCCAATGGCCGATATTCTGCATCATTTTTGGCATAATTTCAAGCGGCATCCACATCCCTCCGCATACGGCGAGCCCCATATACAGCACATTGCTGATTCCGGCTGCTGTATCCACTTTTTTCATCATCCCGATCAATGTCCCAATCGCCAGGAAGGGGAGCGAGCCAAGCAGGGCCCACAATCCGCACAGGAACCATTCCAACGGGGATAAAGAAACGCCGTTAATCAAGGCGCCGGCTAAGAAGATGACTGTAATCGAAAGAATATGAATGACGCTTTGCCCCGCCATTTGAGCGATAAAATAAATATGGTCGGGAAGAGGCGTTACACGTATGAACGTCGACCATCCTTGTGTCCGTTCTTGAACCATGCGGATGCCAAGCGTCATGATCGAAGAGCCCATGACGCTGAATGTTGTCATTGACATTAAATAATGCGCATTCCAAGCCGCAGGATCCGGAGCATTCGTATTGACGACATTTGTAAAAATATAATAAAAAGCAATCGGCATGGCCAATGACCAAAAGACAAAATAGCGGTTTCGAAGCATTCTTTTGATTTCCATTCTGCATTGCATCTGAAATACATTCATTTTACATCGTCTCCTTTGCCTGTCAGCTGGCGAAACGCCTCTTCAAGGTTTCCGCGTTTAATTTGAATATCATAAGCGCCGATCTTTTCTGCGAAAATGAGTTCCAATATTTTGTCAGTATTGGCCGTGTCGATGTAAACCCGGTTGTTTTTACGAAAAATCTGTTTGATTTCCGGGTGCTGATACAGCTTTTCAAGCGACTGTTCGGGATCGACTATAAATGAAACTGAATGCTTCGATATTCTTGATTTTATTTGGAGCGGCGTCCCGTCAGCTACTATGCTGCCGTCTTTAAACAGCAAGATTCGTTGCGCGGCATCATCTGCTTCCTGTAAGTAGTGTGTAGAAAAAATGATCGTTTTTCCTTGCTCTGCGAGCGTTTGAACCGTTCGCCAAAAACGGTTTCTTGAAGTGATATCCATTCCGACCGTGGGTTCGTCGAAGATCATCAAATCTGGATCACCGGCAAGCGCCAAGGCAAAGCCGAGACGCCGCTTTTGCCCGCCTGACAACTTTTCCGCCTGTGTTTTTAAATCCTTGTCTGTCAAACCTGTCAACGCTCTAAGCTTTTGAAAGGATAGAGGCTTTGGGTAGTAGCTCCTAACGAGTTCGATGATTTCACCTGCACGCAAACCAGGCATGACGCTGACTTCCTGCAGCATCGTGCCGATTTTTTCACGCACCCGTTTTTCATGCGGCATGGAACCGAATAATGTGATGTTGCCTGCCGTCGGTTTTAACAGCCCCAATATCATAGAAATCGTTGTTGTTTTCCCGGCGCCGTTTGGCCCTAGAATGGCTATAATTTCTCCTTTTTTAATTGAAAAATCTATCTGATTAACCGCCGTTTTTTGGCGGAATGTCTTTGTCACATTCGTCAAGCTCACAACATCGGTCATGGCTTACAGACCACCTCCTGATTTACTCATTTCATTGTATAAGCTGAGGGAGGCGGATTTTAGTAAGTGATGTCATGAAAATCGGGTGACAAATGTCATTTTTTTAAACAATGTGCAGAAGGAATCGAAGGTGTAAAGCAAATGAAGTAGGGGGGATTACGGTAAGTAAACGAGCAGAGCGCCATCATAATCAACGCATCATGGAGATAGAGAGAGCGGTCTTCAATTGGGAAAGAAGCTCTCTCTACTTAAAAGGAGAGTCTCAACCATTATGATTAACCGGATACTTCCTCCCATTCTTCACAATCTTCTCTTCCACAATCTCTTTTACATCCAGTCCAAGATCGTTACATAACATGAATGAGTAGATTAAAACATCTGCGATTTCTTCACGGATATTTTCTTTATTGGCTTTGAGTGCTTCTTCACTGCTGATCCATTGGAAGTCTTCGAGCAGCTCGGCTGCTTCGATGGAGATTGAGATGGCGAGGTCTTTTGGGTTATGGTATTGTCTCCAGTTTCGTTCATCTCTGAATTCGTTGATTGCGTTGATTAGGTTTTGGATATCACTCATGATGATTTTCCCCTTTCTAACTCGAGTAGTCTTTTTCTTAATTTAGGGTCTGTCGCATAAATATAGAGGCCGTGAATGCCCCGTTTCATCAGGACATTTATTGAATTTAAGATAATTTGTTCTTTAACTTGTTCATTCTGTTCTGGCGACAAATCTGTACGAGAAATGAATGCCCCTGTATCTTTGTATTTGGAAGTATCAATTACCAGTTCGTCGTTGTCTTCATCATAGCTTACGGAAGGGCCGAGAACGACGCCGACGTAATTTAAATCAAACCCTTGAACAGTATAAATGGAGCCGACTTCTTTAATTGAAGTCGGATTTTCGGCCCATGTCACTTTATCCTGGGTGCTGTTCCAGGGCATGTTAATCCCTTCTTCATCAACGATGTACGTCTTTTTATCTTTTTTATGTAAATAATCAAATGTCGAGACAATCCGAGAGAGCCCGTCTTTGTTGTTTTTACTTTCAATGGCTTTCTTAAACGCAGCAGCATCATCGAATATTTTTAGCTCGAAGGAGGAGTCTTCAGTCGGCAAAGAAAGAATTTTCTTTTCAACAAAGCTGTCAATCCACTTCATCGTTTCTGGATTGGCATTCATTCTCATTTGGTCTGTAAGTTTCACAGTTTTCGCATCATACTGATTGATGATTTCTTCGAGCAATCTATCGTTCCAATAACTTTTAATCTTTAAGACTTGTTTTGGATCAAAGATCACAACAGTGATTTTACTTCGCTTAATGATCTCATCCAGCTGGTTTTGGTAGCGGAAATTGTTATAGGAATCTTCCTTTGTCAGAAGCAGATGAGCTTCGTCTACTAATACGATATCCGCTGTTGCTCCCGTCTTGGTTTTCTCATTAATAAATGTTGTCGGCTTCATGAAACTCTTTTTCTTTAAATTCGGTAAGCTGTTGGCGATGCTTTTATAGGTTTTCAGCATTTCGCTGTGATTCACCAGCAAGTAATTATCTGTTTCTTCCAAAAAAGAGTCTTCGCTCTTAGCTAAATCTTGAATTGTATTAAACAGAGAGCTTAAGAGGACACTTTTCCCTGTGCCGGCGTCTCCTTCAATAACAATGACATGATTTCCTTCTTTTTGTATATGTTTTTTACAGAAATCAAGGATCTTCTTTTTAATATCAAGCTGCTGAGGCGAGAGCTCTTTATAAGGAGATAACTTATAAATGTCTTTATTCCTAAGGTTTTCAAGAGAATCGCTCACAATTTTCTCTTTTCTCAGCTTCTCCCAAATGACTTGAAAGATATTTTCATTATAAAAGGGTTTCTGATAGTAATTGTGCATTTCCCTAGACCTGGTCTGGCTCACATTTTGCAGCTGATAGCGGTTATCGGCGATAAAATAGTTAATTAAATTTGATTCAATATTGTATGTCGCAGACTGATGAAATTTCTCATGCCCGATTAATATAAAGCGATTCAATTTCTTTCGCTTTTCATCATCTATATGATTCTTCAAACGCCGTGCAGCTTGAACCGTTTGCCCAATATATGCAGTCGGTTTCTTTTTCTCATTATAAAGGATGTACACAATCGGATAGTTATTTAAATGCAGTGTTTTTACAACATTGACATGATCTGAAGTAAATTCTCTTTTTTCAAACACAAGTTCATTCATTGTTTCAGCCTCTGAATCTCTTTTTTTAAAATAATAGTACCATATTTATGGCAGCCTATTGATATAAGTATGCAAATATTTTCCGGAGAAAGAGTCAGAAAAAGCGGCGTGCGGTTGTCACGGACTCTATGATGACAAGGAAGCAGCTATAACAAAGCGTTTTTTTGTTGAAATAAAACTTAGTAGCCAAGCCTCGATAGAAGGTGGCTGTTAATCAGATCAGAACGGCATTGGATCAAAGAATTAAACATGACCGTGAGCTGCGGAAGAAGTGTTGCTAGAACAATTTATCATGATATGGAGAAATCAGGTGGGGAGCGTATCATAAGTAAATGAGGTTTTTTTAGATTTTCACTCTAATAGATAAAAGAGGTCGTCTGAAAAGAGAAAACGCCTTCCTTTCATACCACCTCTGCAAAATGGACTACCAAAGGGTTTGATTTAATGGGTACATTTTGAAATGAATTTTTGGAGACTCATTGGAACAGCCTCGTTTTTATGGATTTTACTTTTTCAATAGCAAATAAATAAAATAAGGTGCCCCGATTAATGAGACCATGATTCCAGCCGGTATAGTGGTTTCAATGATATTACGTCCGATTGTGTCGGCGAATAATAAGAACCAACCGCCAAGTAGAATAGCAACAGGGATAAATAGTTGATTTCTGGGTCCTACTAAAGTTTTGGCGATATGTGGGGCCATTAATCCGATAAAGGAAATACCTCCTGTGACAGAAACGGCAGCAGCCGCTAATGCGACAGCTGTTAAAAGTAAAACGATCCGCTCCCTTTCAATGGAAACCCCAACGCCAATGGTTACAGGCTCGCTTAATCCTAATAGATTTAGTCGATTTGCTTTGTACAAAGTAAACGGAATCAAGATGACTAACCAAGGCAGGAGCGCCCCAACGAATGGCCAATCTGTACCCCAAATATTCCCTGCCAGCCATTTGGCGATGAAATCAACTTTTGTCCGTTCAGCAGAAGAAATAATGACAATCATAGCTCCGGAAAGTGCAGTTGAGAATCCGACTCCGATGAGGACTAAGCCTATAGGCTGCATACCACTATTTTTGTTATAGGCTAACAGATAAATGAAGAAGCCCGTTATAATCGCTCCTATAAAGCCAACAATTGGAATCATATAAACAAATGATCCAGCTTCAGTCGGGAAAAATAAAAAGAAAACGGCAATGGCAACCCCAGCACCGGAATTAATCCCAATAATGCCTGGATCAGCTAAATCATTTTTTGTGATTCCTTGCAAAATAGCACCTGATATAGCAAGTGCCATCCCAGCTAATAAAGTAATCAATATTCGAGGCAATCGAATAGAATATAATATAAATTCCTCTTTAAAGGTTCCTTGACCTAATAGAGTGTGGATGAGTCTGTCAAAAGATAAACTAGCAGACCCTATTCCCATCCCAATAATAGCTGTAGCTATGATGAGTATGAGAGAAATCGATAAAATAATTCGCTGTTTTTTGATTAATGCTGAATGTATCATGAGAGTGTTTTTCCTCCCTTTCGGACAATGATCAGGAAGAACGGTAAACCAAGCATAGCGACAATGGCTATAACAGGTGTTTCATATGGTGCATTTAAGGTACGGCCAAGTGTATCAGCAAATAGCATAAAAGTAGCTCCGCAAGTTGCAGACATTGGTAAAATAAAACGATAATCGGTTCCAACAATTGCCCGAACAATATGAGGAATCATAAGACCGATAAAGGTCATATTGCCAACCAGAGCAACAGATGCTCCCGCGAGAATGATAATGATAATAAATAGAAGGATTTTAATTCTGATGATATTTTGACCTAAGCCAACGGCAACTTCTTCATTTAAGCTGAGAATGGTAAGTTGTCTCGAGAGGAAAAAGGAAACAACAATTCCAATGATAATAAAAGGTACGATGATTCGCAGTTGATTCCAAGTTGTTCCAACCATCCCTCCTGCTGTCCACATCGAGATATCTTTAGAGATTTTAAAATAAAGGCCAATCCCTTCAGCAATGGCGTATAAAAAGGCGGAAACAGCAGAACCCGCTAATACAATACGGAAAGGAGAGAATCCGCCTTTTTTCATCGAACCGATTCCAAAAACCAACAAGGCACCGAGTGCGGCTCCAATAAAACAGGCAACCATCGTCAAAAAGTAATTGGCTGATGGAATGAAAGCGATCGTAACAGCCAATGCTGCATAAGCCCCGGCAGATAATCCTAGTAAACCTGGATCAGCAAGTGGGTTTCTTGTTATACCTTGCATGATTGCACCAGAGACAGCAAGAGCTGCGCCAACAAAAATGGCAGCTATTTCACGAGGTAACCGAATATCACGGATAATCGAAATATGATCGCCGGTTGCAGAAGACGAAAGAGCCAACCATACATCTTCAACTGAAACAGATGCAGCTCCAAATACCATTGCCATAAAAAACATACCAATAAACACTAGAATTCCTAAGATGGGTTTGAAGGCAAATGAGGTAAAAGATTGAGTTTTTCTTATCATAAAGCTCATCATTTTCCTTTCTTAGAATGGGAAAGGGGCTGCCCTTTGGCCAACCCCTTTCAATAGACCTCTGCTTTTCTAGTCTTAGTTTCCTAGAAACGCTTTTTTAAAGAATGCTAGTTGTTTTTCAAGTGTGATTGGGTCAGTGAATGATGCGCCTTCACCTTGCATTTCAATGACATGTCCATTTTTGACAGCAGGAATGTTCTTGTATGTGTCTGTTTCTTGGAAAGATGTATTCGCATCAGAGTACTTACTTAAAATGACATAATCTCCCGCATATTTTGGAAGCACTTCAGCTGATAACGTATAATACCCTGCTTTTAATGCGTCTTTCTTTACTTTTTCAGGCATATTTAGTTTCATCGTTTGATATAAGATTTCTGTACCGCGCGCCCAGTTATTACCGTAAACATAAAGATCTTTCCCATATGCTTCAATAACAGATACAGTTGAATCCTTGCCGATTTTTGTGCGAATATCTTCACCGATTTCTTCTGCCCGCTGCTTAAAGTCGTCAACCCATGCTTGGGCTTCTTTTTCTTTGTTTAGTAGCTTGCCAATTTCCACGTGTTGAGTTAAATAATCTACTTTCCCCCATGTATAAGTAACAGTAGGTGCTATCTCATTTAATTTGTCTAAATTTTTAACCGTTGATAACGCGATGATTAAATCTGGCTCTAATTCAATAATTTTTTCTAGGTCATCTTCTGAAACTTCTTGAACATCTTTTAACTTTTCTTTAAAGGTTGGATTGTTTTTAGACCAAGTGTCTACACCGACAACGTTGACTCCTAAATCTAACACATTTCCGGTGTACCCTGAAAGCATAACGACTCTTTGTGGATCGGCTGGAACTTCAATTGGTCCTGTTTCCGCTTGGTATGTAATCGTTTTAGATTCTTTTTTTGTTGAGCCGCTATTCTTTGTTGCTGACTCTTCATTGCCGCATGCACTAATCATAAGCGTCAGCAGTAGCAAAAACGGGATTAATAGTTTCTTCATGCTCATTTTCACCTCTTTATAAATTGTAAGTAACACACTTCGGTTTATTTGTTCTCGGGCCAATTTGAAAGACTTCCCGCAGTACTCGCCTCTTCACAAGCCCAGCTTCACGACTTCGCCGTCTTTAATGCAATGATATAATCCGAAAAAAACGAGCAGCTCGATGTAAATCATGTCCGTCTCCCGTACAAGAGCCATAGCAATTCAAACACATTGGCGCTGACCTCAGGATATGGTCGTTCCTTTTTATCTGGAATCGTTACACAGAGATTTTTTACAATTAAACGTTCTCCGGAGCCAGTATTTAATTCTTCAGTAAATAGCTGTATGAACCGCAGAATGAAAATAAATAAACGATAATGATTATCAATATCAACAATAAATATATATTTCATTTTTCAATATGTCAATACAGAAATTGTGTCCTTATCATAGTACCCTCATGAAAGTGAAAACTTTTAGAAAGAAAAAATTAATTATGATGAAAACAAGTTTAATAACTTATCATTGATAATCAATTACGAATGATGTTTGGAAGTGAACGGTGATGAGTCAACAGGCCGTGGGTGCTTGTTTGGCCGCCTTTATCGACTGCGATTTCGCCGATGCGGTTGCACTCGACTGATCCGTCTAACCACTCTGTGTTTGGCACAAGACCGATTTTGACGAAGACAGCTTGGAGTTCAACGTGTTGTTCTTCGCCTGTTTCACGATCCACGTAAGTGATGCCGTTTACGTTTAGGTTACCTGTAATTTCTTTCGTTTGTACATGTTTCACTACAGTCGCGTTTGACAGGCTGTAGAGGCGTTTTTGCAGGACTTCCTCCGCTTTCAGCTCCGGTGCGAACTCAAGAACAGTGACATGGTTGACGATGCCTGCGAGATCAATCGCCGCTTACTTTTCTATGAACGAGCAGAAAACCAGACCTTGTTAGCAATTTGCTGTACGAAGTGGAAAACCGTAAAAAAGAGCCCAGAGAATGATCCCTGAACTCCACATTTCCTCACTTCATATACCGATACTCCCGCAATCTCTCCAAAATAGCTACTTCCTTCAAGAGTTCCTCACCAACATTCGTTTCCTTTACTTTCTTACGCTCAAGCTCTTTATCCACTAATCGCTTCACCGTTAAGACATCAGTTCCGGTGCTCAGCACTTCCGCCTTGGAATTAAAGTGTTTATGGGCGACGAGCTGCATGCCGTAGGAGTTGTATAACAGCGTGTAGCCGGCGATACCTGTTGTCGATTGGTAGGCTTTGGAGAAGCCGCCGTCAATGACGATCATTTTTCCGTTTGCTTTGATCGGATCTTCTCCTTCGATTTCTTTTACCGGTGTATGGCCGTTGATGATATGGCCATGATCCGGGTTGAGGCCGAATTCTTTCAGGATGTTTCGGCAGGTTGCCTCGTCTTCACGCAAATAGTAATACGGGTTTTTCTTCTCTTTATGTGTTTCCTTCTCTTTAATGAAATACCGCTCAAAGGTCGTCATAGCGCGTTTTCCAAAAAGGGAGGAGTGCTCGCCTGTCCATAAATACCAGACCATATCTGTCGCCAGATCATCGGTTTCTTCCGGGTGGGCAAACGCTTCCCGCAAGAATCGTTCAAATACATCAAGCAGCTCACGGCCCGCATACGGTTTATCCTCAATCATCATCGTTTCCATATTGCCGTTTTCATCAACTGGAATACAGCCGTGAATCAACAGGTTGCCGTTATATTTTAAATAAAGGCTGCCTTTTTTCATCATAAAATTCATATGGCGGCCCAGCTTTTCGGAATGCTGGACAGAGAATAGCAGCTTGTCTATGACTTCTGCTTCTTCTTCTAATAGCTGATCTGGCTGCTCCGGATTCACTGTCGCAAAGCAGGTGTTTTCCAGCTGATATGTTTTTCCGTGCAGCGTGATTTCGTTTTTGTCGTAATCTATTTTCTCTAATAACAGCCGCTCTTCCATATTAAAGTTCGGCCGTCTCTTGATAATCGGGCTTTCAAGCTTGAATTGGATCATCGCAATCGCTTGATGAATTTTTGTGATTTGCTTAATCTCATCTTCCGGTCTGTTTTCGTCTGCTTTCGGACGGAAAGATGGGTTATCATCGTAATATTTTTCGGCAAGGTTCAAGAGCGGTCTCAGATTGATGCCGTACACGTCTTCAATAATATCCAAGTTGTCATAGCGGGCACAGATGCGGATAATATTTGCCAGGCATACTTTAGAGCCTGAATAAGCGCCTATCCAAAGGACATCGTGATTTCCCCACTGAATATCGACTGAATGATAGTTGATTAGTTCTTCCATAATCTGATCCGGCTGCGGTCCGCGGTCGTAAATATCGCCGACAACATGCAGATGGTCCACAACCAATCGCTGCGTGCTATATGCAAGACCGGTGATCAGCTTATCAGCTTGGCCAAGCGCAATGATCTGATCTACGATTTTGGAGTAATACTGTTCTTTGTTGGCAGCTTCTTCTGTTTTATACAGCAGCTCCTCCGTAATATAAGCAAACTGAGAGGGCAGTGCTTTGCGTAATTTGGAGCGGGTATACTTGGAAGAGCAATAAGATACGAGCTTAATCATTCGATTAATCGTTTCTTTATACCAATCGTTTAACAATGCTTTCGTATCGTAATTATGTTTTATTAACTTCAGTTTGTCTTCCGGATAATACACTAATGCTGCTAATTCATCAATTTCTCTATCATAAATGACACCGCTGAAAATATCGCGTATCTTCTCTTTTACTCTTCCTGAACCATTCCGCAGCACGTGCTGGAATGCCTGGTATTCCCCGTGCAAATCACTGACAAAATGCTCGGTGCCTTTCGGCAGGTTCAGTATCGCTTTCAAATTAATGATTTCCGTTACCACTTTTGCTTCACAATCGTATTTTTGTGCGAGTAAATCTAAATATTTGGTTTCCAAAATCGTCCATCCCCTTTTTAGAATAGGAGCTGTCCCCCTATGTACGAGCATTTGCATGATAAGGTGATTTTAAAAGTATGACATTATTTTTAAATAATTGACCTTTATATGATAGTACCGCATAACTCCTTTTTGAGACAATCAAAACGAGGGAAAGAGGCGCTGAGATGAGCGGAGAGAAAGCTTGAGAAGGCTTCTTTAACATTAATCGGACACCGCATTTCAGAGTACCCCGGCTTTGGCTTGGTCACTTTCATGGAATTGATTTCTTTCTATCCCAGCATTGTCTCGTTCTCAGAAATGGGAGGAAAATATTGTCGCTAGTATAGGTGAGTTTAAGAATACTAGCGTTAACTATAAATAGGACCATTGACAAATCACTCAACCTCTATTAAAATTAAAAGTTATCCGATAGTAATTATCTCTATCGAAAAACTCAATACATGCAAGCTATGATTGCTGTGGGTCGCACTACAGCAGGAGCAGCTTCTGGAGAGACCGCGGAATTCTGCGGCGCCGAAGGGTTCACAATCTCAGGCAAAAGGACAGAAGAGTACCGAATATGTATTTGTCGTGCTGATGATTGTCAGCGGCACAAATATATTTTGATATTCTTATGACCGCGAGATTGGAGGACATCCAATCTCTTTTTTTATGGGCTTTTTTACTGCTCGTCGTTCACTAGAGAGGTAAGGAGGAGTTTGATGTGGAACAGCGGGAATTAAAGAGGGACTTATCCAATCGGCACGTACAGCTTATCGCTATTGGCGGGACGATTGGCACCGGGTTGTTTTTAGGCTCCGGTAAGGCGATTCAATTGGCGGGTCCTTCTATCATCTTTGCGTATTTCATTGTAGGTATTGCGCTTTTTTTCGTGATGCGGGCGCTGGGAGAATTGCTGTTATCTAAAGTGGGTTATCAATCGTTAACCGATATTGCCGAGGAGTATCTGGGGCCGCGTGCGGCGTTTGTCACCGGGTGGACCTATTGGTTTTGCTGGATTATGACGGCTATGGCGGATGTGATTGCCGTCGGTGTCTATGTGAAATATTGGTTTGATATTCCGCAGTGGGTCCCTGCACTTATCTGTTTACTCATTTTATTAGGGCTCAATCTGTTGACTGTCAAGCTTTTTGGAGAATTGGAATTTTGGTTCGCTTTAATAAAGGTGATCACGATTCTTGCGTTAATTGTCATCGGTGTTATTTTGCTGGTGATCGGGTTTAAGACGCATACAGGAACGGTTTCGGTTACCAACCTTTGGGAGCATGGCGGTTTGTTTCCAAACGGATTTTCAGGCTTTTTGCTTTCTTTCCAAATGGTGATCTTTGCATATGTCGGTGTGGAATTAGTAGGTGTATCGGCGGCGGAAACGTCGAACCCGAAAAAAAATATTCCATCGGCTATTAATAAAATTCCTTTACGGATTTTATTTTTCTACGTCGGCGCGCTTATCGTCTTATTATGTATTAACCCTTGGATGGAACTGAATGCAGCAGAAAGTCCTTTTGTGAAAACCTTCAGCTTAGTCGGCATCCCGCTTGCCGCGGGAATCATTAATTTTGTTGTATTAACGTCAGCCGCGTCTGCTTGTAACAGCGGGATGTTTTCAACAAGCCGGATTCTGTACAATTTAAGTAAAACGAAACAGGGCCCGGCCAATTTTGCGAAGCTGAATAAAAACCATGTGCCGAGTCACGCGTTATGGGTATCAACCATTGTCCTGTCAGCAGGGGCGCTATTAAGCAAACTGATACCGGAACAAGCCTTTGGGATCGTGACAACCATCAGCGCGATTTGTTTCATATGGGTGTGGGGTGTGATTCTTGTCAGCCATATCAGATACAGGAAAACCCGTCCGCACTTACACGCAGCATCAACATTCAAAGCGCCATTCGCGCCGTTTATCAATTATGTTGTCCTGGCGATGTTTGCGGTCATTCTCATGATTATGCTGTATGCGGATGCGACTCGCCCGGCCTTGCTGCTGACTCCTCTATGGTTTATTGTATTGTTTATTTTATTTTGGATGAAAAAAAACAGGACAAAAAGAACATGATGAGTCAAATTAAATCTCTTGAAAAAGACGGTGTACTGCATGCAGTATGCCGTCTTTATTTTTGATTAACCGTTTCCTTTTATAGGTTTATATTTAATGTAGACATGAGAACGAGAGGAATGGAGTCATGGAATACAATTCATACATGAATGGACAATCGCAATATCCCGCTTGGTCCTATCCGTACAATTTGATCATATGGAAAGCGTTTGTTGGCCATGATGTGAAGTCCTATTTATATGGGTTATAACATAAAAAAGCGCCATACTGCCGTTTAAGCAGCATAGCGCCTTTCATGTTAGTTCCGGATCAAATAATCAAACGCCCCTAATGCGGCATTTGCCCCCGATCCCATTGAAATAATGATTTGGTTATATGGTCCGTCTGTGCAGTCGCCGGCAGCGAATAGGCCAGGGATGGTTGTTTCGCCGCGTTTGTCGACTGCAATTTCGCCGATGCGGTTGCGTTCGACGGTTTCAGGGAGCCATTCCGTGTTCGGCACAAGACCGATTTGGACGAAGACGCCTTGGAGCTCGACGTGTTTTTCTTCTCCTGTTTCACGGTCAACGTAAGTGATGCCGTTTACGTTTTCATCACCCGTGATTTCTTTTGTTTGGGCGTTTTTCACGACAGTCACGTTAGGGAGACTGTAGAGACGTTTTTGCAGAACTTCGTCTGCTTTCAGCTCCGGTGCGAACTCAAGAACAGTCACGTGGTTGACGATACCTGCAAGGTCAATCGCTGCTTCGATACCGGAGTTTCCGCCGCCGATGACGGCGACGTCTTTGCCTTCAAACAACGGTCCGTCACAGTGAGGGCAGTATGCGACACCTTTGTTTTTGAACTCTTGTTCGCCAGGTACGCCGATATTGCGCCAGCGTGCGCCAGTTGACAGAATGACGGTTTTGCTTTTCAGAACAGCTCCGTTTTCGAGTTCAAGATGGAAAAGATCTTTTTTCTCGAGACCTTTTGCGCGTTGCAGGTTCATGACGTCGATCTCGTAATCCTTCACGTGTTCTTCAAGGCTTGCCGCAAGCTTCGGCCCTTCGGTGCGCTTCACGCTGATGAAGTTCTCGATGCTCATCGTGTCAAGGACTTGGCCGCCGAAGCGTTCGGCAACGATTCCTGTGCGGATGCCTTTGCGCGCCGCATAGATTGCTGCGCTTGCACCGGCAGGTCCGCCTCCGACAACGAGTACATCGAACGGATCTTTATCAGAAAGCTCAGATGCATCTGTGCCGCTGCCCATTTTCGCAAGAATTTCTTCAAGCGTCATTCGGCCGCTTCCAAAGGATTCGCCGTTTAAGTATACGGTCGGCACAGCCATAATGTTTTTGCTTTCGACTTCTGACTTGTATGCCGCACCATCGATCATCGTGTGCGTGATGTTCGGGTTGAGCACGCTCATCATGTTCAATGCCTGCACAACGTCCGGGCAGTTGTGGCATGTGAGGCTGATATAAGATTCGAAGCGGTATTCGCCGCTGATGTTCTTGATTTGATCGATGATTTTTTGATCGACTTTCGGCGGTCGGCCGCTTACTTGCAAGAGTGCCAGCACCAAAGATGTGAATTCGTGACCGAGCGGAACTCCGGCGAATGTGACGCCTGTTTCTTCTCCGGCACGATTGACGCTGAAGCTTGGCGTTCTGTCGAGCTGCGCCTTTTCAACAGTGATTTTTGATGACATGGAAGCCAGCTCTTCTACAAGAGCCAGCATATCCTTAGAGACACTGTCATCGCCTGTACTGACTTTAAGGACGATGTCATTTTCAATCATCTGCATGTATTGGTTTAATTGTGCTTTGATATTTGCTTCAAGTACCAATTGAATGCACTCCTTAGATTTTGCCTACTAGGTCAAGGCTTGGTGTCAGTGTTTCAGAACCTTCTTCCCATTTAGCCGGGCAAACTTCGCCTGGGTTTTGGCGGACGTATTGAGCCGCTTTTACTTTGTTGATCAGGGTGCTTGCATCACGGCCGATACCGCCTGCGTTGATTTCAACAGCTTGGATCACACCGTCCGGATCGATGATGAATGTTCCGCGGTCAGCAAGACCTTCTTCTTCGTTCAGCACTTCAAAGTTGCGGGAGATCGTTTGAGACGGGTCGCCGATCATCGCGTAAGTGATTTTGCCGATTTTCTCAGAGCTGTCATGCCATCCTTTATGTACGAAGTGAGTGTCTGTAGAAACAGAGTATACTTCGACACCAAGTTCTTTTAGGGCAGCATATTCGTTTTGAAGGTCTTCAAGCTCAGTCGGGCAAACAAATGAGAAATCTGCTGGATAGAAGCAGAAAATGCTCCATTGGCCTTTTAGATCTTCGTGTGTAACATCGATAAACTCACCGTTTTTGTAAGCTTTCGCTGCGAATGGTTGTACTTCTTTTCCGATTAGAGACATAATATCGTCCTCCTGAATGTAGTTTAAGAGAAATAAAAATTGTAAACTTTATTTCTCTGTAATTATTATAATTATATACAAATTATCAAGTAATAAATATTTTTTGTCAAGGGGAAAGCCCATTAATTTTTTGTTAAGTATTTCAGCTAAAGAAAAGAGTTGGAGTTTCGTAACTTTCATATAGTATGATTGGCACAAACGGTAGAGTAGTGAGAATGAAGAGTCCTAATTGAAAACGAAAAGCCGTCGGAATGACGGCTTCTTTGGCTAAACTCCTTTATATGCGGAACGGTAAATCTCAGCAAGCTCCGAAACGAGCGGCAGCTTCGGATTGGCTGTCGTACACTGATCTTCAAAGGCGCGTTCGGCCATGAGATCCACTTTGCTTTCGAATACGGCAGCATCCACGCCGTTTTGTTTAATGCTCATCGGAATTTTAAGCTCTTTGGCGAGCGAGATAATCTCCTGGATCAGGCTTTCAACGCCTTCTGCAGTTGTTTTTGCAGGCAGGCCGAGCGTTCTGGCAATCTCCGCGTAGCGCTGATCGGCTATGAAGTGGCTGTATTTAGGAAATGCCGTGAACTTTTTCGGCTTTTCTGCATTATAGCGGATCACGTGCGGCAGAAGGATGGCGTTTGCCCGTCCATGAGCGATGTGAAACTCCGCGCCAAGCTTATGGGCTAAGCTGTGGTTGATGCCAAGGAAGGCATTGGAAAACGCCATTCCGGCAATCGTTGATGCATTATGCACTTTTTCGCGGGCCAGCTCGTCGCTGCCGTTTTTGTATGCTCTAGGCAGGTATTCGAAGATCAGCTGGATGGCCTTCATGGCCAAGCCGTCTGTATAGTCGTTAGCCATGCACGATACGTATGATTCAATTGCGTGTGTTAATACGTCCATTCCTGTGTCAGCCGTAATATGTTTCGGCACTGTCATGACAAATTGCGGGTCAATGATCGCGACGTCCGGCGTTAATTCATAATCGGCTAGCGGATACTTCGTATTCGTTTCTTTGTCTGTAATGACAGAGAATGAAGTGACTTCAGAGCCTGTGCCTGATGTCGTCGGGATCGCGACGAATTTTGCTTTTTCGCCTAGTTTCGGGTATTTGACAATGCGCTTGCGGATGTCCAGGAATTTTTGCTTTAATCCAAAGAATTCAGCATCTGGGTGCTCATAGAACAACCACATTCCTTTTGCGGCATCCATTGCAGAACCTCCGCCGAGGGCGATGATGACATCCGGCTGGAATTTGGCCATCATGTCGACGCCGTTCATCACCGTTTCGATTGAAGGATCAGGCTCGACATCAGAAAAAATTTCACAATGAACGTAATCCGGGCGCCTTCTTAAGTAGTGTAGGACGCGGTCTACATATCCGAGTTTCACCATCCCCGGATCAGTCACAATCAACGCTTTTGAGATGTCAGGCATTTTCGCTAAATATTGGGTTGCGTGTTTTTCAAAATAGATTTTTGGAGGAACTTTAAACCACTGCATATTGACATTCCTTTTCGCCACTTTTTTCGTGTTGATTAAATGAACAGCTCCAACGTTTGACGAGACGGAGTTTCCGCCATATGTGCCGCATCCGAGTGTTAAAGAAGGCATATAGGCGTTGTAAATGTCGCCGATCGCCCCTTGTGACGACGGTGCATTGACGATGATCCGTCCGGCTTTCATCCGTAATCCGAATTCTTTAACGGCTTCTTGATCGTTCGTATGAATTACCGCCGAGTGGCCGGTTCCACCGAACGCGAGCATGTCTTCGGCGCGTTTTAATCCCTCTTGAATTCCGCTGACTTTGTAGCACGCTAAAACAGGGCTCAGTTTTTCCCTGGAAAGCGGGTAATCCGGACCTACGCCTTCTAATTCGGCGATGAGGATTTTTGTATCTTGAGGCACTTTGACACCGGCCATTTCAGCGATTTTGAATGCCGGCATGCCGACGATATCAGCGTTTACCGCGCAAGTATTTTCATTGATGACCAATTTCTCGACCTTTGATTTTTCGGTTTCATTTAAGAAATAGCAGTTGTTTCTTGTCATTTCGACTTTGACGTCTGAGTAGATGTCTTTGTCTATGATGACGGCCTGCTCTGATGCGCAAATCATGCCGTTGTCAAATGTTTTGGATAAGATCAGATCATTGACGGCTTGCTTCAGGTTGGCAGACTTCTCGATGTAGCACGGAACGTTTCCAGGTCCGACGCCAAGGGCCGGTTTTCCGGAGCTGTACGCTGATTTCACCATGCCGGCGCCCCCTGTTGCGAGGATCAGGGAAACGTTCGGGTGGGTCATTAAGGCTTGAGTTGCATTCAGCGAAGGCGTTTCAATCCATTGGATACAGTTGTCTGGTGCTCCTGCTTTGACGGCTGCGTTCCGAAGGATTCTCGCCGCTTCGCGGCTGCATTTTTGGGCCGATGGATGGAAAGCAAACACGATAGGGTTTCTTGTTTTGATCGCTATCAGGGACTTGAACATTGTAGTGGAAGTAGGGTTGGTCACCGGCGTCACGCCGGCGATGACACCGACAGGCTCCGCGATTTCAATGACTCCGTCGTGTTCGTTTTCATTGATGATGCCCACTGTTTTATCGTATTTGATATGATGGTAGACATACTCTGTGGCAAACATGTTTTTAATGATTTTATCTTCATAAACGCCGCGCTTCGTTTCTTCGACGGCAAGTTTGGCGAGAGGCATGTGCTGATCAAGGCCGGCAAGCGCCATCTGTTTGACGATCTCATCAATCTGCTCCTGATCAAAGCTGCGGAATTCTTCCAATGCCTTTAGGCCTTTTTCGACTAGCTGATCAACCATGGTTGAAGCATTTTGCTTTTGTTTCATTTCCTTTTCTTCGATTGCCATTGTAAACCCTCCAGTGAATGAATAGGAATTTGATTACAACAGGATGTTCAGGGATGAATGATGCGGACATTGTTTGTGAAACATTTCACAAGTGGAGTTAAAAAATTTTATCCCTGAAGCGGATATCTGGTTTATTTTGGTATCAGTCCTCCTTTTCTGTGGCTGAATTTATCATATCACGAATTTGAAGTATGAGTTTGTGAAATGTTGAACAAAGTATGAAATTCATTCTTGAGTAAAATAAGAATGCACCCCGAGGTCTGGGGTGCAGCTTTTAATACCAGTCCGTATGAAACACGCCTTCCATATCCGTCCGCTCATACGTGTGAGCGCCGAAATAATCGCGCTGCGCCTGCAGCAGGTTTGCGTTTGAGCGGCCCGTCCGGTAGCCGTCGTAATAGGAGAGGGCGGTGCTCAGGCACGGGAATGAGATGCCTGAGCTGATGCCTTCGCAGACGACCTTTCGCAAGCCGGACTGGTATTCTTTTAGTTTTTCAGCGAAGTCAGGTGCGACCAGCAGGTTGGACAGGTCCGGCTGTTTGTCGAAAGCTTCGCTGATGAGATTTAAAAATTGTGCGCGGATGATGCAGCCGCCGCGGAAGATGAGGGCGATGTCCTTTAACGGCAGGTTCCATCCGTTCAGGTCAGACGTCATTTTATATTGAGCGAAGCCTTGGGCATAGGCGCAGACTTTCCCCATGTATAACGCCTGTCTGACGCGGTCGATCCACACGTTCTGATCCAGGGGCCGTTCTTCTGTTTCAGGGCCGGCCAATACGTTTTCGGCAGCTGTCCGTTCGTCTTTTAATGATGACAGGTAACGGGCAAACAGGGATTCCGTGATAATCGATGATGGAATGCCGTTGTCGATGGCCTGCAGGCTCGTCCATTTGCCCGTGCCTTTTTGGCCGGTTTTGTCGAGGATGACGTCGATGAGCGGAGCGCCCGTTCGCTCATCCTTTTTCCTCAGGATCTCTGCCGTGATTTCGATTAAATAGCTTTTCAGCTCTCCTTGATTCCACGTGTCGAAAATGTCAGCGATTTCATCTATCGGCAAAAGAAGCTTTTCTCTTAAAAATGTATACGCTTCAGCGATAAGCTGCATGTCTGCGTATTCGATGCCGTTGTGCACCATTTTGACAAAATGCCCCGCGCCTTTTGGACCGATGTAGACACAGCATGGATATCCTTCTACTTGGGCGGCGATTTTTGTGAGAATCGGAGCTGCTTTTTCGTAGACGTCCCGATCTCCGCCGGGCATAATGGATGGGCCTTTTAAAGCGCCGACTTCGCCGCCGGAAATGCCGATTCCCAAGTAGCCGATACCTTTCGCTTTCAAACTGTCATATCTTCGTTCCGTATCTTCGTAGTGGGAGTTGCCGCCGTCCATGATGACATCCCCTTCTTCAAGCAGAGGAACGAGCGAGTCGATAACAGAATCAACCGGTTTGCCTGCTGTGACCATAAGAAAGATTTTTCTCGGTTTTTCTAAAGACTGTACGAAATCTTCAAGTTCATAGTACGGCTTGACTGTTTGGCCTCCCGTTTTTTGGACGAGTTGATCGGTTAAATCCCTTGTGTAGTTATAGACGGCGACTTGTTCGCCTTTGCTTGCCATGTTCAGGGCGATATTGCTCCCCATGACTCCCAAACCTATGACACCGATTGTATTGCGCATGTAATACCTGCTCCTTCATTTAAGACTTTTTTATACAAATAGGCTTAACAATAAAGTAAATCCTAATCCGGCCACCGCGATAATGGTTTCAAGCAGTGTCCAGGTGGCAAATGTTTCTTTCATGCTTAGTCCGAAATACTCTTTGAACATCCAGAAGCCTGCGTCATTGACATGGGAAGCGATTACACTTCCGGCCCCTGTTGCAAGCACAACCAGCGCAAGATTGACATCGCTTTGTCCGAGCATCGGAAGAACGAGTCCGGTTGTGCTTAATGCAGCAACTGTCGCGGATCCTAAGGAGATGCGCAGAATTGCGGCGATGACCCAGGCGAGCAAGATCGGCGACATGGCTGTTCCTTTGAATAATTCAGCTACATAGTCGCCTACTCCGCCATTGATCAAGACTTGTTTGAAGGCGCCGCCGCCCCCGATGATCAAGAGCATCATTCCGATTTGTGTAATGGCGGTTGAACAGGAATCCATCACTTGTTTGATCGGGATCTTTCTGGCCATCCCCATCGTATAGATCGCGACCAACAGGGAGATGACCATCGAAGTCGAGGCATTCCCGATTAAGCGAACCGCTGCCAGCAGGCTGTTGTCTGCAAGGCCCATCGTTTCTTGAATAAGCGTAATAACAGTCGAAATAGACATGATAATGACCGGAAGCATAGCTGTGAAGACGCTGATGCCGAAGCCGGGCGTCTCTTCAAGCTTGAATGTTTTCTGCTCACCGAGTGAAGCGATGCTGCCCATTTTCTCAAATGATTGCGGGACGATTTTTTTCGCCAGTTTCGTAAATAAAGGTCCGGCCAAAAGAACGGTTGGAATTGCAACAATGATACCGTAGAGCAGCACTTCCCCGATATTGGCGCCGAGCTCTCCCGCGATAGCCGTCGGTCCCGGATGCGGGGGCAGGAAGCCGTGTGTGACGGATAAGGCCGCCGTCATTGGAATTCCAAGGTATAAAATAGATATCTTCAATTCTCTTGAAATGGCGAATACAATTGGAATCAATAATACCAATCCGACTTCGAAGAATAATGCAACCCCGATGATAAAGGAGGCGATGACGACCGCCCATTGGATGTTTTTCTCTCCGAATTTGTTGACGAGGGTCATCGCAATGCGCTGAGCGCCCCCTGAATCCGCGATCAGCCTGCCCAGCATGGCGCCGAGCCCGAAGATCAATGCGATATGGCCGAGCGTTCCGCCAAGGCCTTCTTCAATCGTTTTGACGATGTCGTCAAGCGGCATTCCAAGCGCCAATGCAACCCCGAACGATACGATAATCAAGGAAACAAACGTATTCAGTTTTAACCCCATAATCAAAAGCAATAATGCGACAATCCCGATTGCTACGATCAGTAATGGCATGATAACGCCTCCAATTCTCCCCTATTTTTTGCTGGATAAGCTTCTTTGATAATTTGCAATTTGTGTATATTCGTTTTCAAGTGCTCGAGATAAGTTGATAAAAAGCGGCATTAATTTTCTGTATTCTTTGGCCGATTCTTCTTTCGGCGCGTGTCTGTGCGTGCTTCCGATCATGTCGGAGACGACATCGAATGAATCGATTTTCCCTGTCGCGTACAGCCCCAAAATGCAGGCTCCGAGACAAGAGCTTTCATAGCTTTCCGGCACGACGACTTCCGATTCGAAAATATCGGCCATCATTTGCCTCCATACGTCAGACCTTGCGAAACCTCCGGTCGCCTGAATTCGGGCAACTGGACCGTCCATGCATTCTGTCAACGCCAGGAAGACGGTGTACAGATTGTAAATAACCCCTTCCAATGCCGCGCGAATCATGTGTTCTTTTTTATGCGACATGGTGAGGCCGAAGAATGAACCGCGCACATCCGGATTCCAGAGCGGCGCCCGTTCGCCTGCGAGGTATGGATGGAACAGCAGTCCGTCGGCACCCGGCCTGACGCGTTCGGCAATTTTGGTCAAGACATCGTACGGATCAATGCCGAGACGTTTTGCCGTTTCGATTTCTGATGATGCAAATTCATCTCTAATCCAGCGAAGGACGATCCCGCCGTTGTTGACTGGCCCGCCGATGACCCAATGATTCTCAGTTAAGGCATAGCAAAAGATTCTGCCTTTTTCATCGGTTTGTGGTTTATCGATAATCGTGCGAATCGCACCGCTTGTCCCAATAGTGACGGCGATTTCGCCTTTTTTAATCGCGTTGACGCCGAGGTTGGAAAGCACGCCGTCGCTGGCACCGATGACAAATGGCGTTTGCGGATCAATTCCCATCATCGCCGCCAGTTCCGGATTGCAGTGATGGAAAATGGCTGTTGTCGGAACGAGCTTTGATAGGTGGTCAGGTGTGATGCCTGCAATGGCCAGTGCTTCTTCGTCCCAGGCCAATGTTTTGAGATTCATCATTCCCATCGCCGAAGCTAAGGAGTAATCGACGACATATTGATCAAATAACTTTTTAAAAATATATTCTTTGATTCCGATATATTTTTTTGCTTTGACAGCGATTTCAGGATGCTCGTTTACAATCCATGTGATTTTGCTTAGCGGCGCCATCGGATGAATCGGCGTTCCCGTCCGTTTATAGACATTGTGCCCGTTCATTTCTTCTTTGATTTTATGAGCCCAGCCTTCGCTTCTGTTGTCTGCCCAAGTGATGCAGGAGGTGAGCGGCTTGTCGTTTTCGTCCATCGCAATCACGCTGTGCATCGCGCTGCTGAATGAAATGAATGACGGCTGTTTGTCAGGATGCTGCTGCATGATTTTCGCCGTTGACTGGATGAAGGCCTGAAAAATCTCATCCGGGTTTTGTTCAGCGGTCGAGATGTCCGGGGTGTAAAGCGCGTAGCCGATGCTTTCCTTTTGGATCACGTCCCCTTTTTCACTGAATAAAACCGCTTTCGTGCTTGTCGTACCGATATCTATGCCTAACATATAACTAGTCATTTTCTTGTTCGGCCCCTTTCGCCAGCATTTGTTGCGACAGCCACAGATCTTCAACTTTACCTTGCACGTCATCGAAATTTTGATGTAGGGATTTAAGCATCAGATCCCTGTCTTTTGTTTTGATCGCTTTGATATAAAGTTCATGGTTATCGAGAATTCGTTCAAAGTCTTCGTATTTTTCTTTTAAGCGGGCCCGCATGGATAAAAGAATAAAGCTTTCCATCACAGGTTTGAGATTGTTCCATATCATCAAAATGTAAGAATGATTGATGGAGCGGACAATCGTTTCGTGAAATAAGACGTCTTGAAATGAGAACTCGTCGGCATCTTTGTATTTGATGGAGACTTTCATCATCTCCAATATTTTGCTGAGGTCTGTTACCAGTTCGTCGACATTGGCCCGTCCAAGCCGTTCGAATACGAATGTTTCCATCACCAGACGCACATCATAAATTTCTCCAATTTCTTTTTCGGTTAAACCGATGACAACGGCGCCCATCCGTTCCAAACGGATGATTTTTTCCGATGCCAGTATTTTTAAAGCCTCGCGGATGGGAGACCGGCTCACCGAGAATTCCGCAGCCAATTTATTTTCAGATAAAATGGTACCGCTTTCAATCAAGCCGGAAATAATGCGCATTCTCAGCTCGGATGCGACGCGAACACCTGTTGAAGCTCTTGAAAGCCACTTCTCCGGATATAAAAGATTTTTAGATTGGCTCATACACTCACCTTCCTAGTTATACGAGTATACTTGTATACAAGTATGATAACGCGATTATTTTGATTATGCAAACACTTTCATTTCAAATTTTCCGAAAAATTTTTTCCATTTATAAAACGATTTGTTTTGCCAATGCGCTCGAAATACTCCACTAAAGCAAAAAAATATAAAGGGAGCAGCTGCCCTTTATATTTTGACCATTTGTTTAACGATGAGTTTGAAGTCATGTTCGCTAATTTCTATGTGCCCAAATCGAAAGGAATAACCCCAGTGCCGTTTGTTTTTGATGAAAGAGAGGTTGGGAATGAATGGGTGGATCGGCGTTTCCCGGCATTTTAAAAAGTTGATCTTCCTTCTGTAAGGTGAGAATCCTTCTCCCGCATGAACCTTGTAAACTCTGTTATCACTCACTTCCCCTACAGCTGTAAACTTTTGATAGGGCGCATCATCTTTGAGATTTTGTTTTGGCGAGTAATAAATGATCCAATCATCGGGATTCATTCTTTTTAAAGGCGCCTCTTTTCCGTGGCAAAGTTGAGCAAAGCCTCCGGATACACCTTTCAAGACGTGATCGCGCGAAGCTACGCCGATCCAATACCTTCTTTTCATTCCATTCAGCATCCGCAAGCATCCTTGTCAGTATCCCCTTCGGTGCATGCTGACACAGGAAAATTCATTTCTCTCCATGCCGCGATCCCTCCGGTCAGCTCTTTCACTTGATAGCCTTTTTCTAATAAAAATTTAGCTGCTTTAGCTGCCGTATTGCACCAGACATCCCAGCAGTACACAATGATTTCTTTATCTTTTGGAATATCCTCTAATCGATGAGGGAGATCGTGTTCAGGTATCGCTTGAGCACCTTTTATCGTCAAACTTCTGACTTCGCTTGGCCCGTTTCTTACATCTATTAAAAAATATTTTTCAGGGTGATTCTTTGAAGATTTAAAATAATCCATTGGGCTAATGGTGGCTTCTAAACGTGCATTAAAAAAATCGAGTGAATTCATAGGGTATGCCTCCTAGTTTTTATACTTTTTCCATACTTTTAAAAGCAAATCTTTAAATAATTTTTTTTCATTGTCAGTCAGAGGGGATAAAACCTCATATTCTGTCTGTACTAAAACCTGTTTGCATGATGACAGTACATCGCTGCCTTTTTCAGTAAGGATTAGGCTGTATGCCCTGCGATCACTTGCGTTTTTTGTCCTTTCCACAAAGCCTGAAGCTTCTAAATGGTCAACATGGCTCACCATTGTCGTACGGTCGATCTGCAGTTGTTCAGAAATCAGTTTTTGAGAAGAAAAAGGGTTTTCTTCAATAAATACAAGTACTCCGAATTGCCTGGCATTCAAGCTATACGGAGCGAGAACATCAGCAAATTGATCCTCCATTTGCTGAAGAACCTTTCCTAGCAAAAATCCGTAAAATTGACTTAACTGTTTCAAAAATCATCACCACCTAAAATAATCACCAAACAATATAGTCAGTATAACTGATTATATTTTTGAACGCAAGCCTTCTTGTTTTCGTTTGTTAATTTAATTAATTAACCGTGGTACAATAAAACCTACGATATGGTGTAAATGGAGGATTTCACATGCAGCGTGGTACATTTCAATTAATGAAATCGGTGAACAAATCGATCATTCTTAATAAAATCAGAACTTCAGAGCCGATTTCGAGAGCCGAGATCGCCAAGGAAACAAAGATTACCCCTCCCACGGTCTCAAGCATTGTCAAAGAGCTGATCGAACAAGGGCTCGTGAAAGAAAGCACGCTCGGCCATTCGAGCGGCGGAAGGAAGCCGACAATGCTGCACATCAACACAGGTGCCTATTATGTCATTGGCATTGATGCCGGGCCTGAGACGGTGGAGTGCATCTTAACCGATTTAGCCGGAGGGATACTGCAGCGGACATCCAGCCTGCTGAAAAAACCGCTGACAAACGAGACGTTCATTGATGTTTTAAAAGAAAATGTTTATGCGATTTTGGGACGGGCCGATGTCAATCAGGAAAAGATCATCGGGATCGGCATCGCAATGCACGGGGTCGTCGATGCTGAAACGGGAATGTCACGCATCGCCCCGATTTTAAACCTAACCAATATTCCCATTAAAGATGTGCTGGAACAAGAATTCAACTTAACGGTCAGAGTTGAAAACGATGCCAGGGCGATGGCGCTTGGCGAATCGTGGTTCGGCGGCCGCGATGATGTAGGCAGTATGGCGGCCGTAAACGTCGGCCACGGTGTCGGTGCGGGGATTGTCATCAACGGAAAACTGTACCATGGAGCGGAAGGAATCGCAGGGGAACTGGGCCATATGATCATTGATATTAATGGAGAAAAGTGCGAGTGCGGCAACCGGGGCTGCCTGCAGACGATTGTGAGCGGTAAAGCGATTGCCAAGCGGGGAAACAAACGGTTAAAAGAAAGTCCGGACAGCCTGACAGCCAAAGATTTGTTTGAAATGGCCGAGAACGGCTGCCAAACGTGTATCGAACTCTTTCGGGAAACCGGTGTGATCATCGGAATCGGGCTGACCAACTTCATTCATCTTGTCAATCCGGGCAAAATCGTGCTGGGCGGCGGAGTGATGAAAGGCGGGAGGTTCATATTGCCGGCGATACGAGAAACGATACAGCAGAAAGCCTTAACAGCCGAAGCGAGGCAGACAGAGGTGACGATAACGAAGCTCGGCGATGAAGCGACGCTTTACGGAGCCGTTTCATTGCTGTTGGCGGAGCTGTTTGATCCGGTGTTAAAATAAGCCTTTTTTTCGCCTGTTTTAACACCGGTGAAGCCTTACCCCTGACGATTGACCGTGTGGATGAAGCGCATGAAAGCTTCGCGGTTTTTGAATACCCCGGCATCCTCAAGGGCTTTAACAAATTTCCGGCCAAGTTCTTTTCGTACAATTGATTCAGCATGCTTCGGCCCGGACAGCTCTCCGTATTCGGTTTTGAGCTGTTCGGCCCATTCCCGGTGATGCGCTTCAACGGCATCTGACTGACCGAGCAGGAATTCTTGGACACCTGCCAGTTCGGTCTTTAAGCGGGGAGGAAGAACGGCCAGGCCCATCACTTCGATTAAGCCGATATTTTCTTTCTTAATATGGTGAACGTCAGCATGCGGGTGGAATATGCCGTATGGATGCTCGGCAGATGTCCGGTTGTTTCTGAGCACAAGGTCGATTTCAAAAACACCGCTCACGTTTCTTGCAATAGGCGTAATCGTGTTATGAGGCGTTTCATCAGTAAAAGCCGTAATATCCGCTTGTTGATCCGAGTAGTTTTTCCAAGTCTGAAAAATATGATCCGCCGCATCGACAAGGCTGTTGATCGCCGTTCCTTTCAAGCGGATGACAGACATCGGCCATTTTAAAACAGAGGCTTCGATGTCCGGATGCTGTTTGATTTGAAATGAGAACGCGTCTTCTGCCCGCGTCATCGCAAACTCATATCGTCCGGCTTGATAATGGTCATGGCTTAAAATAGACCCGCCGACGATCGGCAAATCGGCATTCGATCCGATAAAATAATGCGGAAACAGCTCTGTAAAAACAAGCAGCCTGTGAAAGGCAAGCTTATCAATTTTCATCGGCCGATGCTGCTCAGAAAATAAAATGCTGTGCTCGTTATAGTAAGCATATGGAGAATATTGAAAATACCAGTTTTCTCCGGCGAGCGGGACTTTAATAATCCTGTGGTTCGCCCGGGCGGGATACCCGATTCGTCCTGCATACCCTTCGTTTTCTTTGCACAGCAGGCACGTCGGATAGCTGCGTGCTCGTTTTGCAGCGGCGCGCTCCCGTTTGATTTGCTCAGGGTCTTTTTCCGGCTTTGACAAATTGATCGTAATATCCATTGTGCCGTAAGGTGTATCCGCCTGATACGAAATATTTCTTTCAATTCGTTTTGTCTGGATATAGTTGCTGTTTTTGCTGAGCTGATAAAAATAGGCGGTCGCCTCCAGCGGCGATTGCTCGTATTTTTGCTGAAACACGGCATTGATGACAGAAGGTCTTGCAACAAAGCAATTCATCACATTTGCCGCCAGCATGTCTTTCGCGTCTGCGTCGTCGGTTATGACGCCGTGTTCAATTGCATAAGCGGCGAGTCTTTCCAAAAGGTCGGGGATGGAGTCGCCGGAAGCCGCAGGGGCTTCTTCGGGAAACGAGTCCAGACCCAGCAGGTTCATCACTTGGTTGCGTGCGTAGTTCACGTCATCCGGTTCGATTAACCCTGTTTCAAGCGCTTTTTGAATGAGTCCGGCTATGTCTTGTTCAATCATGTTGACACTTCCTTCCTGTACCCGTTTGGATGTGATGAATGCCACTTCCAGGCGTCTTCAATGATCTTTGCTACAGAAGTGCGCGAAGGCCTCCAGCCCAGGACCTGCTTTGCTTTGTCAGAGCCGGCAATCAGGATGCTCGGGTCGCCGGCTCTGCGCTTGCCGATCTCGGCGGGAATGTCTTTGCCGGTGACCTTTCTCGCCGCATCAATCATTTCTTTCACCGAAAATCCTTCGCTGCTGCCGAGGTTGAATATATCGCTTTTGCCGCCTTCTCTTAAATAGTCCAAAGCCGACAGATGAGCGTCAATCAGGTCTTCGACATGAACATAGTCGCGGATGCACGTGCCGTCGGGCGTATCATAGTCATCCCCAAAAATCGTAATATGCGGTCTTTGTCCGAGAGCGGTTTGCAGGATGATGGGGACCAGGTGTGTTTCCGGATGATGGTCTTCTCCGATCTCTCCCGTTTCCCTTGCTCCTGCGACATTAAAGTACCTGAGAGACACAAAGCTGACTCCATGGGCTTCTTCAGTCCGCTTCATGAGCTTCTCCATGATCAGTTTCGTTTCCCCGTAGGTGCTTGTCGGCCGCGTCGGCATGTCTTCTGTGATCGGCACCGATTCAGGCTCTCCGTAGACGGCCGCCGTCGAGGAGAATACGATTTTTTTCACATCGTGCTCAAGCATCGTCTGAAGCAAAACCTGTGTCCCGGATACATTGTTGTCGTAGTATTTAAGCGGATCTTTCATTGATTCGCCGACAAGTGAACTGGCGGCGAAGTGGATCACTTCTTCAATACGTTCCTTTTCGAAAACAGTGCGGAGGAAGTCGCGATCGCGCACATCCCCTTCATAAAAGACTGCCTCAGGATGTACGGCCTGTCTTTGGCCGGTCTCAAGGTTGTCAACGACAACGACGGTTTCGCCCCTGTCCAATAATTGATACACGGCGTGTGAACCGATATAGCCGGCACCGCCCAAAACCAACACACTCATATCCAATTCCCCTTTCTATATTTCTTTGGCGCCGTCGCCTATCGCCGCAGTATAAAATGCGGCATCATAGCCAACCGTTTCGCGGTAGACGGCATTCACGCGTTCTTTAAAGCTGTCTGTCCGGTCTTTTTCTACAATCGCAATCGCACAGCCGCCGAACCCGGCGCCTGTCATGCGTGCACCCAGGACGCCGTCTTGTTCCCAAGCCGCCTGGACAATGGTATCAAGCTCCAGCCCTGTCACTTCATAATCATCCCTTAAAGACATATGAGATTCATTCATCAGCTTGCCGAACCCGGCGAGGTCGTCCCCGCGAAGTTTTTCCAGCGCTTTCAGCGTCCGGGCATTTTCGTACACCGCATGCTTGGCGCGTTTTCGATTAATTTCATCTCGGATGAGGTGCTGATGAGCTTCAAATGCTTCCGCCGTCATTTCGCCCAGGCTTGCAATCGATAACTCCTGCTGCAGATCGCGGAGCGCCTCTTCGCATTGGGCCCGCCTTTCATTATATTTAGATCCGGCCAGCGTCCGCTGTTTGTTTGTATTGATGATGATCACATCGTGTTCCTTCAATACGAAGGGAGCGTATGTGTAATGAAGTGTTTGGCAGTCTAACAAAATCGCGTGATCCTTTTTCCCCATGCCGATCGCAAATTGGTCCATAATGCCGCTGCCTACGCCGATGTATTCGTTTTCGACTTTTTGTCCGAGCTTAACCATGGAGATCGTGTCTGTCTGCAAACCATAAAGCCCTTTTAAAAGAACGCCTGTCGCAAGTTCAATCGATGCGGAAGAAGAGAGGCCCGCCCCGTGCGGAATATTTCCGTAATACAAAATATCGGCGCCGTGAACGATTTGGTGGCCTGCCGCTTTCATCAAAAGGAACATTCCTTTCGGATAGTTGGCCCAGCCGTCAGACCGGTCAAAGGCTAAATCGCTCAAGCTGCATTCAATTATGCCTTTGTCAGGGAAGTTCTTTGAATAGAAACGGATCAGTTGATCATCTCGTTTCACGCCAAGGGCATAGGTGCCAAATGAAATCGAAGCGGGGAAAACATGCCCTCCATTATAATCCGTGTGTTCGCCGATTAAGTTGATTCTTCCCGGAGCAAAAAAGGTTCGCGGTGTCTGTTCTGTCTTAAAAATAGAGCGAAAGTCGTTTGATAAAGCGGCTGCAGTATTCATATATCCTCCCATTCGTTTGACGTGCAGACTTAATAAATTAATTTAATTAAGTTTAACCCCAGTTTACTACGGGTTTTCAATTGGTGCAATAAAAAGTGTTTTTTCAAATGAAACGTTTTCATGTAAAATCCTTATTGGCGGGGATAGGGCAATCAGCACTTGACTTTTACAAAAATCAACGTTAAATTAGTAAAATATTTTACTAAAAAATATGAAAGATGTTCATGGAGGTTTTGCAATCGTGGCGACGATAAAAGATGTTGCAGAAAAGGCGGGGTATTCCATCTCGACGGTTTCCCGCGTATTAAATAACGACGAAAGCCTGTCCGTACCCGATGAGACGCGGGAGAAAATATTTGAAGTGGCGGAAAGCCTGAACTACCGCAAAAAAACGATCAGAACACTGGTAAAAAACATCGCGTTTCTGTACTGGCTGACGGATAAAGAGGAACTCGAAGACGTGTATTTTAAAACGATGAGGCTGGAAATCGAGAAGCTCGCAAAGCAATTCAACGTTGAACTGACGACGTATAAAATTTCGGGGGGAATTGACGCCATCCCCGAAAACATTGAAGGATTCATTGCGGTCGGATCATTTTCAGATGATGAATTAACCCGGTTAAGGCAGATGACGCCTCACGGAGTATTTATCGATTCGACGCCGGATCCGAATCATTTTGATTCAGTCAGGCCGGACTTAAAGCAGATGACGAGGAAAACGGTGGACTTTCTTATCGAAAAAGGGCATGAAAAGATCGGCTTTATCGGAGGCACGTACCACAATCCCAATACCGATGAAGACGAAATGGACGTAAGGGAACGAACGTTTCGCGATTATATGAGGGAAAAAGGGCTCTTGGAGGAAGGCTTTATTTTTTGCCGCAGGGGATTTTCTGTGGAAAACGGCTACCATCTGATGGATAAAGCGGTTGAAACATTGGGCGAAAAGCTGCCGACGGCCTTCTTTACAGCGGCGGATCCGATCGCCGTAGGCTGCCTTCAGGCTTTAAATGAAAAAGGGGTCGCCATCCCGGGCAGGGTGAGCGTCATCAGCATCAACAACATCAGTGTGGCGAAATACGTATCTCCGCCGCTGACGACATTCCATATCGATATTAAAGAACTTTGCAAAAACGCCATTGAATTGCTTCTTGAACAAATACTTGAAAAGAGAAAAGCTGTAAAAACGCTATATATCGGTGCAGAACTGGTGGTCAGGAAAAGCACCAATTAAAAAAAGGCGCAGGCTGTTCATAAGCTGCGCCTTTTTCGTAAAACATTTTACTATAGTCAGTAAAATAATTGTTTACACTTTTTCTTAGACATGCTATATTGTTTTTGCGAAGCGCTTTCAATCCAATAAAAGGAATGAGACAAATGATGAATATGAAAAAATATGTTGGAATCAGCAGTGTGATTGCTCTCAGTTTGTCTTTAACTGCCTGCGGACCTAAAGAGAGCAGCAATGAAGCATCAGGCTCGAAGCAAAAGGAACTCGTGGTCTGGGAAGATAAAGAAAAAAGCGAAGGCATTAAAGATGCCGTTGCCCAGTTTGAAAAAGAGCACGGCGTATCTGTCAAAGTCGTGGAAAAGCCTTACGCAAAGCAGATCGAAGATTTGCGGATGGATGGACCGGCAGGAACGGGGCCTGATGTGTTAACGATGCCTGGAGATCAAATCGGAACAGCGGTAACGGAAGGTTTGATCAAGGAATTAAAGGTGGACAAAGAGATCCAATCGATCTATACGGAACCAGCAATGAGATCCCAGGTGACAAACGGTAAGGTCTACGGCCTGCCGAAAGCGGTCGAAACGACGATGCTCTACTATAATAAAGATTTGATTTCTGAAAAAGAACTGCCGAAAACGCTGGATGAATGGTATGAGTATTCGAAAAAAACGGCTGACGGCAAAAAATTCGGCTTCCTGGCGTTGTTTGACCAGATTTATTATGCACAGAGCGTCATGGGAGGATACGGCGGCTACATTTTTAAGAGCCATGCAGACGGCACTTATGATCCGGCTGATCTCGGCTTGAATAACAAAGGTGCAGTTGAAGGAGCCGAGTACATTCAGAAGTTTTATCAAGAAGGGCTGTTCCCTGCCGGAATTATTGGGGAGCAAGGCATCAATGTGCTGGAATCGCTGTTTACGGAAGGAAAAGCAGCAGCGATCATTTCTGGTCCGTGGAATCTGGAACCGTTCAAAAAAGCGGGCATCGACTACGGGGTTGCCAAGCTACCTAAGCTGTCCAACGGCAAACATATGAGTTCTTTTGTCGGCGTGAAGAGCTACAATGTAAGCGCTTATTCGAAGAATGCCGATCTAGCGGAAGAATTAGCCGTCTTTCTCGCCAATAAAGAAAACTCAAAGAAGAGATATGAGATCACAAAAGAAGTTCCCGCTGTCAAAGAACTGGCGGATGATCCTGCCGTCACAAAAAGCGAAGCGGCTCAAGCTGTTGCCGAGCAATCTCAGTACTCAGAGTTGACGCCGAATATTCCTGAGATGAATGAAGTATGGACGCCGGCGGATGCGGCTCTGCAAACGATCGCAACCGGAAAAGCGGAACCGAAAAAAGCGCTTGATCAAGCCGCGGAAACGATACAAGGACAGATCAAAGCGAAGCACAGCGGCAGCAAATAAGCCGCAGCATTGGTGTCAAACTTGTCTTAAGTTTGGCGCCATTTATGATCAGGACGTCCATATAAAGAGGTGAAAGAGAAGGTGCAGCATCGCAAAAAAGCTTTACTATTATCAATCATTCCCGGTTTGGGCCAATTCTACAATAAACAATGGATAAAGGGTCTGTTATTCCTTCTTTTAGGCGTCTCGTTCTTTGCGGTTTTTGGCGATTTGCTGAATATGGGGCTGTGGGGCCTGTTTACGCTTGGAACCGAAGTGCCGCGCGATAACTCGATTTTTCTATTGGCAGAAGGCATCATCGCCGTGATTGTCACCGGTTTTGGGCTGGCTGTCTATTACGCCAATTTGCGGGATGCCTACCAAAACGGAAAGCGGCGCGATGAACAAAAGGAGCTCAGTTCACTCAAGGAACAATATCATAATTTAATGGCTCAGGGTTATCCGTATCTCATCAGCGGACCATCACTGTTCATTTTGATTTTCGCCGTTGTTTTTCCGATTTTGTTCAGCTTTGCATTAGCTTTTACAAATTATAACCTCTACCATTCTCCGCCTGCCCACCTTGTCGATTGGGTAGGGCTTAAAACGTTTTCCGAAATTTTCACCGTTGATATTTGGCGGTCGACCTTTTTGGATGTTTTAGCTTGGACCATTGTCTGGACGCTTGTCGCTTCCACGCTCCAAGTCGGGTTGGGAATTTTGTTGGCGGTTGTCGTCAATCAGAAGGAAGTCCGCTTCAAGAAATTTTTCCGGACGATTCTGGTTTTGCCTTGGGCCGTGCCCGGCTTTGTTACCATTCTTGTGTTTGCCGGCCTCTTTAATGACAGCTTCGGTGCATTCAATCATCAAATCCTCGCCGCATTCGGCATCGATCCGATTCCCTGGATGACGAATGCCAATTGGACGAAGCTGGCGCTTATCCTCATGCAGGGGTGGCTCGGTTTTCCTTATGTGTTCATTGTGACGACCGGTGTTCTGCAGTCGATTCCGGACGACCTGTATGAAGCGGCGACAATTGACGGCGCGTCCGCGTTTTCGAAATTCAGGCATATCACAATGCCGCTGATTTTAATCGCAATGGCGCCGATTATCATCACGCAATTCACTTTTAACTTTAATAACTTCAACATTATCTATCTATTCAATGGAGGCGGTCCGGCTGTTCCCGGGTCAACAGCGGGAGGAACCGACATTCTGGTGTCCTGGATTTACAAATTGACGATGCAGTCGAGCCAGTACTCTTTAGCCGCCGCATTGACGATCCTGCTGTCGGTCTTTGTCATCTCGATCGCGCTGTGGCAGTTCAGACGGACAAATTCTTTCAAAGAGGGGGCTTAACATATGAAGAAAAGAAGATTCTTTCGGCTCCTTCTGACCTATTCTCTGTTGGTTTTTATGACAGCCGTTATCATATATCCTCTGCTTTGGACGGTGGGAGCCAGCTTTAATCCCGGCAACAGTTTGGTCAGTACTTCTATCATTCCGGCAAATCCGACATTGGATCACTATAGAGAATTATTTGCAGGAAAAGAGAGCCTTCAATACGGGCAATGGTATATAAACTCGCTTAAAATCAGCATCTTTACGATGATCGGATCAATTATCAGTGTTTCTTTTACAGCTTATGCTTTTTCACGTTTTCGTTTTAAAGGTAGAAAAAACGCTTTAGTTTTATTCATGCTGCTGCAAATGATTCCTCAATTTTCGGCTTTGGTTGCGCTCTTCGTTTTAGCGCAGATGCTCGGAATGATGAACAGCCATTGGCTGCTGATTTTGCTGTACATCGGCGGACTTATACCGATGAACACGTATTTGATGAAGGGGTATATGGATTCCATTCCCATCGATTTGGATGAGAGCGCTAAGATTGACGGCGCTAGCAATACAAGGATTTTTCTGCAGATTATTATGCCGCTATCCAAACCGATGATCGCGGTCGTCGCCATGAACGGATTCACCGGACCGCTCGGGGATTTCGTTTTGTCTTCGACCATATTGCGGACGCCGGAGTCGTATACATTGCCGATCGGTTTATACAATTTAGTCAATGAAGTCATGGGAGCCAGCTATACGACGTTTGCCGCCGGCGCCATTTTGATCAGCATTCCGGTAGCCGTCATCTTTATCATGCTGCAAAAGAACTTTGTATCAGGGTTGACGGCAGGCGGAACGAAAGGATAGTCCGAGAAGAATATGGTCTAAAAAAGGAGAGTATTATGCCAAAAATTTATACGACACAAGCAAAATACATGCTTCACGGGGGAGACTACAATCCGGATCAATGGCTTGACCGTCCGGATATTCTTGCAGATGATATCAAGCTGATGAAGCTTGCCCATACGAATACATTTTCAGTGGGGATTTTTTCATGGAGCGCTCTTGAGCCGGAGGAAGGCGTCTATACGTTTGAATGGCTGGATGATATGTTTGAGAACATTCACCGGAACGGCGGACGGATTATAATGGCGACACCGAGCGGCGCCCGTCCTGCTTGGCTGTCGCAAAAATATCCGGAAGTGCTGCGCGTCAATGCGGAACGTGTCAAACAGCTGCATGGCGGAAGGCACAATCATTGCTTCACTTCATACGTATACCGTGAAAAAACGAGAAAGATCAACCGCTTGCTGGCTGAAAGGTACGGCAGCCATCCTGCCCTTTTGATGTGGCATGTCTCCAACGAATACGGAGGAGAATGCCATTGTCATCAATGCCAGCACGCTTTTAGAGACTGGCTGAAAAAGAAGTACAACAATGATCTTAAATCTTTGAATGATGCATGGTGGACGCCTTTTTGGAGCCATACCTTCAACGATTGGTCACAGATTGAATCGCCGTCTCCGATCGGTGAAAATGCGGTGCACGGCTTGAGTTTGGACTGGCGCCGCTTCGTCACTGATCAGACGATCTCTTTCTTTCAAAATGAAATCGTTCCGTTGAAGGAAATCACGCCGAATATTCCGATTACGACCAACTTTATGGCTGACACGCATGATCTCATTCCATTTCAAGGGCTGGACTACAGCAAGTTTGCCAAGCATCTGGACGTGATCAGCTGGGACGCGTATCCCGCCTGGCACAATGATTGGGAAAGCACAGCTGATTTGGCCATGAAAGTCGGCTTTATCAATGATTTGTACCGCAGCCTGAAACAGCAGCCGTTTCTTTTAATGGAATCGACGCCAAGCGCTGTCAATTGGCACAATTTTAATAAAGCGAAACGGCCGGGGATGCATCTCTTGTCTTCTATGCAGATGATCGCCCACGGATCTGACAGCATTCTCTATTTTCAATGGCGGAAATCCCGCGGCTCATCGGAAAAATTTCACGGTGCGGTTGTCGGCCATGACAATTGTTCCGAGAACCGCGTATTTAAAGAAGTGGCAAAAGTGGGGCAAACCCTTGATGAACTGTCTGAAGTCGTCGGAACGACCCGGCCCGCGAATGTCGCGATCCTCTATGATTGGGAAACCCATTGGGCGCTCGAAGATGCACAAGGATTCGGGATGAAAACCAAGCGGTATCCCCAAACCTTGCACGAGCACTACCGCGCGTTTTGGGAGCGTGATATTCCAGTCGACGTGATTACGAAGGAACAGGATTTTTCGCCGTACCGGCTGCTGATCGTTCCGATGCTTTACTTAGCAAGTGAAGAAACAATCGCGCGTTTAAAAGCCTTTGCAGCAAACGGGGGCACATTGGTGATGACGTATATTAGCGGAATCGTCAACGAATCTGACCTGACCTATTTAGGCGGATGGCCGCAAGATCTGCAAGAGATGTTTGGCATGGAACCTGTTGAAACCGATACGCTCTATCCGGGCGACAAAAATAGGGTCCGTTATCAAAACCGGTCCTATGAGCTGAAAGATTATGCGACCGTGCTGAAGCTGGATACGGCAGATCCCGTGGGATTCTATGAGGACGATTTTTATGCGGACACGCCGGCTGTTACATGCCATTCATACAAACAGGGGAAGACGTACTATATCGGTGCGCGCTTAAGCAGTCAATTTCATCGGGATTTTTATGAAACATTGATCAAAGAGCTATCGATTCAACCGGCTTTTGATGTGAAACATCAGCCTGGCGTCTCCGTTCAAGTCAGACAGGATGAAGAAAATGATTATATTTTCATCATGAATTTCACAGAAAAACGCCAGCCCGTCGTGTTGGAGTCGGCCGTTAAAGATATGCTGACCGGAGAAACGCTGACCGGCGAAATCACATTGGAAAAATATGAAGCCAGAATAGCGGTAAAAACAAAAAAATAAGCCCGGGGGACATCCGCTTTAATGTGGGTGTTTCTCTTAAAAAAATGAAAGCGTTTTCGTTTTGGCGTGTGTCAATTATGAAAGGGGAGAAGCGAGATTCATGAAAAACGTGGTGGCTGTTTTTGTGGTGCTGATTGTTGTTTTGGGCGCACTTGGAACCGGCGGTCCGGCGGAAGCCGTCAGAGGTTCCAAGGCGGCAGAAAGCGGCCTTTTTGTCGAAAAGGTTTCAGGGCTTCACAAGGATTTTATAAAAGGGGTTGATGTTTCGAGTATCATCGCTTTGGAAGAGAGCGGCGTCGCCTTTTACAATGAATCCGGAAAGAAACAGGATATATTCAAAACGCTGAAGGAAGCAGGCGTCAATTATGTCCGGGTGCGCATCTGGAATGATCCCTATGATGCTAACGGCAATGGCTATGGAGGGGGCAATAATGATCTGAAAAAAGCGATTCAGATCGGAAAACGGGCCACTGCCAACGGAATGAAGCTGCTGGCGGATTTCCACTATTCCGATTTCTGGGCGGACCCGGCGAAACAGAAAGCGCCAAAAGCATGGGCAAACCTAAACTTTGAAGATAAAAAAACGGCGCTTTACCAATATACAAAACAAAGCCTTGAAGCGATGAAAGCAGCGGGCATCAACGTCGGCATGGTGCAGGTCGGAAACGAAACAAACGGGGGTCTTGCCGGTGAAACGGACTGGGCGAAGATGAGCCAATTATTCAATGCGGGGAGCCAAGCGGTCCGGGAGACGGATTCGAATATTTTAGTCGCCTTGCATTTTACCAATCCGGAGACGTCCGGCAGGTACGCTTGGATTGCCGAGACGCTTCACCGGCACCATGTCGACTATGATGTATTTGCAAGCTCATATTATCCATTTTGGCATGGCACACTGAAGAATCTAACATCCGTCCTGACATCCGTCGCGGATACGTACGGCAAAAAGGTCATGGTAGCCGAGACATCTTATACGTATACGGCTGAAGACGGAGACGGACACGAAAATACAGCCCCTAAAAACGGTCAAACGCTCAATTACCCGGTCACCGTTCAAGGACAGGCGAACGCGGTCCGTGATGTGATTCAAGCGGTCAGCGATGTAGGAGAAGCCGGAATCGGCGTTTTCTATTGGGAACCGGCATGGATTCCAGTAGGACCGGCACGCCAGCTTGAGAAAAATAAAGCGCTTTGGGAGACATACGGATCAGGCTGGGCCACAAGCTATGCCGCTGAATACGACCCGGAAGACGCAGGAAAGTGGTTTGGCGGCAGCGCCGTAGACAATCAGGCATTGTTTGATTTTAAAGGACGTCCATTGCCGTCTCTGAATGTATTTAAGTATGTTGATACGGGAACACCATTCAAAAATTGACTTGCAGCTGAATTCTTGGATGAAGGCGAACGCCGTTTGCCGGAAAGCGGTTTAAAGCAGAATGAAAAAAGGCCGGATGATATCCGGCTTTTTTTCGTGAAAGGACAGTCAGAAAGCGTAATTAAAATGTTTTCATTCAATTGACAGAAAGATAGGGTCCGCTTAACCAGCGGTTACCGTTTGAAATGCATCTTCTACAGATACGTATTCATATCCAAGGTCGCGCGCGACGGCCTTGTAGGTAATGCTTCCGTTTGCAACGTTGACGCCGAGAGCGAGCGCCTGATTTTCGGCGACTGCTTGTTCAACGCCTTTATTTGCGATTTGCAAAGCGTAAGGCATAGTGACGTTTGTTAAGCCGATCGTTGAAGTACGGGGAACGGCTCCCGGCATATTGGCGACTGCATAATGGACAACGCCGTGCTTCGTATAAGTCGGATCGTCATGCGTAGTGATCTTATCAACCGTTTCAATAATGCCGCCCTGGTCAATCGCCACGTCTACAACAACTGAGCCTGGGGACATCGACTGAATCATCTCTTCTGTGACAAGTTTCGGCGCTTTTGCACCAGGGATTAAGACGGCGCCGATGACAAGGTCAGAGTCTTTTACGGCTTCCGCAATGTTGAGCGGGTTGGACATAAGCGTTTGAATGTCTTTGCCGAACTGGTCATCGAGCTGGCGGAGGCGCTCAGCGCTCAAATCGATCAAAGTGACGTCAGCGCCAAGTCCGACTGCGATTTTGGCAGCGTTCGTACCGACCACTCCGCCGCCGATGATCGTAACCTTGCCGCGTTTTACGCCGGGTACGCCTGATAACAGGATGCCTTTGCCGCCTTTTGATTTCTCAAGAAATTGCGCGCCGATCTGTGAAGCCATGCGTCCGGCGACTTCACTCATTGGAGTCAGGAGCGGAAGCGTCCGGTTCACTTCGACCGTTTCGTAGGCGATGGCTGTGACGCCGCTGTCCACAAGCGCTTTCGCAAGCTCAGGCTCAGCTGCTAAGTGCAGATACGTAAATAAAACAAGTCCTTTTCGGAAATAGCCGTATTCAGAGCTGATCGGCTCTTTCACCTTCATGACCATATCCGCTTTTGCCCATACATCCTTCGCTTCAACCAAAATGTCTGCCCCGGCTGCTTTGTAGTCAGCATCCTCAAAGCCGCTTCCAAGTCCGGCTCCCTGTTCGATTAAAACTTGATGACCGCTTTTTTTAAGCGCGACTACTCCGGCCGGCGTAATGGCTACACGGTTCTCATTGTTTTTAATTTCTTTCGGAATTCCAATGATCATGATGTCGTCCCCCTCAAATGAAATATGATTCTACCGCTAGTATAAATCTCTGAACCGGCAAGAGCATCGTGTGTAAAATTAAAAATGTAAGCGCTTTTTTGTGAAATTTAACAAATTGGTGAACGTTGAATGAAGTGAAAGGATTGATATGAGGAGTTATCTATTAAAATTTTTTTCTTTAAAAAATAGTTTTGTTAAAAAAACAAATGTAAGCGATTACATTTTGTGTCGTTTCACAAACATAACCATATTTCGTTGTGATAGAATATCTCTTGCAGCTATGAAAGCGTTATCTTTGTTGGGAGTGAGTCATATGGATATCTTAGAAATACTAGGCAAGATTAATAAGGTATTATGGGGGCCGCCCAGTTTAATTTTATTATTTGGGACAGGCTTATTTTTAACGTTTGTTTTAAAAGGACTGCAATTTCGCCGCCTGATCTATGCGTTTAAGATCGGATTTGGCAAGGAAGACAGCAAAGACGCAGCTGCCGAAGGGGATGTGAGCCATTTTAAAGCTTTAATGACAGCGCTTGCCGCCACGATCGGAAACGGAAATATCGCAGGTGTCGCGACGGCATTGACACTCGGCGGACCGGGTTCGATCTTCTGGATGTGGGTTGTCGGGCTGTTGGGCATGGCAACGAAATACGCGGAAGCCTTGCTTGCTGTTAAATTCCGCGTAAAAAATGAAAAAGGGGAATATTCAAGCGGGCCGATGTATTATATCGAACGCGGACTCGGACGCAGATTTAAAGGACTCGCCATCGCTTTTGCGCTGTTTGGAGCTTTTGCCGCTTTGGGGATAGGCAACAGCGTCCAATCCAATACGATTGCCGATATTACAAAGAACAGCTTCGGTATCGAAAACTGGGTGACAGGGCTGATTCTCGTCATTCTTGTCAGCGTCATCATCTTCGGCGGCATCCAGCGGATCAGCACGGTTGCCAGCTTCTTTGTGCCGATCATGGCTTTTCTTTACATGGGCGGGGCGATCTTGATTCTGATTTTGAATTATGACAAGATTATTCCGGCTTTTGAGCTGATTTTCTATTATGCTTTCCACCCTGTGGCAGCAGCCGGCGGTTTCCTTGGAATTGCCGTATCTGAAGCCGTTCGGAACGGGGTGTCCCGCGGCATTTTTTCAAACGAAGCAGGCCTTGGGACGGCTGCGCTAATCGCCGGAAATGCGCGTGCAGATCATCCGGTAAAACAGGCGCTCGTCGCAATGACCGGGACATTTATCGTTACGATCGTGGTGTGTACGATGACCGGTTTAACCCTTATTATTACCGGTTTCTGGGATCCGTCTGGCGGCTTGATATCCGGCGTGGCCCATAATGCCAGCCTTGAAGGCGGGGCATTGACGAGCGCGGCATTTGCCTCAGTACTCGGCGCGGCAGGCGAATATATTGTGTCGCTGTCGGTGATTTTCTTTGGGTTCTCTACAATTGTCGGCTGGTATGTTTACGGAGAAAAATGCTTCGAGTATTTGGCCGGTTCCAAAGGAATTGCGAGCTACAGGCTGGTCTACATCCTCGCTTGCGGCATCGGGACGGTCGCCAACCTCGTCACCGTCTGGGCATTTGCCGATATGGCGAATGCACTGATGATGATTCCAAACCTGATCGCCATCCTGCTGCTTTGGAAAGTTATCAAAGCAGAGACAAATGATTATTTTCATCACTTCTATGAACATACCAAATCGGCGGGTCCGCCAAGTAAACCAATTCATTAATCAATTAAAAGCTCTGCCTTCCAGGCAGAGCTTCAGCTTGTCGACAAAGCCACAAAAAGTGGCTTGATCGACAAGCTTTTTTTGTTAAAATGTGAGTGAAATCTAGTTTTTGGAGGTTTTTCCATGTTGTCTAAGCACTCTAAAGATCAGCGCGAACAGCTTGAAGTCTTTGCCTTAAGTGAACTTGTCCCGGAAGACCATCTGGTCAGGAAAATAGAAGAAGCCATGGACTTTTCTTTTATTTATGAAAAAGTTGCTCCCCTTTATTCTTCAAAAGGGCGCCCAAGCATTGATCCCGTTGTATTGATCAAAATGGTTCTGATTCAGTACGTGTTTGGCCACCGCTCGATGCGCGAAACCATTAAACGGATCGAAACCGATGTCGCTTATCGCTGGTTTATTGGATATGGATTTTCTGAAAAAATCCCTCATTTTTCAACCTTCAGTAAAAACTATGAGCGCCGTTTTCATGATACGGACCTATTTGAAACAATCTTCTATAAAATCTTGCGTCAGGCCATGGATCTCGGTCTTGTCGACCCGTCGGTCGCCTTTATCGATGGAACCCATGTCAAAGCCAATGCGAATAAGAAAAAGTTTGTGAAGAAGATTGTGAGAAAAGAAACAAGAGCTTATCAGGAACAATTAGATCGAGAAATTAATGCCGATCGCGAAGCCAACGGCAAAAAGCCCTTAAAGCCCAGGCAATGCTCAGAAGAACGGGAAATAAAAGAAAGTACGACAGATCCTGAGAGCGGTTATTTTGTAAAAGGTGAACGGGAACGTCTTTTTGCTTATGGTTTTCATACAGCTTGTGACCGGAATGGATTTGTGCTGGGGGCGGTTGTTGAGCCTGCCAATATTCATGACAGCCAAGTGTTCACGACCCTGTTTCAACAGGTGAAAGAGCACGTCGCTAAGCCTCATACAGTCGCAGTTGATGCCGGATATAAAACGCCGTTTATCGCAAAGTTTCTAAGTGATCAAAATGTCCGTCCCGTCATGCCTTACACTCGACCACAAACTAAAAAAGGGTTCATGAGAAAACATGAATATGTATACGATGAATATTACGATGCTTATATTTGCCCTGACGATCACGTTCTGACATATCGCACAACCAACCGTGAAGGCTATCGGATTTATGCATCAGATCCAAACCGATGTGAACACTGTTCTTTTCTGAAGCAATGTACGGAAAGTCGAAATCATCGAAAGATGATTCACAGGCATCTCTGGCAGGATCATTTGGATGAAGCCGACCATCTTCGCCACACGGATGAGAATAGGCGAATCTACGCCAAACGCAAAGAAACGATCGAACGAGTTTTTGCGGATTTAAAACACAAGCATGGCCTGCGCTGGACAACCCTGCGGGGAAAGAAAAAATTGTCCATGCAGGCGATGCTTGTTTTCGCTGCCATGAATCTCAAAAAGCTGGCGAATTGGACTTGGAAAAGTCCAATTCGCCAGCATTCTCATCGAAAAAACAGAATAAATTGGACAAAAATAGGTCGGATTATAAAAATCCGACCTATTTTGTCAACGGTCTGAAGCTCTGCCTTCCAGGCAGAGCTTTTTCTTTGTTTACAATCATACAAGATCTCAAATTTTGACGAAAAATGTCGATACTATGAAATGAAGAAGATCTTTAATTTGAAAATTGCATTTTATCATTGATGACATAAAGGAGAAAGGATCACCATCATGAAAGTAAAAACAAAACTGCTGGGAATTATATCAATTTTAGTCGTTTCCATTATTGGAATCGGAGGTTCCTCTGTTTTTATGATTTCTTCTACGGTGAAAAAGAATGAAGAACTTAAGGACAAGATGGAATTTCAAAAAGAGATTAAGCATATTCAATATCGTCTGACCGGTTTGTCGAATGACGAAAGAGGCCTTATTATGACCGGAGATAATGAATACAGTGAAGGAATGAAGGACAAGGCCGACGATGTTTTAATGAGTCTTGACCGTGCAGGAAAACTGATCCGGGAAGACACATACAAAGCGAACGTCGAAGAAATTAAAGAAAATTTTAAGGCTTATTGGGGTTTAAATCAACAAGTTATACAGTCTTACGCTTCAAGCTCTAAAAAAGCTGAATCGATTCATTTCGGAGAGGAAAGAACATTAAGAAAAGAAGTCCTCGATCCGTCTGTCAACCAGCTGGTCGAAAGCCTGGAACAAGAGGTGGAAGATCTGAAAGCAGAGATCAGCGCCAACGGGACGATGAGCGAATGGGTCATCATCACTGTCACAGCAGTATCAGCCATAGTTGGAATTGTCTTGAGTCTGCTGCTCTTGAAGTCTATTCTGGTACCGTTGAGAAGCCTGAATCAGCAGCTTGGGGACATCGCCCACGGTGAGGCGGACTTAACCAAGAAAGTGATCGTCAAAAATAAAGACGAGTTCGGCCAGCTTGCAAATTCTTTCAATGCTTTTGTTCAGTCGCTGACGCAAATTGTGAAGCAGATCAGCAGTTCGTCTGAGCAAGTCGCCGCATCCTCTGAACAGTTGTCGGCAAGCGCGGAGGAATCGAAATCGACCTCCGAACTGATTTCGGAAGAGATGCAGGCGATTGCCGACAGCAATATGACGCAAAGCGAAATGACAGAAAAGAGCTCGGAATCGATTCATGAATTGCTGGACCGTTTATCATCCGTTGCCTCCAATACAGGCAGCATAGCGGATCTGTCGTCTTCGATGAGAGACAAAGCCGAAATCGGCTCCGAATCCGTTCATAAAATGCTCGAGCAAATGAACTTCATTGATAAATCCGTCGACTCAGCCGGCAGCGGCCTCGAGGCGCTCGTGTCCAGCACGGCGGAAATCAGCAACATTTCTTCGCTTATCACCGATATTTCGGAGCAGACGAATTTGCTGGCGCTGAACGCGGCAATTGAAGCAGCAAGAGCGGGAGAACAAGGAAAAGGGTTTGCCGTCGTGGCGGAAGAGGTCCGGAAATTGGCGGACGAAACGAATAAATCGGCGAACCATATTCAATCATTGGTCACAACGATCCAAAATGAATCGGTAGAAACGGTGAATAATATTAAAGTCGTTCAAGAAAATGTCAGCTCCGGAATCGCTCTGTCCCAGGAGACAACCGGCAATTTCAACGAAATTTTGAACTTGGTGGAACAGGTTGCTTCTCAAATCCAAGAAGTCGCAGCTTCTACTCAGCAGCTGACATCAGGTGTCGAAATGGTTCAAAACACCATTCAAACATTAGCTTCCGGATCACAGGAAACGTCGGCTGGCACAAAAGCGGTTGCTTCCTCAACTCAGGAGCAGCTGGCTTCGATGGAAGAAATCTCTTATGCAGCAGAATCGCTGTCTCAATTGGCTGAAGAACTTCAAACCGTCATCAATCGATTTAAATATTAAGCAGAAAACCCCATCAGGCGATGGGGTTTTAATTGGTTTTCATGGCGGCTATAGCGCCCTCGGGGATTTCCTCTTCGTGTACTTCAGTCAAGCTTCCGGCTTTCGTTCCGTACGCCCATACTTTGATGAAAGCGCCGGGACGCAGTTTTTCGTCCGCCTCTGCTTCAATCTGCTGTTTGTGTCCGCTCGCGTCATATCCGGTTAATGTGTAGTTGTACTTTCCGTTATTCAGCTTTTCTGCATGATCTTCGGCTTTGAGATAATAAGCCTCAGGCTTTCCCTGGCCTTGTATGAAATGATCGGCCAGCGGCACAAGGCCCCCTGTCGCTTTCTGCAGGATAAAAACGCCGGCAACGGCGATCAGAACCGCGGCAATCAGGCCGCCTGCCCGTGTCTTCATATACCTTCTCCTCTTTCATTCAGTTTGTGAATGGTATTATTTTATAAAAAAGGCGCAAGGAGAAGAAATTGATTCATATTACAGTACAATTACATGATTGTAAGGTAGGACGAAGCACGGCGGCTTTTGTTTATCAGACCGCTTCGTGTCATAATATATCCAAACAAAAGGAGAGACCGAGATGCAAAAAGTGATGATTGTAGAAGACGACCCGAAGATTGCCGATCTGTTAAAATCGCATATTGTCAAATATGGATACAACGTTCATGTCGTGAAAGACTTTGACCGTGTCATCGATGAGTTCAGAAGCACGGCGCCTGATCTTGTTCTGCTTGATATTAATTTGCCGAGCTTTGACGGCTATTACTGGTGCCGGCAAATCCGCCAGGAATCGATTTGCCCTGTCTTGTTTATTTCGGCGCGGACGGGCGAAATGGATCAGGTCATGGCATTGGAAAACGGCGGGGATGACTTTATCACCAAGCCGTTTCACGCCGAAATCGTGATGGCAAAAATACGCAGCCAGCTTCGCAGAGCTTACGGGGAGTATGCAGCAAAAGCGGAGGAACGGCTTCTCGAAAAAGAAGGACTGCGGCTGTATCCGGAAAGACTTGAACTGACATTCGGCGGTCAAACGGCTGCTTTGACGAAAAAAGAAGCCGATATTATCGAAAGCTTAATGGAACGCCACCCGAGGATTTCCGGCCGGGAAGATTTGCTGGCCAAACTGTGGGATGATCAGGCCTATGTGGATGAAAACACGCTTAATGTCAACATTACACGCGTCAGAAAAAAGTTTCAGGAGCTCGGAATTGAAGATGCGGTAGAAACAGTGCGGGGCGCAGGCTACCGCTTGAATATATCCTGGGTGAAGGCGGGAGAGGAATGAAGCTTTTTTTCAAAGAACACTATTTGTTGATTGCCGTGCAAGTGCTGCAGTTTATCACGATGCTGTCGGTGTACTGGCTTGATGGGTATCAGCACATCAGGCCGGCTTTTTATGCCGTTTTTCTCGGCTTTTTCTTTCTTGTCTGCTATCTTTTCTACCATTACTATACGCGCCGGAAGTTCTACAAACGGATGACGAGCGGGCTGGAATCATTGGATGACACCTTCAGGCAATCGAATCAGCCCCAATCCCCTCTTTCAGAAGCGCTTGAACAGCTGCTGAAAAGCCAGTACAGGCAATACCGTCAAGAATTAAAGAAGCTGGAGCTTGGACAAAAAGAGCATTTGACCTTCATGGATCAATGGGTGCACCAAATGAAGACGCCGCTGTCGGTCATCGAACTGACGGCTCAAAATTTGGATGAACCGGAATCATCAAGCATCCGCGAGGAGACCGAACGGATGAAAACGGGCCTCAATACGATTCTCTATATGGCCAGATTGCGGACGATCGAGCAGGATTTCCGGATAAAACCGGTCGCATTGGCGGATATCGTTCACGAGGTCAATCGTGAAAACAAGCGCTTCTATATTCGCAGTCAAGTTTATCCTAAGTTCAAGGAAGTCAAAAAAGGCATCACAGTCGAAACAGATGAAAAGTGGCTGTTTTTCATCATTTCCCAATTTGTCAACAATGCGGTCAAATACTCAGCGGGAAAAAGCAATACGGTTATTATTTCTATTGGTGAAAACGATTCGGAAGCGGTATTGGAAGTGACAGATTTCGGCGCCGGCATCCCGGATACAGATCAAAAGCGGGTATTCGACCCGTTTTTCACAGGAGAAAACGGACGCCGTTTCAGAGAATCAACCGGAATGGGTCTCTATTTGGCAAAAGCGGCGGCTGACCAGCTTGGACACCGAATCGAACTTGACTCACAAGAAGGGCAAGGCACGACAATCCGGCTGATTTTCACGGCTACACAAAACCTTACATCGATGTAATGAAAGTGAAAGAAGAATCGATAGTTCATCAACAAGAAATTTAGGTAAACTGATCACAGATCAAAAGTTAAAGGTGAAAGGGGATCTTGTGATGCTTCAGGTCAAACAAGCCAGTAAGATTTACGAAGGAAAAATTGCGTATCGCGCGTTAACGGATATTAACCTAACGATTGATAAAGGTGAATTCGTCGGCATCATGGGGCCGTCCGGAAGCGGAAAAACGACCCTATTAAATATGATTGCAACGATCGATGAACCGACGACGGGCGAAATATTGATCAGCGGCCAAAACCCGCATGTTCTCAAAAAAGAAAAATTGGCTAAATTTCGCCGCAGAGAGCTGGGATTTGTGTTTCAGGACTTTAATCTTCTGCCGACATTAACCGTTGAAGAAAATATCGTACTTCCTTTGACGCTTGACGGTGAAAAGGTCAGGGAAATGAAGCGGAGGGCAAACGATTTAGCTGAAAAGCTTGGAATTACCCACATTATGAAAAAGCGCACATATGAGATTTCGGGCGGTCAGGCCCAGCGCGCCGCTGTAGCGAGAGCGATGATTCATTCGCCGAAGCTTCTGCTTGCCGATGAGCCGACAGGCAACCTTGATTCAAAGTCATCCAAAGATGTGATGGAAATGCTTGAATCGATCAACCGCAACGAAAAAGCGACCATGATGCTTGTCACGCATGACCCTCAGGCGGCAAGCTATTGCAACCGGGTCGTCTTTATTAAGGATGGAAAGCTGTATTCGGAGATCAACCGCGGCGATAACCGCCAAGCGTTTTTCCAAAAGATTCTCGATACACTGTCTTTGTTGGGAGGGGATGCAAATGACCTTTCGTCAGTTCGCGTTTAACAACGTCATTCGCAACAAAAGGCTGTATGCCGCTTATTTTCTCAGCAGCATGTTTACAGTGATGGTTTTTTTCGCATTCGCGATCTTTGCTTTCCACCCGGTGATGACAAGTGATTCTTTGACCTCCGGCATCGGGCAGCATGTTTCCATTGGCCTGTTAGTCTCCAGCGGCATTATCTTTGTCTTTTCTTTCTTCTTTGTGCTGTACTCAATGAGTTCGTTTCTTCAATCGAGAAAAAAGGAATTCGGCGTTTTAATGATCCAAGGGATGTCTATGCGCCAAATTCGCATGATGGTATTTCTTGAAAATATGCTGATTGGGCTTTTTGCGACAATCGGCGGGATTGTGCTCGGACTTGTCTTCGCCAAATTGATACTGCTCACAGCGGAAAATGTGCTGATTATTGATAACAAGCTCGATTTTTATTTTCCGTTGATGGCGATCATTGTGACGTTTATTTCTTTTAACGGCCTGTTCTTATTTATTTCTTTTCTTGTGTCATTTGTGCTCAGGAGCGAGAAGCTGATTGTTCTGCTAAAAGGAAACAAAATCTCCAAAGGGGAGCCGAAAGCATCTGCCTTGCTTACAGTGGTTGCAGCTGTTCTGCTTACCGGAGGCTATTACACCGCTTTGATTGTCAAGAAAATAGGCGTTCTTGTGGCGATGGTTCCGGTGACGATTGTTGTCATTATCGGCACATATCTGCTGTTTACGCAGCTGAGTGTTTATGTGATCCGCAGGCTCAAAAAACGGGAAAGCCTGTTTTGGCGGAAAACGAATATGATTTTGTTTTCTGATCTGTCTTACCGGATGAAAGACAATGCGCGGACGTTTTTTATGGTGGCCATTATCTCTACTGTCGCGTTCAGTGCGATTGGGACGCTGTATGGTTTCCAAACTCTGCTGACAAACGGAATTAAAGATATGAACCCGCATACGTTCTCGTATAAACCGCCGAAAACAAACAAAGACACCGAACAAGACGTGGCTTTCATCAACGACACGCTAAAAGAACGAAATATCAAAACAGACAAAGCATCAGCTGTCCTTCAATATTTCGATGTCGATGGCCATGACATGCTGATTGTGAAAGAATCTGACTATAACAAGTTTGCCGATCTGGTCGGGGCCGACCACGTCAAGCTTGAAGAAGGGAAAGCCGCAGCTGCCGAGTATGATGTCAAGGTTGGCCTAGAGGGAGAAGACGACCAGCCGCTCCCTTCATCAATCCCTCTTGCAACTGGACAAAAGCTGCAGGCTGACAAAACGGTCCGTTCAAAAGCGTTATCTGAAAACAGTTATTATATTGTGACAGACAAAGATTTCGCACAGTTGAAAAAACCGAAAAGCGAAAACCGGTTTTATGCCTGGCAGGCAAAAGAATCTGACGGCATGGCTTTAGTGAAAGCCGGGGAGGTTCTGCAAAAGAAACTGGATCGGATTTATTTCGCGGCTGTAGATTATGAGGTATATGATATAAGCAAAGGGTATGGCCCGGTATTATTTGTTGGACTGTTTATCGGAATCGTCTTCTTCGTTTCAGCAGGGAGTTTTCTCTACTTCCGCTTGTACACTGATTTGGACGATGATAAGCAGAAATTCAAATCGATTGCCAAAATGGGCTTAACAGACCGGGAACTGCATAAAGTGCTGAACAGGCAGATCGGCATTCTGTTCTTCGCGCCTATCGCTGTTGCCCTTGTCCATGGAGCTGTGGCGCTGACCGCTTTATCGCATGCCTTTCAGTACAACCTCTTCAAGGAATCTGCAATGGTGCTCGGCGTGTTCTTCGCCATCCAGGTTATATATTACTTCATTGTCCGCTTCTACTATACAAAACAGATAAAAGCGGCGATTTAAAAAAGATTAGACTACGTGTCTAATCTTTTTTTATACTTGCAGCCGGAAAATTTGGGATAAACATACCTATGTATTTTGCCTCTTTCTTCATTTGGATGATTATGTTAATTTGATATTATTTCAAATTTGAAAGAGGAGTGATCGATTTGCAGGTAAAAGAAATATTTGTTATTCGCTTTATTTCCTGCTTAAGCGTTGTTTTGCTTCATGCGATATCGATGGTGCTCATGGTGCGGGCGGACATGCTTGGAGATACGGTTTTCCGGGTTGTTGAATCTTTCAGGACGCTTCTGATGTTCAGTACGCCTGCGTTTATTTTTATTTCCGAATTTTTGCTCGCGCATGCTTACCCTGGCGGCGTTCCGGAAGGGTTTTTAAAAAAGCGGTTTAAAACGATTTTCATCCCTTTTCTATTTATCGCTGTTTTGGATGCTTTTATGACCGCTGGTCTGATGATGCAGCAATTTCATGCATCGGTCATTTTAAAAAAACTGTTGGCGAATATTTTCCTGGGGAATTTCATCGGTTATTTCATCCTCGTCATTTTTCAATTTTACTTGTTGCACATGTGCTTCCATTCATTTTTGCAAAAGGCGTCGCCTAAATGGGTGCTTACGATTTCTTTTGCGGTCACAGCGGCTTATTTGAGCTATTTCACGTTCATTCAACCTCCGGTTGTACAGGAAGAGGCGCCGTTTCCTTTTTCATGGGTGCCGTTTCCCGGCTGGCTCTTTTATTTTTGTTTGGCCTATTATTGCGGCAAAAATTACGAGCGCTTTTTGGCATTGCTGGAACGATACAGGCATGCGGTATATGCAGCGGCTGCTGTGACCGGATGTTTCATTGTAGCGGTTTCCTACTTCGGACAAGACATCGCAGTGACGTCAAAGCGTCCGGATATCCTGCTTTATTCAACAAGCATCATTTTCTTATGCTTTCACCTGTTTTCAAAACTGAAGTCGGTGCCGAAGCTGATCATGATGATCAGCAACTATTCTTTTTCTATTTATTTATTGCACGCTTTTATCCTGATTTTCGGGTTGGTCATTTTAACGAGCTTTGAAAGCATCGGTACGGTTTCGGCTGTTTTGCTCTTGTTTTCAATCTCTACAGGCGTTGCGGTTTTCATATCTTGGACCGTCAATAAATTGAAGTATGGCTATATGTTTGTCGGAAAAATTTACGTGCCGAAAAAGAGGAGAATCGAGCAAAAAGTGAGCCATCATGCCGGTTAACGACTTAGATTGATAGAGCGAAAAGCCAGAACGGCAGGTTGCACCGCCGGAGCTTTTCGCTTTTTTATATTCTCGCAAAAATGTTCCGGTTTTGACACATCTTCTTTTAAATGGAAGGTGGCTTATTGCCTATAATCATATTATGATAACGATTATCATTTTCATAAGGTGGAGGCCTCAACAATGGTTTTAGCTGAATTAAAACAAAAAGAGAGAGCAAGAATCATAGATTTTTCAGAAGTGAATGAACTTGTTCAGCGCAGGCTCATACAGCTCGGGATGAAAGAAGAAGCTGAAATTTGCGTGCAGCGGAAATTGCCGTTTGGCGGACCGTTCATGTTTGAGTCAGGCGGACAGTGCCTCGGCATACGGCTTGAAGAAGCAAAAAAGATCAGGATTGAAAAGCTATGAACAGCCGGCAGATTGCCCTTTTCGGAAATCCGAATACGGGGAAAACGTCATTGTTTAACGCGCTGACAGGCTCCTATGAGTATGTCGGCAACTGGAGTGGGGTGACCGTTGAGAAAAAGGTGGGACTGCTCCGCCATAAACAAGGAATGATGGTCGATCTCCCGGGCGTTTATACATTGAGCCCGCTGTCCCGCGATGAAGGGGTCGTCACTGACTTCCTGCTCAACGAATCATTTTCAGACATATTGAATATTGTCGATGCATCCCAATTAAAGCGGAATTTGCACTTAACTGTGCAGCTCCTCGAATTTGGTCATCCGCTCACAATCGGTTTAAATATGATCGATGTCGCAGGACAGCGAGGCGTCTTCATTGATCATCAAAAGTTGTCTGCAGCGCTAGATGTTCCGGTGATTCCTGTGATTGCTCGCAGCGGCAAAGGGTGTGATGAACTGAGCCGGCATTTGCTTCTTGAAAAAGAAAAGAGAACAAAGCCGCTCGTCATCAATTACGGAAGCACAGTAGAAGAAGCGATTGGCAGGATCGAGTCGATCATACCGGAACGTCCCGGCGTTTTAAAACGGTGGATGGCTCTTCAATATTTGGAAGGCAACTCGAAAATGAAAGAGCAGCTGGAAGACGCGGCCGACAGCGAACGGTTAAAGGAAATTTACGAGGAGACAGAAAAACGCCTTCTTCAGGAACAATCCGCAAAATCGCTGCATCAGCATATTTACAATGAGAGAGAACGATGGATTGACCGCATCATGTCATCCTCTGTTGAATATCAGTCAGATCGAAAACAGACGCTGACTGAACGCGTGGATCAGATCGTTACGCATCCGGTGCTTGGCATTCCGATTTTTTTGTTGTTCATGTATCTCATGTTCATGCTGACGTTTGACTGGCTTGGTGTTCCATTGTCTGATACACTGGACGGTTTCATCGGCGGACCGCTGACGGAATGGACGGCTTCGGCACTGTCGGCAATGGGAGCCAGCCCGTTTATCGAGGCGCTCATTCTCGATGGGATCATTGCCGGTGTCGGCGGTGTCCTCGTTTTCGTCCCGCAGATTTTTATTCTGTTTTTCTTCATTTCGGTGCTCGAAGATTCCGGGTACATGGCGCGTGTGGCCATGGTGATGGACCGTCTGATGGAGGCGATCGGTTTAAACGGTAAAGCCTTTATACCGCTGATCATCGGCTTCGGCTGCAATGTTCCGGGCGTCATGGCTGCACGAACTGTAGAGCAGCCTAAGGAAAGACTTTTGACGATTATGCTGACGCCATTTATGTCCTGTTCGGCAAGACTTCCGGTTTATGCTTTGTTTGCAGGGGCTTTTTTTGCGGCTCATCAGGCTTTCGTCGTCCTGACCTTGTATGTGCTGGGCATTGCTGCGGCGCTGGTGCTGGCGAAGTTTTTATCCTCATCCAAGCTCAAAGAAGAAAAGTCGTTTTTCGTGATTGAACTGCCGCCTTATCGTTTGCCTCAAGCGCGTACATTGTGGCGGGCAACATGGGAAAAGGGCAAAGGTTTCGTCCGCAAAGCCGGGACTTACATTTTTGGCGGTTCTGTCCTCATTTGGCTTTTATCGTATACAGGGCCCGGTGGAACGGGCGTTGAGATGGATGACAGCTTTTTAGCAATGATTGGCGGAGTGCTCGCACCGTTGTTGATGCCGCTGGGGTTCGGCACATGGCAGGCAGCGGCATCACTATTAACCGGTTTTCTGGCGAAGGAAGTTGTCGTTGCTTCGATGAGCATCATCTATTTCGTACCTGAAGCCCAGCTGCAAGGCATGATGGCTGAGCAATTTACACCGCTGGCCGCTTACGGATTTATGGCTTTCGTTCTTTTATACGTACCATGCCTCGCGACAGTCGCGGTGATTAAAAAAGAAACAAACTCGAAAAAGTGGATGTTCCTGTCCATTGTTTACGGACTGGCCATTGCGTATGCGATCGCGTTCTTGATTTATCAGGGCGGAAGATTGCTTGGGTTATCATAGGAAGGATGTGAGGGCATGTTGTTTAATATCACGATCGGAGCGCTCATCTTCGGTTATGCGGCATGGACGCTTATTAAATTTGTCAGACGAAGCCGGAAAGGAAAATGCGCCGCCTGTGAATTAAATCGTACGTGTCAATCGGCTTGTGATGATGTGAAAAACAGCTGAGGTGCTCAGCTGTTTTTTAGACTTGCATTTCACTCATCAAAGCGAGGGTATTTCCTTCGGTATCTTTAAAGAAGGCCATCCAGGTTTCCGTTTGCTCGATTTTCGCCGCCACATGCGGCTCTATTGGAAAAGAAACGCCTTTTGTAGCGATTTCATTATATACTGCCGGCAAATCTTCAACTTGAAAATAGATGACGGAGCTTGCATGAGCAAATTCATCTTTTTCCGGGAGACTGAGAAGAAGCCGCAGCCCGCCGCACTCAAAGAAAGCCATACGATCTGTCTGAAATAAAAGGGACAAGCCTAATACATCCTGATAAAATGCCACAGCCCGTTCCAGGTCTTGAACCGGTACCCCAATTTGTCCAACCTTTTTGATTCCCATCATGATCCCTCCCTTTTTTGTCATTATTTTCATTTTGCGCAATTGATTCCAAAATATCTATTTTTCGCTGTGTTTTTTGTTTCACGTGAAACAGCGGGGGGCATGCGTGTTAAATCATTGTTTTCATGGATGTTTATTAACATGGTTTCTGTTGGTTTAAATGGAAATAGTAGAGAGGAGGCGAACGTAATGAGTGAAAATCAAAAGGCTGAGCAGGAAAGAAAAGTTGGATATGAAGGGTTTGTGCTTCTTCTTTCACTCATCTTTATTTCCATCTTTATCACGACCTCATACGAGATACCGAGCAATCTGTTACTGATCATTCTTTTTTTCATTGGCAGCGGCTATTATTCTATTAGGCTTGTGAGCAAAGGTCTGTTGAGAAAAAAGAGGGGACTTGGCTTTAAAGCCGGGTTGTTTGCCTTTGTCGTTTGGATGGCATTATCTTTTCTGTTTCATGACATTTCTTATCCATTTACTTTGGAAGGGTTATCATTTCAAATATTGATGTTTTTTCTTTTCTACATTCCTTTCTTTTTTATCTTTCAATTTGCTTTTAAGATTTCAAACATTCAAGAAAGAAAACAATAAAAAAAGCTGGAAATTCCAGCTTTTTTACTTATTCTCTTTCTCACGCTTCACCAGCATTTCCGTAATCAAATCAACCTGTTTGCTGACAGAGATCGGATCGTATGGGTAGAACGTGTCAAAGTCGTTGATAAAGACACGATTGTTTTTGACGGCGTCAAGGTTTTTCCAAATGGAAGACTGCTTGAGCTTGTCCAGCGTCTTGCTGTCGCCGTTCGGGTTATAGTCTGTTACAAACATGTAGTCGGCAGCATATTCAGGTACGACTTCCAAGGATAGTTCTTTGATGTCGCCTTTTTTGAAGATGTCCTTTTGAATCTTTTCAGGCGCTTTTAAGCCGAGCGCGTTGTACACGGCTTGGCCTCCGCGGCCGCCGTTGTCATTGAACACCCAGAATTGTCCTTTTTCTGTGTTTTCATAAATACCGAAAGTAGCCTTTTTGTCGACGACTTGAGCGATTTTTTTCCTTGCTGATTTCGATTTCTGTTCGAAATCGGCGAGGAATTGTTCAGCTTCTTCTTTAGCTCCTGCAATGTCGCCAAACATCTTAACGGTTTCCTGAACATTTTTCGCCGTATTATAAGGAATCACAACGGTCGGTGCGATTTTGGACAGTTTGTCGTAATTTTCATCGTTCATGACAACAATTAAATCAGGCTTCAGTTTCATGACTTTTTCCACATTAATTGGGTCGCCTAAATCTGTCACATCTTTCATGCGGTCTTTTAAAAACGGATTGGAGAAAGACCACGAGCCGGAGCCGACGACATTGGCGCCGACCGTGAACAGTTCACCGGCATAAAAGTCTGTCACGATGCGCTTTGGATGTGTTGGAATGTCTACTTTTCCACGCGTTGATTGATATGTTCTTGTCGTTTCTTCAGCCGCTTTTTCTTTGTTGCCGTTTGACGCATTGCCGCTTCCGCAGGCGCTGACCACGATACACAACAGCATAACTAAACCGATTATCAATAAGTTCTTTTTCACTTGACCCTCCTGTTGATATAAAGCATATGAAATTATCTAAGTGATAATGATTCGCATTATCAATGTAAATATAGCAAATGAATCCCTCTTTCGTCTATCACTTTTTTTGCTAAGTATGATTAGTGCTGTTTTGGTTAATTTGTTACTATAAACAGAAAAAGGATTGATGAAGTATGGCAGAAACGAACCCGGTGATCAAAAAACTGCAGTTCAAGGATAATGGACAGCCTGTACTGATCGTGAATCCGCCAGAGGCATACAGCGGCATCATGGCTGAATTTCAAGGCCATGTCGATCATCAGGCCGAAGCTGACCGGTACGATTTTGTTCAGGTATTCGCAGCGACCAACGCAAAGTTGCAGGCTTTAGCTAAAGAGGCTGAGCGTCATCTGGCGGAAGACGGACTGTTTTGGCTTTGCTACCCGAAAAAATCTTCGAAAGTCTACAAAGGATCGGACTGCAGCCGCGACACAGTAGCCGGACTGCTTGCGGACCAAGGCTATGAACCGGTTCGGCAAATTGCAATAGATGAAGATTGGTCTGCGCTCAGATTTCGCAAGACGGAAAACATTAAAACGATGAAGCGCAAATTTGCCGTGACGGAAAAAGGTAAACAGCGTACAGATCAAGAATGATCATATATGTCTCTTTTCAGAGAGGCAGATGATTCAGCTTGTGAACGAAAGTACACAAAAAAGAAATAATATTATGTTCAATGTTTCACAAACTTTTTGTATAATGAATCTAATCTTTTAAAATACCATAGAAAAGAGGTATGCAGTATGAAGAAATGGGCATTTGTATCAGACTTTGATGGGACGATTTCCAAACAGGATTTTTACTGGATGGTCATTGATAAATATTTTCCGGAAGGCCGTGAATTGTTCAAGAAGTGGAAGGCCGGAGAATTAAAAGATATCGAGTTTTTGGGAACTGTTTTTGCTTCAATTCATCAAAGCGAGCAAAAAATCATTGATGACATTCATTCCATACCAATTGATGAATATGTGCCAGACTTCATTCAGCATGTCCAGAAAAACGGCGGCGATTTCTACATTTTAAGCGCCGGCACGAATTATTACATTCATTATATTTTAAAGAAATACGGGATTACAGACGTTGAGGTCTTTTCAAATAAAGGCTTTTTTAAAGAAGACAATGTTCATTTGGACATTGATGAGAATCATTGGCATTACTCTGAGCGCTATGGGATTGATAAATCAAAGGTCATTCAGAAGCTGAAAGAAGAGTACGAGACGATTTATTTTGCAGGTGACAGTGAACCGGATTCCCACCCGGCTAAATTTGCGGATGTAACATTTGCAAAGGATGCGCTCCAGGATTTGCTTCGTCAGCAGGGGGTGCCATTTGTAGCCGTTGAAACATTTGAAGACATTGAACAGTATCTTAAAGAAAAAGGGCGGATCGTCTAATGCCGCGCCAGGTTACCAGCATAGCCATTCCCGCGGTTTTGGACATTAGTGAAGGCGTGCTTGACCGATTGGATGAGATATTGAGAAAACATCAGTTTGACAAGGCGATCATGTTTTTTGACGATTTTTCCTATCAGCAGTATGAACACTCATTAAAAGCCGCCTTTCAACATGTCAAAGTAGAAGCTGTTTTGCTGCCGTCCAACCTGGACATACAGGAGCTTTTAAAGCAGGCATTTTCAATCGGGAATTACGATGTCATCATTGCCATGGGCGGCGGGTATGTTGTCGATTGCGGAAAATACATCGCTTTTTCCAAGCGGACCCCGTTCATCAGCATTCCGACGTCGGCATCCAATGACGGGTTTGCGAGCAGCAATTGCTCGCTTCAAGTCGAAGGAAAAAAAACAACTGTGCCGGCAAGGGTTCCGTATGGAATCATAGCTGATTTGAGTATCATTCAAAAAGCGCCGGAGCACTTTATTTTGGCGGGGATCGGCGATTTGATGTCCAATATTACGGCACTTTATGATTGGGAGTTTGAAGAGCGGCAAGGGGTCAGCGATGTAAATGCGTTTGCGTCGATGCTCAGCAAGAAAGCGGTCAACAGCTTTGTCCGTACACCGATGCAGGATATTAAACAGCCGATCTTTTTAAAAGAGCTTGTCAGCTCTTTGACAATGGGAGGCATCGCCACGGAAATCAGCGGAAACAGCGCGCCGATCAGCGGTTCTGAGCACCTGATTTCCCATGCGTTGGACAAAATTGCGGAAAAACCGCAGATGCACGGCATTCAAGTCGGGGTAGCCACCTACATCATGGCTCATGTACAGGATCATCGGGCTGAGCGGATTGAAAAGGTGTTTACGAGAACAGGCTTTTTTCAATATGTGAAAACGCTGAATCTGAACAAAGATGAGTTTCGCGAAGCGATCAATTTGTCGCACACTGTCAAGCCGAACCGCTATACGTACTTGCATGAAGCCGGCTATCGCGAAAAAGCGCTTCGCATCCTTGATGAAGATCCGATTCTGCAGGAAATATTTTAAGCAGGCCAAACGGCTCGAAAAACGCCTTATTTGCTGTAAGGCGTTTTTTCCGTGGGCATCAGACGAAAATGACGGGGAAAAGCTGTGATACAATAAAGAAGGTATGGGTCATAAGTACGATGTTAGGGCTCGATTCTGATCAGGGAGAGTGTAAAATGTACAAACTAATCGCGATAGATATGGATGGAACATTGTTGAATGATCTTCATGAAGTAACAGAGGAAGTTCGGAATGCCCTGTATGCTGCAAAAAAGCAAGGCGTCAAAATCGTTCTCTGCACGGGCCGTCCTCTCGGCGGTGTAAGCCGCTATCTGGAAGAACTGAATCTAAATGAAGACGGCGATTATGTCATCGCCTATAACGGAGCGCTCGTTCAAAATACGCACACTCAAGAAGTCGTGTCAGAGCTGACACTGGGCTATGATGATGTGAAATCGTTATATGAGCTTAGCCAAAAGCTTGATACGCCGATGCATTTTTTTGATTCTGCTTATTTATATACGCCAAACCGGGAAATCAGCCCGTATACTGTTCACGAATCATACGTCACCAAAGTGCCGCTCCGGTTCCGGACGATCGAAGAAATCCCGAAAGACCTTCTCGCGCCAAAGGCGATGTACATTGATGAACCGGAAAAGCTGGATCGGACGATCGCAGCAATACCGGAAGACGTCAAGGAACGTTATACAATGGTGAAAAGCTCGCCGTTCTTTTATGAAATTCTTCACCCTGCGGCAAGTAAAGGAAATGCCGTTCAGCAGCTTGCCGACATATTAGGCATCGCGCAAGAAGAAGTGATCTGTATTGGAGACAACGGAAACGACATGTCGATGATCGAATGGGCGGGATGCGGAGTCGCCATGGGGAATGCGATCCCTGAGGTAAAAGCTTCGGCCGATTATGAAACGCGTACGAATAACGAAAACGGCGTTGCTCACGCCATTCATGAGCTTGTATTGTCCAAATGAAAAAGCCGGCCCTTCGAAAGGCCGGCTTTTACCTATTTGCGGCGCCATGCTTCAATCCGCCAAATATGAGTCACCCAGTCTTCATAAAAAGACGGTTCATGGGAAACGAGCAAAATCGTTCCCTTGTAGTCGCAGAGCGCTTGCTTTAACGCACGCTTTGCTGATGTGTCAAGATGGTTTGTCGGTTCATCAAGAACAAGCAGATTGCTGTTTGAAAGCATCAGTTCCGCCAGCCGGACCTTTGCCTGTTCACCGCCGCTTAGCGTAGCAAGGGGCTGGCTGATATGCTTTGGCGTCAAACCGGATATCGCGAGCGTCTGCCTGATGTCTTTTTCCGATAGATCAGGAAAGAACGCCCGCAATTTTTCAAGCGGTGTATGATGAGAAGCCGGACTTTCCTGTCTGAAATAGGCCGCCTGTAAATGCTGTCCTGCTGTGACGGTGCCGCTAAGAGGCTTGAGATCACCGAGCAGCGTTTTAATGAGCGTCGATTTTCCGGCGCCGTTTTCTCCGGTAATGGCGATTTTATCGCCCCGTTTTACGGTCAGAGAAAGAGGCTTAAATAATGGAACGGTGTAGCCCGCCTCAAGATTTTCCGTTTTGAGTACGGTCATCGCCGGATTTCGCCCCGTTTTAAATGAAAAGCTGGGGACATAAGAATCTGTCGGTTTTTCGATTCGCTTGATTTTGCTTAATGCTTTCTCCCTGCTTTTGGCCTGCTTCGCCTTTCGGACCCTGTTCCGGTCGATAAACGCCTCTAGCTTTTTAATTTCCCTGTGTTGTTTGGCATATGCGGCTTCAGCCTGTGCCCTGCTTTGCACATATTCCTTCAGAAAATATTGATAGCTGCCGGAGTACCGTTTGATCGTTTGATGCTCCAGATGGAATGTCACCGTCGTGATCTCATTTAAGAAGTGTTCGTCATGTGAGATCACGAGAAAGGCGTGCTTATAGTTTTTCAAATACCCCGTCAGCCACTCAATATGGGCCGCATCCAAATAGTTGGTCGGCTCATCCAACAGGAGCACATCAGGTTCTTCAAGCAGCAGTTTGGCCAACAGGAGCTTCGTACGCTGCCCGCCGCTTAAAGCCGCGACATCCTGATCAAGCCCGATTTCCGTAAAGCCGAGGCCTTGAGCGGCATCCTCAATTTTCGTTCCGATTTGGTAAAATCCTGAACTCTCCAGTTCGGATTGGAGCTCTCCGTATCTTTTCAAAATGGCCTCCAAATTGTCTTCGGCGTCGGCCATTTTTTCGGCAAGCCGATTCAGTTGCTTTTCGATTTCAAACAGCCGGTCGTACGCTTGCTCCATGTACTGAAGGATGGTTGTGCCTTTCGTCAGCTTGGCATGCTGTTCAAGAAAGCCGGCCCGAATGTTTGGCTGCCATTCAATGTTTCCGTGATCGGGCAGAAGGCTGCCTGTCAAAATCCGCAGCAATGTCGATTTTCCGGCTCCGTTTGCACCGACAAGGCCGGCGTGTTCGCCTTTCAGCAGGCGGAACCCGGCGTCTTGAAAGATAATACGGTCTCCATATATATGGGTCAGATTCGTGACATGAACAATACTCATGGTGATTCTCTCCTTCAGGCTTATTTTTTTTGAAAAAACAAGCCATCAAAAGAGAACAGCGTGAAGCCTCGCTATCCTGTCCGGCAAAAAAAAACGGGTAAGGCAAACTACACCTTACCCGCTACATATTTAAAATACAGCAAGAAAGGATGTCAAATCATATCAAACTGTTCCCGAGATGGCTTGTCTAAAAAAGGGCAGACTTCTCCCGTCTTTAAGCCAATTCTCTTTTAAGAACAGTTGATAAGATTTTCATTCCTTTCCACCTCGTTTTGGTCAAATTTACCTTCACAACACATTATATGAAGCGGAGTGCCGGTTGTCAAACCGCTGCCATATGAATTGACATCGTGCAGGCAGTGTGTTATTTAATTTGTGAACAGAATCGAACGATATATGTATATCATATGAGCAAAAGAGGAGAGAGACAGATGGCTAAAAAAGAATTTAAAGCAGAATCCAAGAGATTGCTGGACATCATGATCAACTCGATTTATTCCCAAAAGGAAGTCTTTTTAAGGGAGCTGATATCCAATGCGAGCGATGCCATCGATAAAATCTACTACAAAGCACTGACAGACGATTCACTGACGTTTAACAAAGATGATTACTACATAAAAATCTCCGCAGACAAAGAAAACAGAACGCTGACGATTGCGGACACCGGGATCGGCATGACGAAAGAAGAGCTTGAAGAACATCTTGGAACCATTGCCAAGAGCGGCTCGCTTGCGTTTAAACAAGAAAACGAATTAAAAGACGGGCACGATATTATCGGCCAGTTCGGCGTCGGTTTCTACGCCGCTTTTATGGTTGCGGACACCGTCACCGTCATGACAAAAGCCCATGGCAGCGATGAAGCGTATCAATGGGAATCAGCGGGGGCCGACGGCTATACGATCGAACCGGCTGCGAAAGAATCAGCGGGAACCGATGTCATTTTGAAGCTGAAAGAAAATACAGACGACGAAAACTATGATGAATACTTGGATGTTCATCGCTTAAAAGCGATCATCAAAACATATTCTGATTTCATCCGCTATCCGATCAAGATGGATGTCACCGTTAACAAGCCGAAAGAAGACGCTGAAAATGAATTTGAAGAAGTTCAGGAAGAACAGACAGTCAACAGCATGGTGCCGATTTGGCGAAAAAACAAAAGCGAACTGAAAGATGAAGATTACGAGGCGTTTTATACGGAAAAGCGTTACGGTTTTGACAAGCCGCTCGCTCACGTCCATACAAGCGTGGACGGCGCAGTGAGATATCATGCGATTTTATTCATCCCTGAAAATATTCCGTTCAACTACTACACGAAGGAATTTGAGAAGGGTCTTGAACTGTATTCGAACGGTGTGCTGATCATGGAAAAGTGTCCGGACCTGCTGCCTGACCACTTCAGCTTTGTCAAAGGAATGGTCGATTCAGAAGACTTATCGCTCAACATTTCGAGGGAGATGCTCCAGCATGACAGGCAGCTGAAGCTGATTGCCAAAAACATCAGCAAAAAAATCAAGAATGAGCTGAAAAGCTTGCTGAAAAATGACAGAGAAAAATACGAGTCTTTTTATCAATCGTTTGGCAGACAGCTTAAATTTGGGGTATACAATGATTTTGGAGCTCATAAAGATATGCTGAAAGACCTGCTGCTTTTCTATTCATCAAAAGAGAAAAAGCTGGTCACCCTTGATGAATATGTATCCAGAATGCCTGAAGATCAAAAATACATTTACTATGCGTCAGGCGACTCGTATGACCGAATTGAAAAGCTTCCTCAAACCGAGCTGGTTTCGGAAAAAGGGTATGAAATCCTTTATTTCACCGAGGACATCGATGAGTTCGCCATCAAAATGCTGGCGAATTATCAAGAAAAAGAATTCAAGTCGGTATCCAGCGGCGACCTCGGAATCGAAAACGATGATGAGCAAAATCAATCAGACGGGGACGACAGCCAATACAAAGACCTTTTTGAAGAGATGAAAAAGACCCTGGATGGAAAAGTGAAAAGCGTAAGGGCGTCAAAACGGCTGAAGACACATTCTGTATGCCTAGCCGCTGACGGAGAAGTCACCATCGAGATGGAGAAAATCTTAAACGCAATGCCTGACAACCAGCACGTAAAGGCTGATAAAGCATTGGAAATCAATACAAATCATGAAGTCTTCAAAACACTGCAGGATGCTTTTGAAAACGACAAAGATAAATTCAAGCTGTACACCGGCATCCTGTACAACCAGGCGCTGCTGATAGAAGGCTTGCCAATCGAAGACCCCGTCGAATTTACGAATGATATATGCAAAGTGATGGCATAAAAATAAAAAAGATACATCTCAGCTTTAGGCGAGATGTATCTTTTTTTGATGTTAATGTTTCACAACTTCCTGTCCCCGCACATTCCATGTCATCGCAAAGATGAGTGCTGCGATTGCACATGAAGCGGTTAAGAGCGTAAAGCCCGCATTCCAGCCGGATGCATCGACGATAACACCCATCAGCGCATTTGCCGTCAAGGTTCCGCCCAGGTATCCGAACAGACCCGTCAATCCTGCAGCCGTACCTGCCGCTTTTTTCGGAACAAAGTCAAGCGCCTGAAGACCGATCAGCATAACTGGACCGTAAATGAGGAATCCGATCGCGATCAATGATGCCATGTCGATCATCGGATTGCCGGCTGGATTGAACCAGTATACAAGCACCGCGATCAAAACACCTACCATAAAGACAAAGCCTGCCGGTCCGCGGCGCCCTTTAAACCATTTGTCAGAGATCCAGCCGCAAAGCAATGTCCCCGGAATCCCCGCCCATTCATACAGAAAATAAGCGACACTTGATTTGCTCATATCAAAGCCTTTTTCTTCGCTTAAATAGGTTGGCGCCCAATCCAGAACGCCGTAGCGGACGAAGTACACGAAAATGTTGGCAAGTGCGATCGCCCACACCCATTTATTATTTAATACATATTTAAAGAGGATTTCTTTCGTTGATAATTCCGTTTCAAATGTTTTCTTCGACTTGCTTGAATAATCGTTGCGGTATTCCTCGATTGGAGGCAGTCCGACAGACTGCGGCGTATCCCGGATCAGCCAGTAAGAAATGACGGCAACGGCGATGGCGACCAAGGCGGGCAAAATAAATACGCCTTCATAGCCTGTAGCAGATCCCGTAATGCCTGAGAAGATGGCGACGCCGGCAACGGCAATCGGCGCCATCAGTCCCCCGCCGACATTGTGGGCGACATTCCAAATAGCTGTTTTATTTCCCCTTTCGCTGACGCTGAACCAGTGGACAAGGACGCGTCCTGACGGCGGCCATCCCATGCCTTGGAACCAGCCGTTTAAGAACAGCATGATAAACATAATGGCGATCGATGAGGTGAAGAAAGGAACAAACCCCATCAACAAGCTGATGACAGCGGAAAGGATCAAACCGGCGGGCAGGAACATCCGCGGATTGCTCCGGTCTGATATCGTGGCCATCACGAACTTGCTCAGCCCGTAAGAGATGGATAGAGCGGATAAGGCAAAGCCGAGCGCCGACTTTGAAAATCCCTCTTCGATTAAATAAGGCATGGCAAGCGAGAAATTTTTGCGAATTAAATAGTATGCCGCATAACCGATGAAGATGCCGAGAAAAACTTGCAGTCTGAATTTCTTATATTCCGAATCAATTTGATCGTCCGGCATCCGCTCAATCGGCGGTGCTGGTTTAAACAGTTTTAACATGGTATACCCCTTCTTTATTCATTTACTTCTTTTCACGTAAAACATCGCGCAGCCGGTCCGGAAAGTTGGTGAACATTCCGGTCGCTCCCCAATCGAGCAGCCGCTTCATATCTTCTTTTTCATTCACGGTATAAGGATGGACCAGCATGCCGGTGCTTCGAATTTTTTGCACGTATGCCCGGTCAATGCGGTCAAAGTTCATGCCGAGTCCGACGCTGTAAGATTGATATTGTTTTAATTCGGCGTCAGTAATGGCAGCCGGTTTGTCGTACCATAATAATTGCACAAGCGGAATGTTTGGATTAGCGTTATGAATGATTTGTAAGCTTTCAGGACTAAAAGATTGAATGATGACTTTGCTTGAATGAATGTTTGCCCCGGTCAGTTTGTATTGCTTCAGAATGTCCAGGAGCTTTTCTTCCATATGATCATAGTCTTCCGGTGATTTTGTTTCGATATAGTAGCGCGCGCTTCTCCCGAATGTTTGGATGATTTCTTCCAGGGTAGGCACTTTCAGCCCAACGTACTCCGTTTTTGCCCGCTCAGGATATGCTTCGTTAAACCAGGAGCCTGCATCAAGCTGTTTGATTTCTTTCAGCGTATAGTCTTTGACAAAACCCGTACCATTGGTCGTGCGATCCAATGTCTCATCGTGCATGGCGACCAAATGTCCGTCTTTTGTCATTTGAAGATCGATTTCTATGTAATCGCCTTTCATTTTTTGCCCAAGCTTATAAGCCAAAAGCGTATGTTCGGGAGCATGACCCGATGTGCCGCGGTGTGCGACATTTAATAGCTGACCCGGATTGAGCTGCGGCTGGGAATGGCTTGCGGCCTCCGCATGCCCGCTGAGTCCAAAACCGGCGGCAGCGATTGCAGCTGTTATAAGGAAGATGCTGCGGACAAGTTTTTTCATCAAATGATTTCCCCTTTCAAGTCGGTATGCAGAATGTTGGTTTCCGGTTTTTTTTCGCCTCCTTAAGTGACGAATAAAAAGAGAGATCCACAAAAAAACCCCTGGCACAAGAGGGTCTTATTGTGAATCTCCCATTCTCCGTCACTTGTATTAACTTCTTTCCTATCATACCAAAAATGGAAGCGCTGTCAATATGATTTTAAAAATAAAGAAACCTATCTTTTAAGATAGGTTTCCTGATTATTTAGCGGGCGAACAGCCGGTCGATGAAATCAATGTCCTCTTGAGACAGATTGACTTCTGCCGTTTTGAGGTTGTCGATCAGCTGATCTGCGCGTTTGGCGCCCGGGATCAACACATCGATTTCAGGTCTTGCCAAGTACCAGGCCAACACGATATGTGCGATGTCAACATTGTGTTTTTCCGCGATCGGCGCAAGCTGGTTCACTTTTCTAATGTTTTCTTTGAAGCGTTCGCCTTGGAAGTTTTCCATTTCTCTTCTCAGGTCGCCTTCCGGGAACGTTGTATCTTCGCTGTATTTTCCGGCGAGCAATCCGGAGACAAGCGGGAAGTAAGGAACAAATGAGATGTTATGCTCCTGTGTATACGGGAAGAATGTCGCCTCAGCTTCCCTGTTCAGCAAGTTGTATTCGCCTTGGAGCACATCCACCAATCCGTCTTTGTTCGCTTCTTTCAGCTGCTCAAGCGAAAAGTTGGATACCCCGATCGCTCTGATTTTGCCTTCCTGCTTCAGTTCATGGAGCGCTTGAACCGCTTCGTCTTTCGGCGTGTTCTCATCAGGGAAATGGATATAGAAAAGGTCGATGTAGTCAGTTTGCAGACGCTCCAGACTTTCTTCAACGGATTTTTTCAAAAATGCAGGGGAGTTGTCAAAGACAAAATCGTCGCCTTCTTTCTTATGGGCGGCTTTTGTCGCAATCACGACATCCTCGCGGTTGAATTCTTTGAGGACTTCGCCGATTAATTCTTCGGAACGGCCGATGCCGTATATGTAGGCGGTATCTAAAAATGTGACGCCGTTTCTGATCGCTTCCCGCACCAATTCTTTTCCCGTTTCTTCATTGAGATTCGGATAAAGGTTATGTCCTCCGACGGCATTGGTTCCCAAACCAATCGGGAATACGTGCAAATCTGATTTGCCAACTTTAACTTTTTTCATTGGATTCCCCTCCTGAAATGATATGTTGATCAATAAACTTGGCCGGCCGCTTGGATACAGCCGGTCAAGGATGTCCAATTCAACTATACATGTTTTGCCAAATGGATTTCAATGTTGCGCTCTTTACAGTACTCGTGATATTCCTCATCCAGCGCCTGAGATGTGACGATCGCGTGCAATCTGTCAAACGGCGCGTACGTCAGCAAGGTCGACTTCCCGAATTTGGAATGATCGGCCAGCAAGTATACTTGTTTTGCTTTTTCGGATATTTTCTTTTTAATTTCATATTCAAGCAGATCGGAGTTTGTCAGTCCATGGGTAAGTGTTGCTCCTGTTGCCGACATGAAAGCTTTATTAATATTATATTTATCCAATGTTCCCGGATCATCCATGCCGACGAAGGACTGCGTTTTCCGTTTGTAGTTGCTGCCGATGATGATCAAGTTTATATTTTGCATCGCGGCAGCAGCGTTGATAATGTCGAGGCTGTTCGTTAAAACGGTTACATTTTTATTTGGATCAAGAGTTTCCAATATGGATTGGGTCGTTGTGCCGGAATCGATAAAGATCAGGTCATGGTCTTCAATAAAGCGTGAAGCGTAGTGCGCGATTTTCATCTTGGCATCCTTGTTTTGAATGGTTCTGTTTTCAAATGGGATTAAGGCCGTTTTTTCGATCGCCGTTACGCCGCCGTAGACTTTTTTTATGACTCCTTTCTCGGTCAGCTTGTTAATGTCGCGTCTGACCGTGTTTTTGGAAACATTAAAGACCTGGCAAAGCTCATCAAGCGAAACGGTGCCATTGGTCAAAATATATTCTTCCATTTCTTTAATCCGCATTAACTTCATACCAAGTATCTCCTTCTAGTATATTTGGCTAAATATATATAATAAACCCAAAAGTTAACCAATAATTGTTTAAAAAATGATAACATTGGTGATTATTTTTTGCAAGATTTGTCCTGTTCCTTTTTATTATACAATGTTTTTCTAAATCATTTTAAGGTTTTCTATAAATCTTACAAAAGAAAAATTTAATGATTTTGATTGACTTATGGGTAAGAGCGGATTAGAATATAACCAAGAAGTGACCAAAACGTGATAAAGTTGAGAAATTTCTGAGTGTAAACGTTTTATTGCGTTGCGGTTCTTTTGATAAAATCATCGTTCTATTCATTAATTTCTTTTGTAAGCGTTTAATTCCTGTTTTTTGCGAAAATCCGTTATGCAATGAAGAGCCGTTCGGCATTCATACATAATGGTTGGAACCTGCCCCATCTGTACCAGGAGATGTTTAATATTCAAGGAGGTTATAAGAATGGCAGAAATCAGAAAGTTAAGAAACTATATTAATGGAGAATGGGTTGAAAGCAAAACCGACAAATACGAAGATGTAGTCAATCCTGCGACGAAAGAAGTGCTTTGCCAGGTGCCGATTTCGACGCGCGAGGATATCGAATACGCAGCGCAAACAGCGGCTGAAGCGTTTAAGACATGGTCAAAAGTGGCCGTTCCGCGCCGGGCAAGAATTCTATTTAACTTTCAGCAGCTTTTGACTCAGCATAAAGAGGAGCTCGCCCACCTCATCACGATTGAAAACGGAAAAAACACGAAAGAAGCGTTGGGCGAAGTTGGACGCGGCATCGAGAATGTCGAGTTTGCAGCTGGAGCGCCATCCCTGATGATGGGAGATTCACTTGCTTCAATTGCAACCGATGTTGAAGCGGCGAACTACCGTTACCCGATCGGAGTCGTCGGCGGAATTGCCCCATTTAACTTCCCGATGATGGTACCGTGCTGGATGTTCCCGATGGCCATTGCGTTAGGAAACACATTTATTCTGAAACCTTCCGAGCGGACGCCGCTCCTGACGGAAAAGCTTGTTGAACTGTTTGAAAAAGCCGGACTTCCTAAAGGGGTCTTCAATGTCGTATACGGTGCTCATGATGTAGTAAACGGCATTCTCGAACACCCGGAAATTAAAGCGATTTCATTCGTCGGTTCAAAACCGGTCGGAGAATATGTCTATAAAAAAGGAAGCGAAAACCTGAAACGCGTTCAATCGCTGACAGGCGCTAAAAACCACACCATCGTTCTGAACGATGCCAATCTTGAAGACACGGTAACAAATATTATCGGCGCTGCTTTCGGATCTGCCGGCGAACGCTGTATGGCATGTGCAGTAGTGACGGTTGAAGAAGGGATCGCAGATGAATTCATGGAGAAATTGGTTCAGAAAGCATCTGAAGTCAAAATCGGAAACGGACTAGACGACGGTGTATTCCTCGGACCTGTCATTCGCGAAGACAACAAGAAACGCACACTCGGCTATATACAAAAAGGAGTTGAAGAGGGTGCGAGACTTGTCTGCGACGGACGTGAAAATGTGACAGATGAAGGCTATTTCGTCGGCCCGACAATCTTTGACAATGTCACAACTGATATGACGATCTGGAAAGACGAGATTTTTGCTCCCGTATTGTCAGTCATCCGTGTGAAGAACTTGAAAGAAGCGGTTGACATCGCCAACCAATCCGAATTTGCAAACGGCGCATGTTTGTTCACATCGAATTCGAATGCGATCCGCTATTTCCGTGAAAACATTGATGCGGGAATGCTCGGCATCAACTTGGGCGTACCGGCTCCGATGGCATTCTTCCCGTTCTCAGGATGGAAGTCTTCGTTCTTTGGCACATTGCATGCGAACGGAAAAGACAGCGTCGATTTCTATACGCGCAAAAAGGTCGTCACTGCAAGATATCCGGCGCCTGACTTCAATTAATTGTGAAAAAAACGAGCGGCGCGGTTCCCGCGCTGTTCGGATCATGTTTCAAGTTTGAAAAGGAGGCTTTATCCATGAGTCATTTGTTGCGCAAGCCGCAGGCGAATGAGCTGTCACAAGGCGTGAAGCTTGTACACGAAGTGAAAAAATCGAATTCGGATCTCAGTTATGTCGAGTTTAAAGTCCTTGATCTCGCACCGGGATCCAGCTATGAAGAATCGCTGAGCAAACAAGAATGCTGCATCGTCGCGCTTACCGGAAAGATTACCGTAACCGATCATGAACAGACATTTGAAAATATCGGCACGAGAGAAAGCGTTTTCGAAAGAAAGCCGACCGACAGCGTGTATGTGTCAAATGACCGCAAGTTCGGCATTACCGCGGTTACAGAGGCAAGAGTTGCCCTGTGCTATTCCCCTTCTGAAAATCAGCTGCCGACGAAACTGATCAAAGCTGAAGACAACGGTATTGAAAACCGCGGGAAATTCAGCAATAAACGAACCGTTCATAACATACTTCCGGATTCAGATCCTTCAGCGAACAGCCTTTTAGTCGTCGAAGTCTACACTGAAAGCGGAAACTGGTCCAGCTATCCGCCGCACAAGCATGATCAAGACAACCTGCCTGAAGAGTCCTTTTTAGAAGAAACATACTACCATGAACTTGACCCGCAGCAAGGCTTTGTATTTCAGCGCGTCTACACAGATGACCGTTCTATCGACGAGACGATGACTGTTGAAAATGGAAACGTTGTCATCGTGCCGGCCGGATACCATCCTGTCGGGGTGCCTGACGGATACACATCCTATTATTTAAACGTGATGGCAGGGCCGACGCGGAAATGGAAGTTTCATAACGACCCTGACCATGAATGGATTTTGGAACGCTAACAATAAGGCAAGGAGAGGCTGTTGAAGATGAAGTATACGTTTAATGAAGAGAAAGAATTTGACATTGTAGCGATCGGCCGCGCATGCATCGATTTAAACGCAGTCGAATACAACAGACCGATGGAGCAGACGATGACATTTTCAAAATATGTCGGCGGCTCCCCGGCTAATATTGCAATCGGCAGTTCCAAATTAGGATTGAAGACCGGCTTTATCGGCAAGATTCCGGATGACCAGCACGGCAGATTCATCGAAACCTATATGAGAAATACGGGTGTCGATACGTCACAAATGGCGGTCGATAAAGACGGACATAAAGCGGGGCTTGCTTTCACAGAAATTTTAAGCCCTGAAGAATGCAGCATTTTAATGTACAGGGATGATGTTGCAGATCTTTACCTTGCCCCTTCTGAAGTGAACGAAGACTATATTGCAAAATCGAAGATGCTTCTTGTGTCAGGTACGGCGCTGGCTAAAAGCCCTTCCCGCGAAGCGGTGCTGAAAGCCGTGCAGCTGGCGAAAAAGCATCAAGTGAAAGTGGTCTTTGAGCTTGACTATCGTCCATATACGTGGACATCTGCGGAGGAAACGTCCGTTTACTATACGCTTGTTGCCGAACAATCAGACATTGTCATCGGAACGCGTGATGAGTTTGATGTAATGGAAAATAAGAGCGGCGGCAGCAATGAAGAATCTGTTCAGCGTTTGTTTGCACATTCCGCAGATCTTGTCGTTATCAAGCACGGTGTCGAAGGTTCATATGCATACAGCAAATCCGGAGACATCTTCCGGGCGAAAGCATACAAAACGAAGGTCTTAAAAACGTTTGGAGCGGGGGATTCATACGCTTCCGCTTTCCTCTACGGACTCGTTTCAGGCAAAGATATTGAAACTGCGCTGAAATACGGAAGCGCTTCCGCATCCATTGTTGTTTCCAAGCACAGCTCATCTGAAGCGATGCCGACAGTCGCCGAGATTGAAGAGCTTATCGCGGCTCAGTCTTAAATGAAGAATATGAATAAAGGTGGGATCGTTTGTGGGCAAGAAAATACGTTTAACCACAGCACAAGCGTTAATTAAATTCTTAAATCAGCAGTACATCCATGTAGATGGTGAAGAAACACCGTTTGTCGAGGGGATCTTTACGATTTTCGGCCATGGGAACGTCGTTGGCATCGGCCAGGCGCTTGAACAGGATGCGGGTCATTTAAAGGTGTTTCAAGGCAAGAATGAGCAGGGAATGGCACATGCGGCAATGGCTTACAGCAAGCAGATGCTGAGGAGGAAGATCTATGCTGTATCAACATCAGTCGGACCGGGAGCAGCTAACCTTGTGGCCGCCGCAGGTACGGCGCTTGCGAACAATATTCCGGTTCTCTTGATTCCGGCTGATACATTTGCAACGAGACAGCCTGATCCTGTTCTTCAGCAAGTAGAACAGGAATACAGTGCGGCGATTACGACGAACGATGCTTTGAAGCCTGTTTCGAGGTATTGGGACCGGATTACGCGCCCTGAACAGTTGATGAGCAGTCTGATTCGCGCTTTTGAAGTGATGACAGATCCTGCAAAAGCGGGTCCTGCAACGGTTTGCATTTCTCAAGATGTTGAAGGGGAAGCCTATGATTTCGATGAAAGCTTTTTTGAGAAACGCGTTCACTATATTGATCGCAAAGAGCCGAGCGAGCGTGAACTGAAGGGAGCGGCAGAGCTGATCAAGTCGAGCAAAAAACCGCTCATCTTGGTCGGCGGCGGAGCGAAATATTCCGGAGCGCGCGACGAACTGATCGCCATGTCTGAAGCGTACAATATTCCGCTGGTGGAAACCCAGGCCGGAAAATCTACAGTGGAAGCTGATTTTGCCAACAACTTGGGTGGAATGGGCATCACAGGTACGCTGGCGGCAAACAAAGCGGCTCGCGAGGCTGACTTGATCATTGGAATCGGCACGCGCTATACCGATTTCGCGACATCATCAAAAACCGCTTTTGACTTTGACAACTCAAAGTTTTTAAACATCAATGTCAACAGAATGCAGGCATATAAACTGGATGCTTTCCAAGTCGTTGCCGATGCAAAAGTAACACTCGGCAAGCTGCACGGTTTATTGGAAGGCTATAAGAGCGAATTTGGTTCGATCATCAAGGAGCTGAAAGACGAGTGGCTTGCTGAGCGTGACCGTTTGAGCAAGGTAACATTTAAGCGTGAAAACTTCACACCTGAAATTAAAGATCATTTTTCTCAAGAAATACTCAACGAATACGCGGATGTGCTGCAAACCGAACTGCCGCAAACAACGGCATTGCTCGCCATCAATGAAACAGTTGATCCGGACAGCGTCGTCATTTGTTCAGCAGGCTCTTTGCCGGGGGATCTGCAGCGGCTGTGGCATTCAAACGAACCGAATACGTACCACTTGGAATACGGCTATTCCTGCATGGGATATGAAGTATCGGGAACACTCGGCTTGAAATTGGCTCATCCTGATAGAGAGGTTTATTCACTGGTCGGAGACGGAAGCTTCCTGATGCTCCACTCAGAGCTCATTACAGCAATTCAATATAATAAAAAAATCAACGTGCTGCTCTTTGACAACTCAGGATTCGGCTGTATCAACAACCTGCAAATGGACCATGGAAGCGGCAGCTACTTCTGCGAATTCAGAACAGCAGACAATCAGATTCTCAATGTCGACTACGCGAAAGTGGCCGAAGGGTATGGAGCAAAAACCTACAAAGCGAACACGATCGAAGAATTAAAAGCGGCGCTTGAAGATGCCAAAAAACAAGATGTCTCAACATTGATCGAAATGAAGGTGTTGCCGAAGACGATGACGGACGGCTATGACAGCTGGTGGCACGTAGGTGTTGCAGAGGTTTCCGAACAGGAAAGCGTGCAAAAGGCGTATGAAGCAAAAGAAAAAATGCTGAAATCTGCAAAGCAGTATTAAAGGAGGCACCAGGATGGGCAAGACACAAATTCTATGGGGCATCGCCCCCATAGGGTGGCGGAACGATGATATTCCGGAAATCGGCGCGGGAAACACACTTCAGCATTTGTTGAGCGACATTGTTGTTGCAGGCTTTCAAGGCACAGAAGTGGGCGGCTTTTTTCCGGAACCGGCCATTCTCAATAAAGAGCTCGAACTGCGAAATCTAAGGATTGCCGGCAAGTGGTTCAGCAGCTATATCATTCGGGACGGCATTGAAGAAGCAGCCAAGGAATTTGCGGCTCACTGCCAGTACTTGAAAGACGTCCATGCCGATGTTGCGGTCGTATCAGAACAGACGTACAGCGTGCAGGGCTTGGATAAAAACGTGTTTAAAGAAAAGCCTTATTTCACCGATGAAGAATGGCAGCGGCTATTTGAAGGGTTAAATCACCTCGGGGAAATCGCCGTCCGGTACGGCCTGAAGCTTGTCTATCATCATCACCTCGGCACAGGCGTGCAGACAGAGGAAGAGGTTGACCGGCTCATGGCGGGAACTGACCCGGCACTCGTGCACCTTCTGTATGATACTGGGCATGCCTACATTTCAGATGGAAATTATATGAACATACTAGAGAAGCATATGGACCGTATTGGGCACGTTCATTTTAAAGACGCGCGCCTCAAGATCATAGAGAAATGCAAGCAGGAAGGAAAATCGTTCCAACAGGCGTTTTTGCAAGGGATGTTCACTGTTCCAGGCGATGGCTGCATCGATTTTAGAGAAGTCTATCAAACGCTATTAAAGCACGGCTATTCCGGCTGGATCGTTGTGGAAGCCGAGCAGGATCCCGATGTTGCCAACCCGCTTGAATACGCATTGATCGCCAGAAAGTACATCGATCGTCACTTGTTGAATGTCCCAGCAACCAATTAGGGGGGCTCTAAATTGAGCAATGGAAGTGCAGCAGTCTCACCATTCAATAAACGAACCGTCGCAGCAGCTTTGGCAAATTACATTGATGCAGGCTCCATTGTCGCAGGATCGGCAGGATTATCTTTATGGGTCAGTTACCTAAAGCTTTCTGATACACAGATCGGACTGCTCGGCGCGTTTAGCGCCAACGCCATCTCAGCGGCAATCGGAGCGCTGCTCGGAGGCTTTTTGGCCGACAAGATTGGCCGAAAGGCTGTCTATACGAACAGTATGCTGGTTTATGCACTGGGGATTTGTTTAGTATTGTTCGGCACCAGCTTTCCCTTTTTGTTAAGCGGTTACATTATTATCGGTTTATCGGTAGGAGCTGATATTACGGCTTCCTGGACGATCATCGCGGAGAACGCACCTAAGAAAAACAGGGCGCGTCATTGCGGGGTTGCACAGGTCGCATGGGCGGCGGGAGCGGTTGTGGTCCTGCTGCTGTCGGTCCTGCTCGGTGATATAGGCTTATTGGGCAATAAAATCGTGTTTGGGCATTTGCTCGTTATCGCACTGATCACATATGTTCTGCGGAAAAGGCTGCCGGAATCCGATGCCTGGCAGGGTCAATCCGAATCGGCTCAAGCCGTCAGGAAGCCGAAGACGTCTTATCTCGATTTGCTTCAGCCTAAGTATTTGAAAAGCATTTTATTTTTAATGGGCGTGTACTTGGTTTGGAATCTGGCTGCAGGTGTCATGGGGTTTTTTATGCCTTACATTTATCAGCAGGTCGGCGATGTGTCAGCGACCATGGCAAACATTTTGCAGATGGGGCTGTTTATTTTCACCGGGCTTGGCGTCGCTTTTATCTTCATGCCGTTTGCAGACAAATACAGGAAGACAGTGTTTGGGATCTCCGCATTTGCAGCGGTGATCGGCTGGTCATTGTTTCTGCTTCCGGCAGAGGGCATGCCGATCCTCATCCTCTTTATCGTGATGATCGGCCTAAACAATGGGGCCGGGCAACAGGCCAATTATCAATTATGGGCGAGTGAAATTTTCCCGACGGAATATCGCGCATCTGCACAAGGATTGATGTTCTTCCTCGTTCGTATTTCAATCGGGGCTTGGAGCCTTTTCGTTCCAATGATCATCTCGAATTTTGGAATTGCATTTATGGCGGCCATTCTCCTTGGATGTGTAACGGCCAGCATGCTCATCGGGCTCTTTTTTGCACCGAATACATCCGGTAAGTCGCTTGAACAAATTCAGGAAGAGCTGTATGGGACTCCTCCGGCTCAAGCTGGGCAAGTGCAAACAAGAAAAATTATGTAATTATTTTGAAGGAGTGGCTATCAATGAAATTACGCATTGGTGTTATTGGTACAGGAGCAATCGGAAAAGAACACATCAACCGCATCACGAATAAATTAGCCGGCGGCGAAATTGTCGCGGTCACCGATGTAAACCAGGAGGCAGCTCAGCAAGTTGTAACAGACTACAGCCTGAATGCAAAGGTCTATCCGGATGACGACAGTCTCATCGCAGCCGAAAATGTAGACGCAGTCTTAGTCACAAGCTGGGGACCGGCACATGAATCAAGTGTTTTGAAAGCGATTAAAGCGAACAAATTCGTATTTTGCGAAAAGCCTCTGGCGACGACTGCGGAAGGATGCATGCGGATCGTCAATGAAGAAATCAAAGCGGGCAAACGTCTCGTTCAAGTCGGCTTTATGCGCCGTTATGACAGCGGTTACGTACAGCTGAAAGAAGCGATCGACAACCGGGTCATCGGCGAGCCTCTCATGATCCACTGTGCGCACCGCAACCCGGTTGTAGGCGACAACTATACGACAGATATGGCTGTTGTCGATACGCTTGTCCATGAAATAGACGCCCTGCACTGGCTGATCAATGACGATTACGAATCCGTTCAGGTCATTTATCCGAAAAAATCGAAAAACGCGCTCCCTCATTTGCGTGATCCGCAAATCGTCATCATCGAAACGAAAGGCGGAGTCGTGATTAATGCGGAAATCTATGTCAACTGCAAATACGGCTACGATATCCAGTGTGAAATCGTCGGAGAAGACGGAATCGTGAAGCTTCCTGAACCATCAAGCATCTCTCTCAGAAAAGACGGCAAATTCTCGACGGATATTCTCATGGATTGGCAGCGCCGCTTTGTAGACGCTTATGATGTAGAAATCCAAGATTTCATTGACTCGATCCAACAGAAAGGCGAGGTCAGCGGGCCGACTGCATGGGACGGCTATATCGCCGCCGTGACGACGGATGCCTGCGTAAAAGCTCAGGAATCCGGACAGAAAGAACCTGTGGCGCTTCAAGAGAAACCGAAATTCTATCAAACGTTTACAACTGTTCAAAAATAAAAACTTTCCGAGGAGTGAAAAGTATGAAATTAGCATTGGATCCATCGATGTATCGCGATGATTTAACTTTGGAGGAAACGGTCTATAAAACGGCGGAGCTTGGCTACGAATATATCGAACTATCGCCGCGCGAAGATTTTTGTCCATTCTATAAATATCCGAAAGTCGATTCAGCTAAAATCAAACAATTAAAGCGGCTTTTAAAAGATTCCGGTGTTAAGCTTTCATCGCTCCTTCCGCTTTACCACTGGGCCGGTCCTGATGAAGATCGCCGACAGGCAGCGGTGCGCAATTGGAAAAGGGCGATCGAAATTGCGGTTGAGCTTGAAGTCGATTTGATGAACAGCGAATTCAGCGGTTCAAAATACGATCCTTTAACAAGTGAAGAAAAATTTATCAAATCCATGGATGAGCTTCTGCCAGTCTTTGAAAAAGAAGGCATTAAACTCAATCTTCAAGCCCATCCATACGATTTTATCGAAACACACAAAGGTGCGATGGATATGATCCGAGCGCTTGACAAGGACTGGATCAATCTTGTCTACTCGACTGCGCACACATTCTTCTATGACGATGGAAAAGGCGACATCGAGACAATGTTTGACGAAGCCGGCGACCGCCTCACGCATGTTTTATTTGCAGATACTTATAATCATAAAGCGGCTCATGGCCTTCGCTACATCGTCAATCCGCCTGACGCGAAAGTAACGGTTCACCAGCATTTGGACATTGGCCAAGGCGAGGTTGATTTTGATACGATTTTCAGAAAGCTGAGAGAGATGAAGTTCGACGGAATAGCGACGAATGCCGTGTTTGCCTGGGTTGACGAAAGAGCGGATGAATCAAGCAGATTCATGCTTGAAAAGCTGAAACAGGAATTACTAGGATAAGCCCCTGAGTTCGGCGCCCCGCCGAACTCTCTCTTCACAAGGATATTTAGATAAGGAGAATCTAATATGAAGCTATGCTTTAATGAAGCAACGACATTAGAAAATTCAAACCTAGCAAAAGACCTCGAATACTGTGAGAAGCACGGATACGATTATATCGAAATCCGGACGATGGATAAGCTGCCCGAATATTTAAAAGACCATTCTCTCTCAGAGTTAGCCGAGTATTTTCAAACGCATCATATTAAGCCGCTGGCCTTGAATGCCCTTGTCTTTTTCAACAACCGCGATGAAAAAGGGCACCGTGAAATCATCGAAGAATTTAAAGGCATGATGGAAACATGCAAAACGCTTGGTGTGAAATATGTGGTCGCGGTACCGCTTGTCACCGAACAAAAAATCTTAAAAGAAGATATTAAAGCGAGCTCCGTCGAAGTGCTGACAGAGCTGTCAGACATCGCGGAGCCGTACGGTGTAAAGATCGCTGTCGAGTTTGTCGGTCATCCGGAGTGTACAGTCAATACGTTCAGCCAGGCCTATGACATCGTCATGACCGTGAACCGCGATAATGTCGGCCTTGTTCTTGACAGCTTCCACTTCCATGCAATGGGTTCGGACATTGAGGATTTGAAAAAGGCGGACGGCAAGAAGATTTTCATTTATCATATCGATGATACGGAAGACTTCCCAATCGGCTTTTTAAGAGATGAAGACCGCGTTTGGCCGGGACAGGGGGCCATCGACTTGGATGCACACTTATCAACTTTGAAAGACATCGGTTTTTCGGATGTCGTGTCAGTTGAATTGTTCAGACCTGAATACTATAAGCTGAGCGCGGAAGAAACGATTCGAACGGCCAAAGAAACAACAGTTGAAGTTGTTTCAAAATACTTCAAGATTTAATACGGGATAGGAGGGGTGAACGTGGCTTTCGTTTCCATGAAAGAACTTCTTCAAGAAGCAAAGGAACATCATTATGCAATCGGTCAATTTAATATTAACGGCCTTCAATGGACAAAAGCGATTCTACAGGCGGCGGAAGAAGAACGGTCACCTGTCATCGCGGCCGCCTCAGACCGGCTCATCGATTATTTAGGCGGATTTAAGACGGTTTCCGCAATGGTTGCGGCTTTGATTGAGGAAATGTCGATCTCCGTTCCCGTCGTCCTTCACCTTGACCATGGCAAAAATCCGGAGCGCTGCAAGCAAGCGATTGACGCCGGTTTTAGCTCAGTCATGATCGACGGCTCGCATTCACCAATCGATGAAAACATCGCCATGACAAAAGAGGTCGTGTCATACGCCGGAATTCGCAATGTTTCGGTTGAAGCAGAGGTTGGCACCGTAGGGGGCATGGAAGACGGGCTCATCGGCGGGGTGCAGTATGCCGACATCGGTGAATGCGAACGCATTGTCAAAGAAACCGGTATCGATGCTTTAGCAGCCGCGCTCGGCTCTGTTCATGGAAAATATCAAGGCGAGCCTAATTTAGGATTTAAGGAAATGGAAGAAATCTCACGGGTGACGGACATTCCGCTTGTTCTTCATGGAGCTTCGGGCATCCCGGCTGATCAAATCGCTAAAACGATCCGTCTGGGCCATGCGAAAATCAACATTAATACCGAATGCATGGTGGCCTGGACCGAGAAAACGCGCAGCATGTTTAAAGACAATCCCGATTTATATGAACCCCGCGCCTATATGACGCCAGGGATCAGCGCAGTCAAAGAAACGGTCAAACATAAAATGAGAGAATTCGGGTCATCCGGAAAAGCGGTATGCACCCAAAAGATAGAAATATAATCTAGACCCGTATCGCCTCACTCACTTATCGAAGTGAGTGTTTTTTTGTGCGCAGTATTTGTAAAGATATTCTAAAGGTTCAAAAGAATGATTGACTGTAATTGATATAATAGTTATAATTTCCCTCATAATCCATTTTGATCAGAAAAGATTTTATTTTCTGAAAATAAATGACAGCAAGACAATAACAAAATCAGGTGAATGCTATGCGGACAAACGTTTTAAAGTATCGGGTTCATATTTTATTTATTGTATTATGTTTGATCGGCGGGACGACATGGGCTTTTCAAAAAGCCGGGTTGAGTGACAGCCTTCCATTTTGGTCCGCGGGCATGCGGTTTATGATCGCAAGCATTTTGATCGCGGCGTTTCTTTTGATACGAAGGCAGTTTGTGCTGTCAAAGGAACTGCTGGTGCTGTCGTTTTTGAACGGCATCATGTATTTTTCCGTTCCATTTGGATCTGTTTATTGGGCCTCTCTTTATTTGCCGAGCGGGTTGGTATCTATATTAGCAGCTAGCATTTCAGTCTTTGCCCTGATGATCAACCGCCTTGTCAAAGGGACACCGGCGACGAAATTGCAGAAATGGGGCATTTGCCTTGCGTTGCTCGGCATTACAATCGTGTTTGGCAATCAGCTGTTGATCAAAGTCGATGTTATTGAAATCGTCGCCATGATTGTGATTTTGTGTGCGATGTTTGGCTCGGCTTTTATTCAAATCAAAGTACAGCAGAGAATTCGTTCGCTTCCGATCTTGAGCTTTAACTCCCTTTCGATGCTGAGCGGCGGAGCGGTATTGCTCATCAGCAGCCTCATCTTTGAAAGCGGGACAAGAACGTTTTCCGGCGTGAGCCTTTATGCGCTGCTTTATTTAGCGGTTGTCGGCTCGATATTGGGTTTTTGGATCAACATTTATCTGCTTAAAAAATGGCACATCTCAAAAGCGACTTCCCACTTGTTTATCTCCCCCGTCATTGCGCTTTATATCGGATTTCTGTTTCTGGATGAAAAACTGAATGCGAATATTTATTTAGGAACGCTGTTTGTCATATTCGGTGTGATGTTCATCAACTTAAAAAAAGAAGAGAGGATCGCGAAAATTGACGATACGAAACAAAAACTTGGCCATCATTTGTCAAAATAAGCACTTGCCGTTTATTTTTGAAGAAGCTGAGCATTTAGGATTGAAGGTCACGTTCTTTTACAATTCAGCCGAAGATTTCCCGGGCAATCTTCCGGCTGTGGAACGCTGTGTGCCGCTGCCGTTATTTGAAGATGAAGAAGAGGCGCTGGAAATCGTCAAACAGACATTTGTCGAATTTCCGTTTGACGGCGTTATGACACTGTTTGAGCCGGCATTGCCTTTCACGGCAAAAGCCGCTGAAGCTTTGAATCTGCCGGGGCTTTCTTTCACAACAATGGAAAACTGCCGCAATAAAAATAAAACCCGCAGCATCCTTCAGCAAAACGGCCTGAATACGCCGGTTTTCCACGAGTTCCATACGCTCGCTGATCTCGAAGACAGGAAACTGACTTATCCATTAGTTGTTAAGCCGGTCAACGGCTTTTCAAGCCAGGGCGTCGTCCGTGTTGATGATTGGAAGGAGCTTGAGGAGGCCGTCAGGAAAGTCGAGGCTGTTAACGAGACGGACCTTAATCGATTCGTACACGGCAAAACGGGCATCATAGCCGAGCAATTTATCGATGGGCCGGAATTTGTGATTGAAACGCTGTCGATTCAAGGAAACGTACATGTTCTTTCGATTGGATACAAAGGGAACAGCAAAGGTCCGTTTTTTGAAGAAGGCGTCTATATTGCTCCGGCTCAATTGAAAGAAGAGACGCGCCTTGCGATTGTTAAGGAAGTGACAGGAGCCGTTTCAGCGCTGGGCATTCATCAGGGGCCGGCTCATACGGAGCTGAGGCTGGACAAGGTCGGAACACCTTATGTTATCGAGGTGGGCGCCAGAATCGGCGGTTCAGGGGTTTCGCATTACATCGTCAAAGAGAGCACGGGCATCAATTTTATGCAGCTTGTCTTGCAAAACGCAATAAAGCCGCTGGAGAGCAGCGAGTTTAAAGAAGAGATCCGGCCTGAAAGGACAGCCGGCAATTATATCATTCCTGTACAAGGCTCCGGCACTTTTGAAAAAATCGACGGACTGGAGGAAGTCAAACAGAGGCCGGAGGTAAAGCGGGTGTTTCAATTTATTAGAAAAGGCGCGAAAATTCTGCCGTACCCGCATTTTTCCGGTTATCCCGGATTTATATTCACAAGCCATCATTCATATGAAGAATGCGCAGCTTTCTACCGGGAACTGGATGATGAGCTTCATATCATATATCAAAATAATTTGACGGGTACAATAGGAGGTTAAGATGATCTCGACTAAAGTGCAGGAAGAACAAGCCGTGATGATTGTCCATACGCTCGGTCCCAAAGGCACGAACTGCGAAAAAGCCGGCCTGCTTTGGCTCAAAAACAAAGGGGTCCGCGGGGAAGTCAGGCTTTATGAAACGTTGGAAGAAGCGCTCCCTCATGTTAAATCGACAGAAAATTCAGTTCTTTTAGGCTGTGCCGTTTACCCGTTTTTGCATCAAATTGTATTCGAGAATCTCGCTGACTTAAAGATCATAGACAGTTTTGTGATGCCGACATACAACATGGTTTTTGCCGCAAAACAGCACACGATGGCATCTGACATTCAAACCGTCGCTTCACACCCTGCTCCCGCCCATCTGGCGAAGCTGTTCAGCAGTCAAGTCCAATTTGTCACCAGCAATGCACAAGCGGCCCTGGCCTGCGCTTCAAACGCGGCTGACGGCTGTATCACGACGATTAAAGCAGCTGATGAACACCGTTTGAAAGTCATTCAAGATTTTGGAGAAGTGCCGATGTGTTTTACGATCCACGGGCTTAAATCAATCGAAGGAGGAAGCCGATGACGACATTGACAGGGGACATTGTAAACTTGGTCAACGAGCAGATTGTACCGAACATTCATGAATTACAGACGTACCAAAATGATAAAGGACAGATTACAGAGCGTCACGAAAGGGCGGAACAGCTTCTGCTGCAATTGATAGAAGACGCTGGAACCATTTATGAAGCGGTTCACCTAACGGCTGCAAAAGAGGCGTTTAAACAGGACGTCTTGGATTGGATCGGACGCGGATTAGAGGAGACGCCGTATTTTGACCGGTTATTGACGGCTTACCGGGCTCCGAATGATCAGGAGACGACCTTTTTTGCGGCGCCGATCGTGACGCCTAATGGGCCACATGCGAAAGGCTGTTATTTTGAAGCCTTTTTGGCCGTTCGTGAAGAACCTGCCATGATGAGGCCGATAGAAGAAGAGCTGCCCCATCCTGAAAACGGCTGCCAATCCCTCAAGCTTCTCGCCGGAACAAAGGGGTTCACGGAAGAAAAATGCATCGTATTCTTCCCGGAAAATGTGAAAACAAAAGAGAACATTACATCACAGACATTCGCGATTTTCTATTTTAATAAGTTTTATCACATTTACCATGAGGATACGCTGAAAAGAGCGAGGGCCATTTTTGAACATGCGCCTTTCAAGTCGGCTCAGCTTTCCCCCGACCGCACATATGAAGCAAGGGTGCTGTGGGGCTACCTTCATGACTATTTTCATCATTGCGGAAAAAAACCTTTTCACCTGCATATTCAGGCGAAAATGAATTTTTTCGCAGGCATTTTAGAAGAAGTCAAGGTCGATTGCCAAGCGATCCTCACTTTGTGGGAGCGGCAATATGACGGCTGGGAGGAAATAATCGAATTTGTTTTGTATGAACGGCTGCTGCGCTATCCAAGCCAGCATAATGCAACGCGGAATTTTGATTCCGGGACAGGCTATTTTCTGTTCAGCTGGATCATTGAAAACGGCCATTCCATTCAAAGAGGAGAAGAGAAACCCGTGTCGCTTGATCTTTCCCGATGCATGGACGATTTAAAAAAGCTTGTGGCTGAAATCGAACAGCTGGAAGAGATCGAGGATGACTCGGCATACAAAGAGGCGGCGGAACGCTATGTCAGACAATACCTGCCTCCCGGGCGCGAAGGCGAGCGGTTCAGCGTTCCGGAACAATATTTCATTGACGAGATCAATAAGAAAATCGAAACCGCCCGTCTTCGGTTTGAGCGGGAGAGACTGGAAGCGTGAAGCCGGCATTAAGCAAAATCGGAGAGAAAATGAATGAGAAGACAGGGGTCAGGGCTGTGATGAACGATATTCAGGAAGTCCTAGCCGGCGGAGATCGGTCATACATTAATTTAAGTGCGGGCAATCCAATGATATTGCCCGGCGTGTCAGCCATGTGGAAGTCGGCTCTTGCCAATCTGCTCGACGATGACAGGTTTTCTTCGGTAATCGGCCAATACGGATCGAGCTATGGAACCGATGAACTGATTGAAAGTGTTGTCCGCTTCTTTTCAGAGCGGTATCGCGCCGACATTCGAAAAGAGAATGTGCTGATTACAGCCGGAAGCCAGCAGCTGTTTTTTCTGGCGATTAATTCGTTTTGCGGAATGGGAAGCGGGTCTGTGATGAAAAAAGCCTTGATTCCGATGCTTCCCGACTATTCAGGATACAGCGGAGCGGCGTTGGAGCAGGAGATGATTGAGGGGATACCTCCTCTCATTTCGGTATTGGATGATCATACGTTTCGATATGAGCTCGACCGTGAGGCGTTTTTAGAGAGGATGAGGACCGATCCGTGCATTGGCGCTGTCTTGCTTTCACGGCCGAACAATCCTTGCGGAAACATCCTGCCTGGCGAACATGTAGCATTCATTTCTGACGCCTGCCGAGAAGCGAATGTTCCGCTGTTCATTGATTCCGCATATGCTCCGCCTTTTCCGGCGATTCATTTTATCGACATGGAACCGATTTTCAACGATCAGATTATCCACTGTATGAGCCTTTCAAAAGCAGGTCTGCCTGGTGAAAGGATCGGAATCGCCATCGGGCCGTCCCGGTATATTCAGGCAATGGAAGCATTCCAGTCTAATGCGGCGATCCATTCTTCGAGGCTGGGGCAGTATATGGCGGCATCTGTTTTGAATGACGGGCGCCTCGCCGACGTGTCGCTAAATGAAGTCAGGCCGTATTACCGCAATAAATTCAAGCTGCTTAAGGATACGCTTTTAGGCAAGATGCCTGAAGACATCAAATGGTATTTGCATCAAGGGGAAGGGGCGCTTTTCGGATGGCTGTGGTTTGAAGACCTGCCGGTGACTGATGCGGCGCTGTATGAGTATATGAAAGCCGACGGAGTCATCATCGTTCCCGGCTCATCTTTCTTTCACCACCAATCCCGCCCCATGGCGCATTCGCACCAGTGTATACGAATCAGCCTAACCGCGGCGGATGAAGATATCATAAGGGGAATCGATATTTTAGCTAAAATTGTGAAGGATGTATATGAGAAGCAGGTTGAATACTTATAAAAAAACAGGGGCTAGAAGCAAGCCCCTGTTTTATTCGTCAATCTTTCCGCCGCCATTGGCCTTTCTTTTTCTTCGCCTGGCGGTTGTCAAAATCAGAATAACCGCTGCCGCTATGATCACGATCAGGATGGCAATGTACATCACATGTTGCTGATTGCTTTCCTGTTTATCATCCGTCTTGGTTTCAGCTGATTTTGCTGTTAGCTGCTGATGGTTTGTAAACAGCTGATGGCTGTCCGTTTCATTAACGACGGTTGCTGCGAAGTCATTGCTGTTTAAAAAGTTGATCATTTCTTTTGTGACAGCTGTGCCTTGCCCTTTAAACGGCGCGAAAACAGCCATCGAGTAATTTGAATCCCAAAGCGATGTTTGAGTAAACGCGATTTGTTTCGTCGTTTCATTCAGCATTTGAAAAGATGACACATCAAATGCCCCGTTTTTCGCCGTCGGAACAGCCAATTCGGATGTTTTTTCCTTCAGCAGAGAGAATTGATCGACACTTCCGATGAAGATGATGTTTCTTCCTTTCATGTCATCCGGTTTGACTTCAGCGGATGTTTTCACTGTGAATGCCTGCCTGGCTTCGCTGCCGAAGGAGCCGACCACAAGTGAAAGTTCATGAAGCTTTGACTGATCCGCCTTGTCGGGCAGGATCATCAGCGTTTTGTTGTCCTGATCTCCCGCGTAGGGAAGCGGCCACTCTTGAAAATCGGCTGAAGCTGACGTGTCGCTGACATGGTAAGACAATGCACTCTGTTTATCGATGAAAATCCACTTGTCACCGTTCCCCGCATAGCAGGGGTTGTTCTCTTTCAACCCTGAAGTGGCAAATTGAATATCGATGTAACGGTTTTTTTGCAAAAGTTTCGGATCGACTTTTAAAGAAACATGGTAAAAGCCGTTTTTGTCTTCTTTTCCTAAATCGTCAAGTCCGACGGAATGAGGCTGACCATTGATCATGACCTTCAGCTCCGCCTGTTCCGCAGCTAAGTCGCTTTGACGGGCCTGCTTTTGAATCGTCTCCGATTTTTTCATCGTAAGCGAAAGCTTTGCAGGTTGATTCTTGTCTAATAGCGCCGGTGCGGGGTAATAAAAATGCTCGGAAGATGTCTGTCCGGACCCGATTGTCAAATCCCCCGTCCCGAAATCCTCGAGTGTCAGCTTGCCGCCTTCCCGTTTATTATGCTGCTGAAGTTTGCCGATTGCCAGCGTGTCGCCGCTGAGCTGGGCGGCATACGTTTTGTCGGTAATGACGCTGATCTTTTCAGAAAGAACATCATCAGATGATGCAGCTGCAAACAATACAGGCTGTTGCTTATCCTTTGCTTTGAGCATCCGTTCCGCAACCAAAAGCTTGTCTTCTTTTGCTTCGAGCTTTGCTTGTTTCAACAGCTTTTTCACTTTGCCGCTCCAGTGATGCTGGACGCCGATCACAATCGTTGGCCTGTCGATTTTCGCCAGGTCAGATTCACCAAAGATCTTCGTGCTGATGCTATTGTCAACCGTTTTGAGGTAGGCTTCTGTTTTAACTGCAGCTTCGATTTCAGCCGAACTTGGATGGTCCGGAATGACGATTGCCGTTTTTTCCACGGAGCTGCCGGACTGGGCGAACGGATAAGGATAATGTTCGAGCGCCACTCCTTTAGATTCGTTCTTTTCCCCGATATTCAGACGGCTGTCCGGGTAAATTTTGATCCAGTTCCCGGAAGAGTCCTGTCTGACGCAGACGCCTTCATGAACCACACCGTAGAACTTCAGTGATAGGCTGTGAAACCCTGGAGACGACTGGCTTTTGTTTAGTGCGAGTTTCAGCGTTTTCTTCCCGGCATTCCCTGCAAGCTTAACCGTTTTGACCGGTTCGCCATCAATCTCGGCTGTTAAAGAAGACGGTGAAATTAAAAGGTCTGAGGCCTCGTATTCAAGTGTGAGCTGCTGATGGGCAGAGGAGGCGCCCGCTGGAATTTGATACGTCAACTCGGCGCTGTCTTTTGCCCCGTACAAGGTTAAGAGATCGTTTGTAAGAACTTGCTGTTTGGCTTGTTCCCGGCTGTTTTTCCCGAGGATCGAGCCGTCTACTGTAACGTCTTTGGCAGCTGCAGCTTGTCCCGTCGCCGTGATCAGCATAAGGCTTGCCAGACATATGATGATATATTTCAAAAAAGTCACCCGCTTTTCTTTTGATTGTATCGTTCTGTTTTGTACCATTTAACCTCTTGCTTGAACAGGCGATGCTTGATTTCGACGAATAAAGAATAAATCACGAGCGCAATCCAAGCCTGCGAGTATGTAAAGTACATCAGAAAAACGATGAAAAAGTTCTGCCTGTTCATTTCTGTTTTTTCGATGCTCAGTGTAATCATGACCTCCGTCATAAATAGAAAGAAAGCCAAAACCCATAAGATGATAGACAAAAAACCGAATGAAAGATGCAGATTATAAAATAAATTGATCACAAAAAGCGCATTTGACATGATGACGCCAAAGAAAAACAAAAAATACGTAAAAAAGAAGTAAAACAAATCAAAAATAATCCGTTTCCTCTTCAGCTTGAAAAATTGAGCCAAAAATTTCAGGACGACATACTGGTTGCCGCGCGCCCATCTTGTCCGTTGACGCCACCAGACTTTCCACGTTTCCGGCTCCTGTTCCCAAGTGACGGCCGCCGGGAAGAAGCGGATGTGGTAGCCGAGGTTGTAGACCCGGATCGTAAGCTCGGTATCCTCCGCGAGCGCCTGATCGTCCCAGCCGCCCAGCTGTTCGATAATGCTTCTCCTGATGGCGAAATTGGTGCCGGGGATCGTGGCGATTTTGAACCATTTCCATCTCCCGCCCTGTGCCATCCATTGGAAACAAATCGTTTCGATGTTGATAAATTTTGTGAGCAATGTTTTCGCCGCATTGATGACGCGGAATTTTCCCACCACTGCTCCGGCTTTCTGATCATTCATGAGCCCGAGGACAAGGTAATAAACAGCCATTTTTTCGGGCGTGTTGTCGGCGTCATACACACAAATGACATCTCCGCTTGATTCGGCAAAACCGCAATTGAGCGCCGTCGATTTTCCCTTTCCGGCATGCGGAGGTTTGGTCACGACCATTTTAATAAAGTCGTATTGTCTGGAAAACTCATCTACAATGTCGCCCGTCCGGTCAGATGAATTGTCGTTGATGACGATAATCTCCAGCCGGTCCTTCGGATAATAGAGATTCACCATTGCCTTCAGCGTCTGCCTAATCACGACCTCTTCGTTATGCGCAGGAATCAGAACGCTGACCTTCGGGAGATCCTTCACGTTCTCTTTCCACTTCGGCATGTTCCGTTCGAAGGTCATATAGTGGCGGAATCCGCCCTGCATCAGAAACATGTGATACAGAAGCATGACCCATATTAAGCTTAAAGAGACTAGGAACAGAACATTACCCACGGTTTTTTCTCTCCTTAAAGATTCGTTTTTTTAATGTGGCTCTCAAGTAAAGGGTATAGCTCACAAACATGACAACAAACAAGAGCACAATGAGAGAGAGAATCCAAAGCGCCTTTTCCAGCGGGCTTTGCTGGTGATGATCGAAAAACGTCTCAATGGCGCTGACTTTGCTTTTAACTTGAATCGTTCCATCTCCGCTTGTGTGAATTTCCACTTTATCTGTTTTAACGGTTTGCTTTGTCTTTTTAATATCGAGCCATTCGCTGTTCGGAATGCGTTCCATTTGATCAACCAGCTCAGGGAGATATTTCATTCCAAGATAAGGATGATAAAATGCGCCGGCTACTCCGCCTTCAAAATCGATCATTTGAGAGATGCGTTCCTCGACTTTGCCGAGCGGATTTTGATCCGATTGATCAACATAGCCGATGGTCTCAGGATAGAGCGTCATCCCATGGAGTATTGCCGGTTTGGTAACAAAAGGCCCGGCGCCTGACGTTTTCCATGTTGTATCGCTAAGCTGAACCTGGCCTAACAAGCTTGTAAAATACTGTGAGGCGATCTGATAGCCGTGCTCTGACATCGTATAGTGCGGCGCTTCAAACGCGAGCGGATACAGTCCTTCTGCGGTGAGATCTTCAATAGCGTTCGTCAGCTTCTGCCGCGTGTACGTTTCCTCATTTTTTCTGAACGGCTTCAAATAGTTTTGATATGCTTCTTCATTCGGAAAGTTCTGTTCCTTTTGCAAAAGGGTCGCGGGCTCTTTCGCATTTTGCGATGTGATCGGCTGATCGGCTTTAGCATCCCAAAACTCGAATCCTTCACCGGTTTCGCTGTAGCGGTATGTATGGGTATACCCGTGAACAATTACACTGCCGCCCATATCCTGCAGCTTTCTCAGCACGTTGACAAGCTTCGGCTTTTCAGACATATAGACTTTGTCGCCCGTTTCAGGATTGACATATACCGGAATCACAGAAAGGATAAAAGGAATATTTCGTTTATGCAGATAAGCCCCGGCTTGGAGCAGCAGTTTTTCATCCGACATTGGGCTGATATCCTCAAGCCGCAAATATAACAGCGTGCTGTCCGGGGTTTCACCAAATGCCTGTCTGAGCTGCTTAGCGGCGAGGAGGTTGTTGTTGAGCAAATCGGTTAAACCGATGTACACGTTACTTTTGCCGGTTTTCCATGCGAATGGGCGAGCTTTTCCGTCGTCAGCTTTGTATGTGTACAACGCTTTTCCCTTCAAGCCTGATACCTCAAGGACACGAATTCCGCTTTCTAAAGAGGTATCGTGTTCCTCATTTGTGCTGCGAATCTGATACACATTGTCTTCGCTTTTCAGCGAAAGATCTGCAAATTGGCTGAACTGCCCGGCGTTAAAGCCGATCGCTGTCACAGGTTTTTGGAAGGAGCTGATCAGCTGCGCGAGCTTTTTGTTCAGCTTTCTTTTCGTTTGTCCGTAATAGATGACGCGGTCTTTTCCTGCCAGATCCGCAGCTTTGACATCCGCATCATTTACAACGGTCACATGGGATGTAAAATGGCCGGCGATAAGGTCGAGCATTTTCACATCGGCTGATTTTTTGCCGTCCAATGTTGAATAGATGATGAGAATGCCGCGCTCCTGCTGCTTTGCCCCGGCGGTGTCCGGAACATGAAAAACCGCAGCCAGGATAAGGACAGCCGCGCATAGAAGTAATATCCGCTTACAGTTCATTCATCATCATCTCGTTTTCTAGTTCTTCTAAAAATTGCTCAGCAGTCTTTAAATCGTTTTGATATGATAAGTGGCACACGTGGAAGGTCAAGGTGACATACTTGCCGTTTTTCAGCTGGTATGTGTTCAGCTGTTTCTTCAGTTTTTCAAGGACGGCAGGCATATGCTCAGCAGGCGTGTGTGTCAGCAGGATGCCAAACCGCTCTTCGGCAGGCCGGAATTTTTTATCCGTTTCCCGGACACATGATCTGATTTGACTGCTGACAAATTGAAAGAGACGGTCGGTTTCTTTTTCTCCGTACAGGGATTTGAACTCTTTGAAATAATGCATTTGCAGCAGTAAAAAAACAAATGAGTTGCCATACCGCTCTGCCCGCTTGATTTCTTCCGAGAGCTCCAGCTTCATCCTCTGTTTATTATCAAAGCCTGTCACCCTGTCAATTGCAACGAAGCTATTGATCTCGTCTTGAAGGTGTTTGACAGAGCGGTGAAGTCCGATCGCGATGTCATGGATTCTCCCTGACATGAAGGAGAACAGCAAAAGCGCTATTCCCCAGATGACGAGGGTTTGCAATTCCGTTTCAGACGAAGCGTCTGTGTGAAGAAACATCATCAAAGTTCCGAGAACAAACAGGACGATGATCGTCCCAGCCAGTGCGTAAATCGATCCGAGCCATATTCCCGCTGCGATGATGGCAAGTGTGATGCAAATGATGAGAATGGATTCGGACTGCGGGGCTGAGACATAATGGATGAACAACGCAAGAGCTGCTGCTATTCCCGTCATATAAGCGAACATTTTTTGCGAATCATTGAATGATATTTTCATTTAAAAGCTTCCTTTCGGCTAATAGGGGCAGCAGGTTATCAAAAGAATGCGTATCATTTCCGCTCATATATCCCCCATAATACGTCTCAGACGAATCAAGAATTTCAAAATCATTCATTCGATCATACAGCGCTTTGATGACGTCTTGATCTTCGTTTTGGTTGATGAAAAATAATATCGCCAAAGCGTAGACGGATGGAGATTCGTATTGAACCGCCGGCTTTTTTGTATCGATCGAGTACCGGCCATACAGTTTGCCGCCGGTTTGAAACGTCTGTTTGAGCCAATCCGCTAATACAGCGGCTTTTTGATCCTTCGGCGGTAAATGCCAAGCTGTGTAAAGCTGATCAATGAGATTGACTTCATGGTCATAGGTGTATGCTTTCGTTTCTGTACTGTACACTTTCGGGAGAAAACCGTTTTTCAAAGGGGCGCGGTAAAGAATGTTGGCGTTCCGCCTTTCGGTATCCTTATCTATCACTCCGTTTTTTTTCAAGACGGATAGCGCATCTGGCATGATATAGGAAAGCGTGATATCCTTTGATGCGGATTGAGAGGCGGAGTCGTAAAAGTCCGTCAATATCCCGTTGTTCATGTTGTGCGTTTTTAATGCGGAACCGATGTTCAGAGCGGTTTGTTTATACTCGCTGTTTCCCCATAGAGCTGCCGCTTGATCGAGGCTCACTATGATTCTGAGATCATCGATCAAGGCGTTTACCCCGCTTGCCTGGCCGTTTTGGATTTGCCATGAGACCAGGTTGTTTTTCATCAGGAAGGATTCGGTCAGGTGCTGATATTGCTCATGAAAATGCTCGCCGTCTTTTTTACTGATCAAAAATTCCATCCACAAGCCAAGCGATTCCGACAAGTAAACAGGCTGGTCAGAAAAGCTGGTTTTAATCAGTCCCTGATCGCTCATTAAATGATGGTAAACGAAGTGTTCGGCAGGCTGCAGCGCTTCATCATTTTTGTCATCATCTGACTGATCTTCAGCTTTGATACAACCGACGGCCAGACTGGCCGATAAAAAGCACAGGATCATACCAATCCATATATACCTCACGGGTGCTTTCACGATAGATCACCCCGAATGTTTTTTTTGAGAATAATTTTGACTTACTTATTATAAATGAAAAAATGGAGATTGCTAGATTTTTTTGATCTTTTTGGACTATCCAAAAAGAGGACGTAAGTCCAATAATAAAATGTTTTTCCATCAATAGAAGGATTTTCGTATTGATTTTCATAAAAAAATACCAAAAGAAATAAACGGAGGACGTGAATGGATAGCCTGTGTGAGACCAGAGCACCAGAAAAAATCTTGGTGAGGTATTGATTCAGCTATGAGATGAAAACGTGTTTTACCGGCGGACAAGCGCAGCTGAAGAACTGACAGCAGAAAAAGATGTATATATAAAGGATAAAGATATGATATGAACACATGTAGTGGCGCATGGGCCGGCATACTGGCCGTCTTTTTGGAATTCAGCTGGATAAGAAGGAGCATGAACCTATATAATATGGGTTAAAGCGTTACTAAAGGGGAGGAACGTGATGGACAAGGAAAAACAGCAATTGAGCATTGAAGCTGCGAGGCTCTATTATCAGTCTGACTACAGCCAGCAGCAAATCGCCGAACAGCTGCAGATTTCAAGACCGACGGTATCAAGGCTGCTGCAGTTCGCCAAGGAAAAGGGGTATGTCCAAATCCGCGTCATGGATCCGTTTGAAGATATGGATGCGCTCGGTACGATGCTTGAGGAAAAATACGGGCTCCTGGAAGCACATGTTGTTTTTTCACCGACCGCGGATTATACGACCATCACGCATTATCTCAGCCGCTTCGGAGCTGAATACATGCACGGCGCAGTCAAGGACGGCGACATTGTCGGCGTCAGCTGGGGAACGACAATGTACCAAATCGCCCAAAATATGCAGCTCAAACAGGTGAAGGGCGCAGAGGTCGTACAACTGAAAGGCGGAATCAGCCACTCAAGTGTCAACACCTATTCGTCTGAAACGATTCAGCTGTTTGCCGAAGCCTTTCAAACGATGCCGAGGTATCTACCGCTTCCGGTCGTGTTTGACAATCCGGAAGTTAAACAGATGGTAGAGCGGGACAGGCACATTAAGCGGATCATAGAAATGGGCAAACAGGCGAACATTGCGTTATTTACAGTCGGCACAGTCCGTGATGAAGCCCTGCTGTTCAGGCTGGGGTATTTTCATGATGAGGAAAAAGCCCTTCTGAAAGAACGTGGAGTCGGCGATATTTGTTCGCGCTTTTTTGATGCGGAGGGAAACATTTGCAGCCATGCTATCGACTCGCGGACGATCGGCATTGAATTGGCTGACTTGAGGGAAAAAGAACGGTCGATTCTCGTAGCGGGCGGCAGCCGGAAAAAAGCCGCTATTCATGGTGCACTAAAAGGCAAATATGCCAATGTGCTGATTATTGATCAGCATACGGCGAAAGAACTGCTAGAACTGCTAGATGATTAAAGTGTCCAGGAAGAACAGCCTGGATTTTACTTTATTTTCTATTGAACAAAATTTCATATGGTAATTTACATTTGTTCAAAAATCGGTTATGCTGAAACTATCTTATATAAAGGAAGTGCTAGTATATGACGATTGCAAATCTCATTGATCATACAGCATTGAAACCGCATACACAAAAATCCGAGATTGAAAAATTAATAGAAGAAGCGAAAACGCACCAATTCGCTTCAGTTTGCGTCAACCCGACATGGGTTGAATTCGCCGCCAAAGAGCTGAAAGGAACGGAAATCGATGTTTGCACAGTCATCGGTTTTCCGCTGGGCGCCAACACGACAGAAACAAAAGCGTTTGAAACGAAGGACGCGATCGCAAAAGGCGCGACAGAGGTGGACATGGTCATCAACATCGCCGCTTTAAAAGACGGAGACGATGACTTTGTCGAGGCGGACATCCGCGGAGTCGTTGAAACCGCAAAAGGTAAAGCGCTTGTTAAAGTCATCATTGAAACGTGTCTGTTGACAGACGAGGAAAAAGAGCGGGCTTGCCGCTTGGCTGTTGCTGCCGGTGCCGACTTTGTCAAAACTTCAACCGGGTTCTCAACCGGCGGAGCGACAGCGGAAGATATTGCCCTCATGCGGAAAACAGTCGGACCCGACATCGGTGTCAAAGCATCCGGAGGCATTCGAACAAAAGAGGACGTTGAAAGCATGATCTCAGCCGGAGCGACCCGGATCGGTGCAAGCGCAGGCGTTTCCATCGTCAGCGGAGCAGAAGGGAAAAATGAAGATAACTACTAAGATCCAGTGCGGCGGGAAGCGAAAGCTTCCTGCGCACAGATACAAAAATGTAAGCGAATACATCCCCAGGAGGATCAAAACATGAAATATCTTATCGGGCTCATCGGTTTATTTGTCGTCTTAGGGCTTGCATGGCTGGTCAGCAGCGGAAAAAAAAGAGTGAAGTACCGTCCGGTTATCATCATGATCGTGCTGCAATTTGCATTGGGATATGTTTTGCTGAACACGGGCGTCGGAAACTATCTCGTCGGCGGGTTTGCCAAAGGCTTCGGGTATTTGCTTGAATATGCCGCAGAAGGTGTAAATTTTGTCTTTGGCGGGCTGGTGAATGTGAATGAATCCACATTCTTCATCAGCGTGCTGCTCCCGATTGTTTTTATCTCTGCTTTAATCGGTATTTTGCAATATTGGAGAATCCTTCCGTTTATTATAAAATATATTGGTCTTGCGCTTAGCAAAATCAACGGGATGGGCAAACTTGAGTCATACAATGCCGTGGCCTCGGCGATACTGGGGCAATCTGAAGTATTCATTTCGTTAAAAAAGCAGCTGGGCCTGTTGCCTAAGCACAGACTTTACACGCTGTGCGCTTCAGCGATGTCAACTGTCTCGATGTCTATCGTCGGCGCCTATATGACGATGCTGAAGCCAGAATACGTTGTCACCGCGCTCGTATTGAACTTATTCGGCGGATTTATTATCGCTTCGATTATCAATCCTTATGAAGTCGATCGAGAACATGATATGGTAGAGGTACAGGAAGAGGAAAAACAATCCTTCTTTGAAATGCTGGGCGAATATATTATGGACGGCTTTAAAGTCGCCGTCGTCGTGGCCGCTATGCTGATCGGATTTGTCGCGATCATCGCAATGATTAACGGCATTTTCAGCGCCGCACTAGGCATATCATTCCAGGAACTGCTCGGGTTTATTTTTGCGCCGTTTGCCTTCCTGATGGGTATTCCATGGCATGAAGCGGTGAATGCTGGAAGTATCATGGCAACCAAGATGGTCTCAAATGAATTTGTCGCGATGCAGTCTCTCGCACAAGGCAGCTTCCATTTCAGCGGCCGCACCGAAGCGATTGTTTCTGTCTTCCTCGTCTCATTTGCCAATTTCTCATCGATCGGAATTATCGCCGGCGCTGTTAAAGGACTGAATGAGAAACAAGGAAACGTCGTCGCACGCTTTGGCTTGAAATTGCTGTATGGCGCAACGCTCGTCAGTTTCTTGACAGCGACCGTTGTAGGATTGATCTATTGATAAACATTGAAAAAAGGACTGGTGATCACAATGAGAATGGTTGATATCATCACTAAAAAACAAAATGGAGAAGAATTGACAACAGAAGAAATTAAATTTTTCATTAAAGGCTACACAGACGGCAGCATTCCTGACTATCAGGCGAGCGCTCTGGCGATGGCCATCTATTTTCAGGACATGACGGACAGAGAACGGGCCGATCTCACGATGGCGATGGTCAACTCAGGCGAAACGATCGATCTTTCCGCGATTGAAGGCATCAAAGTCGACAAACACTCAACAGGAGGCGTCGGCGACACGACGACGCTCGTACTTGCACCGCTTGTTGCGGCTCTCGACGTCCCGGTCGCCAAAATGTCGGGCCGCGGCCTTGGACACACAGGGGGAACAATTGACAAGCTCGAAGCGATCAAAGGGTTTCACGTGGAACTTTCTAAAGACGAATTCATCGAACTTGTCAACCGCGACAAGGTTGCCGTCATCGGCCAAAGCGGAAACTTGACGCCAGCTGACAAAAAACTGTACGCCCTTCGCGATGTGACAGGCACGGTCAATTCGATCCCGCTGATTGCCAGCTCGATTATGAGCAAGAAAATCGCCGCGGGGGCGGACGCGATTGTCCTTGACGTCAAAACAGGCGCCGGCGCCTTTATGAAAACGGATGAAGACGCCGTCAACCTTGCAAAAGCGATGGTCCGCATCGGAAACAATGTCGGCCGCCAAACGATGGCTGTCATCTCCGACATGTCCCAGCCGCTGGGGTTTGCCATCGGAAATGCCCTTGAGGTGAAAGAGGCGATCGATACATTAAAAGGGGAAGGTCCGGAAGACTTGACTGAGCTTGTCTTAACATTGGGCAGCCAAATGGTCGTTCTTGCCAAAAAGGCAGAGAGCCTTGACGAAGCAAGAGAGAAACTGATCGATGTAATGAAAAACGGAAAAGCACTGCAAAAATTCAAGGATTTCCTTCAGAACCAAGGCGGCGACAGTTCTGTCGCGGATAACCCTGAAAAGCTGCCTCAGGCTGCCTACAAAATCGACATTCCTGCCAAAGAAGCGGGCGTCGTGTCTGAAATCGTCGCCGATCAAATCGGCGTCGCGGCCATGCTGCTGGGCGCTGGCCGCGCAACAAAAGAAGACAAAATCGACCTCGCCGTCGGTATCATGCTTCGCAAAAAAGTCGGCGACGCAGTCGAAAAAGGCGAACCATTGGTTACCCTATACGCAAACCGCGAAAATGTCGATGACGTCATCGCAAAAGTCTACGACAACATTCAAATCGCTGAAAAAGCCGAAGCGCCGAAGCTCGTGCATACGGTGATTACGGAATAGAAGAACATGCAGAAACAGCACATACCCTTGGGTGTGTGCTGTTTTTATGGGCTTTTTTTCTCATTTACCTATTTTAATCTTTCTTGTAGCATGAATACGTCTTAGGTGTCATCTTTTTACATGGACGGAAAGGTATAGATAAATAGGAGGTTTTTTTAAACGTGGCCAAACGTATTCTAGTATCTTCTGGTATTAGTGTTTTAATCTTTATCCTTATAGGTATATGCTCATTTATCCTATACGCCATACTGTCGCATTTTTACATGCAATCTTTTGTGACAGGCGAACCTTCCCAGGATGAAGCGCTGGGATGGGGGTATTTGGGTTTGTTGTTTATTTCATTCATATTGGCAATTTTGACAGGCATAATTGGCGGAATCATTTCCTTTTGTATATATTTCAAAAAATTCAAGAAATGGAGCAGTTAAAAGGGAACCGCCGGAAAATCCGGCGGTTTTTAAAAACGGATATTTTGAGAAAACCTTGGGTGTGTGCTGTTTGTTTAATGGCAAGATTTGAAGAAGGTCATTTGAACTAAGCACCTGATGCTATTTCAAAGAACATTGTGAGAAGCTTGAATGGATCAATTCAAGAAAATCCAAGAAAACCAAGTCCATTATCCTATTTACCTATTTTGGATGATATTGTAATATGAAAAAGGTCTGATTTATAAGAACGTTGGATTCAATCGGAGAGCAACAATATACCTAACCGAAATACTGTGGAATAAGCGAATAGTAACGTGCAGACGTTTATTTTCTGAAAAACGAGGTGAACCCGATATGTCAAACCATGCTGCTAAAATCGCTTCTTTGGAAAAAGATATTTCTTCTTTATCTCACAATATAAAGGATACACAAAGCAAATTCGCTGAACTGAAAAAAGCAAAAACAGCTATTACCGGTGAACTTCACACCCTTTCAAACAATGCCAATCTCATCAATCAGCCAGATATTACTTCGCATATATGGAACGGTAGACATACAAATCAATTTATCAATATAAGATCAAATATTGCACACAGCTATCAAAATATACAGAGAGAAACAGATGGTCTGATTTCACATATTGAGCAAGAGATTGAAAATCTTGAAATGCAAATCTCTAATATGGAGATGTTTCTAAGTATACAAAAACAACAGCTTACAGATATAAAAAAACAAGTCAATCATTGAGGTGAAAGAATGGCAGAAATAAAGGTAAAAGCAGAAGAAGTCAAAACGGCGTTTTCAAGCCTTCAGACAAAAATCAGCGCACTTTCGATAGCAGGTTCAAAAGCCGATATCACTAATTCTTCAATGGATGTAGTGAACAAAATAAAAAAAATCGAAAAGGAATACGAGCAGCTATTAAAAAAATACAAGGAGGCGCTATCTTCAGTTGAAAAGGACGCATGGTCAAACATTAAAGTCCTGATTGATACTGATAAAAACATCTCTCAAAAAATGAAATAAGGAGGGCTGGTTTTCTCTTGAAAGTTTTAGATGTCTCTGAAGTCATTGACGCGATAGACCAATTGATTAAGGAAAAAAAGCAAGAGGAAAAAGAAATCAATGCCATAAGGGAAAGTGTACAAAAAATTGCAGAGCTTGATGATGCATTAAAAGGAGAAGGCGGAAATGCGATCAAAGAACACTTTTCGGTTCTTCATCTTCCCGTGCTGCTTTATTTTCAGCACTTTATTGATCAATACATACAGAATTTAAAAGATATTAAAGCAAAAATCAGAACCTATGAATCAACAGAGGGTTTTGTAAAAGAAGAGTTTCTGACGCATGACGTCAAAAAGGGCTTAACAGAACTGAAACGTCAAACGAATGATACGGTTGATTCGATTAATGACGAATTTGATAAAATCAGCCAGTTGATTGGGGGCGGATCTATCTCTTTGGCATCATTTAATGAGCATATTTCCGAAGCAAAAAAACATGTGAACAACACAGTGTCTGATTTAAAAGAGCTTGATCGTGATACTAATTCTATATTAAAACAATCGTCAAATTCGATCGCTCAGCTTTCCAAGCTCACTGAAAAAGTGAACACTTGGTCAAAGGGAGGCGCGATCCTATCTAAAAAAACGATTAAAGAGGTTGAAAACTACTTTTCTGAAACAGATGTCGTTAAACAAATGATTGACGAAGCCGTTGATTTAGCAGAAAAACAAGACGATCCGACAATGATGGGCAGAATCGCTGAATGGCTCGATTTAATCGGTACAGGAAACGGCGCTTTGGCTGTAACAAAAGGCGTCATAGCCGTGAATGTACTGGCGACGAAAATGCTTGAGCTTGAAAAAGACGGAAAAGGAAACTTCCGTGTGAAAGCCTCTCCGAAATGGACGCAGGGAGCTAACGGAAAATACGATTCCAAGGTGGCTCAGTTTGTTTACAATATCCTGAAAAAAGGCGATCCAAACTCAAGCAAACCAATCAAAAAATGGCTCGGCAAATTTCAAAATAAACCAAGCGGCCTTTTGAGAAAGATTGTTGGGTTGGGGCCTAACACAACAAGAATATCATATGAAAAGATTTTAGAAAGCCAAAGTTTCCTAAAGCATAAGCCAGAGGAACTGAAGAGTTATAAGACTAAGCTTGATGTGAAAGGGACTCTTGGGAAGTTTAAGGATGAAGCTAGTATTACAAAACTCGCCAAAAAAATACCTTATGCTGGAACAATATTCTCCTTGACTACAAATGGAGCTGAGTTTTTTAGTGATGATAATAAAGATAAATCTTGGTTCGAAAAATTTGGCCGATTTTCAGCAGGGATTGGAATGGATGCTGGAGTTGGAGCGTTGACCGCTAGCGGAGCTGGACTGGGTTCATTAATATGTCCAGGTCCTGGCACTCTTATTGGAGGAGCAATTGGAGCTGGTATTGGTATAACTGGATCCATAATTGCGGGAGATCAAGTAAAAGAATGGGGAGAAGATGCTGCAGGTTGGATAGAAGATAAAGGTAAGGAAGCTGGTGAATGGTTAAGTCAAAAGGCCTCTGAAACGGCAGATACAATTTCAGACGGACTCTCAGGTGCAAAGGAATTTGTCACTAGCTGGTTCAGGTAATAAGGAGGAGTATAATGTTAGACTCTAAAATTATATTAACAACAAATGAACTCGTTGCTGCATTGTTATTGTGTAGATATGAAAAAGCTGCTGAAGATATTATCAATGATCAGCAGTTGATTCAAGATGAAAAAGATATTGAGCCATTTTCAATTCAAGCCGAAAATCTTTTAAAACAGAGAGGATATTGGGCTGATGACACAGAATCTAATTTACAAAAAGGGTTAGAAAACCTGATTCACTTACTCATTCAATCAAAGCGAAAAGTTCGCTGTATCCATCGAAAAAAGGTGATGATAATACACCATATCCAAAAAGATGAACTGATTGTCCAGGAGATTGAAAACCAAAATCATTGTTTTTCGATTTTAAGAAGCAGAGAGCTGTTTTTAGAAATGCTGAAAATGTTTTATCATTCATATATAGATAAAAAACCAGAACATGAAATTTTTGAAATGGATGAAGGTTCATTTGACGAGTTTCACGAGGTTGAAGCTGCCGTTATTAAAAGAATGGCAGAAGACCCGGAAACGCATCCAACTATAAGTCAATTTTCTTTTGATTTTTTAGCAAACAACCAAGAGCTCGATAATATTTCTTTTGTAGAAAGTGACTATATTCAAAATCAAACAAGATTAGATCAAGTTGCTTTTTTATTAAGAAGTGATAATTTCATTTGGCATTTAGATTATGAAAATATTAAAAAAACTGGCTCGCTATATCTTCAACCAGTGGCAGTCGACGAATATTTCGGGAAAATAGTGGATACAATGAATGAATTTTATGATTTATAGTAGAAAGGATTTCTATTTATGTTCTCTTTTAAAAAAAGCCGATTCCTTTGGCTGAGAAGCAATTTTATTCTTTTGTTGTTAACTGCTTTATTGTTGTTGAATAAACCTTATTGGGAAAAAGACGCCAATGTTATGTTCTTTATGTTTGTTTTCACTGCCGAGCTGTTTATCATTTTACTTTCGTTGGTATATGGTTTTCAAACAAAAAAGACAGTTACGCGCCCTCCTTCAAGGGCTATAAGAAAGACCAATATCCCAATAGGTATATTTGTTTTTTCTATTTTTAGTTTATTTTTTGGATTTGCGATGTCAGGGGATATACCGTATCCGAATTCTGCGCTTATCATATATTTAACAATCAACATGGTGTTTGCATTTGTTTCTTTGTTTGTACCAACATTAATCATTAAGCTATATGAAACCAATGTATATGATGAATCAAATGGGCTAGTCACCGACTTTTTTCGATATGTAGCCATTCTGGTTTCCTCTTTAAATTATGAAGTCCAAATCGTTTTAGCCCGCCTCCCTTTTGTATTACAGCGTCTAATGGGCGTCATTTTCATCGCTGCTTTGCTGTGGGAGCTTACTATGATCGGATTAATTTTTGAAAACAATTGATATTGTAGGTGTTTCTTGCGGCTATGTCTATTACAGCCTCTTTTTCATGTCCTTTTGAAATCAGTCATGATTCGCGTATAATCACATTCATAACACCATCATTCACTGGAAATCATATGACCAAAAGGAGTTCATACATGAGCAAAGCCAGTTTTACAGACTATGCATTAAGCGGCGATATTACGAAAGCGCTCGATCATTTAGGGTATAAGCAGCCGACTGCGGTGCAAAGCGAAGTGATTCCCGCGGCGCTTAAAAAGCGGGATGTTGTGGTGAAATCGCGAACGGGGAGCGGGAAGACGGCCGCGTTCGGAATTCCGCTTTGTGAGCTGACAGAATGGGAAGAGAACAAACCACAAGCTTTGGTTTTGACACCGACGCGCGAGCTTGCCGCTCAGGTTAAGGAGGATTTGACGAACATCGGCCGCTATAAAAGAATAAAAGCAGCGGCTGTTTACGGGAAATCGTCCTTTGAACGGCAAAAAACAGAGCTCAAGCAAAAATGCCATATCGTTGTCGGGACACCTGGACGCGTATTCGATCACATTGAAAAAGGGACCTTTCCATTAGAAAAACTGAAATACCTTGTCATCGATGAGGCCGATGAAATGCTGAATATGGGATTTATCGATCAAGTAGGAGCGATCATCCGCCATTTGCCTGAAGAACGGCTGACGATGCTGTTTTCAGCAACTTTTCCGGAGGATGTGGAGCATCTATCCCTTCAATATATGAAAGATCCTTTGAAAATCGAGATTCAAGCAGGCGGTACGACAACTGCAGATATCGAGCATCAACTGATCTTTGTAAATGAAAATGATTCATTTCCGCTTTTAGTGGATCTGTTCATTGTTGAGAATCCGGACAGCTGCATCGTCTTTTGCCGCACACAGGAGCAAGTGAATGAGTTGCAGCGGCGCTTAGCCGGTTTGGGTTATCCGTGCGCGAAAATTCACGGCGGCATGCCTCAGGAGGAACGTTTTGCCGTGATGAACCGCTTTAGACGGGGAGCGTTCCGCTATTTAATCGCGACAGATGTGGCGGCAAGGGGCATCGATATTGAGAACATCACACATGTTATCAACTATGAGCTGCCATTAGATCAAGAAAGCTATGTGCATCGTACCGGCAGAACAGGCCGAGCCGGCAGCCGGGGAAAAGCGATTACGCTTGCCAGCCCGCGTGAAAAAAGGATGATCGCTGACATTGAAGACTATATCGGTTTTTCCATTCCTATTATTGAGGCGCCTTTAAAAGGAGAAATTGCACGGGCAAAAGCGGCGTTTCAAAAGAAAATCAATAGGAAGCCTGAGCTTAAACAGGACAAGAGCGAATCGTTAAATAAAGAAATTATGAGGCTCTACTTTAACGGGGGAAAAAAGAAGAAGCTGAGAGCTGTTGATTTCGTTGGGACGATTGCTAAAATTGACGGCGTCTCCGCTGAGGATATTGGGATTATCACGATACAAGAGCAAGGTTCATTCGTTGAAATTTTAAACGGCAAAGGACCGCTCGTCTTAGAAGCGATGAAAAACACAACCGTGAAAGGGAAATTGCTGAAAGTGCATAAAGCGAGGAAATAAACTTAGGCTGCCGACTTTGTCGGGAGCTTTTTTGTTCGTAATAAACCTTGGATAAGCAGCATATGATGAATTGTCAAAAAATGAAAGCGCTTCAAAAGAAAGGAGAACAAATGAATATGAGAAAGTGTTTCATCCAAGTCCTTGCATTGCTTTTCATCATGGCTGCATGTTTCGCGCCAAACCAAGCTTCTGCACAAACTCAAAAACCTGTATTTTCAGAAGTGGCGGTTCACGATCCATCCATTATTAAAGCGAATGGCACGTACTATGTCTTCGGCTCCCATTTAGCTTCGGCCAAATCGACGGACCTCATGAAATGGACGCAAATTTCCTCGAGTGTCCACGACGGCAATCCTCTGATTCCGAACGTATATGAAGAATTAAAAGAGGCCTTTGAATGGGCTGAAACTGATACGTTGTGGGCGCCTGATGTCACCCAGCTTGAGGACGGCAAGTTTTATATGTATTACAACGCCTGCCGCGGGGATTCTCCGAGATCTGCGCTCGGACTTGCTGTCGCGGACGACATTGAAGGCCCATACAAAAATAAAGGCATTTTCCTAAAGTCGGGAATGGACGGGATCAGCAATGACGGCACGCCTTATGACGCGACAAAGCACCCAAATGTCGTCGATCCGCATACATTCTTTGATCAAAAAGGAAAGCTGTGGATGGTGTACGGCTCCTATTCCGGGGGAATTTTTATTTTAGAAATGGATAAGAAAACCGGACTTCCGCTTCCGGGACAGGGGTACGGCAAAAAGCTGATCGGCGGCAATCACAGCCGGATTGAAGGCGCATACATTCTCTACAATCCTGAAACACAGTATTACTACCTGTACATGTCCTTCGGAGGGCTTGCCGCTGACGGCGGGTACAACATTCGCGTCGCCCGCTCAAAAAACCCTGATGGCCCTTATTATGACGCAGAAGGCCATGCGATGATTGACGTCCGCGGCAAAGAAGGAACGTTTTTTGACGATCGCTCAATCGAACCGTACGGTGTCAAACTGATGGGGAATTTCTCATTTAGCAATCAAAACGGCTATGTATCGCCGGGCCATAACTCTGCCTTTTACGATGAAAAAAGCGGCAAATCGTATTTATTCTTCCACACCCGCTTCCCGGGACGGGGCGAGGAGCACGAAGTCCGCGTCCACCAGCTGTTGATGAACAAACAAGGCTGGCCGGTTGCCGCCCCTCACCGCTATGCCGGAGAGAAGCTCGACAAGGTGAAAAAGTCAGATGTGATTGGCGCCTACGAATTGGTGCGTCATGGAAAAGACATATCTGCAGATATTAAAGAATCGAAAGAAATCCGCTTAAATCAAAACGGCAAAATAACCGGCGCAGCGGCCGGGACGTGGAAGAACACGGGAGACAACAAAATCGAACTCAAGCTCGACGGAAAAACATATGACGGTGTATTTTTGCGCCAGTGGGATGCAGCTTCTGAGCGGAAGGTGATGACGTTTAGTGCGTTGTCTCATGAGGGAGATGCGGTTTGGGGGAGTAAATGATGTGATTAAAAATGACCTCTGTTCTGGAGGTCATTTTTATCTTAATCCCTTTCATTTTGACGAATCATTTCCAATTCGATAACATGGAAATAAATTGTTCACGAAGTGTAATATCAAACGAAAAGGATGAGACGCAATGTGTACAAGTATCACGTTGACGACTGCGGGTCGGGAGCATTTATTGGCGAGGACGATGGATTTTGATTTTGAGCTTAACGGGGAAGTGCTGTTGCATCCGCGTCGCTACAAATGGAAAAGTGAAGCAGACGGCAGCGAGCATGCCGGCCGGTATGCGTTTATCGGGATGGGCAGAAGGCTCAATAATGCGCTGTTTGCCGATGGTGTGAATGAAAAAGGATTGTCTTGCGCGGCGCTTTATTTCCCGGATTATGCTGTGTATGAAAGCGAGACGAAAGAGCAATGCCGCAATCTTGCGCCGCACGAATTTGTGACATGGGTGCTGTCGGAATGCGGCGATTTGGAGGAAGTGAAAAAAGCGGCTGTTTCCGTAAACATTGTTGAGAGAGAGGTCAGCTTGCTCGGTACGGTGACGCCGCTTCATTGGCTATTAACGGACCGCTCCGGTGCGAGCATCGTTGTTGAACCGGCGGCCGGAGGCATTCAAATTCATGATAATCCGGTCGGCGTGCTGACGAACAGTCCGGATTTTCCTTGGCATTTGACCAATTTGCGCAATTATATCGGTCTTCAGCCGGGACAGTTTGCCGCGAAAAAGATGGGAGACCTGACGCTGTCGGCTTTTGGCCAAGGTTCCGGGCTGTCCGGATTGCCGGGAGACTTTACACCGCCATCCCGTTTTGTCAGGGCAGCAGTTTTGAAAGAGCACATGAAGCCCGTGTCCGATGAAACAGAAGGCGTTTCTGCCGCGTTTCATATTCTCTCCCATATGAATATTCCCAAAGGGATTGTCATAACTGACAATGGCGAAGACGATTACACCCAATATACGGCGGTGATGTGCAGCGAGACGTGCAGCTACTATTTTCACCATTATCAAAACAGGCAGATTCAAAAGGTTTGCATATTACAGGAAGACCTGGACAGCAACGAAATAAAGGTGTTTCCGCCAAAGCAGGAAGAGACGTTTCATTCTCTTCAATCATAAACGAAAGAAGGAACAATATTGCAAAACAAAGCAGCAAACAGACTCATTTTATTAGGCATTAGCTTACATAGCATATATTGGTTGTTTATATTATTTTTGTTTTTTCATTTCAAACATCAATTTGACGTTTATGCCGTTTGGAATCCGAATGTCACGGACGGATATATGGAGGCTGGGACTTTCGTGGCCGCGCTGAAGTTGATGATCTACTCAGGCACGTTGTTTAATTTGGCTCTCTTGTTCATTTTGAGCTTGTTGATTGTAATTTTAGTACAGTCGGTCATTTTTATTGCCCTGGAAATCACCGCTTACGTGAAAATCAAAAAAGATCCGTTTTCTCCATGGGGCTCTTTTATTTTAGCGATGGGCATTAAAAACATTTTCACAAACTTATCAGGGATTCCGTTCATGGCCGCCGGATTCATTCTTCATAAGCAGCAGGAACCGAAAGACGCAGTTGCACAGCCGGCAGCGCGAAGGAAAGCAAGGCGAAGCCCTGCATTGCTTATGAAAAAGGCGGCGAAAGCTAGAAAACATAGAAATAAAGGTATAAAGTCTTAGTTTCTAGTTTACGTGTATTCTATTTTTTATGAGACATTTGTAATGAAAGCGTTGACATGAACAAAAACAGGTGCTACAGTATAGTTACAAACTAATATCAGCAAGTTTCTTAAGGATTGTTACTGCTTTTGCAGGCAAAACCTAAGTTGCGTACAGCTTTCTGGGACATCGTCCCATTCAAGTCGGCGTAATTTAGGTTTTTTTTATACCCAAAATGAGGAGGTGATGTGAGATTCCGAGGATTCATTGCGGTTCCAAGCCAATAAAAAAGCCGGGTGAAGGCGGCCACCTTCAGTCCGGCAGATTCCCCCAAAAGAGGAGGTACTCATATGGATTATAATAAAGTATCGAAGGACATTTTACAACTCGTGGGCGGTGAAGAGAACGTACAGAGCGTGATTCACTGCATGACAAGACTGCGTTTCAACCTTTATGACAATGCGAAGGCAGACCGCGCGAAACTGGAAAGTCTTTCGGCTGTAATGGGCACCAACATCAGCGGCGACCAGTTTCAGATTATCGTTGGAAATGATGTGCCTAAGGTGTACAAAGCGATCATTGCCAACAGCGGGCTCAGCGATGAAAAAGCGGGCGAGCAGCAAGCCGGCAAAAAGAAAAACGTGCTGTCCGCCATTTTTGATGTGATATCAGGCGTATTTACGCCGATTCTCCCGGCGATTGCTGGAGCGGGTATGATCAAGGGGATCATTGCTATCGCCGTCACGTTCGGCTGGATGAGTGAAAATAGCCAGGTCCACACCATTTTATCGGCCATCGGCGACGGAGCATTTTACTTCCTGCCGATTTTGCTGGCGGTCAGCGCCGCGAGAAAATTCGGCAGCAATCCTTATGTTGCGGCGGCGATCGGAGCGGCGATTCTGCATCCCGATCTGACAGCGCTCCTCGGTTCAGGGAAAAGCATTTCTTTTGTCGGATTGCCTGTAACCGCTGCCACTTATTCGTCGACAGTCATTCCGATCCTGCTCGCGATTTGGATTGCATCTTACGTTGAGAAATGGATTGACAGAGTCACCCCGACTTCGTTGAAGATGATTTTTGTACCGACACTGACGCTGCTGATTGTGGTGCCTGTCACATTAATTACAGTCGGTCCGCTCGGTGCGATTGCAGGGAACTATCTGTCTGTCGGTGTAAACGGTCTATTTGAAAATGCCGGTTTAATCACGATGGTTCTTTTAGCCGGAACGTTTTCTTTGATCGTCATGACAGGAATGCACTATGCTTTCATTCCGGTTATGTTCAACAACATTACGCAAAACGGCTACGATTATTTGATACCTGCGATGTTCTTGGCGAATATGGGGCAGGCTGGCGCGTCATTTGCCGTCTTCCTGCGATCAAGAAATAAGAAATTCAAATCATTGTCGCTGACGACAAGCATCACGGCTTTGATGGGGATTACAGAGCCAGCGATGTACGGTGTCAACATGAGGCTGAAAAAGCCGTTTGTTTCTGCGCTTCTCGGCGCCGCTGTCGGAGGTGCATTTTACGGCATCACCGGCGTAGCAGCATATATTATTGGCGGAAACGTCGGTTTGCCGGGAATTACAACGTTTATCGGTCCGACTTTTATACAGGCCATGATCGGGATCGTCATCGCGTTCTTTGCCGCTACAGCGTTTGCTTTTGTATTGGGATTTGAAGACATTCCGTCAGATGAAGCCGATGAACCGGCGGCTGCTTCTTCTACGACTGGCGGTAGTGAAATTATTCAAAGCCCGCTGAAAGGCGAAGTCAAAGCATTGAGTGAAGTGGATGATGCGACATTTTCAGGAGAAGTCATGGGAAAAGGTGTTGCCATAGAGCCAGAAGAAGGCAAAGTGGTGTCGCCTGTATCAGGCACGATCACGACCGTTTTTCAAACGAAGCACGCCCTCGGCATCACTAGCGACAATGGGGCAGAAATTATTATTCATATCGGAATCGATACGGTGAAATTGAACGGTGAGCACTTTACCGTGCATGTCAATAAAGGAGACGCTGTAAAGCCGGGAGACCAGCTTGTCTCATTTGATATGGATGCGATTAAGGATGCGGGCTATCAGTTAATCACGCCGGTTATCATCACAAATACGGACCGGTACCAGTCGATCAAGCCTTTGAAAACAGATGAAAGCGTTGACATTGAGGAAGCGCTGATCGCGCTGGCGTAGAGAGAGGAAAGCTCGACAAATTTGGATGAGGTGAAAGGATATGACTGAACAAACGAAAAAATTCCCTGATGGTTTTTTATGGGGCGGAGCGGTTGCCGCAAACCAAGTAGAAGGCGCCTATAATGTCGGCGGAAAGGGGCTCTCGACAGCTGATGTGTCGCCGAACGGGGTCATGTATCCATTCGATGAGTCGATGGAGTCATTGAACCTGTATCACAAAGGCATCGATTTTTACCACCGCTACAAAGAAGACATCGCTCTTTTCGCCGAAATGGGATTTAAAGCGTTTCGAACATCGATTGCCTGGACGCGGATTTTTCCTAACGGTGATGAAAGTGAACCGAATGAAGAAGGACTCGAATTTTACGATCGCCTCTTTGATGAGCTATTAAAATACAATATTGAGCCAGTCGTGACGATATCCCACTATGAAATGCCGCTCGGTTTAATTAAAAAATATGGAGGCTGGAAAAACCGGAAAGTGATCGAGTGCTATGAACATTATGCGAAAACGGTTTTCACCCGCTATAAAGACAAAGTGAAATATTGGATGACGTTCAACGAAATCAACATGGTCCTGCATGCGCCATTTACAGGCGGTGGCCTTGTATTTGAAGAAGGCGAAAACCAGTTAAATGCGATGTACCAAGCGGCGCATCATCTATTTGTTGCAAGCGCCCTTGCGGTAAAAGCAGGCAAGGATATTATTCCGGACGCTAAAATCGGCTGTATGATTGCCGCAACGACGACATACCCGATGACGCCAAAACCGGAAGACGTGCTCGCCGCGATGGAAAATGAGAGAAGAACGCTGTTTTTCTCGGACGTACAGGCACGCGGAGCTTATCCGGGCTATATGAAGCGCTTCTTTAAGGAAAATGGAATTGCGATTGAGATGGCTGAAGGTGATGAAGACATTCTGAAGGAAAACACAGTCGACTATATCGGTTTCAGCTACTACATGTCAATGGTTGCGAGCACGAATCCGGAAGATTTGGCAAAAACGGGAGGCAACTTGCTCGGAGGGGTTAAAAACCCGTACCTTGAATCGTCCGAATGGGGCTGGCAGATCGACCCTAAAGGAATCCGCATTACGCTGAATACATTGTACGACCGCTATCAAAAGCCGCTTTTCATTGTTGAAAATGGGCTCGGCGCCGTCGATGTCGTCGAAGAAGACGGTTCGATACAAGATGACTACAGAATCAACTATTTGCGCGATCACTTAAAAGAAGTAAGAGAAGCGATCGCAGACGGCGTCGACTTAATCGGCTACACATCATGGGGCCCGATCGACTTGGTCAGCGCATCCACCGCCGAAATGAAAAAACGCTACGGCTATATTTATGTCGACCGTGACAATGAAGGAAACGGCACGTTTGCAAGAACGAGAAAGAAAAGCTTTTACTGGTATAAAAAAGTGATCGAAACGAATGGCGAAAGTTTGTGATATTTAAAATGGCTGTCCTTTACAGGACAGCTTTTTTCTCTGTAGCGCATGAAAACGATTTGCTATACACTTGACTTAGAAAAAAGACAAAAAGTGCGGTGAGGCAAATGTTTAAACTGCTGTTGATCGAAGACGATGAATCGCTGTTTCAGGAAATAAAAGAACGGTTAACCGGGTGGTCATACGAGGTGTACGGCATCGACGATTTCAGCGAAGTGATGCAGGAGTTTGCGGCGATTAAGCCCGATTGCGTCATTATCGATATTCAGCTGCCGAAATATGACGGGTTTCATTGGTGCCGGCAGATCCGTTCCCGTTCCAACGTTCCGATTCTCTTTTTATCTTCGCGCGACCATCCGGCTGATATGGTCATGTCCATGCAGTTTGGAGCAGATGATTATATTCAGAAACCGTTTCATTTTGACGTGCTGATTGCCAAAATCCAGGCGATTTTCCGCCGTGTTTACGACTATAATACAGAGCCTGAGATTCTGAAGAAAGCGTGGTGCGGTGCAACCGTTGATCCCGAGCAAAACCGCGTCAGCAATAAGGCGGGGTCGATCGAGTTGACGAGGAATGAAATGTTCATTTTAAAACAATTGATCGACCAAAAAAACAAAATTGTCAGCAGGGAAGAATTGATGAGAAGCTTATGGAACGATGAGCGTTTTGTCAGCGATAACACGCTGACGGTCAACGTAAACCGTTTGAGAAAAAAACTGGATACCTTGAACTTGGGGCAATATATTGAGACAAAGGTCGGCCAGGGCTATATGGCGAAAGAAGAAGGATGATGAGAATGCTGAAAGCGTTTTTGACCGAGAGGCGAAGCTGGATCGCCATATTTGTCTTGCAGCAGATCGTCTTTCTGTTTATCGCTTATGTCGATTCATCCATTCCTTTTGCATCGATTTTATATATGACCTATTTGTCTTCATTTATTTTTATCGTTTTTGTACTCGTCCGCTTTCGGAGGGAAACGAAGTTTTATAAAAGCCTGGAAGAATGGGATCACAATCTCGATGTGACAAACATTCGAGAGGCGGAAACGCCTTTCGAAACGATGATTGAAAAAAGCATAGCCGAACAAACGAAACAGTTAAAGCAAGAGGCGGCGCAGCATCGCCTGGCATTGGAGAATGAAAAAGATGAGCTCATGGCCTGGATACACGAAGTCAAAACGCCGCTTACCGCCATGCATTTGATCATGGAGACGATTGACGATCAATCATTAAAATCGAGACTCGACTATGAATGGCTGCGTGTTCACCTGCTGCTCGATCGCCAGCTTCATCAAAAGCGGATGTCGTTTATCGAAAATGACTTGTCTCTTGAAACTCTAGAGCTCAAACCTTTAATCTTTAAAGAACTAAAAGATTTGCAATCATGGTGCATTCCAAAAGGGATCGGGTTTGATATACAGCTTGAGGCCGGGGAAGTGCTCAGCGATGCGAAATGGCTGTCTTTTATCATGAGGCAGCTGCTGACAAACGCAGTGAAATACAGCGAAGCATCCGATATTTTGATTAAAAGCTATGAACAAGATGGCCAGGTGCATCTCGCAGTTCAAGATTTTGGACGGGGCATCGATCCAAAAGATATACCGCGTGTGTTTGACAAAGGTTTCACATCAACAACGGAGCATCATGATCAGGCCGCCACGGGAATGGGGCTGTATTTGGCGAAAAAAGCGGCAAAGCCGCTCCTGATTCATATCGAGGTTGATTCTAAACCAGGAGCGGGGACAACCTTTACGCTGATTTTTCCGAAGCGGAACGAATTTTCCCGTGTGCTTGGCGTGTGACAAAAGTGTCACACGCTTTTCTTTTTTGTTCGCTGAATCGAAGGAAAACGGCTGTCCTCCTTTCTATAATAAAAATATCCAGTCAAAAGGAGATTTAAAAAATGATGATTTTAGAAGCGAAAAAAATACGAAAAAGCTATGGAAATAAGCACAATAAACACGAAGTGTTAAAGGGAATCGACATTCAGATCCAAAAGGGTGAATTTGTCAGTATTATGGGCCCGTCAGGTTCAGGCAAAACAACATTGCTCAATGTTCTGTCCTCTATTGACCAGGTGAGCGGCGGAACGATTAACATCAACCAAGCTGAGATGACGAATCTGAAGGAAAAACAGCTTGCTGAATTCAGGAAGCAGCATTTAGGATTTATCTTTCAAGAATACAATTTGCTCGATACGCTGACAGTGAAAGAAAATATCCTTCTGCCGCTGTCGATTACGAAAATATCAAAAAAAGAAGCCGATCAAAAATTTGAGGAAGTCGCGAAAGAATTAGGCATCTTTGAGCTGAAGAATAAATATCCGAATGAAATTTCCGGCGGGCAAAAACAGCGCACATCAGCAGCCAGGGCGTTTATTCATGAACCGAGCATTATTTTCGCTGACGAACCGACCGGTGCGCTTGATTCGAAATCCGCATCAGACTTGTTAAACAAGCTGAGCCAGTTAAATCAAAAGCGCCGGGCCACAATCATTATGGTCACCCATGATCCCGTCGCCGCGAGCTTCTGCAGCAGAGTGGTTTTCATTAAAGACGGACAAATTTATACGCAGCTGAATAAAGGCGGACAAGACAGGCAGATGTTCTTTCAGGATATCATGAAAACGCAAGGCGTGTTAGGCGGGGTTCAGCATGAGTATTAATCAGCTGATCTTCCGCAACCTGAAAAAGAATATACGGAACTATTACCTTTATGTGTTTGCGTTAATCTTCAGCGTGGCGCTTTATTTTGCGTTTGTTACGCTGCAATATGATCCGGCGATCGATGAAGTGAAGGCATCGATAAAAGGCGCAGCGGCTTTGAAAGCAGCTTCCATTCTTCTAGTGGCAGTAGTAGCAGTTTTTATTTTGTATGCCAATACGATTTTTATTAAGCGGCGCAGCAAAGAAATCGGTTTATTCCAGCTAATCGGCATGAGGAAGCAAAAAATCTTCCGCATTTTAAGTTTGGAAAATGTCATGCTGTATTTCGGCTCTTTGGTCATAGGGGTGTTTGCCGGGTTTTCGATCTCAAAGCTCGTGCTTATGACTTTATTTAAAATAGTAGATGTTCAAGCTGAAACCGAATTGAATTTTTCCGGAGAAGCGCTTGTGCAAACTGTCATTGTATTCTGCGGAATCTACCTGCTGGTGATGGTGATGAATTATACGTTTATCAAAAAGCAAAGCATTTTATCATTATTTAAAGCGACATCAGCTACGGAAGATAAGGTAAAGAGAATATCCGTTTTTCAAATGATCATTGGTTTATTGGGCATCTTGTTTATTTTGTCGGGATATTACATTTCCACTGAGTTGTTCAGCGGAAAATTCAAGACCATAGATGAGCTGTTTTATGCGATGAGCTTTATTCTCGGTACCGTTATCATCGGAACGTACTTCTTTTATAAAGGATCGGTCAGCTTTGTCTCCAATATCATCCGCAAAAGCAAAGGAGGCTACTTAAATATTTATGAAGTGCTGTCCCTTTCATCGATCATGTTCCGGCTGAAATCAAACGCTCTATTATTAACGATCATCACCACTGTTACGGCACTGGCGATCGGTTTGTTATCCTTGTGCTATATTTCGTACTACTCTGCAGAGAAAGCCGCCGAACAAAATGTGGCGGCTGATTTCGCTATGACAAATCAAAAGGATGCAAAACGGTTCGAACAACTATTGGATGAAAACAACATTTCATACAGCAAAAAAGAAATTCATGTCATTCAGGCGACTTTCAATCTGGAACAAGTTGTCGAAGGGGATCCTGAAAATATGGCTGGTGACCCGGGGAAATTACCCCTCGCCGTAGTCAGCGATGCAGAGATTGACGGGATTGACGTGCACAAAGGAGACGTCATTTTCTCAGGATATAACGACCTTCTCCAGAAACTTATGGCTTTAAAAGAGACGGGGGCCATTAAGGTAAAGAGCGAGCATGAGACGATTCCATTAAACTATTTAGGGCTGAGAAAAGAGTCCCTCTTATCCTTCAACTTTACCAGCGGCGGATTGCCTGTAGCCGTTGTGGATGATGCGCTGTTTAAACGTCTGAGCCAAGACAAAGATCCAAAATTACAGCAGAAGTCGAGTCTTTTTTACGGGATCAATTTAAAAGATGAAGATCAGATTCAGCAGGCAAATGAATTGTTTGCAACAGTGAATCAAAACGATCAGCATTTATCGCTCCTCGATGCAAGCACAGCTCAAAAATCGCTTTTCGGACTTGCCATGTTTATCGTAGGATTTCTAGGACTTACGTTTCTGATCACATCAGGATGCATCCTTTACTTTAAACAAATGGACGAAAGCGAAGATGAGAAACCGAATTACACGATCTTGAGAAAACTTGGTTTCACGCGCGGGGATCTTCTGAAGGGGATACGAATCAAGCAAATGTATAATTTCGGAATTCCATTGGTTATCGGCCTGTCTCACAGTTACTTTGCTGTCCAATCCGGCTGGTTCTTATTCGGAGCAGAGGTGCGGACGCCAATGATCATCGTGATGGTGCTGTACACCGTTCTGTATTCTATTTTCGGTTTGCTGTCCGTTCTTTACGGTAAGAAAGTGATCAAGTCGGCGCTGTAGCTGAGCCGTGTGGAATCTCGGCCGCAGCATCAGAGACGAATGAAAGGGTTGTTCCCGAGTGGGGGCAGCCTTTTTTGCTTCGCTCAATGAATATAAAAAAATGTAATTTTTATTGGATTTTAATCCCTTAAATATTTTAGGAATATTGTAACAGTTCTATGCATCGGTTAAAATATAGATAATAATGAAGCTAAACGATGGAAAAAGTGATCTATGCTGAAAAAGAGATACCGTTGATTATGAGTTTGTGATTCAACCATTTTGATACAAAAGAGCGATTGTTTGACGATACCTTGGTTAATTCCACAGCTTGCGGTTGTCCAGGTACAGAAACATTTAAAATAGTACTGGACAGGCGGCTGTATACATACGGAAGAAACGCTATGAATACTTGCTGTCAGTTGCAATAGAGAAGAAAGAGTTGAAAGGAGCTTTCTATTGGGCATTTGGGAAGAAGAACATAAAAACAAGAACATTATGATCGGTGATGACGGATTGGATATCCTTCACGATGCGGTAGAGAAATTCTATAAAATGTCCAAGGAGCATTTGGATAGGGAACCGGCTTTAGACGAATTTTTCGTAACATTGCTTCATGTATTGAACACAAATGGAGATTCATTTTTTCCTGAGCTAAACGAAAGACAAATTACAGATATAAAAGCTTCAACAAAAAAAGCTAAGTCCCTGTCAAAAATTGTGCCCGGCGCTATTATTGAGATTCCCTTAGAGGAGATAAATAAATACAGCTATGCATGGGTTTTGGAAGGAAACTTGGCAAAACGTAAAGATGATGATGTGCTAATTCAGTATTATGACATTTTTGTAGATCAAAAGCTGAGTAAAGCTATGATACGTGATTTACTAAAAGAAGAAAATAAGCTATTTGTAGCAAATACAAGTTACACTGGTTTTTTGCAGGATGATTGGAAGGTTGTTTCTAAAGCAACTCAAGATTTGTTGAAACAATATGATGAATCCAAATTAAGATTTATTACTTATGAGGAAGGAAAATATTTTATTAGTGAAGGAAAAGAAGGCTCTTTAGGTGGAGATGATGTATTAACAGAAGTAGATCAGAAAACAGGTAAGGCCATTTATAACCCCATAGGAATATTCGGCCATTTATGTATAGAGACGATTCTAATGAAGTATTCTAACGGCATTTCAATGGAAGATATCATTAAGTATGAAACATAAATAAATATCCAGTGTGTGGCCTGATATATTAACTAGGAGTAGCCATGGTAGCTGTTAAACGATCATAAAACACCATGAGCTTTCGGAAATTGGATTAGTGGTAAGGCGTTTTAGACGAATAGCAATTTAATTACACAAAAAACCAAAAAGTGTTAGCAAAAGGCAAAACGGGGGTGATGATCGTGCTCAAAAATAAAGAAGCGATTCTTGCATTGCTTGATGATTCATTCAAAAAGGGAGAGTTTCCGTTGCTTGATAACGGAAATTTCGATTTCGTAAAAGGCAAACTTTCGGTATTTGTTGAAGGGGATAACTGGCTCTTGACGTTTCAGTTGTTCGGATTGTCAAAATTGGGACCGGCTATTGATTTTCATGCGATGGGCAATCAAGTAATTAATCATGAAGCAAGCTTTTTAGTTGATGAGCCGTTTGCGTTTTTGGACGAAAAAGGAAACAAATTAGAGTTGGAGGATGTGGAAACCGGCTTTGCAAAAAATCCGTTTAGCATTGTCCTTAGAGAGAAAGTATTTCATTTTTTTATTGAGCAAAAAGTGCAAGCAAATATTAATGTGGAGAATGAATGGATTACCTGTTTGAGGCAGATGAGTAAAAACCGTTTATTTCTCGACACTCTCTGGCTGACAAAACATGAACAACTCCAAACTGCTGATCTCCCGTTAATGTATGACCAATTGTATTCAACAGAAACGTGGATACATCCAGAAACAGAAAAGGATTTGCCAAGTCTTTCTCCTTTCTTTGAATCAATTGCCGAAGCAATATGCCGCAAAAAAGCAACATATCTATCAGACTATGCCAATGGAAATACAGAGTGGCCAATGTGGGCATCCACAGATTCTGTCGATTATTTTTAAAAAGTATTTAAGGGAGAAATCCATTGATTAAAAGCAGAGAAATTCTTAGTTTATTAGACGGTGAATTTAGTGAATTAAACAGACCGATTTTTGAATGGCGCGAATGTAACTATATCGGCAGTAAATGTACGTTAATGCGATTAAATAAAGATGATTGGTTACTTTCAATACAGTGCTTTCAAATAGATGATAAAGGGCCTTTTCTGTCTATTCATGCATACAGCAACAGTTTTTCAGACAACTACAGCTTAATCATTATGGACGACTTCTCTTTAACGACCAAAGCAGGTGAGCTGGTAACATATCATGAAAGTAATCTGGATCAATTAAGCGAAGTAGCCAAAATTGAAATTGTGGAGACTCTTTACTGTATAAAAGCTAACCAGAGAAACAGATACCAAAAACAGACAAAAGAAGGAGCGTGGAAAACATACTTTAGAAACTTGTTTGAAGATCCATCTTTCAGAGAGGCTCTTTGGATAAAACCCGAAAATCTTCTGAATGAATTAGGACTACAATGCGATTATGAAGAAGTGTATGAAACAGAGAATTGGGAGTATCCCGATTATTTAACTAGCCCAAGTGAATTAGTTTCATTTCAATCATTTGCAGAATATCTTGAAACTGGACAAGGTCCGGTTTGTGCAGGGGTCCCAAATAATGATTGGAAACAGTGGGAAGATTACGATATCGACTAAGGCATGTTTAGAAAGCCTATGGGGAGAATCACATTCGATAACAAAAGAGGTGTTAGATGTGGAAAAACCTGAATTATCGGACTGTATCTGCAAAATGAAACAGGTGTTAAAAGGAGATTTGGCGAGAGAGGAACTTTCGGATTGGGCAGGGGGTTATGTATACGCTGACGATCCGGAAGTAGAAGATGAGAGGGTATGGAATTTGTTGATTTTACTAAGCGGATTCGATTTAAAGGATTCACCTGAAACATATTTGCATGATAAAGAGGAACTAAAGGATTGGATAGAAGAATACTGGAACGGCCCCATTGATGAGGTGAGAAAGTGCACCAACGAACGTTTCGATTAGGAAAAATAGATATCTACTTTCCTGACTCTGTCATCAAAAAATATTGGTTTTATGCAGATGTGGCAGCATTATTGAATCAAGAAACGACAGAGCAGGCTGTCTCTCTCATTAGAAAAGAATTAAAGCAAAGAGGATTCGGTAGGATAGCCTTTGATTCAGAAGCCGATGGAACCTCAGTTTCCTATCGGGATGGCCAAAAAGTGTTTGAAGTGGCCGCGGTTATAAATGAACTGCATAACCCTTCCTTTATGGTTTCTCAAGAACTGCGCGACAGTTTTAAAGAAGAGATTGCGAACTATAAGATTCCTAAAGGACAAAATTATAAAATTGGGGATAAAATCATTGTGCCTGACAGCCATAACACTTACTTTCATATCATGCAGATGATAGATGAGTATGAAGGCAGTGCGGTCTGCATTCTGTTCAATAAGGTTTACAAGGGAATGGACGAGGCGGCTTCAGCAGAAATAGGGAAAGACTTATTAAAAGAACATGTCTTCGCGGCAGTGTGTTTACAAGAAAGCTATATTATCGATTATACCTTTAAGGTTATCAGCTCAAATCATGAGCCGCTCGCTCGTGTATTGTATACAAATCGAAGAAACCGTTTATTAGACGAAACCTTTCCGGATATATCCATTCAAGAATTGTTTGAGTTAGAACGGAATGCTGCAAATAGTGACTTTATGAAGGAAAGCAGACAAAAGCTATCATATCTGACCTGGAGTAACTAGAAGGAGTGCGGTCCGTGTGTAAATTAAATACCGAGTCTTTGACGAGTATAGGAAATCTGGATGTGATCAACCTTCTGCATTACCATTCACTGTACTCATCCGATCTTCTGTCAAACAATGACCTCATTACATTTTTTGAACATCTCGATTTTAACCAGATTCTTATCGAAATTATGGGAACGCCCGATTTCATAGATGAAATGAACCCATTCATTGAAGATAAACAATTTGCTGTAAATGCCCTATCGAAAAGGCTCATCCACGTTGAGTGCATGTTGACTAAAGAAGAACTGCTAGAAAGACACAAGCTGACAGAATACCTCTCTTTTCTTGCTTCAATCAATGATTTTGTTGTTTTAGTAGCAGACCCGGTTAACAATAAAAAATATTTTAATAGCGTGACTCAAAAGGTTGATGTACATATTGAATCAAAGGAGAAGGTCATCTGGTTTGAATTTGATGCGACTGATGTCTATGTCGTGGAATAATGCATCATTAAAGGGGCGTTTTTCTTCGGCGAAACATATTTTTTGCTCTCTTCCGGAATGTCGTATTCTAAGTCGAAGCTAAAGGTATATAAATGTGATTGTAAAAGGTGATGAGCAATATGTAGGCAATAATTGAGATCCACTTTTCTTTTGATAAAACAGAATTTTTACGATCTGCGGGTGAAGGACAATGAAGAAAAGATACAGATATTATCGGCTTGATGCTGATACTGTAAATCAACTGAAGGATATGGACAAGCGCTTGTCAGGACCGCTTCCGGCAGATTTGGATGCGTTTGAACAAGACGGGCACGGCTTGTCAGGGGATTTTTACGAGTATTTTGCGCTCGTCGCCGGCAGTTTAGGTTACGTTTTGGCGGATAAAAAAATGCCTAAGGTGCAACGCCAATCACTAGAAAAAACGTTTTTTGAAGTTTATCCAAAGAACAAAATCGAAAATTACCCTGAGACTTTTCATGTGGTTGCCATGCATGAAAATGTCAGGAGATTGTTGTGTTCGATTGTAAACCGCAGGAAGACTTGACCATACCCATACAGAGGTGACTATAGTGGAGTTGTCTAAACACGAAAAGCTTAATCTAGAAATACCCGAGTTTTCACCGGTTCATATTAAAGAAATTATCCGGTTTCAATACTACAAAGAATTTCATGAAGGAAAAGACATCAGCTCGATCGACATGACGGTTCTCTATGAAGATGAGAATGACAGCTATCATATTGATTTGACATTTAAGGAGGTTTCTTCTGTTCGGTTAACCGATTTTGAAGGCCGGCATGGCGGTTTCAAAATCGATCAATTAAACGCCGGCTGGGAGAATATCAATTATGTTGTTGAAGATTATGAAGACGGGACATTCCAATTTTATTGCCATACATATGATGTTTCACGCATTGAACGAATCGTGCTAAGGCTGAACAAAAAAGAAGTCGAGGCTTTATTAAAGGCTTCGAAAGAGAAGCGGTACGAGTATTTTATTAAAAGAATCGCCGACTTTGAAGAGGTCTGGTCATTATATGGCGACGGATGGGTGATGACGGAGGATGATCAAGGCGGCAAATTGATTCCGTTCTGGCCGGCAAAGGACTACGCCGAATTGTGCGCAGAACAGGAATGGAGGGAATGCACAGCCAGGCCGATCGATCTCGAAGAATTCGTGAATGAGTGGCTGCCGGGCATGAAAGAAGACGGGATTCAGCCGTCCATCTTTTTCAATTCAAAAGACGCGATTACATTGCCGGTCGATATTTTTTTGGAAGACATTTTGGCCGAATTGGAGAATTATTAAGAGTTAAACATCAACACCAGCAGAAAGCGCGCTATCAGAAGCCAACCTATAAGGTCAAATGGGTAAAGGAGAACGATATCAAATGAGCTGGACCGTTTTAAGCAGCCGGGAAAATGATAAAGTTTGGACAAAGGTGAATCGGGTCGTCAAATGGAAACCCGGCCTTCAATGTTCAAGGATGAAGCCGCCGCGACCGTATATTGTCTATGATGTGTCCGCTGGGTTTAAAGAAGACGGCCGGTTCCGATCTTTCCAAATGGGGATTACTATTTCTTTTTCCAGCGGGATTTTGAATGGGGCGTGCTTGGCGACCCTTGGCGGCAAACGATGACCGTTTATGGAGAAAAACTTCTTGACCATATTGAACATCATCCGCCGGTTATTTTTAGAAAAGCATAATCAAAAGCCCATCGGATGAGTCCGATGGGCTTCCTCATTTCCTACAGCTCAACCTTGTAGAGTGTTTGCTGCTGTCCGCCGCCCAGGCCGCCCCTTGCGCCCTGTTGTGCGGAGCTGTCTGTATTGTTCGTGGTACTGGTGTATTCATCAGACGAAATTTCGGTTCCGTTTTCTTTAATCCAGGAGACAAGCTCACTGTTGCCTGAGTTGTCACTGATCAGAAAGTATTTTATTTTTCCTTCTTTGACGAGGTTTTTCAGCTCACTGACCGACAAGATCGGATCTGTGCCGTTGAAGCCTCCGAGCGCCATGACATTTTCGTCGGCATTGATGATATACGGGGCTGCGGTTACCGTTGTCAATGTCGCGAACAGGTACTCTTCGCCGGTATTATTTTTCCGGAGGTATGTGAGCAGTCCTGTGTCCACATCCGAGCTGAACATTCCGCCTCCGTTGGAGCTTTGCAGCTGAGGCCCCGATTCAGGAAGAACGCTGTTTCCTCCGTAAAGGATCGGTGTTGCCGACCAATAGACCGGTGTCAAAAGAAGCACGCACAAGCTGATGATGGTGAGCTGCTTTCCGAATGGATGACTTCGCTTCAGCATCAGTAAGGCGATGGTGACACCCAGCCCCAAGAGGCCCATGACATACATCCAGGCGCTGTCGATTTGGCTTGTATATGCGTTTAAAATATACACTTGGAATGCTGCCGTTGTCAGAACGGCAGCCGGCAGCAGATAGCTTGCCCAGTCTTTGTGATTTTTGTAAAGGGCGTACATCGCGTACCATCCAATTCCTGACAGTGCGGCGATCGGCGGTGCCAGCATAATCAAGTAGTAGTGGTGAAAGAATCCGGCGATGCTAAAGAACCCGGCAACAGGAACGAGCCATGCAGCCCAAAAGATTGTTTCTTTCATTTCGCCTGCATTTTCGCGGCGGCTGCGGAGCCAGCTGATGATCATGCCGAGCAGTCCGAATAATGCGAATGGAAGCATCCAGCTAATTTGGCCCGATAAAGCAGATTGGAAGAGCCGCAGGGGTCCTGCGTCACCGGTGCCGAACATGTTCATGCTTTGTCCGCTGCCTTGACCTGCACCCGGTCCGCCATTGCCACCGGGCCCGCCGTTGCCTCCACCCGGTCCGCCTCCGGTTGGAGGCTGACTGCCGCCGTTTGCTCCTTGAGAACCGTCATCGGTCGCGTTGCCCGCAGCCGGCGGCTGCATTGCACCGTTTTGTCCATCGGAGCCGTCGGATGAACGGCTTCCGTCTTGAGTTTGCGCATTGCCGTTGGTCGCGCTGCTTGCACCCGGCGGCTGCATCGCGCCATTTTGTCCATTGGAGCTGTCGGCAGAATTGTTTCCGTTCTGAGTGTGCGCATTGCCGTTCGGCTGCTGCATGTCTCCTCTAAAACCGTTCATATCGCCGCGGGCGTTGCCCGTCGTCTGGCCGAGCAGCCGCTCTGTGCCGTTGTAGCCGAAAGCCAGTTCAAGCACGGAGTTGGTTTGACTGCTTCCGACATACGGGCGGCTGTCGGCCGATGTATAGTCGACAGCAAGCGCCCAAGAAAGCGAAACGCCGGTGAGAACAATAAGCGATAAAACAGCGGACACAATTTTTTTCTTCCAATTCGCATGGGCCGCGATGAGATAAAACAGCAAGAACGCGGGAAGCACCATGAATGCCTGAAGCATCTTCATATTGAACCCGAGGCCGATGAGGCCAAATGCAGCGAGCAGCCAGAGCAGCCTGCCTTGTTTGACCGTCTTCATCAGGCACCATGTACCAAAAAGGAGCGTGAAGACGAGCATGCTGTCGATATTATTCGTCCGGCTTACGGCAACCGCGATCGGCGTTAGCGCCATCACCAGCGCTGAAATGCGGGCGGCTCCTTTTCCGAATTTCGGTTTAATCAGTACGTATAGCAGATAGACGGAACCCGCACCTGCAAGCGCCTGCGGCAAAATCACACTCCACGTATGCACGCCGAAGATTTTCGCAAATATGGTCTGAATCCATAAAACGAGGGGCGGCTTATCTACTGATACGAATCCGGAAGAGTCGAATGACGCAAAGAAGAAATTGTGGAAGCTTTGCGTCATGCTTTTGACCGCCGCCAAGTAATACTGGTTGGCGGCATTGTCCTGCCAAATGTTATATGTATTCAGAATAAGAGCTGCCAACAAAATCAGAATCAGAGTGACATCAAGTTGTTTGTTTTTTATTTTCATCATCACTTTCACCTCTTTATGTTCCCTATTCTAGAAGAAAAATATGAACAAGTTATGAATAAAAAGAGAACAATCTATTTTTGTTTGAATGGAAAAAAATAAATATTTTTTGGAAAAAGGTGTGTACTTTTTTCTTTTTGCGCTGTATACTGTACTACAACAGAAATAAAAAATATAAAACTGTTCTATAAAAAGGAGAGTGACACAAATGAGCTTGAAAAGTCCGATGGAATTTTTCAGAACGCTTCCAAAAAAAACTTGCCCTGAATGCGGTGAAAAGATGGAGGAGCAGGCTGAATCTTACTTTATGGAATGTGAGCGCTGTCTTTCCAAAAAAGGCGAGTAAGCAAACTGTTTTATAACAATGCATGTAAAGGGGTAGGGAGACATGAAAACAGAGGAGAAGAGAACTCAGATAACCGGATCGATGAATCCGCAGTATGAAGAGATTTTGACAAAAGAAGCGCTGGAGTTTATCGGACGTCTTGAACGACATTTCGGGGGAAGAAGACGGGAATTGCTGCATTTGCGAACGATCAGGCAGGCTGAAATTGATCAAGGGAAGAATCCCGGTTTTTTGGCGGAAACGAAGCACATCCGCGAGGCGGACTGGACGGTCGCCCCGCTCCCCCGGGATTTGGAGGACCGCAGGGTTGAAATCACCGGCCCGGTCGACAGAAAAATGGTCATCAATGCTTTAAATTCAGGAGCCAAAGTCTTTATGGCCGACTTTGAAGATGCGAACTCGCCGACTTGGAAAAACTGCATTGAAGGCCAGGTTAATTTGCGGGACGCGGTTCGCGGGACGATTTCTTTTACGAATGAACAGGGCAAACGCTATGAGCTGAAAGAAAACCCCGCTGTCATCATTGTAAGACCGAGGGGATGGCACTTGGAAGAGAAGCATGTGCTGATCGGCGGCAAGCCCGTGTCAGCAAGCCTGTTCGATTTTGGCCTTTATTTTTTCCATAACGCAAAAGAGCTGATCAAAAAAGGAAGCGGCCCTTATTTCTACCTTCCAAAAATCGAAAACCATCTGGAAGCAAGGCTGTGGAACGACGTGTTTGTGTATGCGCAAAACGACTTGCGCATTCCGCAGGGGATGATTAAAGCGACGGTTCTCGTTGAAACGATCCTGGCGGCTTTTGAAATGGATGAAATCCTCTATGAATTGAAGGAGCATTCAGCCGGACTTAACTGCGGCAGGTGGGATTATATTTTCAGCTTTATTAAGAAATTCAGGAACAGGGAAGAAGTCATTCTTCCAGACCGCTCAGCCGTGACGATGACGGTTCCAAACATGAGAGCGTACTCCCTCTTGGCGATTCAAACGTGTCATAAACGCAACGTCCATGCGATCGGGGGAATGGCGGCGCAAATTCCCGCTAAAGACAAACCTGAGATCAATGAAGCCGCATTTGCCAAAATCCGCGAAGATAAGGAACGTGAAGTAAAAGACGGACATGACGGAACATGGATCGCGCATCCCGGCATGATTCAAACGGCGCTCGATGTATTCAATCAGCATATGCCGTCGGCGAACCAGATTCATAGAAAGCGGGAAGACGTAAAGATCGAGGAAAAAGACTTGCTGGAAGTACCGCAAGGCCGGATTACAGAAGCAGGCGTCCGTACCAATATCAGCGCCGGCATCCGCTATTTAGCTTCATGGCTGTCGGGCAGAGGCGCCGCTCCGATCGACCACTTAATGGAGGACGCAGCAACGGCGGAGATTTCCAGAGCCCAGCTTTGGCAATGGATTCGCCATCCGAAAGGGGTTCTTGACGATGGCCGGAAAGTCAACGCCGAAATGGTCAAGATGATGAAAGAGGAAGAAATGCAGAAAATCTTCGAAGAAGCCGGCATAGAACATTTTCGGAGCGGCCGGTTCGAAGAGGCCGGACAGTTATTTGAACAGCTGATTTTGGATGATGAATTCGCGGAATTTCTAACGATACCCGCTTATGAAAAAATATGATGGGGGAATGTGCGATGCTGAAAGAAAAACAACTCGCAAAAAGCTGGGAGCATGAAGAACGCTGGAAAGGGATCACAAGGCCGTATCAGGCGGCTGACGTCATTCGGTTGAGGGGCACGCTTGAGATTGAATACACGATTGCAAGGCGCGGCGCCGAAAAGCTGTGGAAGCTTCTCCACACAGAGGACTTCGTGCCGGCGCTGGGCGCTTTGACCGGAAATCAAGCCATGCAGCAAGTAAAAGCCGGATTGAAAGCGATTTATTTAAGCGGTTGGCAGGTGGCGGCCGATGCCAATTTGTCAGGGAGCATGTATCCTGACCAAAGCCTTTATCCGGCAAACAGCGTGCCGGAAGTTGTCAAAAAAATTAACCGCACGCTGCAGCGCGCAGATCAAATCCATCATATGGAAGGGAAAGAAGACATCGATTGGTTTGCCCCGATTGTGGCCGACGCTGAAGCAGGCTTCGGCGGACAGCTGAATGTGTTCGAGCTGATGAAAGGTATGATTGAAGCCGGCGCCGCGGGAGTTCACTTTGAAGACCAGTTGTCGTCTGAGAAAAAGTGCGGGCATTTGGGCGGGAAAGTGCTGCTTCCGACGCAAACGGCGGTGCGTAATTTGATTTCCGCGCGCCTCGCCGCAGACGTGATGGGAGTCCCGACCATTCTTATTGCCCGTACGGACGCGAATGCGGCCGACCTGATCACAAGCGACGTCGATTCATATGATGCGCCGTTTTTGACGGGAGAGCGAACAGCGGAAGGGTTCTTCAAAACAAAGCCGGGCCTTGATCAGGCGATTGCGAGAGGTTTGGCGTATGCGCCGTATGCCGATTTGATCTGGTGTGAAACGTCTGAGCCGAATATTGAAGAAGCCCGCCGGTTTGCACAGGCGATCCATGAAAAATTCCCGGGCAAACTGCTCGCCTACAACTGCTCCCCTTCGTTCAACTGGAAGGCCAAACTGGATGACAACACCATCTTGAACTTCCAGAAACAACTCAGTGAAATGGGCTATAAATTTCAATTTGTCACACTGGCAGGCTTCCACGCCTTAAACCACGGCATGTTTGAATTGGCCCGACAATATAAGCACCGCGGAATGGCGGCGTATTCTGATCTGCAGCAGGCCGAGTTTGCCAGCGAAGTCCACGGCTATACGGCGACAAGGCATCAGCGCGAAGTCGGAACGAGCTACTTTGATGAAGTCGCCCAGGTTGTGACAGGCGGGACTTCATCAACCACTGCACTGAAGGGATCGACTGAAGCGGAACAATTTCAATCCTAAAAACGTAAAAAGCCGCCCGTCATGGGGCGGCTTGCTTGTTGTCTATCAAGTTAGCAATTGACATCATTGGAAGGGGCGGTAAAAGGGTTTTCCCTAATAACAGTCAGTGTCTGATGATTCTTGTTGTTTCTTTTGGCCGGCCGGTTGTCTTTGCTGAAAGAATAGAACAAATACACAGCCATTGTCAAAATCAAGATAAACATCATCATAAATATCCCCTCCAAATTTTTTGTCTTCACTATATTAGACGAACAAGCCTGCAAAAGGTTTCAGAAAATTAACATTTTTCCATAAATATTTTTACCCGCTGCATCTTCTGGATGAAACCCGGCGGTCCTATACAAGAATAAAACTGAAAAACTCAGGTTGACATCATAATCATTGATGTGTAGAGTAAAAGTTAATGTAATAGGAAGTCCACTAGGGGAGCCGTAAGCCGGCTGAGACAAGAAGCGATCTTGGACCCTTTGAACCTGATCTAGTTCATACTAGCGTAGGGAAGTGGAGCCGGTGTCTTTATGATTTCATCATACAAAGGCCGCTCCATTTTGGGGCGGCTTTTTTGCGTAAAAAGCGGCTCGCTCCCCCTGTGCCTTCCTTATAAAACCGATTGCTGAGGAGGCTATCTACATGAGTTTTTCTGCAGAACTTCGCCGCGAGGCAGACCCTATTTTTGAAGCCATTTTTGAGCATCCGTTTGTATTGGGACTGGCGTCCGGCAAGCTGAAAAAGGAGCAGCTTATTCATTATGTGAAGCAAGATTACGAGTATTTGAACGCTTTTATTCAAATCTACGGAATTGCAATTTCCAAGTGTCAAAACCGGAAAGACATGGAGATGTTTCATGAGCAGATTTCATTTGTATTAAACAGCGAAGTGCACCCGCACAACAACCTGTGCCGGGCCGCGGGGGTGGAGTATGAATCTCTGCAGGGCTATCCGCTTGCGCCTTCTGCCCATCATTATATCCGCCATATGCTGACGGCGGCGCACGAAGGCACGCTGGGAGAGATATTAGCCGTCTTGCTGCCTTGTCCGTGGACATATTGGGAGATCGGAAAAAAACTGATGATGGACGTTCAGCCTGACCCGTCGCATCCATTTTATGACTGGATCTGTTTTTACGGAGACCGAACCGATTCAATCACGACGAAGTTTTGCGCCCGCCTGGATGAATGGGCCGAAACAGCGGGCAAGGCTGAAAAAGAAAAAATGAAGGAGCTTTTTTTGCAAAGCTGTCAGCTTGAATACGGCTTTTGGGAGATGGCTTATACAGTTGAAGATTGGCCTGTGGAAATGGAGGCGGTGAGACGATGAATTGGAACATGAAAGAAGTCGTGATGGCAGTGATCTTGTCCGTTGCATGCGGCGTCATTTACTTAGGATGGTCCACCTTGTGGATCCCTGTTTCAGCTATTGTCGGGCCTGTCGGAGCGAACTTTATGTTCGGCATTTGGGTGATCGCCAGCCCGATTGTCGCTTATATCATCCGTAAACCGGGTGCGGCGCTGATTGCCGAGACGGCAGCTGCGGCGGTCGAACTGCTGACCGGAAGCCACTTTGGACTGTCAGCATTATTAATCGGTGTGTTCCAGGGAGCCGGTGCGGAAATCGCTTTTGCGATCTTTCGCTATAAGCGTTACAACTTGTTTACCCTTATGCTTTCCGGTGCGCTTGCCGCGGTCGGAAGCATGACATACAGCCTGATGGCGAACGGTTTTGCCTACTATACGACGCAAACGCTGATCATGACGCTTATCATCCAAATCATCAGCGGCATTGTACTCGGCGGCTGGCTGGCAAAAGCCGTTGTCGAAGCGCTTGCGAAAACGGGAGTCCTGAATCAGTATGAGATCATGAAGGAACAGCGGAAGAAGGATGATGCCGATGCGTTCATTTCTCGGATGCAGTAACCTTTCCGTCCGTTTTTATCATCGTCCTGAAACAGTCCTAGACCGGGTCTCGCTGTCGATTGGGCAGGGAGAGAAAGTGCTGATACTCGGTCCGAGCGGAAGCGGCAAATCGACACTGTTGTCCGTGCTTTCCGGCATCATTCCTGAACATGTCGAAGCTGAAGTCAGCGGAGAGGTCAATCGCAGAAAGAGCGCCGGCGTTATGTTTCAGGATCCGGATTCGCAGTTCTGCATGCTTCATGTTGATGAGGAAATCGCTTTTAGCCTAGAAAACCGATCCGTCTCCCCAAAAGATATGAACGGCATCATCTCGGAGCTGATGGAGCAAGTCGGATTAAAGATAGATCAGAAAACGCCGATCGAAACCTTGTCAGGCGGTATGAAGCAGAGACTGGCATTAGCGTCCCTGCTCGCTCTGGAGCCTGAAGTGCTGTTTTTTGACGAGCCGACGGCGCAGCTGGACCCGGCCAGCCGGAAAGACATCTTTGCCTTGCTTCGTAACGTTTCACGAAAAAGCGGACAGACGATGGTGTTCGTCGAACACGTGCTGGACGGCTGTATCGAGTGGATGGACCGCGTCATTCTTTTCAATGGAAAGGGACAGATCATCGCTGACGGAAAGCCGGAAGAAATCGTGAAACATTTTCAGCCGGAGATGAAAGCGGCGGGCATCTGGCAGCCGAAACTGTACCCTGCGGTATGGGAAGATGTCATCACACAAGATGATCATCCGCTCGCCGTCAAGCTCTCTTCTACATTGAAAATGAAAGAGGAGGAGGCGAAAAACAGGCCTGCAGCTGACAGAGACATATTGATCCGCGCAGACGACGCGGCGATCGGCTATCGGAAAAAGATCGTTGCCGACGGCATCACCCTTGAGATTCCAAGGGGAGAATGGATTTCGGTCATCGGCGAGAACGGGAGCGGAAAGAGTACGTTTTTAAAAAGTCTGATCAGGCTTGAAGCCGTCAAAAAAGGGCGCCTTTATCTTGAGGATCGGGAGCTGAAGAAATGGTCCGACCGTACGCTCTATGAGAAGGCCGGCTTTGTTTTTCAAAATCCCGAGCTTCAATTTATTCGGGACACGGTGTTTGACGAGATCGCGTTCGGGGCGAGGCAGCGGGGATGGCCGGAGGACCGGGTCGAAAAGAAAACGGCTGAATTGCTGCGGGAATTCGGACTTGACGCTCATCAAAAAGTGCACCCCTTTACATTAAGCCTCGGGCAGAAACGGCGTTTAAGCGTTGCGACAATGCTTTTGTTTGACCAGGATCTGCTGCTGCTTGACGAGCCGACATTCGGTCAGGACGAAAGGACGGCGCAAGAATTAATCAAGCGGTTAAAGGAACGGCAGGAACGGGGAACGACGATTGTGATGGTGACGCACGACATGGACATCGTAGATGAGCATTCCGGCCGTGTCATCGTGTTTCATCAAGGGAAAGCGGCATTTCAAGGAACGCCGTATCGATTATTTTCTGATCAAGGCCTCGTCCGCCGCTTTTCATTGATACCGCCGCTTCATTACCGGTTCATGCATGAAAGAAAGGAGAGGGTTCCCGTATGAAAAGCAATGGTTCACTTCTTTCGGCATTGAACCCGAGCGCCAAGCTCTTTTCCCACCTCCTGGTCATGTGCTTGCTCATGTTTGTTTCAAATCCGAAACCGACTCTATTCATTTGGCTGTTTGCGGTTGCCATCGGAATTTTTTTCGGGGGATGGACTTTGTCTTATTTAAGTAAGCGGCTGTTGCCTTATCTCGTCTTTTTTATTCTCGTCTTTTGGATGATGGCCGCTTTTGGAAAAGGCGAGGAAACGATTTGGGAATGGGCCTGGTTCCGCGTCACCGAGGAAAGCGTCGGCAATGGGCTGACAATCGCGCTCCGGATGCTCGGCTTTGTCACATACGGTCTTTTGTTTACATCAACAACCGATTTGACGCAGTTTATTATGAGCCTGATTCATCAATGCAGGCTGTCGCCTAAATGGGCTTATGGCTTGCTGGCCGGCTTCCGTTTTGTTCCGCTTTTTCAGTCTGAGCTTTCGCAAATGAAGGCAGCGCACAAAATCAGAGGCTATAAGCAAAAAAACAGCTGGAAGGCGTTTATTCGCTATGCGCTGCCTTTGTTTTCGCAAGGCATCCGCAAGTCGGAAAGAATCGCCGTTGCCATGGAAGCGAGAGGGTTTACCGGTGCAAAAGACCGCACCTACTATCAAACAGCGCGGCTCTCCGGAAAAGACTTCGTTTATTTTGCGGGTCTGGCGTCAGTCACAGCGGGAATTTTGCTCATTTTTTAAGAGGGTTTTTTACAGGGCCGCACTGCGGCTCTTTTTTTATAAATCGGGCATTCTGTAAAATGTAAATATTTCGGACGTTGACTGAAATATATTGACCTAGGCCAAAAAGGTTGTACAATCAATGTGTACCATATGAAAAAAGAAATATAAAAAAATCCCCTTACAAGATGGGAGTGGCGCGATGTGAAAATTGCCAAAGTGATCAACAACAATGTGATCAGTGTTTTAAATGAACAGGGTCAGGAATTAGTGGTCATGGGCAGGGGAATCGCTTTTCAAAAAAAGCCTGGGGAAGCGGTGGATGAATCGAGAATCGAGAAGATTTTCAGGCTTGACAATAAAGATGTATCAGAAAGGTTTAAGACGCTGTTGGACGAAATTCCGATCGAATTTATGGAAATGTCTGAAGAAATTATCTCCTATGCGAAATTAAAGCTCGGCAAGAAGCTGAATGACAGCATTTATGTCTCGCTGACCGACCATATTCATTTCGCCGTCGAACGGCATAAAAAGGGTCTGGATATTAAAAACGCCCTGCTTTGGGAGACAAAACGGCTGTATAAAGATGAGTTCGCCATCGGCAAAGAGGCGCTGGCCATCATTGAAAAGAAGACGGGGACAGCTCTTCCGGAGGATGAAGCCGCTTTTATCGCACTCCATATCGTAAACGCCGAGCTGAATGAAGAAATGCCGAACATCGTCAATATTACGAAAGTCATGCAGGAGATTTTAAGCATCGTCAAATATCACTTTCATATCGATTTTGACGAAGAATCGCTTCACTATTACCGCTTCATTACCCATTTGAAATTTTTCGCGCAGCGGCTGTTCAGCGGAGCCTATATGGAAAGCCGGGACGACTTTTTATTTGAAACCGTCAAAAATAAGTACCGCGACGCTTATGTGTGTACAAATAAAATCAGGCAGTACATCGAAAAAGAATACGGTCATCAGCTGACAAACGAAGAGCTTCTGTATTTGACGATTCATATCGAGCGGGTCGTTCATCAAAAATAGAGGATGATGCTAAAATGAAAGCGTTGACAATTGGATAAATGTATGCTACTTTTTACTTACATCAACTTATACAGGTTGTTAGGATTGTTACTGATCATGCAGGCAAAACCTAAATGACTGTGAAGCGGCACTCTTATGCCCTTGTTTCACAGTGATTTAGGTTTTTTTATTTACTTGATGTCTTAAAACGGGATTGTTACTGTTCGGCAGGCAAAACCTAAACTAAGCCTTCTTTGTACTGGCTTTAGTTTAGGTTTTTTTTTAACAGCTTAATAGGGCTTTAGGAGAGACAGGAGATGATCAACGATGGATGTTCAATCAATGGCAAAAGAAATTCTGGAGCGCGTAGGCGGGGAGAAGAACGTTGTATCGCTTGTCCATTGCGCGACAAGGCTTCGCTTCAAACTGAAAGACCGTTCCAAAGCAGACAGAGAAGCGCTTGAAAATACGGATGGTGTGGTAACCGTGGTGGAGAGCGGCGGACAATTTCAAGTCGTTATCGGCAATAACGTTCCTGAAGTCTATAAAGAAATCGGCCGGATCTCTCAACTGTTGGAAGGTTCTGCGGCCGATCACAGCCAAAAAGAGAAAGGAAGCCTCACCGGTAGATTGGTAGATATCGTATCTAGCATTTTCACTCCGCTGCTCGGCGTCATGGCAGGAGCGGGGATTTTAAAAGGCCTGCTTTTGATTTGCACAAACGCCGGCTGGCTCTCGCCGGAAGAGACGACATATACGATTCTATACGCGGCAGCCGACAGCCTGTTTTATTTCCTGCCTTTGCTGCTCGCCGTTACGGCCGCCAAAAAATTTGGAGCGAACCCGTTCATAGCGCTGACGATCGCCGGGGCGCTGATCTATCCAACGATACTCGAACTGAAAAACAGCGGCGCCCAGACGGAGTTTTTCGGCATTCCGGTCGTCTTGATGAATTATACGTCGACCGTTATCCCGATTATCCTTGCCGTATTTGTAATGAGCTATCTTGAAAGATTATGTATGCGCTTTATTCATGAAAGCGTGAAGAACTTTATCACCCCTTTATTATGCCTGACGGTGATGGTGCCGTTAACTTTGATCGTATTCGGACCGCTCGGTGTTTACACAGGAAACGGGATTGCGGCGGCGATTCTGTCCGTTTTTGATTTCAGCCCGATTCTGGCAGGAGCGATTATCGCGGCCTTATGGCAAATCCTTGTCATCTTCGGCATTCACTGGGGGATCGTCCCTGTCATTTTGAACAACATTGCCGTCCACGGCAAGGACTACATCAAACCGGCGACGGCAGCCGCCGTGTTTGCCCAAACAGGAGCTGCGTTTGGTGTCATGCTGAAGACGAAAAACAAGAAGTTGAAAGCATTGGCAGGATCTGCTGCCGTTACCGGGATATTCGGGATTACAGAGCCGGCCGTCTACGGGGTGACACTCAGGCTGAAAAAGCCGTTTGTATGCGGTGTCATCAGTGCGGCGGCAGGCGGAGCCATTATCGGATACTCCGGCAGTGTCGCCCTCGCTTCCGGCGCTCCGGGCTTGTTGACGATTCCGATTTTTTACGGACCGGGCTTTCTCGGCTTTATCATCGGAATTACAGTTTCGTTTGTTTTATCAATTTTGCTCACTTACATTGTCGGCTTTGACGACCCTGTGGAGGAGACGAAAGAGCAGCCCGTTGAAAAAAGCGCCGGTGAACCAATTTGCAGCCCTTTGCAAGGAGAAGTCCTGCCGTTAACAGAAGTATCAGATAAAGTGTTCGCATCGGGGGCGCTTGGAAAAGGAATCGCGGTGCTTCCGTCAAAAGGCGTTGTCACCGCCCCTGCGGACGGCATCGTGACAACGGCATTTCCGACGGGTCACGCATACGGCATAACGTCAGAAAGCGGAGCCGAGATTTTGATTCATATCGGAATGGACACGGTCAGACTCGATGGAAGGCACTTCAATTCCAAGGTCGAGCAGGGGCAAAAAGTGAAACGGGGTGATATACTCGCAGAATTCAATCTGGACGCTTTGAAAGAAGAAGGGTTTGACGTGAAAACACCAATCATCGTTACAAATTCCGGTCAATACACGGATATCATTCCAACGGATCAAAAACAGGTGAAGACTGAAGAACCGATCATCACTTTAATTTCATCACAATAGGAGGAAAATAATCATGAAATATAAAACATTAGCTCAATTTCCGGAAGAATTTTTGTGGGGCGCGTCTACTTCCGCTTATCAAGTGGAGGGCGCTTGGGATGAAGATGGAAAAGGGCCTTCTGTCATCGATGCGCGCGAAAGCTACCCGGAAGGGACAACCGATTTTAAAGTCGCAAGCGACCATTACCACCGCTATAAAGAAGATATCGCTTTGTTTGCGGAAATGGGCTTCAAAGCGTACCGTTTTTCGATTGCCTGGACGCGCATCATTCCGGACGGGGACGGCGATATTAATCCGAAGGGCATCGAATTTTACAGCCGTTTGATCGATGAACTCCTGAAATATGGAATCGAACCGATTGTTACGATGTACCACTTTGATCTGCCGAATGCTTTGCAGAAAAAAGGCGGCTGGTCGGACAGGGCCACGATTGACGCCTTTGAAAAGTATGCGAGAATCCTTTTTGAAAGCTACGGAGACCGCGTCAAATACTGGCTGACCATCAACGAGCAAAATATGATGATCCTCCACGGATCTGCACTCGGCACACTTGATCCAAACTTGGAAAACCCGAAAAAAGAGCTATATCAGCAAAACCATCACATGCTTGTCGCACAGGCAAAAGCGATCAAGCTTTGCCATGAGATGCTGCCGGAAGCGAAAATCGGCCCTGCGCCGAATATCGCGCTCATCTATCCTGCTTCTTCGAAACCGGAGGACGTGCTGGCGGCTTTTAACTATAATGCGATCCGCAACTGGCTTTACTTGGATATGGCCGTATTCGGACGGTACAATACAACGGCATGGGCATATATGAAAGAAAAAGACTGCACACCGGTCATCGCCGAAGGAGATATGGATATTCTGCGGTCAGCCAAGCCGGACTTTATCGCGTTTAACTACTATACGTCGCAAACGGCTGAAGCGAGCAGGGATGACGGCAGCGACACGGCTGCCCGAGGCGGCGACCAGCATTTGCAGACGGGAGAAGAAGGCGTATACAGGGGAAGCAGCAATCCGCACTTAAAGAAAAACGCATTTGGCTGGGAGATCGACCCTGTCGGTTTCCGTTCGACGCTGCGCGAGATCTATGACCGCTATCAGCTGCCGCTGATCATCACTGAGAACGGCCTCGGCGCGTTTGATCAGCTTGAAGACGGAGATGTCGTAAATGACGACTACCGCATCGATTATTTAAAGGAACATATTAAGCAAATTCAGCTGGCGATCACGGATGGAGTCGATGTTTTCGGCTACTCCCCATGGTCTGCCATCGACTTGATTTCAACCCATCAAGGCTGTTCAAAACGCTACGGATTTATTTATGTGAACCGCGACGAATTTGATTTGAAAGACTTGCGCCGCATTCGCAAAAAAAGCTTTTACTGGTATAAAGACTTGATTGCTTCAAACGGCGAAACACTAGATTAAACAAAGAAAGAGGATGTTCAGATGATCTCTGAATATCCTCTTTTTTGTTGTGGAAATGATCATTTTAAAATTTACAGAAAATTTTAAAAATAAAAATGTGATTATTTTTAAAGCATGTTACATTCGAAACGTAACGAACAACAATCAGGAAAGGAAGAAAAAATCTATGACATTCAAAGTTGAAACACTTCCAAACTATCGTATTGCTTATATGCGACGAGTTGGTCCGTACGGTCCTGCCAATATTGAGGTAATGGAGGCATTAAAAAAATGGGCTAAGGAAAAAGGTCTTCTTGAGTCTGCCATTCTGTTTGCGATTCCACAGGATAACCCGGAAACAACATCTCCTGATCAGTGTAGATTTGATGCTTGTATTGTGATACCACATGATTATCAAGTCGATGATTCAGTTTTTGAAGGGGAAATTTCCGGCGGAAAATACCTGATTTACGATGTTAAACATACAGCAGAAGATATTCAAAAAGCATATTCTGATATTTTTTCATCTCTGCAAAACAATGAATTTCAACTGGACAATAGACCAATAATGGAAAAATACACGGGGGATATGTTGAGCAACCCGTATTGTGAAATATGTGTACCTTTAAAATCGGTTTAATTCATTTTCTTGTGCAAACTTTGAATTTATTAAAATTACATTTCCCTTTAACGAGCGTTGCGTTTAACTCGCTGATAGACAGGGTAAATCATAAAATAGCAATCCAGATCAACTACATAGGGAATAAGAATGGGGAGGGATGACAAGTGAATAACAATGATGGCCGCCGCAACGTCAATGAGCACAGCAAGGATCAGCAACTTGAACAGTACCGGTCTGACAACCGGGGCAAAAAAATGACGACGAACCAAGGTTTACGCGTATCTGAAGACGAGCACTCCTTAAAAGCAGGCGTGCGCGGTCCGACGCTGATGGAGGACTTTCATTTTCGTGAAAAAATGACCCATTTCGACCATGAACGGATTCCGGAGCGGGTCGTCCATGCGAGGGGTTTTGGCGCGCATGGCTATTTCCAGGTTTACGAGCCGATGACGGAATATACGAAAGCAAAGTTTCTTCAAGATCCGTCAGTGAAAACACCGGTGTTTGTCAGGTTCTCGACTGTAGCCGGTTCCAGGGGCTCGGGTGATACCGTCCGTGATGTCAGAGGATTCGCGACAAAGTTTTATACAGAAGAAGGGAACTATGATCTCGTTGGCAATAACATCCCTGTTTTCTTCATTCAGGATGCCATCAAGTTTCCTGACCTTGTGCACGCCTTTAAGCCGGAACCGAATAACGAAATGCCGCAGGCTTCTACGGCGCACGATACGTTTTGGGACTTTGTCGCCAACAATGAAGAAACGGCTCACATGATCATGTGGGCGATGTCTGACAGGGCGATTCCGCGAAGCTACAGGATGATGGAAGGCTTCGGCGTTCATACGTTCAGGTTTGTAAATGAAGAAGGCAAGGCGCGCTTTGTTAAATTTCACTGGAAGCCCGTCCTTGGCGTCCATTCGCTCGTCTGGGACGAAGCGCAGACAATCGCCGGGAAAGATCCCGACTATCACCGCCGCGATCTTTGGGAAGCGATCGAAAGAGGCGATGAAGTGGAGTATGAGCTCGGCGTGCAAATGATTGACGAAGAAGACGAGTTCAAGTTTGACTTTGATATCCTTGATCCGACAAAGCTTTGGCCGGAAGAAATGGTTCCTGTTAAGATCATCGGTAAAATGACGCTGAATCGAAACCAGGATAACGTTTTTGCCGAAACGGAACAGGCCGCTTTCCATCCGGGCCACGTTGTTCCGGGAATCGATTTTACAAACGATCCGCTTTTGCAGGGCCGGCTCTTTTCCTATACGGACACACAGCTGATCCGATTGGGAGGTCCGAACTTTCATGAAATTCCGATCAACCGGCCGGTCTGTCCGTTCCATAACAACCAGTATGACGGCTATCACAGAATGACGATTAACAAAGGGCCTGTCGCTTATCATAAAAATTCGCTGCAAAACAACGATCCGGCGCCTGCTTCAGAAGAAGAAGGCGGATATGTGCACTACGAGGAAAAAGTCGAGGGCAAAAAAATCCGCCAGCGCAGCGAAAGCTTTAATGATCACTATTCGCAGGCGAAGCTGTTTTGGAACAGCATGTCTCCCGTTGAAAAAGAACATATCATTTCGGCGTTCCGCTTTGAAGTCGGAAAGGTCAAAAGCAAGGACGTCCGCCGCCAAGTCGTTCATATGTTTAACCGGGTTGACAGGGAGCTTGCCAAGCAAATCGCTGCCGGTGTAGGCGTAGAGCCCCCTGAAAAAGACGAAGGCTCCAATGTGACGTTCAAATCCCCTGCGCTCAGCCAGGAAAACACGGTCAAACTGCCGCAGACGAGGACCGTCGCCATTTTAGCAGAGCAAGGTTTTGATGATGAGGACATCAGCCGGGTGTTGAAAGAGTTCAAAAAAGCCGACATCATTCCGGACATCGTCAGCTCGGCACTCGGCGTGATCAAAGGGACCGGCGGTACAGAAATAGAAGTCGGTAACACTTTGCAGACGGTCGATTCCGTGCTGTACGATGCCGTTTATATTCCGGGCGGCCAAGAAAGCATTGAACGCCTGCAATTGCATAAAGCCGCATCGGATTTTATCAATGAAGCATTCGGACATTATAAAGCGATCGGAGCCGCAGGCAAAGGGATCGATCTCCTGCTGTCCGCCGCCGGGTCCCACGCGGCAGCACAGCCGGGCATTATCACCTCTCGCGATGATAAGAGCAAAGACGACTTCGGCAAAAAGCTGGTCGAAGCGATCGGCGGGCACCGCCATTGGGATAGACAAGTTTAATAAAAAAAGAGGCAGGCTAAATGCCTGCCCTTTTACTCTATTTTTCTACCACACAAACAGCCCGACAATCCCCGCGCTCAACAGCGACACCGCTATTCCGCTGACAAGGAGCTTCCACACATTTCTTCCGATAATCGCTGATTTTTCTCCGTTAAATAAGGAATTGTACGTTCCATAGATCATTCCGATCGTACTGAAGTTGGCAAACGACGTCAAAAATGTTGTGGCCACGGCGGCTGTATGGGGCGAAATCGTATCTAGCTGCGTTTTTAAATCCATCATCGCGACGAATTCGTTTGTGGCGAGTTTCATCCCCATCAGCTGTGCGACATACATCGCGTCACCCGGCGCCAGTCCAAGCAGGAATGCGAACGGACTGAAGATGTAAGAAAAGATTTTTTGAATCGTCAAACCGTCCATGATCAACCCCAACATTCCGTTCAAACATGAGGTTAAAGCGACATATCCGATGACCATGGCGAGAATGACGATGACCATGTTCATTCCGACCATCATGCTGTTTGAAATCGTTGAGAAAAAGTCCTTTTTCTCTTCTTTTGGCGGTACGTAAATGATGTCTTCATCCTTAGTGACTTCTACCGGGTTTAAAATGCTGGCCAAGATCAACGCATTTAAGCAATTCAATGGAATCGCTGTAAATACGTATGTTGCAGGAACCATCGTTAAATAAGAACCGAGAATCGATCCGCTGATACTGCTCATGCTCATAATGCCGAACGTCAGCAGGCGGTTGTCCTTTAATACGGCCAATTGCCCGCGAATCACGGCGAGCGCTTCAGTATTGCCCAGAAACATCATTTGAATCGAAAAGAAACTTTCTAATTTAGGAAGGCGCGAGACTTTCGAAATCACCCAGCCGATCTTATCAATCATCCATGTTAAAATTCCGAAATAAGCCAGTATATCAAAAAATGTCACCACAAAGATAATCGGCAGCAAGGCGCTGAAGAAAAAGTCAACGGTTTCATTGCCCATCACGGACGGAAAGGCAAACGCAATACCGTCGCTTGCACAAGCGATCAGCCACGAAAAGAAAGAGGCGATCAGGTTGATGGCCCATCCGCCGATTTTTGTCCCCAACATAAACCAAGTCACCAAAAGCTCAACGATGAAAAGGGAGAGAATCGGCCTCCATTTTACGCTTTTCTTTCGCGGGGAACAAAAATAAATCACGGACATGACAATGAAAATGCCTAAAATGTTAATGAGAAAATACATGATGCCAACTCCCGAATGTTTTTTGAAAATAAAAAAGCTCTTACTTTTCATGGGTTCCGATAAAGAAAGCATGAAAAATAAGAGCAAATAAAAAATAGATATATTGTTTGCGCAATACACTTTTTACATGATCAAATCTATTCAAACTTCCTTGTAGTCTGGCGATTTACGGTTGCCAGGTAGAAACAATCAGACCCTATTACTGATTATATACAAGAAGTGAGCTTCTATTATTTTGACTGTATTTTATCTCGAGATTGTGTGAAATTCAAGCTAAAAATATATTTTCACAATAATTTTTTAAATAAAGTCACGTCTAAAGAAGGTTGCATATTGAGAGATGCACAGCAAATCATCTGAGAGAAAGCCGGCTTTTCAAGCGGGAAGTCACCATGCACAGAACAACAGACGAAAAATGGAAGGTGATAAGATTCTTTTTATTAGAGGAGAAGCGTAAGCGATTGCGCTTTATATTTCATGATGCCGCCGCCTACTATGGCGGTTTTTTTGTGAAACTTTATCTGAAAGGTTCCGTAAGTATGATGAATCGTTTCAGTGCTAAGTGCTCACTGTAACATACTAATGACACCGACAAACCTTACATAAAGAGCGAACCTTAAATCAAAAGTCTTTGATTTGAATAGGTAAAATTTCACGGTACTTTAGTTCGTTGAATGAAATGATACCTTTTTGCTATGATTTTCCTATGTTTTTACAACTTGTATATATGTCCAATTTCAGAGAAAAAGAGGGATAATCAATTATGCTATTAAAAAAGAACTATCTTCCTGTCGGCAGTGTTGTCGGCTTACATAATGATTCAAGACGTCTGCTTATCATCGGGCGGCAAATGTTTTCTGAGACAAACCATGTCATCAGAGATTATGCAGCTGTCGACTATCCAAACGGTTTTACCGATCCGAAAGAGCAGCTAGTTTTATTTAATAAACAAGATATAGAAGTTGTGTACCATTACGGATATGTAGATCAAAAAGAATTGCAGCTTGATGAGTTGCTAACAGAAGCTGAAGCAGGAAAAAACGAAAATAAGGAGCAATGACGATGGGACATTTTCGCTTCAACAAAGAACTTTCACATAAGGCAGCGGGGACCATTAGTCAGCTGGAAAACGCTTTTAGCCATGTATTTGAGAACATGGTGTTTTTTCGTGAAGAATTAGACCGGCACAGCGGAAAAGCCGCCGCAGCGCTGCAGAAAAAAATGAGTGACAACATCAACTTTTTCAGTAAAGCGAGCAGCTGTTTATTATATTTTGCAGACAGTGTGCGGTGTTTTGCAAAAGCGGTCGAACTAACGGACGAATCCGACAAACCGGCCAATGTTCAGCCGCAGTCAAGATCGGAAAGAAACCATACATTTTCGGCTGAAAGAGTCCAAAGTGAAATAAAAGTAAACGGCGAATCGTTACACCAGGCAACCGGAAAGTTTGAATCAAATCTATCTACATTAGATGAAGTTTTGCACCATTTTGACACAATGCTCAGAGAAATGATGTATGAAACAGAGTTTCCGTGGGAAAAATTCGATGACGTCTGGTCTGATGCAAAGTCGCACATCAAATCGATCATGACGGAGCTTAAAAAAAGAGTCAAAGAACTTTCAGCAAATGCCAAAAACATCATTAAGGAATTAAAGCGCGTCGATAACGTAATCTCACAACAACTGCAAAGAGTGAAATGATGGAAGGGAACTAGAGTTATGGCATATTATAATAGAGAGCCAGAAATCACAAACATGATCAAAAGCCATGAAAGAAGAGCAAATCGAATGCTGCAGCACGCTCAATCCAGCCGTTTGCTTGAAGCTTTTAATAAAATATGGGTATCGATAGAAAATAAAGAACTTCCGAACTTTGTATCAAAAAACGTCATGAATTTTAATGTGGCGGATATCAAATCGGAAATCAACGATTGGATAAAGGATTTAAAAGATTGTCAGGAGAATGCCAGACGCAAGTTTGAGTCTATGGAAGACCCCTCACCGGAAGACATACAGAAACGCAACAATATTACGAGTGACGTCGTTCTTTTAATTAGCCAATACGAGAATCTAAAAAATGGCCTTGATCAGGTGGAACAAGATTTCAGCAATGTCGCCCGCACCCACCGCGCCCCAATGCGCGAAGCCTTGACAGACATCTCAATCTTGTATAATTCGGTTAATCATGTGAAAGGCGATTTTTCGGATTATAAGAATGTTTCGGTTTATGTGCATGGGATTGAGGATAGTGGGAATGGATTTAACAATAGTGTAGAAAAAGCAGCGCAGAAAGGTGATGTGATCGTTCGTATCAAAAAAAAGGGTGATAAATATGATTATGAATATACTTATATTGACAAGCGTGGTAATAGAAAAACAGTAGATGAATATAAAAAGTTGTTTAGGATTGATGGATTCAACACAGACGGTCGTCTCCATATTGTTTATGACACAAATGAACCAAATGAGCATCGGCAAGCAACAAGTGACGATTTAGCAGAAAAGTTAAATGAGATGGGGTTGATGAATGAGGAGATAAAGATCGATATGTTCGGCCACAGCTATGGTGGAAGAAGATCACTGCAATTTGCGATGGATTACCCTGACCATGTGCGAAGCATCACAACAATCGGAACGCCATATGATAAAAATCTCTTAGCTACCGGGGCTAATAGAGCACGCTGGCTCGCAGACAATGCTGCTGGAAGAGATACTATGAATACGAGTGATTATTTAGATTTTAATAAAGAAAACAAAAACAATGATAATGGAAAAGACTACAGTAATGCCTATACTGATATGGACAGTGAAGCTATGACTGAAGACATTAATCATTTGAAATCTGCCAATCCTGAGGTGTATCAAAAGCTTCAAAAAATGGACATTACCGCTGCGGCGGGATACAGAACAGAGGATACTGTGAGTTTTTCCCCTTACTATACTGCAAGTGGAAAACATAAAATAAACAGTGATGATATCGTTTCAGTTGAAAGTCAACATGGGGACATATTAGGCGATCTCATTGATGAAAAACCAGAAATTGAAGTAAAAGGTTCCGGTGTCACCAAACCTGGACATATTTATGAAGTTGAAGACTCTGAATTTGTTGACTTGATTCGAGAAGTTAACAAAAAAGAAGCAGAATAGGAGCAGTTCAATGACAAAAAAAAGGTTTATAAGCTTTAGCGTAATAATACTCTTGCTGATGATCACCGGCTGCGGCAAAGATGATATTCAGGCAGTCAACTATGAAAAAGGCTTGCCGAAAGAAGACAGCCCGGCATTTAAAGAATTTATGAGAAATGAATTTGGATTTCCTGATGATATTACTTTGAGAGTTCAAGATTCAATTTATACTATGATGAGTAGTCAAAAAAATGGAATTCGTTATTATACATATACGGATAAACAGCTTAAGAATAGTTATAAACCTATTTTTTCTACCAAAGAAAATGTCTCAGCCAAGTTGTCTGACTTAAAGCAGAAAGATTCATTAATAGATGAGGGAGAAACAGTCCATGATAAAATAGGGCAAGGTCTTCCTGAGATGAAGATAGTCAATAAAAATGTTATAAAAGTAAAAACAACATTTGGTGAGAAGAAAATAAAATTACCGATACCATCAAGTGCTAAAGAAGTTTATCTCAGCCTTTACGCGGTTGATAAAGAAAATATGCTTATAGGAGTATCCGATCATACAGGTGAAGAGACTCCAAGAACATATTACTTATTTTTAAAACAAGATCTTTCGCAACATCTGATTGTGAAAGAAGATAAATTACATGCAACACTTGAGTCTGGAAAGTTAAATAATTATCTATCAGTATTTCCAAAAGTTACAGAAGATGGATCATATCTTAAGTTATTCGACAAATATATATTCGAAAAAAAGACGAACAAAGTTAGGAAAATCAAAGACACTGATATTCTAAGCAAAGACGGTAAATATGTTTATATTAACGGAGCAAAAGAAAAAGAAACAAATGTAATGGCTGATGGTATTCAACAGATACAAACCGTGGATAATTATTTAAAAGGAAATGACAAATATGAAGCTCAATTTAAGATTGACTTCAAACAAATTGCGAAAGAGATGGATTTTAATGCGGGCGATGCAAGGATAGCTAATATTCATTATTTTAATAAAGATTATGTAGTTTTGTATATTTCCTATCACGGGAAGACAATTGGGACAGCAGGAGCTGTTAATGTACTAATCGATTTACAAAAAAACAAACAACAGCCAACCGCTTATTTAGTTGATTTAGGAATCGAATCATAGAGGGACTGAAGAGTTTTTATTCAGTCCTTTTCTTATTTGACAAAGGTAGGCCACAAAAGTGGGATAAGCCTTCTGTCATTTTTGGAATTCAAATAAAAAGGAACATAAACGATAGAAACACTCAATGAAAAAAAGATGGTTTATATACTTAGGCATTTTCATAATATGCTTGCTGGTGATCACCCACTGCGAAAAAGACGATGACGCATTCACAATTTTTTAATAAAAATTATGTGGCCATCCAATTTTCATATGATTTCATCTGGTATGGCTCGGGATATATTGATATGCTGATTGATCTGCAGGACAAAAAACACCCGACTGCTTACTTGATAGATTATTAGGATGATTGGGTAGTCGATTAGATTTACAGTATCCATTTATCATTAGAAAAAACCGCACCTCCATAGTTAGACACTATCTAACGATAGGAGGTGCAGTTCATTTTTCACCCTTGCTTCACCTTCTCCGCCGCATATCCATTCGGATTCGCAGAGTGCCAGTTCCAGGCGTCGCGGATGATTGCGATCAGGCTGTTGTGCTTCGGGGTCCAGCCTAGTTCTTTTCTGGCCTTGGAAGAAGAAGCGGCAAATGTTGCTTGTGAATCGATGCCCGTTTCTGTCAGCTTTGCGGTGATGAGAGGAATGCCTGTGACATATTGGGCGGCAAGAATGATTTGTTCAGCGGAGTAGCTTTCGCCATAGCTGAGATTGTAGATTCGGCTATCCTTGCCTTTCCGCAAGTGGCTGATGGCGAGCACGTGTGCTTCTGCCAAATCCTGAACGTGAACATAATCGCGGAAGCCTGTTCCGTTTTCAGGGTGATCTATGTGAACAAAAGGAAGGTGTCCGAGAGCGGTTCGCAGAACATTTGAAATGAGATGTGTTTCGCTCCCCCGGTCTTCGCCGATGATGGCGGATGGGTGGGCGCCGCACGCATTGAATGAGCGGAGGATCACATATTTCAGGCCGTACGCTTTTTCCGCTTCCATCAGCATTTTCTCCATCATCCATTTGACCTTCCCGTGCGGGTGAACGGGTTCTGGTTCGGTTTTTTCTGTGACAGGGAGGTTCTGCGGACAGCCGTAGACCGCAGTGCTTGATGCAAAAACGATCCGGCCGACATCGTATTCTTTCATCACGTCAAGCAGTGTTTCCATGCCTGTCATGTTTTCGTTGAAAGAAGAAAAAACGCGATTCGACTGTAATGGAATAGGTGATGCTGCGAAATGCATGACGGCTTCAATGTCCTCATTTTCAAATACTTGCTTGAGAAAATGCCGGTCGCGAATATTCCCTTCATAAAACGCAGCTTCGGGGTGAACGGCTTCTGCGTGTCCCGTTGCCAGGGAATCCACAACGACGACTTTTTCTTTTTTCTCAATTAACGTGTAAACGGCGTGGGAACCGATATAACCGGCTCCCCCGACAACTAGTATGCTCATCGGAATCCCTCCTTTTGGATCTCTTATCTTCTACATGATATGGCGCTGCGGAGCTGCCGCCCGCCGCTGTTCTTCAAATCCGTATTTGCCGTCAATGATATATAGCGGCCTGTCTTTCACTTCGTCATAAATGCGGCCGATGTATTCGCCGATCGCTCCGAGGATGATCAGGATAAAGCCGCTGAACAAGCATTGCAGAATGATCATCGAAGACCACCCGGTAATGGTGCTTGTCGTAAACAGCTTCATGCAGACGACGATGAAGGCATATATAAAACCGACCGCTGACAGCGCGATTCCTGAGTAGCTTGCCAGTTTCAGCGGCTGAAAGGAAAATGAAGTGATGCCGTCGAGCGAGAGCTTCAGCATTTTTTTGAGAGGGTACTTCGTTTCCCCTGCAAGCCGTTCGTGGCGCTCGTAATAGACGGCGGTCTGCTTGAACCCGAGCCAGCTGACAAGGCCGCGGACGAACGGATTTTTTTCTTTCAGCTTGTTCATTTCATTGACCACCTTCCGGTCCATGAGCCGGAAGTCTCCCGTATCCACCGGGATATCAACGTCTGTGAGTTTTCTTAAAATACGGTAGAACATGGCGGCCGTTTGCTTTTTGAAAAATGTTTCTCCTTCCCGCTTTGTGCGGACGGCGTATACAACGTCAAAGCCTTGGCGCCACTTTTCCGCCATTTCCAAAATCAATTCGGGAGGATCCTGCAAATCGGCATCGATCACCACGATCGCTTCGCCGGCAGCATAGTCGGTACCGGCCGTAATGGCGATCTGATGACCGAAATTTCTTGAGAAATTGATGCATTTTACTGCCGGGTCTGACTGAGCAAGCGACTTCAGCATGTGAATGCTGTCATCGCTTGAACCGTCGTTTACAAAAATCAGTTCATAAGGGTCGCCTGTCGAGTCCATGACGGTTTTTAATCGGTCATAGGTGCTTTGAAGCACTTCCGCTTCGTTGTAGACAGGGACTACGATTGAAAATGTGACTTGTCTCTGCATATTCATCACCTTTCCTTTCATCAATCAAGCTCCACTTTATAAAGCGTCTGATTTCCGCCAGGTCCGCCTGACTGGGAATCGTTATCTGAAGAAGAGCTGCTGTATTCGTTTTTTGAAATTTCTTTTCCGTTTTCTTTAATCCAGTTAGTGATTTCTGAGTTGTCTTGGCCTCGACCGTCGCCGATCATGAAGTACTTGACTTCGCCGTTTTTGACGAGCTTCTCAAGTTTTTCAACCGTCAAAATCGGGTCGCTTCCAGAGAATCCGCCCATCGCCATGACAGCTTTACCTGTTTTGATGATGTAAGATTGAGCAGACGTTGCGCTGGAGACCGCAAATAAATATTTTTCACCCGTGTTGTTCTTTTCAAGGTAGCTCAACAGTTCTTCATCGACTGATTCGCCGCTTCCAGGGCTGCCGCCGCTTGGTCCGCCTTGTTGACGTCCGCTTGCGCCTTCGCCGTTCTGATTTTGGCTGTTTTGGCCGGAACCGGTATCAGTTGAAGAATCATTGCTGTTTGAACCAGGACCGAAGCCAGGTCCGTTATTGTTGTTTTGATCACTGTCTGTTTGACCGTCTTGGCTGCCGAATCTGGGAGGTCCGCTGCCGTTGTTATTCTGCATCTTCCCTCCGCCACCGCCGCCAAATGATTGTGCGGATTTAGGTCCGGCCTGCGGAATCATGCCGTTTACACCGTCAGCGAGCGTTGCTGTTGTCCAATAGAAAGGTCCGATCAGCATGCCGAGCAGCGCTGCAAGTGATACATAGTAGCTGAATGACTTTCCTTTTTTGAAAAAGATGAGAAGGCAGCTTGTGACAATGCCAAAAGCGCCGATCAATATGCTCCAGACGATGCCGATTTCGCTGAGATAAGGACTCAAAATATACAATTCAAATGCGGTTGTCAGCAAAATTCCGATCGGCAGAAGCTGTTTTTTCCAGCCGCTTTCCTCCTGATAGAGGCGAACGAGCGCTGTCCAGCCTGCACCTGATAAAGCGGCAATCGGTGCTGCCAGCATGATCAGATAGTAATGGTGGAAGAATCCTGCGACGCTGAAGAATGCAGCGACTGGCAGAAGCCACATCATCCAGAAAATCGTTTCAGTCGTTATTTCATTGAATTTGCGTTGACCGCGAAGGCCCGTGATCAGCAAACCGATGATGCCGAAGAGTACAAACGGGATGAGCCAGCTTGCCTGTCCGGAAAGCTCGGATTGGAATAGTCTGAGAGGGCCGGGGTTTCCTGTGCCAAACATGCCGCTCGTGCCGCCGCCGGGACCTCCGCCGCCGCTTTGAACATCACCCTGCTGGCCGTCCGGTCCGCCTGAAGGCATCTCGCCCCCGCTCGGCGGAGCCATTTGTCCATTTGTCGAGTCTGAGTTGTTTTCGGTATCGCCGCTTTGCTGCTGCGGCATTTCCTGCTGCTGGTTCTTTTGATTTTGATCAGATGAGGGGGTTCCGCCCCCGCCAGCACCGTTTTGGCCTGTGAGACGCTGGATGCCGTTGTAGCCAAACGCCAGCTCAAGGACAGAGTTGGTCTGGCTGCTTCCAATATAAGGGCGCGAACTCTCCGGCTGACTATCGACGACTACCGCCCAGGAAACGGAAACGCCTGCCAGAACGATCAAGGCTGTGATAAGAGACACAATTTTTTTGCGAATCGTCGTTTTTGCTGCAATCATGTAAAACAGCAGGAATGCCGGTAATACCATGTATGCTTGCAGCATTTTGACGTTAAAGCCGACGCCGACCATACAGAATGCGCCGAGCAGCCAGCCGATTTTTCCTTTCCGGACTGCTTTAAACAACATCCAGGTTGCAATCATCAAACAAAGGGTGAGAATGCTGTCGACGTTGTTTGTATGGCTGACCGCAACGGCAATCGGCGTACACGCCATAATAAGAGCTGAAATTCTGGCCGCCGTTTTGCCAAAAGTAGGTTTTACAATAAAGTACAACAGTGCTACGGAAATCACTTCGGCAATCGCTTCAGGAAGAACGACGCTCCAGCCGTGCACGCCGAACACAAGTGCAAAAAGTGTCTGAATCCAGAGTGCAACCGGCGGTTTATCAACTGTTACAAAGCCTGCTGGATCAAATGATGCGTAAAAAAAGTTATGAAAACTTTGGGTCATACTTTCAACGGCCGCCGTATAGTAGGCGTTGTCTGTGTCACTATTCCAGATGCCGTACAAGTTTAAAGCTGCAGATAATACAAGAATGAAGACCAGGAATATATCGATTTTCCTTTTCTTAATCATTGTTCGATCACCTCACTAAAGAGCATTATAGAAGCCAAATATGATCAAACTATGAACAAATCAAGAAGGAATTTTAAATTGTATAGAGGGGCAAAAAAAGAGACATGCCGTCAGGAGGCATGTCTCAAATATGAGGTGTTATTTCCATACGTCTTCTGCGATCTCGACGACATGACGCAGTTTTTCCCATTGCTGCTCTTCTGTCAGGAGATTGCCTTCTTCTGTGGAGGCAAAGCCGCACTGCGGGCTTAGGCACAATTGGTTCAGGTCGACGAAGCGAGCTGCTTCGTCGATGCGCCGCTTAATATCATCCGGGTTTTCAAGCTCTCCGAATTTTGATGTGATCAGGCCGAGGACGATCTGCAAGTCTTTCCGTTTGACATAGCGAAGCGGTTCGAAGCCGCCGGAGCGCTCGTCATCAAATTCAAGGAAAAGTCCGTCTAAATTGAGTCCGTCGAAAATCGTTTCTGCAGCCGCATCGTAGCCGCCTTCCGCCACCCATGTTGACTGGAAGTTGCCGCGGCAGATGTGCATGGTGACCGTCAAATCGTCCGGGCGTCCTTCAACTGCTTCATTAATCGTGTTGGCGAAGGACTGGCGCAGTTCATCAGGCTGGCGGCCGAAGGCTTTGATCTGCTCATGTCCTTTGTCTGAGAAAAATACCGACCAGGCCGTGTCATCCAGTTGCAAATAGCGGCAGCCGGCATCGTAAAATGCGCGGATCGCTTTTTTGTAAGCCTGCGCGACATCGTGATGGAACTCATCCAGATCCTCGTACGGGCTTTCTCCAAGTTTTCCTCTGAAAAACAGCATATTCGGGCTCGGAATCGTCATTTTCGGCGTATGTGTGCCCGCAATATCATGAAGAAATTTATAATCTTCCAGCATCGGATGGTTTGTAAAATCGACTTTGCTTGTTACTTTGATTCCGCGCGGCTTCGTTTCAACATTATGAAATTGAATGCCCTTGTCCGCTGTATATCCTTCTACGCCGTCAAGCCCTTCAAGAAAATCGAAATGCCACCATGACCTGCGGAATTCCCCGTCAGTAACGGCTTTAAGGCCAATTTCTTTTTGCTTTTCGACAATGCGCTTGATCTCTTCGTTTTCGACTTCGCGCAGTTGTTCAGCGCTAATTTCACCGTTCGCTTTTTGAATACGCGCTTTTTTTACGGGCGCAGACCTTAAAAGACTCCCCACCTGATCAGCTCTGTACGGTCCGCTTTTTTTCCCAGGCGTTTGCTTCAGTACATCGGTTGATTGTGTCATGCTTCATCCCTCTTTCTTTATAGACATAAAAAAGCTCTTCCCGATAAGGAAGAGCTTGATATATTCAATCTCCTCCTTATCTTCAAGAGCACGAACATGCTCTTAAGGATTTAGCACCATTCTGTCATAGACAGCGGTTGCCGGGTTTCACAGGGCCAGTCCCTCCACCACTCTTGATAAGGAAAACCTTTTTATGCAATTTTTTAATAATTTTAATATTAATACTTTTTATAAAAATGTCAATGGGTTTAAAAAAACTATTTGGTTTTTCATTTTCTTCTTCTGCGGTTAAACCGGAGGGCGTATCGAATCAGCGTGTGAATTTTTTGTCAAGACAGTCTTTCAAATGGTCAACAAGGTGCTGAACGAACAGGGTGAATTAGAATATTTTTCAATTTTTATCTCCGAAAATAGAAACTTTCTCGCGAGTTCACCGGTCTATCATGTGTACCTGATTTCAAAATGGGTATGATAAACAATGACAGATTAAGGAGGGTTCTTATGAACAAAAAAACAGTGTTTAAAGCGTTAGGTATGCTGATAACAGGGGTATTGTTTTTTGCGCTGTACGGTGCGGCCGCACTTCCTTCTGCACACGCGGCAAATGAAAAAAAGCCGACGGTCACGAGCCATACTTACAAAAACATTAAGGCTTTGAGATACCCGCAGGTTGCAAATGTAAGCACCAAATCTCTCCAAAATAGGATCAACAAAGATTTTAAACGTTATATTGAGCAGTCCTACAAAGATTATGTAAAAAACAAGAAAGACGGCCAACAGCACGGATACCAAACAGATTATCAAACGTCCTTTGAAGTGAAATACCGGACCGGCCAAAAGCTGAGCATTCTGACAAGTAATTACGTCTACTCCGGCGGAGCGCACGGAAATACGGCAGTCCGCTCTTTCAACTATGACCTTGCCTCTAAAAAGCGGGTGTATTTATCAGATATCTTAAATACAAAATCGAAAATGGATAAGACAAAAACATACATTTACGACTATATTCAAAAACACAGCGACATTTTCTTCCCGGATGTGAAGAAGAAAGACATCGTCCTTGGTAAAAACACGGCTTTTTATTACACAAAAGACGGCATTGCGATCGTCTTCCAGCAATACGATGTCGCTCCTTATGCTGCCGGAAATCCGGTCGTTGCCGTTCCGAAAACGGTGTATCAATAAATAACAGCCCCTGTTTCGCAGGGGTTTTTGTTTTGAGGGAAGAAGGAATGGGGAGGTTATGGAAGCCTTTTCATGAAGTGGCAGCTGACGGGCATGATTCAGCCCGCAGTCCGTTCGCAGATTTTTTCTAAATCGAATAGCTCGCAGACATAGAACATGCACTGCCGGCCGCTGATAATCTGATATTTTTTAAAAGCATATGTCCGGTCTGCTGAAACAGGTACAAGTTGTGTGAAATGTTTTCCCAGGCAGTCGCCCGTACTGAAAATTTCACGCCTTGACTCCAGTTCTGCAATGATTTTCCCGATGGGAAGCCTTTCTGCCTGCAAATCTTGTTTGATGGCGGGCGGCAGTAAGTTTGTTTTAACATAGACATAATTATAAGATAAATAATCATCGCCTGTTTTCAAAGAGGAAGTTCTAAACAAGATGTCATCATCGCGTTGAAACAGCCTCGCTTCTTCAGGTGACAGCTTGTCATAATCAATATTATTTTGCTGAAAAACTTCGATTTCGGCTTTGCCACCGATCAGCGTTTCAATCGCTTTGGTTGTTGAACCATCGGTTTTGGTTAACATGTCTTTTACAAGAGCAACTAGAGTTTCAGGAAAAAAGTGGCTTACGCTCAATGAAAGGCACCCCCGTACCAAAATTAGAATTTTTTGAAAACTTGTCTTTAAATTTATCATGTGGAGATGCGTTTGTCTAGAAAAATAAGTTAAATTTTAGGTTAGTAATGTAAATTTTATATTTTTAACAATTGGATAGATCAGGATATGTATGGAAAAAGGAGACGTCAATGTCTCCTTTTTTTGTGCGATTCATTTAAGTCGTCTCTCCTTCTAAAAGCTGTACGGGCAAATAGGTTTCCAGCGGTAAATCATCGAATTCGCCTTCGATGGCTTTGGACAAAATCTCGATGGCCTTCTTGGAAATGAGTTCAATCGGCTGCTGGATGGTTGTCAATTCCGGGAGGATGGACTGAACGGCTTCCGTTCCGTCGTAGCCGATCACCTTTAATTGCCCGGGAATGTCTTTTCCGCGTTTTTTTGCTTCGGTGATGACTGTAGCGGCCATGAGGTCATCGCTGGCAAAAATGCCGTCAGCCGCAGGCTGTTCATCAAACAGTTTTGAGATGATTTCCCGGTAATTTTGATGAAAGGGAACCTCATATGTAATCGGCTGCCTTCCGTGTTGTCGCATCACATCTTCATATGCTTTTCGTCTAAGATTTGCCGGTGTTTTCAGCTCAATTGGTCCGTTGAGATGGATGATGTGCCGGCAGCCTTTTGCAATTAACAGTTCTGTCGCTTTTCTTCCTCCGTCATAGTTATTGGAGCCGATGACGGGAATCGTTTCCGATAAGTAATGATCGATGGCGACAATCGGCAGGTTTTGCCGATGATAGTTTAAGATTCCCCTGTTGTAGGTCACGGCGATGACGCCGTCCACTTGATTTCGCATCAGCATTTCCAAGTATTTTTCTTCTTTGTCTTTGCGGTTCAAGCTGTTGCAAAGCAGCAGTTTGTAGCCCATGGCAGCGCAGATGCTCTCAATATGAAAGGCCAGTTCGCCGAAAAACGGGTTGCTGGAGTTAGGGATGATGAGCCCTATTAAATGAGTTCGTTTACGAAATAAAGAGCGGGCCAAATCGTTTGGAAAGTAATTGATTTCTTCCATCGCTTTATAGACTTTTTCTTTTGTTTTTTCACTAATATAGCCGCGGTTATTTAATACCCGCGATACGGTTGTTGGTGAAACTCCCGCTTTTTTTGCAACGTCGTGAATGCTAGGCTTCATTCCCTTTTCCCCCTGCTAGTTTACTGAAATGGCTTACAATTCTCGTCACGCACTTATTTTAGAGAATCGGACTGATATGTGCAAGAAAATGCCATGATTCTGAGAAATGTACCGGGATGAATAATTGGGGAAAAAATATGTCAACCGGTTGACATGTGAAACCGGTTGACATACAATTCACTTGAAAGCGCTTTTATCTGTTGATTTATGAAAAATGGGGGGAAGTGACAAAGATGAAAAGGTGGCTCTTCGGAATTTTTTCGTTGTTGCTGATGTTTGCGATGTGGGGCTGCAGCAATAGCAAAAGTGCAAATAGCCAAGATGGGAAAACGCTTACGATGTGGGTGCACGTATCTGATGATAGTGAAGAAGGAAAGGTCTATCAAAAGCGGGTGGACGCTTTTAATAAAAAGTATGCCTCCGAAAACGTCAAGGCAAAAATTGATTTCATCCCCAGAAGCGGAAACGGCGGCGGATATGAAGACAAAGTGAACGCGGCGCTGACAACGAACACCTTGCCGGATGTGATCACTTTGGACGGACCGAATACGGCGGCTTATGCGAAATCTGGCGTAATTGCGCCATTGGATGAGTATATCAAAGACCAGGATGATTTATTGCCGAGCATTAAGCAACAGGGAACCTACCAAGGGAAACTGTATGCGATCGGCGTCAGCGAATCGTCGGTCGGTATTTACTATAACAAAAAAATGCTGAAGGATGCCGGCGTTGACTTGAAAACGCTGCCAACGGTTGAGAATCCATGGACGTGGGACGAATTTCTTGAGCTTTGCAAAAAGCTGAAAAATAAATATGACAAACCGGCCATCGATATGCAGTTGCAGTCAAAAGACGAAATGCTGACTTATGCGCTTTTGCCATTTGTTTGGTCGGCTGGCGGTGATGTCCTTTCAAAAGACGGCAAGAAGTCGGAGGGTGTTTTTAACGACAAACCGACCGTTGCAGCGATGACATTTATTCAAACAATGCTGAAGGAGGGTTACACGACCCGGACTCCGGTTAAGCAGGCGTTTGAAACGGAAAAATATCCGATGAAAATGAGCGGTGTCTGGACGGTAACCGACATGGAAACAAATTTCCCTAATGTCGATTATGGGGTGATGCCGTATCCTGTTTCGCCAAAAACAAAAAAGCTTGTGTCCCCTTCAGGAAGCTGGCAGTTTGCCATGACACAGACGTCTGAAAACAAGGAATGGTCGGCAAAATTGGTCGATTGGATGACAAACAAGGAATCCAACCTGGAATTGAGCCGTTCGATCGCCGCGCTGCCTGTGCGCTATTCATCAGAGAAAGTGATGGCAAAGGAATTCTCAGATGAAATGAATGTCTTCTTGCAGCAGCTGAAAGAAACGGGGCATGCACGACCGGTGACACCGGCATATCCACAGGTGACACGCGCATTTCAGCAAGCGATCGATGACATCAGCTTCTTTGATCAGCATCAGGATATTCAATCGGTGCTGGATACGCGTGCAAAAGAAATGCAATCAGCCATCGATAAGGCTAACTAGAAGGTGGAGCCATGAATAAAATTCCGTTGAAAGAAGCAAGGACGGCCTTTCTGCTGAAAAAAACCCCTGCCAATAAAATAGGGTGGCGGGACAATGTGCTGGCCTATACATTTTTAGGTCCGTCCTTGCTGATTTTGTCAGTGTTTCTCGTGATTCCTTCGATTATGGCGGTTTACTACGCATTTACAGATTATTATTTGTTAACACCTGACCTGCGCAAGTTTGTCGGTTTTGACAACTTTATCAAATTGTTCAAAGACCCTATTTTCTTGAAAAGTTTGAGCAACACATTGAAATTTGTTGTCCTTGTGATTCCATTACAGATCGGGGCCGCTCTCGGGCTGGCCCTTCTGTTGAATAAAAAGCGCAAGGCCAATACGTTTTTCAAAGTCGCATACTTTAGCCCCGTCGTCATGTCGCTTGTTGTCATCTCCGTTTTGTGGCTGTACTTGCTGAATCCGAATGAAGGAATGATCAATAACGTACTGACGCATGTCGGTTTACCGCCACAGCCGTTTTTGACAAGTCCTGAACAGGCGATCTTTACAATTGTTTTCGTTTCAGTCTGGCAGGGAGCGGGATTTCAGATGCTGATTTTTTTAGCGGGCCTGCAAAACATTCCCGGAGATGTCTACGAGGCGGCGCAATTGGATGGTATGAATAAATGGCAGCGGTTTATTTATATTACATTGCCTTTGTTGAAACCGACGTCGATTTTTATCTTTATTACAACGCTGATCAGTGCGTTTAAGCTCCTCGTGCAGCCAATGGTCATGACCCAGGGGGGACCGGTCAATTCAACGATGACAGTTGTCTATTATATTTATCAAACGGGATTTACCGATCGGATGGTCGGCTATGCAAGTTCAATTGCGCTCTTGTTTGGCACGATAATTGGATTGGTGACGCTTGCGCAGCGCAAGCTGGTGAAGGAGGATGAAGGCGGATGAGAAGGAAATTCGGGCCTTTAACGATACTGGAATATATATGCCTTGTTTTGCTGGCGGTTCTGTTTATATTTCCGCTGATTTGGATGGTCGCTTCATCGATGAAACCGGAAGCCGATATTTACAACAATATCAGCAGCATTAAAGCGTTTCTCCCGTCTTTTCATCCGTCGGAATGGTTTCAATCCTACAGGGAAGTGCTGTCACGGTTTGATTTACTAATGTATATCGGTAACAGTCTGTTTTACGGTTTGTGTGTGGCAGCGGGAGCGGTCATTATCAACGGAATGGCGGGCTTCGCATTCGCCAAGCTGCAATTCACAGGTAAAAAAGTGCTGTTTACCATATTGCTGGCGCTTTTAATCGTGCCGATGGAAACGATTTTAATCTCGCAGTTTACAATTGTTCATAAGCTCGGACTTGTTGATACGCGCCTTGCCGTGATTTTGCCGGCGCTTGCCGGGGCTTTCAATATTTATTTGTTCCGAAACTTTTTCATGGCGATCCCGGGGGAGATGATTGAGTCGGCCAAGCTGGATGGAGCCAATACATGGCAGATTTTCTGGCGGGTGATGCTGCCGATGTCGAAACCGGCTGTTGCTACTGTGGGGACATTGGCTTTTATCGGCAGCTGGAATGACTATATTTGGCCGCTGATGGTTTTGACGGATAAGTCGAAATTTCCGATCCAGGTGGCGATTACAGCCATCAACAGCACCGAGCCGGTTTATACGAACCAGGTAATGGCTGTCTTGACGATTTCCACGATTCCGCTGATTCTCATCTACATTGTAGCCCAACGCTACATTTTAGATGGCCTCGGCGGTTCAGGGACAGGCATCAAATAGATACATCCAAATCGGGTTAAAGGAGCAAATGAAAATGAAAAGCTCAAACAGTCTGTATTGGAAACTAAGCGCTTATTTTTTCTTTTTCTTTTTTACTTGGTCTTCAAGCTATTCTTTATTTGCGATTTGGTTAGGGCAAGAAATCAATTTGAACGGGTCCGCGACAGGCATTATCTTTTCTGTAAACGCTATCTTTACTTTGTGCATGCAGCCTTTGTACGGTTTTATCTCTGATAAGCTCGGTCTGAAGAAAAACATATTATTTATGATCAGCTTGCTTCTCGTATTTACGGGTCCCTTTTATATTTTCGTCTACGGACCGCTTTTACAATACAATGTCTTTCTCGGGGCTATTGTCGGCGGAATTTATTTGGGAACTGCTTTTCTCGCCGGAATAGGCGCGATTGAAACCTTTATTGAAAAGGTCAGCCGCAAATATCACTTTGAATATGGAAGAACAAGGATGTGGGGATCCCTCGGCTGGGCTGCGGCGACATTTTTTGCAGGTCAGCTGTTCAATATCGACCCGAATATCAACTTCTGGGTTGCTTCCGTTTCAGCAGTCATATTGGTAGCCATTATTGTTTCCGTAAAAATTGAGATGACAGATGATGAAAAGGAAAGGGCAGACTCGGTCGGATTAAAAGACGTGGGAGGGCTTTTTCTCTTAAAAGATTTCTGGTTTTTGATGTTGTACGTGATCGGCGTAACTTGCGTATACGGCGTCTATGACCAGCAGTTCCCGCTTTACTACGCTTCCTTATTTCCGACTCCGGCTCTGGGGAACCAAATATTTGGATACCTTAACTCATTCCAAGTATTCATTGAAGCGGGCATGATGTTTCTTGCGCCTTTCATCGTCAATAAGCTTGGTCCTAAAAAAAGTTTGATTTTAGCGGGGCTGTTAATGGCTTTCCGCATTATCGGCTCCGGACTTGTCAGCGGACCGGTCGGAATTTCATCGATGAAACTCATTCATGCTGTAGAATTGCCGATTATGCTGATTGCGGTGTTTAAATATTTGGCGACTAATTTTGATAATCGTCTTTCATCCGTACTTTATCTTGTCGGCTTTCAATTCGCATCCCAGGTAGGCACGTCGATTTTTTCGCCGCTTGCGGGAGGCTTATACGACAGCATCGGATTTCGCCACACTTATCTCATCATGGGAGCAATGGTCCTTTGTTTCACCATTATTTCGATTTTTACCTTGCTAGACTCAAAGAAAGACGTTGAATTTGCTCAAAGTCTACAAAGAAAGCATATATAGAAAGGGTGTCACAGATGAATAGAATTCACCAGGCAGAAGAAGCATTGAAGAAAGCCGGAAAAAAAGTGAATCACCGATACCGAATGGGCTATCACATGATGCCCCGGGCAAACTGGATAAATGATCCAAACGGACTGATTCAATATAAAGGGGAGTATCATGTCTTTTATCAACATCATCCGTATGATGAGAATTGGGGGCCGATGCATTGGGGCCATTTGAAGAGCAGGGATCTTATTCACTGGGAACACTTGCCGATCGCTTTAGCCCCTGGCGATGCATTTGATGAGAGCGGCTGCTTCTCAGGAAGCGCAGTCGAATATAACGGCGACCTTGCTTTAATCTATACAGGGCATAATATGATAGATGAAGAGAAAGACGATTTCTATCAAAATCAGAATATAGCAGTCAGCAAAGATGGTATCACCTTTGAAAAACTGAAAGAAAACCCTGTCATCGCAGAGCCGCCGGAAGACAGCTCCCGCCACTTTCGCGATCCGAAAGTATGGAGGCATGGTGAGACCTGGTATATGGTGATCGGAAACGCCTCAAAAGAAAATGTCGGTCGGGTCATTTTATATCGCTCGCCTAACTTTGTAGATTGGGAATATGCAGGCGTCCTCGCCCAAAGCGACGGGAATCTCGGCTTTATGTGGGAATGTCCGGATTTCTTTGAATTAGACGGCAAACACATTTTGCTGATTTCCCCTCAGGGTATAGAGGCGGATGGTGATTCATATCAGAATCTGTATCAAACAGGCTATTTGATTGGAGATTATGATGAAGACACGAATGAGTTTGTACATGGCTCCTTTAAGGAATTGGACCATGGCCATGACTTTTATGCCGTGCAAACTTTGTTGGATGACAAAGGGCGCAGAATTGCGATTGGCTGGATGGATATGTGGGAGTCAGAGATGCCGACGAAAGCGGACGGATGGTGCGGGGCTTTAACTTTGCCGCGTGAATTGACGTTGAAGGATGATCACAAAATTTTAATGAATCCGGTTGAGGAGACTCAATTACTTCGTGAATCGGAACATCATGAATGTGCCAATCAATCGATTTCCGGCAGCTATTTGATCAAGACAGCCGAAAAGCTTCTTGAAGTGGTAGCCGTTTTTGATTTGACAATTTGCAGTGCCGAAACGGTTGGCTTAAAGATTCGGGGGATTGATCAGGAAGAGACAATCATCCAGTACAGCTTGGTTGATCAAAAGCTGACGCTCGACTGTTCAAAGTCCGGCAAAGCGCGGGACGGTGTTAGAAATGTACGGCTTGAAGCGGAGGAGAAGCTCACTTTGCATCTGTTTCTTGACAGATCGTCTATTGAAGTATTTGCAAACCATGGTGAAGCGACAATGACCAGCCGCATATATCCCAAAGAAGGAAGAGTCGGGATTGAGCTGTTTTCTGAGAAAGGCAATGTACGGGTCGAAGAGTTCACTTACTGGACGTTGAAAGATATTTGGAAAGGCGATGAAGCCGAATGAGCAGAATTTTTTGCATTGGTGAGACGTTAATCGGCTTTAACCCGAAACATGTTCTTATATCGGCAAAGCGCAGATAAAGATCGATCTGACAAAAAAGCGGCTGTCGTGTCTTGCAGCCGCTTTCCGCTTTTTTTCGTATTACGCTCTTTCTTCAAACAGCTTCACAATTTCCACGATGACATTCGCGGCTTTTACCATATTGTCGGCGGAAATATACTCGTATTTTCCGTGAAAGTTTTCCCCGCCTGTAAAAATGTTCGGACAAGGAAGCCCCATGTATGAGAGCTGGGAGCCGTCTGTACCGCCGCGGATCGGTTTCACAACCGGCTCGATGTCCAGATTTTTCATCGCTTCATAGGCAATGTCGACAATCTCTTTGACCGGTTCGATTTTTTCCCTCATGTTGTAATATTGATCATTCATGTCCATTGTGATGCTGTTTTCGCCGTATTTGGCTTTAAGGTCGTTTGCAATTTTTTGGACGGTTTCTTTTCTCTCGTTAAATCGGTCTCTGTCAAAATCCCTGATGATATAGGAGAGAGTGGTTTCAGAGACATCGCCCTTGATCGAAAGCAGATGGTAGAAGCCTTCATAACCTTCAGTAAATTCAGGAGCTTCGTTTTCCGGAAGTCCGGCGTGAAACTGCATCGCGATTTTGGCGGCATTGACCATTTTTCCTTTTGCTGTGCCGGGGTGGACGTTCGTTCCTTTACAAGTGATTTTCGCGGCTGCAGCATTGAAGCTTTCGTACTGCAGTTCGCCGAGCGGTCCGCCGTCAACCGTATACGCGAATGTGGCGTTGAACGCCTCTACGTCAAACTTGTGGGGCCCTCTGCCGATCTCTTCATCAGGCGTAAAAGCGACTCTGATCTTCCCGTGTTTGATTTCGGGGTGCGCAATTAAATATTCGATTGCCGTCATGATTTCAGAGATTCCCGCTTTATTATCGGCGCCGAGCAAAGTCGTTCCGTCGGTAGTGATCAATGTATGTCCCGCATAATCTGCAAGCTCGGGAAATTCCTTGGGCGATAAGACGACATTGAGAGATTCATTCAGCACAATGTCCTTTCCGTCGTATTGTTCGATAACCTGCGGATTGACGTTCTTTCCGGTAAAATCTGTTGCTGTATCCACATGAGCCAGGAAGCCGATCGTCGGCACCTCTTTTTCCGTATTCGAAGGAAGCGTCGCCATCACATAGCCGTTTTCATCGATTGTGACGTCCTTCATGCCGATCTCTTTCAGCTCTTCAACAAGCATATTGGCAAGCGTCAGCTGCCCGGGAGTGGAAGGCGTCGTCTGACTGTTTTCATTTGACTGCGTATCCACTTTCGCATAAGAAATGAGACGTTCAATCAGTTTGTTCTTCATGTTTCCTTCATCTCCAATTGTTGGTTTTATGTTTATCTTATCATTCATGGCGGGCGAATCGAAAACTTTTATTCCTGTATAGGAAAATTTAGTATAATATAGTTCTAAAGGATCATCACAATTGTAAGGGAGTATCACAATGGCTAAAGGTTATACAAATGAAGGAACAAAATGGGAGTTTGCACATTCTTTCTGGCTTGTGTTCACATGGGTTCCTTTTGGATTTTTAAGCTGGTTTGCATTTATTTATATCGCAGCGCGAACGAAACAAAGAAAATGGTTATTTGCCGGGATCGGATATGCAGCGGCTGTTTTATTCGCTGCTTTTACAGCCAGAACGTTCCTTTTCGATTTGGCTATGAAAGCCTTGCTTATCGTTTGGATCATCTCAATCATTCATGCTTTCAAAACAAGGGCCGAGTATTTGGTTCGGCTTGAAGCCGTCTATCGAATCAAACGATCAAGTATGAATGAACTGAGGGAAGAGCTTAAATATGAACAGGAACCGCACGGCCAAACCGGAACTTCTAAAGTGACGCTGACAAAGAAGTAAATAGAATCCGCTATTTTCGATGAAATAGCGGATTTTTTTAATGCAGAGAAAAAATTCCGTCCTTTTGAAACTTTTCTCATCCATTCTCTTCTCTAATGTTTGAAGGAGGCGCAACAGTGAAGCAAATCAGATTAGTTAAGAAAGCTGTCGCAGGCAATGCCAAAGCTTTTGAAACGCTGTTTCAAAAGCACAGCGATCAGCTTTACAGAACAGCTTACATATATGTGCGAAATAAGGAGGACGCGTTAGATATCGTTCAGGAGACGGCGTACAAGGCATTTTTATCGATTGCCCAGCTGAGGAATCCCGAATACTTTTTGACATGGCTGACGAAAATCCTCATTCATCATGCATATGCCTTATTAGACAAGAAAAAGAAAGTGGTTTTAATGGACAGGCCGCTGCAGGATGAAGGCCAGGAGCAGGAGATGGATGCGGACGACAGAATGGGGATGCTTGAAGCCGTTCAGCGGTTGCGAAAAGAATATCAAACCGCCATCATTCTATTTTATTATCACGACCTGCCGATACATGATATCGCCGAGGTGATGAATGCTCCCGAAGGAACCGTTAAGACCTATTTGAAAAGAGCGAAGCTTGAATTAAAACAACTACTGACTGGGGGAGAAGACGCATGGACAAACAATGGTTCAAAAACGAAGTAAACAAGATCAATGTTCCTACAAAAGAAATCCGCGAATCAATCGATAAAGGCATCAATCGGGCCAAGCGGGAAAAAAGGTTTCGGCCGAAGCACGCCATGAAACGAACCATTTTTGTTTCAGGCGCGGCCGCTGTGCTCCTTCTCGGCAGCGGCTTCGTTTCCCCAGCGATGCAAAGCGTGTTGGCTGACGTCCCGCTGTTTGGGAAAGCGTATCAACAATTCCATGACTATGTCGGTCAAAACTTGGTGGCGGGCCAGCTTGTCACTGAACTGAACGAGAAAGCGTCCAGCAACAACATAGACGTGACGGCGACAAGCGTTTATTTTGACGGCGGAATCATCGGTATGACGTTTAAGGTGAAAAGTGATACAAGAAAAGATTTGGATGATGGAGCGAGAATGATTCATTTCACATTATTTAATGGCGAGCGCAAATGGGCGATCGCTTCTCAAGGAGACATAAAGAAAACAGAGGACGGCTATACCGGCTACATTCAAATGGGCTATCCAGACAAACATATTCCCGATAAACTGACACTCCCGGTTACGATCACAGATATTAACGGAATCAGAGGGAAATGGAAGTTCGACATTCCGGTTGATAAACTGCCGTATAAAACGCTCCACGTAACCAAAAACAATACACAATCGGCTGATGGCCATAAGCTCGCCGTAAAAACGGTAATTCTCGGAAAAGAATCGACTGTCATCGACTATGAAGTATCCAATTCAGAGGAACATCCAAACGATCGTACATCAATTATAAAAGTGACCGATGATAAAGGAAACGAAATCCCTTATTTGAGTGGCGGGCAGAGGACGACAGACAGTACAAAGAAAGGAAACAAGGTTCGTCACGAAGAAAGGCTGATCCTTGAAAAAGTGAATAAAGGAACAAAATACCTCAAGATTGAGGCGAGCAGCAGTATGGGCGATTCCGAAAAAACGCTGCCACTCACAAAAACGCCCGCCGTGCTGAGCGCTGACCGTCATGATTTCCAGATTGCCGTTGATCAGGTGAAACAAAACGGCAGCAAACTGTCTGTCGACTATCATTTGAAACATGTCGATCAATCTAAGATCGATATGGACAGCATGCAAAATTTTTTAGAAACGATGTCGCTGGTTGATTCGGCTTATAAAGGCTTTGACGAGGCGCCGGAGGGACACAGCGTAAAAGGTAATTTTACAAAAGTGCTAGATCCTGAAAAACTACGATTCCGTTCAGACTTTACGTTAGATGGTGAATTTGGAGCGAAAAACTTCAGTCTTGACCAATATTCGCTTGATGTCGAGTTTGGTTATTTAAGCGCATTTTATTCTACACCGTTCAAGCCGATCAAAGTGCAATTGCCACAGTAAAATATATGACCCGCTGTTTCAGTGAAACGGCGGGTTGTCTGCTTTGATGGCCTCCCAACCTAAAAATTTCCTCTCCCAAAGGAAAAAATATGCACCAAAAAGAAAGCGTTTTCATTGTAAAGTAAAAGCAAACCACCAAAAAAAGGGGGAGAGTAAATGAGCAGGATGGCGAAGGTGACCGAGATGTTTGAGCGGGTCGCTTTTAAAATTACAAGCTTCAAATATATCATGGTCATTAAGTCGGCGTTTGTTACGCTGATGCCGGTCATCATTGCCGGGGCGTTTGCGGTTCTGATGCAGAATATGGTGATGAGCCCTGAGACGGGACTTGCGGTTTTCGAGCCTTTTCGGTTCTTGTCTGCGCTTGAGCCGATTATGGCCTCGATCAATTATGCGACGCTGAACTTTATTACGATCGGCGCAGTGTTTTTGATCGGGATTGAGCTCGGGAAGCTGAATGGGCATGAATCATTTTTTCCCGGCTTGATGGCGCTGATGTCCTATATCTCTGTCATTCCATCGACGGTGCTGTTGGAAGTGAACGGTTCGATGCAGGAAGTGGTTAATGTGCTGGCCAAGGAATTTACGGATCCGAAGTCACTGTTTTTGGGGATGTTTATTTCGATTGTGTCTGTTGAAATCTTCAGCAAGCTTTCGAGCATGGACCGGCTCAAAATTAAAATGCCGGACAGCGTGCCGGCCAATGTCTCTGTCTCGTTCGGCACTTTATTTCCTTCGATTATTACGGTCACGATCATCGCCAGCTTCGGATTTGCTTTTCATCGGCTGACGGGCGTATACCTTCATGAAGCTGTGTACAATGTCGTGCAAAAACCGCTTGAGGGTGCGATTCAAGGCCTTCCCGGCATTTTGCTGCTAGTGTTTGTCGCACAGTTTTTCTGGGTCATCGGCATACACGGAAACCAGATGGTGAAGCCGATCAGGGAGCCTTTGCTGCTCGCTTCGATTACCGTCAATATGAATGCATACGCTGCCGGCGAATCGATTCCGAATATCATTACGATGCCGTTTTGGGATGTGTACATGAGCATCGGCGGATCCGGCGTCACGATCGGCCTGTTGATCGCGATTTTTATCGCGGGGAAACGGGAGGATTTGCGCAGCATTACAAAAATTTCGTTTGGTCCCGGCATCTTCAATATCAATGAACCGGTGATCTTCGGGGTTCCCGTCATGCTGAATCCGTTAATGGCGATTCCTTTTATTGTGACGCCGCTTGTGACGGGGGCGATCGGTTACATCGCGACAGCGGCGGGCTTTGCCGGAAAAGCCGTTGTCATGGTGCCGTGGACGACACCGCCGATTATCAATGCGTGGCTGTCGACAGGAGGAAGCCTCGGCGCCGTCGTCACACAAATCGTATGCATCATCGTCTCTGCCCTTATTTATCTTCCGTTTGTGATGTTGATGAATCGAAGCCTTACGGTAAATTCTGAAAACAATGTTTCCATGTAAAGGCGTTGAAAGGGGCGAACGAAATGGCGAGACAAACGTGGAAGATTCCCGCCGATTTTATTCTCGGCGCAGCAGCGTCGGCGTGGCAGACAGAGGGGTGGGCCGGGAAGCGGCCGACACAGGATTCTTATTTGGATATGTGGTACAAGAATGACCCGCATGTATGGCATAACGGATACGGACCGGCTGTGGCAACCGATTTTTATAACCGCTATAAAGAGGATATTCATCATATGAAAGAGATCGGCTTGACACATTACCGGACATCGATTAACTGGTCCCGCTTTCTGATTGATTATGAAACAGCAGAAGTTGACGAAGTGTACGCAGGCTATATCGACGATGTCATCAATGAGCTGATTGCATCAGGTGTGGAACCGATGATTTGCCTTGAGCATTATGAGATTCCCGCAGTTTTAATGGAGAAATACGGAGGGTGGGGGTCTAAACATGTCATAGATTTATTTGCGGCATATGCGAAAAAAGTATTTGAACGATATGGAGACAGGGTGAAATATTGGTTTACTTTTAATGAACCGATTGTCCCGCAAACCCGGATTTTCCTTGATGCAATTCGATATCCATATGAGCAGAACACAAAAAAATGGATGCAATGGAATTTTAATAAGGCATTGGCGACGGCGAAATGCGTCAGGCTTTTTCACGCCCGCAAGTCCGATTGCCTGGAAGGCGCCAAAATCGGCGTTATTTTGAATCCGGAGGTTACTTATGCGAGATCAAGCGCGCCTCATGACCAAAAAGCGGCCCGCATCTATGATTTGTTTTTTAACAGGGTTTTTTTGGATCCGAGCATCAAAGGCGCCTACCCCGATGAATTGATAGAGCTCTTGGTTAAACACGATATTCTGTTTGACCATGATGAGGCGGAGCTTGACATCATCAAACAGCATACAGTAGATTTTGCCGGCATTAACCTTTATTACCCCCGCCGTGTAAAAGCTCCGTCAAGACAGTGGAATGACTCAACGCCATTTCATCCCGCTTATTACTATGAATACTTTGAGCTGCCCGGCAGAAAAATGAACCCATTCAGAGGATGGGAGATCTATCCCCAAATTGTCTATGATATGGCGATGAGACTCAAACATGAGTACGGAAATATCGAATGGCTGATTGCGGAAAACGGGATGGGCGTCGAACATGAGGAGCGTTTTAAAAATGAAGAAGGTGTCATTCAGGATGACTACAGAATCGATTTTATTTCGGCCCATTTGCGAGAGGCAATGAAAGGGATCGCAGACGGCGCAAACTGCAAAGGCTATATGCTTTGGGCGTTCACGGACAACGTCTCTCCGATGAACGCCTTTAAAAACCGCTACGGCCTTGTTGAGATCCGATTGGAGGACAACCGCAGCAGGGCGCTGAAAAAATCGGCTTGCTTTTATCGGGATATCATCAAAAACAGACAGTTTGAAACAGAGGAATTCCGGTATAAATAAAGGCGGCGGGGGGAATCATCCCGCTTGTCGTCGGGATGATTTCTCATATATGATCTACATAAAATACTCCGGCCGGTTGATCATAATCTGCTTGTTCATTTGACTGATCACGCCTTCGCAGCGGAGCTTTTTCAGGACGGCGCTGACGGTTTCGCGGGATGTCCCTGAGATTTTGGCAATTTCAGCAGCGGTGATCGGACAGTTGATGACGGTTGAATTGCTTTCTTTTTGACCGAGGCTTTCGGTTAAATAGTAAATGGCTTGTGTGACCCTGTCGTGTGCATGGGAGAGTGTAATGCGCTTCAGCCTTTCCTCGTGGAGGGCAAGAATGTCTGATAAATGATTGAGAATATCGTAAAGCAGGTTTTTGTTGTCCCGGACGAGATCTTCGAAGATGTTCATGGGTATATAGTAGAGTTCAATATCTGTTAAGGCTTCGGCGGCATAGTGATAATGCTCATCCCGAAACAAGCCTCCAAATGGAAAGAGGGTATGAGGACGTACATAGTCGGTATAAAACATGGATCCAGCTTCGTTTGATTTTTCGAGTTTGATAAAGCCGTCGAGAAGAAGGTACATTCGTTCCCGGGGGTCGTCTTCCATAAATAATATCTGGCCTTTATGGTAAGTGCGCCAATAGATAAACTGTTTCATATCTTCCAGATCTCTTTTATTCAGGGAAGCGAGAAGAGGAAACTTTTTCAGTTGATGTACGATGTCTTTGTTCTTCATATGGACCACCCTTATCGATTTTCTTATGTTGCGGCTATATAGTTTAAATTTTACTTGTTTTTGACGATTGGCAAAAGGAAGAACCCTCCCCGAGCCCTTCCTTTTGCTTTTAGGCTTGTTCGACAATCGTGCCGGCATTTCCTTGGAGAGCGTCTTTGGCTAATTTCAGGGATGTGATGACCGTTTTATTGCCTTTTTTGGCTTCGGCAAATTGGATGGCTGCTTTGACTTTTGGCAGCATGCTTCCTTCTGCAAATTGCTTTTCTTTTATATAACCTTTCAGTTCTTCGGTGGTGACGCGTTTCAGCGCGCGTTCTGTCGGCTTTAAATAATCGACGGCAACATAGTCGACACCTGTTAGAATGACCAGTTCGTCAGCCTGCACAAGTTCCGCCAGTTTGCAGGCGGCAAAGTCTTTGTCGATGACGGCGTCAATACCGGAGACGGCATCGCCGTTTTCAATGACGGGAACGCCTCCGCCGCCGGCCGCAATGACGATATGTCCGTGTTCGACAAGATCATTGATAACATCGTGTTCAAGGATCGATACCGGAGCCGGAGACGGTACGACCCGGCGCCAGCCTCTTCCGGCGTCTTCTTTAAAAACGAGGCCGCCGTTGCGGCTGTTCATCAGTTCTTTCGCTTCTTCTTCGCTGTAAAACGGACCGATCGGTTTTGTCGGGTTGCGGAATGCTTCATCATCGCCTCGGACGGCGACCCGGGTGATGACGGTTGCCGCATGTCCGCCTTTCCCTTTCGCATGTAGCGCCCGGTCAAGAGCATTTTGCAGCCAATAGCCGATCATTCCCTGGGTCATGGAAACACAAGTTTCAAGCGGCATGGCCGGTGTTTTCGGGGAATCCGCCTCTTTTTGCTGAATCATCAGGTTTCCGACCTGCGGGCCGTTTCCGTGCGTGACGATTAATTCGGCGCCGCTGTCGATCATATCCGCCAAATACATGGCGGTTTCTTCAAGCGCGCGCTTTTGCGCTTCTGCACTGGCATCTCCGGTTTGGATGGCATTACCGCCAAGTGCGACGACAATTTTTCTTTTTTTCATTTGATCATCACCTCTGTTTTGTTAAATTGAAATGCTTCCCGCAGCCAGCCTGATCACGGCGATGACAGCCAATACAAGAATCGCGGCGGCAATCAAAAGCTCGGCCTTATTGAAGACGGGGCCTTCTTTTCCTTTGCGGACAGCCCGGAATACGAGAATGCCGGGAGCGTATAAAATCATGGTCAAAAGCAGGTAATCAAGTCCTGCGGCATATACGAGCCAGACGCCGTAAATGCTTGCGATGATCCCGATGATGAGGTTCTTTCCCCGGTTAGGTTCTTTGTGCAGCCAGCTGTATTTAAGCTGATAAAGCCCGGAAAACAGATACGGGATCAAGATGGCCGAGGAAGCCAAGGAGAATGCAAACTGATAGGCCGCATCCGAAATGAGAAACGTCAGCAAAAACAGCTGGATAATGGCGTTTGTCAAAGTCAGCGCATTTGTCGGCGCGCCGTTTTTATTTTCTTTGCCGAACCATTTCGGGAAGACCCCTTCGCGCGCCGCGATCAGCGGGAGTTCGCCCGCGAATAATGTCCAGGCCAGCCAGGCGCCCAATACGGAAATGATTAATCCCAAGTTGATGAGCACAGCTCCCCATTTGCCGACGATATGCTCCATGATCGCGGCCATTGAAGGATTCGGAAGTCCGGCCAAGTTTTGCTGATTCATGACGCCGAGCGACAGCATCGTAATCATGACGTAAATCACAAGTACACTGATCAAGCCGATGACAGTCGCTTTGCCGACATCGCTTGATTTTTTGGCACGGCTTGAGAATAAGACGGCCCCTTCAATTCCGGTAAACACCCAGACGGTCACCAGCATCGTGCTCTTGACCTGTGTCCCGATGGAACCGAGCGACAGCCCTTTTCCCCAGAAATCGTTCGTAAATAAATCAAGATGAAACACAAAGATAATGGCGATAATGAAAGCAAAAATCGGTACCAGTTTTGAAATGGTCGTAATTAAGTTGATCATGGCAGCGGACTGTACCCCGCGCAGGATCAAAAAGTGCACGCACCAGAGGATTACGCTTGCACCGATAATCGATGCGACGTTTTGTCCGTCTCCAAACGCAGGGATGAAATATCCGACTGCGCTGAACAGCAGCGTTCCGTATGCGACATTGCCGAGAAGGGCTGCGAACCAGTACCCCCAGCCGCTGTTAAACCCCATAAAATGGCCGAATCCTTCCCGCGCATAAGTGAAAATACCGCCGTCTAAATCAGGCCTTTTCGTGGTCAAGTTTTGGAAAGAGAAGGCCAGGGCAATCATGCCGACTCCGGTGATGATCCAGCCGATTAAAATGGCTCCCGCCCCCGCTCCTGAAGCCATGTCGCTTGCAAGGTTGAAGGCGCCCCCGCCGATCATCGATCCGATGACAAGCGCGATAAGTGCAAACAGCCCAAGTTTCTTTTCTTCCGCCATTTTTGTCACCTCATTCGGTTTAGAATGGAAAAGGGAATGAGCCCCTTTTCCTGTCAGTCAAGATCGCCGAGTGTCGCTGCCATGACAGCTTTAATTGTGTGCATGCGGTTTTCAGCTTCATCGAACACTTTAGAGTGTTTGCTGCGGAACACTTCGTCCGTCACTTCCATTTCTTTAAGGCCGTGCTGATCGTAAACGTTTTGTCCGTAAGTTGTATGAAGGTCGTGGAAGGCAGGCAGACAGTGCAGGAAGATGACGTTATCGTTTCCTGTTTTCTTGACGAGATCCATATTCACTTGATAAGGCTTGAGCAGTTTGATCCTTTCAGCGAACTTGTCTTCTTCTCCCATGGATACCCAGACGTCCGTATACAGAACGTCGGCTCCGGACACGGCTTCATCTGTATCGCTTGTGACGGTGATTTTTCCGCCGGATTCTTCGGCGAACGCTTCCGCCATTTTAACGATGTCTTGATCAGGGAACAGCTCTTGAGGCGAGCAGATTCTCACGTCCATGCCGACTTTGGCGCCGCCGATGAGCAGGCTGTTTGCGACGTTGTTACGGCCGTCGCCGATATAGGTGAGTTTGATCCCTTTTACGCGTCCCGTATGTTCTTTCACTGTCATAAAGTCCGCAAGCATCTGCGTCGGATGCCATAAATCGGTCAGCCCGTTCCATACCGGCACACCGGAATGCTCTGCCAGGGAAATCACTTTTTCATGTTCAAATCCGCGGAATTCAATTCCGTCGAACATGCGGCCGAGAACTTTGGCTGTGTCTTCGATCGATTCTTTTTTGCCGAGCTGAATGTCGTCTTTTCCCAAATATTCGGGATGCGCACCGAGGTCGATACAGGCTGTCGTGAAAGCGCAGCGCGTTCTTGTAGAAGGCTTTTCAAACAGCAAAGCGATGTTTTTACCTTCCAAATAGCGATGCTTGATGCCTTGCGCTTTTTTTTCTTTTAATTTTTGGGCGAGATCGAGCAAATAGAGGATTTCTTCTTCGGAAAAATCTTTTTCAGCTAAGTAGCTTCTGCCTTTTAAATCAATCGTTTGGTTCATGGATCTCTCTCCTTTTTCTTTAGGTTTGGCTATTTCACATCTTCGCGATAGAGCGGCATGCTCATGCAGCGCGGGCCGCCGCGTCCTCTTGAAAGCTCCCCGCTCGGGATTTCGATAACTTTAATGCCCTGTTCTCTCAAACATTCGTTAGAAATGTAATTCCGGTCATAGGTGACGACGACACCAGGAGCGATCGCGAGTGTATTGGAACCGTCATTCCACTGCTCTCTGGCTGAAGCGATTTCGTCTCCGCCGCCGCAGAAGATCAAGTTGACATCTGAAAGGCCGAGCGTTCTTTTTAGCACTTCCGGCAGATTGTGTTCTTCAGTCGTACGAATGTCGTCTGCCGTTTCCCCTCTCTCAAGAACGAAGATCCGCATGTCTCCTTCAGGCCCCTGGATGGCGGGATGGATCGTGAATTGATCTCGGTCAACCATCGTGAAGACGGTATCTAAATGCATAAAGGCTCTGCTCTTCGGTATTTCGACGGCCAGTACGCGGCGAATCCGGCTCTGCCGCTGAAATAAGTTCCGGACAAGACGCTCGATCGCCTGAGCCGTTGTCCGTTCTGATACCCCGATCGCTACGGTATCTTCATTTAAGACAAGCTCATCTCCGCCTTCGATATTGAATTTGAAATCACGGTCAAGCCAAACCGGAATCTCATGCCCTTTAAAACGCGGGTGGTGATTGATAATGTAGCGCATAAACAGCGACTCTCTCCTGCGAGCAGGCTCTTTCATTTTGTTGATGGTCAGTCCGCTTCCGATGGCGGCCGCCGGATCTCTTGTGAAGTAAAGGTTTGGCATCGGATCGAGATAAAATGGATAATGGTCTTCCATCAGCTCATGAAGATGCGATTTCTTTTCGCGTTCCAGCTCATTTTTTCGAATGCCGCTCATCACATGTTCGACCATCGAATCGGCGTCAAAGGTGAGCAAGAACTCTTTCAGTCTGTCGTAAGCGCCGTTGATATCTGCTTTGCTTTCCGTTAACAGCTCATCGATAAACCGCTCGCGGATGAAAGCGTCATCCAGGGCTTCAGCCGTCAGCTTTTCTAAATAAAGAACTTCAACTCCCTGTTTCTTTAACGTTTCTGCAAATTGGTCATGCTCTTTTTGCACCGCTGGCAAAAAGGGAATATCGTCAAAGAGAAGCCTTTCCAGATATTCGGGTGTTAGGTTTTCCAGTTCCCGACCGGGCCGCTTCAGCATGACGGTTTTCAAAGGGCCGATTTCAGAGTAAACGTGTATCGGTGTTGTCATGATCATCCCGCCTCCTAAGCTCTTTTTGTTACATGTACAGCTTAAAACAGGAAGGAAAAGCGCGATGTGAAAGCGATAACAACGAAAACGTGATATATTTCACATGTTTTTTGATGAAGCAAAAACAAAAATGAATAATTATGATAAATCGAAAATGAGTCCTTGCAGGAGCAGAGAATAGAACGTATAAAACGTGTATATTTTTAAAGGGGATTTTTTGAAAAAATTTTTTTGAGGGAAAAAAAGCTGATCCGGATGGCCGGATCAGCATAAGTGATCACAAAATGATTGGGCTGCCTCAGGCGATTGGGAAATCACAAGGCATGTATCGTTCCCGCATATACAGCCCAGCATTTCCGGGCTTCCCAGCTTATCAAGAAGGACGCCGATGGCATGGGCGTTGCCGGGCATTGTTTTAATAATGATCAAGTTGTCCGTCCGATGCACATGAAGGACAACGTCGGAGATTTTATCTTTTAATATTTTGGAAGGGTTGATGGATAAGGAAGCATTTGTCGTGTAGACAAGCTTTCCGTTTTCACCGGGCTGTTTCACAAGATACATTTCTTTAATATCGCGGGAAATGGTAGACTGCGAAACGGCGATGCCCCGTTTTTCCAGCAGGGATGCCAGCTGTTCCTGATTTTCTACCGGATGTTCGAGAATGGTTTGCTTGATGAGCCATTGCCGTTTTTGTTTGTTCATAAGAGCGCCTCCCAGGCAAAACACGTATATCTATTATTATAGGACGGTTTTATCGTCGGCAGATGGAAGCTATTTTACAAAAAAACAAATCTTTCAGGCTGTTAAAGGGGTTGATAGACCCCAAAATTTCACTTATAATGCTTGAAGATGACAAATTGATAACAGAGAAAAGGTGGTTTTCTAGGGTTCCGCAGTGGGTTCCGCGCTGGTCTGGTCCGAGAGAAAACACATAGCGAAAATATCGTTATGACACGGTGGGATAAAAGCCCAGGAGTTTTTGCTCTTAATCAAAGAGCTTCTCTCCGGGGCTTTTTTACTTTTTACAGGAAATCGACTACGAATAAGGAAGGGGATGCAGTTATGAAAAAGAAAGCAATGGATATGATCCTGATTGTTATAGGCGCATTTTTCTTTGCGTTAGCCGTGAATCTGTTCGCCATCCCGAATGACTTGGGAGAAGGCGGCGTCACGGGGATCACGCTGATTTTATACTACGTTTTTGAATGGTCTCCGGGCATCACAAACTTTGTGCTGAACGGCATTCTTCTGATTATCGGCTATCGCTTTTTGGATAAAAAAACGACGATTTATACCATCATTGCGGTGGCGGCCAATTCATTTTTTCTGCATGTTACTGAAGATTGGACGGTGCCGGCTGATGAAGTGATCATCAGCACGATCTTTGCCGGGGTATTTGCCGGCGTCGGCATCGGCATGATCATCCGTGTCGGCGGAACCACTGCCGGGTCTGCGATTCTCGCGAGAATCGCCAATAAATATTTCGACTGGAACATCAGCTATGCCTTGCTGATGATCGATTTAGTTGTCGTGTTCAGTTCCTACTTTATCATTGGTGCTGAAAAGCTGATGTTTACGATTGTCATGCTGTACATCGCCACAAAGGTCATGGATTTCATTATCGAAGGGCTCAACACGAAAAAAGCGATCACGATCATTTCTGAGCATAAAAACGAGATCGCCGCGCAGGTCAATACCTTGATGGACCGCGGCGTCACGATATTAACGGGACGCGGACACTATACGGGCGATTCCAAAGAAATTCTATACATTGTCATTAATAAACAAGAGCTGTCCATGCTCAAGAAAATTATAAGAAGCACAGATAAAAAAGCATTTGTCATCATCCACGATGTCAGGGATGTATTCGGCGAAGGATTTGTTGATATTTCAAAATAGGGGAAGGCTGCCGGCAAATGGCCGGGAGCCTTTTTGTATTCATCGGGTCGTGATAAGGGACAGATCGTCTGCTGACTGGACGAATACGTGATCATTCACACTGCAAGTTTTATGCAGAAGCCGGTTTCTGTGGTAAGGTAGATTGTGGCATGAATATCATTAATATAGAAATCCGCTTGCTGAAGTAAAGGAGGTCTATTATTTTTGGAACAGGAAGAAAAAAAGCCAATTGATGTGAAAAGCCGAATGTTCTTTAGAGTATGGGCTTTTGCGGGGACGGCAGGTTTCGGATTGGTCGGATTGTGGCTCTTTTATGAAGCAATAAAACTCGAATCGAAATATTCATTGCTTTACCTGGGAGTCGGACTTTTCGGGATCATCTATGGTTTGATTACTTTTCTAATGATATTTCCGGCATTCACGAAAAAAGGAAACATCATCTTCAGCATGATCGAGGGAGAAGGCGGGCGGCTGTTCTCAGGGAAGAAATCTGTATTGTTCAAGGACATTAAAAGCATTAAAATGGCGCAGCACCGCTTCAGCCCGAAAGGCATTTTCTTTATGGATATACTGATAGAGACGCGCGGGAACGGCATGGTACGGATTCCGACGTACAACATTCTTCCTGAACCGGCATTTTATAAAGCGGTCGAGCTATACATTCTGCCCTATATGACGGAGGAAGCGCGTGCGGACTGGATCGGCCGGTTCACAGAAGCGCAAAGAAAAGCTTATTTAAATGAATTTCATAAAGATATTTAATCGTCCGGGAAAGAGCAATTTTCGAGATGAATGAAAATAACTGAAACCTTTGGGGAAATTCATTCGTCTTAATTAGAGGCCGTAGTCTTAAATGCGGAATTTTTTTACGCAGACGTGGACTGTTTGAGTGAGGGAAGCTGGGGGATTTTCATCGTGGACGTGCTTGAATAACCGCCGAGACTTTTAGTAGAATGATATATTATCGTTTCCTCACGCTTCATTGACTGAAACAGAAAGCGGTCTGAAAAAAGTTTAAAAAGGTAGAGGTTATCATGAAAAAAATATTCTCTCATAAGCTAAGCTTTTTTGTGTTAGCTGTTGTTTTTGTATGGGCTAAAACCTATGCTTCCTACTTTTTAGAGTTTAATTTGGGTGTGAAAGGGTCTACGCAGCACATGCTGCTGTTTATCAACCCATTCAGCTTCACGATTGCTGCACTCGGTTTGGCTTTGTTTGCTAAAGGCCGTCGGTCGGCGATATGGATCATCATCATTGATGCAGTGATGACGTTTGCTTTATATGCAAATATCCTGTTTTACCGTTTCTTTGATGACTTTTTGACGTTTGCAAACTTAAAACAAGCCGGAAACCTCGGCAACATGTCGGATGGCGTTTTTGACATCATGGCATTTCATGACGTTATCTATTTCGTCGATTTGATCATTCTGATTGCATTATGTGTGAAGCTGCCTGAACTGAAGGCGTCACAACTGAAAAAAAGATGGGCTGCAACTGTCGTTATCGGCGGAGTGGCGCTGTTTTTCATCAACCTTGCAGTTGCTGAGACAGACCGTCCGGAGCTTTTGACAAGAACATTTGACCGAAATTATATCGTCAAGTATTTGGGGCCTTACAATTACATGATCTATGATGGTGTTCAGGCTGCCCAAAACGCGAGCCAAAAGGCATATGCGAGCAGCGACGACCTGACGAGCGTCATCAACTATACAAATTCGCATTATGCAAAACCGAATGACGAGTATTTCGGCGCAGCAAAAGGTAAGAACATCATCAAGATTCATTTGGAAAGCTTCCAGACGTTTTTGATCGATTATAAGCTGAACGGAAAAGAAGTCACGCCGTTCTTGAACAAGCTGGCGCACGGCCAGAATGACATGATGTATTTCGATAACTTTTTCCATCAGACCGGTCAAGGTAAAACCGCGGATGCCGAATTGATGATGGACAACAGCCTTTACGGACTGCCTGAAGGCAGCGCGTTTGTAACAAAAGGGCAAAATACGTACCAGTCCCTGCCGGCGATTCTGAACCAAAAAGAAGGCTACACAAGCGCCGTGCTCCACGGGGATTACAAGTCATTCTGGAACCGCGACCAGGTGTATAAACAAATTGGCTATGACAAATTCTTCGATGCCAGCACATATGACATGTCAGAGGAGAATCTCGTCAACCTTGGCTTGAAAGACAAGCCGTTCTTTGAAGAATCAATTCCGAAGCTGAAATCGCTGAAACAGCCGTTCTATGCGCATTTAATCTCGCTGACAAACCATTATCCGTTCATATTGGATGAAAAGGATGCCACCCTTGAAAAGGGAACGACGGGAGACAAAACGGTAGACGGGTACTTCCAGACGGCGCGTTATCTTGACGAAGCGCTTGAAGATTTCTTTAAAGAGCTGAAAAAATCGGGATTATATGATGATTCCGTCATCGTCATCTATGGCGACCACAACGGAATCTCAGAGAACCACAACCGTGCGATGAAAGAAGTATTAGGAAAAGAGATTACACCGTATCAAAACGCGATGAATCAGCGCGTACCGCTTATGATCCGCGTTCCGGGCAAAAAAGGCGGAGTCAATCATACGTATGGCGGCGAAATGGATGTCATGCCGACACTTCTTCACCTGCAAGGTATTGACAGCAAAAAATACATCAACTTTGGTACAGACCTCTTTTCTAAAGACCACGACGAAACCGTGGCTTTCAGAAATGGAAACTATGTAACGCCGAAGTACACGATGATTGATACGACCGTATACGATACAAAGACAGGAAAAGAGATCAAAGGCAACCAGGAAACGGAAAACCTCAAATCACAGGTGTCCGAACAGCTGGATCTGTCCGACCAAGTACTCTATAAAGATCTGTTAAGGTTCCACGAAATTTCAGACTTCAAACCTGTTGATCCATCAACGTATCATTACGGAAAAGAAAAAACCGGCGAGTAAAAACGAAAAGCCGCCTGACTGCTTTATGAAGCGTCGGGCGGTTTTTTTTTTGTGAGGCTGGTCCGCCGTTTGTTCTAAGAAGCCGGCCAGGCACATAGATTGATAGGAAAGAGGACAGAACAAGGATAGAGGATGTGAGAACGTTGACCAAATCTCAGTATTTTTTTAAATTGCATCCTTTAATGGTGCCGGCCGGCTGGACAGTGAAAGAAAATCATTTGTATCAAAAGCCGATTCGCGATCCCCGCCGTACGCTCTTCACCTTGGAGAATGAAACCTCCGGTAAAATGGTACAAGTTGAATATGCTGGAGAACTGAAGTACGTTATCAGGATGCTAAATGCTGATCAAACGCTGGTCAGTGAAGATTCAGATACACCGTATGAACAGCTGGTCGAACGGTTGGAAGATAGGATTCGCGCCTCTGGCGGCGCCCGCAATTTGCTGAGGCTTAGAATCCCGGCCGGCTGGACGGTTGTGCATCACTCATTAACCGATACAAACCCCGATGAATTGGCGCCTGACAGCAAGGCCTGGCGGTCAGATTTCAAACGGGATCTTTTGAAGCTGCGGCATGAGGAAGAATGCCTCCTCCTCGATATAGAGTGGTATCCCGAGTGCAGTCCGGCCGGCCATTATGCGCTGAAATTGATTAAGAACGGGAACTGGAACAGTCCTTTGGAAGACATGCTGTGCATCCATCCGAAGGAATTGGCCTATGAGATTCACGCTGTTTTGAAAAAGACTTGTGAACATCAATATGTTGATGAAGCCGGCGCATAACGCGGCCGGTTTTTTGTGTGGAAAGTCCTTTGTTCAATACGTACTTTTTATTCAATAAAATGTCATATTTTTCATGAGTGAATAAGAAAAATATTTTATCATGGTAAAAGATACATAAGAATTAGACGAAAGGGGTCAAACGGGATGAAAAAAATAGCAGCGGGTCTTTTGTCTGCCGGTCTTATCATCGGTTTTTCCTGGGGTGCCGGCGATGTGGCAGAAGCAAAAACGAAGGTAAAAACGTACAAAAACTGCAAAGCTTTAAACAAAGACTATAAAGGCGGCGTCGCACGTTCGAAGTCGGTCAAAAACAAAGGCGGAAAAACGAAGTACAAGCCGTATGTTTCAAAAGCGCTTTATGACGCCAATAAAAAGCTGGACCGCGATAAAGACAAAATTGCCTGTGAGCGCTGATATATCCAAAAAAAGATCTCTTGCTGAGGGGGTCTTTTTTTGTTTATCAGGAAATTTATGAAAATTAAAGACTGCTGAAACATAATCTTAACAGTGCGAACCTATACTTTGGCAAGAGAAGAGCAAAAGGGGAGTGGATGATGTGTCAGCTTTATTAAAGAAATTGATGTTATCTTCATTGATCGGGGTTTCTATCGGGTCAGCACTGTTTGCACCGGACGCGGGAGCGCAAGAGCCGGCGGCGAAGCCTAAAAAAGTGGCTGTCATTGCGCACAGAGGTGCTTCGGGATATGCGCCGGAAAACACGATGGCTGCCTTTGAAAAGGCGCATCAGATGAAAGCGGATTATATCGAGCTGGATGTTCAAATGTCCAAGGACGGGGAGCTTGTCGTCATTCATGATACAACTGTAAACCGTACGACAGACATCGGCTCAGTGCTGCCGGTCGCCGTAAAGGACTTGACGCTTGCCGAGCTGCGCAAGCTTGATGCTGGCAGCTACTTCGGGCCGCAGTTCGCCGGGGAACGCATTCCGACATTTGAAGAAGTGCTTGACCGGTATAAAGGAAAGATCGGAATGCTGATCGAATTGAAAGAACCTGCACGCTATCCGGGAATCGAAGAAAAAGTATCAGCGGCATTGAAAGAGCGGAGAATGGATAAGCCTAAAAACGGAAAAATCATTGTACAATCGTTTGATTTCAACTCTGTATACAAAATTCATCAGCTGCTCCCATCAATGCCGACAGGTGTCTTAACGTCAAAAACAGCGGACTTAACAGATGCAAAGCTCAAGGCATTTTCCGGCTATGCCAAATATGTGAACGCCAACTTAAAAAATGTTGCCGCTGATCCTACACTTGTGCCGAGAATCCATGCGTTCGGCATGAAAATTACGCCATGGACCGTCCGCTCCCGCGATGAAGTGCCTCCGCTTTTAAAGGCCGGCGTGGACGGGATTGTGACAGACTTTCCCGACTATGTTCCGAAAAAAGTACGATAGATACTAAACAGAAAGCCTGCAGTTTGCTCTGCAGGCTTTTTCATTCATCAATAAAACTGGGCTAACAGCAGCAATGTCAGTGTAACGGTTATCGCTCCGCCGATTCTTGTGGACACCTGAGCAAACGGCATGAGCTCGAGGCGCTCGGCGGCGCTGAGAATGGCGATGTCCCCCGTTCCGCCCTGACCTGAATGGCAGGCATTGATAATCGCGGTTTCGATCGGGTACATGTTCAGCCACTTTCCTGTAAAAAAGCCGACGGCTATCATCGTGACCACGACAGATACGATCGTAATAATATTGGCAATATTAAAAGCAGCGATCAGCTTGTCCCACGGTGTCATGGAGACGCCAATGGCAAAAAGCAGCGGATATGTCACAGCAGTTGAAAAGAAGCGTGACACGCCGTAGGCGCCGTTTTCCAAATTCGCCGGAGCCAAACGAAACAGTTTCACGGCAACAGCCAAGAGAAGCATCATGACGGGTGCTGGAAATCCGAACAAGTCATGTGAAAGCATACCGACCAAATATAATGAGACGGCAAGAATGCCTCCCGATGCAAAGTGGGAAAGGTTAAAAACGCTTTCTTTGTCTTTGTCGCGGCTTTCAAGCGGCAGTGCGTCCCCACTTTCAAAACGGTCGACTTTTCCATTGCCTGTCCATTCAGGCTTTTTCTTCCCCATTACATTTAAAACCCCGGACAAAATGACAGCGCTTAAGCTTCCGAACATAATGGAAGGAATGACAAGTGCAAAAGCTTCCCCTTGTGACATGTGCATGATTTCCGAATAGCCGATGGACAGCGGAATGGCTCCCTCGCCAACCCCTCCGGCCATGATCGGAATCACAATGTACAGCAGCGTATGCTGAAATCCGAGGCCGAGCATTGTACCAACTGTCAGACCGACTGCCGCTGCGGCAATTGTCCCTGCGATCAGCGGAATGAAAATTTTAATGAACGCCCTGACCAGCGTTTCTCTTTTCATCCCTAAAATGCTTCCCACTACAATGGCTGAGATAAACAAATAAAGAAAGTTTGAGTTTTCTGTAAATTCAGTTGTTGATTTGATAATGTCATCGGGAATGAGATGGTAATAGACGATAGCTGAAGGAATAAATGTCGCAAGTATAGCGGCACCGCCGACAGAACGAAGAAGCGGCAGCGACTTTCCGATTTGGGCGAAGGTGAATCCGAAAAAGCCCGTAACCGCAATAGCTGTTAAAATGTCGCTTTTCAGATCGTGCATATAGACAAACGTCACAATCAAAGCGAAGAGCAGCAAGTATACGGGCAGCGGAATGATGCCGATTTTAATATTCATTGCTCTTGCAAAAAAATTTTCATCCGGTTCTTTCGTTGTTTGAATCGGTATATGTTGTACCTTTGGTTTTGCTTCCATTTTCTTTCCCCCATCCTTTTTGTTATCCCTTTGCTCTGAGTTATTTAACTAAATTAAGTATACTAAAAAAATCAAAATTCAGACAACCGTGCAGGAAGACCTAGCTGTTTTCACATGATGATCTAGAGCGGGTTCATTTGGTTAAAGACGTGTCTGGACACTGTTTAATGGCCTTGTGCAGGCTTTTTTTGATGTGGTAATTCCCGAATCTCCTTTTACTGGAATCAAAATCGACACAAAAAAGCTGTCAATCCGTCAAAAATAAATCAAACATTTAGGAGCAGAGACCTTTTTTCCTGTGTGAACCGTTGATACATTCAGCTCCCGTCTCAGAAGAGACAGAGGACGTCTGCGACAAAAGATTCAATCTTGAGGTGGCATATATGTGAAGGGTTATTACGTTTAGCAGAAATAAAGATATATTTTTTTATCATTCTTAAAGAAAATGAAGTCAAATGGTGGTAATATATTCGAGTGCAAAAGAATGAAGTAAAGGAATATTTTAGAGAAACTCTGTAAAAGGTTTTTTTTATCAGCACATAAGCGCCGCAATAATTGCCCTCATTCTCATCGGTTTGCCGGCAGATGAATTTAAAGAAACGCTTGGCCGCTACAGCCAGTCCGCTTCACCCATCATTCAAAAAGCGATGTTTTTATTTATGAAAGAAGGTTTTTTCGAAAGACACATCCGTAAAATGAAAAAAGTATATCAAGAAAAGCACAAAACATTAATATCGGCCATTAAAACGCATTTCGGAAATGACATGGAAATCATCGGCGAAAAAGCGGGGCTCCATATTTTGATGAAGACAGACCGACATGCACAAGACCTCATACATAAAGCGGAAAAACTCGGTGTGAAAGTTTATCCGGTATCAGATTTCTGGTTTGAGCCACATAAAAGCAGCTCTTCCATCGTCATGGCGGGATTTGGGGGGCTTTCTGAAGCGGAAATTGAAGAAGGGATCAGCATACTGCGTAAAGCTTGGCTTTCATCATCAAAGCAGGAACGGTGAAAAATGCTCGTTCCGAAACCGATATTAAAAAGGATTCAATAGATAGAAAGCGGGAATACTTGTGAAAAAAACGAAACTGCTCATTTTGCTGCTTATGTTGATGGGAATGCTGTACGGGTGTTCCAGTCATGAAGCAAAAGGAGAGGAAAAAACAGAACCAAATACGGCTCAAAAAGCGGCAAAACAATCAAAACAGCAGGCGGAGCATGATCCATCCTCCAAGTGGATCAAAGTGAAGGGCCCCGCCCGCATTCCGATTCTCATGTATCACAGCATTTCCACAGGAAACAGCCTGCGCGTACCGGAGGCGGAGTTCCGCGGACATATGAAATGGCTGAAGGATAACGGCTATTACACACTGACACCTGAAGAAGCCTATATTGTCTTAACACAAGACAAAATGCCGAGTGAAAAATGCGTGCTGATTACGTTTGATGATGGTTATACAGATAACTTTGAAAAAGCGTACCCGATTTTGAAAGATTATGAGATGAAGGCGACAATTTTCATGATCGGTAAATCGGTCGGCAGAAAAAATCATTTAACCGAAAGCCAAATGAAAGAAATGGCCGAACACGGTATTGCTATCGAAAGCCATACGATCAATCATGTCGAATTGAACGGACTTGCTCCAGAGCAGCAGCTGAGTGAAATGACTCGTTCCAAAACATTGTTTGACGGCATGCTTCAGCAGAACACAACCATGCTGAGTTATCCAGTTGGACGCTATAATGCCGAAACGCTCAAACAGGCTGAGAAGGCGGGGTATCAAATGGCGGTGACGACAGAGCCGGGGGCGGCTGCTAGGGATCAGGGGATGTATGCGCTGCACAGGGTCCGCATCTCGCCGGGAATGTCGCCGGACGCCTTTGGAAGAATGGTGGAACACAGCATACAATAGGAAAGACGGCATTTATCATGATGCCGCTTTCTTTATTTTTTTTCATTTTGGTCCGTCGGGCTCATGACAAGCCGCAGATTTGGACGCATACCTTCAGAGGTTCGGCGGTTTACCGGCTGCCCGGGTGCGGTTTCGATGACCCTCAAAAATCCGGTCGGCGCAGCTGCCTGGCGGATCAATATTCTGCTTTTCGGTGCCGCTTTTGTATAAGATCTTTTGTTGCTCTTGTCAAAAAAGAATGAATACAAAATAAACAGAGCCAATAAAACCAGTAAAAAAATCATCTGGAAAAAACCCTCCTTATTGTGAATGTCTTCTTTTAATATCGAACAAGTAGGTGCAAAGTTTTATATATTTTGTAACAGAATCGATTAATTGTGACTTTTAAATCGTTTGAAGAGCGGGAATCTGCTGTCTTTACATCATTCCCAATCGGAAGTCTGGTTAAACAACTGGATTGATGATGGCGTATTTGGAGTTAGATGGTGAATGAATGATGAAGTGAGATGGCTGGAACATACCCGGCTGACTGCAGCAAGAACTGCATACAGCCTAAGGGTCCGAGCAGAAGATAGGGAAAGGCAGCCCGCGGGTCTTAACAGCCGCCGCCATCACCGCCGCCGCCACAATCTCCGCCGCCACCGAAATCACTTCCGCTGTCGCCGGATGAATCAGGACCCCCGACAAAGAAAGTTGAAGAGCTGCTGCCGCTGTTGTTTCCGTCGGACGGCGCCATGGCGGCGTAGAGGAAGAATCCCACCAGGATAAAACCGATCATTCCAACAATCATATGAAAACCTCCTAACCAATATGACTTCTGTTTTACTACGAACAACGGGCCAAAAAGTTTCGGAAATCTGTAAAATTATAGTAACACAAAAAACGGCTAGACGCCGTTTTTTTACTGCCTGATCAATTTGGTCCGAACTGCACTCGGCATATCGCCGGGCTGTACTTCTTCCCATGTCTCAACGTATTTTCCCTTCGCGTGTACCTTTAGGTAGGCGTTTTTTCGAAGGGAGGCGCTGGAGGAGAATGTAATTTCTTTTTCCTTCCCAGTGTCATTATATCCTTCCAGCGTGTACTCATAGCGGCCCGGACTCAAGTGCTTTCCGTCTTTGTTGATTTGGACATACACGCTTTCTTTCTTCACAAGTGGATTGAACCTGTCTGTCACCTCATGATGAATTAATAGAAATGCACCAATGCATACAACAGCCAAACCGGCTGTAATCAGAGAAATTGTTTTTTTCATGTTTTATCACCTTAAAAATCCTTTTAATTTTTTCAAATAGCTTTTTCGAATGATCATAAAGAATAATAGTTGGAAGGTCAGAAATCCGCCTATCGTCATCAACACCGGAGCTGCAAAATGACCAAGACTCTGCGCCTCGAGCGTCTTCATCGCAAAATACGTATGAACTGCTGCAAGAGCGAACGGAAAGAAGAACAGGATGGCCAATTGAATCGTCACACTCTGCGACATTTCCTTTTCGCTCAGGCCGATTTTTGCAAGCGACCGATAGCGCTGCTGATCTTCTTCAAGATCGGTAAACAGGCGGAAGTAGAGAAAACTTCCGGATGCCGTAAAAAAGAGAACCGCAATAAAAAGGCCGATAAACAGACTCAGGCTTGGAAGCTGAACAGTTTCAAAATAAGTACTGGCCTTTGCGTCAAATTGAAATCGGATATTGGGAGCTTTTTCTCTAAGATCTTTTTCCAGTGATTGGATCATATCAAGGCTCTCTTTCCAGCGGTTGTAGTTATAGCCATACAATGTGACGAATTCGCCTTGTTTTTTCAGCTTTTCGAAGGTTTTGCCGTTTACGACAACGACGCTGTTTAACAAAATGAGCGGTTTTTTAATACCTTTCACTTTTAGGCGTTCATTTGCCGGCTTCGAATCTTTGTTTAACATGTTCAAGGTCTTGGGAATTTCCGGCTTTTCTTTCGCCTCGATGGCGTTCGGATAATACATCGCCTCGCCGTCTTTCAGTTCGCCGGAATCTGACTTAAAGTGCTTTTGGAATTCGCCTTCAGAGGTCAGGAGCACCCAGGGTCCCTGGCTATAGCTCATATAAATTCCTTTTGTCACTTCCTTTTCATATGAAAAATGTCCGTCCTTCAACTTTTGTTCCATCAGCTTAACGTGTGTCTGTTCCTTTTGGTTCCCGCTGTATAATAAGTACTCTATCTCATATTGAGAATCCAATTTTCCGATGGAAGTCTTGGAAATCACCAATGTGCCAGTGGCGGTAAAGGCGACGGCTGAAATGATGCAAACGAGAAAGAACAGACGGGCATTATCGTTCAGCCGATAGACAAGATCGGATACCCAAAGCACGTTTTTTCCGCGCAAATAAAATGACTTCCGTTTTTTTAAGAGCCGCAGCAGCCAAATGCTGCTTTGGCGAAAGAAGAAATAAGTCCCGATGATCGTCAGAATTAAGATCGTGACGGCTTGGGGAAAATGGATGTCGGCGAACAATACGAGCCAGTAGCCTGAGCCGAGGCAGCCGATGCCGATGACCGAAAAGATAACAGACGGTTTTGGCTCAGGTTTTATTTTCCCTGTGCCTTTGATCAGCTTGGTAACGGTTTTTGATTTAATAAACAAAACCGTAAATTGCGACAGCAAAATAAACAGCATGAGAAAGCAGGCGGCTGTGAGAGCCAGCGCTTTCCAAGGCAGATACAATGGCAAAGCGTCCATTTCCAAAATATAAGCGCCGATCGTAAAAAATGTTTTTGCAAAAACCAGACCGCCGATGATCCCTGTAACGATCGAGAGCACGCCGATGATGATGTTTTCTGCGGTAATCAGCTTCCTCAATTGACCCGGAGCGATTCCCTGGATGGTGAGGATCCCGAATTCCCTGCTTCTCGACTTGAGAAAGGCGTTGACGGAATAAAGCACAAACAGAATGGAAAAGGCGAAAATCATCCATTCAGCCACCGATAATCCCCGCTTTGCAATGGTGTTTAAGTAGCCTTTCTCTAAAGCGGGGTGGAACAAAAGCATCGCAAATGTGAAAAAAACCATCACTGAAAACGCGCTGCTTAAAAAGAAGGCAAGGTAGGCTCTTTTATTCCGGACGACGTTTTTATAAGCGAACTGAAGAAAGGTCATTGGCGTTTCCTCCCAGCATGGACAGCACATTCAGTATCTCTTCATAAAATATTTGGCGGTTGGCGCCGCGGTGGATTTCGTTGAATAATGTTCCGTCTTTAATAAAAATGACGCGCCGGCAATAACTTGCGGCAACAGGGTCATGCGTGACCATCAATATCGTGGCATTGTCGTTTTCATTAAGATGCTGCATCGTTTCCATTACGTCTTTTGACGCCTTCGAATCGAGGTTTCCTGTCGGTTCGTCGGCGAGGATGAGAGCGGGCTGATGAATGACGGCTCTTGCGATGGCCGCCCGCTGCTTTTGTCCGCCGGATACTTCAAACGTCCGTTTATTCAGAAGTTGTTCGATGCCGAGTTTTTCAGCAATCGCCTGAAGTTTATCTTCCATGACGGAAAGCGGTTTATTTTCAAGCGTTAAGGGCAGCATGATATTTTCACCGATCGTCAGCGTATCCAGCAAATTAAAATCCTGGAATACGAATCCGAGCTGTCTGCGGCGAAAGTGGGCAAGCTTGGCCCTCTTCAGATGATGCGGATTTTCTCCGCGAATCAAAATGTCGCCGGAATCGGGGCGGTCAATCGTCGAAATGATATTGAGAAGCGTCGTTTTTCCGGAGCCGGACGGCCCCATGATCGCCGTGAACTCACTGCCCTCGACATTGAATGAAATATCTTTTAAAGCCTGATGAGAGACTTGTCCTTTATATGTTTTATTGATGTTTTTAACGATCAGCATGTCTGTCATGATATCCTCCTTTTGCGGTGCTTTTTAGGGGTGCCCGCTTCCAATATGTTGCGATTCTTCACATCCACTCCAGTGCCCATTCGGAATGCTGAATGGCCGGTGTGCAGAAGCAAAGTATGGCGGGCCTCGTTTTTTGTTCAGCGCGTCGATAATGACGAACAAAAAGGAAAAGATCATGTAGAAGCGCTGAACAAGTGACGTTTATTTGGGCGATCAGATGGCTGAGGGTCCGCCTGCCCTGAAGTCGATCATAAAAATGATTCCGCATAAAGCGTATCATCGATTGTGTCGATTCTTTTCATAAACTTGGATTGCAAATAAAAAATCCTCCTTGCCACGTTTGTTTGTGTAAACAAATCATATCAAGGAGGATATGGATGAGCTATGCGGTTTTATTAAAGAAGACTTACATTTTTGTAAGGAACGAAAATTGCACAGTCGTTCCTTTCCCTTCTTCTGAAGCGATGCTCACATCATGATTGAGCTTTTCCGCAATCTCTTTTACAAGGTAGAGGCCGATGCCCGTTGATTCCTGAAAGCGTCGTCCGTTTTCCCCGGTGTAATAAGGCTCAAATACCCTTTTCAAATCTTGTGAAGGAATTCCGACTCCGTAATCTTTGATTTCCAGGATGATGCGTTCGCCATTACGGAATAGCGTCATATCGATGCGTTCGCTTTTTCCTGACGAATACTTCACAGCGTTGGTGATAACCTGGCCAACGGCAAACTTGAGCCATTTGCGATCGGAGTAAATAACGGCGTCTTCAGCGGGAACCTGTTTATTTGGATAGACCCGATGCTGTATAAAATAGCGTTTATAGCGCTGAATCTGAGAATGAAGCAGCTCGCCAAGTGACACGGCTTCAATTTTAAAATCCTTTTCAAACAGGTCAAGCCTTGATGAATAGAGGAGTGTTTCCAGTCCGTATTCAATCTGCTGGACTTCTTTTTTGATTTGTTTAAAAACGGGTTCGTCCTCTTCCTGGATGATCAGATTGATGACGGAAAGCGGTGTTTTCACCTGATGCACCCATTGATTCATGTAGGTTACCCTGTCTTCCAGCTTGGACTCCATCTCATGTATTTTGCGGTGGTGGAGCCGGCTCAGCTCCATATGTTTTTCATAGAGCTCTGAGCAAAATTCAGCCGTCCCCAAAAAAGGAATTTCTGTATCTTTTTGTTCTGAGCCGAGCCACTGGTAGACTCTGTGTTCTTCATACCATTTGTACGAAAGATAAAGCGCCAGCGCCAGAAGCTGAACGCCGAGAATGTAAAAAAGGTGGGTGAAAGTCTGCATGCCGGCAAACCAATAGTAAAAAAACACGAATCCGCTCTGAAAAAGAAACAGAAGAATGAGAACGGCATGGTTTTTTAGGAACAGCTTCATGATTTCGCCCTCAGCTGATACCCTTCGCCCCGCACTGATTCAACTGAGAAGGGCACGTCCATGCTTCGCAATTTTTTGCGAATCCTTGTAATATAGACATTTAACGTGTTTTCATCTATAAATGTATCGGTTTCCCATGTCTTCTCCATCAACCGGTCTCTGCTTGTCACTTTTTCTCCTCTTTCAAGCAGCACTTCCAAGAGTTTGCTTTCCTTTTTTGAAAGCTCGAGCTTCTCATCCCGGCAGCGCAGCTCAAATCGTTCGACAAACAGCTGAACGCCTTCAAATTCAATCACTTTTTCTCCTTGCTTAACGGCGTATTCTCCAAATGCCCTGCGAATTTGGCCTTTAATTTTAGCGAGCACCACTTCATAGGAAAAAGGCTTTTCTATATAATCATCGCCGCCGTTTTCAATCGCCATGACCTGATCCATTTCTCCGCTTCTCGCTGAAATGAAAATGATCGGACAAGTCGAATGCTGGCGGATTTGCCGGCACCAGTAGTACCCGTCGTATGCCGGCAGATTGATGTCAAGCAATATCAGATCGGGCTTCTCTTGGAGAAACATTTCAAGGATAGAGGTGAAATCAGTAGCTGCAACAGTTTCGTATCCGTATTTTTCTAAATGATCGCATAAAAGCTTCCGAATGTCTTCGCTGTCCTCGACAATCATGATTTTCGTCATTTTGAACACTCCTATGAACAAGTCTCCGCTGCCGAAAATGAGCGATTCCATTATAAAAGCGGCAGTGAAGGTCTCTTAAGTTAAGAATATCATAAAAAATTTTTTTTCATGTGAGCGCTTAAGGTTTTTGCATACCAGATCATGATAATTCAGTTTCTGTGAGTTAAAATAGGAATGGACGACTGTCAAAAAAGGAGAGGATCAAATGGCAAAATACAGAGGCTATATCGGAACATATACAAAAGCAGACAGCGAAGGGATTTATACATTTGAGCTTGATACGGAAAAAAAGGCGTTAAGCACGCCAAAGCCGGCAGCAAAGCTGGGCAGTCCGACATATTTGAATATCGCCAAAGACAATGAAATGCTCTATGCAGTGGTCAAAGACGGCGATAATGGCGGGGTTGCCGCATATCGTGTTGACGGCTCCACAGGAGAGCTGACTTTCGTCAACCAGCAGGCCGGGAAAGGACCATCGCCTTGCCATGTCAGCGTCGATCAGAATAACCGCTATGTTTTGTCCGCCAATTACCACAACGGGACGATCATGGCATACCCTTTAAATGAAAGCCGCGGCTTGCTTGAGCCTTCAGCAAAAGTGCAGCATGAGGGAACAGGACCGCATGAGAGGCAGGAAAAAGCGCATACCCATTATTCCGGATTCACACCTGATGAGAAGTATGCAGTAGCCGTCGATCTCGGAACGGATCATATCATTACGTATCAATTGAAAGAGGACCGGCTTGAAGCGGTGAAAAAACACGCAACTGCACCGGGGTCAGGGCCGAGGCATATTGAGTTCCATCCGCAGGAAAAGTATGCGTATGTATTAACGGAGCTGAGCAATGAAGTCATCGTGTTGGAATACAATCCTGATTTGGGTGAATTCAGGGAGATTCAAGTCATTTCGGCATTGCCGGAAGGGTTTGACGGTGCAAGCCAAGGCGGCGCCATCCATGTCACTAAAGACGGCAAATTTGTATACGCTTCAAACCGCGGACACGACAGCATCGCCGTCTTCAGCATCAACGAGTATTCGGGCGAACTTTCCCTGGTTGAACACGTATCAACTGAAGGGGAATGGCCGCGCGACTTTGAGATTGATCCTTCAGAGCAATTTTTAATCGCTTCCAACCAGGAAACAGGGACATTGACATTGTTTGAAAGAGACTGGACAACGGGCCGGCTGACGCTTTTGCAGTCCGGAGTTCCTGCTCCTGAAGCGGTTTGTGTGAAATTTTTACATCAATAAAAGCAAAAAAACTTGACTGGCTAAAAAGGCCAGTCAAGTTTTTTTCTTTTTATAAGACTTGCAGCATGCGGTTAACCGCTGTCATTTTACCCCGCATCCAGCTCTTTTTTGACCTTGATAAACGCAACCATCTGCTTGATTTCTTCTTCGGAAAGAAGCGTCCCGTCGACTGCCAGCTTGAGCTTATCCCATTCCGTCAGTTCAATGGCTTCGTTTTTAGCCTTTTCATCCCGGGGATCGTCAACTCTGCCAAGCAAAAAATCAGTGGAAGTATTGAATAAATCAGCGATTTCGATAAGCGCCTCTAAAGAAGGGCGGCGGTAGCCCGATTCATAGCCCGCGTAAGTGCTTTTCGCAATACCGAGGCGGTCGGCAGTATATTGCAATGACCATTTTTTATTTTTTCTCAGTGTTGTTAATCGATCTAAATTCATATCTTACGCTCCTTTTAATACACAGTGATTATAGCACATTATCAGCAAAAGTGTACGCGAAATGAATAAAGTTTCTTGATTATTTCACATTTGAGGACTATAATTGCATTGAAGGTACGCATAAAGCGTATACATTCCTGATGTATCAAGCCTTCTTCGTAAAAACAAAACATGCTTTATACTGTATAAAACTACTTCTTAAAGAGGTGTAGCACATGAAAAAGTTACTGCTGTTGACCACCGGCGGGACCATCGCTTCAGTAGAAGGCGAAAACGGACTGGCTCCGGGGGTTAAAGCGGAAGAGCTTCTCAACTATTTATCTGATGACCATTCTAATTATACGATAGATTGCCAATCTTTAATGGATATAGACAGCACCAACATGCAGCCTGAACATTGGGTGATGATGGCTGAGGCTGTATATGAGAATTACAGCAGCTACGACGGATTTGTGATCACGCACGGAACCGATACGATGGCCTACACCTCGGCGGCGCTTTCATACATGCTGCAGAATATTGATAAGCCTGTTGCGATTACAGGTTCCCAAGTTCCGATTACATTTAAGAAAACGGATGCGAAAAAAAATATTAAAGATGCGGTCCGCTTCGCGTGCGACGGTATCGGTGGAGTTTACGTCGTCTTTGACGGCCGCGTCATTTTAGGCACGAGAGCGATCAAATTAAGAACAAAAAGCTACGATGCATTTGAAAGCATCAATTATCCTTACGTTGCTTTCATTCATGACAAGGAGATCGAGTATAACAAACGGGTTCCCGAAGTGAAGCCAGGCGCTTTGAAACTCGATACCTCCTTAAATACCGATGTTTGTCTGGTGAAGCTTCATCCCGGATTAAAGCCTGAGTTTTTTGATTGTCTGAAAGGTTCATATAAAGGTATTGTGATTGAGAGCTACGGAAGCGGCGGCATTCCTTTTGAGAAAAGAAACATTTTAGAAAAAGTGAACGAGCTGATCGATTCCGGAGTAGTCGTAGCTATTACGACACAATGCCTTGAAGAAGGAGAGGATATGAGCATTTACGAGGTCGGCCGCAAGGTAAACCAAGATGCCATCATCCGCTCGAGGAATATGAACACCGAAGCGATCGTTCCGAAGCTGATGTGGGCACTAGGAAAAACCGGACAACAAGCTGAAGTCAAAAAGATTATGGAAACGCCAATTGCAGACGATATCATCATCTAAAAAAAGAAAGCAGGGTTAAAAAATGAAAACTGAAATGACATACCGGACGGAAAAGGATTTTCTCGGAGAAAAAAAGATTCCGGCCGATGTCTACTACGGTATTCAGACATTGCGGGCAGCGGAGAACTTTCCAATTACAGGATATAAAATCCACGAAGAAATGATCAAAGCGCTGGCAGTGGTGAAAAAAGCGGCCGCGCTTGCCAACATGGAGACAAAACGTCTTTATAAAGGCCTTGGAGATGCCATTGTCCAAGCCGCTGATGAGATCCTTGAAGGAAAGCTGCACGATCAATTCATCGTTGATCCGATTCAAGGCGGCGCAGGAACTTCAATGAATATGAACGCGAACGAAGTCATCGGAAACCGTGCACTTGAACTGCTCGGCCACAACAAAGGCGAATATATTCACCTGAGTCCGAATACGCACGTCAACATGTCTCAATCGACAAACGACGTCTTCCCGACGGCGATTCACATTTCAACGCTCAAGCAGCTGGAAAAGCTGCTGGACACAATGGAATACATGCTTGACGCGTTTAAGAAAAAAGCGCGCGACTTTGACCACGTCATTAAAATGGGCCGCACACATCTTCAAGACGCAGTGCCGATCCGCCTTGGGCAGGAATTTGAAGCTTACAGCCGCGTGATTGAACGCGACATCAAACGGATTAAACAATCGCGTCAGCATCTGTATGAAGTCAATATGGGCGCTACCGCGGTTGGAACGGGATTGAACGCGGATCCGCGCTATATTGAAAATGTTGTCAAGCACTTGGCTGAGATCAGCGGTCTTCCGCTAGTCGGCGCTGACCATCTGGTGGATGCGACGCAAAATACGGACGCGTACACTGAAGTTTCGGCTGCATTAAAAGTATGCATGATGAACATGTCGAAAATCGCCAACGACCTTCGGTTGATGGCATCAGGTCCGCGTGCAGGACTTGCTGAGATTTCTCTTCCGGCAAGACAGCCGGGTTCATCCATCATGCCGGGGAAAGTCAATCCGGTTATGGCCGAGCTGATCAACCAAATCGCATTCCAAGTCATCGGAAACGACAATACGATTTGTCTCGCTTCTGAAGCCGGACAGCTCGAACTGAATGTGATGGAGCCAGTGCTCGTCTTTAATCTCCTGCAGTCCATCAGCATCATGAACAACGGATTCCGTTCGTTTACCGATCACTGTGTAGCAGGAATCGAAGCGAATGAAAAACGCTTAAAGGCATATGTAGAAAAAAGCGCAGGCGTCATTACTGCGGTCAACCCGCATCTTGGCTACGAAGCAGCTGCAAGAATTGCAAGAGAAGCGATTTTAACAGGGCAATCCGTCCGCGATCTCTGTCTTCAAAACGATGTGTTGACAGAAGAAGAGCTTGATCTGATTTTGAATCCTTATGAAATGACAAAACCGGGGATTGCCGGGGCTGAACTTTTAAATCGGGATTAAGCTGAAAAAACAGTACGCGAAAACACTCTGAAGCATTTTACCGGGATAGAAACACAGAGTGTTTTCGCTTTCCTTCAATAACTTTATGAAGAGAAAGGACAACAGCGGTGAAGTGGTACCGCGTCAGCCTTTTTCGTGGTATACTGTTCGTTGTTAGTTAAATTTTTAAGAAAAAATTGAAGCAGATTGCTATTTTTATGTAGTTTATTTTGAAAGCGTTTCAATAATAAGGGGGATTTAGGTTGAAAACAGCACGGTTGCCATCAATGTTGGAAATCATTTGTGTATTAGGTGCATTTTTAGTGATAGTTTGTTCATTTACAGTCAAATTTGATCTGCCGATTCAGCTGGCATTGTTTATTTCATGGTTTTTAGTGATTTTGCTCGGTCTGCGCCTGGGGCACCGGTATGAAGATTTGCAAAAATCGATTACAAACGGAATTTCAAACGGACTCGAAGCGATATTGATCCTGATTGCCGTCGGCGCTCTGATCGGTACATGGATAGCCGGCGGTGTTGTGCCGACTTTGATTTATTACGGGCTTGAGTTTATCCACCCGAGCATATTCCTGCTTGCCACGCTCATTATTTGTTCGATCACCTCTGTGGCCACAGGTACGTCTTGGGGTACTGTAGGAACGGCCGGGATCGCCATGATGGCAATCGGTGAAGGGCTGGGGCTACCGCTTCCGCTTGTAGCCGGAGCCGTGCTGTCCGGCGCCTATTTCGGAGATAAATTATCACCGCTTTCCGATAGTACAGTGCTTGCGTCATCCCTTTCAAAGGTCGAAGTGATTACCCATGTCAGAGCGATGTTGTATTTGTCGGTTCCCGCCTATTTGATCACGGCGGTGTTGTTCACCATTACCGGATTTATTTACGGTAGTAAAAATGTCGATTTGCAGAAAGTCGAATTTTTGAAAACTTCTTTGCAAAACACGTTTGATATTCATATTTGGATGCTTGTTCCGGCTGTTATCGTTATCGTTCTTTTGGCCATGAGAAAGCCGTCTGTGCCGACGATCGCGATCGGCGCACTTTTGGGGGCGATCTGGGCTGCGGTCTTCCAAGGCATGAATTTTGCGGATGCACTTGGCACGGCATACAACGGCTTTTCCATCGACACCGGGATCAAATTTATGGACGAGCTCTTAAACCGCGGAGGAATTCAAGGCATGCTCGGTTCGGTCGTCGTTATCATTCTCGGTCTGGGCTTTGGCGGCCTTTTAGAGCACTTAGGCGTTCTAAAAGTGATCGTGTCCAAGTTCCAGCATAAGCTGACTTCTGCCGGCAACGTCACGTTCTCGACGATTATCGTCGCTTTCCTGGCGAATGTGTTCGGCTGCGCGATGTACGTCTCGCTCATTTTAACACCGAAAATTATGGAGAAAAGCTATGACAAGCTCGGAATTGACCGGAGGGTGCTCTCCAGAAACGCGGAAGTCGGGGGTACGATGACGTCAGGCATGGTGCCGTGGTCAGACAACGGCATATATATGGCGGGGATTCTCGGCGTGTCAACCTTCTCTTATCTGCCGTTCATGTGGATGAGCTTTGTTTCAATCGGCCTTGCGGTTTTGTACGGATACACAGGTAAATTTATTTGGTACACCGATAAAAAAGACTCGCCGGTTCAGTAGCCGATTTTAAAACAATTGATGGAGGTATTCTGTTATGAATGGCAACAATATTATTCGGAATTTGATGCTGGAAATCCCTTCAGCACCAGGAAACCTTGGAAAGGTGACAACGGCAATCGGCCTTGCCGGAGGTGATATCGGAGAGGTTGAAACGATCAAGGTGGGGCCGAATTATACGATGCGGAACATTACGGTTCAAGTTGAGCATGAAGAACAGCTTACCGAGATTCTTGAAGTGATCCGCAACTTAAAAGAAGGCATCCATCTTCATACCGTTTCAGATGACGTACTGGCTGCACATGAAGGCGGCAAAATCCGCGTGAAAAGCAAGATGCCGATTCGCTCGCTCGCTGATCTGCGGCGGGTGTATACGCCGGGTGTCGCGAATGTGTGCGAGCTTATTAAAGAAGAGCCGCAAAAAGCGAATATCTATACAGGCATCGGCAATTCGGTTGCAATTGTAACGGACGGTACGGCCATCCTAGGCTTGGGAGACATTGGGCCTGTGGCGGGAATGCCTGTTATGGAAGGGAAGGCCGCGCTTTTCGACCAGCTTGCAGACATCAGCGGAGTTCCGATTCTGCTTGATACGAATGATCCTGACGAAATCGTGCGGACGGTTAAAAACATTGCGCCCGGATTTAGCGGTATTTTGCTTGAAGACATCGGTTCACCGCATTGTTTTGAAATCGAAGAGCGCCTGAAAAACGACCTGAATATTCCGGTCATGCATGACGACCAGCACGGTACTGCGGTGGTGACACTGGCGGCCGCCATTTCAGCCGCCAAGAGTGCAGGGGTCGATCTGAAGCAGGCCCATGTCGGCCAAATCGGCCTGGGTGCGGCAGGGGTCGCGATCTGCAGAATGTTTATGGCATATGGGGTAAAACGTGTCATCGGAACGGATAAATCGCTTGAGGCGATGGCGCGTTTAGAGAACTATGGCGGCCATGCGGCTGAAAGCATCGAAGAATTGATGGAAAGCTGCGATATCATCGTCGCGACAACCGGCGTTCCGGGATTGATCAATAAGAAATGGGTTCGGGAAGGCCAAGTGATTTTGGCTCTGTCCAATCCGAAGCCGGAGATTGAGCCTGAGGATGCGCTCGAGGCCGGGGCAGCCTACGCTGCGGATGGACGGTCTGTCAACAATGTGCTGGGGTTCCCCGGTATTTTCAGGGGCGTGTTAAATGCCGGAGCGGAATCGATCAGCCACCCGATGCTGGTCGCGGCCGCCGAAGCGATCGCATCCTGCACAAAACAAGGCGATCTTGTGCCTGATCCGCTGAATCCTGATGTTCACGAGATTGTGGCCAAAGCAGTCGAAAGGGTCGCACTTTCAGAAATGGGAAAAATGAACGGATAAAGAAAACAGCTGCTGCTTTATCGCAATACGGATAAAGCGGCAGCTGTTTTTCTTGCGAATGTTAACGGCGGTTCTACAGATTGAAAATGAATATATAAAATATTCGGTTTTGTAAAAATCCAATGATTGTGGAGAGCGCTGATGATGATGCCTTGATCGACAAGCTTTTTTGTAAACAACGGAATTTCTTCAGGCAAAATGGCAACTTCGGCCATATTCAAGGCGATTCCGTTTTGATCGAGCGACTCGAACATGACTTCTTCCATGCCGACTCCACGGCTTGGCCTTCCTTGAATCGTGACGCGCAAATTCCGTTTGATGCTGACAGAACAGACACCGTGTTCAATGTGCGGCTCCCCATTTAAAATATGTCCAAACTGCTGGCAAAGCGAATGAAAACTTTGCATCTGCTGAACCTCCATTTTTAAAGTTACCACGATTTTATGAAGGGAACCCGCATATTTAGAATCCTTTAAAAATGGACAATCTTTTTATTTGATGATTTCTTCACCGCCCGGCTTGTTTGCATAGTGGTACATGAAGCCCATCATAAACGCGCCTCCGATCAGGTTCCCGAGGGTTACCGGAATCAAGTTATGGATTGCGCCTGCAATCGAAATCGTATCCGGATGCTCGGTGACCAGAGAGACGGCAAAAGTGGCCATGTTCGCGATGCTGTGTTCATAACCGGAAATAAAGAAAGTAAAAACAAACAGCATCATAGAGAACATTTTCGCTCCGTCTCCTTTTTGCGCCATCGGAACAAAGAACGCAAGGCAGACTAGCCAGTTACACAAAATCGCTTTGAAAAACAATTCGGTCACCGGCGTATTCATTTTATGTTCCGCCACGCTAAGTATAAAGCCGGTGGAAGAAGGATCCTTAAATAAACCGGTCGCAAAGATGAGGCCTGCGAAAAACACGGCGCCCATTAAATTTCCTGCATAGCTGAACATCCACAGCTTGATAACAGCGGGCCAACGCATTTTTTTACGAAGCGCAGCCAATGTATAATAAAATGTATTTCCCGTAAATAAATCTCCTCCGCCATAGACGATCAGAATGATGGCGCCCCCGAATGTGATTGCTGCAATTGGATATGTGAACGGAGAATGTTCAACATAAAATAGATTCCCCGTTTTAAACGCTACAATGACTCCGAACCCGATAAACATACTGGCCAGCATAGCTCGTAAAAGATAACGAAGCGGGCTTTGCATAAAGATGCTTTGCTTTTTTAAGGCAAGCTCTTCGACTAGAACAAGTGATTTTGATTCCATGTTTTCCACCACCATCAAGTGTTTACGTAAGAAGTATCTATCATAAATACAAACTAAGTATAGCAGGATATTGTGAAACATTTCACAAATTTTGTGTATTTTGTTTGAACAAATGTATGGTTCGATTTTCATAGAATAAACAGGGTATCGTTATTGTTTATTTTTAAGTAATAAATATTCCATCCATTCGTAAAAGCCTGAGGGAGCGATGTTTCAAAAATAGCTCGACAGGGAGGGATACGGCAGCAAGCAGGTAAATGCGCAGTGTAATCAGCAGGTGCTGCATGAAGGCATAGATGAAGGACGTGCGCAAAAGGCTGAGGGAAGATTTCACAGATTGGACAAAATAGCAGGACTTTCCGTCAGGCGTTTTCAAGCTGAAGGAAAGCGCCGAATTTGTTTGATTGCATATAACGGTATTCTTTTGATCCGCAAGGCTTTGCGCAGAGAATCGCAACCGTTGAATGACAAAATACTCCGCGGGAATGAGGGGCATTTTTCTCATGCTGATTTAGTTCTTGTTAACCACAGTGTCACAAAATAGCTATAATTTCTTCGGATAATTGTCACAATGACATCCATAAATTAGGGAATATGTACTTTATTTAAGAAGGGATTCGCGGTAAAGTACAGGTATAAATAACCATCCGGATAATATCGGAACATCAATGTGGGCCAAGGTCACCCTTTTGTCTGTGATCATATTCATAAGATTCATGTGAAACTTTGAGCAAGGGTGATGCCCATTCGGCAACGGTCCGGCTAGAACAAAGAGGAGGAGACTGGAACAGTGGACGAACTCATTTTGGCAAGATTTCAATTTGCTTCAACAACGATCTTTCACTTTATTTTTGTACCGATGTCAATCGGGCTTGTCTTTATGGTTGCTTTAATGGAAACTCTATACGTCGTAAAGAAAAAAGACATTTACAGAACGATGGCTAAATTTTGGGGGCACTTATTTTTAATTAATTTTGCAGTCGGTGTGGTCACCGGGATTCTACAGGAATTTCAGTTCGGAATGAACTGGTCGGAGTACTCCCGCTTTGTCGGTGATGTATTCGGCGCTCCGCTCGCGGTGGAGGCGCTGCTTGCTTTCTTTATGGAATCGACGTTTATCGGTTTGTGGATATTTGGCTGGGATCGGCTTCCGAAGAAGATTCATTTGCTGTCCATCTGGCTTGTTTCGCTTGGAACGATCATGTCGGCGTTTTGGATTTTAGCGGCCAACTCGTTTATGCAGGAGCCTGTCGGATTCGCGATCAAAAACGGCCGCGCGGAAATGACCGATTTCTTTGCGATTATTAAAAACCCGCAGCTATGGGTTGAATTTCCGCACGTCATTTTCGGTGCGCTTGCCACCGGAGCGTTTTTCATTGCCGGTGTCAGCGCGTATAAAATGCTGAAAAAACAGGAATTGCTCTTTTTTAAAAAATCCTTTCAAATCGCGATGATTGTGGCGCTTGTTTCCGGCATCGGCGTAGCGTTCAGCGGACATGAGCAGGCCCAGCATCTGATGAAGAGCCAGCCGATGAAAATGGCTGCCAGCGAAGCGCTTTGGGATGACAGCGGTGATCCTGCAGCTTGGACGGTGCTTGCGAACATTGACGCGGACAAGCAGGAAAACAAATCAGAGCTCAGCATCCCGTATGCGCTCAGCTATTTGGCTTATAAACAATTCAGCGGCGATGTGCCCGGAATGAAGACGCTGCAAAAGCAATATGAAGAAAAATACGGAGAAGGAAATTATATTCCGCCGGTGAAAACGACGTTCTGGAGCTTCAGAATCATGGCCGGTTCAGGACTTTTAATGATCGTTGCCGCTTTGACTGGCCTCTATCTCAGCTTCCGTAAAAGACTTGAAACAAGCAAATGGTTTTTGCGGACGATGGTGGCTTTAATCGCCTTTCCATTCATTGCAAATACGGCGGGGTGGATCATGACTGAAATCGGACGCCAGCCGTGGACGGTGTTCGGTATTTTGACAACGGCGCAGTCCGTGTCGCCGAACGTATCAGCAGGAATGCTGCTGTTTTCCGTCATCGCGTTTACAGCAATTTATCTTGTACTGGCGCTCGTTCTTGTCTACTTGTTTGTGCGGGAGATTAAAAAAGGGGCTGCACACCATGACCACCATCATGATGATTCCGTATCGACAGACCCGTTTGATCAGGAGGTTTACCATGGTATCTCTTAATGAACTTTGGTTTATATTAGTCGCTGTGCTGTTCATCGGTTTTTTCTTTCTTGAAGGTTTTGATTTCGGCGTCGGAATGGCGACCCGGTTTCTCGGGCGCAACGAGCTTGAACGGAGGGTGATGATCAATACGATCGGCCCTTTCTGGGATGCCAATGAAGTCTGGCTGCTGACTGGGGGAGGCGCGATTTTCGCGGCTTTTCCAAACTGGTATGCCACGATGTTCAGCGGATATTACATTCCGTTTGTCTTTGTTCTTCTTGCATTGATCGGACGCGGAGTCGCGTTTGAATTTAGAGGGAAAGTCGAAACCGCAAAATGGAAGAAAACATGGGATTGGGTCGTATTTTTCGGCAGCATTCTGCCCCCGTTTTTGTTCGGTGTTTTATTTACCAGTATTTTGCGCGGTATGCCGATTGATGCCGATATGAATCTGCACGCCGGTTTTACTGACTATGTGAACGTCTATTCCGTAACAGGGGGAGTCACCGTTACACTTCTCTGCCTGCTGCACGGCCTGATCTTTATTACGTTGAGAACGGAAGCCGATTTGCGCGACCGGGCAAGACAGCTGGCTAAAAAAGTTGTATTCGCCGTTTTGGCGGCGCTTGTTGCCTTTGTTGCTTTATCCATTTTTGAAACGGACTTGTTCACGGGCAGGGGACATGTGACGATACCTCTTGCGGCTCTGATTGTCGTTTGTTATGTGCTGTCGATCGTATTTATGAAACAAAAACGCGACGGCTGGACATTTGCTATGACAGGGGCTGGGATCGCCCTCACAGTGGCGACGATTTTCACTGCGCTGTTCCCGCGCGTCATGATCAGCTCGGTCAAAAGCGCATATGATTTAACGGTTTATAATGCTTCATCAGGAGACTATTCTTTAAAAGTGATGACGATCGTCGCGCTGTCACTGCTTCCGTTCGTGCTGGGCTATCAGATCTGGAGCTACTATGTTTTTCGAAAACGGGTCAGCAGTAAGGAGCCAATGATTTATTAATGGGAAAAGATCTTTTGCAATATAAAGGAATGAAGCGAATTCTTGCAGCACTCACCGTACTGACATGCATGCAGGGCGCAGCTATTATCATGCAGGCCGAATGGCTTGCTGAAGCGGTGACCCGCCTTTTTAACGGCGAGCGGGTCGGTTCGCTTGTTCCGCTGATCATCTTATTTACCGCCGCTTTTTTATTCCGCCATGCCGTGACCCTTGTCAGGCAAAGGCTGATTTTTGATTATGCCGCCAAGACAGGGGCCGACCTGCGGAAAAAGTTTTTGGAGAAGCTTTTCCAATCCGGCCCCAGACTGGCGAGAAAAGAAGGAACAGGTCACGTCGTCACACTCGCGATGGAAGGAATTGCGCAGTTTCGCCGCTATTTGGAGCTGTTTTTGCCAAAAATGATCAGCATGGCTGTTATACCGCCGGCGGTTGTCTGTTATGTCTTTTTTAAAGACACATCCTCCGCTGCAGTCTTAATGATTACGCTGCCGATTTTAATCGCATTTATGATCCTTCTCGGCTATGCGGCAAAGAGAAAAGCGGACAGCCAGTGGAAGACGTATGAGATGCTTTCAAATCATTTTACTGATTCCTTGCGCGGCCTGGAAACATTGAAAGTGCTGGGCATGAGCCGTTCACATACGAAGAATATTTTTCATGTGAGCGAACGGTACAGGAAAGCGACGATGGGCACGCTTAAAATTGCCTTTCTGTCTTCGTTTGCACTGGATTTTTTCACCATGCTGTCCGTTGCAACCGTAGCCGTTTTTCTCGGTCTCGGTCTTGTTGACGGCACTATCATACTGGAGCCGGCGCTAGCCATTCTGATTCTTGCGCCTGAGTTTTTTCTCCCTGTCCGGGAAGTCGGCAATGACTATCATGCTACGTTGAACGGACGGGAAGCCGGTAAAGCGATCAAGGCGATATTGGAGTCGCCCGGTTTCAAGGATGAGGCGCCTTTGGATCTTGAGCGATGGTCAGACGACGATCAAATCGAGTTCAAGGATGTAGAGGTGCGGCATGATGAGGAGGAAAACTTCTCTTTATCCGGCATTTCTCTATCGTTTAAAGGAAAGAAAAAAATCGGAATCATCGGAGAAAGCGGTGCCGGAAAATCTACGCTTATCGATGTGCTTGGCGGTTTCTTGGAAACGAAAAGCGGCGTGATCAAAGTCGGGGGAAAAGAGAGGACGCATTTGCAGACAGACAGCTGGCAAAATCAGCTCCTGTATATTCCGCAGCATCCCTATATCTTTCCGGATACGCTCGGAGCCAATATCCGTTTTTATCATCCCGGCGCTTCTGACGAAGAAGTTGAACAGGCAGCAAGAGCCGCCGGGCTGACGGAGCTGATTGATCAGCTTCCGTCCGGCTTAGAGGAGCGGATCGGTGAAGGCGGGAGGGCATTAAGCGGCGGACAGGCGCAGCGCACAGCCGTTGCCCGGGCTTTCCTAGGCAACCGTCCGATTCTCCTTTTAGATGAGCCGACCGCTCACTTGGATATCGAAACAGAATACGAATTGAAAAAAACGATGCTGAAATTGTTTGAAGACAAACTGGTTTTTATGGCAACTCATCGTCTTCACTGGATGCTTGATATGGATGAAATTATCGTGCTGAAGAATGGACAGGTGGCTGAAACCGGTACACATCAAGAATTGATTGAAAAGCGGGGCGTTTATTACGAGCTTGTGCAGGCGCAGTCGTTTGGAGGTGCATCATGAACAATGAAGACGGGTGGATTCTACCCTATATCAAGAAAAATATAAGGCTTTTGATCATTGTCGTGTTGCTTGGCGGATTGACGGCATGCTCGGCTGCAGCTCTCATGTTTACCTCCGGTTATTTAATATCCAAAGCGGCTACGCGTCCGGAAAATGTTTTGATGATTTATGTCCCGATCGTAGCGGTCCGCACCTTCGGGATTCTGCGCTCGGTGTCGCGCTATGTTGAGCGGTTGACCGGACACCATATCATCTTGAAAATTTTATCCGATATGCGCGTCAGGCTTTACAGGATGCTGGAACCTCAAGCTTTAAAATGGCGTGAACGCTTTCGGACGGGGGATATGCTCGGCATTTTGGCCGACGATGTTGAGCATTTGCAGGACATGTATTTGAGAACGGTATTTCCCGGGCTGTCGGCGCTTCTTTTATATGGCGTATTCATCACTGCTATTGGCTTTTTTTCATGGCCTTTTGCAGGGCTGATCGCGATCTATGCAGCGGTTTTCGTGTTTCTTGTTCCGCTTGTTTCCCTGCTTGTGACAAGGGCGAAAAATGTTGTGCTGAAAAGAGGACGAAGCCTCTTGTACCGTCAGCTGACAGACGCGGTCATGGGCGTGAGCGACTGGGTGTTCAGCGGCCGGCAAAATGACTTCGTCCATGCGTATGAAGCGGCCGAGCAGGAATGGCTGGCGATCGAAAAGAAACGGATGCGCTTCAGTCGTTGGAGGGACTTTGCCATGCAATGCCTGGCGGCAGGACTTGTTCTTCTGATGTTAATATGGGCGGGCGGACAAAGCGCGGAAGGCGCCCTGGCTCCTGTGTTTATTGCAGCGTTTGTCCTTGTTGTGTTTCCTTTGACAGAAGCTTTCTTTCCGCTTTCAGACGCAGCGGCGTCAATCCCTGAGTATCAGGATTCTTTAGAAAGAATGGACGGGCTTGAGCCGCCGAAAAGGGAAGAAATTGGAGGCGCTGTTCAGCAGGAACGGGCGGAGGCTGTAGGTTTGGACGATGTCACGCTTCGCTTTGAAGATGTTTGTTTTTCTTATGAAGAAGGCCATCCGGTGTTGGACGGTGTTTCATTTATATTAAAGCAGGGGGAAAAGACCGCTTTGCTCGGGCCGAGCGGCGCTGGTAAATCGACGATCTTGTCGTTAATACAAGGGGCGCTCGCTCCTTCTAAAGGAAACATTACATTGAACGGCATTTCTGCGCAGTCTCTTCAGGGAGAAATCTCACGCGCAGTCTCCGTTTTTAATCAGCAGCCGCATCTGTTTGATACGACGGTTTTGAATAATATCAGGCTCGGAAATCCTGACGCGAGCGATGAGGACGTGTATTGGGCGGCGCGCCAGGTGAAGCTTCACGATTATATTCAGTCTCTTCCCGAAGGATATCATACATCTGTTCAGGAAACGGGCATTCGTTTTTCAGGCGGAGAACGTCAGCGGATTGCATTGGCGCGGATTCTGCTGCAGAATGCGCCAATCGTTGTATTGGATGAACCGACTATAGGTCTTGATCCTAAAACAGAGAAAGAGCTTCTATCAACGATGTTTCAAGTGCTTGATGGAAAGACGGTTCTATGGATTACACACCATTTGGCAGGAGCCGAAGCGGCCGACCGGATTCTGTTTTTAGACAAAGGGAAGCTTGCAATGGCAGGGAGCCATCAGCAGCTTTTGGAAAACAATCCGCGCTATTCAAGACTTTATCGTCTGGATGCGCCTGTCGGCCGGCTTTCTTAGTAGAAAACCGCAAAAGACAGCTTCAAGCCGAGAAGCTGTCTTTTTTTATATGCCCGCTCATCAACTGCTTTTATTTTGCATGTTAAAGAGCGGTGAAGGGTATATTCAGTTAGTATTTAATTAAACGTTTGTTTAAACTTTGTATTGAAAGGTGTGATCCGGGATGTCTGCAGAACAATTGCCGATATGGACGAAAGACTGTGTGAAGGGCTCATTGCCGAAAAGGGGGAATGGAAGTCATAAAGGAACTTATGGAACCGGCCTTTTGCTCGCGGGAGGCGATGACATGCCGGGAGCGGCCCTCCTTGCAGGAATTGGGGCGATGCGGAGCGGTCTTGGAAAGCTTGTCATCGGAACGTGCGGAAGTGCCATTCCGTTGATCGTCCCCGTTCTCCCTGAAGCGACGTATTGGCGGGACGGCTTAGAAAAGGCGGCGTCCAGCGAGATTGCCGAATCTTACCGGGCGATTGCGATCGGGCCGGGGCTGCCGCCTTCGCAAATGACTGAGCAAGCGGTCCGGAATGTATTGACGAAAGACTGTCCGGTTGTCCTTGATGCGGGTGCTCTTTCAAAACGAACGTATCAAGAAAGGGAAGCACCGGTGATATTAACGCCGCATCCGGGGGAATTTTCGAAAATGACAGGCTTGTCCATTCAAGAAATTGAGACGAACCGGGCCGGTTATGCTCGAGATTATGCAGAGGAACACGGTGTTACTCTTGTATTGAAAGGCAATGAAACGATCATTGCTTTCCCGGATGGCAAGTGCTGGAGGAATGTAACGGGAAACGGGGCGCTGGCAAAGGGAGGAACCGGAGATACGTTAACCGGGATGCTTCTCGGAATGCTGTGCTGTCATGAGAATCCGAGAGAAGCGGTGTTGAATGCTGTCCACCTGCATGGCGCATGTGCGGACGCATGGACAAAGACCAGATCGGCCCATACGCTTCTCGCACATGAACTTTCCGATCTGCTGCCTACGGTTTGGAAAGCGTATGAGGATGGAAATGAGTGAAACGCTCGGAATGCCTCCGAACGTTTCACCTCAAAGTTTATGGATTGACTTTGCCAACTCCGGCATTTTGTTTGACGATTGATTTTACATTGTCGACATTGTCGAGTGAGTAGCTGTATGGCGGATTATAGGTTGTAGTAGAGGTAGTCGGCATGCTGCCCCTGGAGTTTACAAATTTGTTGTTGGATACATGCCAATAGCCTGGTGAACTGCTGTACCAAGAGACAATCGGATCTTTGGCGTTTTCAAAAAGGTTGTTCTCAATTTTGATACGTGCGCCCATTCTCGAATTAATTCCGCTGTCGATGATCTTATTGAAATAGTTGTTGTAAATGTGGCCCTCTCCGAAACGGAATGACGGCACACGCGAATTCAGATTTTCGAACCAGTTATGGTGGAATGTAATCGTCCGGTTGTAATTGTCGCTGTCCGATGAGCCCATCAGCATGGATTTCCAGCCATCGTGCACATAGTTCCAAGAGAATGTAATATATTCGGCGTCTCTTTTGACGTCAAATAATCCGTCATAGTAATCTTTGTCAACGTTCAGGCTGTGGTAAAGCTCGTTATGATCAACCCAAATGTTTTTAGAAGGGCCTTCAATGCCGATCGCGTCCTTATCGCCGGAAGCTACTTCGTGAATTTTTAAGTTGCGGATGATGATGTTGTTGGCTCGCCATACTTTAATGCCGATGCCTTTGAGTTCGCCTTTGGTCCCTGACCCGACAATCGATACGTTTGACACGTCTTTGACGTCAATCTTTGATGCGGATGTATTTGAGGTTGTAATGGTGCCGTTGACATAAATTTTTAATGGCGTATTTGCATTCTTATTTTTTAATGCCGCAATGAGCTGATCTCCCGTTGTTACGGTTACCGTCTGACCGCCTTCTCCGCCTGTTGTTCCGCCGTTTAGTGTCGCGAAGCCTTTTAAGCTGAAATCGGCAAGCGGATTTACTTTGCCCGAGCTTAACGAAGAAGCTGCTTCTGCCGAAACCGCCGCTGTCAAAGACCCGATAACCCCTAATAAAAAGATAAAGATGATGCTGATTAATTTCTTCACATTCATTCCTCCTATTCTTTTTTCATGCCGCCGCTATATAGGAAGCGCTTACAATTACGGCGGATGCCAAGTGATGGACACTGATGATCCCTCCCTTTTATTGGAATCAGAGAGAGCATAGCATACGTTTCTGAATAATCTGAATAATCATAATGTGAGTTGGATTTGCGCATAAGCTGGTGATTATGCCAAATGACACGAATCTGAGAATAAGCGCATTTAGTTGAAGGTCTTTCATCATAATGGTGCAAAAAAAAAGAATCTATGGAAATGAATAGCCATAGATTCTGCTTCTAAATCATGTTTTCTTCAGTTTTTCATTTTTCGGAGCGATTTACAGTCCCGCTTTCTCCTGTTCTGTGCTGTTGTATGTTCGCTCAACGACTGCGGCAAGCGTATCGATGAAGCGCGGATCGGTGTTCGGCATAGGCGGACGGTGATAGCTTGCGCCAAGCTCGTCCGTAACCGCTTTACACTCATAGTCGTTGTCATACAGCACTTCCAAGTGGTCAGAGACAAATCCGACCGGTGCGTAAATAAATGACCGGAAGCCTTCCTGATACAGTTCTTTTGTTAAGTCTTGGACATCCGGACCAAGCCACGGATCGGGTGTGTTGCCCTCACTTTGCCAGCCTACGGCGATCTGGTCAAACGACAGTTGTTCTCCGATTAGTTGGGCCGTTTTCTCGAGTTGATCCGGGTATGGATCTCCATGCTCCTTGATTTTTTCCGGCAGGCTGTGTGCTGAGCATACAAGAACCGCTTTTTTTCGTTCTTTTTCAGACATGCCGTTTAAAATGCTGCCGATTTCTTCAGACCAATAGCGAATAAAGCCTTCTTCCTGGTACCATTCGTCAATCGATGCGATCCGGGGGCCGCCGATTGCTGCTGCGGCCTGTTTGGCGCGCCGATTGTATACTTCGGTACTGAAGGTGGAATAGTGGGGAGCTAAGACGACGGAAACGGCCGCTTCAATTTGGTCTTTTTTCATTTGTTCAACCGCATTCTCGATAAACGGAGAGATGTGTTTTAAGCCGAGATACATCACGTATTCGACCTCATCTTGGCGCTCGTTCAACGTTTTTTCCAGCTCTTTTGCCTGAGCGAGCGTAATTTCCGCGAGCGGAGAGATTCCGCCGATATGCTTGTAGCGTTTTTTCAAGTCTTCAATCATATCATCGGACGGCCGTTTTCCATGACGGATATGCGTGTAATACGGAATGATATCTTCTTCCTGATAAGGGGTTCCGTATGCCATGACTAACAGGCCGACTTTTTTTCGGTTCATATGTCTTCACCTCTGCTGCTGTTCTTGGCATGTTGTACAGATTCCGTAAATCCCTAAATAATGCGAGTTCACTTTAAAGTTCGTCAATTGTGCTGCTGCATGCTCAACCTCTTTGAGGTGAGGATAGTCCAGATCAGCGATTTTTCCGCATGATTTACAGACAACATGATAGTGCTCTGATGTAAATAATTCATATTTGCTTTTTGCGTCTCCGTGGGACAGCTCTTTTAAAATGCCGAGCTTCACAAATAATTTCAAGTTGCTGTAGATTGTCGGGAGACTCATGTACGGCAATTCCCGGTGAATGTCTTCCGCCGATGGGTGGCCGCCTAGAGAAGCGATCGTTTTTAAAATCAGGACGCGCTGAGCCGTTATTCGTAAACCCCGCTTCTTTAAGAAAGGGACGAGCTGTTCGTCTTCCACACGTAACATCCCCTGTCGTTCTTTGATTAAGGTCAGGCACCCGCATGCTTAAGAAGACGGGTGCCTGTACCTGAGAAAATGAGAATATTCATTGAGAATGATTGAAATGATTTAGCCTTAAACTTCCTGCGGAACGGGCAAGCCCAATCCTTCGGCAACTCGTGTGCCGTATTCCGGATCTGCTTTATAGAAATGCTGAATTTGCCGAAGCTTGATTTCGTCTTTTGTCACCTGCTTCATCGAACCTACGATATTGCTGACAAGACGAGTCCGCTCTTCTTCGCTCAAGAGGCGGTAAAGATCGCCAGCCTGTGTGTAGTGGTCGTTATGGTCGTAAGAAGTGCTGTCCGCCGAACCTGACACCGGATAAGCCGTTGTTTTGTTTTCAGGAGATTCCTGAGGGCCTCCGAGGCTGTTCGGTTCATAGTAGACAGAGCCCCCGCCGTTTGAATCAAAGCGCATTTGTCCGTCTCTTTGATAATTATGGACGTCCGCTTTCGGACGGTTGATCGGCAGGCTGTTATGGTTTGCGCCGACGCGGTAGCGGTGCGCATCCGCATATGCGAACAGGCGTCCCTGGAGCATTTTGTCGGGAGACGGTTCAATGCCGGGCACCAATGTTCCAGGGGAGAATGTAGCTTGTTCAACCTCTGCGAAATAGTTTTCCGGATTGCGGTTTAGAACCATGCGGCCGACTTCAATCAGCGGATAATCTTTTTGCGACCATACTTTTGTAACATCGAACGGATCAAAACGGTACGTATCCGCATCCTCCAGCGGCATGATTTGAACGTACAGCTTCCATGCCGGGAAGTCTCCTTTTTCAATCGCCTCATACAAGTCCTGTGTATGATAATCGGGGTTTTCACCTGCAATCTTTGTCCCCACTTCTTCGGTCAGGTTTTTAATGCCTTGTTCTGTTTTGAAGTGGTATTTGATCCAGACGCCTTCTCCTTCGGCATTCACCCATTTGAATGTGTGGGAACCGAAACCGTGCATGTGCCGATAAGTGGCGGGAATGCCTCTGTCAGACATCAGGATGGTCACCTGGTGAAGGGACTCTGGAGACAATGACCAAAAATCCCATACGGCATCCGGGTTTTTCAAATGTGTGACCGGATGGCGCTTTTGTGTATGAATGAAATCAGGGAATTTAATCGCATCGCGAATAAAGAAAACAGGTGTGTTGTTTCCGACGAGATCATAGTTCCCTTCCTCTGTATAAAATTTAACAGCAAATCCGCGCGGGTCGCGGACGGAATCGGCTGAACCGTTTTCGCCTGCAACAGTGGAAAAACGGACGAATAACGGTGTGCGTTTTCCGACTTCTGATAAAAATTTGGCTTTTGTATATTTGGAAACGTCATTTGTGACTTCAAAGTAACCGTGCGCACCGGCGCCTTTTGCATGCACAACTCGTTCAGGCACACGCTCTCTGTTGAAGTGGGCGAGCTTTTCGAGCAAGTGGACGTCCTGAATCAGCGTCGGTCCGCGTGAACCAGCTGTCATTGAGTTTTGGTTGTCTCCAACGGGAGCGCCCCAGCTGGTTGTTAGGTTGTTTTTATTTGTCGTCATCAAAGGATCACCTCGCGTAAATTTTAATTACAAAACAATGATAACATTTCTCAAGAAAAAAACAATATTTATTTATAATAATTATAAAGAAAAATTCATTATCGTTGATTAAATATATTAAAACTGAATAACTCCCTTCATTTGGGATAAGTTATTATTAATTCCAAATAAAGGAGGTACGGAGATGGATCAGCATTCAAACGAGCAGAAATCTGACATGGAGACGGATGAGACGTTAACGAACCGGCAGGGCCACCCGATCACAAACAATCAGCATATCAGGACCGTGGGCAACCGGGGGCCTTCCACATTGGAGAACTATGATTTCTTGGAGAAGATCAGCCACTTTGACAGGGAGAGGGTTCCCGAACGGGTCGTCCATGCAAGGGGGGCCGGAGCGCACGGCTATTTTGAAGCTTATGGAACAGCAGGCGATGAGCCGGTCTCAAAATATACGAGAGCAAAACTGTTTCAGGAAAAAGGGAAGAGAACCCCGGTGTTTGTCCGTTTTTCGACGGTGACCCACGGGATATCTTCACCGGAAACGCTTCGCGATCCCCGCGGATTTGCCGTTAAGTTTTACACGGAGGACGGGAACTGGGATCTAGTCGGAAACAACTTGAAGATCTTCTTTATCCGCGATGCGGTGAAGTTTCCTGATTTAATCCATGCATTTAAGCCGGACCCGGTTACGAATTTGCAGGATGGCGAAAGAATCTTTGACTTCATTTCCAACACGCCTGAAGCCATGCACATGATCACATTTTTGTTTTCTCCTTGGGGCATTCCGGCAAACTACCGGCAGATGCAGGGGTCCGGTGTCAACACGTACAAATGGGTAAACCAAGAAGGAGAAGCCGTCCTTGTGAAGTATCACTGGGAACCGAAGCAGGGCATAAAAAACTTGACGCAAAAAGAGGCGGAAGAAATTCAGGCGAAGAACTTCAATCACGCCACACAGGATTTATACGAAGCGATTGAGCGGGGAGACTATCCCGAGTGGGAGTTGTTCGTTCAAATCATGAGCGATGATGAGCATCCTGAACTTAATTTTGATCCGCTTGACGATACGAAGCTATGGCCTGAGGAGCAATTTCCTTGGCTTCCTGTCGGCAAAATGGTATTAAACAAAAATCCCGAAGACTACTTTACAGAAGTCGAGCAAGCGGCATTTGGAACAGGGGTTCTTGTCGACGGACTTGATTTTTCCGATGACAAAATGCTTCAGGGACGTACGTTTTCCTACTCTGATACACAGCGATACAGGGTAGGGGCCAACTATCTGCAGCTGCCGATCAATGCGCCGAAAAAAAGGGTGGCAACCAATCAGCGGGGCGGCCAGATGCAGTACAAGGTCGACTTAGGCAAAAATCAAAGCCCGCACATCAACTATGAACCTTCAACTATCAACGGGCTGAAAGAAGCGAAGCAGGACGGCAAAGAATATACCCCGCATGTCGAAGGAAATCTGGTGCGCGAAAGTATCGAAAGGCAGAATAATTTCAAGCAGGCCGGGGACACGTACAGGCATTTCGAAGACTGGGAAAAGGACGAGCTGATTACGAATCTGGTCAATACACTTGCCCCCTGCGATCAAAGAATTCAAACGAAAATGATCGAGATGCTCAAGCAATGCGACAAGGAATATGGCAGCAGGGTCGAAGAAGGATTAAAAAACGCTTCCAGCCAAAATACATCCAGCCGGGAGCCGATCGGGGCAGAAGGCGCCGAAGATGCGCCGAGACAGGCGGAAGAAAAAGGCCATAGTGAAGATCCTTATTAAAGGATCTTCATTATCTATTCAAACTGATATTAAGATATGGATGCGCTTCAGCGTATCCTTTTTATTTTGGAATAATGGAGACAATCGGTTCAGCAGTGGAGGAAAAAGAAGAATACAGAAAGAGACTTAGGGTGTTCGCTCCAATTTGTCGAGAAAATAACGAGCAAAAGAAGCTTATCCCCGCTTACTCCCTTTAACCAATATTTCCCTATATTCAACAAATGTACAAATCCACAACAAAGAAGCAAACGGAAAATATGGTAAAATTAAACATGTATAAAGAGTTGAAAAAAAGGAGGAGTTTTCATGTTGAAAAAGTTGGTAGCGGTCGTTTTCATGTTGGGAATCATGCTTTGCGGTGCTGGCGGAACGTCTATTTTGGCATACGGAAAGTCAATTTCTCAGGAATCGATTCATCCCTACAGCACGGCCTATACAGATGTCAAGGTGGTTGGCAAAACAGTCCGCTTTTATATTAAAGGATTGGAGAGTCCGTTTAATCAGACTTATTATGAAAGAGTCGCATGGACAAGCACTGATGAGGAGCCTGATACATTAAAGGACAACATTTTATCTGTGAAAATACCGGCAAAAACGGGAAGCAGGTATGAGGCAAACTCAAGCGAAAGGCTTGAGCTGATCAGAGAAAAGGTCAATTCAGGTGATATGGTTTACGGATGGGCAAAAGCGCAGAATGGCAATTGGTATCCTGCCGGCTCTGCTAAAATATCTTATTGAGCAAGGCAAAAAGCAGGCATCATCCCCGCCTGCTTTTTGTACGTATCGAAAACTGCTTTGAAACGAGCATCACTCCTGCCCCTGCTAATGACAAAGCCCCGGCAAACCAAAAAACCTCCCGCAGCCCGAACAGTTCAGCCGTTTTTCCCGCCACAACCGGTCCGAGAAAAAAACCGAGCGCATAAAAAGATTGATAGAAACCCATCACAGACATTTTGAGCTGAGGCGTACCAAGCTGGACGACTTTGCTGACCAAAAGCGGAAAAATAAACCCCAATGTCAGTCCTGTCACGGCGTGGATCACACACACTGCGAAAAGGTTCTCGGCAAACGGCAGCAAGGAAAAGAAAACAGCCGTTATCACATAAGATATCCATATCAGTGCATCGGCGGCCTTTACTTTGTAAAAGATACACCACACGGAAGCCAGCGTTTGCGGAACAAAAAAAGCGCACATAATCCAAATCAGCTGCTTCTCATCAATGCCGACCGATTCCGCGTAAATCGGTGTGAACCCGAACACGGTCATAAATAGCACGGCATGGGCTAAAAACGATAATGTTGTAATCGCTTTTAAATCAGGAAGACGCAACGTCTGTTTAACATAGTCTGACAAAGCCATCTCCTTGGCCGTATGGCGGGGACCGTTATCTTTAATGTAAAATGACAGAATCAGCCCGATGCACGAAACGGCAACACCGATCCAAAACGGAAACATCCAGCCGAACAAATGGACGAGGTATCCGCTGACAGCCATGCTGACAAATTGGGGGAGAACCGTTAAAAACTGCAGGATGCCCATCGCTTTTGACGATTGATCTTTTGTGAAATACTGCGAGTATAAAACGGTTGCCATCACCCACATCGCCGCAGTCATACCGGCGAGCAGCCTGGCCGTGATCACCATGATGAACGAATCGGACAACAGAAATATGCAACAGCTCAACAGAGACATTGCAAAGCCGCTGATCAACAGCTGTTTTCTAAGCGGCGAAAGAACATCTGACAGGATGCCGAACGGAAACCGCAGTAATATCTGGGTGACGCCGTAGCTTCCGAGTATTATTCCTATCGCTGAATATGAAAATCCGATGTTGTCTAAATATAATCCGAAAACAGGGACATAGATGTATGTAGCAAACCAGAAACAAAAGACGGCACCCCAAAAGATGATATGATCTTTCCTTAAAATTTGTTTTTCTTCATAGACGATTTGTTTTTGCAGTTCCATCCCTTTTTACTCACACCCCTTTAAATTCCAGTACATCATAAACCCCGCTCGGAAAACAAGATGATTTTTTATCTTATTGAAATACAATTGAACGGTTTGCTTGCAGCCGTCGTCCTAGATACAGAGACAAAAAGAAAGGGGGTAGGCGTTTTAGTGGATCAAGCAGATGAAAAAGAACTGATCATACGGGCAAAAGACGGGGAAGATGAGGCTTTTACGATACTGTTTCAGCTTCACTATCCTTTTGTATATCAATATGTTCTGAAATTAACGCTGAACCCAGATCTCACAGAGGACTTGGTCCAGGAAACGATGCTGAAAGCGTATGTCAGCCTTCATCAGTTTCAAGGCAACGCGAAATTTTCAACATGGCTGATTTCAATTGCTTCCCGGCTGTTTATCGACCATCAGCGCCGGAAAAAACGCGAAAACCGCAAAACGCAAGCAGCAGGAGAGGAAGCCTTGCGAAAAATGAAATGGAAGTCTGCCCTTCACGGCCACGAATGGAGCGAATACTTGGAGCTTTTTGCTGCTCTTGAGCCAGAGTTCAGAATGCCAATCTTGTTAAGGCACTATTACGGGTTTACTTATTCTGAAGTGGCAAACATGCTGAAAATAAAAGAAGGTACCGTCAAATCGCGCGTGCATCATGGATTAAAGAAGATTCGAAAGGAGTGGGGACAGTGAACGACCGAGACGAAAAAGAAACGATTACACAGTTGAAACGCGAACTCGAAAGAATGGATGATACTTTTGTGCCGCCGGTTCCTCAAGTATTTGAACTGAATCAGCGTTTAGCGCGGTTTAAGCAAGAACGCAAGCGGGCGCTCAAAAAGGAATTGCTTTGTTTTATCGTCATGGCGCTGGTGATTTTATCGGCTTACTTGACGATTTCCGTTCAAGTGCCGGCTGTTTTTATCATGGTGCAGGGTGCGGCGCTTATATTTCTGCCGGCGCTCGCCCTATTAGAAAAAAGGCGGCGTGCGGCTGACGGGGAGGCTGATTAAATGAATCTTGATATGACTCAGGAAAAATTGATGCTGCTGCTTTACATTTCACCGCTTTTATTTGCGCAGAGTATCTTTCTATTTCTTAATGCGAAGAAAAAAGGAGCCAATGCGTGGTTTTGGGGCATATGGGGCTTGATCCAAACACCGATGCCTTTATTATTCTATTATTTATTTGTTGTAAGGCCGTTTCATAAGAAAAGGAGGCCGTCATCATGACTGAAACAGATATACCTTGGGCGCTGCTCGCTCCTTTCATTGTTCTGTATTTCATTTTAGCAGTGTCCGCATTGGTCAATTGTATCAAACAGGAGAAAACGAATGGCCCAAAGTGGATGTGGATTTTGATCATTTTCGGGATCAGTTTTGTCGGTCCCGTCTCTTACTTTATCATCGGTAAAAAAACATATGAGAGGAGGCGGGTGTGATGCTGTCCGTCAATGGTTTAACAAAAATGTATCAGCAGCACCAAGCTGTCCGAAATGTCAGCTTCGACCTTGAATATCAGCAATGCGTTGCCCTTCTCGGGCCGAACGGAGCGGGAAAAACGACGACATTGCAAATGCTTTCCGGTTTATTGGCGCCTACATCAGGAGGCATCCGCTTTTTGGGGAGGGAATCGATAAACAGGCTGGAAATCGGATATTTGCCTCAGCATCCTGCGTTTTTTTCATGGATGACAGCTTTGGAATATATGGTGTTTGCTGCAAGACTTTCTAAAATGAAACGTCGTGAAGCCCTGGAAAAGAGTCGAACCGCTTTGCGCTATGTCGGTCTGGAAAAGGAAGAAGACCGGAAAATCAGCGGTTTTTCAGGAGGAATGAAGCAAAGGCTCGGGCTTGCGCAGGCTTTGGTTCATGAGCCGAGCCTGTTGATTTTGGATGAACCTGTTTCTGCGCTCGATCCGGCGGGGCGGCGCGAAGTCCTTGATATGATGAAAGAATTAAAAAAGAAGATGACAATTCTATTTTCGACTCATGTGCTGCATGATGCCGAAGAGGTGTGCGATCAAGTGATCATGCTGAAAGAAGGGGCTGTCAAATGGTCCGGTCCGCTTCACAGATTGAAGAACCGGCATTTAAAGCCATCTTATATCCTGACAGCTGAAGAGAGCCTTGAAGGATGGCTGGAACACCTGCCTTATGTCAGCAAAGTCGTGTATCATAAGCCTTCACAAGCTGAATTTTATTTAACAGATCGGTCTGACAGCCGCCGGCTGTTAGCTGAATGCTTGAGCAGGCAAGTATCGATTGTTCGTTTTGAACAAAAAACGATGTCCTTGGAAGATATGTATTTGAAGGTGATGGGGCTATGAATTCATTTTTTATGTTATTTCAAAAAGAATGGACGGAAAGCTGGAGGGACGGAAAGCTGCTTTGGCTGCCAGTCATTTTGATCCTTCTGGGCTTGATTCAGCCGCTCACCCTGTATTATATGCCTCAGATTATCGATATGGCCGGGAATTTGCCTGAGGGAGCTGTGATCGACATACCAAAGCCGGGAAGTGAAGAGGTGATGGCGAGCACCTTGTCCCAGTTCGGCACGATTGGTACTGCAATTTTCGTTTTCAGTGTGATGGGCAGCATTGTCCACGAACGAAACCAAGGATCCCTTTCATTAGTGATGGCGAGACCTGTCAGCCCGCTGCAGTATATCGGCAGCAAGTGGCTTCAGCAGGTGCTGCTCGTATTGGTTTCGTTTGCTGTGAGCTACGGGTTAGCTTTTTATTATACAAACCTTCTATTCGGAAAGGTTGAATTTGACCGGTTCTTATTTAGCTTATTCGTGTACAGTATATGGATTGTATTTGTCATGTCGGTCACGATGTTTTTCGGTGCCCTGTTTCGTCATATCGGGGGGATTGCCGGCATGAGCATCAGTTCCATCGCCTTCGTTTCACTGGCGGGTTCCTTATTTCCCCGTTTTACCGAATGGATGCCTGATAAGGCGAAAAGCCAGGCTGACTATTTTATCATGCATGGTTCATGGGATAATGCTTTCGGCTGGATGGTGTTTTCGTCTTTGGGAATTGTGCTTCTTTTGTTCATGTGCACCGTTTTTGTTTTTAAAAGATATGAATCTTACTAATCAGCCGGGCTTGCCCGGTTTTTCTAATTGTTATCTTCATAGCTTAAGGTGTACAATACATTGAAAGGTTTCGAGGGCGTATTTCAAAATATAAAAAAGGAGTGATCCAATGGGTACGCTTAACAGCCAGGCAGATCTTGCGGCTCAGTCAAAAGCTAAGCCGAACAGGGTATGGATCGCTGTCATATTGGGTATTTTATCGGGAATCGGTCCGGTTGTGATCGATTTATATTTGCCCGGCCTTCCACAGATGGCATCTGATTTACATACGAATGCTTCCGTCGTTCAGCTCAGTTTAACATCGTGTTTACTGGGGCTGGCAATCGGCCAAATTGTCATCGGTCCTTTCAGCGATGTCCTTGGAAGAAGGCTCCCGCTGATCGTTTCGCTGTCCGTTTTTGCCGCGGCCTCATTTTTATGTGCTATGACATCCTCTGTATGGGTCTTGATTGCGATGCGCTTTATTCAAGGTGCAGCGGGTGCAGGCGGCATTGTCATATCACGCGCGATTGCCCGTGATCTATATTCTGGTACAGAATTGACAAAGTTCTTTTCGCTCTTGATGCTGGTTAACGGGATTGCGCCTATCATATCCCCGGTAGCGGGCGGCCAGCTGATGAAATGGACGACTTGGAACGGCGTATTTTTCATTATCGGCCTTTTTGGCTTGCTGATGATTTTGTCCGTTATATTCGGGGTGAAAGAGTCGCTGTCTCCGGAAAACCGCACGGCAGGCGGGTTTAAAGAGACGTTTGTATCATTTGGAAGGCTCTTCGGCCAGCGCACTTTTATGGGATACGCTTTGGCGCAAGGGCTGATCGTAGCGGGGATGTTCGGCTATATATCGGCCTCTCCGTTTGTTTTGCAGGACATTTACAAATTGTCGGCGCAAGCCTTTAGTTTTTGTTTCGCATTAAACGGCTTGGGCATCATTATCGCAGCCCAGATTACGGGCAGGCTTGCCGGTCGGTTCGGCGAAGCTTCCCTTTTGCGGAGCGGTTTGCTGCTGTCTTTTACCGCAAGCGTTGTTTTATTTGTTTCTGTCTTTTTCAAAGCACCGCTGATTCTGATTTTAATTCCGCTGTTTGTCGTGGTTTCCTGCATCGGAATCGTGACGACGACCAGCGGATCCTTAGCGATGCAGAGCCAGGGAAAATCGGCCGGAAGCGCATCTGCGCTTTTAGGACTGCTTCCGTTTATTTTAGGAGCTGCCGCGGCGCCGCTCGTCGGTATTGGCGGAAGCCATACAGCTTTACCGATGGCAGTCGTCATTCTGTTTTGCAATATCAGCGCGCTCGCTTGTTTTAACATGCTGGTTCGGCGGGCAGCGCTTAAATGAAAAAAGCCTGCCGGTTCTTTTGCCGGCAGGCTGAAATGTTTTAGCGTGGCAGGATATCAACTGTAGCTTCAGCGTGGTTGTAGTTTCGTCCAAACTTTTGCAGCTCCGCAGTGACTCTGTGGGTTCCTGCGTTTGGCAGCGTTTTCCGAACCATGACCAGTTTGAACGCAGAAGAGCTGAAAGCATAAACCGGCACTCTGACGGTTTGCCCGTCATTTAAAATTTGTGTATAGTTCAGTGTTCTGCCGTTCAGCGAATCTCTTGTGTTCGCATGGAAGCGGTATGGAAAGTTAAATTCAACATAGCTTGCACCGACAAAAGAGTTCGGTTTGTAAGTGACTTCAATGTCTGAGGTTGTCCACTCTTTGTTGCTGTCAACCGTTTCGACATGAAGCGTCGGAGCATTTCTGAAAAAAGTGGCGCTCGCTTCCTCCGTCGGAAGAATGAAAGAAAACAATGCTGCCGAAGTTAATAGCCCGACTCCCATTTTACCGATAAATTTACGTTTTAACATGTACTTCCCCCTCCTAATGAATGTTGTTAAAAAAGATGAAAAAGGAAAAAATAAGTTCATCATCTACTATATTCCTTTTCCTGCCCCATCAATCTATCACCGTTTACCATTCAAGTAAATATTTTTTGAGGAAAATTCTAAAAACTTTTAAAAAATGCATGATATGTAAAGGGAAATACAGCAGAACAGCTGCCGGCAAATTGATGCCGGCAGGCCGAACATTGATTTAACGAGGAACAATCTCCAAAGTTGTTTCAGCATGGTTGATGTTTTTTCCATTTTGTTGAAGTTCAGCAGTAATTCTGTGAGTCCCTGCATTTGGGAGCGTTTTCCGAACCATCACTAATTTGAACTCAGAAGAGCTTAAAGCATAGACGGGAACTCGGACCGTTTGTCCATCATTTAAAATTTGTGTATAGTCAAGTGTTTTTCCATTTAGTGTATCTCTTGTGCTTGCATGAAAACGGTATGGAAAATGAAATTCAACATAGCTTGAACCCACAAAAGTGTTTGGTTTATAAGTAATTTAGATGTCAGAAGTTGACCACTCTTTATTGCTGTTAATGGTTTTTGCCTCAAGCACAGGCTTCTGAGTCGGGTTATCCGGTTGCGGATAATCCGGCTGCGGTTTTTGAGGCGGCTGCGGCTTAGGCCACGGCTTGAATGGCGGCGGACAAAAGATCGGTCCTCTAAAATGATTTGTTTTCACCTCTTGGGCATTTGCCCCTTGGGTAGGAATGATAAATGAAAACAATGCTGCAGAAGCTAATAGAGCAACACTGATTTTGCGAATGAATTTTCGTTTAAGCATCGATAAGTTCCTCCTAAATGCAATGTTAAAGTTAAAAAATAGAGGACGTCCTATTATTTTCAAGAAAAGGTAGAAACGAGATCGCGATCAACTATATTCCTTTTCTTGTTTACTTAATCTATCACCATTTACCATCCAAGTAAATATTTTTAGATAAATTTCTAAAAAAAATTAGTATAAATTGATAGTTTTTTATCAATTTATAGCCTTTTTTATAAAAAGGAGTCGTATAAAGAACAAAATGGGCAAATATGTATGTTGGGTTGCGGTTCTTTGAGGGGCCTTTTAATATAAAACAAAAAGGAATGAGGGGGATGGATAATGAGAGACGTTCAGTGGTTTTTGGCCGGGGATTCAACGGTTTGCGATTATGATAGCGACAGGGCGCCGCGTGCAGGCTGGGGACAGAAAATTGGCGCGTTTTTAAGCGACGGTGTTTTGATCCGCAATGAAGCGGCATCAGGGAGAAGTTCAAAAAGCTTTATTGAAGAAGGCAGGCTGGAGCGAATCATGACACAGATCCAAAGCGGCGATTATTTGTTTGTCCAGTTTGGTCATAACGACCAAAAGCCGGATGATCGCTATACAGAGCCATATACGACTTACAAGCAGCACTTGCGCCGGTATATAGATGACGCCCGGTTAAAAAAAGCCAATCCGGTCCTCATTACACCGGTCCAGAGAAGATCATTTGAAAGCGACGGCCGGTTCAAAAATACCCACGGCGACTATCCTGATGCGATGATACAGCTTGCTGAAGAGCTTCGGGTGCCGCTCATCGATCTCGCCTCCAAAAGCCGTCAATTGCTTGAATCGCTGGGCCCGGAAGCTTCCAAAAAGCTGTTTTTATGGCTTGAACCGGGGGAACAACCCAACTATCCGGACGGAGCCAGGGACGACACCCATTTTTGCGATTTCGGTGCAAATGAAATGGCTAAGCTTGTTGCACAGGGAGCAAAAGAAACGGGAATTTCTTTATAAAACAGTCTACTTGAGAATAATTTTCAATTATTTTTCAAAATTTTTGCACTTCCGATGCCAAACTGTGATACGATCAATCTCGTAAAGATTCTCAAAAGGAGTGCACATCATCTTATGATACGCCGCTTTTTTTCATACTATAAACCTCATAAACGTCTGTTCTTCATCGATTTCAGCAGCGCGATCATCGTCGCAGTGCTTGAGCTGGCTTTTCCCCTAGTCGTTCAGTGGTTCATCGATACGCTGATTCCCGGGGGAGACTGGCTTGAAATTGTCTGGGTAAGCATCGGCCTCTTACTGATTTATTTGCTCAGCACGGGCCTGCAATACATTGTCAATTATCTCGGGCATAAGCTCGGCATCAATATTGAAACGGATATGCGCCAGGAGCTTTTCCAACATGTACAGCGCCAATCTTTCCGATACTTTGACAATACAAAAACTGGACATATCATCAGCCGCATCACAAATGATCTGTTTGATATCGGAGAGCTGGCCCATCACGGACCGGAGGATTTGTTCATCGCCGTGATGACCTTTTTCGGTGCATTTTGGATCATGCTGACGATTAATGTGAAGCTTGCCTTGGTTGCTGTTCTGTTTGTGCCGTTATTGATTATTTTAATCACTTATTCAAATATCAGGATGAACCGCGCTTGGCGCCAGATGTACAGCGAAATTGCCGATGTTAACGCCAGGGTTGAGGACAGCGTCTCAGGCGTTCGCGTCGTTCAATCTTTTACGAATGAACGCTTTGAGATTTCCCGGTTTTTAAAGAACAATCAAAAGTTCCGCAAGGCGAAGCTGAAAGGCTACAAAACGATGGCTTTCACGACTGCGGGGACCTTTTTGATGACGCGGCTGATGATTCTGGCAGTGCTTGTGTACGGAGCTTGGCTCAGTTTTTCCGGGAATATGTCCTACGGGGAATTCGTCGGGTTTGTTCTTTATGTCAACGTGTTGTTTAAGCCGATTGATAAAATCAGCGCCATTTTGGAGCTTTATCCGAAAGGAATGGCAGGATTTAAGCGGTTTACGGAGTTGATCGATACAAAGCCGCAGATTGTCGACCGCAAAGATGCGATTGATGTTCCGCTGTTGGAAGGAAACATCGTCTTCAAGAATGTGACGTTCGGCTATGAAAAACATAAACCTGTTCTGCAAGGCGTCGATCTGTCAATTACAGCCGGAGAAACGGTCGCTTTTGTCGGCCCTTCGGGAGCGGGCAAAACGACGATCAGCTCGCTGATTCCGCGTTTTTATGATATAGACGGCGGGTCTATCACAATTGACGGCATCGATATTCGCGACATGACAAAACGTTCTCTCCGTTCGCAAATCGGCATCGTCCAGCAGGATGTGTTTCTTTTTACGGGGACGCTCCGCGAAAACATCGCCTACGGAAAACTGGATGCGACAGATGAAGAGATTCAGCGGGCCGCCAAAATGGCGCATTTAGAACAGCTGATCGAGTCGCTCCCGGACGGTTATGAGACCCAAGTCGGCGAAAGAGGGCTGAAGCTGTCAGGGGGCCAAAAGCAAAGGATCGCAATCGCCAGGATGTTTCTTAAAAATCCGCCGATTCTCATATTGGACGAAGCCACATCAGCACTTGACACAGAGACGGAGCAGGTGATTCAAAACGCTTTGACAGAGCTCGCAAAAGACAGGACGACGCTTGTCATTGCTCACAGACTTGCTACGATCCGCAATGCCGACCGGATTGTGGTCGTGACAGAAAACGGAATCGCAGAAGAAGGAACACATGATGAACTGGTTGAGCGCGGCGGTATTTTTGCGAATCTTCATCGTGTACAGTATCAGTCGTAAATGTTTGAAACAGGCAAGCCCATGTTTGGGCTTGTTTTTTTAAGGGCAAAAGACCTTGAAAAGAGAGAGAACCGATGCTACACTTTCGTTATAAACTGTCGATATCGGATTTCGATATTGAGTTTCGTTAAAGGGGGTGCGGTATTGGAAGATAAAGTATTGCGAAAGCTATTTCTGGGATTTATTCAAATTCATATTTTGCACCACGCCAGCGAACATCCGATTTTCGGCTTGTGGATGCTTGAGGAATTGAAAGAGCACGGATATAACATCAGTGCGGGAACGCTGTATCCGATCCTTCATTCAATGGAATCTGACGGACTTCTTCGAAAAGAAGAACAGAATGTGGACGGGAAAATCAGAAAATACTACTCAACTACGGAAAAAGGAGCAAGCGTACTGAAGGAAGCAAGGTTGAAAGCATATGAACTGTTTAAAGAAATTAAAGAATAGAGGAGTGAAATCATGACAAAGCATAAAGCGGACAGAAGCTTGAGGTCGCTGCTTGAAATTCTATTCGTTTCAACCAGGCTTGGATTGACATCGTTCGGAGGCCCGATCGCCCATTTGGGATATTTTCATGCTGAATATGTCCGCAAAAGAAAATGGATGGACGAAAAAAACTATGCCGATCTGGTCGCTTTATGCCAGTTCCTGCCCGGCCCTGCCAGCAGCCAGGTGGGGATCGGAATCGGCGTCATGCGAGCCGGCATCATTGGAGGCATCTTAGCGTTCATCGGGTTTACTCTCCCATCTGTCATAGCACTCGTATTATTTGCTATGATTCTGCAAGGCTTCGATATCGGGACAGCCGGCTGGATTCATGGGTTGAAAATCGTAGCCGTAGCCGTAGTCGCCCATGCTGTTTTGGGGATGGCGCAAAAGCTGACACCTGATAAAAGGCGCAAGGCGATCGCGCTGTTTGCTCTAGTCGCCACCCTTCTCTGGCAGACGGCTTTTACACAGGTCGGAGTCATCCTGCTCGCCGCTTTCGCCGGTTATCTCATCTATAAAGAGCAAGTTGAGACAGATGATTCTGTCATGCGATTTCCAGTGTCGCGCCGTTTTGCGGCGGTTTGTCTCAGCTTGTTTTTCGGGCTTCTCATACTGCTGCCGATGCTCAGAGAACTGACATCTTCCAGCTGGATTGCCATGTTTGACAGTTTTTACAGGTCGGGTTCTTTAGTCTTCGGCGGAGGGCATGTGGTCCTGCCGTTATTAGAACGGGAATTTGTACCGACGGGCTGGTTAAGCGAAGAGGCTTTTCTAGCCGGGTATGGAGCCGCTCAAGCTGTCCCGGGGCCTTTGTTCACATTCGCTGCATATCTTGGTGCGGTGATCAGCGGCTGGCAAGGCGGAATGCTCGCCACAGCGGCGATTTTTCTGCCGGCGTTCCTGCTGATTTTGGGGACGCTGCCCTTCTGGGATACGCTGCGCCGCAATCCTAAAGTGAAAGGCGCTTTAATGGGAGTGAATGCAGCCGTTGTGGGAATATTGATTTCCGCATTTTATCATCCGATCTGGACCAGCTCGATATTGGCGCCGGTTGATTTTGCATTCGCCGCGGTTTTATTCAGCCTGCTTGTCTACTGGAAGCTTCCGCCATGGATCATCGTTGCAGCCGGTGCTGCCGGCGGTGCATTGATGCAACTGCTGTAAATGGAGAAGGCTGCCGACAATTCGGCAGCCTTTTTTCTCGTATTAACGATGTTCTTTTCCGATTTCGGGAAGCACCGTTTTGGCGATATTTTCGTCCAATTTTTCATAGTCGTAGTATTGAATCGCATCATATAATTCTTCGCGCGTCTGCATGTCATCGAGCACACCCTTTTGCGTGCCTTTTTCGAAAATTTCTGCGAAGACCCGTTCATAAGCTTTTGCGGCAGCGCGCAGGGAGGTTACCGGGTAAATAACCATGCTGCAGCCGAGCATTTGGAATTCGTCAGCCGTGTAATAAGGCGTTTTTCCGAATTCGGTCATATTGGCGAGGAGCGGCACTTTAATGGATGAGGCCATTTCCTTGAACTCAGCTGCGTTCGTTAATGCTTCCGGAAAGATGGCATCGGCTCCCGCGTCGGCATATAAATTGGCGCGTCTGACGGCGGCCTCCATTCCTTCCGCTGCTTTTGCATCCGTGCGTGCCACAATGACGAGTGAAGGGGCGGTTTCTTTTATCGCTCTAATTTTTGCGATCATGTCTTCTGCCGGGACAAGCGTCTTTCCATTTAAATGTCCGCATTTTTTAGGCAGCTGCTGATCTTCGATTTGAACGGCTGCGACCCGGCTTTCAGCCATTTCGGCCGCCGTGCGCGCCGCATTTAGGACACCGCCGTAGCCGGTGTCGATATCGACCAAAAGCGGAAGATTTGCGGCTCTCACAAGTTCGCTGGCTTTTTCAGCGATTTCCTGGGAATGAATCATTCCGAGGTCAGGGAGTCCGCGGCTTGCCGTGTAGGCTGCCCCGGAGAGGTAGAGCGCTTTGAAGCCGATGTTTTTTGCGGTAATGGCTGCCATCCCGTCATGAACGCCTGGTATTTTCAAAATATCAGGCGCTTTCATCAGCTTTCTGAATGTATTGGCCAGTTCTTCCTGAGTTGATTGTTTCGAGACAATCCACATATTCAAAACCTCCTAAATCACAAACAATTCCATAAAGTCCGGCACAGGTGTACCGCTTAATTGGCGAGGGTCATTCAGCAGGGCGTTGATTCGCTCCGCTTGCCCCGCCGGAAAGCGCGTTTTTAAGTTATTGGTGAACTTTTCTTTTAACAGCGGGATGCCTTCGTTGCGGCGGCGCCGATGACCAATCGGGTATTCGATCGCGATTTTTTGCGATTGTGTGCCGTCTTTGTAAAACACTTGAACAGCGTTGGCGATCGAGCGTTTTTCCGGGTCGAGATAATCGGTAGAATACTGTTTGTTTTCGACTGTGGTCATTTTTTCGCGCAGTCTGTCGATTTCCGGATTTTGCGCGGTTTCGTCTTCGTAATGGTCAGCGGTAATATCGCCGTAGATCAGCCCGATCGCTGTTATATACTGAAGGCAGTGATCACGGTCAGCCGGATTGTGTAATTCTCCCGTTTTGTCGATAATCCGGATGGCCGATTCGTGCGTCGTGATCACGATTTGATCAATGTTATCAAGTCTGTTCTTCACTTCAGGGTGAAGCTTGATCGCGGCTTCAGCAGCCGTTTGTGCGTGGAATTCCGCCGGATACGAAATTTTAAAAAGGACATTTTCGATGACATAAGAGTCGAGCGGTCTGGCGAGCGTCAATTCTTTTCCGCCGAATAAGACATCCTGAAAACCCCACATTGGAGCGGACAAAGCGGTTTTATATCCCATTTCGCCCTTCAAGGTCATCATTGCGAGCCTCACGCCGCGGCTTGTCGCATCACCGGCAGCCCAGGACTTTCGCGAACCGGTATTCGGAGCGTGACGGTACGTCCGCAGGCTTGAATTATCGACCCAGGCTTGGGAGACGGCATTGACAACATCCTGTTTTGTCCCCCCCAATAGTGAGCATGCCACAGCAGTGGAGGCGACTTTTACAAACAGCACATGGTCAAGCCCGTTTCTGTTTAAGCTGTTCTCGAGAGCAAGGACGCCTTGGATTTCATGAGCCTTCACAATTGCCGTTAATACATCGTGAATGGTGAGCGGTTCCTTGCCCGCCGCGAGCCGCTGCCTGCTGACATAGTCAGCGCAGGCTAAAATCGCTCCAAGGTTATCTGACGGGTGGCCCCATTCGGCTGCCAGCCATGTGTCATTATAATCGAGCCAGCGAATCATGCAGCCGATATTGAAGGCTCCGTGAACAGGATCGAGCTCAAATTGCGTTCCCGGGACGCGGGTGCCGTTCGGGACGACGGTACCCGGGGCAATCGGGCCGAGATGTTTGGCGCATTCCGGGTATTTGAGCGCCAAAATGCCGCAGCCCAGTGTATCCATTAAGACGTAACGGGCGGTTTCAATCGCTTCTTCGCTTGAAATCTTGGCATTTACCGTATAGTCTGCGATCTCTTCCAGCAATTGATCGCAATTTTGGAGCGTTTGACTTTCTGTTTTCATAACATTTATCTCCCTTCTTTCTGAATCAAAGGCGAACTATGGATGAAGATGACGCGGTCCGGTATAGTGAACTCTCGGGCGGAATAGCCTGTTGTCTTCGTGCTGTTCAATGACATGCGCGCTTAGACCGACCGAACGTGCCGCGAAAAATATCGGAGTATAGAGATCGATCGGTATGCCGAGCAGGTAATAGACCGGAGCCGCATAGTAGTCGAGGTTCGGATACAGGCCTTTTTCTTCGCGCATCAGCTTTTCACCGGCATCACACATCTCATATAAATCCTGTCGGCCGGTTTTATGAGATAGCGAATAGAGCGCCTTTTTCAGCAGGGCTGCGCGCGGGTCCATTTTTTTCATATAGACGCGGTGGCCGAAGCCCATGATTTTTTCTTTTCTGCTTAACTTATGCTCAATCAGCTTGCAGAAGCCCGATTTTGTTTCTCCTTCGAGCAGCATGTACATCACTGCTTCATTCGCGCCGCCGTGCAAATGTCCTTTAAGCGATGCAGCGGCGCCTGTGAAAGCACCGTATATGTCTGTGTTTGTCGATGCGATGACTCTTGCGGCAAATGTGGAGTTCGGCATTTCGTGCTCGCTGTACAGCATTAATGTCTGATCAAAGACGGCTGTTTCTTCCGGAGTCGGTTCTTTTTCCGTCAGCATGTATAAAAAGTTCTGGCTGAATGAAAGCTGTTTATCAGGCGTGATGACATTTTTCTGGTGAAGGATGCGGTAGCTGTTGGCGGTAATATTCGGAACCTGTGCGATCAAGCGCAGCGCTTTGCTTCTGTTTGCTGATGGAGACCTGTCATTCAATTCAGGATCATATCCAGCTAAAGCGGAAATCCCGGTTCGGAGCGCATCCATCGGATGGGTGTTATTCGGAAGCGCCTTCAGAATGGTATAGATTCCGCCGGGCAGTTCATACGAATTTTTTATAGCGCTTTCAATTCCTTGCAATTCCATTGGATCAGGCAGTTTATTTTGAAGGAGGAGATAGACGAGGTCAAGATATGTTTTTTGTTCTGCAAGTTCGATTAAATCATAGCCTTTAATGACGATTTGTTCCGCTTCCGTATCTAAGAAGGAAATGTTCGTTTCCCCAGCAATAACGCCTTCTAATCCCGGTTTAAATACACCTTGTTTGCCCATTTTTCCACCTCTTATTCGTTTTTTAACTTTTGTGTCAAAAACGTGCTGTGAGAATGGCATTGGCTGTTCGGCGGATTAGTATGAACGTTCCAGCGTTTCTTCAATGGAACGCAAGCTTCGTTTAATGTGGGAACGCATGGCGGCTTCTGCCAAAACGCTGTTTTTTTCTTTGACGGCATTAAAAATGTCCAAGTGTTCATTGAAAGATACAGACGGTTTGTAGTCAGGATTTTTGTATCCGCTGATTCTGCGATACCGTTCGATCCTGCTTTCAAGCTGATCCAGAAAACGTTTTGCGGTTGCGTTTGTGCTGATGGCGTGCAAGATGGAATGAAATTCTGATCCGTATTTGACCGTATCTGTTTTGCGGCCCTTTACGGCAGCCAGTTTCATCAGTTCGATGCGGTCTTCAAGCTGATGAAGGCTCTCCGGTGTCACCAGCTGTGCGGCTTCGGCAGTGAGCAGTCCTTCAAGCGCTTCCCGAACTTTAAAAACCTCTTTCGCTTCAGCAAGCGAAATCGGGCATACGCGAAGCCGGCCGTTCGGCTGTTTACTGACCAATCCTTCAAGCTCCAGCCGGTAAAGAGCCTGGCGAAGAGGAGTTCTGCTGATGTTTAAACCCTTTGCAAGACTGTCTTCAGCAAGCTGTTCAGAGGGAGGGTATTCAAGTTCGATGATCTTCGTTCTTAATTCATTGTAAGCGTAATCACTTGCAGACTGTCTTTTGACTGGATTTGAAGAGTGCATGAAAAAAGCTTTCGCCTCCTTTTTTCAGAATATAATTATTATTGTATACAATAATACAGATATGTCAATGTCATCCATGAAAGACTGAAAAATAAAATCAATGGGAGATCCTCATCTTAATCAAGGCACCTTCATTTTCTGGCATCCCGTCTGTCGAAAATGGTAAAATATATCACAATCGACAAAGAGGCATTTCGCCTTTGAGCAAAAAGGAGGCCATCCAAAAATGAATCCAGCTCACGAACCTCTCCCGCTCGAATTTTATAGCAAACCAACAATTGAACTCGCTCAATCCCTGTTAGGCTGTCTTCTTGTCAAGGAAACAGAAGAAGGGACTGCTTCAGGATATATTGTGGAGACAGAGGCTTATAGAGGGCCCGGGGACAGAGCGGCGCACAGCTACGGCAACCGCCGGACGAAACGTACGGAAATCATGTTTCATGAAGCCGGCTTGGTCTATACGTACACCATGCACACCCACACACTCATCAATGTTGTAAGCGGAGGAGCCGATGAACCTGAGGCCGTGCTGATCAGAGCGCTTGAACCCCATGAAGGCCTCGCGCTGATGGAGAAGCGAAGGAGCGGAAAGAAACCGCGCGATTGGACGAACGGACCGGGAAAGCTGACAAAAGCGCTTTCCATCACGATGAACGATTACGGCAGACCGCTGACATCGCCGCCGCTTTATATCGCAAAGGGATATGAACCTCAGAACATTTTGTGCGGCCCGCGAATTGGAATTGACAACTCTGGAGAAGCGAGGGAATACCCTTGGCGTTTCTGGATAAAAGAAAACCGCTATGTCTCAAGATAGTTAAAAGGTTTGGCTCCCGTTCAACAGGGAAAACAATAAAAAAACAGGAGGGAGTCAAGCTATGAAAAAAGTGTTTAAAAGCGCCGTCAAATGGGCGCCTGTCATCTATCCGATCGCATGGAAAATCATCAAAAGCCGAAGAGAGAAAAAGAATCTGAAAGCCGGGTAAACCGGCTTTTTTTCTTGGAGAAAGGCCAAATTGACTTGAAAGCGCAGCCATAATAGAATTTACTTAACTATGAGACAAATTTCACAAAAAGAATGAATATACCTGAGTGTATGGGTTTGGTCTCGGTTCAAGTATCTTAGTGGGAGGGTCTTTTTCTATGCTCAATGCTCGGCTTAAGCTTATCCTCGGCGAATTGATAGGAGCAGAATCACCGTTAACCAGCACATATTTGGCCAATGAGCTAAATGTGACCTCTCGGACGATCAGGTCAGATGTGAAAGAATTAGACCGGCTTCTCTCCAAAAACGGCGCTGCCGTTCAATCGATCAGAGGTGCAGGCTATCGGCTCTCCATCAAGAATGACCGCCTCTTTCGCCAGCTTCTGCAGCACACATTTCATGAAGAGCTTTCTACTCCCGTTTTTCCGAATGAGCGTATTCTCTATTTATTAAAAAGGCTTCTCTTAACTGAGGAGTATGTCAAACTTGAAGATTTAGCCGGTGAGATGTTTATCAGCAAATCGACGGTCCAAAACGATATGAGAGATGTGAAGAAAAGGCTTAAACCTTACGACATCGAACTGGAGATCAAACCGAATTACGGCTTTAAGCTGAAGGGAGATGAGATGAAGCTGCGATCCTGCATCGCAGAGCACCTTTTTCCAAAGCGGGAAACGGATATTGATATTATGAACACCCGGATATCCATCCTCCCAAAAGAAGAGCTGGCTATGATCCGTCAGACGATTTTAGAAAAAATAAGCGAAGATCACATTTCTCTTTCAGATATCGGACTAAACAACCTTCTCATTCACGTCGCCATTGCATGCAAACGTATTCGAAGCGGCAAACATGTTTCTCTTTATTCCAAAGATGTAAAGGAGATTATGAATCATAAAGAATATGAAGTGGCGAAGGAGATTGTCCGCACTCTTGAACAAAAGCTGCAAGTGGCATTTCCGGATAAAGAAACGGCCTACATCGCCATCCATCTGCTTGGCGCGAAAAGGACGGTTATGGCCTCCATTCGCAGCGATGCAATCGAAAATATGATGGATGAAGAGACAGACCGGCTGACGAAATTGATCATGAAAGCCATCGATCAAAAATTTACCCTTGGCATTGGGAATGACAAAGAATTAAAAATCGGTCTCGGTCTTCACCTGAAACCGGCTCTGAATCGCTGCAGATACGGCATGAATATCAGAAATCCGATGCTGGACGCAATTAAAGCCAATTATCCCCTCGCATTTGAAGCCGGGATTCAAGCTGGTGAAGTCATCAAAAAAGAGACGGGATTTGACATTCAGGAAAGCGAGGTCGGCTATCTCGCTCTGCATATCGGCGCAGCCATGGAAAGACGAAACATGAACAGGCCCTCAAAACGCTGCATGATTGTCTGCGCGTCAGGAGCCGGAAGCGCCATGCTGCTTCAAGACAGACTGCGGGCTACATTCGGTTCAAAGCTTGAAATCCTTGGAACAGTTGATTACTACAAGCTGAATCAAATGTCTCTCCATGCACTCGATTTTGTCATCAGCACCATACCGCTGTCCGCTGATCTTCCTATTCCGGTGATTCAAGTTAACGCCATATTGGGAGGGGGAGATTTAACGAAAATAGAACAGGTACTTGCTGAAGATGACGGAATCGCTTCGACCTATACGAAAAAACAGCTCGTCTTTTTGCAGGAAAGTCTGTCTTCCCGAGAGGAGGTCCTCCGCTTTCTGTGCGGAAAAGTGAAGCAATCAGGGCTTGCAGACGCTGGGCTTGAAGCCTCCGTCTTTGAACGGGAGGCCGTTGCGCCCACTTGCTTCGGTAATCTGGTTGCAATTCCGCATCCGATGGCACCAAAAACCGATTCGACTTTTTGGGCGGTTTGTACGCTGCAAAAACCGATAGTCTGGGAGAATAAGAGGGTTCAATTCGTTTGCCTTCTTTGCGTGGAAAAGGACAATACAGCAAATTTGCAAGAGATGTACAAATTTTTGGGCCGTGTTTTAGATGACAGGGTCATTGTTCGGGAGCTTCTGAAATGCAAAACGTACGGGGAGTTTATGTCCGTCTTCAAAAAAAGCGGGCCGGCTCATCGATATGCAAAATGAAGATGTCCCCTTGTCTTTTTTCCTCTTCACTGAGGAAAATCATTAAGTGTATATGAAAACGGTTTCATTGTATGATGGAACTGTAAAAGAGATCATACACGATACGTAAAAGGGGGACATATGAACATGAATATCTTACTAGCTTGCGCTGCAGGAATGTCAACGAGTCTGCTTGTGACGAAAATGGAAAAAAGTGCAGAGGAACAAGGCAAAGACTATAAAATCTGGGCCGTTTCCGGAGGAGAGGTTCAGAATCATATCGATAAAGCTGACGTATTGCTTCTTGGCCCGCAAGTCCGTTACATGCTCCCGCAATTAAAAAAATTAGGAGAATCGAAAGGTGTACCCGTCGATGTCATCAATACGGTCCATTACGGAACTTGTAATGGGGCAGAAGTGTTAAAATCCGCCGAACAGCTTGCCGGCTCTTAAAGGAGGCGGCACAAGTGAATAAGTTTAATGCGTTTTTAGAGAAGAAGGTCATGCCGGTTGCCGGCAGAATTGCCGCCCAGCGCCATTTGCAGGCACTCAGAGACGGTATTATTCTGACCATGCCATTAATCATTATCGGATCGCTGTTTCTCATCTTAGCCAATTTGCCGATTCCGGGATATCCGGAATTCATGGCGGGGATTTTCGGCGAGCAATGGGCTGATAAATTAAGCTACCCGGTTAATGTCAGCTTTGACATTATGGCGTTGATCGCAACGTTCGGCATCGCCTACCGGCTGGCCGAAAAATACGACATTGATGCTCTGTCATCAGGTGCCATTGCCGTAGCAGCTTTTCTGCTTGCGACCCCCTACCAGATTCCGTTCACACCGGAAGGCGCAACAGAGGAAATTTTAGTGTCGGGCGGCATCCCGATTTCATTAATGGGAAGCAAAGGTCTGTTTGTCGGCATGCTGATTGCAATGTTCTCGACTGAGGTTTACCGCTGGGTCGTTCAAAAGGATATTGTCGTCAAAATGCCGGACGGCGTACCGCCGGCTGTCAGCAAATCATTTATCGCTCTGATTCCGGGATTCGCCGTTATCGGCTCGATTTGGGGGGCGCGCCTTTTAATTGAGATGACGCCGTTTGGAAGCCTCCATAATGTCGTCAACGTACTTTTAGGCACACCTCTATCCATCCTTGGAGGCAGTCTCGGCGGAAGCCTTATAGCCGAAACTGTGAAAATGCTGCTGTGGTCCTGCGGCCTTCACGGAGCAAACATTGTCGGCGGAGTGATGTCGCCGATCTGGTACGGTGCGATGGACGAAAACCGTCTCGCTTTCCAAGCCGGTGAAGCGCTCCCAAACATATTTACGACACAGTTTTTTGAGATTTGGGTTAACATCGGCGGAAGCGGCGCCACTTTGGCTTTGGTCATTACGATGTTTGTTAGAGCGCGAAGCAAACAGATGAAACAGCTCGGCAGATTAGCCATCGGTCCCGCTATTTTTAACATCAACGAACCGATTATTTTCGGCATGCCGATCGTCATGAATCCGATGCTGCTGATTCCGTTCATCGTGTCGCCGCTGTTAATGTTAACGGCAACCTATATTGGAATGAGTACAGGTCTTGTCGCAAAGCCGGCTGGGATTGCGGTGCCGTGGACAATGCCGCCCGGCTTTTCCGGATATTTAGCAACAGGAGGGAAAATTTCCGGAGCGGTCATGCAGTTGATTAATTTGTTGATCTCGTTTGTCGTATACTATCCGTTCTTTAGAATGTGGGATCTACAAAAGCTGAGAGAAGAGAGCGAACTGGAGGCCGGAACGGCCGTAATCGATGGTCAACAGGCCAGTGTATAGAAAAGGGGTGCCAAGATGTCCGAGGAATTGGAACGAACGATATTTCAAATTATCCTTCACGGAGGAAACGGCAGGAGCTTTTGCATGGAAGCGATAGCCGAAGCCAAAAAGGGAGATTTCGCCGCTGCAAAAGAAAAGATCCGGGCGGCTGACGAAGAACTGATCAAGGCGCATCATTTTCAGACAGCTTTGATTCAAAATGAAGCGAAGGGGGCGAAAACCGAACCCTCACTTCTCATGATTCATGCCCAAGATCATTTAATGAATGCGATGACCATGAAAGATTTGGCCGCGGAGATTGTCGAGCTGTATGAAAAAATGAATGTCCACGGAGGTGTCAATTGATGAAAAAAGGATTGAAAATCGTAACAATTGGCGGAGGTTCTAGTTATACGCCCGAGCTTGTCGAGGGATTAATCAAACGGCATGACCAACTTCCGGTCAGCGAGCTCTGGCTCGTCGATATACCGGAAGGGGAAGAAAAACTCAATATCGTCGGCACGCTGGCGAAGCGAATGGTCGAAAAAGCGGGCGTCCCGATCGAAGTCCATCTGACGCTCGACCGCAGGGAGGCTTTAAAAGACGCTGATTTTGTCACGACGCAATTCCGCGTCGGTTTGCTCGAAGCGAGGGCAAAAGATGAACGAATTCCATTAAAATACGGGGTGATCGGACAGGAAACAAATGGACCGGGCGGTCTTTTCAAGGGGCTCCGCACCATTCCGGTCATCCTTGAGATTGCAAAAGACATCGAAGAACTGTGCCCTGACGCGTGGCTTGTCAACTTTACCAACCCGGCAGGCATGGTGACTGAAGCACTGCTCCGCTACTCTAATTTGAAAAAAGTCGTCGGGCTCTGCAATGTGCCGATCGGCATGAAGATGGGGGTTGCAAAAGCGCTTGATGTTGATGAAAGCCGCATAAACATTCAATTTGCCGGATTAAATCATATGGTGTTCGGACTCGACGTTTTCCTGGACGGCGTCAGCGTCAAAGACAAAGTGATCGAAGCGATGGCAGATCCCGAAAATGCGATGACGATGAAAAACATTTCCGGAGAATCGTGGGAACCTGACTTTATCCGGGGGCTCGGCCTGATTCCGTGCGGCTACCACCGCTACTACTACAAAACGCAGGAGATGCTTGAACATGAACTGGAGGCTTCAAAAACGGAAGGGACGCGTGCAGAGGTCGTTCAGCAAGTTGAAAAGGAATTGTTTGAGCTGTATAAAGATCCGGAGCTGGCGATCAAACCGCCCCAGCTTGAAAAGCGCGGCGGCGCATATTACAGTGATGCCGCCTGCAATTTGATCAGCTCGATTTATAATGACAAGCACGATATTCAGCCTGTCAACACGATGAATAACGGAGCGATCGCAAGCATTCCGGATGACTCCGCAGTGGAAGTCAACTGTGTCATGACGAAAAACGGGCCGAAACCGATCGCGGTCGGAGATTTGCCTGTCACCGTGAGGGGCCTTGTCCAGCAAATCAAATCATTCGAACGCGTTGCGGCTGAAGCGGCTGTTACAGGTGATTACAACACCGCGCTTGTCGCCATGACAATCAACCCGCTCGTTCCGTCCGACAAGATTGCGAAACAAATACTGGACGAAATGCTTGAAGCGCATAAAGAGCATCTTCCGCAGTTTTTTAGATCTGTAGAAGCATAGGAATAAAATTGAGGTTCCGGTGTGTCAGCCGGAACCTTTTAATAAGATATAGGCGCCGCCGTGTCCGAATGGCCCGGCGAAACAGCGGCCGTCCCATTCATGCCTACATATTTGCGCTTGCTTCTTTTTCTTTGACCAGATCTGACTGCCGGGCTTTGGCAAGCTGAGTGAATATGAGGATGCCGATGCCCGCAATGATTTCGATGAAGCCGCCGATTGCGATCACGCTTCCCGCGCCAAGCGTTTTTGCGGCATATCCGCAGGCAATTGCTCCTAAAGGAAGCGATAGATTTGTGATCATATGGATGACTGCGAACACTTGAGGCTGGTCATCCCCTTCGACAGATGTCTGGATAATCGTGAATTCGGGGACATTGATCGAACTGATGGCTGCTCCGAATGCAAAGGCTGCGAGAAATACGAGCGGCAGGAAAGTATTCAGTCCAGCGATAAAATAAGCCGCACCTTCAAGAATGCCTGCCGTGATGAAAAGGAGTCCGTACCTGTTGATTTTTACTTTTGCAAGGATAAAACCAAGTAAAAATGCTCCTCCTGCCGTCGTAGCCTTCAGCAGCGAGTGGATGAACGGCGTTCCGTTTAAATCCTCTGCAACATATACCGCAGAAAGGGCTTCCCAGGGTGAAGCCGCCAGGTTCATGAAGATGCAGTAAATCGCCAGCGGATATAATATTTTGTGGTTTTTCACCAATGTAAATCCTCTTTTTAATCTCGCAAAATATGTACCTCTTTGAGCAAGAGACTTAGATTGTGATTGATTCCGGATGATGGTGTATTTGATGCAAAGCACGAATAGGCCCGATATGATATAAAAGATAAATGAAAAGACCAAAGTCGTTGCAGGACCGATAAAAGTCAGCAGCACACCGCACAATGTAACGGCTCCCAGCCTGATGATTTCTGAAGAAGACTGGAGAATCGCGTTGGCTTTTTGGATGAGATTTTCGTTCACGATCTGCGGAATCAGCGTAATCGACGCCGGGTTATAAGTCGCACCAGTTGCCGAATGGATGATCATGAGCCCTAAAACAAACCACATCGGTGAAAAGCCGTTTAAGTAGCAAATCGGTATTGTAATGACGACGGCTGCTCTTGTTAAATCCGAAAAATACATCCAGAATTTCAGGGCGCTTCTTTTGACTAAAGGCCCTGTAACCGGCGCCAAAAAGGCTTCGGGGAGGAAAGTGACGGCAAGAAGCAGGGAGGTGCCGATTGCACCTTTTCCGTCAAAAATTAAGAACCATAAAATAGAGTTGAAGGCAAAACAGTCAGCCGAGATTTTGATTAGCCTGGAGATGAAAAGGAACGTGTAATTCTTTTCCCAGACGCTCAATTTTGTTTGATCCATTGTTCAGCGTCCTTTCTTGATTTGCATGTTACATGAGAACGGATAATCTCTCCTTTCCGGTGTGGTTATTGATAATTTTAACATAAAATATATAAAATGGAATCGTTTTGTGCGGGGGATTGACTAGGCGGAATGAAAAAGAGGGGCGAGCGGTGTGGAAACAGAGCCTGCCGCCGGTACATTTCGCGATAAGGGTGCAAGCCCTCTTTTTTGCAAAAGAGAGCTTAAACCGCTTAGCAGGATTGGCTGACTTTATCAACTTCAACTGTCCAGCCGAATGTGTCAGGCAAAGCGCCTTTTTGAATACCGGTGATCGTTTGGTAGAGCCTTTTGGCGATTTCGCCTGTTTGTCCGCTGTTGATCACAAGGCTTTCGTTTTTCCAGATCAGCTCGCCGACCGGGGAAATGACAGCGGCGGTTCCGGTGCCGAACGCTTCTTCAAGCAGACCGTCTTTGTGAGCCTGAACCAGTTCATCAACTGAAATTTTCCTTTCGGTTACGGAAAGTCCCCATTGTTTTAATAGATGAATGACGGAATTTCTCGTAATGCCTTCCAAAATACTTCCGTTTAGAGCCGGAGTGACAATTTCACCGCTGATTTTGAAGAAGATGTTCATGCTGCCTACTTCTTCAATGTATTTCTTTTCTACTCCGTCAAGCCAAAGTACTTGCGAGAAGCCTTTGCTTTCCGCCACTTCCTGAGCCTTCAGGCTCGCCGCGTAGTTGCCGGCCGTTTTCGCATTGCCTGTACCGCCTGCCACAGCACGGACAAATTCGCTTTCAACGGCAATTTTCACAGGGCGGATGCCTTCTTTGTAATAAGATCCGACCGGCGATAAAATGATCAGCATTTTATACATATTGGACGGGGCGACGCCGAGGTACGGTTCCGTTGAAATAATGAACGGACGGATATAAAGGGATGTCCCCTCAGCTTGAGGAATCCACTCTTTGTCGATCTGAACCAGCTGCTTCAGCCCTTCCAGAACGGTGTCAGGGTCAACCCGCGGAATGCAGAGGCGGTCGTTGGATTTATTGAGCCTCTCGACGTTTTTTTCAGGTCTGAACAGAAGAACTCTGCCTTCGCTTGATAAGTAAGCTTTTAACCCTTCAAAAACGGACTGCCCGTAGTGGTAAACCATTGCAGCCGGGTCCATTTCAATCGGCTGATAAGGAACGATTCTCGGATCGTGCCAGCCGTTTTCAGCCGTATAGTCCATGATAAACATGTGGTCGGTAAAGGTCCGGCCGAATTCGAGCCGGTCAGCCTCTGGCTTTTGCTTTTTTGCTGTACTGAGCTGTACGCTGATCGTTTGTTTTGTCATATTCATTCTCCCTGCCGTTTCTAGTCTTTTTCCAAAAAATATTTATCTTCTATTTTAAACCTTCTCTTGATAATCGCAATAGATTTCAGAGAAATTTGTAAAATAGAATTTTTGGAAACTTTAAATATTTAAATCGGACAAAAAAAGGACTCCCCATGGGGGAATCCTTTTTTATGATGACTTTTTATAAAAGGATTCGATCTCCTGATCGACGTAAACCCAGCCTTTCCAGCCAAGGTGGAGCGTATCTTTCAAGAAGTATGGATCATATTCATGATTCGTTAAATCAGCAACTTGAAAGCCTTCTTGTTCGATTTCTTTTTTAATCTTTTTATAGAAATCTGTCCGGCCTTTTTTAGGGAAGCCGGTATAGTCGTAAAACTTGCCGTGGACCGGAACCGAGATGAACAGCGGTTCTGCGCCGGATTCTTTCAGAACATCCATCATGAGATGAAAATCGTGGAACTCGACTGACTCGGCATAGTTCATCTTTTTATTGTGGCCTTTAAGCTTTTTCAGCTTCGGCTTCAATTTCTTATAAACGCCGTTTGAAATTTTAAACTCATTGTTGCGGGATTCTTTGGCGCCGACCTTTTCGGCCATCTGCTTTAATTCATCCCACGATTTGTTTTTTACATCCTGGGAAATGGTCCGCTTCGGTCCGTTTCCTTCAACCATGGAATAGTAGATGTCCTTTTTCTCCAGAATGCTCCGGTAAGCTTTTGCCGGCGGCGTCAGAAGGGACAGCGCCACTTTGTCCTGATCGAGCTCGGCTTTAAAAAGGGCTGAAAGCAGAGCGTCGTTTGTAACTGCATGAAATTTAAGCATGCGTTTGATGATTTTTTTCTTCAGCTCGGGATCGACATTTTGATTGAACACAAGATCGTATGCCTGCAAAGCCGAGAAGTTCGGCGCAAAGTGGGATTCGTCCGAGCCGTCTTTTTGAAACCACTGCGGAGAAATAATGAAAACGATTTTCTTGCCCTTTAATTGACCAGACTGCGCCGCAAAGTTGATTGCATGAATCAAGGACTGTGAACCGCCTTTCCCGACCAGGTAAGGCGTGAACCCTTGGTTGTTTACTTTAAAATAGTTAGACGGATGAAAGGCATCTAACCGGGACAATTCCGATGATCCGTAAATCGGCAGATATTTCGGATCTTCAAGCGCTTTGCCTTGAAGATACATACCCTGGAACATCATCGGGTTTATTTCTGTAGCTGAAGTTTCGACACGATCTTTAGGAACCAGTTTTGCCAGCCATGCATTTGGAATCAAGATCGCGGTGAAAAAAAGTAAAAATGCCAAGATGATTGGCCCGAATAAAAAACGCTTTTTCATTATCTCAACTCATTCAGCTGCTTTATGATTTGATTTGGCGTGTTCCATGCATCCCGGTCAAACTCTGTAATCGGCACTGTGATGTTAAAGTGGCTTTCGAATGCAAGCAGCAATTCCACCGTGCCGAAGGAATCGAGGATTCCCTCTTCGAAAATATCAATATCCGGATTTTCCTTTACGATATCGTCCTGACATACCTCTGCTAAAACTGAAAGTACTTCTTGATTAAAATCCATTATGAAAATCTCCTTTTAGTGTATTAGTTTCCCTGAGAAAATTAAAAATCCAAAACATACGAAGTGGAAGGTCACCACGACTGAGACGGCTGTCGTCCACTTATTGTTCGGCCACCACTTGTATTTCTTATTCCATTTTTCAAAGAAGTTAAAGCCGACCATGAGCAGCGCGTGATACAGCCCGTAGACGATGTACTGAGGGGCAAGGCCGTGCCAGACACCCATCAGAAGGAACAGCAGCACATATCCGATATTGGAAACAGCCATCCGGTTTGTGATCCATTTTTTCTTCGTCATCCAAAGGACAAAGCGCATGAACACGTAGTCTCTGAACCAGAATGAAAGCGACATATGCCAGCGGTTCCAGAAATCTTTAATATTGCGGCTGATGAACGGCTTATTAAAGTTTTCAGGGGATTTGATTCCCATGATATAGCTGACGCCGACCGCAAAAGCAGTGTAGCCGGCAAAATCAAAAAACAGATAAAGGCTGTACGCATACATGTATGCCAAGCCATGCGAGATGCTGCCGGAAGTCAAAAACGGCAGTTTCATAATGACATACGTATTAATACAATAGCCGATAATGAATTTATATAAAAAGCCGAGAAAGATTTTATTGATTCCTTTGTAAAGCAGTTCTTCGTATTGCTCCTTCGTCCATACCGTCTGATCGTCTTTTTCAAAACGGCGGTACCTGTCGATCGGACCTGACGAGATGGTCGGGAAAAAGAGAATAAAGTAAAGCAGTCTGCTGATTGGGAGCTGCTTTTTAATGAGACCGTCGCGGGTTTCAATGATGAGCTGAACCCCTTTAAAAGTTAAATACGAGATACCGAGAAATGTTGCCCAGTTGTCAACGGCGAAAAACGGCAGCAGCTTTGACAGTGCCAGAGGCAGGATAGAAGCTGCTGCAGCGAGACAAAATACGATGCCGCTGTTCGCTTTGAGACGGTAAGCGATATAGCCTTTGATCAGAACCATCTGCCAAAGCGTAAACAGGCACAGCATGATCAGCCCGTGCAGGCTGTTTGAAAAAATAAGCGCCAAAACCAGAACGGAAACCGCCATGTTATATAAGCGGAAGCTTTTTCCGTTCAGTCCGAGAATGATGGTCGGCGCCAGTAAAATTCCTAATATGATGAAGAAAAGAAATGAACCATAGGGTGTCATACGGTTACCTCTTCTTTTAATCTCTTGCGGTCAATTTTACCGTTTGCTGTCATCGGAATCTCTTTTTGATACATGAATTTTCTCGGAATCATATATGCAGGCAGCTTGCTGCCCAAATCTTTCTTAATCGCGCTGGTTAACTGGTATTCCTTTTCGAAATCGTGTTCGGCAGGCACGATCATGGCGATCAGATACTCGATTTTCTCCTCGCGGTAGTATGGAATAACGACCGCCGACTGCACGTATCGGGACTGATTGATTTGGTATTCGATCTCTTCAAGCTCAATCCGGTAGCCATGCAGTTTGATTTGGAAATCGAGTCTTCCGAGGAAGAACAGCTGGCCGTTTTCTTTGTACCCTGCGTCACCGGTGCGATAAGCAGGGGCGCCGTTGTAAGAGAAAAACGCTTTTTCCGTCAGCGCTTTTTCGCCTAAATAGCCTTTGCTGACGCTGGCTCCGGTAATAATGATCTCGCCTTTTTCCCCTTCTTGGACGGCTTTTCCGTCTTCATCGATGATCACGATCTCGGTTTCCGGCTTTTCAGAACCGACGGGAAGAGAAGAATACTTGTTTAATACGTCGTCTGTTACTTCGATGGAAGTGACGGCAACAGTCGCTTCGGTCGGGCCGTATGTGTTAAAAACACGAGCCTTCGGAAATCTCTCTTTAAGTTGTCTGGCGACTGACGCGGGAAGCGTTTCTCCGCAGAACATAAACAAGCTCAGTTCAGGAAGCAGCTCTTCAGAATAAGACGGATCCATCAAGCACATTTGTGCGAATGAAGGCGTTGATGTCCAGACGTTGACGTTGGATTGTTTCAGCGCTTCAAACAACAGTTTCGGCCGGTTAATCATATCTTTCGTAACCGTCCATAATGTGCCTCCGGACTGCAGGCACGGATAAAGGTCCATCACCGATAAATCAAAGGAAAACGGGGCTTGATTTAAGAACACTTGGCCGCTTTCCACCGGAAAGTCATTCGTGATCCAATCTGTGAAGCTCTGAAGATTGGCGGCTGAGATTTGCACGCCTTTTGGATTTCCCGTGCTTCCGGATGTGTAGATAATGTAAAAGGTATCTTCACCGTGAACCCAGCGTCCGGGATCTGTCTCCGGCACCCCGTCTCCTTCAAGAACGCCCGGTTCCACAACGGAAATGAGGGCATCTCCCGTGTCAACCGAAGTGCCTGAGTTATTGAGTATAAGCTCGGCTTTTGAGCTGTTGATGATTTTCAGAATCCGGTCTGCCGGAATCGATACGTCAACTGGAATGTACGGATGGCCGGCTTTCACGCAAGCCAGGAAAGAAACCGCCATGACCGGTTTCATATGTCCGTAGACAATGATCGGAGAAGCCTCTGTTAATGCTTCGCTTTGAATCCGCGCGGCAAGGCGCTCAGATTGTGACCAAAGCTCTCCGTATGTCAGCTTTTCTTCTTCATTCACAAAAGCAAGGGTATCGGGTTGTGTTTGCGCGTATTTTTTAATAGTTTCTATCAGTTTCATTGTTTTTTTCTCCATTAAAAGTCATTATAAATATATGAACCTGTATTTGCTGTGTGGAATCCGTAAATTAAAAACAGCAGTACGAGAATAAGAAAGTAATAGGAAGTGTTGAGCAGCCACTTCATTGTTGTTTTTTCATACAACATTTTTAGCTTATTTAACATTGATCTTTTCCTTTCCGTTATTGAATTGCCTTAACAACAGTATAAGACGAAAATGTTGTATAAAAGTTTCATTTGTGGGAGAGTTTTATTTCTGAGCGTTGTCAGCTCAGAGCCTATCCTATTATAAACATTTTTTGTTATTGTGGAAATAACTTCTTTTTAAATCACAAAAAAACAGGCTCATATGAAAAGCGGAGCGCTTTTCGATATGAACCTGCAGTTTGTCGGAAGTGCGTGAAGGAATTAATACTTTACAAAAGCGGAACCCACAATGATCAGCAAAATAAATAATACAACGATCAAAGCGAAGCTATTAGAGTATGACATATTCTCACCTCCGAAAAGTGGTAATACAGAATATGAATGTTTTATGACTTTTGAAAGGGAAATAAATTTATAAAAGTGGAAAATGATCAACCAGACCACTTTTTGATCTTGCGATTTAAGTCGAAACTTTACCGTGGATGTGCCCGTCTACTAACTGAAAAAACGATATGATGTCATAAGGAGAAAAATATAATGGATATGGCGATAGATAAGATGATAGGACTGCCTGAAGCCCAGATAGAAGATTTAAGAAACCTGATGGAGGACTGGAAGAACGAACTCCTTGTCTATAAATTTGCCTTGGATCAAATGGATACGAAATTTTCGATTATCAGCCAGGAATATAATTTAATCCATGGCCATAACCCGATTGAGCATACGAAATCAAGGGTAAAAAGCTTTGAAAGCCTGATCAACAAGCTTGTGCGGAAGGGCTGCGATATTACCACAAAGGCCGCTAAGGAGCACATCAATGATATCGCAGGTCTCAGAATCGTCTGCTCGTTTTTATCCGATATTTACAATATGGTTGAAGTGCTGAAGGAACACGAAGACATCAAGATTTTAAACATGAAAGACTACATTAAAAATCCGAAGCCGAACGGATACAGGAGCCTCCATCTGATTGTAGAAGTGCCTGTTTACTTGACCAACCGCGTCGAGCACGCCAAGGTGGAGATTCAAATCAGGACGATCGCGATGGATTTTTGGGCGAGCCTCGAACATAAAATCTACTACAAATTGAACAATGAAGTGCCGAACCAGCTCACGGATGAGCTGAAAGAAGCGGCTGACATCGCGAACTATCTGGATGAAAAGATGCTTCATATTCGAACAAAAGCGGATCAATAAAAAGCAGCCGGGCATTTTTTAGCCCGGCTGCTATTTTTTTCTGCCGCTTGACCCGAAGTTGTCAATCCTTGAATATCAACCTCATATGTAATATCGGATTCGGTGAAAATCTCATCCCATTTCCCTTCCGCTTTTCGATTCCAGAATTTCAAGACGTCCGTCCGGTATTCACCCTGCAGTTTGCCGAGCGCGCTCTTCATCCACACTTTCACCTGATCTCCGGCAAGACGCTCGACTTCTTTCCGCTTTTTGTTTTGGAAATCATGGCCCGGCGATGCCTTCGCGCTCTTCTTTTGTGAACTTTTCACTAAACTAAAAGAAAAGAGGAAGAACGCTCCTTTGTATCAAAGGTTATGACTGTCATGAATCGAAAAAAGAAAACAAGAAAATGATAAGAGCACGAGGAGGTCTAAAAATGAAATCGGATATTGAAAAACTTGCGGAATGCGGTTTGCAAAACGGAGCGGCAGCGATGATGAACCGGGAGTCGCAACGGCTTGATGCTGCTTTATACGGGACCGTCGGCAATGCTTTCGACCGTGATGCGGGTGCGGAAGGTAAAGCGGACGGAGCTGGCGAAAGGCTGCTTTACCCTAAGTAAATGGCCGGATTGAAAAAGAACCGCGCCCTGTTTTTAACAGCCGTTGCATCAGGGACGATGCTGAATCCGCTCAATTCTTCAATGATTTCTTTGGCGCTGCACAGCATCCAGCATGAGTTTCATCTTTCATTTGCAACCGTATCGTGGCTGATTTCATCTTTTTATTTAGCCAGTGCGGTCGCGCAGCCTGTCACGGGAAAAATCGGCGATTTAATCGGTCGGAAAAAGATGTTTTTGTCAGGGCTTGTTCTCGTTGCCGTATCGGCAATCGGCGCTCCTCTCGCACCGGCTTTTTCCGTCTTGCTGATCATGCGTTTGTTTCAATCGATTGGGAGCGGCGCCATTTATCCTTCGGGAGTGGGCCTGATCAGAAGCCACATTCATGAAAAGCGGGCGTCAGCACTAAGTGTGCTGTCCATTTTTTCTTCGGCTATGACCGCTTTTGGACCGACTGTGGGGGGATTTTTAATCGTTCTCGGGGGATGGCCCGCCATTTTCCTTGTGAACTTTCCATTTATTTTGTTCAGCTTTTTGCTGGGGATGTACATGTTTCCGAAAGATGAGAAAAAAGCCGGCTTAAATGTCCGCGCCGTCATCAAGCGGCTTGATCTGACCGGGATTCTTCTGTTTGCGGGCGGAATCGTTCTCCTGCTGGCATTCCTGCTCTCATTGAGCACGGGCGAGCCCCGTTTTGCCGAGGGGATGTTCGGGCTTGTCTTGCTTTTGATGTTTGTTTGGTGGGAGCTGAGAGTGAGCAGCCCGTTTATTGATATCAGACTGTTGATCGCGCGCAGGACGCTAACTTCGGTCTATGCTCAATTTATTATGCTGAACATCTTTAACTACTGTTTGTTTTTTGGACTTCCGAGTTATTTTCAGGATGAAATGCACCTTTCCGTTCAAGCGAGCGGTCTTTTGATGCTGTTCATGTCCGGGACGAGCGTATTGATTTCGCCTTTCGTCGGGAGATGGATTGACCGTTCAGGTGAAACGCAGCCTGTTTTCATTGGTTCTTGCATAATGGCGGCCGGCGCCATCCTGCTTACATTGTTTTTTGTCGATGCACCGATGTTGTGGAAAGGCATTATCCTCTCTTTGCTGGGGGTCAGCTACGGACTCGGCAATGTCGCCCTGCAGGCTGCCATGTTTTCGGCAAGTCCGCCGGACATCGTCGGGACCACTTCGGGGCTCTTCCAAACATGCCGCTATCTTGGCTCGATCTTTTCGTCCGTCATTCTGGGTCTGTTGTTTGGAGAAGAAATAACCGCGGGTCATTTTCAGGATCTGGGGGTGGTCATGATTGTGGTTGCCATTGGCAGCGTTTTGATGAGCTTCCGGTTTATTAAGCTGATGAAGGATTGAAAAATGGAGCTCGAGATGCGGCTCCATTTTTTTGCTTTCCGTAGATCCGAATGCCTGAGCAAAAATTCAAAACGGTCATTGCTTAATAATAAGTTGAAAACTTAACGTTTCTTCTTTTTGGTCACAGCTGTGATGATCATAATGACAATAAAGATAGTAAATAGCTGAATAAAGAAGGGAAACATAATCCATCATCTCCTGATCAATTTTCGAAAATATAATAAACGTTGACTGTTGCAATAATAAGAGCGCTAAGGATTGCGATAACTGTCTGCGCACTCAGAAAAATCAATAAACATCCCATCAAAATAAAATAATTATAAAACATGGCTTTCTGTTTTATTAGTTTATGGTGCTCGTCATTTTGCTTAAATGGAGGGTGTAAATATCTCAATGTGAAAAACATGATAAATAAAGAAAAAGGAATAGGATCCAATTTTCCATTAGCCAATGTGCAAAACCAGATAGAGACATAAAATCAACAAGAAAAAGCTAATTGCGTGTAGTGATTTAAATGCGAATTCATGATTCAACTTCCTAAACATCTTCGCTTCTAATGTAGTGTCGAAAAGGCTGCTTCTCCTGTGTTCTCATCTTGAAATAAAATAAACTTCACGTCAAGGAAGCTTTACAAAATTAGGCCCTTAGGCTCAACCTTGCAACTGCTGATGATAGGAAAAGGCTATGCTTACATCCATCTTTAGGCCGGGACATGTGAATTTGTAAGCAGCACAAATTGGACATGTTGGGAGAATCAACGGCGTTTTCTTGAATCGTTGAATTATTTTTAGGTATGCATGGGAAAGGTGATGACACGGCAGCGGTGGGAAGGATAGGTGCTTCGGGTCTATGAAAAGAAGCGGTATAAAAAAAGAGCAGATCAATTCGATCTGCTCCCAGCTTGTCGACAAAGCCACAAAAAGTGGCTTGATCGACAAGCTTTTTTTGTTAAAATGTGAGTGAAATCTAGTTTTTGGAGGTTTTGCCATGTTGTCTAAGCACTCTAAAGATCAGCGCGAACAGCTTGAAGTCTTTGCCTTAAGTGAACTTGTCCCGGAAGACCATCTGGTCAGGAAAATAGAAGAAGCCATGGACTTTTCTTTTATTTATGAAAAAGTTGCTCCCCTTTATTCTTCAAAAGGGCGCCCAAGCATTGATCCCGTTGTATTGATCAAAATGGTTCTGATTCAGTACGTGTTTGGCCACCGCTCGATGCGCGAAACCATTAAACGGATCGAAACCGATGTCGCTTATCGCTGGTTTATTGGATATGGATTTTCTGAAAAAATCCCTCATTTTTCAACCTTCAGTAAAAACTATGAGCGCCGTTTTCATGATACGGACCTATTTGAAACAATCTTCTATAAAATCTTGCGTCAGGCCATGGATCTCGGTCTTGTCGACCCGTCGGTCGCCTTTATCGATGGAACCCATGTCAAAGCCAATGCGAATAAGAAAAAGTTTGTGAAGAAGATTGTGAGAAAAGAAACAAGAGCTTATCAGGAACAATTAGATCGAGAAATTAATGCCGATCGCGAAGCCAACGGCAAAAAGCCCTTAAAGCCCAGGCAATGCTCAGAAGAACGGGAAATAAAAGAAAGTACGACAGATCCTGAGAGCGGTTATTTTGTAAAAGGTGAACGGGAACGTCTTTTTGCTTATGGTTTTCATACAGCTTGTGACCGGAATGGATTTGTGCTGGGGGCGGTTGTTGAGCCTGCCAATATTCATGACAGCCAAGTGTTCACGACCCTGTTTCAACAGGTGAAAGAGCACGTCGCTAAGCCTCATACAGTCGCAGTTGATGCCGGATATAAAACGCCGTTTATCGCAAAGTTTCTAAGTGATCAAAATGTCCGTCCCGTCATGCCTTACACTCGACCACAAACTAAAAAAGGGTTCATGAGAAAACATGAATATGTATACGATGAATATTACGATGCTTATATTTGCCCTGACGATCACGTTCTGACATATCGCACAACCAACCGTGAAGGCTATCGGATTTATGCATCAGATCCAAACCGATGTGAACACTGTTCTTTTCTGAAGCAATGTACGGAAAGTCGAAATCATCGAAAGATGATTCACAGGCATCTCTGGCAGGATCATTTGGATGAAGCCGACCATCTTCGCCACACGGATGAGAATAGGCGAATCTACGCCAAACGCAAAGAAACGATCGAACGAGTTTTTGCGGATTTAAAACACAAGCATGGCCTGCGCTGGACAACCCTGCGGGGAAAGAAAAAATTGTCCATGCAGGCGATGCTTGTTTTCGCTGCCATGAATCTCAAAAAGCTGGCGAATTGGACCTGGAAAGGGCCTGATCGTCAGCATTCTCATCGAAAAAACAGAATAAATTGGACAAAAATAGGTCGGATTATAAAAATCCGACCTATTTTGTCAACGGTCTGAGAGCAGATCAATTCGATCTGCTCCTTTTTAATATTATTGGGCGACTGAGCTGTAAGACGGTTTTCTGTTTTCTTTTTTGCTCAGGTTATACACGGCTGTTCCCGAGATTTGACCGGCTGTTTTCAGCCTGTCTTTGCTGATGTGTTCAATCGTGTCGTAAGGAGTGTGGTACCAAGGCTCCAATGCACCTGTTCCCGGCTCTCTCCAAATGAAGTTGGCCGAGTCGATGCCGGCTTCATGGAATGGGACATGGTCGGATGAACCGCCTTGATGTAAAAATAATACGTCTTTCCCAAGGCTTAAAGAAGCGGCTTTACTTAGCTCCCAGACGAGGTTTGCCGAACCGTCGGGTGTATTGATGTACAGCTGTGAAGCATTTTCCCAGCTTGTCGCCACCATATCTAAGTTAAAGTTGGCAACGCTCTGTTTGACTTCCCGCTCTGACAAGGTGCTGACATAATGGCGCGATCCGAGGAGACCGATTTCTTCGGCACCGAATGTAATAAAGCGAATTTCTTTGTCGGCTGGAACCGTCTTCATGATCCGGGCTAGTTCAAGGACGACTGAAGTGCCGGAGGCATTGTCATTGGCTCCGGGAGCATAAGGGACGCTGTCATAATGCGAAGTCACATACACGATGTCCGGATTTTTGACACCTTTTGCTTTGCGGACGCCGATCACGTTTTGCGATGTTTGATTTTTATGAGCCTTCAGCTTCAAGATCGCTTCTTGTTCAGAAAGCAGCTTTTCTCCGTCTTCCTTTTTGACGCCGACTACCGGAACATCGACTTTATTACCGCTGAGATTCGGAGTCAGAGGGACGAGGCCGTCGACGTTATTATAAATGATCACTCCGCTTGCGCCTGCGTCAGCAGCGTTTTTTGCTTTTTCATAGAATGTCAGCTCGCCTCTTAAAATGACGGCGATTTTGCCTCTCGCTTCCTCGGTGAAGTCGCCGGGCAGGCCGAGGCCGGCATCATAGAGAGGAGCTGCCAGGCCTTCTGCTGCTGTCGGGGCGGAACCGGCGGCAGGCCGCGAAGGCACGTTATTTCCCTGAACGGTAAGCGTTCCTTCCAGCCGATCAGGTATGCTGAAGGTTTGTGTGGTCACTTTCAGATTTGATTTTTTCATCTGTGAGGCGATGAAAGCGGCGCTCTTTTTTTCTTCCGCCGTGCCTGTCACACGCGGTCCGATTGTTTCGCTTAAATGGTGAATCGTTTGATAGGCGCGATTTTCGTTGAATTTTTTGCTGAATTTTTCGACATCTTTTGCGATGGCTGTTTCCTGAGGCGCCGCTTGAACAGCATTTCCCGTTCCATCGGCGAACACGCCGCCTGCTATTACGGATAGCGCCAATCCGATCATCATCATTTTTCTCTTCATACATAAACCTCCTTGATGGTCTTGTTTTCCTGAGAAGAGATATTCGCAGCTGAGCGGGTGAATCCTGCATGCATCTGATAAATGATTCGATAGACCAGTAATTTGAAGTTTGATAAAAAAGTTTTTTTGTTTAATAGGATGGTTGACGTGAGCATTCTTTCTGTTTAGAATACGTCCGAATTATCAGGATCCTGATTTTGAATCACATATGTGAATGTTGGAGGGTGTCATGTCAGTAAAATCCGCGGTACGTGTTGTACGTATATTTGAATTGCTGTCAAATCATCCGGATGGATTAACCGTAAAGGAGATCAGCAAAGAATTGTCGCTGCCGCAGAGCAGTACATTCAATTTGGCCGCTACACTTTTGGATGAAGGATACCTTCAGCAGGATGCTATCAAGCGTTACAGGCTGGGGGCAAAACTGATCCAAGTTGGAACCGCTGCCATGGAGTCGATCGACATTTCGTCGCAAGGTGTTCCGTTTTTAAAACAGCTGATGGACGGCGTTCAGGAGACGGTGTTTATGGCCGTTCTATCCGATGATCAGCTCGTCTACATCGCAAAAATCGATAACAACAGGTCAATCAGAACAACCGCACAGCCCGGTTCGCGCAAGCCGCTATATTGCACCGGGCTTGGCAAGGCATTTTTGGCATTCATGCCGGAGGACAAAAGGGAAGGGCTGCTCGACCGCATGGAATTTATCCGGTTTACCGGGCATACCATCACCGCCAGAGATGAGCTGGAAAAGCAGCTGCAGACATTTTTGGAACAGGGATATGCCGTTGACAATGAAGAAAATGAAGAAGGTTTGTTTTGTCTGGCGGCTCCTGTCTATGGTCCGGATGGCGTAATGAATGCGGCGATCAGCACCGCCGGGCCAAAGGAGCGCATGCTCGCAAGAAAGGCGCTTATCGTTGAGCAGCTGCTTCACACAGCCGGAAAAATTACAGAAAGCATTGGCGGATTTAAAAAGCCGCTTTAGCAAAGGGGGAAAGTTCTGATGGATGTTATTAGCATAGGAGAGACAATGGCGCTGTTCACTCCGAATGAAGACGGCCCTCTCAGATACGCAAGAAACTATCAGGTGAGAATAGCGGGCGCAGAAACCAACACGCTGATCGGGCTTTCGAAGCTCGGGAAAAAAGCCGGCTGGATTACCCGGCTTGGAAAAGACGAGTTCGGGGCGATGATTCTTTCTGCTGTCAGAGGAGAAGGAGTCGATGTCAGCCAAGTGAAGCTCGATGACACGGCGCCGACCGGTTTGTTTTTTAAAGAAAGGAAAAGCGCGGCCAAAGTCAATGTCTTCTATTACAGGACGCTTTCAGCGGCGAGTTTTTTGAAAAAAAGCGATATTGATGAGCCATACATTGAGAAAGCGGGGTTTTTATACATTACGGGAATTACCCCGGCTTTAAGTGAAAGCGCTTCAGATGCAGTGTTTTATGCAGTGGAGCTCGCCAAAAAGCACAATAAATGCGTTGTATTTGATCCGAATTTTCGAAAAAAGCTCTGGGACGGAGAGCGGGCGCGGCAGACGATGTTTGATTTGATCAAACAGTCTGATATCGTGCTTCCCGGCTTGAGCGAAGGGCGTTTTTTGTTCGGCACCGCTGATGAGAAAAAAATAGCGGAAGCCATCCGCGGGCACGGGGCTGAAACCGCCATCGTCAAGCTTGGTGCAAAAGGCGCCTATTATTCCAGCGGGAATGAAAACGGCTATGCGGAAGGCTATCAGATTCAGACTGCAGCGGACCCCGTGGGTGCCGGAGACGGCTTTGCAGCCGGTGTATTATCGGGTTTGATTGATCATATTCCGCTTTCTGAAGCTGTCAAACGCGGCTGTGCCGTCGGCGCCATGGTAGCTGCGGTAAACGGTGATATTGAAGGGCTGCCTGACAGCGATTCACTGTTTGCGTTTATGGAACAATCTGATGAAGAAGATGTCAGCCGATAAAAAACCGTAAAGAAAGGGTGGCAGAAATGCATGTATTGTCACAAATCAAAGAACAAAAAGTGATTGCGATCATCCGCGGATACAATCCGGAGGAGGCAGTGAGCATTGCCGGCGCCTTAAAAGCGGGCGGCATCAGGCTTGTGGAAATTACGCTTAATTCCCCTCAAGCGATCAAAGCGATTGAAGCGGTTTCAGAAGATGTTGGAGACGAAATGCTTATCGGAGCGGGAACCGTTCTTGATCCCGAATCTGCGAGAGCGGCGCTTTTAGCCGGCGCGCGGTTTATCCTGTCGCCAACTGTTCATGAAGAGACGATCAAGCTGACAAAGCGATATGGAGCGATCAGCATTCCGGGCGCCTTTACCCCGACGGAAATATTGACGGCGTATGAAAGCGGTGGAGACATCATCAAAGTATTTCCCGGAACGATGGGGCCTGGCTATATCAAAGATATCCACGGACCGCTTCCGCATATTCCGCTGCTTCCGACGGGAGGGGTAGGGTTGGAAAACCTTCACGAGTTTTTACAGGCCGGTGCGGTCGGTGCTGGAATCGGCGGTTCACTTGTGAGGGCTCATCAAGATGTGAATGACGCGTTTTTAGAAGAGCTGTCCAAAAAAGCAAAGCAATTTGTTGAAGCAGCAAAACAGTAAAAGGGGAGATCAGAGATGAAAATAACGGGATTCGAGTGTTTCCAAATTCCACCGCGCTGGCTTTTCTTAAAAATCGAAACGGATGAAGGCATTACAGGGTGGGGAGAGCCGGTAATCGAGGGAAAGGCGGCGACAGTTAAGGCGGCTGTCGGCGAGTTAATGGAATATTTAATCGGCAAAGACCCGATGAACATTGAAGACCACTGGAATGTCATGTACAGAGGCGGGTTTTATCGGGGCGGACCCATTCTGATGAGCGCGATTGCAGGAATCGATCAAGCGCTTTGGGACATTAAGGGCAAGTTTTACAATGCGCCCGTGCATCAGCTGCTCGGAGGGAAGAGCAGGGAATCGATCAAGGTCTATTCCTGGATTGGCGGAGACAGGCCTCAAGACGTTGGCCTCGCTGCCAAGGAGGTGGTTGACCAAGGCTTTACAGCCGTCAAAATGAACGGCACGGAAGAGCTGCAATACATTGATTCACATGAAAAAATCGATCAGGTGATTGAAAGAATATCAGCCGTCAGAGAAGCTGTCGGCCCGTACATTGGAATCGGCATCGACTTTCACGGCAGGGTGCACAAGCCGATGGCGAAGATTTTGGCAAAAGAGCTTGAACCGTTTCGCCCGATGTTTATAGAAGAGCCTGTTCTGCCGGAAAACAACGAGGCGCTACGCGATATCGCCAGCCTCGTCTCAATTCCGATTGCGACCGGAGAACGAATGTTTTCAAAGTGGCAGTTTAAAGATCTGCTGACTGACGGCTATGTCGATATTATTCAGCCTGACTTATCACACGCCGGCGGAATTACCGAATGCAAAAAGATCCTGTCGATGGCGGAAGCATTTGATGTCGCCGCCGCTCCTCACTGTCCGCTGGGCCCGATCGCTCTGGCGGCCTGCCTTCAGGTTGATGCAACGTGCCACAATGCATTTATACAGGAACAAAGCTTAGGAATCCATTACAACAAAGGCACGGATTTGCTTGATTATATAGTGGATCAAAAGGTGTTTTTCTATGAAGACGGCTATGTCCGGATTCCGGATGGCCCGGGCCTTGGGGTGGACATCAATGAAGATCATGTCCGGAAAATGGCTGATATCGGGCATAACTGGCGCAATCCGGTATGGCGGCACAAGGACGGAAGCATAGCTGAATGGTAAAAATGATACCGTTTTCAAAAGATATCCGTCATTACAAACAAATAAAAGGAGAGGGCCTGTCATGAAACAAGCTGCTGTAAAAGAGAAGCCGACAAAGGTTAGAGTGCGGGTACTGCTGTTTATTTTTGTATGTGTCGTGATCAATTATATGGATCGAAGCAATATCTCCGTCGCAGCTTCTGCAATAGGAGACGATTTAAACTTGTCTGCCGTTCAACTGGGTTTGATTTTTTCCGCTTTCGGCTGGGCATACTGCGCCCTGCAAATACCGGGAGGCGGGCTTGTCGACCGGTTTGGCCCGAGGCTTGTCTACGGTTTTACCTTGGTTACTTGGTCGCTCGCAACATTGCTTCAGGGGTTTGTCCGCGGCTTCGGTTCTCTATTCGGGTTGCGTCTTGCGACGGGGGCGTTTGAAGCGCCGGCTTTTCCGACCAATAACCGGGTGGTGACTTCATGGTTCCCTGAACAGGAAAGGGCTTCAGCCATTGCGTTTTATACGTCGGGGCAATTTGCCGGCCTTGCGTTTTTAACGCCGGCGCTCAGCGCCATCCAGCATGTCGTCGGCTGGCGCGGCCTGTTCATCGTAACTGGGGTGATCGGCATCATCTGGGGCCTTATCTGGTATATTTTTTACCGTGATCCCGACCGTCATCCAAAGGTAAATAAGGCTGAACTTGATCATATAGAAAAAGGCGGGGGGATCGTCCGCCGCGGCCGGACTTCCGAAAAGGAAAAATCGGCATTTAATTGGAAGCATTTCAAACAAGTGACCGCTCATCGCAAGCTGTGGGGTATATATATTGGACAGTTCGCCGTTAATTCGACTTTATGGTTTTTTCTGACATGGTTTCCGACATACCTTGTAAAATATAGAGGCCTTGATTTTCTCCAATCCGGTTTTCTCGCCTCGCTTCCGTTTCTTGCGGCGTTCATCGGTGTTCTGTTGTCCGGCTTCCTGTCCGACTTTCTGATCAAAAGGGGCGTATCGGCCGGGGTTGCCCGCAAAACACCGATTATTACCGGATTGATCCTGTCTATTTCCATTATCGGTGCCAATTATGTCGATCAGACATCACTGATCATTTTATTTATGACGCTTGCCTTTTTTGGAAACGGTCTGGCCTCCATTACATGGGTGCTGGTATCGTCTTTAGCGCCTAAGCATTTGATCGGACTGACCGGCGGAGTATTTAATTTTGTCGGCAGCCTCGCTTCCGTTATCGTTCCGATTGTCATCGGCTTTCTCGCAAACGGGGGAAGCTTTGCGCCCGCCCTCGTCTTTATCGGCACCCTTGCCCTTTTGGGAGCCCTTTCGTACATCTTTCTTGTCGGAAAGGTTGAACGGATTCAGGTCAATGATAATGTAAAAGAAAACGATTCTATTTCTATGTGACACCCGGCTGCCGGACATTCGGCGGCCTTTTTGAATAATAGATCATGGTTTGTCACAAAATAACGTTAAAATATTTTGATGACAGGTGCTTAAGATGAAAACATATTTTCAAAAAGATTATCAGCTCGGCTCGTTTCAATTTTTTTCAACATCTCATATACTGACTTTGCTGGTGCTTGCAGCGCTCGGTGTTTGTTTGTTCGTCTTTCGCAAGACGCTGCAAAAACCGCGGTGGAACCGGATGCTTCGCTATGCCTTTGTAGCGGTTTTATTGATTTCTGAAATCAGCTACCACTCCTGGTTTATCTATGTAAATTCCTGGACGCCGCGCTATTGTTTGCCGCTTCACCTCAGCGATCTTTCGGTTTATCTCGTCATCATTCTGTTATTAACGAAAAACCTCAACTTGTTTAAATTTCTTTATTTTGCCGGTTTGGGAAGCGCTTTGCAGGCGATTCTGACGCCTGACTTGGGAAGGTACGGCTTTCCTCATTTCCGCTTTTTTGAATTTTTCATTTCCCACGGAATCGTCGTACTGGCCTGCCTTCTGATGATTGCAGCCGAGAAGTATAAGCCGACCGTGCGCTCTCTCTGGGTCACGTTTCTTCTCGTCAATATTTATGGGGCATTCATCTTTTTAATCAACCGTTTGCTGAAGTCGAACTATATGTACATGATGAAAAAGCCGGGCGGCGGAGCTTCGCTGTTAGACGTGCTCGGGCCGTGGCCATGGTATCTTTTATCAGCGGAAGCGGTCACGATCGTCTTCTTCTATCTTCTCTATCTGCCGTTTTGGATCGCCAGGAAGGTGAAAGAAAAAAAGGATCTTGCATGATTCCTGTATTTCTGAATAGGTTCGGCCGTATTCCATTGGCCAAGAGACTTTAAAAAATCAAAATGAGTGATTACGCCATGAGTGTCACCTTTTTAACTAATCATTCACACCGTGATCAGGAATATGAAGAAAAAAGCAGATCTCGTAAAAGATCTGCTTTCTATTACATACTGATTTGTTTCTTTTGTTCATAATCTATTTCTGGCTGTATTTCCTTCGTGAGTTGATGCCCTTCTATGTCCACATTCGGAATAATCTTGTCCAGCCATTTTGGCAAGTACCAGGCTGCATTCCCCATCAGTTTCATGACACTTGGAATCAGTGTCATTCGTACAATAAAGGCATCAAAGAGCACACCAAAGGAAAGAGCCAACCCGTTGGCTTTAATAGAAGCTTCTCCAGCAAAGATAAATCCTGCAAAAACGAAGATCATGATCAGGCCGGCTGCGGTGACAACAGGACCGCTGTGTTTTAATCCGGCTTGAATCGCTTGTACTGGATTCTTTGTTTTCACATATTCTTCACGCATTCTGCTGACAAGGAATACTTGATAATCCATGGCTAATCCAAACAGAATTCCAATAGATAAAATCGGCAAGAACGCGAGTATCGGCCCTTTTTCTGGTATTTTGAAAAAGTCGATGAGATTCCCGTCTTGTAAAACAAATACACAGATCCCAAGAGTGGCAGTCATTGTCAATACGAAACCAGCAACTGCAACAAGAGGCACAAGCAGCGAACGGAATACGATTGTCAGCAATACAAACGCAAAACCCACAATGAGCACAGCAAACACCGGTATCGCATCATTCAGGCGATCTGAAATGTCAATATTCACGGCAGTCGATCCAGTAACGAGCAAATCTACCCCGTTTTTATCTGATAAGCTGCGTACTTCCTTTACCAAATCCTTCGTTGCCACATCATTTGGACCTGTTTCAGGAACGACCGTAATGATAGCAAAGTTCCCTTCTTTATTAGGCATTGCAGGAGTGACACTCGCTACATGGTCTAGTTCCTTTATTTCTTTCACTGCATCTGTGAAGGCTTCCGCCTTATTTTCTGTCACACTTGTAGCATCCGCTACGATTGTTAATTGACCATTAAATCCTTCTCCAAAACCGTCGGCAAGCAAGTCATATGCCTGGCGTTCCGGATTATCCTTCGCTTTCATCCCTGCATCAGGCAAGCCCAGTTCCAAATGCATAGATGGAATACTAATGACGAGCAAAATGAAAATGCTGCATACACTTAGCATGATAGGGTTTTTTGTGACAAAGCGTCCCCAGACATTTGTTTCAGCGCTTTGTTTTTCTTTTTTCTTGTTTGATTTCGGAACCATCCGTTTCCCCGCTATCGATAAGACGGCAGGAACAAGCGTGATTGAGGCGAGAACAGCTAACAATACACTAAGCCCTGCTGTCAGCCCCATTGCAGACATAAAAGGAATGTTAACAACCGTCAATCCGCAAAGTGCGACAATAACAGTAAGTCCGGCAAAAACGACTGCACTCCCAGCTGTTCCGGTAGCTCTGGCAATTGATTCATTCTTTTGTATGCCTTCGCCTAGAAACTGGCGGTGCTTCGTAAAAATAAATAAAGCATAATCAATCCCAACAGCAAGGCCAATCATTCCGGCTAATGAAAGACTGACGGAAGCAATATCGAAAACTTGTGTTCCAATCAAAACAAGTCCAATACTAACACCTAATCCAATCAGTGCAGTTAAAATCGGTAAGCCTGCTATTAATAAAGAGCCGAATGTAATGGCTAAAACGATAAAGGCCAAAATAATGCCGACAATTTCAGAGATACCGCCTATCTCCATCTCGGCTCCCGGTACATCTCCGCTTAGCTCAGTTTGCAATCCCTCATAATCAGCCATTTTCAAACTGTCTTTTAAGTGTTTGATAGAGTAATCCTTTATATCATCTGCTGATGATTTATACTTGATATCAGCATAGGCAACTGTGCCGTCTTTCGCGATTGTTCCTGTCACAAAAGGACTTGCAATCGAGTCAACAGAACCATCTTTATCGATTTCCTTTAACGTATTTTCTATTGCTTTTTTGGCTGACTCTGCAGTAAGTTTCTCTCCATCTTCAGCACCGAAAATCACCCGTATGCTCCCTTTATCAGGGTCGTGAGGAAATTCTTTTTGAATGACATCCATCGCTTTTTCCGAAGGTGTGTCAGGTATGGACATATCCTCAGAAAAACTTGGTTTCAAGGTGACTGCAAGGCCTATCGCAGCAACTAACACAACGATCCACGCACATATTGCTTTTATGCGATTGCGAGCCACCCATCCTCCTAATGTATATAACATTTTTGACATGATAATCTCCTTTCAACACATTGCTTGATCACATTCTTTCTCATTGTAGTTGACAATGAAATGAAAAAAACGTACATTCGGGCATGTACGTTTGGGCAATTTTCAAATATGCAGTTTAGTTGTCTATTGTCAGAATACCTTTTTGCATGGCAATCGTTACTGCCTCAGTTCTTGAATTCGCGCCTAATTTATTGTAAATGGACGTTAATCTGGACTTTACTGTTCGCTCAGAGACGCCCAAATCAAAGGCAATCGCTTTGCTTTTAAGACCTTTAGCAATTGCTTTTAGAACAATGACTTCCTTTTCTGTCAGCTGCGTCTCACTGCGCTGCTTTTTCATCCGCTCAAATTGGATTTCTTGCAGACGTTTAAGGATATCAGGCTGCAATAGCACATTTCCTCTGATGGCTGCATCCATTGTGTGAAAAAGGGTTTCTGAACTCGTATCCTTTAACAGATATCCTTTCGCTCCTAATTCAATCCCTTCGATCATTAAGTGATCTTCATTATATGTAGTCAAAATAATGATGGGGGTATCGTGTTTTTCTTTTATTTGTTTAATGGCCTCTAACCCGCTCATCTCCGGCATATACAAATCCATCAGAATGATATCCGGTTCTAATTCATCTGCAAGACGGACTGCGACTTTTCCATTTTCCGCCTCTCCTATAATGGTGTATTGATCATTCGTTTCAATTAAAAGCTTCAGACCTTCCCTCACGACAAGATGGTCATCAACGATTAAAACCTTATTCATCTTGCATCTCTCCCTGAATTGGTACAGTGATCTCAATTTGTGTTCCTTTTGATTTTGTACTCTTTATATTAAATTGGCCTTTCATGGCTCTGACGCGTTCTTCTATGCCAAGAAGCCCGTAATGTCCTCTCTTTTTCTTGCTCTTTTCAACATCAAATCCTTTGCCATTGTCCTTGACAGTTAAATGGAGCCTCCCCTTATCATCATCCCAAATGGATACCGATATCGTTTCTGCTTCAGCGTGCTTTGCTGCATTCGTTATGCATTCTCCAATGATGTAATAACAGTTTTCAGCTGTACGAACGTCTAATATCTGATGTAATCGATAGTCTAAAAAACCACCCATGCCTGTCGACTCTTGAAAATGATCCATTAGTGAGGTAATTCTTTCTTTTAGAAAACCGATTTCCTCTGCTTTGCTGCGCAGATCGTCAATCGCTGAACGCGCGTCGGCCAATGTACCTCTCACTCTTTTCATTGATTGTTGAATGATTTCTATTGCTCTCTCTGTGTTGCCTTTGGCGAGATGAACATGAATAGCATCGAGCTGCATATTTAAACTGACCAGCCCTTGAGCAAGCGTATCGTGTAAGTCCCGGGCCATACGCTGCCTTTCGTTTTGCAGCGTCAGCTGTTCGACCTGCTGATGAGCCAGCTCCAGCCGTTCAAGAGTCAGCTGAGCTTTTATCTTTTCATCGACTTGGGCAAATAATGTAGCGGCATAAGTAATAATCACGATCATAATAGGTACGGCAATGACAAGAAAATGCAAATAATCACCTTTGTGAATCTGATGTGTTGCATTGATTGACAGCAGAAGCAGTAAATACAGTATGAGGAAAGTCCTTCTTCTGTCTGCTATTCCTGCAATCTGTCCCATCAAAAATGCATAAAGGCCGATGATGACCAGCACTAAGAAGCCAGTCATGATATTAGCCAGTGTAAAAGTGATCAAACCTTGCAGCACAAAATATAGAATGACCCTTTTCTTAACCCAGCGATATGAATGCCAATGCAGCAAAGCAAAAATGGCGGTCAATACTGTAAACACGTTAAGCAATAAAATGGACCAGCTCCCAATAATAAATTGCAGCACGATAGAGGCTACATAGATCATGAGAATAAAAGCCAGTCCCGGAACTCTGAGTGCAAGCATATTTAATGCCCGTCTATCATGTGAGTAATGCTTTTCTTTAAAAGGATTCAAACCTCATCCACTTCCTTTAACAGTTTAACCGAACAGAGATTCATGAAATTTATTGAACGTGAACATACATTTATCCAATCATTTTATAGGAAGAGAGAGAACACAACAATACCGAGGTGCAGTGAACCATTAGATGTTCCCAAACATATGATCATTGCCCAAACGTACATAAGCGTTCTGCCTTTATGTACGTTTTATCTTTTCAAATTTACATTTAAAATCATGAGGAACTCACTATTTATTAAAGGAATGATCAACATTGAAATCGATTGATCTCACAATTTTATCATTAAAAAGAAAAGGAATCAGAACTGAGAAAGTGTCAAAAAATCAGTGCCCTGATCGATTAAGCAATACGAACGAAAAAACAGACAAACATAGAAACAAAAATAGTCAATCCAAGAACATGTGTAAAGAAAAAGGGGAATGAATATGTATTGGTTTTTAGGTGCTTTATTATATTTTCTCATCGGTACTTGTATATTTATTGGAGTCATTAGAGACATTCACTCAGGCTCATGGATGCTCCTTACATTAGCAGCTCCAATCATCATTATTGGCTACCCTTACTTTTATTCAAAGAAGCTTTTTGCCAAAAGATAGTGAAATAGACGCCATACAATCAGAGGATCTTGCATGATCCTTTTTTTTCAGCCTATCGACGGTGTTTATTTTTTAAAAAAAGGGAATAGAACAAAAAAAGAAAAGGAGATGGAAGACATATGAAAAGCGACCGAACCATGCATATTATTTCATGTACAGACAATAACTACGCACAGCATTTAAGCGTGATGTTCGCATCATTGCTGACGAATATGGATCAGACGCGCGATGTGAAACTGTATGTCATCGACGGAGGGATTGAACCGGAAAATAAAAAGCGTCTGGAAGAGACGACCCTTCAATTCGGAGCCCCTATTACATTTCTGAATGTAGAAAAAAGCCAGTATGACCGTGCGGTCGAAAGCAGCCATATTACAAAAGCGGCATACTATCGGATTTCCATCCCCGATCTGATTGATGACGAATCCGTCAAACGAATGATCTATGTCGATTGCGACGCCTTAGTGTTAGAGGATATATCGAAGTTGTGGGACAAGGACATTTCACCTTATTTCGCAGCGGCAGTAGAAGATGCAGGCCAGCATGAACGGCTGAAAAAGATGAACATCAGCGACGAAGCAAAATATTTTAACTCAGGTATTATGATCATCGATATGGAAGCCTGGAGAAAAAACAACATTTCGAAAAAAGTCATCGACTTCATCAATAACAACGATGAAGACATGTTTATGTTTCATGACCAAGACGCGTTGAATGCGATTCTTTATGATCAGTGGCTCGAACTTCATCCGAGGTGGAACGCCCAAACACACATTATTTTAAAAGAAAAAACACCGGCTTCCCTCATCGATCAAAAGCGCTATATGGAAACAAGGGCAAACCCGGCAATCGTTCATTTCTGCGGCGGAAACAAGCCTTGGAATTCAAACACCTCACACCCGTACGCCCGTCAATATTTTAAGTATTTGCAGTCCACAGCCTTTAACCAGCCGGCCAAATTGTCTAAAAACCATGTCAGCTAACATGCCAATCTCATTTTAAATCGCAGGATGAATCGATATAATGATAACAAACCCTGACGTATCCCCATATTCGCTTGTTTCCTTTCGGAAACAAGCATTTTTCTTGGCTGCAAAAATTTTTGACGAATGGAGGAGCGCTTTTGGTTAAAGTGCTGTTGACACTTAACGGACTGTTTTACCGCGCAGCGCCGCTGTTGAAGGAAAGGGTCGAACGGCTCGGCGCCGAATTTGCATTTTTGGATTCCAATCGGTTGACGAGACAGGATTTACTGACTCATATCAAGGATGTTCATATTTATATCGCCGGCGTTGAAAAAGTGGACCGGGAGCTGATCGACGCCGCCCCGGAACTAAGATATATCATGAAATTCGGTGCGGGAATCGACAATATTGATGTAGAATATGCAAGCGAAAAAGGAATCCTCGTCACGAATGCACCCGGCCAAAACGCCTCGGCAGTCGCCGATTTGGCATTCGGCCTTCTGCTGTCTGGCGCCCGTTCGATCCCGCAGTCAAACGCCGCAGTCAAAGCCGGTTTGTGGCAATCCGAGATGGGCTATGAGCTCGATGGAAAAACGCTGGGGCTTATCGGTTTTGGGGAAATTGGCAAAAAGGTTGCAAGACGGGCTTCCGGGTTTCATATGAACGTTTTGGCGTACGGCACATACAAAGACTACAATGCAGCCAAACGGCTGAATGTACGGTTTGCAGAGCTTGACGATATCCTGGAAAAATCTGACTTTGTATGTATCAGCACGTCATTAAGACCTGCCACCTATCATTTGATCAATCAAGAAAAGCTGGCAAAAATGAAGAAAACCGCGTACCTGGTCAACATTGCCCGCGGAGAAGTGGTAGACGAAAGCGCGCTCATTCAAGCGCTTGAACAAAAACAGATCAGAGGTGCAGCATTGGACGTCTTTGAAACCGAACCGCCGGCCGCCCGGATCACTAGTCTCGGCAATGTCATATGCACGGCGCATATCGGCGGCGCTACGTATGAGAGCATCAGGCGCATCGAAGAGGTGACATATCAAAACATCAAAAGGTTTATCGAAAAACAGCCGCCGGCTTTCCGCGTTTCATAAAGACCGGAAACGGCGAAAAGCCGCATCCGGTTATGTTCTTTGAAAAAACTCAATTATTTCTCCTTCGGGCCCAAAAAGAAAAAAATAGCGGAAGCCGTTTGGTAATACGGTGATCTCGTCTTCCATCAGCTTGATGCCGGCGCTTTTTACGCGGGCGAATTCAGCCTCGATATCATCGGTTGAGACGGCAAAATGATGTACTTTTCCTTCCTGAGGAAGACTGTCGTTATATCCCTCGATCAATTCAAGCTCTGTCTCGTCTCTGTTCTCAAAGCCTAAAAAAGCCAGCTTCATGATGCCGTTTGTATGGGTCATTCTGCCTTTCAGCGTCATTCCGATCACATTTTGGTAGAATGTGATCGAAGCATCAATGTTTTTCACCATCAGTCCTACGTGGTCAATTCGCGCCATTACGCCATTCCTCCTTTTGTTTCTCCATCATTTTAGAAAGGTCGGAATCATCTGTCAATTATCTCGATTACATGATGAATAAGAATATTGATCAGGCGTTATGGTAGGATAGAGAAGACTTTAAAATAAGGACTGAAATCAAATGCATACATTAAAAATAAAACATCCATTCGCTGCAAAAATGAAAAAGGGCTATCCCTTAATTGAAAAAGAAGCTGTTTCTTCGCAAGAAAACGGCATAAAAGAAGGTTCGCTGATCAGGGTTGCCGATGAAAACGGCACGTTTTTGGGAAAGGGCTACTATGGCGAGCAAAACAAAGGGATCGGCTGGATTCTGACCCGAAACGAAGAGGAATCAATTGATCAATCATTCTTTTTAAGCAGGCTGGCGAACGCCTTTCAGGCCAGAAAATCGCTTTTTCAAGACCCGGATACGACCGCTTTTCGTTTGTTTAACGGGGAAGGCGACGGAATCGGCGGCTTTACGATTGATTATTATGACGGCTACTATTTGTTCCAATGGTACAGCAAAGGGATTTATACGTTTAAGGAAGCGATTATGGAAGCCCTCGATGAATTAACAGACTATAAAGCCGTATATGAGAAAAAACGGTTTAATACGGCCGGGCAGTATTTAGAAGATGACGACTTTGTCAGAGGAGAGAGAGGGGAATTTCCGATCATTGTGAAAGAGAACGGCATACATTTTGCCGTTTACCTCAATGACGGTGCGATGACAGGCGTTTTTCTCGATCAGCGCCATGTCCGCAAGGCGGTTAGGGACCGGTATGCGGAAGGAAAAACCGTGCTCAACACCTTCTCATATACAGGTGCATTTTCTGTGGCGGCGGCGCTTGGAGGCGCTGAAAAAACGACGAGCGTTGATGTTGCAAACCGCAGTTTAAGCAGGACGATCGAACAATTCAGCGTGAACGGGCTGGATTATGAAGCTCATGATATTAAAGTCATGGACGTTTTTAAATATTTTCAATACGCGGCCAAAAAAGAACTCGCCTTTGACCTCGTCATCCTTGATCCGCCTTCATTTGCGAGAACAAAAAAGCATACATTCAGCGCGGCAAAGGATTATAAAAATCTGTTGAAAGACGCGATTCGAATCACTAAAGATCAAGGTGTGATCGTCGCTTCGACGAACAGCAGCGCTTTTGGGATGAAAAAATTCAAAGGCTTTATCGAAGCGGCATGCAAAGAAACGGGGACGCGCTTTACAGTGCTTGAGGAGCATTCGCTGCCCGAAGATTTTAAAACGGTGAAAAGCTATCCTGAAGGCGATTATTTAAAAGTTGTCTTTTTGCGGATCCGCCGCCGTTAATGTAAGGCTGGGGAAAAATTTTGCGATAAAAACAATACCTGTCGATCAATTATTCATGTATATTGATATTACGCGAAAAACTCAGGCAGGGGGAAGTTATGGATTACGGAATTTTAATATCGATAGGTATTTATATGGCAGGAATGCTTTTTATCGGATATTTTGCATATCGAAGAACTTCAAATTTGACCGACTACATGCTTGGCGGAAGAAATCTGGGCCCCGCCGTCACCGCGTTAAGCGCAGGTGCTTCCGATATGAGCGGCTGGCTATTAATGGGGCTGCCTGGTGCGATGTTTCTGAACGGATTGAGCAGCGGCTGGATCGTTGTCGGTCTGACAATCGGCGCGTATTTGAACTGGGTGTATGTTGCGCCGAGGCTGAGAACGTATACGGAAACGGCCGGCAACAGCATTACCATACCCGATTATTTCGAAAACCGTTTTAAAGACGGTTCAAGGCTGTTACGGGTGACGTCGGCTTTCGTTATTTTAGTATTTTTCACTTTTTATACATCATCCGGAATGGTGGCGGGCGGAGAGCTGTTCAGAACAGCATTCCACCTTGATTATCGGATCGGCATCTGGCTGACGGCCGGGGTTGTCATTCTTTATACGCTCTTCGGGGGCTTTCTGGCTGTCAGCTGGACCGATTTTGTTCAAGGGACGATCATGTTTATTGCGCTCATCTTAATGCCGATCGTCGTATTTGTCCAATTGGGGGGAATTGCGCCGGCGTTTTCGGAAGTGAACGCGGTCAACCCGGACCTCCTCCGTCCGTTTCAAGGAACAACCGCAATCGGTATTGTTTCTTTACTGGCGTGGGGGCTCGGCTACTTTGGACAGCCTCATATTATTGTCAGGTTTATGGCGATTTCAAGCGTGAAAGAGTTGAAGAGTGCCAGAAGAATCGGCATGGGCTGGATGATCTTTTCGATTTGCGGCGCGATGCTGACAGGACTCGTCGGCATCGCCTATTTCAGCGCAAATCATCTTTCGTTAAAGAATGCCGAGACGATATTCATTAAGTTGGCAGACCTTTTGTTCCCATCGATGATTACGGGGTTTTTGCTGGCTTCCATTTTAGCAGCTGTCATGAGCACGATTTCTTCACAGCTTCTTGTAACCTCAAGCGCGCTGACAGAGGATTTTTATAAAGCGTTTGTCCGGAAAGGAGCTTCTGACAAAGAACTTGTTCTTGTCGGAAGGCTGTCTGTCCTCGCGATTTCACTGATCGCCCTCATGATGGCGCTTCATCCGAATGAAACGATATTGAATCTTGTCGGCTATGCGTGGGCAGGTTTCGGAGCAGCATTTGGTCCTGTCGTTCTGCTGAGTCTGTATTGGAAACGAATGACGAAGTGGGGTGCGCTTTCAGGGATGCTGTCCGGGGCGCTGACTGTTATTGTGTGGGAGCAAGTAAAAGCTTTTGACCCGGTTTATGAAATCATTCCCGGATTTATTGTTTGTACAGTCGTGATCATCGTTGTCAGCCTGATGACAAAGAAACCGTCCGTAGAGATTGAAAAGGAATTTGAGACGGCGGTTGAACAGCTGAAAGGTTGAGAATAGGGTGATGGTCTTTGTCAACGTATTGTTGACGGCCGCTTTTCTCACAGGGGCTTTCACGGGATTTCTGTGGACATTTTCCAAAGAAAAAAGCGATGAATTTTTCTCGGAAATGACGGCGGATGGATCGGGAATCTTCACACTTTTCGGTTTGATTGGTTTGCTGTTCGCCAAGCTGTTAAAAGCAATTTCTCCAAAACTGCCGCATGACTGGGCTCTCAGGTGTATTTCTTTTATTCTGGCCCTTATATTATTAATAATGTCCATATTCATATGGCTGCTCGATGTCTAAATGAAAAAAACCAAATTGGCGGAAAAAAACTTCCCCAATTTGGTTTTTTTATTTTTCGGCTATGATACTGCAATAAGGGAAATGAGAAACGGCGCTGCGCAAAGCGTGATGATCGCAGCCAGGATCATCGATACGCTTGAAATCGTTCCGGACACGGAGCTGAGCTCAAATGCTTTTGACGTACCTGCGCCGTGGGCGCTTGTGCCAAGCAGCACGCCCCTTGCGATTTCATTATCAATCCGGAAGTAGCGAATGACCATCGGTCCGATCACTGACCCGGACAGGGCGGTCAATATAACAAAAACAGCGGTCACCGCGGGCATTCCGCCGATCATTTCAGAAACGCTCATTGCAATTGGCGTTGTGACCGATCTGGGAACGAGGCTCTCAATCAGGTCTTCATTCAGCTTGAAAAGTTTTGCGATAAACGCTGTTGACAGGATCGCGATACAGCAGCCTACAGTCACGTTGATAATGATCTCAACCGCGTATTTTTTCAAGACTGGAAAGTATTTGTACAGCGGAATCGCAAAAGCCACCGTTGCCGGCTGGAGCATGTCTGTCAACAAGCGACCGCCCGCATTGTACGCTTCAAAGGGCACGTTGATGAAAAGCAGCAGGCCGACAAGTATCACCGGCGTGACCAATAAAGGTGACGCATACACCTTTGGATGGCGTGAATACACCGCTTTTGCGCCCAGATAAATTAACACTGTTGCGATCAGGCTTAAGCATCCGATGAGCATGTTTTTTTCCTTTCCTTTCTTTTGGCAATCAATTGAGTCAGCATTCCGGTCGACACCATGACGACGAATGTACTGATGAGGACAACGAGTATAATGCTTGTGCCGAATTCAGCCAGAATATCTCCGTAGTTCATAATCCCGACGGCTGAAGGGACAAAGAACAAAAGCAGCTCCGCGAGCAGCCACAAGGCGCCGATTTCAATCCATTCCAGCTTAATGATTTTGAAATGAAGAAGCGCAAAAATGACGATAATCCCGAGAATGCTGCCGGGAATGTTTATATGAAGAACCTCGGCAATCAGATTCATGAAACGCGCGAATAAAAACAAAAGAGCGACCTGACCTAATCCTTTAATGAATGTTTTCATGTCATTATCCCCCTTTCTAAACATGAGTGTACATGAGTTTTAAGTATAGGTAAAATACATATACAGAATAGATATTATTCATTTTGTCTATAGTTAAAAGCGCAAATCAGGTCAAAAGAAACAGTTTCCTGACTAAAATTAGAAATTGTCGTCCGGAATCATTTGGCGATTTTTTGTGACCATTAAACTGCCGTATTCCCGTGTCTTTAGACTTGTCCGCGATGAAAGCGGTGTACAGATGATTCAAAAAGACGGGTTATATGTCCTTGAAATGCGCTGTGAGGAAGATGATGAACTGTGTATATATCCCTAAAAACAGTATTTACAGCCTATTCAACATCCGTGATTTTCGACTTAAACTATAAATATTGGAAATGAGAGCAAGTCCAGTCAAAGATGTGAATCTATGAAAAACCAACCGAATCATAATTTGACAAGGAAACAATCCATGCGAATCATACTGCAATTTCAGAGGTGACAATAATGGACTACTCAGACACGCTGCAAAAAATACACGGTGTCCTCTCCCATAAGGCGGCAGAGCTGGAAGAACAAATTTCAAGGCTGGAGCGGGCAAAGCGCGATGTAGAGCGGGAACAAAACCTCGGAATCGAAGAAATCAGGCAGATTTTGCGTCCGAACCTTGATGAGTCGTGGACCGGAAGCAGGGCAGCCGATTTTGACGAAGCACGTGATGAAGCGCACACGGCAATGTACAGAATTTTTACCGATGAATATGATCGGTATATTCATAAAATTGATTTAAAGATATTTGCTTTAGATTCTGAAAAAGGGGCTGTTCAAGCTGCAAGCTGGTCAGCCGACCGGGCGGACTTTCTGATGGAAAAAGGAGAAGAGGCCGTCGACGCTCTGCACAGCACAATCAACGGTTTAAAAGGATGGTTGAAATGAGCAAAACGATTAAACTTAACCATGTAGCGGTTATGAAGCAGCTGGAGCAAGTAAGCAGCACGCTTCAAGCCGTGTCTTTAAAAAGCCCGTCAGCCGGAGCGCTCGGGCGGAACAACCTTGATTTTACGAAAAAGTGGCTTGAACGCGAAGCCGAAATTTGCAATATGGTCGAACAGTATAAAGAGGCTGTTCGTAAAAACATTGAGGACACCCGCTCCAATGTGGACACGCTGAAGGAACAGGATGAAGCGATTGCCCGAAGATAGGCGCTGCCGGCTGTATGCCGGCGGCGTTTTTTATGTTGATGTAGAAGGGTGCTCCGCGGGGGTGCAGAAAACAATGAAATTGGTTTAGAATATGAATACAAGCAGGAACTCTGAAAGGGTGTCAAACAAATGGACATACGCCACTTAACCTATTTCTTGGAGGTAGCCCGTCTGAAAAGCTTCACAAAAGCCGCTCAGTCATTATACATATCTCAGCCGACAATTTCCAAAATGATTAAAAATCTTGAAGAAGAGCTCGGGATTGAGCTGTTTTACCGGCGGGGGCGTCAGATCGAGCTGACTGATGCGGGGCAAAGCATGTATGTGCAGGCCCAGGAAATCACCAAGTCGTTTCAAAATTTAACTTCAGAGCTGAATGACTTGATGGACGTCAAAAAAGGGCACGTGCGGATCGGTTTGCCGCCGATGATTGGCTCCGGCTTTTTTCCGAAAGTGATAGGGGATTTCAGAGACAAATATCCGAACGTCACCTTTCAGCTTGTTGAGCACGGCTCTGTGAAAGTGCAGGAAGGAGTGGAAGACGGATCGCTTGATATCGGCGTTGTCGTCTTGCCTGCAAAAGAGGAGATTTTTCACTCCTTTACAATCGTAAAAGAAGACTTGATGCTGATCGTCCACCCGTCTCATCGTTTTGCCGATGCGGATGAGATCGAGCTTCGGCAGTTAAGCGAAGAACCGTTTATCTTTTTCCGGGAAGACTTTGTTCTTCACGAACGGATCATTACGGCTTGCTTGAAGGCTGGATTTCAGCCGAATGTCATTTATGAAACCTCGCAATGGGATTTCATCAGCGAAATGGTTTCCGCTAACCTTGGAATCGGGCTTTTGCCCGAAAGAATCTGCCGCGATCTTGACCCGGAAAGAGTGAGAATCATTCCGCTGGTGAGGCCGGCCATTCCTTGGCATGTCGCCGTCATTTGGAGAAAAGACCGCTATCTGTCGTTCGCGGCGAGGGCGTGGATTGATCATACAAAATCGTATATATGGAGCGAAAATTCAAAAACAGAAGGGAATGCAGCCGAATGAATCTGGAAGATGCCGCAAGAGGAATTGAAAAAGTCAGAAAGCAAAAACCGCTCGTACACAATATGACAAACAATGTCGTCACCAATTTTACGGCGAACGGTTTACTGGCTCTCGGCGCATCGCCGGTGATGGCGTATGCGAGGGAAGAAGCCGCCGACATGGCAAAGATCGCCGGAGCCCTTGTGCTGAACATCGGCACGCTCAGCCGGGAATCTGTTGAATCGATGATCATTGCAGGAAAGTCCGCCAATGAACACGGTGTGCCGGTTATTTTTGACCCAGTCGGTGCTGGGGCGACGCCGTTTCGAACAGAATCGGCTCAAGCGATTATGCGCGAAGTGAAGGTTTCCGCCGTCAGAGGCAATGCCGCGGAAATTGCCAACACGCTTGGAGAGGACTGGCTGATCAAAGGCGTGGATGCAGGCGAAGGGAGCGGCGACAGAACAGAGCTCGCCAAAAAAGCCGCGAAATTATGGGATACAGCCGTCATCATAACCGGAGCTGAAGATGTCATAACGGATGGAACAAAAACGTATACCGTAGGCAACGGACATCAACTGTTAACGAAAGTGACGGGGACAGGCTGTCTGTTTACCTCTATCATCGGTGCGTTTTGCGCCGTTGAAAAAGACGTTTGCCATGCCGCTGTATCTGCAGCCGCTTTTTATGGAACGGCGGCCGAGTTGGCCGCGGAGAAAGCGGAAAACCTGGGGCCCGGAAGCTTTCAAATCGAGTTTTTGAATCAGCTTGCCGCTGTTGAAGCGATGGATATAAAAGAACGCGGCAGGATCAGAGAGGTGGAATAAGATGACGCGAGTCTCAAAAGAAACGATAAAAGATCTGTTGTCAGTCTATTTTATTATGGGTTCAAACAATACTGCAGGCGATCCTTTAACTGTCATTGAACAAGCCTTAAAAGGCGGTGCGACACTTTTTCAATTCCGCGAAAAAGGCGAGGGCGCGTTAAAAGCAGGAGATCAAAAGGCGTTTGCTCGACAGGTGCAGTCTCTTTGCAAACAGTTCAATGTTCCGTTTATCATCAACGATGATGTAGAACTCGCGCTTGCGCTTGACGCCGATGGTGTGCATATCGGGCAGGATGATGATAAGGCCGCCGACGTCAGAGCGAGAATCGGGGACAAAATCCTCGGCGTTTCCGCGCATACACTTGAAGAAGTCGTAAAGGCGGAAAAGGATGGAGCGGATTATATCGGTGCAGGGCCGGTTTACCCGACTGAAACAAAGCGGGATACAAAAGCTGTGCAGGGTGTCTCGCTCATTCAAGAGCTCCGCAGGCAGGGGATTGGCATACCTGTGGTCGGAATCGGCGGGATCACGGCCGAAAACTGCGCCCCCGTCATCGAGGCCGGCGCTGACGGCATCAGTGTCATCAGCGCCATCAGCAAAGCTGCCGATCCAAAGGCGGCCGCCGAGGCGTTCAGCAAGAAAGTGCAAGCTGCTAAACAAAGCGCGCATTCCTAAATGGAATATGCGCTTTTTGATATAAAAATTAAAATCTCTCGTTCATAAACCGTTCCAGAAAATGCCCGATCACCAGGGAGGACATGCCGAGCGATGAGGCAGTGCGGCCAAGCGAGGAGATTTTCAAATGATAATTAGACAAGGCTTCTGCAGCACTTCTTGAGGCAATCGTTTTTTTAATCGCATCGACGATGATCGGATAGGATTCTACAATGGTATTCCGCAAGATAATCGTATCGGGATTCAACGTCTTCAAGATGTTGAGAAGTCCGATGCCGATATGAAAACCGAATCTTTCAAACGTCTCCATCATCCCCGGATCACTGCGGTCTGCAAGTTCTTTAACGGTTTCGTAAAGCGGGGCTTCGGAATTCGCTCCATAGTGAGAGAAGACGGCTTTTTCCGAAGCGTAAAGCTCCCAGCAGCCTCTATTCCCGCACCGGCACAATGGGCCGTCAAAGTGAATGGACATGTGCCCGGCTTCTCCGGAAAAACCTTGCACACCTCTAAACAGTTTTCCATTCATTAAAATCCCTAAACCAATCCCGGTATTAATGCTGACAAACACGGCATGCTCCAGCTGTCCGGCTTCTCCGTATTTCTTCTCGCCAACGGCGCCGGCGTTTGCTTCGTTTTCAATTAAAATGGGAACGCCGAACCTTTCTTCCAGTTTTTCCTTTAACGGAATCAAATGGATTGGCTTATTTGGCGTAAACACCACCTGCCGTTCGTTGTCTACCAAGCCGGGTACGCAAACGCCGATTCCGGTCAATCCGTATGGGGAAGGCGGTATTTTGTCAACGGCTAGCCCTGTCAATTCGATTAATGCCTCTTCTGTCGCCTGAATGTCTTCTTCATCCAGCGTCCGTTCGAATTGTTCAATCAAATGCCCTTCAAGATCGGTTAACACAACAATCAGATAATTGGTTCCGATATCTACACCGACCGCATAGCCGGCTTTTCGATTGAATTTCAGCATCACGGGCCTCCTGCCGCCGCTTGACTCGCCGGGGCCGGTTTCATAAATGATGTCCTTTTGAAGCAAGGAAGATACTTGGGAGGAAACGGTCGCTTTATTTAATCCCGTTATTTCCGAAAGTTTTGCTCTTGAAATGGGTGCGTTCTCAATAATCTGATCAAGAATCAGAGCTTTGTTCATTTTTTTTACAAGGGCTTGATCCGCTGTATTCAATGTCAATCACTCCATTGTTTTGAAGCTGTGAATTTATTATAGTATAACAAATTTAGAAAACTCAATTTTTTCCTTCATTTCCATTGAAAGCGGTTGATTCATCTTGTAAAATAAATACAAGGAAGTTAGTTTAATGGTTAAACAAACTTATTTTTTAACGTTTGCTTTGCAAGGAAAAGTGAAGGGGGAGATCGGAATGTTTTTTAGAAATGTCGGAGTGATTGAGTATGAAGGAGCCGATTCGGAAAATCCTTACGCATTTAAATATTACAACCCTGATGAATACGTCGGCGGCAAAACGATGAAGGAACATCTTCGCTTCGCTGTTGCGTATTGGCATACCTTTGATGCGGACGGGAAAGACCCTTTCGGCGACGGGACGATGTTCCGGCCGTGGAACCGGATGACGCATCCTTTGGATAAAGCAAAAGCCCGGGCGGAAGCGGCTTTTGAATTTTTTGAAAAGCTCGGCGTGCCCTATTTCTGCTTTCATGACGTTGATATCGTTGATGAAGGAGCAACGTTGCGTGAGACCTTTACGTATTTGGATCAAATGTCGTCTTTTCTTAAAGAAATGATGGAGACTAGCCGTGTTCAGCTGCTTTGGAATACAGCCAATATGTTTACCCATCCGAGGTATGTCCACGGGGCCGCAACTTCCTGCAATGCGGATGTCTATGCCTATGCGGCCGCAAAAGTGAAAAAAGGACTGGATATCGCCAAGGAGCTTGGAGCGGAAAACTATGTGTTCTGGGGCGGAAGAGAAGGTTATGAAACATTGCTGAATACAAATATGAAGCTTGAACTCGAAAACTTGGCTTCATTTTATAGAATGGCGGTTGAGTATGCACGCGAAATCGGTTTTGACGGCCAATTTTTGATCGAGCCGAAGCCGAAGGAGCCGACGAAGCACCAGTACGATTTTGATGCGGCCACAACGATCGCTTTTTTAGAAACTTACGGTTTAAAAGACCATTTTAAACTCAATCTTGAGGCGAACCATGCGACCTTGGCCGGGCATACATTTGAGCATGAACTAAGGGTGGCTGCCTTGCACGATGTGTTGGGTTCCATTGACGCCAATCAGGGCGATTTGCTCCTGGGCTGGGATACTGATGAGTTCCCGACCGATCTGTATTCTGCAGTACTTGCGATGTATGAAATTTTGAAAGCAGGCGGGTTTAAAACCGGTGGCATTAACTTCGATGCTAAAGTAAGGCGCTCGTCTTTTGCGGATGAAGACTTATTTCACGCTCATATCGCAGGAATGGATACGTATGCAGTCGGCTTGAAAGTCGCCTCCCGTCTGCTTGAAGACAAAGCCCTCGACCAGATCATTGAAGAGCGTTATGAAAGCTATACGAAAGGGATCGGGCTTGAGATCAAAGAAGGCCGCACCGATCTGAATAAGCTTGCCGCATACGCTCTTGAACACGACCAAATTGAAAATCAGTCAGGCCGCCAGGAACGACTGAAAGCGACCGTTAACCGTTACTTATTGAACGCTTTGCGCGAAGCGCCGGCAGAAAAGGAGACACGCTAGTGGAATACGTGATCGGGGTCGACCTCGGCACCAGCGCGGTTAAAATCATCCTTGTCAATCAGCGGGGAGAGCTGTGCGGCGAGGTCTCCAAACCATTTTCCATCATTCAGCCCCATTCCGGTTATTCTGAACAGGATCCCGCAGAATGGGCGGTAAAAACGAAGGAAGCCATTAAGGAATTAGTTATGCATTTCCCGGGAAAAGCATCTCAGATTAAAGGGATTAGCTTTTCCGGACAGATGCATGGATTGGTACTTTTAAACGGCAACGGAGAGGTTTTGCGAAACGCGATCCTGTGGAACGATACACGGACAACCGAACAATGCCGTCTGATTAACGAGAAAGTCGGAAAGGAGCGCCTGCTCGAGATCGCGAAAAACCCGGCGCTCGAAGGCTTTACCCTTCCGAAGCTTTTATGGGTGAAAGAACATGAAAAAAAGTTGTTTGAAAAGGCGGCCGTTTTTTTGCTGCCGAAAGACTACGTCAGGTACACGATGACGGGGCGTCTGCACAGCGAATATTCAGATGCGGCCGGAACGCTCCTGCTCGATGTGAAACATCAGACATGGAGCGGGGAAATCTGCAGCAAGCTCGGCATCCCGGAGTCCTTATGTCCGGATCTGATTGAGCCGGGCGCCTGTGTCGGCGGCGTCAGTCCGGAATTCGCGGCCGAAACCGGTCTGGCTCCTGAAGTCAAGGTGTTTGCCGGCGGCGCTGATAATGCATGCGGCGCGGTCGGCGCCGGTATTTTAAGAGAAGGAATGGCCCTTTGCAGCATAGGCACCTCAGGGGTTGTTCTCACATATGAATCAAACCGAGATCAAGCGTTTGATGGCAATATTCATTTTCTGAACCACGCCGCCCCCAATGCGTTTTATTCAATGGGAGTGACGCTTTCCGCAGGACGCAGCTTCAGCTGGTTTAAAGATGTATTTGCCGGGCAAACGTCATTTGACGAATTAATTAGCGATATTGACCATTCCCGTCCCGGTGCCCGGGGGCTGCTGTTTACCCCTTACTTGTCAGGGGAGAGAACCCCTCATGCCGACGCAGATATTCGCGCCAGCTTCATCGGGATAGACAGCGCACATACACGGGCGGACTTCGTCAGAGCCGTCATTGAAGGCATCACATTCTCCCTACACGAGAGCATTGAACAATTCCGTGCCGCGGGAAAGGATATCAGCCGCGTGATTTCAATCGGCGGAGGCGCCAAAAGCGATCAATGGCTGCAAATCCAGGCGGATATCTTCAACGCCGACATCATCAGACTCACAAGCGAACAGGGGCCGGCATATGGAGCAGCCATGATCGCGGCCGTCGGGTGCGGCTGGTTTCCGTCGCTTGAAGCTTGTGCAGACCGATTCGTTCTCATCAAAGAAACCTTTTCACCCCGCCGTGAATACAGCAGACAATACAAAGCTCTGTTTCAAATTTACAGAGATGTCTACCGGCACACGAAAGCGCTGAACGAGCGGCTGGCGAGCTTTCGGGAATAAAAAAACTTATGAGCCGGCCGGCTCATAAGTTTTTTCGGGTGTGCATCCAGTTTAAGATTGATCCATGTGAATGCCTGTATGTGCTTTGACCTGAATTTCTGCAAATGCTTCTTGATCAGGGGTTTTTGAAGACAGAATCGTCCCGAGATAAGCGCCTAAAAAGCCGAGCGGAATGGAGATGATACCCGGGTTGGAAAGCGGGATCAGCGGTTCTCCAACAAAGATAGCGTTTCCGGCCGGGTCCCAGACACTCGGGCTGATGGAGACGAGAATCAGCGCGCTTAAAAGACCGGTCAGACTGCCGGCCAAAGCGCCGGCCGCATTAAATCTTTTCCAGAAGACGGTGAAGATAATGAGCGGCAGATTGGCGCTTGCCGCCACGGCAAATGCAAGCGAGACAAGAAACGCGACATTCAGCGATTGGGCGAAGACAGCAAGCAGAATCGAAAGGACGGATACGCCGATGGAAGCCCATCTTGCAGCGATCATTTGCTCTTTTTCCGTAGCCGCGCCTTTTCTGATAATCTGGCTGTATATATCATGCGCAAAAGCGGATGCCGCCGACAGCACAAGACCTGTGACCACCGCCAAAATCGTTGCGAACGCGATGGCTGAGACGAAGGCGAACAGAAAATCTCCGCCGAGCGCCTGAGCAAGCAGCGGTGCAGCCATGTTCCCCGCTTTATCGGCAGCTAAAATGTTTTCAAAACCGACAAACGCGGCAGCACCAAAACCGAGAAAGACCGTCATAATATAAAATATACCGATAATCCATGTAGCCGAGATTACCGATTTCCTTGCCGTTTTGGCATCTTTTACTGTATAAAACCGGATGAGAATGTGAGGCAGGCCGGCTGTCCCGAGGACGAGTGCCAAATTGAGTGAGAGTGTTTCAAGAGGAACATTATACTTATTGCCGGGGTTCAAAAAATCAGCCCCAAGCGGAGTAGCTGTTTTCATTTGTTCAAACATGTTCGTCAGACTGAAGCCGAATTTTGAAAAAACGATGATTGAAATAATGAGCGTCCCTGCCATCAAGAGAACGGCCTTGATGATCTGGACCCAGCTGGTTGCGATCATTCCTCCGAATACGACGTAGATGGTCATCAAAACCCCGACAATGCACACGGCCAGCGTATAATCGATGCCGAGCAGAAGCTTGATCAGCGCACCGGCGCCGACTAACTGTGCAATCATATAAAAGGTGGAGATCGTGATCGTGTTTAATGCGGCGACACCGCGAATTTTCTTTTGTTTAAAACGAGAGGCAATCATGTCCGCCATTGTAAATTTGCCGAGGTTTCGGAGCGGCTCTGCCACAATGTAAAGCACGACTAAATAAGCGACGAGGAAGCCGATGCTGTAGAAAAAACCGTCAAACCCGTTCAAAGCGATCATCCCGGCAATGCCGAGGAAAGAAGCCGCTGACATGTAATCTCCCGCAATAGCCAGTCCGTTTTGAATGCCGGTAAGCCCTCCTCCCGCCGTGTAAAACTCATTGGCCGTTTTTGTCTGTTTGGCCGCGAAATACGTAATGACAAGCGTGAGAGCAACAATGGCAAGAAACAGAATAAAGGCTGTGGCACTCATGAATCAACGCCTCCAATCTTCTTTTTGAAATCGCTTGCAATTTGATCGAATTGACCGGCTTTTTTTGTATACATAATGCACAGCGTCCATGTCATAACAAACTGAGCTATCGCAAAAACCCATGCCCATGTGATGGCTCCGACTGCCGGCTGATTCAAAAATGTGAAGTATGATGTCATAACCGGCAGCAGGAAATAAAAGAGCAGAAAGAAAATCGTCATCGGTACAATAAAAGCCCGTTTCCGTGATAACAACCGCTGGAACTCCGGAGATGCCGCAGCTTTGCTGTAATCTATTTTGCCTTCTCTCATTTGTTCTTTGCCCCTCCTTGTGTTTGTCTGAAAAGATACAACAAAGGTATGTAACGCGCTCCGGATTTATTCTTCAATTTTCACACAGCGTTTTATTTATATAAGATGAAAGACCTGATCATCTCGAATAAATGTTTTTTCCATAAAAGAAACCGTTTGTTCACCTTTTTCTTCTCATTTGTCATGCCTTCCGCCTCGTTTCCGCCTCTGTCAGCTTCCTTCTCAGTTCATTTGCAGACGCAATCGCTTCCCGGTCTGTTATCACGCCGCCGGGCTTGTTTCCTTTGCCGAGCAAATAGCCGTCGAATGTCATGTTCATAAAATCAAATATGTAGTGAAACTGTTGAATGAGCGGCAGCCCTTTCAAGCGGGGATCATCGTCTCCGACAGCTGCCACGTAGACCGTTTTTTTCGCCATTTGCTGTTTAAATGCAGATCTTCCATGCTCTATCAATGTCTGTGACCAGCGGTCAATAAAATTTTTCATCAGACCCGACATGCCGTACCAATAGATCGGAGTGGCAAAAACTAGGATATCCTTCTCCAGCACCCGGCTGATCAGGTCTCTGTAGTCATCATCAGGGTAAAAAGGGGCTGTATTGCTGTGCCTGTAGTCCGATACGGGCTGAATGTGATAGTTTCGCAGAAATATCTTATCGGCATCAAGTCCGTCTACTAATCGATTCATCAGTTCTTCCGTATTTCCATTTTCACGGGAGCTTCCGCAGATTGCTGCTATCCCCATATTCTTCATCCTCCTTTGGAATCGGTCATGAATTCAGTTTAAGATAACAACAATCATCAGTAAAATTGATATTTTAGATATTTACCATCGGAAAAATCGATTATATAGGCAAACTTAACAGAAAAGAGAGAATGGAAAGGAAGCATGAGGATATTATCAGAAGGATCAAGACGAAAAGCTCCGCCCCCCTTCGGGAGAAAGGCAATCGAAACCGATGCAGAAGAAAGTGAATGGGACTGCTGGCGTCAGCGTTGGTTAGCAATGGCTCTAAAACGCCTTATTCAATCCGGTCTGGTACCCCTTAAGAGAGTGAAGCTGGAAAAATGAAACGACCTATGTACAGGGCAAAGGTAAGGCTGCTCCTTAAAACGCGCGTTTCTATGGAGCAGACAGAATCTATACACAGGCAGCAGGCCTGCTGCTCAAATACGTCATTATCAATTAAAACACTCGTTAAAACAGCCGGTTGGATCATCTTGATAGATCAAGATTCAACAGAACCGCCTGTTTTTTTGGATAACTGATGCTTCTAAACGCTTACTGCTTTATCGGTTTTTCAGCATCGCTTTGGACGGGCTGACTGTGAAGAAATTCTTTCACATCTTCAATTTGCAGCCCAAGTTTTTTCGCCTCCTTCATCAAAATCACCCAATCTTTGTCCAACTTGTGTTTCGTTTGAGTATTCATAGCTTCCTCCAATATGATAAGACGTTGTTCACCTCAAAGAAAAAAACGGTTTTTCCTTGAGATGCAATAAAAGTTATAAAACAACAGCCATGTGAAAACAATGACAAATTTCATAAAAAATTCACAAAGTCATCTTTGATAAACCTACCTATTCCCTAAATAACTGACTAAAAAAACCAAAAAATCTTAGATTCTTACTTATAATAATAAACAATCAATTACTGACTGGATAGTATTCAATTAAAAATGATCATTTTTCCCTATTAAGAATTTCTCAATTGCAGCCGAATATCCTTTGAATATTCTAAAAATAAGAAAGAGATTTTTGGCAGATTATTACGCAAAAGTATTGGAAAATCAATGGTTTCAAGGAATGATTTAGAATAAAGACATGGTGGGTAGGGAGGGTCCTTTCGGCTTAGTTGCTGTATGGGTTAAAGAAGGGTAATACGAAAATACTATTATCGACCAGTATTAAGTGGAAAAAAAGAACATTGGTTTCAAATGCAGAGAAAAAAGTATAGCTTTTGCCTCAAAATCGCTTTAATTCACCAGGATGAAACCATTGTAATGGATAAAAACCCGAACTATTCCTTGTAAGGCATTTAATGGAACAGAAACCTTTCCACTTGTTTTGCCCCTAGTTTTTATTTGAAAAAATGATGAAAATACGAGCTGGAAAATGCTGAAGGTGGTAAAATGAAAAAGCGAATATATCATCTTAGGATTAAAAAAGAGATTCACAGGCGTTTTATAGACTTAAAATGGAAGAATAACGCCGCTGAAAGGAGAGAAATGAATTGGCAATATTAGTATGCGGAGGGGCGGGCTATATTGGAAGCCATGCTGTAGCGGAACTGTTAAGCCGCAATGAAGAAGTCGTGATTATTGATAACCTGCAAACTGGACATCAAGAGGCGGCTTTAAAGGGAGCTTCTTTCTATAATGGAGATCTGCGCGATGAAGCATTCCTAAGAAAAGTATTTCAGGAAAACGAGATTGAGGCTGTCATGCATTTCGCGGCCGATTCTTTGGTTGGAGAAAGCGTAACAGATCCTCTCAAATATTATGACAACAATGTTTACGGAGCCGTTTGCCTGTTAAAGGTCATGAAAGAGTTCGATGTAAAGCAAATTGTCTTCTCATCAACGGCTGCAACATACGGAGAACCGGATCGTGTGCCGATTATGGAAACAGATCCGACGGATCCGACAAACCCGTACGGGGAAACGAAGCTCGCGATTGAAAAAATGCTGAAGTGGTCTGAAAAAGCATATGGAATCCGTCATGTCGTCCTTCGCTACTTTAATGTTGCCGGTGCGCATGTAGACGGATTGGTCGGCGAAGATCATCAGCCTGAGACGCACCTGATCCCGATCATTCTTCAAGTCGCGCTTGGCAAACGCGACAAGATTATGATTTTCGGCGACGACTATCCGACTGCAGATGGTACGTGCATCAGAGACTACATCCATGTAATGGATCTGGTCGACGCGCATATTCTCGCTGTCGAAAGGCTTCGAAAGGGCGGAGAAAGCACTGTATACAATCTCGGAAACGGCACGGGCTTTTCGGTCAAAGAAGTCGTTGAAACAGCCCGGAAAGTGACAGGCTGCCCGATACCGGCGGAGGTTGCAGAGCGGCGTGCTGGAGACCCGGCACAGCTGATCGCCTCTTCTGAAAAAGCAGTGAAAGAACTGGGATGGCAGCCGAAATACGCCGAGCTGGAAACGATCATTGACAGCGCGTGGAAGTGGTTTAAGGCACATCCGAACGGCTATCAAAGCTAGAATGCGATGACGCCTATTAAATAGGATGAAAAAGAGCTTTCAGTTACAGAAGGAAGCTCTTTTTTGATGTTTAAAGCGTGCTGTCAACAGGGAAAAGGAATGGAGGAAGATAATGATTCACCATGAAAAAATTTAACAATGTTAAATTAATGATTGACCAAAGTTTTTTATTGTGGTAAACCTAAATTTGACAGATTTTTTGTTTCGGAGGGATTTGTCAGCTCTTGCTATGTGTGTAAAAAGAACTAAAAAATTACCAGTCTATTTCCTTCATTATTCATAATATCATGAACAAATTTTGACGATTTTGTGACATTTGGGTGAAAAAAAGGTGAACAATCGAAAAAAATAAGGCTAATTGGTGAAGATTTTGATAGCATAGCAAGGTAGAAGAAAAAAGTTTTTCAGAATCCTTTTATCTTAGATATTCTGACCAAATTTTAGACATCATTTAAGGAAGGATGGTGATCCTCTTGTTCAGAGCATTTAAACCACTGATTATGCTGACTCTACTTTCCTCCATTTTTTTATTGGGCGGCTGCAGTCAAATCGCGGTATTGGATCCTAAAGGACCGGTTGCTTCGCAGCAAAGAGATCTTATTCTATTATCGATTGGATTTATGCTGTTTATCGTAGCGGTCGTATTTGTCCTTTTTACTGTGATGATTGTGAAATACCGTGAGCGTAAAGACAGAAAGTCTCCTTACAGCCCGGAAGTAGAAGGCAATACATTTTTAGAAATCGTCTGGACAGTGGTTCCGATTTTAATTGTTATTGCGCTGTCAGTGCCGACAGTTCAAACAATTTATTCTCTAGAAGAGGCTCCAAAAGCATCAAAGGACAAGGAACCTTTGGTCGTATATGCGACATCTGTCGATTGGAAATGGGTATTCAGCTACCCGGAACAGGATATCGAAACGGTCAACTATTTGAATATCCCGACAGACAGACCGATCTTGTTTAAAATCTCATCTGCCGATTCTATGGCGTCACTGTGGATTCCGCAGCTTGGCGGGCAAAAATATGCCATGTCCGGAATGGAAATGGAGCAATATTTACAGGCAGACCATGAGGGTACTTATAAAGGCCGAAATGCAAACTTCACAGGTGAAGGTTTTGCAGAACAACAGTTTAATGTCAAAGCGGTATCTGAAAGCAAGTTTAACGACTGGGTGAAGAAAACGCAGAAAGAAGCTCCTAAGCTGACGAAAAACCAGTACGATGAACTGATGCTTCCTCAGCATGCGGACGAAATGACGTTCTCATCGACACACCTGAAGTATGTTAACCACGGAAATGATGCGGAATACGCCATTAAAGCGCGCGAAAGATTGGGCTATAAACCATTGTCTCCGCACTCAAAATCAGATCCGTTTGAAAACGTGAAGACAAACAAAGATCAAAAACAATCTGAAGACCAAGATTCTCACTAGGAAAGGAGGAAGCTTGCATGAATTTGAAATGGGACGAATTCATAATTACAGGTGACCCATTAATTCTTGGAGCACAGATTTCCATTTTGCTTACATCCATTGCAATCGTATTTGTGCTGACATACTTCAAAAAATGGAAATGGCTTTGGAGAGAATGGATTACCACCGTCGATCATAAACGTTTAGGAATCATGTACCTCATTGCCGCAGTCATTATGTTCTTCCGCGGCGGTGTCGACGGGTTAATGATGCGTGCCCAGCTCACGCTTCCTAATAATAGCTTTTTAGATTCAAACCACTATAATGAAGTGTTTACGACACACGGTACGATCATGATCATTTTCATGGCGATGCCGTTTCTTATTGGATTAATGAACGTCGTCGTACCGCTCCAAATCGGTGCGCGCGATGTTGCATTCCCGTATTTGAACAACTTGAGCTTCTGGACCTTCATGGTCGGAGCGATGCTGTTTAATATTTCATTCGTCATCGGCGGATCGCCGAATGCAGGATGGACGGCTTACATGCCGCTTGCAGGCAATGAGCTGAGTCCTGGGCCTGGGCAGAACTATTACTTGCTCGGACTTCAGATAGCGGGTATCGGTACGCTTCTCACCGGGATTAACTTTATGGTGACCATCCTGAAAATGCGTACAAAAGGCATGACCCTATGGCGGATGCCGATGTTCACTTGGACAACGCTGATCACTTGTGTGATTATCATTTTCGCCTTCCCTGTCTTGACAGTGGCTTTGGCGCTGATGACATTTGACCGCTTGTTCGGAACAGCCTTTTTCACCTTGGCGAACGGCGGTATGCCGATGCTGTGGGCGAACTTGTTCTGGATTTGGGGACATCCTGAGGTTTACATCGTTATTTTGCCTGCTTTCGGTATTTTTTCAGAAATCATTGCGACATTCGCAAGAAAGCAGCTGTTCGGCTACAAAGCAATGGTTTATTCAATTGTTGCAATTTCGGTTCTCAGCTTCGTCGTTTGGCTGCACCACTTTTTCACAATGGGCAACAGTGCGGCGGTCAACTCGTTCTTCTCGATTACGACGATGGCGATATCGGTGCCGACCGGAGTTAAAATCTTTAACTGGCTGTTGACGCTGCATCGAGGCAGAATCAAAATCACAACGCCGATGCTGTGGTCGCTTGCATTTATTCCGAACTTCGTCATCGGCGGTGTTACGGGCGTTATGCTTGCGATGGCAGCTGCGGATTATCAATACCACAACACATACTTCCTCGTATCGCACTTCCACTATGTGCTGATCGCGGGTACTGTGTTTGCATGTTTCGCCGGATTGATCTTCTGGTATCCGAAAATGTTCGGTCACAAACTGAACGAACGCATCGGAAAATGGTTCTTCTGGCTGTTCATGACGGGCTTTAACATCTGCTTCTTCCCGATGTATTTCCTTGGATTGCAAGGAATGCCTCGCCGTATTTACACATACGGAGCAGAAGACGGCTGGACTGCATTGAACATGATTGCGACATTCGGCGCATTGCTGATGGCCGCAGGATTCATCGTTCTCTGCTACAACATTTTCTACAGCTTCCGTCATTCAAAACGCGAAGAATCAGGAGATGCTTGGGGAATGGGTCGTACACTTGAGTGGGCTACATCTTCTGCGATCCCGCCGCACTATAACTTTGCGGTTCTGCCTGAGGTTACATCACCTGACGCATTTGCGCAAATGAAGGAAGACAATGTCGAGATTCATCCTGAAAGCAAGTTTAAAAAGATTCATATGCCGAGCAATTCAGGCCGTCCGTTTCTCATGTCATTATGCTTCGGATTTGCTGGATTCGGGCTTGTCTTTGAATGGTTCTGGATGGGAATCGTCGGTCTGATCGGTGTATTCCTCTGTATGATTCTTCGTTCATTTGAATATGACGACGGCTACTATGTAAGTGTTGAGGAAATAAAAGAGACTGAACGAAAGAATGCCAAGTAAAGGAGGCGGGATTGATGGAACATGCAGAACACAGCAATTCTAACGCTCCTATGGAATACCGTTCTGAAATCGGAAGGTTGAATATCCTTGGCTTTTGGATTTTTCTTGGAGCGGAGATTGCTTTATTCTCTACGTTATTTGCGACCTATGCTGTTCTTCATAACAGAACAGCGGGGGGCGTACTGCCGGCAGAACTGTTCGACGCAAAGCTCGTTTTAATCATGACGTTCCTGCTGTTAACGAGCAGTTTCACATGCGGCATCGCAGTGCATGAGATGCGCCGCGGCAGTTTGAAAGGCGTGATGATCTGGATGATCATTACCCTGTTGCTCGGTGCTGGGTTTGTCAGCTATGAGCTTTATGAGTTCAATCATTATGTACACGAAGGTGCCACTTTATCGACAAGTGCTTACTGGTCATCTTTCTTTGTTCTATTGGGAACACACGGACTGCACGTATCGATCGGTATCTTCTGGATTATCGGCATTTTGCTTCAGACGAAAAAGCGCGGCCTAACCCCGCAAACGTCTGCTAAGCTGTTTATCTCAAGTTTGTATTGGCACTTCTTAGACGTGGTATGGATTTTCATCTTTACCGGCGTCTATTTGATAGGGTTGGTGAATGTATAATGGCAGCAAAACAATCGGCTGAACACAGCCACTTTCCTTGGAAGCATATTGTCGGGTTCGTGTTGTCCATTGTGCTGACCTTACTGGCCTTGTGGGTGATTTATACGGATTTAAGCATGGCTGCAAAGCTGTGGATTATTTTCGGTTTTGCGATCATCCAAGCTGGACTTCAGCTCTTAATGTTTATGCATATGACTGAAAGTGACAGCGGCAAAATCCAAGTCGGGAATACGCTGTTTGCCGCATTTATTGCGGTTGCGATTATTGCCGGTTCCGTCTGGATCTTTGCTGCTCACAACTATCACGGAGACAACCCTGAGGGCGGTACTCCAGGTGCAAAACATTCTGAGCACAGCGGACATTAATTGATTGGCAAAAGAGTGCGGATTTCAACGATCCGCACTCTTTTTTGGTTGCTGAACGGAAAAAGAGAGAGCCACAGGCTCTCTCTTTCTCATACACTCTTAACCGCGTTTTACGCCGCGGCCGAATTTGCCGTCGCCCGGCTTGCTCTTTTTAGAAAGAGTAACAGTCAGGAATGTACCATAGTTTTTAACTTGGGCAGTTTCCAATTTGCGCATCTGTGTCACCTCCTTATTACTTCCAGTTGATTACATATTCATGCTATCATAGAATAAAGTGGTAAAAACCACAAAAAGGCACTAAAACCCGACATCATCCTTCAATTCTATTCATAGGGTTTTTATTGCGGTATTTGTTCGGAGGAAACTGATTTAAGGAGAGTGTTACTGATGATACGCGTGTTGTTAGTAGACGACTACAGGGTTCTGACATCCGGAATGAAGGAAATATTAAAAAAATATAATATGGATGTCATCGTTTGCCACGAAGGAAATGAAGCTCTCGACCTCTTAAAAAATCAAGAGGTACATATAGACGTTTTTCTTTATGATTTAAAAATGCCGGGAATGAACGGGTTGGAGCTGTCTCTTAAAACGCTGGAAACCGCACCTCAATCCAAAATTATCATTATGTTTTCGGGAGATGAAATTCACTCATATTTTAATAAGCTGATTGAGGCCGGAGTTAAAGGGTTTATCGATAAATCGTATACAGACAGCATGATTGCTTCGAGTATTTTATTGTGTTTAAAAGGGGCTGTGTTATTTCCCGACGGTTTGCTGCAAAAACTGAGGCTTGATTCCGATCTCGCGGTGGACGAGCATTTAACAGACACAGAACTGGATATTTTGCAGAAGGTGGCCAGCGGTAAAACAAATAAAGAGATCGCAGCAGACCTACAAATGTCGACGCGCAACGTAGAGTATCACTTGAGCAAAATCTATAAAAAGCTCAAAGTAACGTCACGGTACTGCGCAGTAAAAAAAGGAACGATGCTTAATTTGATCAAGCAGAAAGTTTAGACAAAGTATATATTTGCTTTTCCCTGCAAAAGAGAGTCGATAGGCTCTCTTTTTCTTTTTCCTCCGAATAAATCCCGTAATAATGGCCCATTGATGCCATTGGCTATTCATGTCGGTTTTCGGTAGTTTTTTGCGGTTTTTTTGATATTGTCCTGTGATAATCTGATTCATGTGGTCAGTTGGTAAATTCAGGGGTATCGTCGCATTGCAGGCTCTTTTTAAAACGCTCCAAAGCTGAAATGATAACGGCATTCGCCAAGGGCGTGGAAAGAACATCATGCATAAAGTGCTGAAAGAGAGCTTGCCGGCTCTCTTCTCCTTTATTTTTCTGAAATCATGCATACCGGGGAGGTCTAATCTTTGAAAATTATTCGAAATCAAGAGACAGCGACAACCGTGTTGGAAAATGAATGCATCGTCCTAAACCTGGACAATGGGCAGTATTTCGGATTGGAAGGGGCTTTAAAAGAGCTGTGGATCGAAATTGAAAATGAGCGAAAGGATAAAAAAGATATTCTGATCAAGTGGCAATCGGCGTTCGATCAGACAGAGGAAGAACTGTCAGCGATATTAAATGAGGCGATACAGGAACTGACACATCATAAGCTGATTGAAATAGAGGATAAAAGCTGATGAAAAAAAGAGCGCTTGTCAAAAATCACGAATATTTTACAACCGTTCATGCTTTTGTACGTATGATGCTGTTAAATCATGATTTTGAAGAAGCTTATGAAAAAATTGCGATCCATCTGTTTCCGCTGTATGCGAGCGCACAGCAAAGAGGTGCAGGGCTGCTTGATATAGACGAACTGCACCAGAACGGCGAATATTTATATTCGCTTGATGAAGACGACCATTTGGTTACTTCGTGCGTTTCTATTGCATTAACGATTCAATCTATATTATTCAGCAATGGGTTTGATGCTGATCTCATGATCGGGGTCAAGAAAATTGATGACAAGCTGTTTTCTCATGCGTGGGTTCAAATGGAAAACGGCAAATCGATCGATCCGAATCATAAAAATAAGGATTTAAAAGTTTTACAGACGTATAAGATGAGCGCTTACGCTGAAAGGTGGGTGTTATCTCTAGTATGAAAGTATGGTTTGGAATGCAGGGAGACAACACCGTTGCATGGCATGAGTGGGTTTCCGCCGTCAAGAAATGGGGACGGGTGGAACGGATTCACAGCTACAGCCGCGGGATCGCAAACATGGCTGAAGCGCATATCCGATACGATGAAGCTTTTAGACCTACAACTCAAATAAATCTTTTGCATCCCGTCATCTTAGACGGCTGGATCAGCGGCGGTCTTAACGCAAAATCGGATGGCACCCGAAAGATTGAACAATATGACAAGCTGTACGTGTCTTTGAAGCAGGATCAAGCTGCCATGCTGTCTCACTCGCATGGCGAATTTACGATGATGTGGTGGGATGACAGTCTACATAGCCTTGTTTTGGCGACTGATATATACGCAACCCGTCCTGTTTACTACTGGGTCAGTCCGAAAGGAGAATGGTTTGCAGCGAATGACTTGCGCATCCTTTTGCTTGTTCATGACATTCCTTTTGCGATCGATCAAAATGTGTGCAGAATGTTTCCTACTTCAGGCTTTGCTGTAGGAGAAAACGGCTTTGAAGATCGGACGTTTTTTAAAGGAATACGCAAAGTGCCTGCGGCGTCCTACGCTTTTCTTGGCCGGGATCATGCGGTTCATGCGCACAGCTATTGGGGACTTTCGCAGCTGTTAAACGGGAAAGATCTTGCTGGAGACGCAGTTCCGCGGTTCCGGGAGCTTTCTCAGGAAGTGACAGCAGATCGTTTAAAAGATGAAAAGCATATTGTCGAATTAAGCGGCGGACTGGATTCAGCTGCCGTAACCGCCGCCGCAATTGCAGGCGGACGGAAGGAACAGCTGCTGGCCGTCAATATATCATTTGCCGAACCTGACATGATATTAAGCCATGACAAGGACCTTGTAAAAAATATGATGCGCGATATGGATATTCCCGGCCTGATCATTCTCGGAGACGCCACAGCCAAAATTCCAAACGCGGAAATCGGGCGTGATCCGCTTTGGTTTGTAGACGGTCCTGATCCGAGAGCCAATTCACTGGTTAATGAGACTTTTACAGTGATCGCTGAGGAGTATGGTGCTTCGTCTGTCCTGACGGGTGAGGGCGGGGATTTCATTTTTAGCGGAGAAGTGTCAGTGATCGATTCTCTGCTTCGGCAGAGACGGTTTTCTGAAATCTACAAATTGCTTCGCGAATGGTCAGGCGGCAGCATGAAAGAGATGCTGAAGCTGGGATTTCAATACGGAATCGCCCCTTTCATGCCTTATATCGGAGAAAAGCTCTATTACGACCTGCTGTGGTCAGATACGGAATATGAGCTGCCTGAATATTTTACTGAAGAACACCGAAAGAGAGAACACCAGATCAATAAGGAGGATCATCTTCGCTATCGAAAAAGCCGGGAGCTCTCGGTGTGGGGTAAGAGGTTCCATTATGACTTTTTGTGGCCGAGAGCGAGGTACATGGATGCTGTTGGTGTGACATTGCCTACGTACCATCCGTTTTTGGATCGGAGGCTGATCGAATTTTCATTTTCCGTACCGCCTGAACAGCATTTTGATGTTTTAAAAGGGCTTGAAGAACATTATGCAGGCTCTAAAATGCTTCTTCGCAAATCTTTCACCGATATCCTGCCTGCCTATGTTTATAACAGATCAACGAAAACAACATATGCCCATATGGCCAGGAAAAGCTTTATGAATGACCGCAGACACGTTCTTCAGCTATTTGAACCGGGAGAGCACGTCTTTGTTGAAGAGCTCGGCATCATTAAGCGCGATATATGGTGGAAACACTTGCTGGCTATGGCTATTCGCTCTGAAGATCCAAATAATGATCTGGGCATGGGCTATCAGTACATGAGATCTGTCATTGACTTGGAAATATGGCTCAGGGAAGCATCCAAAGGGAAGGAGCACCTTCTCGACCGGAGCCGTCCGGGAAAACCAAGGGTCATGGCTGATATCGAAACCGTCAATACGCCGGAGAAAGCCAAAATATACTCGTATCAATGACCACAATAGGTATAGAAAATGAAGGTGAAGCATGTGTTGAAGATGAAGCATATTCAAGAGCCGCTGCAAACGGCGGGCCTGCTTGGGAAAATGGTCTGGAAATCCGGTCCGCGGCTGATGATTTGCATGGTTATCTTCATGCTGATCGAAGCCGGAGCACCTTTAATCCAATTGTACGCTTCAAAGCAAATGATCGACGGCATTGTCGAGCAGGAAGCGGTCATCTATGCGGAAATATGGGCTGTCATTTATGCGGGAAGCCTGGTCATGATCAGTGTCGTTAAATCATTGGAAAAATGGGTGAAGGCCATGCTTTCTGAGAGGTCGATGATCACAGTCAACAGTTTGTTAATCGACGCTTTTGACCGCATTCCGGGGATGCGTTTTTTTGAGGATCCAAAGTACAGGGACCGGCTGGAAACACTGCGGGATCGCTCGACATGGCTTCCTTCCCAATTCATTAATATCAGTTCGAACTTGGTGACAGCCGTTATGTCTTTGGCGGGCGTTGTTTTGATTATTGCCTACCTGTCGCCCGTTCTTGCTGTCATCCTCATTTTCTCTACCGCTCCATTCGCTTTTGTCCATAATCATTACAATGAAATGGAGTGGGAATATCACAAGGATTACGCCCCTGTCAGAAGGAGGGCCGCATATGCTCGCCACATTCTGCTCGGGAGACGATCCGCCAAAGAAGTACGCCTGTTTGGCTTGGGATCTTTCTTTCTTGATTTATATCAATCTGCTTTTAAAGGCTTATATTCTGTGCTGCGGAATATTCAAGTCAGAAGCGCGCGCTGGTCGGTTTTAACGGGTTTCTTATCGGGGGCGGGAACGGGTTTGGGGTACTTTTGGATCCTGTCCCAATCCCATTCAAACAGTTTTTCTGTGGGGGATATATCGTTGTACTTGGGGGCCGTGTTCCAATTATCAACGGCTCTCCGGGATATCGCCAAGGAAGGTGCAGATACGTTGGATATATGGAGAATGGGAAGAGACTTTTTTCTTTTTATGAACGCCGAAAAGGATATCAGGCTTCCTTCCAATGGCGAATCTCTCGGGGACGCAGGACCGCTGGCAGTCGAATTCAAAAATGTCACCTTCCGCTATCCTTTCAGAGAAGCGGCTGCCGGCTCCCGGGAAAATGAAGCTGATGTGAATGAGGAAGATTTGGATATGCTCGATGAGCTTGAAGATGAAGAAATGCGGGAACACGACGAGCAGCCTGAACCGAATGACATGCACACAGGCGATGTTCTAAATCGAATCAGCTTTTCAGTATCACCGGGAGAAAGAATTGCCATTGTAGGGGCGAATGGATCGGGGAAAACAACGCTCATCAAACTGCTCTGCCGTTTTTATGAATATGATGAGGGTGAGATTAAAGTGAACGGCAAAGACATCCGCAAGATCGATCTTCAAGAGCTGAGAAACAAGATGGCGGTCGTGTTTCAGGAATTTGGTAAGTACGAATTGTCACTCCGGTACAATATCGCGGTAGGGCGAACGGAAGCTTTAGGTGATGAAGAAAAACTTCGCGCCGCCGCCCGGTCCGCTAAGCTGGAACCAATCATCGAAGAGTTGCCTGAAGGGCTGGAAACAATGATCGGCCCTGAATGGGGGGGCACCGATTTTTCGGGAGGCCAATGGCAGCGGATTGCTTTAGCCAGATCGTTTATGAAAGATGCCGGACTTGTCATCTTGGACGAGCCGGCCGCATCTTTGGATATTCGGGCTGAGTATGATATTTTTCGGCAATTTCACAGCTTCACAGAGGGAAAAACGGTGATCATGATTTCCCATCGGTTCAGTACGGTAAAAATGGCTGACCGCATACTGGTTTTGAAAAACGGAAGAATTGCGGAAGAGGGAAGCCATCAGGAACTTATGGACAAGAACGGGGAATACAGCAGAATGTTCCGCATGCAGGCCAAATCGTTTCAGGGGAAGGATGAGGTATATTGCTGAAGTTTTGTTCCTTTTTCAAAAAGCTGCCTCAAACCGCTTCCATCATCTTTTATGGTTTATCGTTGTTTTGGCGCTGCGACCCTTTTAAGTCGGCTGTTCTATTTTTTATTACACTGCTGAATGCAATGCTCGGACCGCTCCTAGTCTGGCTGAGTGCAGAGGTGATCGATGAGATTGCACGGGCGCCGTTTGAGCTGTCTTCTTGGAATGCGCTTGTTTGGGCGGCCTTTGCATACATTGCTTTTACGCTGATCGTAGATGCCCTTCAGCCTGTGGCTGAAATGCAGAAAAGGCTCCTTACCGCCAAGCTCGAAGCTTATCTTGATGAAATGCTCATGAAAAAGGCAATTTCCATTCCTGATATCGCGGCTTTTGAAGACGCATCTTTTCATACCAATACACAAATCATCCGCTATAATGAATATTTTGTCACGATGTGGGTTTCCATCGTGTCTCAAACCTTCGGCGGAATGGTGATGATTGCAGCCAGCAGTTTACTGATCGGCATGTCTGCACCGTGGGTGCCGCTGCTGTTTCTCATATTGGCCGTTCCTAAACTGTACTGGGAGGCGAAATTAAACAACGCGACCTTTGAAGGACGGAAAGAGGTTCAGGAACTGAGACGGCGCGCGGAATATTATGCAGGTGTCCCTCTCATGTCTGAAACAGCCGGAGAGGTCAAGATATACAATCTTGTTCCTTTTTTTAAGTCTTTTTATAAAAACACCTCGATGGAGCTCCTCCATACGCTGTCCAACGATCAAAAAAAACTGGCGCTGTATCAGCTGTTCTGGTCGGTATTACAATCTTTGGCCGCAGGTGCCGTTCTGATTTACATCGTTCACCAGGCTTTTTATGGTCGGTTGTCCATCGGGGATGTGATGCTGTTTATCGGAGCCGCGGTTCAGTTCAACGAAGGAATCAATGAAATGTTCGCTGCGTTTGCGATCGGTGCAAGAGAAACGAGGCACCTCGGAAATGTTCATTCTTTTTTAAACAGCAAAAATGGCATGGAAAATGGGGAAACCGCGCCAGCTGTTCAAAAGGAAAAAGGATTTACATGTGATCAAGTGGAATTTTCTTATGATGGAACCAAAACGGTTCTTGATATTCATAAGCTCGATATTCCATTGAATAAGACGACCGTTCTCGTGGGAGAAAACGGATCAGGCAAAAGCACACTCGTTAAATTGCTCCTGCGTTATTTTGATCCTAATCAAGGCACGATCTCTTATAATGGTTTACCGCTTTATAAGTATGATATTGAACATTACCGGTCAAATGCCGCGGCTGTGTTTCAGGATTTTTTGCGGTACGAAATGACATTGAAATACAATATCGGCTTGGGCGACATTTCTTCTTGCACCGACTTGGCTAAAATAAAAAGTGCTTCGGCCTTCGGCGGAGTGGATCAGTTTTTACATAAGCTTGAAGACGGTTATGAAACAGAGCTTGGCAGACTGTTCGGCGGCAGGAATTTGTCGGGGGGAGAATGGCAGCGGATCGCCATATCCCGCGCATTTATGCGTGATGAGTCTGCCGACATTTTGATATTCGATGAACCCTCCTCTGCGCTGGATGTGTTTATTGAGGAAGAGATATTTGATAAGCTGCAAAAGCTGACGCAAGGCAAAACAGTCATTATTGTCTCGCACCGGTTAAGCACGGCCCGTTTTGCCGATCACATCGTATTTTTAGAAAAAGGAAGGGTAGCGGAGGCCGGCACCCATCAAGAATTGATGAAAAATCAGGCCCAGTATGCAGAGCTGTATCGCCTGCAGGCTGAAAAATACGCGCAGTAAAGGAGAAAACAATGAGCAATATAGAAGAACTACGTCTGTTTCGAAAAGAAGATATTGAATGGCTGCAGACTTGGTTTGAGGATGCAGAAGTGAAAAGGCGGCTGGAAGGGATGATGCCGCTTGACGAGTGGTTCAATTTTGCAGACGGGAATGAAAACTACCGGGTATGGGCGGCTTTAGAGGACGGCAAGCCTGTCGGCGTTGTCATGGTTGAAGTTGAGGAGGACTTGACCGGGAACATTGCCCTTGTAGTCGATCCGTTTTTGCGCGGAGGGGGATATGGAAAAGCGCTCATCAAAAGGACGATGGCATTGCCGGAAATGAGCCGGATCAACAAATGGTTTGCCGGAATTGAAGAGGATAACGAGAGGTGCTTAGCGTGCTTCCGATCCGTTGGATATTCATTAGAACATGAACAGCCGGACGAGGACGGCTACTACTCTCTTATTTATTTCCCGGAATCTTAAATAAGGAGCATAAGAAGATGAACTTGATCAAATGGATTGTGTTTTCCGTTATTTCAGTCGCCTTTTTTCAGCCGGCATCAGCCGCTCTATTAAAAGAAAAAGACGACTACACTATTCTTGTATATATGATTGGTTCTGACATGGAAAGCGATTTTCATATGGCAAGCGATGACATTCAGGAAATGATGGATGCGGGTTCATCTTCAAACGTCAATGTCGTTCTTCAGACAGGAGGAGCAAAAAAATGGGCGAACCCGTCGATCAGTCACAAGGTGAATCAGAGGTGGAAAGTCGAACATCAGAAGCTGACGCCCCTCGAAAATATCGGGAAGACAAATATGGACAGTCCCGGCTCCGTCACAGATTTTATCACATGGGGAGTCAAAACATACCCGGCTAAAAAATATGTATTGATCTTCTGGGGGCATGGGCTTGGCTCCGTTGACGGCTACGGGGGAGACGAAAACTTCGGCAATAAAAAAATGAAAATAAGCGAGCTCCAGTCGGGAATCAAAAAGGCCTATGAACATACGAAGCAAAAGTTTGATTTAATCGGTTTTGACAACTGTAAAATGGCCGGGATTGAAACGGCATATGCCTTGAGGGATTATGGAAAGTACATGCTGGCTTCAGTCGACTATACGAATCAAAACGGCTGGGATTACAAATATGCGCTGCAGTCTGTTCAAGACGACCCTTCAATCGATCCGAAAGAGCTTGGCAGGGAAATCGCGGCAGGCTACATAAAGCAGTCAAAAGAAAACGGTGAAACAGAAGACCTGCAGCAGTCTTTAATTCAATTAAACCGCGTCAAAGGCGCTGTCGATGCCCTCGACAGGTTGAGCTTAAGCATGAACCGGGCATTGAAAGAGCTGGATGGAAAGCGCCTGCTTCACTACGCACGTCTCGCTGCCGAAGATTATGCAGATGAATCGGATATGGTTGATTTGGCCGATCTGTCAAGCTTGATCGGCCAGCAGATCGGAGCTGAGAAAGAAGCGAAAGAGGTCGTAAAATCCGTCAAAAAGGCTGTCATCATGAACATCAAGTCTCCTGAGCACCCGAGAGGAAGCGGCATGTCCGTTTATTATCCGGCCAGAGACAACCAAAAGCGGTTTGCGGAAAAATCAAAAATATACAACCTGCTTGATTTCAGCGGCCGGTATCAAACATTCATCAAAGATTACTCCCATTCAGCATTTAACTTTGATCTATAATGGTGTCTCTTACAGCAAAAAAAGCGCCGGCGGAACAACCGGCACTTTTTTATCGGCTCATGTGCTTTCGAATCAATGGAAGTCCGTAAATGATGAAAGCGGCGACATGGGCGATGACAACGTTGAGAATAAAGAGTACGATCATGAGAGAGTGTCCTGTAGGAGAAAGGCTGCTGGTCATATAGAAAAAGAAGAAGACCCACATTAAAATGATTGGCGGAATAGAAGAAATTGCGACCTTTTTGTTGTCCAGCCATAAAAATAAAGGAGTGGCGCTTGCGATCAGCAAGTAAGCGAAAAACATATCCATGCGTTTTCAGCCCCTTTCAATAATGATAGCGCTGCCAAAAAAGCGGAATGAAACAACAATTGTGTCTAATTGGAGAATAATTTGTGAACATTCTGTTACATTTATTATACCACGTTCTTCGAAAAATGATACATACTGGAAAGCATTTTCCGCTCCAACTATCGGCTCAATTTTCGCGGCGATTCAATAGGACATAAAGGATGAAGGAGAGAAAATGCGTGGAGGAAATTGATCCTGCAAAAGTTAGTCAAGACCGCGCGTTCCCTATACGAAACCGGCAGGATTCCGGAAACGAAGAGAAAGTGACAGGCTGGACCGCACGATAAGGCCGCAGCCCCCTTGGATCAACGACTTTTTCTAAACAAAAAAGGCTCTCGGCATTTGGCGCCGAGAGCCTCTTATTTGTCTAAAAAATAAAGTGGGCGCACAGTACGATGACAGGCAGCGTAATCAGCGTCCGAACGAGAAAAATCAAGACGAGGTCAAGGAATGTCACCGGAATTTTGGAACCGAGCAAAAGACCGCCGACTTCCGACATGTAGATTAATTGTGTAACCGATAAACAGGCGATGATGAACCTGGTCATTTCACTTTCAATCCCGCTTCCGAGCACAGACGGAAGGAACATGTCGGCGAACCCGACGACAAGCGTTTGTGAGGCCTCGGCGGCTTCAGGAACCTGGAGCAGTTCGAGAAGGGGAATGAACGGCAGCCCGAGCCATTTGAAAACAGGTGTATATTCAGCGACAATCAGTGCGGCTGTGCCGAGCGCCATGACGACGGGAGCGACGCCCATCCACATATCGAGCACGTTTTTGGCTCCGTCCTGCAAGAAATCTTTGACGCTTGTATTTTGTTTTGCTTTTGCGACAGCCCGGCTGAGTCCCCATTGGAATGGAGTGTATCCTTCGGGAATCTCCTCTTGATCCTGATCCGCTTGGTCTGTAATATAAGTATCAGCCTTTCTTGATAAAGGCGGAATCCGCGGGCTGATCACCGCGGCTGCGGCACCCGCCAGCAATATCGTCAAATAAAACGGAACGAACATATGGGCAAGGTTAACCTGTGAAATAATCACGAGGCAAAACGTGATGGAGACGACTGAGAAAGTCGTGCCGATGACGGCGGCCTCACGCTTCGTGTAGAACCCTTCTTCATACTGTTTGCTTGTCAGGAGCACGCCGATCGTGCCGTCGCCGAGCCATGAGGCCATACAATCGATCGATGACCGTCCCGGCAGCTTAAAGACAGGTCTCATCAGCTTTTTCATCAAAGCGCCGCACAGCTCAAGCAAGCCGAAGTTCAACAGAAACGGCAGAAACAGGCCTGCAAATAAAAAGACGGAGAAGAGAACGGGCAGCAAGCTGAATAATAATGTTCCGCCTGTACTCTTGGCATATACCGCTTCAGGGCCGATCTTAAAGTATGCCATCACTGCGAAAATCATGCCGAACAGGCGGACGATATACCAAAATAAAGATACATTCAGCAAGTTATAGAAAAACTCGCTTTTTTTAATGAAAGCCGGATGAAAGGTTTTGGTGATAAAGGTTAAGATAAATGTTGCGGTTACGATGACCGTCATGATTAACGGCAATTGCTGCTGAAGCAGCTTCTGCAATGCATTTGAAAAGACAGCAATTGGAATCGTTAAATTTCCTTCGATTTTAACGGGAATCATAAACAGAATAATTCCGATAAGCGAAGGGACCAAAAATTTTATGAGATCAAGCCGTTTACGCTTTTGAAGTGCTTTATCCAAATGAAAAACTCCTTATGAATTGGTGATTCTGTATCGCTTCTGCCGGAGGCAAAAGTTTAATTTTATGCAACATTACTCATTTTAATACAAATCAATCAAAAATCAATGAATTTATCACATTCGACAATAGTTGGAAAAATCCTTTAAAATAGAATAGGAATTTGTTCGCAATAAAATCGAAACATTTTATTCTTTTGTACGTCATATCATTTGTGAGGAAGCGGATGCCGTCTTCCTGGATTATTTCATCGTGTCATATTATAAGGGCGGGATTTCGAATGAGTCAGAAAAAGAATATTACAAATCCCTTTTATCAGGGGGATTTGATTTTTGTCTATATTGTCTTTTTTATCATAAGCGTTGTGGCTGTGTACGCCGCTCAGCAGTTTAATCAATATAATGAACCCTTTGCGATGAAACAGTCCCTTTACTATTTGCTGGGGGCCTTTATCATCATCGTGTTTCTTTATTTTGATTTGGAGCAGCTTGAAAAGCTCAGCTTTTATTTTTATCTGCTCGGGATTTTGATGCTGATCGTGTTAAAGTTCAGTCCGGCATATATCGGATCATACAGGTTTGCGCCGGTTATCAACGGTGCCAAAAGCTGGTTTATGCTTCCCGGGTTTACGCTGCAGCCGTCGGAATTCATGAAAATCGGGCTGATCATGTATTTGGCTTCCTTCATGTCGAAAAACGGGCCTGTCGGCAAGCGTACGTTGAAAGAAGACTGCATCTTTCTGCTGAAAATCGCCGGTATTATCATTGTTCCGTTCGGCTTGATTTTAGAACAGGATACGGGTACAGCCGGAATCGTCGCGTTTGTCATTCTTGTGATGGTATTCCTGTCGGGCGTGAACTGGAAATTGATTTCTCTCATCTTCGGAACGGGTCTTACAGTCATTGTTTTGATTTTGTTTGTCATTATCAAATTTCCCGATGTCGCGGGTGCACTCGGGGTTGAACAATACCAAATCAACCGCGTCATGACCTGGGTCAATCCGAGCGAACAGAATGCCGACGATAAAATGCAGGTCGAAAGGGCGCAGCTGGCGATCGGTTCGGGGAAAGTATTTGGAAATGGTGTAAGCGATCTTCAAGTCTATGTACCTGAGGCGCAAACAGACTTTATTTTTGCCGTCATCGGCGAGAGCTTCGGGTTTGTCGGATGCACTTTTGTTGTCATTATGTTTTTCTTCCTAATTTACCGGCTTGTCGTGCTCATCGACCGAATACATCCGTTCAGCAGGTTTGCCTCATTTTTCTGTGCGGGCTTTACCGCTTTAATTGTCATTCATACCTTTCAAAATATCGGAATGAATATCGGCATTATGCCCGTGACCGGCGTCCCGCTGCTTTTGGTCAGCTATGGAGGAAGCTCAGTCGTAGCAACCTTGATCGGCTTCGCGGTTGTCTACAATTCAAGCTGCCAGTTAACAAAGTATCAAAGCTATATGTTCAAATAACAGCCTGATGCATGCAGGCTGTTATTTTATTCACCCTTTTTCGCAATGTGAACGGTTGTTCATGTTATAATGAAAGTTAGTGCTTTTGATGAAGAAATAAGGCGGGGTACAATGGGTCAGAAGAAAAATACGACAAGTCCCTATTATCAGGGAGATTTGATTTTTATATTAGCTATGTTCTTTTTAATCAGTGTGATCGCTGTTTACGCTGCAGAGCCGTCTTTTTCACTGAAGGGCTATCCGGCAAAGCAATTGTTCTTTTATCTGCTCGGCATTTCGGTGATCGTCGGCTTTCTCTATTTTGATCTGGAGCAGCTTGAAAAATTCAGCATATACATATATCTATTCGGCATCTTGTCATTGATCGTGTTAAAGTTCAGTCCAACGTCGATCGCACCGATTATCAAAGGAGCGAAAAGCTGGTTTCAATTTGGTTCGGTCACGCTGCAGCCGTCGGAATTTATGAAAATCGGCCTAATTATGATGCTGGCTTCGGTGATTTCCAAAGCAAGTCCGAAAGGCTCGCGCTCGATGCAGGAGGATGTTCACCTTTTGCTGAAAATCGCAGGGGTATCTGCGGTTCCGGTCGGTTTGATTTTAATGCAGGACGCCGGTACGGCCGGTATCTGCATGTTCTTTGTCGCCGTTATGGTGTTTTTATCAGGTGTGAACTGGAAGCTGATTTCGATTGTGGCGGGGTCAGGAATCACCCTCGTACTGCTCGTTCTGTTTTTGGTGATCAATTTTCCGGAGTTTTCGAAGGATACGCTGCACATCCAGCAATATCAGATCAACCGGGTGATGACATGGGTCGATTCGAGCCAGCAGGACGCGAACGATACGTATCAGACCGAAAAGGCCGTTACGGCGATCGGCTCTGGAGAAATCTTCGGAACGGGTATGAACAATTTGAAAGTCTACGTTCCTGAAGGCCAAACCGATTTCATCTTTGCCGTCATCGGGGAAAGTTTCGGTTTTATTGGCTGTACTTTTGTCGTCATCCTGTTTTTCCTTTTCATTTACCGGCTTGTCGTGCTGATCGATAAGATACATCCTTATAATAAGTTTGCGTCATTTTTCTGTGTTGGGTATACGGCGCTGATCGTCATCCATACATTCCAAAATATCGGAATGAACGTCGGACTGATGCCGGTTACGGGCGTTCCCCTTCTGTTCATCAGCTACGGAGGGAGCTCTGTGTTGTCTGCTTTGATCGGCTATGCGATCGTTTATAATGCCAGCTGCCAGCTGACAAAATATAAAGGGTATATGTTTAAGTAAAAAAGACAGCCGAATCAGGCTGTCTTTAATCTTGGTTTAAAAATGCGAGAGCTGCCGACACAAGAATTTTCGCCGCGTTCAGCATGCCTTTTTCATCGATATCAAACAGCGGGTGATGGTGCGGGTAAACGGCTCCAGTCTTCGGATTGCCCGCGCCGGTAAAAAAGAATGATCCAGGGACATGTTCTAGATAATAAGAGAAATCTTCGCCGATCATATTCGGTTCGAGCTTGATGACAGCTTCAAGGCCGACGATTCGTTTGGCACATTGGCGGACGATGTCCGTTTCTTTTTCATGGTTGACGACAGGCGGGTAGCCTTTTTCATAATCGAGTGAAAATGAAGCGCCGTTGCTGTCGCAGACGCCCTTGATGACGCGTTCCATCTCGGCGATGATCGTCTCTTGGACATGCTTTGAAAAGGTGCGGACCGTTCCTTCAATGACCGCTTCTTCGGCGATGACGTTAAACGCCTGGCCTGAATGAAACGTTCCGATCGACAAGACGGCTGCTTCCGTCGGATCGATTCTGCGGCTGACGATTTGCTGGAGATGGTTGACGACTGAGGCTCCTGTTATTAAAGCATCTGTCGTTAAGTGAGGCGCGCCTCCGTGTCCGCCCCGCCCGGATATCGTGACTTTAAATTTATCAGCGGCTGCCATCATCGGGCCTGATGTAACACCGACTTGACCGACGGGCATCGGAGCCCAGATGTGGGTGCCGAAAATGGCATCCACGCCTTCGAGACAGCCGGCTTCAATCATCGGTTTGGCGCCGCCTGGTGTGACCTCTTCACCGAATTGATGGATCAGCACGACATTTCCTTTCAAGTCTTTTTGATGCTTTGCCAGGGCTTTTGCGGCTGTGAGGAGAGCCGACGTGTGAGCATCGTGTCCGCAAGCGTGCATGACGCCGGGGACAGTTGACCGGTACGGAACATTTTTTTGATCCTGTAATGGCAGAGCGTCGAAATCGGCTCTCAAGGCGACCGTCTTGCCGGGGCGGCCGCCTTTAATATGACCGATGACCCCTTGGCCGCCGACATTTGTTCTCACGTCAATCCCGAGGTTTTCCAAGTAATTTGCAATGGTGCGCGGTGTATTGACCTCGCGGTGGGAAAGCTCCGGATATTGGTGAAAATGTCTCCTGAGTTCGATCATTTCCGGATATAATGCATCTAATTCTTCAATTACAGACTTCACCGTCATCTCCCTTTCCGCTTCAAAAATTGTAAGACGATTCTATCATTTTACCATATGAAATTGAATCCATCTGCAGTCCGCCAAACCGTTTTGCTTTAGGGAAAAGCAGATATTGGATATGATAAAGGTTGAGGAGGTAAAAGGATGAATAAAACGATTGAAACAATTTTAAATCACCGTTCGATCAGGTCTTTTACAGATCAGCTCCTGACCGAAGAAGAGATTCGCCTGCTTGTGGAGAGCGCTCAAAGCGCATCGACGTCCAGCTATATTCAAGCTTATTCAATCATCGGTGTCACCGACCCGGACAAGAAGCGCAAGCTTGCGGAATTGGCCGGAAATCAGCCATATGTTGAAAAAAACGGCCATCTGTTTGTATTTTGCGCAGACCTTTACCGGCATGACAAAATGGCCCGGGAAAAGGGTGTAGATATCACAGCTTCTCTTGAAGGGACGGAGACCTTTATGGTCAGCGTCATCGATGCAGCTCTTGCCGCTCAAAATATGTCAATAGCGGCCGAATCAATGGGCCTCGGCATCTGCTATATCGGCGGGATTCGCAATAACTTGAACGAAGTCTCCGGGCTTCTGGAAACACCTGAATACGTTCTGCCGCTGTTCGGGCTTGTCGTCGGCCATCCGGCCAACCTGTCGGATAAAAAGCCGCGTCTGCCGCTTGATCACATTTATCATGAAAATGCCTATCAAGCGGACGAAGCCGAGTTTAAAAAACATATGTCCGCATATGACGAAACGATTTCAAACTATTATCAAAAGCGGACAGACGGCAAACGGTCTGACAAATGGACAGACCAGATCACCGGAAGCCTCAAAAAGCCACCGCGTGCGTATATGAATGAATTCGTTAAAGGAAAAGGTTTGAACAAAAGGTAAGGAACGTCCCCTCCGACTCGGAGGGGACTTATCTTGTCAGCATGTATTGAAGAAAAAGATAAAACATCAGCCAAAAGGGAAGACTGAAAAGGATTCCGAATAAACAGCCTTTTGCAAAGCGTTCTTCTACGACTGGCGGGTGCGTTTTTTGCTTCGTCTCATTCATCAGTATTAGGAGCTCCTTTAGGTTTATCCATGATATTATTATTTCTTTTTGCGCAGGAAAAGTAAACGAAGACTTGGGGTGAAAAAGATGTTGTCATTAAGCATACTTGATCAGACTCCCGTTTCTGAAGGAAGCACACCTGAACAGGCTTTACAGCATACGGTGGAGCTCGCGCAAGCGGCGGAGCGCCTCGGATACAAGAGATTTTGGGTTTCCGAGCACCATTTTTCAAGAAACTTGGCAGGATCAAGTCCGGAGGTTCTGATCGGTTATCTTGCGGCTAAAACAGAGAAGATCCGTATAGGATCCGGCGGCGTCATGCTTCCCCATTACAGCGCCTACAAGGTGGCAGAAAACTTCCGCGTCTTGGAAGGACTTGCGCCCGGAAGGATTGATCTCGGTGTCGGACGTGCTCCGGGAGGGATGCCGATCGCTTCCATGGCTCTTCAAAATGGAGGAAGACGGATGACTGACCAATATCCCGAACAAATTCAGGATCTCGTCACATATTTACACGATCAAGCCGATGAACACCACCGCTTTCCCAACTTGATCGCATCGCCGAACGTGGCCGCAGCGCCCGCTGTCTGGCTGCTCGGCTCCTCAGGGGAAAGCGCGAGGCTTGCCGCCCAAACAGGGGCATCGTATACATTTGCCCAATTTATTAACGGCGAAGGCGGAGAAGAGGCGGCCAGACTTTACAAAGAGAGGTTCGAACCTTCTGTATTGGGTGAACAGCCAAACGTGATCATTGCTGTATTTGTGATTTGCGCTGAGACAGAAGAGAAAGCAGAGAACCTTGCAAAAAGCTTGGATTTCTCTTTATTAGCCAATGAACAGGGGATAGTGACCGAAGGCTTTCCATCATTGGAAACGGCGCTGTCATATCAATATTCTCCTTATGAAAGAAAGAGAGTGGAAGACAATCGAAAACGGATGGTCATCGGGACGCCGCGGCAGGTGAAGGAACAGCTGCTTGAACTGGCCGGCGCTTACGGAACGGATGAAATCATGGCGGTGACGATCACCCACGATTTTCAAGACAGGCTGGAATCTTACCGGCTGCTGGCCGAAGCGTTTCATCAGTCAATTTAACGTTTTTGCTGAAAAAAATCGAGAAAATGGCGGATCGGGAAAAGAATAAACAGAATGCATATGTATAAAGCGGTAAACAGCCAGCTGAGCGGAACGAGGATGACGGTATCGACGGTTTGCTCCGTTGCTTTTTGAAAAGGCTTGGGCTCGCGCTTCTGCAGGTTGACGGCGAAGTACAAAATCGTGAAAAATATAAAGCAGACAATAAGGAAGGATAAGCCGAATAATACGATAAAAGAAAGCATATATACGATGTCCTCCGATTGCTTTTTTCACGTTTTGAAGAGAAGGGAGAGCTTCTCCTGAACGCATTATCCGTATTTTAACATATAAAAGCCTTGTTGAGTGGTTCTCAACAAGGCTTGTCATTATTCGACGATAAAAGGGTCTTCCGTCAGAATGTAGCTTGATTTTCCTTTGGCGGACGCATAGGCTAGCATATAGTATTTTCCGGACTTAAGGGTTGCGGCGTCATTGATTTTGCCGTTCCATTGATAAGATTGATAGCCTTTGCCTTGGTTTTTATAAACGCCGGCCTGCCCGAGAAGGTTCAGATTTTCATCATAGACGAGAAATGCGAGCTCTTCAGCCCCGCCCGGCAGGTAGGCTTCGATCGTGTAAGCACCCTGCTTTGCCCCCGGTTCAACCGTTACGGATGTGACGCGCGGGTAGTCAGGCTCTTTGACGATCAACAGGAGCGGAATTTCGGCGACTTTTCTGCCTCCTTCACGGACGTAAACCGTGCCTTCATATGTGCCTGCTTTCGTTTTGGCGGAATTGACGGTTACTTTTGCCGTTGCTTTACCTGTTTGATGGGCCGGTACCACGACTCGTTCCGTTCCTGATACCGTGATGCCCGCTCCTTTAAAGGAGTATTCGAGCTGATAGGCTTTTCTGAATGAAGAAAGGTTTTCAATTGTGAACGCTTGTTTTTTCGTTTGTTTTCCTTTGTCTTTCAGGAACGTTCCGTATGAGTGGCTGCCCGGCGTTACAATTGATGAAGCATGAAGGGCCTCGATGATGCGGATGCTGCCCGCTCCTTGCGTATTGTGAGGGAGAGGCTTTCCGTTTTCATCCGTCAATTTTTCCGCCGTATTCATCAGCACGCCTTTGATTTGCTCTGGCGTCCAATCCGGTTTGGCCTGCTTTAATAGGGCTGCCGTTCCCGCGACATGCGGGGAAGCCATGCTTGTACCCTGCTTTGAACCGTAACCGTGAGGGTTTTTCGGATCGTGGGTCGGAATGGTGCTGACGATATTGACGCCTGGCGCTGAAACGTCAGGTTTAATCATCCATGTATCCATGACAGGTCCGCGTGACGAGAAGGAGGCAATCGTTTCCCCGAGCTTTTTGTCCAATTTGAAAGAAAAGACAGCAGAGCGTTCCCCTTCTTTGATCTGCTGAACAAGCTTTTCGCCCTCTTCTTTCGACAATTTGACAGTCGGTACGGCCATCCCCATAACGTTGGCCTCGATTTCCCCTGTTACATTATTGTAAATCACGGCTCCGACAGCGCCGGCGTTTTTGGCGTTTTCGGCCTTATCCACAAATGGAATGACGCCTCTCTGGATAACCGCTACTTTTCCTTTCACATCTTTGCCTTTGAAATCGTCAGCTTGTCCGATCCCAGCTTCAACAAGTTCCACGTCTTGACCGTTCAAAGCTTCAAGATCTTTTTCCTCCTGGTATCCCATCACTTTTGCTGACGAATACGAAGGAAGCCTCACAGAATATTCATTATATGGAAGCTGCGAGGCGCCGACGGAAATCGCATCCCTTGAAGTTCCCGGCGAGCCGACCGTCCAGTTTTCCGGTCCGCTGTTTCCGTTTGACGTAACGGCGACAACTCCTTCGGCCATCGCCCAGTCCAGTGCGATGCTTGTTGCATAATCAGGGCTGTTCAGTGAATTGCCCAATGAGAGGTTCATCACTTTTGCTCCGTCCGCGACGGCTTTTTCAATGCCTGCAATCACGTTCTCGGTTGTTCCTGAGCCGCCGGGGCCGAGCACACGGTAAGCAAGAAGCGTTGCTTCAGGCGCCACCCCTTTAATCTGACCGTTCGCGGCGATGGTCCCCGCAACATGGGTGCCGTGATCAGTCGCTTCTCCGCGCGGGTCGCCTGCCGGTGTTTCTTGTGAATCATAGTCATTATCCACAAAGTCATACCCCTTATATGGGCCGAAATTTTTCTTTAAGTCAGGATGTGTGTAATCCACACCCGTGTCAATGACAGCTACCTTAATGCCTTTACCGGTATAGCCTGATTTCCATGCCTGATCTGCTCCGATGTACGGTGCACTTTTATCCATCTGTGGATAAATGGCATCCGCTGCAAGTGTCACGTCTTTTCCTTTTATGCTGTCAGGTTTGTAAGCTGCGTTCGGATAAACCGCTTTTACTTCCTTGACGGCGAGCAGCTTCGGAATTTCACTGGCCGGCAGTTTCATTGAAAAACCCGAAAATACACGGTCGTATTCGCGGTTTATTTTCGCTTTTTTGAGTGTTTTCAGCGCACTGTTTTTCGCTTTGCTGCGAGCGGTTTTTAAAGAAGCTTTCGTTTGCTTTTCCCCATCCGCTTTTGCTTCGGCAAGCGACTTTTCTTTCAGCTCCACAATAACTGTTGTCTGTTTATCAGACGTCACATCAATATCACCGTAGATTTCAGCTTTCTCAAGTTCAGGCGACTTTTGATCGGGAACGGATGTTGCCTGCACTCCGGTGAGGAATGTGGATAACGAAAATAATAGAATAAAAGCCATAACGAAATAGCGCATGATACTTTTTCTCAATCTGTTTTCCCCCTTACGGATAAATGGTTTCTTTGTAATCCTTAGAGTTTCGAACTTTTAAAATATTCTCTCAGTTTCAAAAAAATCCTTCTATATATAGAAATAATTTTCAAAGATTCAATGTATTGGAGTGGATGTCTTTAGATTTATGCACAATTTACTGTGTATAAGTGAATAAACTTGTGTATAGATATTGTAGGGAATATACGTTCTTATACTAAATGTTGAATAAATATGTGGATATGTGGATATACCCTGTGGGTAATATGTGTTTATCCTTAGGATAAGCTGTGAGTAAGTTACATTCATGGTTTGTTTCCGTTGAATCATGCGTTTCCATCAGTTTTCAACAAAACTTCTAAAAACTAGAATCATTTTGCACACACATTGTGACAAACATTTTCATTTTGCTGGGATAAGATAGAGCAAGAAAGTTTAATAGAGTTGCTAGTTTTATCACAACGAAACTGGAGGGGATCGGTATGAAAGGTTTGATATCATTTTTAAAATTATGGACGGCCGTGCTGCTGAATGCGGTGGTGCCTGTCAGAGAGACTCAGATGAAGGTGATGGCGTTCGCCGGCGGTACATATCAGGCTGCCGATGCTTATCAGGCAGGCGGCTTTTCGGAAAAAAGAGAAGAATCAACAGAGCGGATGTCGGGCTGTAAGAGAGCGATGCCCGGCAGTTTTACGACAGAACCCAACCGGGCTGTTTGCCAAAAAGCGGTGAAGAGGGTAAGAGCCGGACCAACTCTTTACACGGGAACTTAAACAAGGTAAAATCCCACTCATAACGGGAAGTGGGTGACGGCTTTGAAAATCTATAAAGTATTGAACAACAATGCAGCAATCATAAAGGAGGATGGTCAAGAAAAAATTGTCATGGGGCCTGGTATCGCTTTTCAAAAAGGCAAAAACGATACCATTCCAAGAAACAAGGTAGAAAAAATTTTTACCATTCATGAAGAAAATGAAAAGTTTAAACAAATTCTCGAAACACTTCCGGAAGAACATATTGAAGCTGCCGAAGAGATCATCAGCTATGCGGAAGGGCGGCTGTCCGCACCGTTGAGTGATCATATCCACATCGCCCTTGTGGATCATTTGTCATTTGCGATCGAGCGAGTCCGCAAAGGATTCGTCATTCAAAATAAATTATTAAATGAAATCAAAGCGCTTTATAAAAAAGAATATGAGATCGGACTCTGGGCAATCGATTTGGTCAAAGAAAAATTGAAAGTCGAATTGCCTGATGATGAAGCGGGTTATATTGCGCTGCATATTCATACCGCAAAAATGGATGCGGAAAACATGCAGAAGACGCTTAAATACACGAACATCATCAAAGAATTGATAGAAAAAATCGAATGCTGTTTCAATCAGAAGATTGACGAAAACAGCATCTCATATCAGCGTCTTGTCACGCATCTCAGGTATGCCATCAACAGGCTGGAATCAAATGAAGCGTTTCATGTCATGGACGATGACATGCTTTATTTCATCCGGAAAAAGTATCCTGGAAGCTACCAGTGTGCGGCAGGGCTGGCGGATTACGTGAAAACTGAATATGATCTTCATCTTCCGGAATCGGAAGTCGGATATATTACGCTGCATGTCCAGCGTTTAAATGATTCCTATAGGTAATACCGCCTGATAACGCGCGATCAGGCTTTTTTTAGGTCGATTTTCACAGAAAATAAAAAAGTAGTTGACGAAAGCGTTATCACATAATAAAATGAAAGCGTATTAAAAAATAAATACCGGGGATTGTGACTGGTAAAGCAGGCAAGACCTAAAATTTGCTAGATGAATGGGGAGAATCTATCCGCCATTCGTTGGTGAATTTTAGGTCTTTTCTGCTTTTTTTTTAAAAAAAGGAGGAGTCATCATGAATCACAAAGAAATCGCCGTACGTCTTATACAGCTTCTTGGCGGAGAAGATAATGTCATCAGTGCAGCTCATTGTGCGACAAGGCTTCGTTTGGTGATCAAGGACGAAGCGAAAATCGACCAGGAAAAGGTCGAAGAGCTGGAAGGTGTAAAAGGAGCCTTTTCGAGCTCTGGCCAATACCAGATTATTTTCGGAACAGGACTTGTTAATAAAGTGTATGAACAGTTTGCCAAAGAGCTGAATCTTGACCAAAAGGAAACGGTTCAGCACAGCGATGCCGCAAAGGGAAAAATGAATCCTTTAGCGCGATTCGCGAAAACGCTGTCAAATATTTTCGTGCCCATCATCCCGGCCATTGTTGCAAGCGGTTTATTAATGGGGCTGTTGGGGATGATGAAGGCATTTCAGTGGGTCGATCCTGATGCAGCGCTGTATAAAATGCTTGATATGTTCTCAAGCGCGGCATTTATTATCCTTCCGATCTTGATCGGTGTCAGTGCTGCGAAAGAATTTGGCAGCAATCCTTACCTGGGGGCTGTACTTGGAGGTATTTTAATTCACCCGAGCTTGTTCAATCCTTGGGGACTGGCAACTGCATCTCCGGATGTGATGAACTTTTACGGGCTCAAAATTGAGATGCTGGGCTATCAAGGAACCGTTGTTCCAATTTTGCTTGCCGTGTATGTGATGAGTAAAATCGAAAAAGGCGTAAGAAAAATTGTTCCAAACGCGATCGATCTTTTAGTGACACCGTTTGTCACGATTATTTCAACGGGATTTATTGCCTTTATCGCAATCGGTCCTTTAGGAAGAATGCTTGGTACAGGGATCACGAACGTTTTAACTTATGTGTATGATCTTGCCGGACCTGTTGCCGGACTGATTTTCGGAGGAACATACTCGCTGATCGTTTTAACTGGTGTTCACCACAGTTTCCACGCGATTGAGGCCGGCCTTATCGCTGATATCGGCAGGAACTACCTGCTTCCGATCTGGTCTATGTCCAATGTCGCCCAAGGCGGGGCCGGACTTGCCGTATTCTTTTTGGCAAAGCGCGCAAAAACAAAAGAAATCGCTTTACCTGCTGCTTTCTCTTCTTTTCTCGGCATTACCGAACCTGTTATTTTCGGTGTTAACCTCCGTTACCGCAAGCCGTTTATCGCGGCAATGGCCGGTGGAGCGCTCGGTGCTGCATACGTTGTCTTTATGAATGTTGCGGCAAACGCCTACGGTTTGACGGGAATACCGATGATTGCGATTGTTGCCCCGCTTGGAATGGGCAACCTGATCCATTATTTAATCGGAATGGCGATCTCTGTGTCTGTCGCGTTTATCACAGCCTTTATCTTAGGAATTAATGAAGACGAGAAAAAGTGACGGAAGGAGGGGAAAACGATGAATCAAGATCAGGAGCTTCGTCAAAAGGCAATAAACCGGGTTGAAGAATACCGGGATATTGTAAACCTTGATCCCTATCGGCTGCATTATCACATCATGCCTCCTGTCGGACTGCTGAATGATCCGAACGGGTTCATTCAGTGGAAGGGAGTTTACCATCTTTTTTATCAGTGGATGCCTTTTAAAACGGGGCACGGTGCAAAGCTGTGGGGGCACTACTCTTCAACAGATCTCGTGAACTGGCGGCATGAAGAGATCGCCCTCACGCCGAGCGACTGGTTTGATAAAAACGGCTGTTATTCAGGAAGCGCGATCGCTGAAAATAATGTGCTCCACCTGTTTTATACGGGGAATGTCAGAGATGACGAGGGAAATAGGGAGACCTATCAATGTCTCGCCGTCTCGAAAGACGGCATCTCGTTTGAAAAACAGGGGGTTGTTGCAAGGCTTCCGAAAGGATACACGGCTCATTTCCGCGATCCGAAAGTATGGAAAAAGAGTGGCAGCTGGTACATGGTGCTCGGCGCCCAGACTGAAAAACTTGAGGGCAGAGCCGTTCTGTTTCAATCGGATAATTTGAAAGACTGGCAGTTCCTTGGCGACATCACAGGTTCAAATACAGATCAGCTCGGGGAATTCGGCTATATGTGGGAATGCCCTGACATGTTCGAACTAAACGGCAAAGACGTCTTAATTGTCTGTCCGCAAGGCCTTGAAGCAAAAGAGATGCGCTACCAAAACGTCTATCAGTCAGGTTATTTTGTCGGTGAATTGAACGAGCAGAAACCGGGTTTTACACACGGAGACTTTGAAGAGCTTGACCGCGGCTTTGATTTTTATGCGCCGCAGACGACAAAAGACGAATCAGGCCGGAGGATACTGGTTGCCTGGATGGGTGTTCCAGACCAGGATGAACAGAGCCAGCCGACGATTCAGCATCAATGGGTGCACTGTATGACATTGCCGAGGGAATTGCATTTGCAAAACGATAAAATCGTTCAAAAACCGGTCGCGGAGCTTAGAACGCTCCGCCAAAACGAAAAACGCGCAGCAATATCACTTAATCAAGGCACCGAAAAACTGGACATTGTTCAACCGGACAAAACCGAGCTTTTCATCAGCCCGCAACTTATTGAAGACAGCTTTGAAATTTCCTTCAGGGGTGCCGCGCGACTCATTTACAATAAAGCTGACGGCATCATAACTTTGGAAAGAAACAGCTATGTTGATGAAAGAACGGAAGCCAGACATTGTCGTTTGCATGAGCTCCGCGATTTAAACATCTTTTTAGACGCGTCTGCGATTGAAATCTTCGTCAATGGGGGAGAGGAAGTCTTTACGGCAAGATATTTTCCTTACCCGGGAAATAATGATGTTTGGATCGGTGCCAGAAAAGAAATCATAGTGAATGTAACATCCTGGACGGTGGCATAAAGGGTGCGGTTTGCTATTTTCTGTACAATCCCTTTATGATATGCTTTTTTTAGAGAGAGTGCAGTGAAAAAGGGGTTGTTTTTTTGGATCAAAACCAGCAGAAGTTGACAGCTGTGCGTTTGAAAAAAATAGCGGATCATATTGAGGATACGAGAGAGGAATACAATGGTTTGCTCCTTCAGATGAAGAAGCTGATCGGCGGTATTGAAGATAAAACAATTCCGGATGATGAAGAAATACAAAAGAAACTTCAAGACACTTATGAACAAATGAAAGAATATGCTCTTTTTGTGGAATCGATTGAGACTTTCTTAAGATCATCTGCAAGAACGATCAAACGCGAAAGCTAAATAAAAGCCAGCCCCTTTTAATGGGGCTGGCTTTTATTTGCCGCTGAGCCGTAAAGCGGAGTGCTTCGTCGGCCCGACGTATTGATTCAAACGGAATGATTCGCGGATGGCTTCCGTAATAAATGTTTTTGCAGAATAAATGGCTTCTTTTACATTTGAACCTTTGGCGAGTTCAGCCGTAATCGCTGCGGAATAGGTGCAGCCCGCCCCGTGCGTGTATGGAGTTTCAATTCTTTCTCCTTCGATGACTTCTGCATCCCGGCCGTCAAATAATACATCTACCGCTTTTTCGTGATTCAGTTTGCCTCCTCCTGTAATGAGGACGTGTTCAGCGCCGAGGCCGTGAATGACTTTTGCCGCTTCCTTCATTTGCTCAACCGTTTTAATTTCTCCAAGTCCGCTGAGCTGGCCGGCTTCAAAAAGGTTTGGCGTAATGACCGTGGCAAGCGGAGCCAAAAGCTCTCTTAAAGCCTTTGCGTGTTCGGGATACAGCACTTCATTTGCTCCTTTACATACCATAACGGGATCAATGACGACATTTTTCATGCTGTGCTTCTTGATTGTGTCTGCCGCCAATTCAATGATATCAACGGTCGGAAGCATGCCCGTTTTCATCGCATCTACCCCGATGCCGTCCACAATCGTCGACAGCTGGGCGCGGATGACTTCTGTATCAACTGGGAATACCTGGTGATTCCAGTTGTTCTCAGGATCCATGGCGACAACAACCGTAAGGGCCGTCATTCCATAGACGTTCTTTTCTTGGAACGTTTTTAAGTCCGCCTGAATGCCGGCGCCTCCGCTTGAGTCAGAGCCGGCGATTGTCAGTGCTTTGTGCATTGTCATGTTCAGTCAATCCTCCACGATAAGAGATTCCATCCAAAGTTGGTTTATTACTTATTATAGACAGCTTTTCGCAAGATCACAATGAAATGGCTGCCGCTTTATAGTGCAGCGGTCCTCTGCCAAATTTCGTGAATGGATTGGCATAAAAAACCAAACCATCTTTTGATCCATGTGAAATTATTCGCATTATGATTTAATATGTTTAGAATGAAATAAGAAGGAGCGTATATCACAAATATGAACATATCTATCGTAGTTGTCACGCACAACCGGGTCACCGCTTTGTGCGAATTGCTTGAATCCATTACAAAACAGTCTGTTGCACCGTTTGAAGTCATTATTGTTAATGATGCCGGGGAGAGCGTCGACTTTGTTGAGCGCCTTTATTCAGACCTTCCGATCAGAGTTATCCATCTGAAAGAAAACGTGAAGCATGTAAAAGCGAGAAATATAGGGGTGAAAGAAGCTTCCGGAGATGTTATTATGCTGTGTGATGATGATGATTTTTTCACTCCGTGCCATATGGAAAGAATGTTGAATGCGCTGGAGACCGCCGATTTTGTTTATTCGGATGCTGAGATTGTGTCTTTCGAAGAAAAAGAGGATAAAAGAATTCCGACAAGCCGTTATCTTTTTGCGTATTCCTTTAACTTGGATGAAATGAGGAAGTTTTCTACATATGTTCCTTCAGGGAGTATGTACAAACGGTCTCTTCATGACGAGATCGGCTATTTTGATCCTGCTGTCCACAATTATTGGGATTGGGACTTTTTCCTGAGAGCAGCTGAGCGCTTTCGCGTGAAAAGGGTTCCTTTTGCAAGCGTCATCTATGCGTTTTCAGATCAGGGTGACAACCAATCCGGAGATCTTGGCGGAATGAGACAGTATTATTTGGATGTCTTGAGTGAAAAGCATCAGCTTGGCAAGCTTCCGACAAAGAACTTTTTCGTACTTCTCGAAGAACCTGCTATGAAAAAAAGGGAAGCGGAAAGCGAAATCGTCTGGGACGGAAAACCGGTCGCATCCAGGCTTTCCGCTGCAAGACAATTGAGTTAAGGAGGCCTGAACATTGAAACAGATTTTGAATGACAGCTGGTGGCAGCAGCTGAAGGACGAGTTTAATAAGCCTTACTATCAAGAACTGAGGGAAATGCTGAAAAGGGAGTATGCAGAGCACACCGTATATCCTGAACCGAACGATATATACAATGCTTTGCATTATACTTCCTATGAAAATGTTAAAGTCGTGATTCTCGGCCAGGATCCGTATCATGGTCCGGGGCAGGCCCATGGCTTAAGCTTTTCCGTACAACCCGGTGTCAATCCGCCGCCTTCTTTGAAAAATATCTTTATAGAATTGCAGAATGACATTGGCGCCGACATCCCTAATCACGGTTCTCTCGTCAGTTGGGCCAAGCAAGGCGTTCTGCTGCTGAACACCGTTTTGACTGTGAGACGGGGCCAGGCAAATTCGCATAAAGGAAAAGGGTGGGAACAGCTGACAGACAGTATCATAGATGTTTTAAACAAAAGAGATAAGCCGGTCGTTTTTATTCTCTGGGGCCGGCATGCCCAAATGAAAAAAGAGCGAATCGATACATCCAAGCATTTCATTATCCAGTCGCCGCATCCGAGCCCATTCTCGGCTAGAAACGGGTTTTTCGGGAGCAGACCGTTTTCAAGAGCCAATCAGTATTTGGAACAAATCGGTGATGAGCCGATTGATTGGTCCCTTCCGAATCTTTAAAATCGCGAGAACCGCTAAAATAAGCGGTTCTTCGTTTGTCTGGCTCCTATCTACCTGAGAAGTTTTTTGATGATTCGCAGCCCGTTTTTTGATGAAGGGTAACGGAATGAAATGTCAAACAGGTTTGTCTGTTTTAAAACGCTTTTCTCGTGGGAAAACGTCTTAAAGCTGTGATACCCATGGTAACTTCCGATTCCGCTTTCGCCTACGCCGCCGAAGGGGAGGTAAGGTGTGGCTGTGTGCATCAGCGTGTCATTGATGCATCCCCCGCCAAATGAAATCCGGCTGAGGATGTGCTTCTGTACCGGTTTTTCATTCGTAAACAAATAGAGCGCGAGCGGTTTAGGGCGGCTTTGAACCATTTGGATAACGTCTTCGATTGTTTCATAGCCGATGACAGGAAGGAGCGGCCCGAAAATCTCTTCCTGCATGATCGGCGATTCCCAGTCGGGTTCATCGATAATGGCCGGAGCAATTTTAAGTGCGTCTTTTTGATACGTTCCGCCTGTTACGATATTCTCGTTGTGTAAAAAGCGGAGTAACCGTTCGAAATGACGTTCGCTTATGATTTTTCCGTACGCCGGATGGCTTTCCGGCGCTTTTCCGTAAAATGTTTGGATCGATTGCTTCAGAGCGTGCAACAGCCCGCTTTTCACATCTTTGTGTACGAGCAGATAATCAGGCGCAATGCACGTCTGTCCTGCGTTTGTCAGCTTTCCGAAAACAATCCTTTGAGCTGCAAGCTTAAGGTCAGCATCCTTGTGCACGATGCAGGGGCTTTTTCCGCCAAGCTCAAGTGTGACTGGAATGAGCTGTTTTGCTGCGGCTTCCATGACGACTTTGCCCACGGGAACACTGCCTGTAAAAAAGATATAGTCAAATTTTTGCCGCAAAAGCACTTGATTCGTCTCCACCCCGCCCTCAATAACGGACACATATTCGGGCGGAAAGATTTCCTTAATCATCTTGGATATGACGCTGGATACGGCGGGAGCAAGCTCTGACGGTTTGATGACGGCCGTATTCCCCGCAGCAAGTGCGCCGATCAGAGGCGAAACGGCAAGCTGAAACGGATAGTTCCATGGCGCAATGATCAGGACCGTGCCATAAGGCTCCGCAATGACGATGCTTTTTGAGCCGATGTGCGAGACGGCCGTTTTCGCCTTTTTCGGCTTGGCCCATTTTTTTAATCGTCTGCTGATGAAGCGGATTTCTTCCAGTACAATGCCGATTTCCGTCATATAGGCTTCGTGCTCTGATTTATTAAGGTCTTTCTGAAGGGCTTCAAGTATGTCCCGTTCATATTTTTTTACAGCATTCTTAAGAATGTTAAGCTGTTCCAGACGATTTTCAACAGCGAGTGTTGCCCCGCTTAAAAAATATCGCTTTTGCTCGGTAACGGTCGTTTCGATGGAGGGTGTACGTTCTGCCATTCCCTGATTCCTTTCGCTTTTAGAAATTCGAGTGAAGTTTTTTTTCATTATGTGTGACAGCCTTTTCAGCTGTCAACTTTTAGCCGTAAGAAAATCGGCGTTTTCCACCTGCGTTTGCCTGCAGATATCTTTTTTAAAAGTGCAAAAGGTGATATTTCACAGCAGGAGAGGCAATTTTTCGCAATGGATATTTGCAAAGTGCATTCGGCACGGGAGAAGTTAATTTGGTAAAATGAAATGGAAACTGAAAACGGTTTGGAGGATCGATTTGATGAACATACATATATCAAGTTTGCTGCAGAAGATGGAGGACGAATTGAAAAAAGCAAAGGAATGCAGCCAGGAAAATGAATTGAAAATGCACATCGCGGTTATCCGCTCCCTTTGCGACGTCATTGTTGAACCGCAGCAGCGGCCGTCCGTCCAGTCTTCACCCTATGTTCAAACGGCCAATAAACCATCGAGCGACCAGCTGATGCTAGAAAAAATGATGGGGAGCGCCGGTGCTGAACAGTACAAAAAACAAGAGAAACAAAAGCACGAAGATGACGGCAACGGAGATTCTATTTTTGATTTCTAGGCGCCGTCGGCTGTTTTAAAAAAGAGAGGTTGATCAACTTGAAACTGCTTTTTGGGGCTTTACAATGGACGGCATTTATTATTGCGGCCGCAATCGTGGTGCCCATTGCAATCGGGCAGTCATTCGGGCTGAACCAGGCAGAGACCGCTGGGCTGGTTCAAAGCACTTTTTTCGTGCTCGGCACAACGGCTTTTATCCAATGTTTATTGGGACACCGCCTGCCGATTAATGAGAGTCCGGCCGGCCTCTGGTGGGGCGTGTACACGATTTATTCCGGTCTTACAGGGACCGTATTTGCGACTCATATTGAAACGCTTCAGGGGCTGCAGGGAGCGATGCTGCTAAGCGCGGTTTTCTTCTTTATTTTTAGTTTATTTAAAGTTATTGATAAGCTGGCTGTGATGTTTACTCCTGTTGTGACGGGCATTTATTTACTGCTGCTGGTCATCCAGCTTAGCGATCCGATCGTTAAAGGTGTCATGGGGATCGGCTACCGGAAAAACGAGGTCGATATACCCGTGTTTTTGCTGGCGGTTGTGGTCATGCTGGCTACGTTTCTGATGAGCCGGTCAAACATTCCGGTTCTCAAGCAATATTCAATTTTAATTGCGCTTTTCGGCGGCTGGGTCTTATTTGCCGTATTCGGCGTGGCGAAGGCGCCTGAGCATGCGAACCAGCTGTTCCGCCTTCCGGATATTTTTCCGTTCGGAATGCCGCTGTTTGACAGCGGATTAGTCGTTACTTCGCTATTTATTACAGTATTGTTAATCGTCAATATGCTCGCCAGCATACGGGTGGTTGAAGGAGCGGTCAGACAGTTTGAGAAGCTGGAGGAGAGGAGGCGGGCACGTCCTGCCGGATTTATCGCCTCCGTCAGCCATTTGCTGAGCGGATTGCTCGGAGCTGTAGGCACGGTGCCGATATCCGGGGCGGCCGGGTTTATTCAAACGACGAGAATGTCTTCGAAAAAACCGTTTTTGCTCGGGAGTTTGATCGTGATCGTCATCAGCTTTTTCCCGCTGGTCATGAATACTTTTGCCAGCCTGCCGTCTCCGGTCGGCTTTGCGGTGAACTTCGTCGTGTTTTCAACGATGGTCGGCCTGGCATTTGCCGAATTCGATTCTTATGAAAAGGACGAGGCAGGCCGCATCCGTTTTGTTACCGGGATTGCGCTCCTTGCCGGCGTGGGGGTCATGTTTGTACCTGAAAGTGCTTTGGAAGGAATGCATCCTGTTTTTGTTTCCATTTTAAGCAATGGGCTTGTCCTTGGAACAATTGTAGCGATTGCTGCGGAACAGATGCAGCTACGGAAAAAGAAATTTGACAATATCGTGTCATGAGATGTGTAAACGTTGAAATTAAAGGCGTGTGCGCTATGATGATAAAAGAAAGGCGGGCGATTTGATCGTGAAATTATTTTTAATTTTAGGTGCTGTCAATGCGATGCTTGCGGTTGCTTTAGGGGCGTTCGGAGCTCATGGTCTTGAGGGGAAAATTCCCGAGAAATATTTGCAAATCTGGCAGACCGGCGTCCAGTATCATATGTATCATGCGCTCGGTTTAATTGCCGTCGCGCTCATCGCGTCAAAGCTTACAGATGCGGGAAGCGTAACTGCGGCAGGTTGGCTGATGTTTGCCGGAATCGTTTTATTTTCAGGAAGTTTATATGTCCTCAGCCTTACGCAAATCAGCGTCCTCGGTGCGATTACTCCGCTGGGCGGCGTGGCGTTTATTGCCGCATGGATCATGGTTGTTGTATCAGCTGTTAAATACTTGTAGCTTACTAAAAAGCCAATCTCCTGAAAGGATTGGCTTTTTTTTATTTTAACAGGGGCTGATTCATGGTAATTTAATGTTATGAACAGGGCGAAAGACCCGGCTTTTGCATTTTGACAGAAGGGATGTGCATGGCGGAGGACCGGTCTCCGTTCAAAGATGAAAATTAAAGTGATCATTGCGGATGACAATTCATTCATAAGAGAGGGTATGAAAATCATACTGAGCACTTATGATGAATTTGAAGTGCTGGCGACGGTGGAGGATGGCTTGCAAGCGGTCGAATTTTGCCGCGGCCAAGCTGTGGATATTGCACTGCTTGATGTCCGCATGCCCAACATGGATGGAGTGGAAGCTGCGCGGCTCATTTCAGAAACGGGCGCCAAGCCTTTTATTTTAACAACGTTTGATGATGACGAATACATCGTCGCTGCCATACGGAACGGAGCAAAAGGATATTTGCTGAAAAATGCCGATCCTGAGCGAATTAGAGACGCAATTAAAAGCGTGTACAACGGCCATACTGTCATGCAGGATATCATCCTCGACAAGATTAAATCCAATTTGGCGGAGCATAAAGAAGCGGAATCAAAAATAGACGAAAGCCTGTTTACCGAACGCGAGCTCGGAATTATGGCCCTGATTGCCAGAGGGCTGTCCAATAAAGAAATATCGAAAGAACTGTTTATTTCTGAAGGTACGATTGCCAATTATATTTCCTCGATTTTGGGGAAAACAGGGCTTGAACACCGGACGCAAATCGCAATTTATTATTTAACTGGAAAAGTTAACTTTTAATCTGGGGGATCACCATGGAATTGCGGATTATGACCGGCAAACTGATTTTGCTGGGATTTATCATCTATCAATGCGTTTCTTCGGAAATTGACAATCTGCCGTGGCTTGTGTTCAGCATTCTTGTTTACGCCTGTATCAACCTCGGGATTTCAATTTTATCTGAAGGAAAAATAAAAAAGCTTTTTATTATTATGTCTGTCATCATTTCAATTTTTTCTTATGCCGAGGTGCACCCCCTATTTATTTTATTTCTTCCTTTTAGCCTGTATGAAGGAGCAGCTGATTTCGGGCTGCCGAAGTGGATGGTACTTGCCGCTTCAATCGTTCCGGTTTTGTTTATCAATGAAAGCATCTCAGCGGTCTACGCGTTGACAGCCGCTTTTCAATTTTTGCTGTACTGGGCGGCAAGCCAAGATGCAGCGCGGATTGAAAAGCTTGAACATCATATCGATCAAACGAGAAGAGACCTGGAGAAGGTAACAAACATGCTGCGGGAAAACAAAGAGTTCATCAGACAATCCGAATATACGTATAAGCTTGAGGAGCGGAACCGGCTTTCCCAGGAAATACACGATAAAATCGGCCATTCCATGACAGGAGCGCTGATTCAGCTCGAAGCGGCGAAGCGCGTCCTTGACATAGACAAGGAAAAAGCTTCCGAGCTCCTGCAAAACGCGATTAACATCTCCAAGGACGGGATCGAAAATATCAGATTGACGTTAAAAAGCGTCAAGCCGCCCTCAGAACAGATGGGTATCCATAGATTGAAGCTGTTTATCGATGAATGTTCGGCGCGGTATCATATGAATATTTCATTTTTGCATAAAGGCGATTTGGATGTTATTTCTCAAATTCAGTGGAAGATTATGTTTGAAAATATCACCGAAGCACTGACAAACTCGGTGAAATATGCAGAAGCGATACATGTATCCATCTATATTCATGTGCTGAATACACTCATTAAAGCCGAAGTGAAAGACAATGGAAAAGGGCGACAGAAAATCAAGAAAGGGATGGGGATCATCGGGATGGAGGAACGGGCCGCTTCTGTTAACGGAAAGGTGATTGTTGACGGTTCGAACGGCTTCTCTGTCACCACCTTGCTGCCCAAGCATGAATGATTTCATAAATTGAATATGAATTTTCTCATGTGAAAAAGATGAAATGCTGCACTGCCGCACCATTCATCTTTTTTTTATAATGAAATCAAAATGAGGTGAGAACATGAATGTATTGGAAATCCATCATCTAACAAAAAAATTTGGCGACTTCGTTGCCGTCGACAATATATCACTCTCGATCGAAGAGGGCGAAATATTTGGATTGCTCGGCGCAAACGGGGCCGGAAAGAGCACGACCATTCACATGATCTCGAGTTTGCTGAGAAGCAATGAAGGCGAGATTTTGATTCTCGGAAAAAACATTGCGAAACACCGCAAATTCGCCAAGATGAATATCGGCATTGTCCCGCAGGATCTGGCCATTTACGAGGATTTAACGGCATATGAAAATGTGAAGTTTTTCGCCGGACTCTATGGTCTCCGCGGGGCCCAATTGCGCAATCGGGTGGAAGAAGCATTGCAGTTCGTCGGTTTAAGCGATAAGCATAAAAGCTTCCCGAAAAATTTTTCAGGCGGAATGAAAAGAAGGCTCAATATCGCCTGCGCGATCGCCCACAGGCCAAAGTTGATCATCATGGATGAACCAACGGTGGGAATTGATCCGCATTCGAGAAATTATATTTTGGAATCCGTCAAAAAGTTAAATGCGATGGGCTGCACGATTATTTACACCAGCCATTATATGGAAGAAGTTGAAGAGATCTGTACGCGGATCGCCATCGTGGATCATGGAAAAATTATCGCCGAAGGAACGAAGGAGCAGCTGAAATCGATCATTACCAACACGAAAGATATTCAGGTCGTTCTTAAATCGGCGGAAAATGTCGATATCGGCGAACTGAAAACGATCAGCGGCGTGGAGGCGGCTGCTCTTGAAGACAATACGATCAAAATCAACTCGGATGCAGGTGTCAATAATTTAAACCAGATTATTGAGAAGCTGATGAAAAACGGGGCCGAGATTCGTTCATTGGAAGAAAAAGCGCCTAATTTGGAAACCGTGTTCCTGACCTTGACCGGAAGACAGTTGCGCGATTAGAAAGGGGGCCATGGTTTGAATACACTCATCATTGCGAAAAAAGAAATTGTATCGGCTTTTCGGGACAAGCGGACATTCCTTTTTATGCTGGCATTTCCGATTGTACTGATTATGATTTTAGGCACCGCGCTGACGAACGCTTTCGATCAGCAAACAGCAGCGGTCGGCGAGGTTCATGTTCTGTATAAAGACAAGGCTGACGGAGCGTTTTCGGAAGGTTTTAAAACATTCGCAAAAGAAGCGAAAACATCCGGCGTTCATTTTAAAAAAATATTGTCTGATACGGATGGAAAACAAGAAATCAAACAAGGGAACTACGATGCTTACCTTGAGATCGAAAACAGCGGCATCAAGCTTTACCAAATGGATAAAAACAGTATGAAAAACAGCATTATTCAAGGAATGCTGACCGCGTTTGCAAACCGGTACAATGCCGCACAAGAGATCATCAAAGCCGCTCCTGAGCAAGCGGGTGCCGTGCTCGGGGACACACCTGGTGACCATTATATCAAGGAGACGTCTCTCAGCTCAGACAGAAAGCCCAACTCCATGGATTATTACGCGGTTACCATGACCACTCTGATCGCGCTTTACAGTGCACTAAGCGCCAGTTATTTAATAAGGGGAGAGCGGCTTGGAAAAACAGCCGACCGGCTGATCGCGGCGCCGGTTCATAAAGGCGAGATTTTTGCCGGCAAGCTGATTGGCAATCTTGTGACAAACGGATTATGTATTTTTGCCGTCGTCATATTCAGCAAATACGTATTTAAAGCGTACTGGGGAGATCATCTCGCCCTTGTGGCGGCCGTGCTGTTCAGCATCGTATTGTTTGCCGTATGCCTCGGCCTTGGCGTCAGTTATTTGACGAGAACGGGGGAAGCGGCAGTGGCGATCATTAACGTGTTGATTCCGCTGGTTGCATTTTTCGGAGGCGCTTATTTTCCTGTCGAGGGTGCGGAAGGTGTTTTAGCTTTGATCAAAGACCTGTCTCCGCTCACATGGACGAACGAAGCTATTATGAACATTATATTTGCGGACGATCTAGCGGCGGGGCTGCCCGTAATCTTGCTGAACATCGGTTTATCCCTGTTATTTCTGCTGATTGCCGTTGTCTCATTGCAGAGAAGGGAGGGGCTGTAAGATGAAAGAAATGCTATGGCTTGTCAAAAACACACTGAATGTCACCTTCAAAAAGAAAATCAATATCTTTCTGTTCGTATGTCTGCCCTTGCTAGGCATATTCGTATCGCTTTTAACAGAGGGAAGCATGGACAAGACAGATTTGCGCGTCGGAATTATCAATCATGACGGCGGACGAATCGCCGAAGATACTAAGGATTTTTTGAAGGGGATCGAGAATGTCAACATCAGCGCGGTCAGTGAAGCAGAAGGGAAAAGTCAAATTGCGTCAGGGGAGCTTGATTGCGTCATTACGTTTGAACAAGGCTTTTCTCAAAGCGTGCAGAGCGGAGAACCGGCTCATATCGCCATTGCATCTGTCAAAGGCGCTGAAATCACCGGGTTTGTGAAATCGTATGTTTATCATTACATTGATAATATCGCCGCAATCGGCAAATCGGCGCAGGGGAATGAAAAGCGTTTTGAGGAAATGTATAAAAATTACCGGAGTTCTGAAACGGGTGTCAAAACATATACGGTTGAAGACACGGCGAAAAATAGAAACATGACGGAGCGGACGGTCGGTTTTCTTCTGATGGCGATGCTTTTTTCAGCGGGAAGCTTGACCGAACTGTTAGTGAAGGAAAAAGAGAACAGAACGTATTTCAGGCTTTTGACCACACCGATAACGGCAAGACAGTACGTTATGTCCAATGTGGCCGTCAGTATGTCTGTCATCGCATGCCAAATCTTTTTAACATTGATAATGGTGAAATATGTGTTCCGGATGGAGACTGGCATCTCATTTTGGGAGATGGCAGCGGTGCTGTTGATTTTTGCGCTAAGCGCGGTCGGCCTGGCGCTGATCACCGTCGTCTTTGCAAATAGCTCTAAGTCATCCGGGGTATTGCGAAATTTAATATTTATGCCGACGATCATGCTGTCCGGATGTTTTTGGCCGATTGAAATCATGCCGTCTTTCGCACAGCGTATCGCGGACTTTCTTCCGCAGCGGTGGGTGCTGGATACGCTGGCAAAATTGCAGGAGGGACAGCAGCTTCAAGGTCTGTATTTGAATATCATGATCCTGTTTGCTTTCGCTGCTGTCTTTTTCCTCATCGTTATTTACAAATTCAAACGTAATAATGATGTGAGAAACTTTGCTTAATATCTATAAAAAAAGGGTTCGGTTTTAATGAAACCGAACCTTTATCTTGGGGTATATGAGGCCATTGAATACGGATAATCATAAGTGATCGGCTCATCAAACGTAATATAGTCAAGATACACCATCAGCAGCAAATAGCGTGTGCCTGTTTTTCTGTCGCTTAAAATAATGTGGTCGCGGCCGGCTGCTTCAATTTCTCCCCGAAAGACTTTCGCATTCCATTCCGGATTGTTTTCAAATGTCATATATACGGTTGCCACTTTTCCGCGATTGAGCCGCAAAATATTTTCAATGTAGGATTGCTCAAGCGGCAGCATGCCGGGGATACTCGGTGAAGTCTGCTGTGCTGAAGGCATCGGAGGGACCTGGACTCCTGCCGGCTGCGGCTGGAACAGCTGTGGGCCGGGCTGCTGATACGATTGCTGCCCCCCCGTTTGGGTGAAAGGCTGCTGTCCATGCTGCTGGTACATTTGCCCCATCTGCCCCATCTGCGGATAAGGGTTGGGCCCCATTTGCTGCCGGAAATCCGGCATTTCAAGCTCCTGAAGCGGCTGAATCTGATTTTTTTTAAATTTCATCTCGTTCCTCCTCATTTCATTGTGTCAAAGTCATGCCTACCGTCCATACATGAGGAATGATAAAGTGCTGCTATGAAGACGATCCGGCTGTAAAAGACTCAAGATGATAGATCAATATTTCCCATCCCTTTTACAGTATGAACGGGCGGGATGGAATATGACGACACATCATGTTGGAAAGAGAAAAACAAAAAGACCGCTCGTGAAAAGAGCGGTCTTTTTGCATATTAACCTGTGATCACTTCATCTTCAGGATGGCGGATCGGCGCCTTCTTCGGCTTGGCCAGCGTAAACGCCATAGTGAGAGGCCCGACGCGGCCGATAAACATCATCATCATGATAACCGCTTTGCCTGCGGTCGTTAAATCAGGTGTCAGTCCCATCGACAGGCCGACCGTTCCAAAAGCGGAAAATACTTCAAAGACGATTTCCAAAAATGGAGCATTCTCTGTGATCGTCAATATAAATAATGCGAAAAGCACGAATAAAAAACTGATCACAATGATGGCCAAAGCTCTTAAAATGGTTTTCATTTTAATCGCCCTTTTGAACACAACCGTTTCGCTTTTTCCCCTTAAAAAGGTGATCGTCGCCAAGATCATCACGATAAACGTTGTCAGTTTAATTCCACTTCCTGTTGACGCGCTTCCGGCTCCGATAAACATCAAAACGATGGTTAACAGGAGGGACGGCGTTGTCATCTGGGCGATATCAAGCGTATTGAATCCGGCAGTTCTCGGTGTCACACCCTGGAAGTAAGCGCCCCACATTTTGTCGGCTAAAGGCAGTCCGCCGAGCGTACCTGGATTCGAGTATTCCAAAATAAAAATCAGCAAGGCGGCTGTCGTATTGATGATCAATGTTCCAACGATCATGAGCTTGGAATGCAGCGATAATGTCCGGAAGTTTCGCTTTGTCCATAAATCCAGCAGAACGGTAAAGCCGATACCCCCTGTAATGAAAAGGCCTGTGATGACAATGTTGACAATCGGGTCGCCCACATATTGAGACAAGTTGTCCGGCCACAGGGAGAACCCCGCATTGTTAAAGGCTGAAATCGTGTTAAACAAACTATGAAACAAGCCTTTTTGCAAACCGTATTCAGGAACCCATCTGATCGAAAGGATCAAAAATGCCACAAATTCTATGACAATGGTGAAAATAAACAAATGCTTGACCAGGCGGACAAGTCCGCCTAAAGAAGTCTGGTTAAATGCTTCTTGAACGAGAATCCGCTGCTGCAGGCCGATTTTTTTGCCGATCATCATGATGACGAGAACGGCAAACGTCATTAAGCCGAGTCCGCCGATTTGAATCAGGCACATAATAACTGTTTGTCCGAAAACCGTAAAATCTGCCCCTGTATCGACAACAACAAGCCCAGTTACCGTAGTTGCAGAGGTGGCCGTGAATAAAGCATCCACCCATGAGATGTAAGTAGTGGATGCGCCGGGCAGCTTCAATAAACAGGCGCCGATGGCAATGATAATCAAGAAACTGAGCGCCAGCGTCTGCGGCGGACTAATATTGATGATCTTACCTTTTACAAGATTTGAAGAAACCAATTTAGGCATTTTTTCGTTCCTTTCTTCATCCATTCAGTCAAAACATGAATGGAGAAAAAGCAAGGTGATTTCAAATTTAAACGCAGATGGTCATGTTTCAATAATGTCAATAATGTACAGCCAGATACACCGTTTGTCAACAAAAATCAGGAGAATGAAGAGAAGGAATGCGGACGGGTCTTTTGTCCTTTACTAAAGAACAGCGAAGAAAATCAAGAGGAGCAACGCCTGGTTAAATTCTATTATTTTGCATTTCTTTTAAAAATATGACATGGAAAACATTTACTACCTGTTGAAAAAATGGTAGTTTTTAATAGAAATCACCAAAGTGCCGGCGCTTTGGGAAGAAGGCGTTGCTTGATGTTGCCTTTCTTGTACGCTTTCGTCATGACGAATGATGAAAAAAATGATGACTAGGGGGAATTGCTGTGTTGAAAAGAATGTATCGTTCTAAATTGTCAATCTTGGCGGTTAGTCTCGTGATGATGGTTTCGATTTTTCTGCCTTCGTTCCAGGCTAGCGCTCAAACAACCAAAACTGAATCTGTCTACCGCCCGGCTGCGAACGCTTCCTTGTATGCGACTATAACAGGTGCCAGCAAACAGGAGTGGTCGTTCTCGGATATTGAGCTGACGTATCGTCCGAATTCAATCCTGGCGCTGGGAACGGTTGAATTTACATTGCCGTCGGGATTTTCCGCAACAACGAAAGATACCGTGAACGGAAGAGCGTTGACTACAGGGCAAATTTTGAATAACGGAAAAACGGTAAGGCTGCCGCTTACAATTGATCTGTTGGGTATTGCGGAGTTTAAGCTTGTGCTGGCAAACAAAACGCTGCCTGCCGCAGGAAAGTATACATTCCGGGCGGAGAACAGAGTGCTGGGGCTCGGATCGACTTTCTATGCCGAATCTTCAATCGAGGTGCAAAAAAGGGCGACTCCGCCTACACAGCCGTGTAACTGCAAGTAATAGGCAAAAAAGCTCCAAAGACCGAGGTCTTTGGAGCTTTTTATCATTACACATGCAAAAATGCAGGCAGCTGTTCATTTGCGAGGCGGTTGCCGACAAAGAATGAACCGAATTCACCGTACCGGGCGCTTACTTCATCGAAGCGCATTTCATAGACGAGCTTTTTGAACTGGAGCACATCATCTGAAAAGAGCGTGACACCCCACTCATAATCGTCAAATCCGATTGAGCCGGTAATAATCTGTTTCACTTTGCCCGCATAGCCGCGGCCGATCATCCCGTGGCTGCGCATCAAGCTTCTTCTCTCTTCCATAGACAGCATGTACCAGTTGTCATCGCCCGATCTTCTTTTATCCATCGGATAGAAGCAGACATATTTGGCGTTCGGGAGCTCAGGGTACAGGCGCGCACGCACTTGCGGATTTTCGTAAGGGTCTCCCTCGCCGCTTCCCATATAGTTGCTCAGCTCGACAACGGATACGTATGAATAAGCAGGTATCGTGTATTCAGCGAGTTTGGATTTATTGAACTCAAGTTCAATTTGATTTAATTCCTCCATCGTAGGACGCAAAATCATCAGCATGAAGTCCGCTTTTTGGCCGACGATGCTGTATAGCGTGTGGCTTCCGTTTCCTTCTTTTTGAGCAGCTCCCCATTTTTCGAGAAGACCTGTAAATTCGCTGATAATGATCTGGCGCTCATCGCTTGAAAGCATTTTCCATGCGGACCAGTCCATTGTCCGGAAATCGTGAAGGGCATACCAGCCGTCAAGCGTTTGGGCGGCTTCGTTCGTTTTTTGCTGTTCGCTCATTTTGCAATCACTCCCAATTTGTATGTACTTGCCTTCATCATATCATAGTTTGCCGCGTTTTATCCGTTTAGAAGATTTGAACAAAAGGTGACGATCTGTCGTATAACTGGGAAAGGCTGTTATATACTAATAGAAGTGTTTAAACCCTGCCGCACTTAAATTAATTTAAAAAAAGCGTTTAAAAAGTGAAAGCATTATAATAAAATACAGAAGGATTGAATTTATATCACAAAAGAGTATGCTTAATAGAGAAATGAAGTATTTGTGACACTTTCAAGGAGGGTATATAGTGGCAGATCTATTTACAACAGTGCAGGAAAAAGTAGCAGGAAAAGGAGTTAAAATCGTATTTCCGGAAGGTATGGACGAGCGCATTCTCAAAGCTGTCAACGATTTGGCCGGAAACAACGTATTAAAGCCGATCCTTGTGGGAAACGAGCAGGAAATCAAAGATAAAGCGAACGGGTTGAATTTGACGCTGGATGGCGTTGACATATACGATCCTCATACATACGAAGGAATGGAAGACCTTGTTCAGGCTTTCGTTGAACGCCGCAAAGGAAAAGCGACGGAAGAACAGGCCCGCCAAATCCTTTTAGATGAGAACTATTTTGGAACGATGCTTGTTTATAAAGGGCTTGCCGACGGTCTTGTCAGCGGTGCGGCTCATTCAACAGCGGATACGGTTCGCCCTGCGCTGCAAATTATTAAAACAAAAGAAGGCGTGAAGAAAACTTCCGGCGTGTTTATCATGGCGCGCGGCGATGAGCAGTATGTATTTGCAGACTGTGCGATCAATATTGCGCCTGACAGTCAGGACCTTGCGGAAATTGCAATCGAAAGTGCGAACACAGCGAAAATGTTCAACATTGACCCTCGTGTCGCCATGCTCAGCTTTTCAACAAAAGGCTCTGCAAAATCGGACGAAACTGAAAAGGTAGCCAATGCGGTTGCGATCGCCAAAGAAAAAGCGCCTGAGCTTACACTGGACGGCGAATTCCAATTTGATGCGGCATTCGTTCCGTCTGTCGCCGAGAAAAAAGCGCCGGACTCCGTCATTAAAGGTGATGCAAACGTATTTGTTTTCCCAAGCCTTGAAGCGGGGAACATCGGCTATAAAATCGCTCAGCGCCTCGGCAACTTCGAAGCGGTCGGTCCGATTCTGCAAGGGCTGAACATGCCTGTAAACGACCTCTCCAGAGGATGCAACGCTGAAGACGTTTATAATCTTGCGCTGATTACGGCAGTTCAAGCGCTGTAATTTGTTTTTGAAAAAGGTGAACCTGAAGAGGTTCGCCTTTTTTTATGCTTCAATCGCTACATTCAGCAGAGATTCCGCCCCTTTCCGACCGGGATCGAGAGGCGGCCACTGACAAAGGTCAAAAGGAAAATCGGAACCCGGAACAAGGCGGTCTTCTCCGATGAGCTTCTTTAAATATGCCGCGCTTTCTTTCTCCCACAGCACGCTGTCAAACCAAAACTTCCGCAAATATTCGCGCGGCGGCGCCGAAAGCGATGAAGAAACGCCGGCCCATTTGTCATATCCTTTGTCCAGTCTTCCGATCTGATAGGGCAAAAAGCCGCCGCCGTGCGCCAGCAGAATTTTCACATTGCGAAAACGGTCTGTAAACCCGCTTAACAAAAGATCAGCGGCGCAAATTGTCGTTTCCCACGGAACGCCGATCAAATTTGGCAGCATCCTGCGGCGAAGCCGCGGATCTTCAGAAAGGAGCGGATGGATAAAGATAATCGCTTTTCTTCTGTCAGCCGTTTCCCAAAACGGTGTAAATGCTTCGTCTGAGAGAAGCATTTGCGAAGCGCCGGGGCCGATAATCGCTCCTTTAAGGCCGTTGTTCATCGCTTCATTCAGGCGCTCGCTCGCCTTTAAAGGGCTGTTCAGCGGGACGGTGCCGAGGCCTGAAAGGCGGCCGTCGTGTTTTTTAACCCATCCGGCAAGCGCTTTGTTGTATACAAAGGACAATTCGTCTGTGATTTCTTCGGCGAGATCGTAAAGGAAAAGCTGGGGAACCGGCGATACCAATGAGTGTGAGATGCCGGCTTCCTGCTGGGCTTCCAAATATAAAGCTTCCTGGTAGAACAGCTCTTTTAATTCAAAGCCCCATTTGTGATTGACCGTCAAAAAATCCGCTTGGCGGCCATCCTTTTTTTCGCGGACGGCGTGGACCTTCTTTTCATTGTCGTCCAGCCAAAGCAGCACATCGTGCGGTATAAAGTGCGTGTGAAGATCATACAAAGCCGATTCCCCCAATTTTTATATTCGTTTCCAGTACCCGATTCTTTCGGAAATATCCCGGGCCGCTTTTTTCACTTGGTATACGATTTTCGCCTGCCGGGCCTTTATGCGTTCTGCCGGACCTACGACACTGACGGCGTACAACACTCGTCCCGCGTGGTTTCTGACGGGAGCTGAGATGGATGTGACACCATCAATGAATTCCCCGCAACTGACGTCAAACCCGTTTTCTTTAACGGTTTTCAGCGCCTCCCTCAATTTGTCCTCGTCTGTAATCGTTTGTTTTGTACAGCTTTTCAAGCCTTCCTTCACATACTCATCCAATATGCCGTCTTCGTCAAAGGCGAGAAGCACCTTGCCCGAGCTTGTGCAATGCATCGGGTTTTGCCGCCCGATATATGAGAGAAGTTCGACAGGGCGGGGGCATTCCGTCCGATTGAGATAAACGACGCTGAGCTCGCGTCGCATCGCAATATGCGACGTTTCGCCGGTCTCTTCTGTCAGCCGTTTGAGGACCGGCTGGGATTCGCGGTTGATTTCAAGAGTGGAGTTGACAATGGTGTTTAACTTCAGAACCGATAAGCCGAGCTTGTATCTTCTGGATTCCGGGTCCTTCATGACAAACCCTTCGCTTTCCAATGTAGTCAAAAGGCGCGATACTGTGCTTTTTCCGAGGCCGAGCGATGAGGCGAGTTCGGTTAGTTTCTTTTCCGGTGTCTCTAATGTAAACGATTGAAGCAGACGAAGTGCATTTTTTACTGAACCGAGCAGCTGGTGGTCCTTTGTCTCAACAGTCATAGGTTCCTCAACTCTCTCCCTTGTTTTCGTTGCCTTTTATTCCATAATATAACATGATTTTAAAAATAAAAAAGCGGAAAATATCAAATTTTCGGAAAAAATGTCTGAGTTGTTCCGCATAGAGGAACATTGCTGTTTTCTTGTCGTTTAAAATCATTTAACTTAATGGAAAGGATTTGAAAAGGAGGATGTTTGTAGAATATGAATGTTCAGACCCCATCGGCAAAACTCGTAAAACCTTTTGACTGTCAGCACTACATAAACGGCAGGTACTTTCCTTCAGAGAACGGCAGTACGTTTGACAACATCAATCCGGCTACACAGGAAATCATCGGGAGCGTTGCGGAAGGAGGCAAAAAAGAGGTCGATCTTGCAGTCGCGGCCGCAAGGCGTGCTTTAAACGGACGCTGGAAAAACATGACCGCTGACGAAAGGATTCGGATCATCAGAAAGGTCGGCGACATCATACTTGAGCGTAAAGACGAACTGGCAAGGCTCGAGACATTGGATACGGGGAAGCCGCTTTCGCTCTCAAGTAATTTAGATATTCCGCGGGCTGCTTTCAACTTTCATTTTTTTGCGGATTTTATGAGAGGAGCCGGAACAGAAGCTTATCAAACTGACGATATTGCAATCAATTATGCGATCCGCCGTCCGGTCGGCGTCGTCGGGCTGATCAATCCGTGGAACTTGCCGCTGCTTTTGCTGACGTGGAAATTGGCGCCTTGTCTGGCGGCGGGAAATACAGCCGTCATCAAACCGGCTGAACTGACGCCGCTGACAGCCACGCTCCTCGGGGAAATCTGCCATGATGCAGGAATGCCTGACGGAGTCGTCAACATCGTCCACGGGTTTGGGCCTGATTCCGCCGGCGCTGCGCTTTCTGAGCATCCCGATGTTGATGCGATATCTTTCACGGGAGAAACGACAACCGGCAAAATCATTATGGAAGCTGCTTCGAAAACATTAAAGAAACTTTCCTTTGAATTGGGAGGAAAGAACCCGAATATTATTTTTGCCGATGCCGACATGGAGGAAGCCGTCAGCATCTCATTGAAATCGAGTTTCGTCAACCAGGGCGAAGTATGTATGAGCGGCTCCCGCATCTATGTCGAGCGGGAAGCGTATGACGAATTTCTGAACAAGTTCGTTGAGAAAACGAAAGAGCTCAAAGTCGGCGATCCTTTTGATCCGGATACGAATATCGGCGCCTTAATTTCTTCTGAACACACCGAGCGTGTGATGAACTACATCGAATTGGCCAAACGGGAAGGCGGCGTTATTTTAACCGGAGGAAAACGCCCTGAAGGACAGGAATCCGGCTGCTTTCTTGAACCGACGATTATCACCGGACTTTCCCGCAATTCCAGGCTCATCAAAGAAGAAATCTTCGGGCCGGTCGTGACGGTGATTCCGTTCGACGAAGAGGAGGAAGTTATTGCACAGGCTAATGATACACATTACGGATTAAGCGCGACCGTATGGACGAACGACCTCCGCCGGGCGCACCGCGTAGCCGGGCAAATCGAATCGGGCATGGTATGGGTCAACAGCTGGTTTCTCCGCGATCTTCGGACACCGTTTGGCGGCATGAAACAGAGCGGGCTCGGACGAGAAGGAGGCATTCACAGCCTCGAATTCTTCAGCGAATTAACCAATATTTGCATCAAGATGTAAAAGGAGGAAAACGGATGAATGCCACAGCATTGAAGGATACGGCGCGCCTCTTGTATCTTGCTGAAACAGAGAAGCGCGAGGTTGAAAGAATCACAAAGGACTACCCGGAGCTGACCGTCGAAGAGGCGTATGCGATTCAAGAAGAACTGATTCAACTGAAATTATGGGATGGCAACGGCATTATCGGTCCGAAAATGGGCCTGACAAGCCGGGCGAAAATGGAGCAGATGAACGTCGAGGAGCCGATCTACGGTTATATTTTTGAAGATATGATCGTACCAAACGGCGGAAGCATCCGGATGAACGAGCTGATTCACCCGAAGGTTGAAGCCGAGATTGCTTTTGTGCTTGGAAAGGATATTGAAGGGCCGGGTGTTACAAAGGAGAAGGTCCTTGAAGCCGTTGCTGAATTGATTCCCGTTCTTGAAGTGATTGACAGCCGTTATGAAAACTTCTCATTTACCCTGCCTGATGTCATTGCGGACAATGCGTCATCTTCAAGGGTGGTGTTAGGTGAAAAAGTGAAGATGCCGGACCATTTCAAGCTTGATGAAGCAAAAGTCTCTTTAGTGATAAACGGCAAGGTCAAAGAGCAGGGCACTGGTGCAGCAGTTGTCGGACATCCCGCAAATTCGGCGGCCATGCTCGCCAATATGCTCTCCAGGAAGAAACAAAAGCTTGCGGCCGGTAGCATCATTTTAACGGGCGGTGTAACGGGAGCTGTCATGCTGCAGCCGGGCGACCGCGTTTCAGCACAAGTAGAAGGACTGGGAGATGTATCATTTTCAGTCCAATCATAACCTGAGGTGATCATATGCCGATCGTTCATATTCAATTATTAGAAGGCCGGCCGCCTGAAAAGGTCGAGGAAGTCATTCAAAAAGTGACGGAAACGTTGAGCGCCACCCTTGATGCTCCGAGGGAAAACGTCCGTGTTCTTGTCACCGAAATTCCTAAAAGCCACTGGGGCATAGGCGGAACACCGGTTTCAAAATTAAGACCTTAAAGAAGGCGACGGGAGGAATCTACATGTCAATCGAATTGGCGGCGCTTGTTCCGCATACACCGAGGATGTGCTTTGAAGATAAAACCCCTGACTTTCAAAAAGAGCTGGTCAAAGGGATGAAGCGGCTCTCCGGGATCATCGAAAGAATTCAGCCTGATGCCGTTGTCTTGATTTCCTGTCACTGGACGTCAAGCTTCGATCATCTGATCGATGCGGCTCCCGATCATCAAGGCGTTTTAACAGCTTTGGAGTGCCCGAATTTAATTTCCGATGTTCCGTATTCTTACCCCGGGGACACGGAATTGGCGCTGCAGTTGGCCGAAGCCGGCGCAAAAGAGGGGCTTTCCGTCATTCCTATCAACGATCCCACCTACTGCTGGGACTACGGGACAGTTGTTCCGCTGCGCTATCTCGTTCCAAAAGGGGATATTCCGGTCATCGATTTATCGGTTACATTGGCGGCGAACCTGGAAGAAACGTATTTGTGGGGCCGGATTGCCGGAAGAGTACTGAAGGAAAGCAGAAAGAAAATCGTGTTCATCAGCAGCGGGGCACTCAGCCACCATTTGGTGAGAGGGCCCGAATGCATGCCGACTTTGGCCGAACAGGCCCTCGATGCTCAATTTTTAACCTATTTAACAGACAACGATCTTATATCTGCTCAGCAGATGCTGCCTCAATATGCTAAAAATGCCGGACTTGAAGCTGGCGGCCGTCACATTGCAATGCTTTTGGGCGTGCTTGAAGACGGATGTAAAAGCACGTTTTACGGATACGGCCAGTCTTCCGGGAGCTCCAATGTCGTCATGGCATTCGAACCTGCGGGGCAAAAAGCTCGCACGCACGCTTTCAATGAAAAAGACACCGTACGTTAAGCTGTTCTCATAATACGATTAGAATCGTGGAGGGAAACATGAAAAATCGTTCAGTTCATCCAGCAGAAATCATGGCGGCCAGCAAATTCAACAAAGTGCATCTGACTGTTTTCCTATGGTGTTTTTTCGCCATCGCCTTTGACGGTTATGATATTGCGATGTACGGCGTCAGCTTGCCGTGGCTGATGGAGGAATGGAGCCTGACCGCCATTCAAGCCGGAGCGATCGGCAGCTATACATTGATCGGTATGATGCTCGGCGCACTTATTTTTTCACCGCTCGCAGATCAATACGGCCGCAAAAAGGTGTTAGGCTTCTGTATTTTTCTGTTCAGCCTGTTTACGGCATTGGCCGGGCTGATCGATTCTCCGCTTTTGTTTACGATCATGCGGTTTCTTGCTGCTCTTGGAATGGGCGGGTTGATGCCAAATGCGATTTCGCTGATGACCGAATATTCGCCGAAAAAAAACAGAGCGGTGATCGTAGCCGCCATGTATTGCGGCTATTCCGCAGGCGGTGTGCTGGCGTCTCTCGTCGGCATGTTCGCCGTGCCCGGGACAAGCTGGAGAGTGCTGTATCTGATCGGAGCCGTGCCGCTCTTTGTGCTCCCGTTCTTTTTCAGCCGGTTCCCCGAATCTCTGTCATTTTACGTTTTGAAGAAGAATACGAAAGCGTTGGCTGAGATTCTCAATCAGGTGCATCCGGCGGGACGGTACAGGGAAGACGACAATTATCAAATTTCGGTGATTGCGAAAGAAAAGAAGGGCTTTCCAGTTAAAAAACTGTTCGAACAAAAACGTGCAGCGAGCACATTCGCATTCTGGCTTTCCGTTTTCAGCTGCCTTCTCATGGTCTACGGCTTAAATACATGGCTTCCGAAAATGATGCAGGAGTCAGGTTACGGGCTGTCGTCAAGCTTGTCATTTAATCTGGCGCTGTGCAGCGGACAAGCCGCAGGAGCGGTACTCGGCGGATATTTGGCAGATAAGGCCGGCCATAAAAAAGTGCTTGCGGCGATGTATGTCATCGGGGCCTTTTGTTTTGCAGCGTTTGGAATGACGATGAACGCCGTTCTTCTGTACTTGCTGATTGCTTTAGGCGGAGCATGCACTGTCGGAGCGCAAAATATCGCTAATCCTTATATTTCAGAATATTATCCGAAAGAAATCAGAGCGACCGGAATCGGCTGGGCGCTCGGGGTCGGCAGACTCGGAGCGATCATTGCCCCTTCGCTGTTTGCATTGATTCTTGCTGCCGGGATGGAGCCGAAGCAGGCTTTCATGGTGTTTGCGATCCCGAGTGTTTTTGCTGCGCTTGGCATCATGCTCGTCCAAGAGAAGCATGCTTCATTTGATTTTGTCTCTCAATCGGAAAGCGCCGAGTTTACGTTAGAAGCCACATCAAAACATGGATAAAGGGAGGAAACCATTTTGCGGACACAAGTGGGAATTATCGGAGCGGGGCCTGCCGGGCTTATGCTCGCAAACCTGCTCCAACGCCGGGGAATCGAAGCGGTCGTGATCGAATCCCGCTCGCGAAAGGAGATTGAAGAAACCATCCGTGCAGGCGTTCTTGAACAGATGACGGTAGATTTGCTAAATGAAACAGGCGCCGGTGAACGGATGATGAAAACAGCCATGTTTCATCAAGGGATTGAGATCCGCTTTGGCGGCAAGCGGCACAGAATTGATATGCACAAGCTGACGGGAGGAAAGTACATTGCCATCTATCCCCAGCATGAAGTGATCAAAGATTTAATCGACGTCCGTCTGCAATCGGGAGGGCGCATCGTTTTCAATGTGTCTGGCGTCCGCCTGTCAAATATTGATACAGAAGCGCCCGTCATCACTTATCAGACTGAAAACGGCGATACAGAAGAACTGACCTGCGATTTCATTGCGGGGTGCGACGGATTTCATGGGCCGAGCAGACAAAGCATTCCGAGGGAGATCCGCAAAGAGTACGAAAAGGTGTACCCATACGGATGGCTCGGCATATTGGCTGAAGCCCCTCCGTCCTCGTCTGAACTTGTGTATGCCCATCATGAGGACGGGTTTGCCCTCGTCAGCACGAGGACTCCGGAAATCCAGCGGCTTTACCTGCAAGTCAGCCCTTCAGATTCAATCGGGAACTGGCCGGACGAAAGGATATGGGAGAAGCTTCATTTAAGGCTGTCGGCCGATGACGGATGGAAGCTGACTGAAGGCCCTGTGATTCAAAAGAACATTGTCTCGATGAGAAGCTTTATATGCGATCCGATGCAATACGGCAGACTGTATTTAGCGGGGGATGCCGCGCATATTGTACCGCCGACCGGTGCGAAAGGCCTGAATCTTGCGATGGCGGATGTCCAACGGCTTGCGTGGGCGCTCGAAGACTATTACGAAGCTGGCAAAACCGAACGGCTGGACCGCTATTCTGAGGCTTGCCTCCGCCGCGTCTGGAAAGCGGAGCGCTTTTCCTGGTATATGACATCCCTGCTGCACCGTCATCACGGCTACACGCCATTTGACTACCAAATTCAATTGGCTGAGCTTGACCATGTCACAACCTCAACAGCGGCCGCTCAAAGTCTTGCCGAAAATTACGTCGGGCTGCCGCTCGAATTCGGAGAACCGTCTTTAAGCGTCACATGAATGAAGGAGATGCGCCGGAGATAAGAAAAAATCCCACATCATGTTTTCGTAAATGGTATAATGGATGTTGGCTGAAATGCATAACGAAAGGGTTTACAATATATATGGCAAAGCAACCGATTGATCTACTCATCCAGCCGAAATGGAGAATTATTGACCAATCCAGCCTCGGCCCATATTTTGATGCAAAACAATCATTTGCGATAGATGATACGCTGTGCGCTTCTGTCGGAAAGGGTTTGTCTCCGGCGACGGCGCGTTCCTGGGTGCACCATGACACGATCGTGCTCGGAATTCAGGATACAAGGCTTCCTTATTTACAAGACGGGATTTCATTGCTTGAAGAAGCGGGCTATCAAGTCATCGTTCGCAATTCCGGCGGACTGGCCGTCGTTTTGGACAGCGGGGTTTTAAACGTTTCGCTGATTTTTCAGGATAAGAAAAACGGAATTGATATCGACCGGGGCTATGAAGCGATGTTTGAGCTCGTTAAGCGAATGCTGTCATCCTATGACGCAGCAATCGAAGCCTATGAAATCAAAGGCTCTTACTGTCCGGGGAGCTTTGATTTGAGCATCGGGGGAAGGAAGTTTGCGGGAATTTCCCAGAGGCGGCTGAGAGGCGGAGTGGCTGTTCAAATTTATTTATGCGCTGATCAAAGCGGAAGCGGTCGCGCTGAGCTGATCAAACGTTTCTACGACACCGCATTGAAAGACATGCGCGGGAAAACAAAAGCCGTTTATCCCGATATTCGCCCGGAAACGATGGCTTCGCTCTCTGAGCTTCTCAATGAAGACATCTCGGTGCAGGACTTGATGCTCTTGCTTCTGACACAGCTGAAAGAGCTGGGCGGGGAGATTTATCAAGGCCCCCTCACGCCCGCAGAAGAAGAAGCCTATGAAAAAAACCTCGTCCGTATGATTGAGCGGAATGAAAAAGTTTTTGGATAGAAGAAGAGCCTCTGCGCTCCCGTTATATTCGTTGCCAGGCATGCTTAAAGCGGCGAAAAACCGCGGCTGCCTCTAGCGGATTGAGAAAATGCTTCATAGACGGCAAAATCCTAAAACGGTTGAACGTTTCAGGATTTTGTCACACTTCACCGCTTCCGAAGCGGTTTTTTTATGCTGCGCTCAAAGCGCTTTTTCGTTTTACATATGTTTTGATGAGAAGATAAGCCGCCAAAGCGATGATATACGCCAAACTGACAGCCATTAAAATTACGGTTGCCGGCGTATGTTTGGCCGCGTAGACGAAAAAATCAAGCTGGGAAATATCGTGTGCGTATTTTATGGAGTCCTCTCCATAGAGCAGTTTTGTAAACTTGGCTGTATATTTCCACTCCCACGGCACCTTTAAAAGCTCGCTGCCTTGATACCAGCTTGCCAATGCAGAAAACAAAAACAAAAGGGCTGCCGTGCCTAACTGAACCGCATATAAAACAAACTTCATCGAATACCCCGCCTTATAAATTGCTATCCCTATTATGAAATTTTTGTCATATGAAAGCAAGCCGCAGAGGTAAAAAATACCCCCTTTTTTCAAGAAAGGGGTATCAGCGTATCGGCAAATTTTTATGCGTTTTCAGTTCTGTCTCTTTGCCGCACCCTCTGAAAGCGCTATTCAGCCATTTTTTCTAAATTGCCGTTCCGGTCCATTTTAAAGGCGGGCGCAGCGTGTTCGTCTTCTTCGAATAAAACTAGTTTTCTTGCACGGTTCATAATTTTTACGAGCGTTTCGTAGTCTTCCTGGATGGTCGACTGGTCATTTTCCAGCTTTTTGACTTCAGCTTCAAGCTTTTCAACTTTTTTCGTCAGCTCTTCATTTTCCTGTTTTAAGCGGTCATTTTCCATTTTTAAAGCGGCAGTCTGTGCTTCGTTTCCTGTGTAGTTTTGCAGGAAGCGGATCACATCATCGATCGTCATGTCTTTCGATGAATCGGCTGAATGGCCTGCCTGCGGCTGGTTTGGCGATAGAAGGTGCGATAAACTAGCTAACTCTTCTTTAAAGCTCTCATCAACATAAGGCAGATGCTCGCTGGCGATCGGCTGCTGTTCGCTTGAATCGGCGGTTGCTTTCTGCTGCTCAATGACGCTTTCTGCAGGCGGTTCAGCCTCTGTTTCGACAGGCGGCTTGTATAATAAGCGTTTTTTCGCCGGCTGGCCGTTTCCAAGGGCGCGCATTCTTTGCTTCCTTTGTTTTTTAGCCAGCTGCAATGCTTTTTCGTATTGGTGGCGGACAACCGCGTTCCATCTAAAACCGCAGGCGGCTGATGTCCTGTTCAGTCTGTCTCCGACTTCCTCGAAGGCGTTCAGCTGTGTGCTGCCTTCTCTGACATGCCGCAATACCGTTTCAGCAAGCAGTAAATCATTCTCTTCAGACCAAGCGTCTTGTCTTTGTTTCATCACTTCTCAACTCCCATTGTCAGTATTGGTATTAGATTGTCCATTTTGGAAAATATTTATACAAGTTTGCTAAAAGAATAGGAACTGATTTTTTTAGCGCGATCCTTGCAGGAATGAAAGAATCCTTGTAAAATGAAGGATGGTGTCATTTTTTATCAAAGTTCGGCACGGTTGAATGCCTTTCATAAAGACAGATGAACAAAACGAAAGGAAGCGTATGAAATGGCTAATGAATTTCGAGTATGCGACGATTGTCAGGCCACTAATTTAAAGACGCTTTTGCCCCGTCTGAAAGAAATCGATCCGGATGCAAAAGTGGAAATCGGCTGCCAGTCTTACTGCGGGCCGGGACGAAAAAAATCGTTCGCGTTTGTCAATAATCGTCCGCTGTCAGCTCCTGATGAAGACGAGCTGATCGAAAAAGTGAAAAAGAAACTCAAAAAATAACCGCCTCCCTAACGGGTCAGGCGTTTTTGCTTGTTTGCCGGCTTTTTTGCAGTCTGGAACAAATAGCCGGGTAAATTCAAGGATGTTTTCAAAAAAGCAGACTCGATATAATAGAAACAGACCTAAAAGAAAACAAGCAGATCGGGCAATACTTACAATATACATTTAGTTCTCCGAAGAAAAAGAGACGGATGGGCAGCGATCAGTTTGCCTCACGTTTGAAAAAAAGAGGGACAAAAATGGCGTATCCAAACGGAAAATTATCAGAAGAAAAAGTGTTTAAAGATCCTGTTCACCGCTATGTCCATGTACGGGACAAGCTGATATGGGACTTGATCGGAACCCGTGAATTTCAGAGACTGCGCAGAATCAAACAGCTTGGAACGACCTATTTGACGTTTCACGGAGCCGAACACAGCCGTTTCAACCATTCTCTCGGCGTCTATGAAATTGTCAGAAGAATGGTTGATGACGTTTTTAAAGGCAGGGAGGAATGGGATGACAGCGAGCGTGATCTGTGCCTTTGCGCCGCATTGCTGCACGATTTGGGGCACGGCCCGTTTTCCCATTCGTTTGAAAAGGTCTTCCGGCTTGATCATGAAGATTTTACGAGAGCGATCATTTTAGGCGATACAGAAGTTAACCAGGTGTTAAACAAGGTGAGCCCGACGTTTGCAAAGGATGTCGCTGAGGTCATCGCGAAAACCTATCAGAACAAGCAGGTCGTCAGCCTGATCTCAAGCCAGATTGACGCTGACCGCATGGACTATCTTCAGAGAGACGCCTATTATACCGGCGTCAGCTACGGCCATTTCGATATGGAGCGGATCCTCCGCGTGATGCGGCCGCGCGAAGACCAAATCGTGATTAAGCAAAGCGGAATGCATGCCGTTGAGGATTATATTATGAGCCGGTACCAGATGTACTGGCAGGTCTATTTCCATCCTGTGACAAGAAGCGCGGAAGTGATTTTGACGAAGATTCTTCACCGTGCAAAGCAGCTTCATGAGGAAGGCTATGTTTTCACGTATGCGCCTGTGCATTTTTATTCTATTTTTGAAGGCAATGTCACATTGGAAGATTATTTGAGTCTTGATGAAGCAATCATTCTTTATTATTTTCAGGCCTGGGAAAAAGAAGAGGATGAAGTTTTGTCTGATTTATGCCGCCGGTTTATCAACCGCAGGCTGTTCCAGTATGCGGAATTCAATCCGAATGAGGAAATGGCGACTTACTTTGAACTGACCGCCTTGTTTAAAGAATCAGGGATTGATCCCGATTATTACCTTGTGGTGGATTCGTCCTCAGACCTTCCTTATGATTTCTACAGACCGGGGGAAGAAGAGGAGCGCCTCCCGATTCAATTGCTGACGCACAACGGCCAGATTAAGGAGCTGTCGCGGCAATCCGATATTGTCGATGCGATATCAGGCAAGCGGAGAACGGACCATAAGCTGTATTTCCCGCTCGATTTAATCGAAGGATTGCCTGACGGCCGTCATGCGAAAAGAATGAAAGAATTGCTCGGACTGATATAGAAAGAAAAGGATGAAGGAGATGGCGGAGATTTGTTAAAAGAACATGCAAAGCTGATGAAGGTCTTCTCGGATTCGGGGGAGATTGTCGGGCGGAAAAAGCTGCAGAAAATCATTTATATCGCAAAGAAATTGGAGCTTCCCTTTTATGAAAAGTATGATTTTCATTTTTACGGGCCCTATTCAGAGGAGCTGACGCTTCAAGTCGAAGAACTTTGCAATCTCGGATTTCTTCATGAAGTCAAAGAAAAAAAAGGCGGCTATTATCAATACCGCTATTCGCCCACTGAAGCGGGAACGCAGTTTTTGAGCCAGTGTGAGCTGGATATGCGGGATATTAAAGCCTATATAGACGACGTGAACGGCCAGTCATCGCGCTTTTTGGAACTGGTGTCGACGATTCTGTATTTTGAAGGACTGGAGCAGGAAGAGATCAGAGAAAAAGTGTTTACCGTAAAAAGCAAGCAGCGGTATACGGACGAAGAATTCGATGAAGCCGTCGCTTACATAAAAAAGCTCAGAGACCTTTGTTCATAAACCTGCCGGAAAACGGTAGGTTTTTTGTTTTGTTTTATTGTAAACATTTTGGAATTTTTGTGGGGAAATAGAAAGGAGCAGTAAACAGAACGCGTGCAATATTTCCTCTTTTTGGATGAATTGAAGGAATTTTTAGACAACTAGCAGAATCTTTCATTCGTTCAAAAAAAAGGAGGGAATTAGCAGTGAAAAAGCGTTCTATATTCTTATCTCTATTACTTTCCGTCAGTCTCATCCCCGGTTTGACGGCAGGCGCCGCCCAGGTTGACGGGCACGATCATGACCACGGCCATGAAGTAAAAGGCACTCATATCGATTCTTTGCCTAAAGCGAAAGACTTTAAAGACTTGAAAGGAAAAGTTCAAATAGAAAGAACGGTCAATACGAAAATATTGGATGAGAAAGGAAATGTGACGGGGACAAAAACGTTTAAAAAGAATACGAGCAAAGGGACATTTTCAACCCAGGCAGGCACGGGCAGTCAGAAAGTGAGCGTCCTGGCTGTGGCTGACGCTCAGTATCGCGCGAAATACAGCGATTGGCAGACGAGAATCGTCCAAATTATTGAGCAGGCGGATGTCATGTTCAACAGGGACCACGATATTGATTTTGTCGTCGAAGCCGTGGCGCCTTGGACTTCTTCAGGCAGCAACAGCTCTCAAATTCTATCAAACCTTCAGAGCAATTTCAGCGGGCGCAGCTATAAATTTGTCGTCGGATTTACGGCGAACAGCAATTTTGACGCCGGCGGCATCGCATACGTATACAACAGCAAGCCGAACGGCAGCGCCTTCAGCGTAAACCTCGACCAGGGAACGGCCAACACGGCAAAAGCGGCGACCCACGAATTTTCCCATAACTTCGGCTTGAACCACGATGCGCAAGGAAGCGGAATCCGCTGCATTATGAACTACGACTACGCCTACACGGTCGATGTCTGGGATTCGGCTCACAATAGCCAGATCACAAGAAATAAAGCTTGGTATAAATAATAAAAACGGCGTCCCGCATGTAAGCGGCAGACGCCGTTTTTATTACATATCGCTCATTCGTTTGCCGGCGACACCGTAGTTTTCCTTTTTCAATTCCTCAATGATGACCGCGATTTTTTCTGCAGGTGCGCCTGTTGTTTCGGAGACGGCTTCGGTCACTTTTTTCACCAGATTTCTTTTTTGATCATCTGTGCGGCCTTCCAGCATTTGAACCGTTACGTACGGCATATGTTCTCCTCCTCCTTTTAAAAAATGGCTGCTTACTTTAGCATCAGCTGCTCTTATAGTATACTGGAGATAGTAAATCTTTGTATATGAGAAAGAGGGAAAGCCACATTTTAGACCGTTTTCTTATTTATCCGCTGGAAATGATTCCGTATGTTGTTTTGACACTTGCTGCCGCATTCACTGTGCATGAGGTCGCCCATGCATATGTGGCATACAAATTCGGTGATGAGACGGCCAAACGGCAGGGCAGGCTGACGCTCAACCCGCTCAAGCATCTTGATCCGTTTGGAACGATTTTGATCTTTATTTTGGGATTCGGATGGGCAAAGCCGGTGCCCGTTAACCGCTTTTATTTTAAAAATCCGAGGCTGGCCGGATTTCTCGTGTCAATCGCAGGACCGATCAGCAACCTGATCCTTGCTTTCATCGGTTTTATATTGCTGCTTTTGTCCGTGAAGCTGTCCGGGACGCTGCCTTCCGGTTTTTACAGCGGCTTGCTTCAATTTTTTACGATTTGGGTGAATCTCAACCTGCTTTTATTTCTGTTTAATTTAATGCCGTTCCCGCCCCTTGACGGTTTTCGGGTTATACAGGATGTGGTCGCCCCCGATGTGCGGGCGAAGCTGTCGAAATATGAAGCGTACGGCTCGATCGTGTTTCTGATCATCGTCATTACGCCGCTTGGCCAATATGTATTCTGGCCGTTTTTGAATGAAGGGCGGGAATATATCATCTCGATATTTAACAGCGTTTTCCGGCCGCTGATGTAGGAGGTATTTTTGATGGAACAAGGAAAAAAGAAAAAAACAATCGGATTCAATATTATTAAAAGCGATCCGACGGACGGACACGGGGGATTTGGTGCAGGGGCTTTAAGCCTTGACAACATCTCGCCTGTCTTTGTCGATGTCGAAGAGAAAGAAGCGTTTGTTGATATCGGCGCCATGCACGCCCGCAGCACGGTTGAAAAAGGAATCAAATTTTTGCCGAACAAGGAAGAGGTGCCGAACGGAAAACCTTACTGGCTTGTGTGGGTTACGATCGACCGCAGGGAAGAAGGCCCTTATTATGCGGGGGTGACGGCTTGCGAAATGACGGTGGACAGAAGCATCCGCCGCGGCTACAAATCGCTTCCGGAGCACGTGAATTTAATGGATAAGTCGATGAAGCGGAAGATTATCGTCGAGCACATGGATGAAAGTTCCAAGCGCGTTCTGGCCGATTTTCTGAAAAATCATGATCAAGGGCTTTGGGACCGTTCATCAGACGAGCTGAAAAAGGGATTGCTTCAGCAATAGGAAAAAACCCCCCGGACCGCCGTGAAGTCCGGGGGGTTCGTCTATCCCGCCCAAAAAAGTTTATTCTTCTTTTTTAAACCATTTTTCCCACCACTTTTTCCGCTTGTGGGGAGCGGCGGGTTTTTCGCGCCCGGCTTTTTGATCCTTATAGATTTCTTTTCCGTAGCAAACCTGCTCGGGTTCAGTACCTTCGATAAAATAAGCGAAATATTTGGACGGACAGCTGGGCGCCGCCGCATAGCCTGTAGCAGGGTCAATATACATCCCTTTCACGCCTTCAGGCGGCTTTAAAGTTGCGGCGGGCGCGTTTTCAAGCGCTTTTTCCATAAATTTGGCCCAAATTTGTTTGGCATAGTTTTTCTCTGCGACGGCATCGATTGTCCGCTCTTTGTCATATCCCGTCCACACGCCTGAAGCAAGGCCGGGATAAAAGCCGATCATCCAGCTGTCGGTGCTGGTCGTTCCCGATTTTCCGGCGTATGGGCGCATCAGCTGATCTGCGATCGTCCGCCCGGTAACAGATGTATAGCCGTTGAGTGATTTGTCGAACATTCCGCTCATCATGTTGGCCGTGATAAAAGCCGCTCTTGGGTCAAGGATTTGTTTGCTTCGCTTCGGCTTTTCGTAAAGAATCTCCCCGTTCGAATCGGTAATTTTCGTAATAAAGGAAGGTTCGATTTTTTTTCCGCCATTGGCAAACATGGCGTATCCATTCACCATTTCAATCGGCTTCACGGGGGATGTTCCGAGCGCAAGCGACGGCACTTTTTGCAGCGGGCTCGTGATGCCGAATTGTTTTGCAGCATCAATCAGTTTGTCCATGCCGAGGAAAAGGTGCGTTTTCACGGCGTAAATGTTATCGGACAAAGCCAGGGCCTGAAGAAGAGTGATCGGGCCGTCTGCGTAATAGCCGTGATAGTTGCTCGGCGAATAAGCGCTGCCTTGCCCGAGCTCAAATGTCGTTTCCGCGCTCCTCATCCGGGTGGCCGGCGTAAAACCGTTTTGAACAGCCGAATAATAAAGGAAAGGCTTCATAGTGGAGCCGGGCTGCCGCATAGCCTGGGTTACGCGGTTAAACGGGCTTTTTTCGTAGTCGCGTCCTCCGACAAGCGCAAGAACGCTGCCGTCGGACGGATTGATCGCTGCAAACCCTGCCTGAATGTCAGATGACGAATCAATCGTGCGTTCGATCGTGTCCTCGGCAATTTTTTGGAGACGCGGGTTGAGCGTGGTGAATACGTTGTAGCCGCCGGTTTCTGCTTGCTCCGGTGTCAAATGCAGCAAGCGCGCGATTTCTTTAACCGCTTCGTCATAAAAGTACGGAGCGGTTTTAGCGGTTGTTTGCTTATCCTGTTTTTCAAAGCGGAGCGGCAGTTTTTTCAGTTCTGCCGCCTGCTTTTTCGTCAGCTTGTTTTCTTTCTCCATCATTGTCAGGATCATTTCTTGGCGTTCTTTCGCCTTTTTTTCATTAACAAAAGGCGAATAAACGGAAGGACCCTTTGGAATGCCGGCAAGCATCGCAGCTTCCGCCGCATTGATATCCTTGGCCCGTTTGCCAAAATACATCCGGGAAGCAGCTTCGATTCCGTAGGCTCCATGCCCGTAATAAATCGTATTTAAATAGCCTTCCAAAATATCTTTCTTTGTGTAGTTTTGTTCGAGCCGTATCGTATAAAAAGCTTCATTCCACTTTCTTTTCCATGTTTTATCGTGGCCGAGGTAGAGGTTTCTCGCATATTGCTGTGTAATGGTGCTGGCTCCCTGAACTTTGGACATCGCCTTTAGATCGGCGATGAGGGCGCCGCCCATCCTCATATAGTCGAAGCCGTGGTGCCGGAAGAAGTTCCGGTCTTCAACGGCAAGTGTGGCATCGATGACGGCGGGATTGATGCTCTTCAGCGAAACCCAGTACCGCTTTTGCCCGTAATGCGTCTCCCCTATCTGCTTTCCGCTTCCGTCATACAGCACGGTAGACCTCGGCACCTGAATCGAAGGAGCGCCTTGCCATTTGGCTGCCAGGACCACCGTCATGACAACGATTGAAAGGAAGATCAGCATCAATGCTCCCATGAACAAAAATGCGCGTATCGTCTTGATAGTTAAACGGACCCGCTTGTCCGTCATCATGTCCATGTTCAAATCTCCTCCCGGATAAATAAATGTTCTTATCATTATGAGGAAAAAGAGGAGGGTTTAAACAAGCGGGAAGGAAAAAACAGCAGACCCTCTAGGAGGCGATTAACAGAGCAACCGGAGGAATCCTCAGTTTTGGCAGTCGCCGCTGCAGAATAAGCTTATGTACATCTGTGGCAAGCTCAGCCCAAAACGGCCGTCGGGAATGGAATGACTCCTGAAAATGAATCGATCCGTCTTTACAATCACCTGCAATTCCTCTATACTTTTTCCTTAGGCAAAAGCCGATGCTTCAGTGCAGAATAATCGTCGCCGCAGGCGAGAAAAATAGATGGAAATACAGCTTATCACGAAAGGAAGATGACGCTTTGAGCGGACTTTGGTACACAGAGAAGCAAACGAAAAACTTCGGCATTACGATGAAAATCAACAAGACTTTACATACAGAGCAGACGGACTTTCAAAAGCTCGAAATGGCCGAGACGGAAGAATTCGGCAACATGCTGTTTCTTGACGGCATGGTCATGACATCTGAAAAAGATGAATTTGTCTACCACGAAATGGTGGCGCATGTGCCCCTGTTTACGCATCCGAACCCTGAGCATGTACTTGTGGTCGGCGGCGGAGACGGCGGCGTCATCCGTGAAATTTTGAAGCATCAGAGCGTCAAAAAAGCGACGCTTGTCGATATCGACGGCAAGGTGATCGAATACTCTAAGAAATTTTTGCCTTCCATTGCAGGCAAACTTGACGATCCGCGCGTCGAAGTAAAGGTCGATGACGGCTTTATGCACATTGCAGAATCTGAAAATGAGTACGATGTCATCATGGTCGATTCAACCGAGCCTGTAGGGCCGGCTGTCAACTTGTTTACAAAAGGCTTTTACGCCGGCATAGCAAATGCGCTAAAGGAAGACGGCATTTTTGTTGCTCAGACGGACAACCCTTGGTTTACACCTGAACTGATCACTAACGTTCAGCGCGATGTAAAAGAGATCTTTCCGATTACAAAGCTGTATTTGGCCAACATTCCGACATATCCAAGCGGATTGTGGACGTTTACGATCGGTTCGAAAAAATACGATCCTCTTGAAGTGGAGGACAGTCGCTTCTTCGATATTGAGACGAAATACTATACAAAAGAAATTCATAAAGCGGCATTCGTCCTTCCGAAATTCGTCAGCGATTTAATCAAATAAAACAGTTTGGCGCAGGATGGTATTCTGCGCTTTTTTTCAGGGAGGTTTTTGAAGATGAGATTTGATGAAGCATATTCCGGCAAGGTGTTTATCGCAAGCCGCCCCGATTGGGAAGAGGCGGACGCCATCCTTTACGGCATGCCGATGGATTGGACGGTCAGCTACCGTCCCGGATCGCGCTTCGGTCCGGCGAGACTTCGCGAGGTGTCCATCGGGCTTGAAGAATACAGCCCTTATTTGGACAGGGAGCTTGACGAGGTTCATTTCTTTGACGCCGGCGACATCCCGCTGCCTTTCGGGAACCCGCAGAAGAGCCTCGACATGATTGAAGAATATGTTGACAGCATTTTAGAAAAAGGAAAATTCCCGCTCGGAATGGGAGGAGAGCACCTCGTTTCATGGCCGGTCATTAAAGCGATGTATAAAAAATATCCCGATCTTGCCATCATCCATATGGATGCGCACACAGATCTCCGCGTCGACTATGAAGGAGAGCCGCTCTCGCATTCGACGCCGATCCGCAAAGCAGCGGAACTGATCGGTCCCGGCAATGTCTATTCATTCGGCATCCGCTCCGGTATGAAAGAGGAGTTTGAATGGGCAAACGAAAACGGTATGCACATTTCCAAATTTGAAGTGCTTGAGCCGCTTAAATCCGTCCTGCCGAAACTCGCAGGGCGTCCGGTTTATGTAACGATTGACATCGATGTCTTAGATCCCGCTCATGCGCCGGGAACCGGTACGGTTGACGCCGGAGGCATCACATCAAAAGAGCTGCTCGCTTCGATTCACGAAATCGCCCGCTCAGACGTCAACGTCGTTGGAGGAGACCTGGTTGAGGTCGCTCCGGTCTACGACCATTCGGAACAAACCGCAAATACGGCAAGCAAGCTGATTCGCGAAATGCTGCTCGGCTGGGTGAAATAAACAGGCTGTCCTTTTTCGGGACGGCTTTTTTCTTAGAAAATGGTTTATCTTCCCGTCCGTTCTGTTAAGATGGTATAAAGGAGCAGCGGTTGAACTTTTTTTCCCGAATGATTATACTAATCAAGTCAAATCGGATCAAAAAAGGAAGTGTCGGAATGAACCAGGAGACACCCGTTAATATCCATGTGAAATCTGTTATCCGGGAAGGATCGGACACGGAAACGATCGAGTTCCGGACAACTGGGTTTTATTATATGAAAAAAGATAAAATATATCTTTCTTATCATGAAGAGCATGATGCGGGAAAGGTGAAGACGATCGTAAAAGCAAGCGAAAACGAAGTTCTGGTGATGCGTTCCGGCGCCATTGAAATGAAACAGCGTTTCAGGCCGGGCAGCCGCACCGTCACTCATTATAAAATGCCTTTCGGCAGGCTCGAGCTTGGCGTGGATACAAAATCCGTATCAGTCACCCGGCAGCCGCCAGACGGAAAGATCAGTGTTGAGTACGATATGATTGTAAGCGATGAACAAAAGCATTTACATATGATGTCGATTTCATATAGAGGAGGACACGAGTCATGAACATAGTCGAACAAATGAAAGATGTGCTGAAGCAGGAAATTAAAGAAGCTGTCATGAAAGCCGGCCTCGCCGCAGAAAGCGAGATTCCCGAAGTCGTATTGGAAGTCCCGAAAGACAAGTCGCATGGAGACTATTCCACTAACATGGCGATGCAGCTGGCGAGAATCGCCAAAAAAGCGCCGCGGAATATTGCCGAGGAAATCGTCGCATCCTTTGATAAAGGAAAAGCGTCGATCGACAAACTTGATATCGCAGGACCGGGTTTTATCAATTTCTACATGAACAATCAATATTTAACGAAGCTCATTCCGGCTGTGCTTGAAGCAGGAGAGGCCTACGGTGAAACAAATATCGGAGGCGGAGAACGCGTTCAGGTGGAATTCGTCTCAGCAAACCCGACGGGCAACCTGCATCTTGGACATGCCCGCGGAGCCGCTGTCGGAGATTCTCTCTGCAATGTACTTGAAAAAGCGGGGTATGAAGTGAGCCGCGAATATTACATCAACGATGCCGGCAATCAAATCAACAACCTCGCATTATCCGTCGAGGCCCGTTACTTTCAGGCGCTTGGAAAAGACAAGCCGATGCCTGAAGACGGATATCACGGCGAAGACATTAAGGAAATCGGCCGAAAGCTCGCCGATGAATTCGGCGACCGTTTTGTTCATGAAGAAGAGAGCGAACGCCTCGCGTTTTTCCGTGAATACGGCTTAAAGTACGAATTAGGCAAACTTCGTGAAGACCTCGAGAATTTCCGTGTCCCATTTGATGTCTGGTACTCAGAGACATCGCTTTACCAAAACGGAAAGATCGATCAGGCGCTCGAAGCCCTTCGCGAAAAAGGGCACATCTATGAAGAAGACGGGGCGACATGGTTCCGCTCGACGGCGTTCGGCGATGACAAAGACCGCGTCCTGATCAAAAAAGACGGGTCCTACACGTATCTTCTGCCTGACATCGCTTATCACAAAGACAAGCTTGACCGCGGCTTCCAAAAGCTGATCAACGTATGGGGAGCGGACCATCACGGCTATATCCCGCGCATGAAAGCGGCCATTGAAGCGCTCGGTTATGACAAAGAAACGCTTGAGGTCGAGATCATCCAGCTCGTCCATCTCTACAAGAACGGCGAAAAAATGAAGATGAGCAAAAGAACCGGAAAAGCTGTGACAATGCGCGATCTCATTGATGAGGTCGGCCTTGACGCGGTGCGTTACTTCTTTGCGATGCGCAGCGCCGATACGCACATGGACTTTGATCTTGACCTGGCTGTCTCCACATCGAATGAAAACCCGGTTTACTACGCGCAGTACGCTCATGCGAGAATTTGCAGCATGCTGCGACAAGGCGAAGAAAAAGGTATTTCATTTGAAGGGAACCTTGACCTGACGAAAATCGCTTCTGAAAAAGAGTATGATCTGCTTAAAGTGATCGGCTCGTTCCCTGAGGCTGTCGCCGATGCCGCAGAGAAGCGGATTCCGCACCGCATTACAAACTATATTTTTGAATTGGCATCTGTGCTCCACAGCTTTTACAATGCTGAGAAAGTTCTCGATCCGGCAGATGAAGAAAAAAGCCGGGCGCGTTTATCATTGATGAAGGCAACACAAATCACATTAAATAATGCACTCAAGCTGATCGGCGTATCAGCTCCTGAAAAAATGTAAAACGAATCCCCCGTCCTTTGAACGGGGGATTTTTTCTTGATTTGGTGAGGAGGCGTCTCACACAAGGAAGGTCCGTCGCCTTCCCTTATTGAACTTGAGCGTCAGAAAGAATCGATTGTGCTTTTCTTACTAACTCCTGCGCCATCTTCCCTTCGATGACAATCAGGCACTCATTTTCGCGATTGGCCATTCTGAACATTTCCAGTTCAATTAAATCTTTAATTTTGCACATTGTTTTTCTTGAGCATATATAAAGCTGATGTCTGGCTGAGCGGCAAAGTCTGTACAGCTCAATCAAGTTTTTTAATGTCATCGATTGTGCGCGGAGCTTAATCGACTCTGCTTGGTTCATCATATATCCCTCCGTATGTAATCATCACTTTGGTGAAATGTTACCCGCATGTTATGCAGGATAAACGTACGATTCATAAAAAATATGAAATCGATTTCGCCAGCCATTCGATGGGCCGCTGCATCACCGGCCGCTTCGCATACCGCTCCTTTGTCAGAAGCTCGGCGTGTTCAATACTTTCCTTGACGACGTCAAAGAATTGTTTTGTCCAGTCTTTATCATGGATGACGACATTCACTTCATCATTGAGAAACAGGCTTCGATTGTCAAAATTTGATGTTCCGATCATCACATGCCGGTCGTCGACGATCAATGCTTTTGCATGATAAAAGCCTCTGTAGTACCGGTAAATATAGCAACCCGCCTCCAAAAGTGCGGGAAAGTTCGTGTAGGCGGCCTCTTTGACAAGCGGATGGTCGGCTTTCATCGGCACGAGAACCGAGACGATCACGCCTCTTTCCCTGGCTGAAAGAACTGCTTGCTGCAAAGCCGGACTCGGAATATAGTACGGCGTGCAAATCATGATTCTTTCTTTTGCCTGATCAATAAATGAAATATATTTTTCTTCCAGAGAAAACCCCTTTGTCGCATGTATCGAATGGGTGACAGCTCCTTGATGGAGCGGCGGGAACATGCCGCTGTCCGGCTGTGATAGCGGCGCTTCTCTATTGAAGTCTGATAAAAAAATGTGCTGCAAGTCGGCAACACCTTCCCCCGTCATTCGCAAATGGTAATCCTTCCACGGGCCGAATTCCGCTTTTTTACCAAGGTATTCTTTCGCAATGTTAAATCCGCCCACATAGCCGATCTTTCCGTCTATGACGGCGATTTTCCTGTGATTTCTTGCATTCAGTCGATAAAAGAAATAAGGGAAGCCCGGATTGTTGACAAAAAAAACGTGCGCTCCGCTTTGTTTCAAGTCTGACAGCGTTTTTTTCTTTACCTTCATCGCGCCGATCCGGTCAATCAGCAAGCGTACGCATACGCCGGCTTTCGCTTTATCCTTCAGCATTTTTAAAAATTCAAGGCTGATATCATCGTTCTTCACAATATAAAACATGACATGCACCGACGATTCGGCCTGGCGGATGTCATCCAGCAGCCGCTCACACAAGTCTTCTCCGTTATGAATCAGTTCAATATCGCTTTTCTTCTCTGAAAAAACGGGTTCGTAGGCTTTCCTTTCAAAGGCTTTGCGGCCGAAACGGAAATCGAGCGCAAGAAGCAGGATGAGAAAACATACCATAATCATAAGCGGCACCAATGAAGACACTCCCTTTTTTCGTGTAAAGAATAGTGTCCCCCTAATTTCCTGCATTTATGAAAACATATTGACTGAACACTCATTCATTATTTAAGATAAAGGTAGTTCAAGGGGATTTAAGGTTGGGGAAATGAAAGGGGGAGCAGCTGATGAATGTCTTATTGTGGTTGAATTTCATTGCGTTTTTAGGTGTAACCGCTTACGCCGTTTATCTGTTTGTCTACTTGATCCGAACGAGAATCAGTTACATCAGGCTCGGACAAAAAGAGGATTTTGATAAGCGGACGAAGGAGCGCCTTCAAAAGATATGGGAGAACGTGTTCGGCCAAAAGAAACTGCTTAAAGATAAAAAAAGCGGCATTATCCACGTCATGTTTTTTTACGGCTTTATTCTCGTTCAGTTCGGAGCGATCGATTTTATTTTGAAAGGGCTCGTTCCCGATCAAGGACTTCCGCTTGGCAGCGTCTACCCGGCGTTTACGTTTTTTCAGGAAATCGTCACGTTGATGATTTTAATTGCGGTGGTCTGGGCCTTTCACAGGCGCTATATTGAAAAACTCGTCAGACTGAAGCGCAATTTGAAGTCGGGGATCGTGCTCATGCTGATCGGCGGCTTGATGTTTACCGTTTTACTCGGAAACGGTATGAACATGATCTGGCATGAACATTCATTATCATGGCACGAACCGATGGCATCAGGCATCGCTTTTGCCCTCGGCTTCATGGGAGAAACCGCCTCAGCGGCAGTGTTCTATGCGGCATGGTGGGCGCATCTTCTTATCTTACTGACATTTTTAGTCTATGTGCCGCAGTCAAAGCACGCCCACTTAATTGCCGGACCGGCAAACGTATTTTTCAGCCGGCTGACAAACCCGGGAAAGCTTCAAAAAATCGATTTTGAAGATGAAACAAAAGAAACGTTCGGCGTCGGACGGATCGAGGAATTCAGGCAATCCCAGCTGATCGATCTTTACGCGTGCGTTGAATGCGGGCGCTGTACCAATATGTGCCCGGCTACCGGAACAGGCAAGATGCTTTCGCCGATGGATCTGATTTTGCGGCTCAGAGACCATTTGACAGAAAAGGGAGCAGCAGTAACATCGAAAACGCCTTGGGTTCCCGCGCCTCTCTTTCAGCATACGAAAGGCAACCAGCTGGCCATGGCGGCGGGAGGAGAAGGATCAAGAGAAGCGGCTGCTTCAGAGCTATACAATCCGAGCTTAATCGGCGACATCATCACCGAAGAGGAAATTTGGGCATGCACAACGTGCCGCAATTGTGAAGATCAGTGCCCGGTCATGAATGAGCACGTCGACAAGGTCATCGATCTCCGCCGCTATCTCGTGCTCACAGAAGGAAAAATGGATGCAGATGCCCAGCGCGCCATGACGAGCATTGAAAGACAGGGTAACCCTTGGGGATTAAACAGAAAAGAACGCGAAAACTGGCGTGACATGAGAGACGACGTTAAGGTGCCGACAGTGAAAGAAATGAAGAAAAAAGGCGAGGCCTTTGAATACCTGTTCTGGGTCGGGTCGATGGGATCGTATGACCGGAGAAGCCAGAAGATCGCCATGGCTTTCGCGCGCCTTCTCAATCAAGCCGGGGTCACGTTCGCGATTTTAGGCAATAAAGAAAAAAATTCAGGCGATACGCCGAGGCGGCTTGGCAACGAGTTTTTATTCCAGGAGCTTGCCGCAAAAAACATTGAAGAATTTGAAAAAAATGATGTTCGAAAAATTGTAACCATCGATCCGCATGCATACAATATTTTTAAAAATGAATATCCTGATTTTGGTCTGAAAGCGGAGGTGTATCATCATACAGAAATTCTCGCTGCCCTTATTGAAGAAGGAAGGCTGAAACCTGAGTTTCCGGTTCGCGAAACCGTCACCTTTCATGATTCATGCTATTTGGGCCGCTACAATGAGGTTTACGAACCGCCGCGCGATATTCTGCACTCCATTCCGGGCATCCATTTAGTGGAAATGGAACGCAGCCGTGAAAACGGAATGTGTTGCGGAGCGGGGGGCGGTCTCATGTGGATGGAGGAAGAGACGGGCACAAGGATCAACGTTGCCAGAACGGAGCAGGCGCTCAGCGCTTCACCTTCTGTCATCAGTTCGGGCTGTCCGTATTGTTTGACGATGCTAGGCGACGGAACAAAAGCCAAGGAAATGGAGGATCAGGTCGGCACCTACGATGTGGCGGAGCTGCTTGAACGCGCCGTATTCGGCTCAGAACAAAAAGAACATGCTTCATAGACGGATTTCAGGTTTTGAATAAAGAAGGTGTGAGCCGGATCTCCGCCTTCTTTTATCTTCGGTATGCACAAATCATGATAAGGGGAGAGGATGTCAGGTGGCGAGATCGGTTATTGCAGGCGGCGCGCGCACGCCTTTTGGAAAACTCGGGGGCGCGCTTCAGTCAAAGACGGCAGCGGAGCTCGGCGGAATCGCCGTAAAAGAAGCATTAAAACGTTCCGGTGTACATCCTGAGGATGTCGATGAAGTCATTATGGGTTCCGTTCTTCAAGGCGGACAGGGGCAGCTGCCGTCGAGACAGGCTGCGCGTTTTGCGGGACTGCCGTGGGACGTCAAAACGGAAACGATTAATAAAGTGTGCGCTTCAGGTTTAAGAAGCGTCACAATGGCGGATCAGATCATCCGGGCCGGTGATGCGGAGGTCATTGCAGCAGGAGGTATGGAATCGATGTCAAATGCCCCTTATCTGCTTCAAAAAGCGAGATGGGGGCTGAGAATGGGAGACGGAGCGGTTAAAGATTTGATGATCACAGACGGGCTGACATGCTCATTTACGGGTGTTCATATGGGCTCCTACGGAAATGCCGCTGCGAAAGAGTTGGAGATTGCAAGAGAAGAACAGGATCGATGGGCGCTCAGGAGCCACATGCGGGCCGTACAGGCTGCAGCTTCAGGTGCGCTCGGAGAAGAGATCGTCCCTGTTTGTATACCGCAGAAGCGGGGCGGCGAATTAACGGTTGATCAAGATGAAGCTCCGCGGCGCGATACGTCATTGGAAAGGCTGTCACAGCTTGCTCCGGTTTTTGACCACGACGGGACAATTACTGCGGGAAACGCGCCGGGGGTAAATGACGGAGCATGCTCGCTTATCGTGATGAATGAAGACAGGGCAAAGGAACTCAATGTGAATGTGTCCGCCGTCATTAAAGCGCACACATCCATTGCAGTCGAAGCCAAAGACTTCCCGAAAACCCCAGGGCTTGTCATCAGAGAACTGCTTAACAAAACCGGAGCTGAGCTTTCTGATATCAAACTGTTTGAAATCAATGAAGCGTTCGCCGCGGTAGCTTTGGCAAGCGGAAAGATCGTGGGCCTTGACATGGAGAAGGTCAATGTCAACGGCGGCGCCATTGCGCTAGGTCATCCGATCGGCGCGAGCGGGGCAAGAATCATTTTGACGCTTATGTACGAATTAAAACGGCGCGGCGGCGGTACAGGTATTGCTGCCATTTGCAGCGGCGGCGGTCAGGGAGACGCCGTGATGATCGAGGTATAAAAAAGGGGGATTTTAAATGAAAAAAGACACGATCATGGTCATCGGAGCCGGCCAGATGGGGGCCGGGATCGCCCAGGTCTCTGCCCAGGCCGGATACAATGTTTACATGTACGACGTATCACCTGACCAAATTGAAAAGGGAATGAAGCGCATTTCCGGCCAGCTAGTCAGACAGGCGGAAAAAGGCAAGCTTCCACATGGAGACGTACAGCAAATCTACCAGCGTCTTTCTCCTTCGGCTTCGCTCGACGATGCGCGGGAAGCTTTTCTCATCATTGAAGCGGCTGTTGAGCAAATGGATGTAAAAAAAGAGATTTTCAAACGGCTTGATGAAGTGACCGAAGACTCAGCCCTATTGGCATCAAATACATCGTCATTGTCGATTACGGAACTCGCTTCCGTCACGAAAAAACCTCAAAATGTCATCGGCATGCATTTTATGAACCCGGTTCCGGTCATGCAGCTTGTCGAGGTCATCAGGGGGCTTGAGACGAGCGGCGAAACATATGAAACCGTCGTGGCTGCGGCGGAGCGGATGAACAAGGTTCCGATCGAGGTGCGGGATTTTCCGGGATTTATCTCCAACCGCATTTTAATGCCGATGATTAACGAGGCGGTTTTTGCGCTTTATGAAGGCGTCGCCGAGAAAGAAAGCATAGACGGAATCATGAAGCTTGGCATGAACCATCCGATGGGCCCGCTGGCTCTCGCTGACCTGATTGGTCTGGATACGTGTCTGTATATTATGGAGACGCTGCATGAAGGTTTTGGCGATGATAAATACCGGCCTTGTCCGCTCCTTAAACAATATGTCAGCGCAGGACGTCTCGGAAAGAAAACGGGCAGAGGGTTTTATACGTACGAAAAGCAGCCGACATAAGGAGGGGTGACCTTGAATTTTCAGTTTACAGAAGAGCAGACCCGCATGCAGAAGATTGTCAGGCAATTTGTTAAACAGGAGGTCGCTCCTTTTGTACCTGAAATGGAGAAAGGGCGTTTTCCAACCTCTCTTTTGAAGAAAATGGCGGAGCGCGGCTGGATGGGGCTTCCGATTCCGGCTAAGTACAGCGGGGCCGGTCATGACTTTATCACCTATATAATGATCATCCATGAGCTGTCAAAGAAAAGCGCCGTTCTTGGCGCGGTTCTATCTGTACACACGTCAATTGTCACCATTCCCATTCTTTTATACGGAAATGAGCGGCAAAAAGAACATTATGTTAAAAAGCTTGCAGCAGGGCAGTACTTGGGAGCCTTTTGTTTAACCGAACCGAGTGCCGGTTCCGATGCGGGCAGTCTAAAAACCAGGGCCGAAAAGCGCGGCGATACCTATGTGCTCAACGGTACGAAAGTTTTTATCACAAACGGCGGAGCCGCCGACATTTATCTTGTTTTTGCTTCAACCGATCCGAAAGCGGGAACGGAGGGCATTTCGGCTTTTATCGTGGAGAAGGGCACGCCGGGCTTTTTTATTGGGAAAAATGAAGAGAAAATGGGGCTTCACGGTTCGCTGACGGTCACTTTAAATTTTGATAACGCTGTCATTCCCGCCCGGCAGCTGCTGGGGAAGGAAGGTAAAGGATTCAAAATGGCCCTTTCCAATCTGGATACCGGGCGGATCGGAATTGCGGCGCAGGCTCTGGGCATCGCCGAAGGAGCGCTTTCTGAAGCCATCGAATTTCTAAAAATACGGTATCCGGACGGAGAGCTGTATAAGAACGGACAAGGGCTTGCTTTTAAGCTGGCCGACATGGCGGCGAGGACAGAGGCTGCCAGGCTTCTCGTTTATCAGGCCGCTTCGCTGAAACAACAAGGCGTCCAGACGGGAAAGGCTGCTTCAATGGCCAAACTGTTCGCTTCGGAAACGGCAATGTATGTCGCCGGAGAGGCCGTGCAGCTGCTCGGAGATTTTGGATATACAAAGGATTTCAGCGCTGAACGATATTTCAGGGATGCGAAAGTGTGTGAAATTTATGAGGGCACAAGCGAGATCCAGCGGATCGTCATCGGTAAGCATTTATAAGGGGGGAAAAGAATGATCTTTAGGCTGAGTGAAGAGCACCAAATGATACAGAAGATGGTGCGCGACTTTGCCCGTCAAGAGGTGGAGCCGACTGCAAAGGAGCGGGATGAGGAAGAGCGGTTTGACATGGAACTGTTTTCCAAAATGGCGGAATTGGGGTTGACGGGAATACCGTGGCCTGAGGAATACGGGGGGATCGACAGTGACTACCTCGCCTATGTCATCGCAGTAGAAGAGCTTTCGAAAGTCTGCGCCTCAACGGGCGTCACCTTGTCAGCCCATACTTCGCTTGCAGGCTGGCCGATTTATGCATTTGGAACGGAAGAACAGAAGCAGGAATACTTAAAGCCGATGGCCCGCGGTGAAAAGATAGGCGCCTACGGATTGACGGAGCCCGGTTCAGGCTCTGATGCCGGCGGCATGAAAACGACCGCGGTCAGAAATGGTGATGATTATATTTTAAATGGAACGAAGATCTTTATCACAAACGGCGGAATTGCAGACATCTACATCGTGTTTGCCAACCTTGCGCCGGAACAGAAGCACAAAGGCACAACCGCTTTTATCGTTGAAAAGGATTTTCCCGGTTTTTCTGTCGGGAAAAAAGAAAGGAAGCTGGGCATCCGTTCATCGCCGACAACCGAAATTATCTTTCAGGACTGCCGCGTGCCTTTAAAAAACCGCCTTGGCGGGGAAGGTGAAGGCTTTAAAATCGCAATGCAGACGCTTGATGGAGGAAGAAACGGAATTGCCGCTCAAGCCGTCGGGATTGCCCAGGGTGCATTTGAGGCGGCGAAGGCGTATGCGAAAGAGCGGAAGCAATTCGGCAGGCCGATCGCCGAGCAGCAGGGCATCGCTTTTAAACTGGCTGATATGGCGACGGAGATTGAAGCTTCAAGGCTTTTAACCTACCAGGCGGCATGGCTGGAATCAGAGGGGCTGCCTTATGGAAAAGCTTCCGCGATGTCGAAGCTATATGCAGGGGATACGGCTATGAAAGTGACGACGGAGGCCGTGCAAATATTCGGCGGATACGGCTACACAAAGGATTATCCGGTCGAGCGCTTTATGCGCGATGCAAAAATCACTCAAATCTATGAAGGAACGCAGGAAATACAGAAGCTCGTCATTTCGCGAATGCTGATGAAATAAGGGCGAAAAACAGCCGTCTGGCACGGTTTGGACTGCTGCCGGCGGACAGGCCGCCGACGCAGTTTTTTCGTTTTCAAGGGGCCGGACGCTCCCGGCTGTTCTATGTTTCAATCCCGCTTGCCGCCGATTTCCAATGCAACAGGTAAAAATTATTGAATTAACGGGAATAAAGGTGGCATAAAGTGATTTCTTTTGTTTATAATGAGAGGTATGGTTTGTCGTAAAGACAGGGATTACATGCTTATTTTCTATGACAGAGATAGTAGATACATACATGAAGATAGAAAGGGAGTGTCTGGCGATGAGTTTGAAACAATACTCAGAGGAACAGCTAAAGGAAATGGCTTTAGTTGAAATCGCATACGAAATTTTTTCGGAACACAAAAAACCGATTACATTCCAGGAGCTAACAGATCAAGTGGCTTCCTTGCTTGGAATGGGGAAAGAAGAGCTGGAAGACCGCATCGCCCAGTTCTACACAGATTTAAATATCGACGGACGCTTTTTGGCGCTGTCAGACCAAACGTGGGGCCTGCGCAGCTGGTATCCGTATGATCAGCTTGATGAAGAAACACAACCGACTGTAAAAGCGAAAAAGAAAAAAGCGAAAAAAGTGGTTGAAGAAGATCTTGATCTTGACGAATTCGAAGAAATCGACGAGGATGATATTCTTCTTGACGATGTCGAAGACGACTTGGACATTGCCGCCGATGAATTCGAAGAAATCGATGAAGCCGACGATGATGAACTGGATGATCTTGAAGACGAGATCCTGGACGATGATGATGAAGATTTTGAAGAAGAGGAAGACGAGGAGTAATTTTGCCGCCTGAACGGAATTCATGTTTAAATCGATCTTGACTTTCACAGGCGAACTATGTAGTATGTATTTTGGGCTCTTCAAAACGAAGAGATTCGAGTGATACGGACTATCAGCTCCCTTTCAAGAAATTGAAAGGGAGCTTTCTTGTTTTTCCGCCTCCTTATCATTTAAATCATTTAGAAAAGATCTAAATGATTTTTCATAAAAAGAGCATTTTAAGGAATAAGCGTTAATCGAAGAGAGGGGTACAGAAATGACAAAATATATCTTTGTAACCGGAGGAGTTGTATCCTCGCTTGGAAAAGGAATTACGGCGTCTTCGCTCGGCCGCCTGCTGAAGAACAGAGGTTTGAATGTCACCATTCAAAAATTTGACCCGTATATCAACGTAGACCCGGGGACAATGAGCCCGTATCAGCACGGTGAAGTGTTCGTAACCGACGACGGTGCGGAAACGGATCTTGACCTCGGCCACTATGAGCGCTTCATCGACATCAATTTAAATAAATACAGCAACGTGACAACAGGAAAAATCTATTCCACGGTGCTGAAAAAAGAGCGCAGAGGCGATTATTTAGGCGGTACCGTACAGGTTATACCTCATATCACAAATGAAATTAAAGACCGCGTATTCCGCGCCGGAAAAGAAACGGGCGCTGATGTCGTGATCACCGAAATCGGCGGAACCGTCGGTGATATCGAATCGCTGCCGTTTCTTGAAGCGATCCGCCAGATCAAGAGCGATGTCGGCCGCGACAATGTGATGTACATTCACTGTACGCTAGTTCCATATCTTAAAGCGGCGGGAGAAATGAAAACAAAGCCGACTCAGCACAGCGTAAAAGAACTGCGCAGCCTCGGCATTCAGCCAAATGTCATCGTCGTGAGAACAGAAATGCCGATTTCTCAGGACATGAAAGATAAAATCGCGCTGTTCTGCGACATCGATCCTAAAGCCGTCATCGAGGCCGGCGATGCGGATACGCTCTACTCCATTCCTCTCGACCTGCAAAAACAAGGGCTGGACAGCTTAGTCTGCAGCCACTTGAAGCTGGATTGCAGAGAAGCCGATATGGAAGAATGGAAAGAACTTGTCAAAAAGGTGAAAAGTCTGTCCAAAACGGTGACAATCGCTTTGGTTGGTAAATACGTCGAGCTCCCGGATGCCTACATTTCAGTTGTGGAATCGCTTCGCCATGCGGGTTATGCGTTTGACGCAGACATTCAGGTTAAATGGATCAATGCGGAAGAAGTGACGGAAGACAACGTTGCCGATCTTGTTCAGAATGCGGATGGTATTCTTGTGCCGGGCGGATTTGGAGACCGCGGTGTTGAAGGGAAAATCACGACAGTCAAATATGCCCGCGAACAAAAGATTCCGTTCTTCGGCATTTGCCTCGGAATGCAGGTGGCATCGATTGAATACGCAAGAAATGTGCTCGGTCTTGAAGGAGCGCACTCAGCCGAAATCGATCCTTCCACACCGTATCCGATTATCGACCTTCTCCCTGAACAAAAGGACATTGAAGACCTTGGCGGAACACTGCGTCTCGGACTTTATCCATGCAAGCTTCAAGAAGGGTCGAAAGCGTATCAGGCATATGAAAATGAAGTGGTCTATGAACGCCACCGCCACCGCTATGAATTCAACAACGAATTCAGACAGCAGATGGAAGAAGCCGGATTTGTATTTTCCGGGACAAGCCCTGACGGCCGTCTCGTGGAGATTATCGAGCTTAAAGATCATCCATGGTTTGTCGCGTCTCAGTTCCACCCTGAATTCACGTCAAGACCGACAAGACCTCAGGCTCTGTTCAGAGACTTCGTACATGCTTCGCTGAAGACTTCGGAAAAGCTGTAAAAAAGAAAAAGGCCTGCCGGCACATCACGCCGGCAGGCCTTTTTTGGATTTTTCTGGTGATAATGGCGGCCCGAACTGGTACTATATTCATTAAGGCCGGCCCCACCGTCATTAATTTCCTTTAGGCAACCCTGTTTTATTGGTATTCCTGAAGAATTTCCTTTAATGTAAAGGATAGGGCATGATAAATGTAGAGGCTGACCATCAGGGACGGAAATCCGAACCTTGTTCCGTCTTCATCGGGAAGAAGCGGCATTCTCAGCTTTGAATCGATATGGACATCGGCGAATGATGCGATCGGGGCGCCGTCTTTTCCCGAAGGGGAGACGACAACAAGTCCGATTCCTCTTTCATACAGTTTTTCCGCCATTTTCAGCTCTTCGTCATCCGCTGAACCGGCGCAGAACATCAGCACTTTGTCCGTCATTTCAAAATCGGGCCAGTTTTCTTCGTTCTTCGGCAGCACTTTGACTGAGGGGAACGGTTCAGAACTGTACATCGCTTCTTTCAAAATGCCTTCCAATTCATTTTTTCCGTATACATAAACCGAATGATCACTGATGACCGCCTGAGCCAACAAGCGGGCGCCGTCCTCTATCGATTGGGCCTCGCCCTCTTGAATCCGGTTGAAGATTCCCGTCAATTGAGTGGTGAAAATTTTAAGCAAGCTGACTCCTCCTTTTTTACTGACTATCATTATATAACAAAAGAGAATAATGGGAAAAATCCTCTAAATATGTCGCAAACTTAAATATTTTAATTAAAGGAAAAGAGAAAAACAAAACAGAATAGATAAACTACTGCTTAATTTTGGCGAAAATTATAAATATAGAGGTGTAAATCATGAATGAGAAGATTTTAATCGTAGACGACCAGTACGGGATTCGGGTTCTGCTGAATGAAGTTTTCAATAAAGAAGGATACAAAACCTTCCAGGCTGCGAACGGGATTCAAGCGCTTGACATTGTGAAAAACCAGCGCCCCGACCTCGTTTTGCTCGATATGAAAATCCCCGGCATGGACGGAATTGAAATTTTGAAAAGGATGAAGGTCATTGACGAGGGGATCCGGGTCATCATTATGACGGCCTACGGAGAGCTCGACATGATCCAGGAATCGAAGGAGCTCGGAGCCCTGACGCACTTTGCGAAGCCTTTTGACATCGACGAAATTCGCGATGCCGTTAAAACCTATCTGCCTATAAAGTCCAACGGATAGCTGAAAAGTTTTTGATGTTGTCACAGTCACAATGTTGCCGATTTGTTGATTAATTGTTATTCTATATAAGTAGAGAAAAGCTATCTAACGTTTTTAAAAAACCAAAACATTTTACATATGGCGGATTTTTCTGGTCATGCTAGGTAGGTGTGGAGGCTTTTTTCGCAAAAGCAAATCAGGCTACATAAGGAGGACTTTCGACATGCCTTTAGTATCAATGACGGAAATGTTGAATAAAGCAAAAGAAAACGGATATGCTGTCGGACAATTTAACTTAAATAACCTTGAGTTCACTCAAGCGATTTTACAAGCCGCTGAAGAAGAGAAATCTCCTGTTATCCTCGGTGTATCAGAAGGTGCAGGACGCTATATGGGCGGATTTAAAACCGTTGTGGCAATGGTTAAAGCGCTGATGGAAGAATACAACGTAACAGTACCTGTTGCGATTCATTTAGACCACGGCTCAAGCTTTGAATCTTGTGCAAAAGCGATTCATGCGGGATTCACTTCCGTTATGATCGACGCTTCCCACCATCCTTTCGAGGAGAACGTTGCGACGACTTCAAAAGTTGTTGAGCTTGCTCATTTCCACGGTGTATCAGTTGAAGCTGAGCTTGGAACTGTAGGCGGACAGGAAGACGACGTAATTGCTGAAGGCGTCATCTACGCGGACCCTAAAGAGTGTCAAGAACTTGTTGAGCGCACAGGAATCGACTGCCTTGCACCTGCATTAGGTTCTGTTCACGGCCCTTACAAAGGCGAACCAAACCTTGGATTCAAAGAAATGGAAGAAATCGGAAACACAACTGGTCTTCCGCTCGTACTTCACGGCGGTACAGGCATTCCGACTGCCGACATCAAGAAAGCTATTTCTTTAGGTACGGCAAAAATCAACGTCAACACTGAAAACCAAATCGCTTCTGCGAAAGCTGTTCGCGAAACGCTTGCTGCGAAGCCTGAAGAGTATGATCCGCGCAAATACCTCGGACCTGCACGCGAAGCTATCAAAGAAACAGTGATCGGCAAAATGCGTGAATTTGGTTCTTCAAACAAAGCATAATGACGATTGGAAAAGCATCTGTTTTCCCGCAAAGCCGGGGGAACAGGATGTTTTTCTGATGTTTTAGGGAAGTGCTGTTAACACATGCCTTTGACGGCATGAGGCTCTTTTGCTTCCCGTTCAGTCAAAAAAGCCGCCTGATAGCGACAGGCGGTTTTATCCATATCATCCGGAAAGCGCAAACATGTTCCACAGTTCAGACATTTTCATGACAGGAGGTTTTATCAATATGCTGTTTTTTATTGATACTGCAAATTTAGACGAAATCAAAGAGGCACACGCTCTCGGCGTGCTTGCAGGAGTTACGACAAATCCTAGTTTAGTAGCAAAAGAAAACATTTCGTTTCATGACCGTCTGCGTGAAATTACCGAAGTGGTTTCTGGGTCAGTCAGCGCCGAGGTTATTTCTCTGAAGGCTGAAGAGATGATTGAAGAAGGAAAAGAGCTTGCGAAAATCGCGCCGAATATTACGGTGAAAATTCCGATGACGTCTGACGGCCTGAAAGCTGTTAAAGCATTAACCGATCTCGGGATTAAAACGAACGTCACGCTGATCTTCAGCGCAAACCAGGCGCTTCTTGCCGCAAGAGCAGGAGCTACGTATGTTTCCCCGTTCCTGGGACGCCTTGACGATATCGGCCACAACGGCCTCGATTTGATCAGTGAAATTAAACAAATTTTCGATGTGCACGGTTTGGACACGCAAATCATCGCCGCGTCCATCCGCCATGCGCAGCATGTGACTGAAGCCGCGCTAAGGGGAGCGCATATCGGTACGATGCCTCTCAAAGTCATTCATCAGCTTACAAAGCACCCGCTGACTGATAAAGGGATTGAACAGTTTTTAGCTGACTGGAATAAATAATTGCTTCATGTGGGTGGCAAGTGGAGGGGCTCCCTCCGTTTGTCACCATTTTGTCTTACAAAGAGAAATGAATGTTTTGCAGAAGAGAACCTTGCCGCAGTCTGCTTCGCTACTTTTCTTCCCGATAAATTTAAAATGTGTTGTATTCTTTCTCTTTTAATTGGATAGATTTTGAAATGAACCATTTATTTTGAGTCTGAAGGAAATCTCATTATGAAGCGCTCCATTAGCTAGGAAGGAGACGATCATGGAAAAGTTAAATATAGCCGGCGGCGATCCTCTCAATGGCACAGTACATATAAGCGGAGCGAAAAACAGCGCTGTCGCTCTCATACCTGCGACGATTTTGGCTGATTCGACGGTTACGCTTGAAGGCCTTCCCCATATTTCAGACATTTTGACGCTGCGCGATCTGCTGAGAGAGATCGGCGGAAACGTTCACTTTGAAAAGGGAGAAATGGTCGTTGATCCTGCGCCGATGATCAGCATGCCTTTGCCGAATGGAAAAGTGAAACAGCTTCGGGCTTCTTATTACTTAATGGGCGCGATGCTCGGACGCTTTAAGAAAGCGGTCATCGGCCTTCCAGGCGGCTGCCACCTCGGTCCGAGACCGATTGATCAGCATATCAAAGGTTTCGAGGCGCTCGGAGCCGAAGTGACGAACGAACAGGGTGCGATCTATCTGCGTGCGGAGGAATTAAAAGGCGCGCGCATTTATCTTGATGTCGTCAGTGTTGGAGCAACGATCAACATCATGCTTGCCGCCGTGCTTGCCAAAGGCAGAACCGTAATTGAAAATGCTGCGAAAGAACCTGAGATTATCGATGTTGCGACCCTTTTAACGAGCATGGGAGCAAAAATAAAAGGTGCCGGTACGGATGTCATTCGCATCGAAGGCGTTGAGTCGCTTCACGGGTGCAGACACTCGATTATTCCGGACCGGATCGAAGCCGGCACTTTCATGATCGCAGCTGCTTCCATGGGACAAGAAGTGCTGATTGATAATGTGATTCCGACGCATTTGGAATCGTTAATCGCCAAGCTCCGCGAAATGGGAGTTCGAATCGAAGAAAGCAGCGAGCAGATTTTAATGGTCGGCGGACAGAAAGAGCTGAAACCCGTCGATTTAAAAACGCTCGTATACCCCGGTTTTCCGACAGATCTGCAGCAGCCGATGACATCGCTCTTAACGAAGGCAAACGGGACGAGCGTCGTCACTGACACCATTTATTCCGCCCGCTTCAAACATATTGACGAGCTGAGGCGCATGGGCGCGTCGATGAAGGTCGAAGGCAGATCGGCGATTATTACCGGTCCCGTTCCTCTGCAGGGCGCCAAGGTGAAAGCGAGCGATCTGCGGGCGGGAGCGTGTCTCGTTGTTGCGGGTCTAATGGCGGAAGGAGTCACGGAAATCACCGGTTTGGAGCACCTTGACAGAGGCTACAGCCAGCTTGAAGAAAAGCTGGCAAAGCTTGGGGCCACTGTCTGGCGCGAAAAATTGACAGACCAGGAAATTGAACAGCTGCAAAATTCCTGATGGACAAATGCTGTGATAGATCAAACATAAAACGATTTCATACGGGTGAGGGGAGATTAGATAGGAATGGAAAGAAGCTTATCGATGGAACTGGTGCGTGTGACAGAAGCGGCTGCGCTTAAGTCAGCGCGCTGGATGGGTAGAGGTAAAAAGGACGAGGCCGACGACGCTGCGACAAGCGCCATGAGGGATGTATTTGACACCATTCCTATGAAGGGAACGGTCGTAATCGGAGAAGGGGAAATGGACGAAGCGCCGATGCTTTATATTGGAGAAAAGCTCGGCAACGGCTACGGCCCTCGCGTAGACGTAGCAGTAGATCCTCTCGAAGGGACGAACATCGTCGCAAGCGGCGGATGGAACGCACTCGCAGTCATTGCTGTGGCTGATCACGGAAACTTGCTGAATGCGCCTGACATGTATATGGATAAAATCGCTGTAGGTCCTGAAGCTGTCGGCTGCATCGATATTGAAGCGCCTGTGATTGACAACTTAAAAGCTGTGGCAAAAGCAAAAAATAAAGATGTAGAAGATGTCGTAGCCACGATTTTGAACCGTCCTCGGCACGAGAAAATCATCCATGAGCTTCGCGAAGCAGGCGCCCGAATCAAGCTGATCAACGACGGGGACGTGGCCGGTGCCATTAACACCGCTTTTGATCATACAGGCGTCGATATTTTATTCGGCTCAGGAGGAGCTCCGGAAGGCGTCTTGTCTGCTGTCGCACTCAAAGCTCTCGGAGGAGAAATTCACGGAAAGCTTCTTCCTCAAAACGAAGAAGAACTGAGACGCTGTGAAAAGATGGGGCTTGATACGGGCAAAGTGCTCCGCATGGAAGACCTCGTCAAAGGAGACGACGCGATTTTTGCTGCAACCGGTGTCACAGACGGAGAGCTCTTGAAAGGCGTGCAATTCAAAGGATCTGTTGGAACGACCCACAGTATAGTCATGAGAGCGAAATCCGGTACGGTGCGGTTTGTGGACGGAAGACACAGTCTCAAGAAAAAACCTAACCTGGTCATCCGGCCATAAGAAAAAGCGGGGATATAGACGACCCGCTTTTCCCTTGTATTTCACTTCACAAATTGAATCAAGGTTCATACTCTGATACAATAGCTAACGGCTTTTCTTCTTTATGTCAAGGCATTTTCAAAACAGGGTCATCTCTATCAATTTCATGTCAAATCGTAAATGAAGTTGAATATGTACGACAAATGAGGTAAAACTAAAGAGTGCTGCGAAATTTTCTGCACATGTTGGTTCTTAGAGAGCCAAAATCCTGCCGCATCTATCAGATATGCGATTATCTTCTCTTGTTAAGTCCTCGCTTCTTTCTCGACTCATACTTATAATCCTTTTCAATACGTCGATATATATGGGTAGAAGCGTTGCCGGTAAACGAATCGGCAGTATAATCAAGCGTCTTTCATGAAATTGATGAGACAAAGTAAATTATTCGATTAGAAAAGAGTGGTGTTCTTAGTGAAAGATGTATCCATTTCATCTTTGGAAAATATGAAATTAAAAGAGCTGTATGAGCTTGCAAGGCATTATAAAGTCTCTTATTACAGCAAACTGACAAAAAAGGAACTGATTTTTGCCATTCTGAAAGCGAACGCCGAACAGGAAGATCTGCTGTTCATGGAAGGCGTATTGGAAATCATCCAGTCTGAAGGGTTCGGCTTTCTCAGACCGATCAATTACTCCCCTAGTTCAGAGGATATCTATATTTCCGCTTCGCAAATCCGCCGTTTTGATTTGAGAAACGGTGACAAAGTGTCCGGAAAGGTCCGTCCTCCAAAAGAAAACGAACGGTATTACGGCCTTCTGCATGTTGAAGCGGTTAACGGCGACGATCCTGAATCGGCAAAAGAGCGCGTGCACTTTCCAGCATTAACGCCTCTTTATCCAGACCGCCAGATGGTGCTTGAAACGAAACCGAATCACCTGTCAACACGGATCATGGACATGATGGCGCCGGTCGGATTTGGACAGCGCGGTCTGATCGTCGCTCCGCCTAAAGCAGGTAAAACCATGCTTTTGAAAGAGATCGCGAACAGTATCACAACCAACCATCCGGAGGCGGAGCTGATCGTGCTTCTTATCGATGAAAGGCCTGAGGAAGTGACCGATATCGAACGTTCGGTTGCAGGAGACGTCGTCAGCTCCACGTTTGACGAAGTGCCTGAAAACCACATCAAGGTGGCCGAGCTCGTATTGGAACGTGCGATGAGGCTTGTCGAACATAAAAAGGACGTCATCATTTTAATGGACAGCATTACAAGGCTTGCCCGCGCTTATAACCTAGTCATTCCACCGAGCGGCCGAACGTTGTCAGGGGGAATCGATCCCGGCGCTTTCCACCGTCCAAAGCGTTTCTTTGGAGCAGCCCGCAACATCGAAGAGGGCGGCAGCTTAACGATCTTGGCGACCGCGCTTGTCGACACGGGCTCGCGGATGGATGACGTCATTTATGAAGAATTTAAAGGGACAGGGAACATGGAGCTTCATCTTGACCGTTCTCTTGCGGAAAGAAGAATCTTTCCTGCCATTGATATTCGCCGTTCGGGTACGCGTAAAGAAGAGCTTCTCGTTCCGAAAGAGCACCTTGACCGTCTGTGGTCCATCCGGAAAACGATGTCTGACACGCCTGATTTCGTCGAAAAATTCATGAGAAAAATGAAAAAGACGAAAACGAATCAGGAGTTTTTCGATATTCTGATCCAGGAATGGAAGCAAGCGAATATGTCGGCTGCAAGGCGCTGATTTAAAACTTTAGTTTGCAAAACGTCCGAATCGCTGTTATAATTTCATCATGTGCGTTCCGGAGGTTTTGTCCCGGAATAATAACTCTGTTTCCGAATTGGATTCAGGGCGGAAGGAGATGACAGATATGAAAGCAGGAATTCATCCTGAGTTCAAAAAAGCAACAGTCAAATGCGCTTGTGGAAACGAATTTGAAACAGGTTCAGTAAAAGAAGAGGTACGCGTTGAGATTTGTTCTGAATGCCATCCGTTCTACACTGGCCGCCAAAAATTCGCTTCTGCTGATGGTCGTGTTGATCGCTTTAACAAAAAATACGGTCTTAAGTAATAATAGATATGATAAACAGGCAGGATTTTTCTTGCCTGTTTTTTTACTTGCAATAATCGCTGGAGAGGAGTTAGTCGGATGTACATCATGAAGCAAAGCGGATGGCTTGAGCTCATATGCGGAAGCATGTTTTCGGGCAAGTCAGAGGAGCTTATCCGCCGGATCAAAAGGGCAACGTTTGCGAGACAGGAAGTCAAAGTGTTTAAACCAGCCATTGATAATCGCTACAGCAGTGAATCGGTTGTTTCGCATAATGGGACATCCATTGTTTGCCATGCCATCGCATCTCCGGAAGAAATTTTTCAATACATAAGCAAAGAAACGGATGTCATCGGCGTCGATGAAGTCCAGTTTTTTGACGAATCGATTGTCGGCACGTTAACTTCTCTGGCTGATCAGGGCTACCGTGTGATTGCAGCAGGTCTTGATTTGGACTTCCGGGGCGAGCCTTTCGGTGTCGTGCCAGATCTTATGGCTTTAGCGGAAACGGTGACGAAGCTGCAAGCGGTGTGCTCTGTCTGCGGATCTCCGGCCAGCCGTACGCAGAGGCTGATCAATGGAAAACCTGCTTCTTATGACGATCCGGTCATTTTGGTGGGGGCTTCCGAAGCATATGAAGCACGCTGCCGCCACCATCATGAAGTGCCTGGAAAGCCAAAATGAAATCGGACAAACACATAAGATTTTCACGCAAAAAACACTTGGTAAAAACAAGTGTTTTTTTTATTGAATCCTTTTTATAGGAATTAATGTAATTAAAAAACTTAATTAAGAATACGAAAAAATTAACTAATTTTCATCGCTTGAATTTTGACAAAGTCAGGCATAAAATGACTTACTGTAGTCAGTAAAAAGTAAATAGGTTTTAAGAAATGTTCAGTTTTTTGTCAAAAACGCGCGTTACATATTTGACAATCTACATGTGTAAAAAAGGCAAATGTTCTATATTGTTTACCGTATTTATTTCACTTCATTAATATTTTAAGAAAGAAGGTAATTAGTGTGAACAACATGAGAAGAACGAAGGAAGGATATTTGGAGACTTCTTTGCGGGGAAAAGACGTTCTTTCCATTCCGACGCTTAATAAAGGTGTTGCATTTTCGCTTGAAGAAAGAAAGAACCTTGGTCTTGAAGGGCTTCTGCCGCCGACTGTTCTCAGCCTTGATCAGCAGGCGGAACGGGCTTATGAACAATTTTCCCGTCAACCTGACAGACTTCGTCAAAATGTATATTTGAACGATCTGCAAAACAGAAACGAAGTGCTTTTCTATAAATTATTGCAAAACCATCTGCGTGAAATGCTTCCAGTTGTCTATACGCCAACTGTCGGTGAAGCGATTCAGGAATACAGCCACGAATACCGCAGACCGCACGGTGTTTACTTGTCAATCGATGATATAGACGGAATCGAAACGGCGTTTAAAAACCTGCAGGCGTCTGCTGATGACATCGATTTGATCGTTGCGACCGATTCCGAAAGCATCTTGGGCATCGGCGACTGGGGCGTCGGAGGCATCAACATTGCAATTGGTAAGCTTGCAGTATATACGGCGGCAGCAGGAATCGATCCGAGCCGCGTCATCCCAGTCGTACTGGATGTCGGAACGAATAATGAAAAACTGCTAAACGATCCGCTTTATATCGGAAACCGTCATCCGCGTGTAGAAGGTGAGCGTTACGAACAATTTATCGACGCTTATGTCGAAACAGCATTGAAGTTTTTCCCTAATGCGCTTCTTCACTGGGAAGATTTCGGAAATAAAAACGCTCGCAATATTATGAGTAAATATAACCATAAAATTTCAACATTTAACGATGATATCCAAGGAACAGGGGCTATCACGCTGGCAGCGATTTTAGCAGCTGTTAAAAAGACCGGCACGTCTTTGAAAGACCACCGCGTCGTCATCTTCGGACCTGGTTCTGCGGGTATCGGAATTGCTGACCAAATCCGTGACACCATGGTGCTTGAAGGGCTTTCAGAAGAAGAAGCCAGCCGCGCATTCTGGACAGTCGACTACAGAGGATTATTAACGACAGGCATGGATCAAATTTTGGATTTCCAAGAACCGTATTTGCGCGATACCGAAGAAGTGAAAGAATGGAAACGCAATGAAAAGGGAGAGATTTCCTTTGAGGAAGTCATCCGTCAAGTGAAGCCTACCATTCTGATTGGTACATCAGGTGTTGCCGGCGCCTTCACTGAAGAAATTATCAAAGAGATGGCGGCTCATACTGAACGTCCGGTGATTCTGCCGATGTCCAATCCGACACATCTGGCTGAAGCTGTTCCTGAAGACTTGTTCAAATGGACGGACGGAAAAGCGCTTGTGGCGACGGGAAGCCCGTTTGAAGCTGTTGAGTACAATGGCGTGAAACACGAAATCGGACAATCCAATAATGCTTTCGTATTCCCTGGATTAGGCCTGGGAACAATCGTTTCGAAGGCGAAAGTCATCACAAACGGCATGTTTGCAGCATCTGCAAACGCGGTCGCGAACATGGTTGACCATGAAAAACCGGGTGCAGGCCTGCTGCCGAAAATTGACGACCTGCAAGACGTATCCGTTCAAGTGGCAATTGATGTTGTGAAAGCTGCCATTAAAGATGGCGTGGCCCAAGTTCAGCCTGAAGATGTCGAAAAGGCGGTTCGCGAAGCCATGTGGCGTCCGGAATATCAAACTATTGTTGCAAAACGCGACTAATATTCAATACTGAGGAAACGATAAAAAGAAACAGCAGCCCGGGTCCGGATATTTTGTCACCGGGCTGCACCAATCAAAGATGAAAAATGGGATCGACGGCTGTGTAACAGGGCGACCGCGTTTATCAGCCGCTGTTAATTCGTCCCTGAAAGGGACAGCATAGAGGAGGAAACAGTCTTGGACTTTTTAAATATTTTAATCCTCCTTGCGCCAATATTTTTTGTTATTGCGCTGGGATGGTTCGCGGGTCACTTTGGAAGCTATGATGCTAAATCTGCAAAAGGGGTAAGTACGCTCGTTACGAAATACGCGCTTCCGGCCCACTTTGTTTCAAGCATTTTGTCAACGCCAAAAGATAAGTTTTACAGCCAGATTCCGCTGATGATTTCACTGGTCATCGGTATCGTTGGATTTTACGTAATTATTTTGCTTCTTTTACGATTTTTATTTAAGTACGATTTAACAGATGCTTCAATGTTCTCATTAAACTCAGCTCAGCCGACATTCGCCTTTATGGGAATTCCGGTATTGGGCAGCCTGTTCGGCATGCAGGAAGTTGCGATTCCGATCGCGATTACGGGAATTGTCGTGAATGCGATGCTTGATCCTCTTGCGATCATCGTCGGAACTGTCGGCCGTTCTTCTAAAAAACAAGCGGAAACGACAGACAGCATTTGGAAGGTAACAGGAAAATCAATTTTACACGGTTTGTCTGAACCGCTCGCTTTTGCACCGCTTGCAAGTATCATTCTTGTATTATTCGGTCTGCAAATTCCTGAATTGCCGCAGAAAATGCTTGATATGCTCGGAAATACGACTTCAGGTATCGCTCTTTTCGCAGTCGGGGTGACTGTTGGAATCCGTAAAATCAAATTCAGCATGCCTGCTTTGAGCATCGCTTTATTAAAAGTCGCTGCTCAGCCTGCTTTAATGTTTGTGATCGCGATGGTCGTGGGCCTTTCTTCCGCCGACATGACAAAAGCGGTTCTGCTTGTGGCATTCCCTGGATCTGCCGTGGCGGCTATGATTGCTACAAACTTTGAAAGCCAGGAAGCAGAAACGGCATCCGCGTTTGTGATCAGTGCGGTGCTGTCAATTATTTCACTGCCGTTATTGATTGCCATTACAGCATAATGAAAAAGCTTGCAAGAAGCCGTTTTATGGCCTTGCAAGCTTTTTTGCGCTTTAAAAAGAGAAGATCGATTTCAATTTGCTTTTCGGTTTTTTTTCTTCTCTTCTGCCGGCTGTATCTTTTTCGTGGCGGTTCATGCTTTCCAATTCACTGATTTTCTGTTCGAGATGTTTGATCTGCTGCCGTTCTTCTTCCAGTTCGCGCCTTTGCTGCAGAAGCTGATAGGAGACGACATCGTCCGCTTTTTGTTCAAGCTTTCTTTCCAGCTCGGCGATTTTCTTTTGGAGCAGCTCGCGTTCAAGCTGTTCGTGCTCTAAAAAACGCTGCAGCCTTTCTTCGAGCCGCTCATTCAACGGCGGTGCCGGCTCTTCCGTTTGAACCATTTCGTTTTTCTTGATGAGGAAGGTTTTTTTCGGGCGTTTGACCGTGACATCCTGCATAGGCGTACCGTTTTTTAACTGCTCTTTTACTTCTTTTAAAATGGCGATATCGTCTTTCGTGAAAAAGTAGTGGCCAAGCTCATTTCGGGAAGCGGGCAGTTGCAGCTGCTTGACCCAGCGCTGCACCGTTTTGGTTGATACCCCGAGTTCATTTGCCGCATCAGCAGTATTCATATGATACCTCCTTTTAACCTGTAACTGTTCATTAAAAAGGGTATTCGACCTGAATGAAAAGCTTCCTTCCTGTTAGACAAAAGAAGAAGGGATTCGGCAAAGAAAGCGGTTTTTCCACAGATGGCGAAGGCGTTGCTATGCCTCGTAAAGCTCTAAAGGCAGGCCGTCCGGATCGGAGAAGAACGTATAGCGCTTGCCTGTTCCGGGATCGGTGCGAACCGGTTCGGCAATGATGCCTTTTTGCTTGAGCTCCTTGACGGTCTGATCAAGATCGGCCACTGTGAAAGCCAAATGGCGGAGCCCGGCAGCTTCTGGTCTGGTAAGGCGCTCGGGCGGATCTGGAAAAGAAAACAGCTCGATGACATAGCGGCCGTTTAATGAGAGATCCAGTTTATAAGAAACCCAGTCCTTTCTGTACGTTTCGCTCAGAATCTCAAGTCCGAGCTTGTCGACATAGAATGTTTTGGATGCTTCATAATCCGAGCATATGATAGCGATGTGATGAATCGATTCCAGCATTGAGTTAAGCTCCTTTTTTCTTAAAAGTATAGCAAAAAGATGCGGCAGCTGCCGATAACGGCGAAGTTGTTTTGACGGGGAGGAGTCCCTGTACTATAATTAGAATGTTACGCACAGCAAACAGAGGTGAATAGCGTGTTAGACCGTTTAAAATCGATAGAGGACCGGTACGAAAAATTAAATGAACTATTAAGCGATCCGGAAGTTGTCAACGATCCGAAGAAGCTTAGAGAATATTCGAAAGAACAATCTGATTTACAGGAAACAGTTGAAGTATACAGACGTTATCGGAGCGCGTCGGAACAGCTGAGCGATGCCAAAGCGATGCTTGAAGAAAAGCTGGACTCCGATATGCGCGAGATGGTTAAAGAGGAAATTTCCGAACTGCAGGAAGAAATCGAGTCGCTCACAGACCAGCTGAAGGTATTGCTGATCCCGAAAGATCCGAACGATGACAAAAACGTTATCATGGAAATCCGCGGCGCAGCGGGCGGAGAAGAGGCTGCTTTGTTTGCGGGCAACCTGTACCGCATGTACAGCCGCTACGCAGAGCTCCAAGGCTGGAAAACAGAAGTGATGGAAGCGAATATGACAGGCACAGGCGGATATAAAGAGATCATTTTTATGATCAATGGGAACGGCGCATACTCAAGGCTGAAGTATGAGAACGGCGCACACCGCGTACAGCGCGTTCCAGAGACCGAATCCGGCGGGCGCATCCATACATCCACGGCAACGGTAGCCTGTCTTCCTGAGGCTGAAGAGGTAGAAGTGGATATTCATGAAAAAGACATCCGTGTCGACACCTTCGCGTCGAGCGGTCCGGGAGGGCAAAGCGTCAATACGACGATGTCAGCCGTCCGTCTGACCCACCTTCCGACAGGTGTTGTCGTGTCTTGCCAAGATGAGAAATCTCAGATCAAAAACAAAGAAAAAGCGATGAAAGTTCTGCGCGCGCGAATTTACGACAAATTTCAGCAGGAAGCTCAGGCTGAATATGATCAAAACCGAAAATCCGCAGTCGGAACAGGGGACCGTTCAGAGCGCATCCGCACGTATAACTTTCCGCAAAACCGCGTCACTGATCACCGGATTGGCTTGACGATCCAAAAACTCGACCAGATCCTTGAAGGCAAACTTGACGAAGTCATCGACGCGCTGATCGTAGAAGACCAGGCAAGCAAGCTGCAAGAGGCGGAAAGCTGAGATGAAGACGGTATTTGAAGCCCTTAAATGGGCTTCTTCTTATTTGGCCGAAGCGGGAAGAGACCGGAATGCCGCGGAAATTTTGCTGACAGATCAGCTGAACATCGACCGCAGCAAACTGTTGGCAAGCTTCCATGATGTCATATCAGAGTCTGATTTTTCGCGGTTTAAAAAATCTGTCGAGCTTCATCATCAAGGAGTGCCTGTTCAATATATCACCGGAAAAGAATCCTTTTACGGACGGGGATTTTTGGTAAATGAACACGTTCTGATTCCGCGTCCTGAAACAGAGGAAGTCGTTGAAGCTGTTCTTTCTGAAGCGGAAAGAGTTTTTCACGGAACAGATCGCCTTAAAGCCGTCGATATCGGTACAGGAAGCGGGGCGATTGCGGTGACTCTTGCGCTTGAGAGCCCGCGTTTTTCCGTCACGGCGACGGATATTTCGGAACAAGCTTTAAGCACGGCAAGACACAACGCTGACCGGCTTGGGGCGAAAGTGGATTTCATCGGCGGCGATTTGCTTGAGCCGCTTATCAAGCGACAGAAGAAAGCTGATGTCATCGTTTCAAATCCACCTTATATATCTGAGGAAGACATGAAGACGCTGTCAGATGTCGTACGTCTTCATGAACCCGCCGGGGCTTTGACGGACGGTGCTGACGGATTGCAGTTTTATAAGCGTTTCATGAAAGAAATTCCATTTGTCATCGCAGATCAGGCACTGGTGGTGTTTGAAATCGGCTGGACTCAGGGGAATGCCGTCAAAGACATGTTTCACCGGTTCTTTCCTGATGCTGACGTACGGGTGAAAAAGGATCTTAATGGAAAAGACCGCATCGTCTGCGCGGTAATTGAGCAACATCGTTAAGGAAACCGCCGGAAATGAAGCGACCCTAAAAAGTTAAAATCTCATGAAGCAGTTTGACTGGCATGATTCCGGTATAGTACCAGGTTTCATGCCTTTTAATTTGATCTTGATCCGTTTGTGATTGTAGAGAATCAATATACTATGCGGGTCCTTTTTTGAAATGTTCGACGCTCCAAATTCTTTAAAATAAATGAATTCTGATTTTAAAATGCTACAAGAAGCTTTCCGCCACCGCATTGTCGTGACAGTTGCCTTTACGGGACATGCTTTATGTGATGTTTCGTTGTTTTGAACTAAGGCTTTCAACTTTTTTAAGCAGGCATTTTCCATCCGCAGGCGTTCAATTTCCGCTTGGGTCTCTTCGTCTGATCCTTCTTCATAGGTAAACGCCGCTTTTTAGGGTACCTATTCCTCCGGTTTCAAGCTGTTTCACGGATAGATGTCCCATTTTCGAGTGAAGTACCTTTTGGTTTATCTTCGGCAGAATAGCTTGTATAGGCTTTTTAGACGCGTCTTCTCCATGATATCGGTATTGCGAATCCACCGATGAAAGACACTGTGCGAATTTCCTCAACTGTAAATTTTAAAAACTGCACCTTCAATTGTTAAGTGTGTCTAACAAAAGAGGGGCAGTTCAAATTCCCGGCGGTCTTTTTTTGTTGAAAAACAGCAACTGCAGCCATGACCGTTCAGAAGGCCTTCTTCACCATTTTTTAACAAAAATTTTATCTGAATAAAATAAAAAATAGTTCAAGATTAATATATACCCTAAACAGATTGTCTGATTTTTAATGTAGGAGACAGAGTTACGACATCCCTCTGTAATCCGCTTTCCCCATTTAGGTGGTTTACCATTGCACATACGGCTTTTTGAGCCAGCTCTTCAACAGGTATATCGATTGTCGTGATTTCCGGATCGGTCACCTCACAGATCGATTGATTATCATATCCAAGCACTGCAAGCTGCTTTGGCACTTCATATTGATAATAGCGGGCCCTTTTAATAATTCCTGCGGCCACTTGGTCGTTTCCCGTAAAAATGGCGGTCGGCTTTTCGGACATGTTGTGGATCTGGTCCATAATACGGAAGCCGTCATGAATGGTAAATGCGTGGCTGAACATCCACTTCTCCTGGAAATGTAAACCCGCATCAGACAATGCTTTCATAAACCCTTCTTTTCTCATAATCTGGGCCTTGCTGTGTATCGTGTCACAGCAGAAGGCCATTAAATGATGCCCTTTTTGAATAAAAAGCTCCGTTCCTTTATATCCGGCTTCGAATTCGTCATAGCAGATCACCGGCACGTCCGCTTCGGCGTGGAATTCATTTGCCAAGACCACAGGACCGTATTTGACGTATTTTTTGATGTCTTCCCACTCATTTTCAAGGCTGCATAACATAAGCCCGTCGACTTCTTTCCTCTTGAGCAGCTCCAGTACTTTCAGTTCATTCTGCTTTTGATAAAACGTCTGAAACACAATGACTTTGTATTGGTGTTTCAGTGCTTCAGCGGACACATGCTTCATGAGCTGCGCGAAGAATGGATGGTCCGCGTGAGGGACAGACACTGCGAGAAACATCGTTTTGTTGGATCTGAGCTTTCGTGCAGAGGTGTTCGGAATGTAGTCCAATTTTTCGATGACTTCCAAAACACGCTTCCTTTTTTCTTCAGATACATAAGGATGGTCGTTCAGTACTCTTGAAACAGTTGTTTTTGACACATTACTTAATTTTGCAATTTCGTCAATCGTAGGCATAAAGTCACTTCCTGAAAAAAAGAGTTGTTATGGTATCGATTCCATCATTTAAGATATGTCATGAAATATGACAATTTCCCAAAATAATAAAAATGGGGTGAAATTGATGAAAACCGCAAGCGAAAACATGACTTGCACAAGCAAACAGCTATTTGTCCTTCTGAATGATTTGAAGGAAGGGAAGCACGCTGGTGAATGCCGTATAGACGACACACTGGCCAATCAAAAATTAAAAGAGACATTGCAGCAGGATCAATTCGACTTGACCGCCAATTTGCTAAACAGAATGGATTCTCCGCCCTCCAGAGTTGATTTTATGCCGCTTCATCGACTGATCACAGAAGAAGAAGTAGATGACGTGATTCATGCGGTGAAAGGCGTGCTGCCGACCGGGCAATTTACAAGCGGTTCTTATGTCGGTGTATTTGAAGCTGAAATAGCCGCTCTTTTGAGAAAAAAGCATGTCATGGCTTCCTCCAGCGGAACCGATGCCATGATTGTCGCACTGAAAGCTGCGGGTATTGGACAAGGTGATGAAGTCATTATGCCTGCAAACAGCTTTGCTGCAACGGAAAACGCCGTGCTTGCAGCTGGAGGCACTCCGGTTTTCTGCGATATTGACCCTGTTACATTTTGCATGGATCCTTCTGAACTTGAAGCATGCATCACTTTGAAAACGAAATGCATTTTGCCTGTACACCTTTATGGAAAGCTGCCAGACATGGAAGCCATTGCAAAAATCGCTGATAAATACGGCATCCCGATTATTGAAGACGCCTGCCAGTCGATCGGCGTTTCCGATCTGGGAAAAAACAGCCTTTGCTCCATATTAAGCTTTAATCCGTATAAAAATCTCGGCACTTGCGGAAAAGCAGGCGCAATTGTGACGGATGATCCATCATTTGCATCCGCATGCATGGAATATATGTACCACGGCTTTGAACTGAATCAAAAAAATAAAAAGGCTGCTGATTACGGCTTTAACGCTAAGATTGATAATCTGCAAGCCGCTATTGGACTGGCAAGGATGAAACATCTTTCATTAAATAATCTGAAGCGCTTATATTTAGCAGATCGTTATATTACGCATTTGCAGCAGTATGAAGACAGAGGTCTGATCCAATTGCCTCAAATGACCGATGATCATGTATGGCATTTGTTTACAATTAAAATGATAAGCGGAAATCGAGACCAAGTCAAAGATATGATGCTTAAATTTCATAATGTCCAAACAGATATATACTACCCGATTTTATCCCATCATCAAAACACACCACTTGTAAAAGCCGATTATCAGCATACATCGCTGCCGGTCACTGAATCAGTGCATAAACAAATGCTTCAGCTTCCTCTCTATCCGGGACTCACCGTAGAAGAACAAGACAAAGTAATGGAGGCCTTAATTGATGTCGTATCATGAAACACTTTCTTTTCACACTTTGCAGCAAGTAAACAAGCCGAAGTACGCCGTATTTTGCGATTTTGATGAGACATATTTCGCCCACAGCATCACCGATGAATCGAGGAAAGCGCTCATGGACCTTGAAACATTTATTCATTCGAACCATCTCGATCACAAGATTTTGCTCGGCTGGGTGACCGGGAGCAGCCTGTCATCTGTTCTTGCAAAAATGAAGCGGGGAGGCTTTCGATATCTTCCGCATTTTGTCGCCAGTGACCTTGGCACTGAGATCACGTATTTCTCTGAAGAAGGCCAAGTCTCTGATAAAGATTGGGAAGCCCGATTGCAAGAATCGAATTTCTCCCATGATCTGGTCGAAGAAATCAAGCAGACTCTCTCTAAAAAATATGAGATTGAGCTTGTGCCTCAGACTCAGCATGGTTTTTCCCGCTATAAAATCAACTATTACTATAGATCGTCGGATGAGAACACAGATAAGAGGGCGCTTGAAGCCATCAGACGGCTTGCAAGAGAGCATGAAATAGGAGTAAATATCAATCGCTGCAACCCTTTGGCAGGCGATCCGGAAAACAGCTATGATGTGGACTTTATCCCTTTGCGGACAGGCAAACCGTACATTGTGGATTTTATATTGAATAAATTCGCGATAGAGAGGGAGAATTCATTTGCTTTCGGCGACAGCGGAAACGATGTGGATATGCTTAAAAAAACCGGACATGGTTATCTGGTGGGGAATGCGACAGCAGAAGCAAAGTCGCTCCATTCCCGTATGACAGAAGGCAGCTATACGGCTGGAATTTTAGAAGTGCTAAAAGCCCATATCAAAAGATAAGGAGTGTCCTTAGATGAAAATCGGAATTATTGGAGCCGGAGGAATTGCAAAAGCTCATGCGAAAGCTCTTTCAACAGTCAAAGGTGCCGAGCTTTCCGGGTTTTTTGATATCAACTCGCTTGCCTCGCGAAAATGTGCGTTTGAATATGGAGGAACCACATTTAACAGTATGCAGGAGCTGTTGAATCAGTCGACGGCAGTCATCGTTTCATCGCCGAACTTTTGCCATAAAGAACATGTGCTTGAAGCGATGGCCGCAGGTAAGTATGTATTGTGTGAAAAACCGATGGCTGTCTCAATGGAAGAAGCGGAGGAGATGAAAAACAGGGCTTCTCAATCTGCTTATATTCCGATCATGGGCTTCAATTACCGCCATCTCACATTTGTTCAGCGCCTAAAAGATATGCTATCCGGCAATGAACTTGGAGATATCTTGTCTATCAATGTCCATTTTAAGAAAAACAGCGCCTTGAGAAGAAAAAAATATACTTGGCGCGATCATTCGAAAAGCAATAAAACGAGCGGGGCATTAGGAGATTTGGGTGTGCATTTAATCGATCTCATTCTTTATTTGTTCGACAGCCCGTTTAAACTGGACAGTTTAAAAGTCAAAATGATGACGGTCGTCAAAGAAAAAGAACAAAAACAGGTATATGTTGATGATCATTCTGAAGTATACGGCCAGCTTGAAAATCATGTGTTTGTCAATATGATTACGTCAAAATGCACAAAAGCGGATGAGTGCGGCTTTAGCATCGAGGTCAATGGCCAAAACGGCGTATTCTACTATCATTCACGGCAGAAAAATCAGTTTTTGCTGAGGACCGGATTGGCGGAACAGATGATAACAATGCCGGACACGTGGCTGACAGACCCTGAAAATGAATTTTACGGATGGGCCGATTCCTTCAGAGTTCAGCTGATTCAATGGATGAACGGAATTCGGAATCGCAATTTCGCACCTCTTGCCACTTTTGATGATGGATACAAGACGCAGTTCTACTTAAATGAATTTTTCAATAAAGGTCAGCAGCTGTCCCTTTCAAAACAAGCAAACTAGCATTGCGAAAAGCCCTTGCCGGCCGTGCCAATAGCCGCAAGGGTTTTATGGTCTGCAACGAAGGAGTGAGTCTAATGAAAAAAATATTTCTATTCGGCTGTTCGTTTTATTTTCTCGTAGGGGTTATCCATATCCTGCTGGGGAGCCTGTCACCTTATATCATTCAAGAATATCACCGGGATGTTCATGATCTATCCTTCCTGATCTTTTTCCAATTCACCGGTTTTCTAATCGGTGTCCTGCTTGCGCCGATATTTGTCAGGCGCACCTCTCATGCGGCTGTATTGACGTTTGGCCTTCTTCTTATTCTCGTAACGCTTTTAGGCGTGTTCCTTTTTGATATGTTCATCTTTTTTGTCATCATGGGGTTTTTGCTCGGCTTTGGCGCCGGTACTTTAGAAACGACGATGGGAGCGTATGTGATTGCCCAAGATAAAAATGCGAAGGGGATGAATATTTTAGAGGTTTTTTTCGGATTGGGCGCTTTGCTGTTTCCTTTTCTTATTTATATCCTTACGGAACGATATGCCTGGCATTTCCCCTTGTATGCTTTATTTATCTTCGTTTTTGTGCTTGCGTGTATGTGGGGGGGGTATTTATGCAGAAAAACCCCTGACACTGCTTCCGGTCAAATGACTTATCAGGAAAAACCGACTGTGTCAGCCATATTTGAAACCGGAAGGAAAGAAAAAAGCATTTTCCTCTTTCTCATATTCGCTTTTGTATATGCGGGTATCGAGACCAATTTCGCAAACTTTTTGCCGGCGTTGATGCTGGAAAAAGGAGCAGAAGAAATCAGCGTGATCAGCGTTTCGTTTTTTTGGACGGGAATGGTGTGCGGGCGTTTGTTGACAAGTATTTTTGGCGGACGCTTGACTTCCGTTGCCTTTCTGATCTTCAGTGCCGGAGCCTTGACTGTTTTGCTTTTGATTCTGGCATGGTTTCCGGTTCATCAAACACAGCTGCTTCTCGTATTTTTCATCGGGCTCTCGGCAGCCGGCATTTTTCCGTGCGCCGTCACTCTGGCCTCGTTGGCTGGAAAGCCTTTTACAGAGGAAATCACCAGTCTCTTCATTTCATCCGCAAGTCTGGGAGGAGCGCTTCTTTCATTTTTGATCGGCTGGGCGATTGATGCAAGTGCAGCGGCTGTCTTCCCGTTTCTGCTGTTCGGCGGATTGGGGGGCTTGTTGCTCGTGATCAGCGCGGTGATTTTTTTATCCGGCCTGCAAAAAAACAAGCAGAGCCATTTGGATATGTAGACCTTTTAGGAAGAGATTACAAGCTTAGTAGAATTTTTTTCAGCATCCGTTTAAACCGTTCCATCTTTGACCATAATATTGCTAGAAAAGGTTGAAGAACGGAGAGGAACGGTGGGGAAAATGAAGAAATCAAACATTGCCTGTATGTATATTTTTCTTTTATTAATAGGAGCGCTTGCAAATCTCACGACGGAAGAGACGGCCCAATCATCAGACGGGAAGCCTGCCGTGATTCCAGATGAAGCGATTCGGCTGCGGATTTTGGCAAACAGCGACAGCGGGAGCGACCAAAGCGTCAAACGTAAAATCAGAGATGAGGTCAATAAACAAATTACGAAATGGGTGGAAAACCTGACCTCGGTTGAGGAAGCGAGACAAGTCATCAGGTCGAAGCTGCCCGAAATCAAAGAGGTTGCCAAGGATGTTATGAAGCGCGAAAATGTCCGGCAATCCGTGTCTGTCCGTTTTGATCGAGTTTCATTTCCGACAAAGCTATACGGCAATATGGTGTATCCAGCCGGAGAATATGAGGCTGTTTTAATTACATTAGGCAAGGGAGAGGGAGCCAACTGGTGGTGTGTCCTGTTTCCGCCGCTTTGCTTTCTTGATTTTTCCAATGGAGAAGCCGTAAAGTCGCCTGAAGACGAACAAACCGATGCCGGGGAAAACGCCCGGGAAGAAAAAACAGTCGCTGCAGATGAAGCGGTATCTGGCAAAGATAAAGAAGACAAAGAAGTGAAATTTTTTCTTGTCGAATGGATTACCGGGCTTTTTTCTTAAAGGAACCGCCGTGCTTTCGTGCAGGGCGGTTTTTTACTGTTTGTTTTTTCATGATGGTTATTCACGCTTTTGAATATGATATAATTTTCCAAAACGGTTCAGGGAAAATACTGCTTTTCGAATATACACCTTCTGCCCCTTTCTGATGTGTCAATTACATTGCCCGGTAGAAAGAGAAACTGTCTTATCACCAGTACAGAGTTCATTTGCATACTCATTCAAAGCATTAGTTCCTGCTAATCAAAATTGAAAAATGAATTGCCGGCTTTCTTCCAAATCAAAAGGTATATTTTACTGTCGCCCTCATAGATTGGATAGAGAAGTTAAAAAACGGGGTGAAAAGATGTTCTACCAATTGAGGTTAGCGGAAATGAAAGACATGAATGCGATCGAAGCGTTTTTAAAAAAGGCGGGGACAAGCCATAAAGGCATTGAGGAAGCGAAGAGCCAGTTTATCATGATGGAAGACCCTCCCGATGAAATCGTCGCCTGCCTCGGAATGGAGGAATTTGAAAACAAAAAAGGGCTGCTGCGCTCGCTTGTCGTGTCTGACAAGCTCAGCCAGGGCCACATCGTTTCCCTGTTTCAAAGCATGCAGGTATTGTGTGAAAAGCGGGGAATCCAAACCCTGTATTTAGTTGCCAATAAACGAACATCGATGGATTTCCTTGAAGTGCTCGGTTTTAAACAAGCTGCGGCAATTCCGGAAGAGCTTGATGGATCAGAGCATGTTTCAGACTCGTTGAGCGTAAACGGAGCCGTTTTGATGGAGAAAACGTCTAATTAGCCATTAACTTATACACAGAGATATCCACGGATTCAAAAGCGTTATCCACAAAATGTGGACAACGCTTGTTTTCTTTTTCTTCATCTTTTATACTTTCAACAGGATTTACATGAATGATTAACGTTTTTAGTGTTTTGTTAAGGGAGTTTTGATGTTAATGAAAACAAAAGTATGGACTGTGGATGTAAAACGTGATTTGTCCACAAACTGTCCACAAATTGCACAAGCGGCAAGACTGCTCAAGCAAAATGAAACGGTTGCTTTTCCGACAGAGACGGTTTACGGTCTTGGTGCAAACGCCAAACACAGCGAAGCAGTAGCTAAAATATACGAAGCGAAAGGGCGTCCGAGCGACAATCCGCTCATTGTCCACATCGCTGAAATTGAACAGCTCGGAGAATTTGCAGAGGTTGATTCGCCTCAGGCCGAAATGCTGATGAAGCGTTTTTGGCCCGGACCGCTGACCCTTGTGCTGCCTTGCAGACCCGGGGTGTTATCCACAAAGGTAACGGCGGGGCTCGATACGGTCGCGGTCAGAATGCCTGATCATCCTGTTGCCCTTGAGCTGATTAGACAGGCCGGCGTTCCGGTGGCCGCCCCGAGCGCCAATCTGTCCGGGAAGCCGAGTCCGACGAAAGCCGAGCATGTCGTTCACGATTTAAATGGAAGGATTGCAGGTATCGTTGACGGCGGTCCTACAGGAGTAGGGGTTGAATCAACAGTTGTTTCATGCACCGGGGAAATTCCGGTCATTTTGAGGCCGGGCGGCGTCACAAAAGAGCAGCTCGAAGAAGCGGCCGGCTCTGTCTTGATTGACCAGGGCCTCACCGACGAAAAAAAGGCGCCGATGTCTCCCGGGATGAAATATGCGCATTATGCACCGGAAGCCCCGCTTGCCATTGTGAACGGAAGCGTTGAAGATATTCAACGGCTGATCGGCCAATATCAGAAAGACGGCATGAAAGTCGGCGTCCTTACGACAGAGGAACGGGCCGGTGCCTATCAGGCGGATGCCGTCCGCATCTGCGGCAGAAGAGACCGTCTTGAAACGGTTGCCGCCGGTTTGTATGACATTCTCCGCAGCTTTGACGAAGAACAGCTCGATTTTATTTTTGCTGAGTCTTTCCCTGAGGAAGGGGTGGGCCGGGCGATTATGAACCGGCTCTTGAAAGCGGCAGGCCATCGCGTAATCGAAGCGTAGCCTAAGCAGGGTTGTTCTATCCGCCTTTGGACGTGCATAAGCTAGAAAAGCTGGCGTGTCCAAGGGGGAATTGCATGAATGTTGATGTGTTAATAGGCGAAATCCTGACGCTCTCGATCATGGCTTTTGCACTCGGCATGGATGCCTTTTCAGTCGGTCTTGGAATGGGAATGGCCAAGCTGAAAAGGAACCAAATCTTTCAAATCGGCGTCATTATTGGATTGTTCCATGTCATCATGCCGCTTGGCGGTATGATTGCGGGACAGTTTCTTTCGGGCGCGCTTGGTGCGCTTGCGGGGTATCTTGGAGGAGCGCTTTTATTGGTGCTGGGCATTCAGATGATTGCCGCATCTTTTAATAAAAGCGGGGAGCAGATCATCTCTCCGCACGGCTTCGGCTTATTCATTTTTGCCGTCGGCGTCAGCCTCGACAGCTTTTCAGTCGGTCTCAGCCTCGGCCTCTACGGGACGAAACCGCTATTAACGATCTTTTTGTTCGGTTTGTTCAGCATGGTGTTAACTTGGGCGGGTCTGCTGCTTGGAAAAAAGGTTCAAACGTGGATTGGAGCTTACAGCGAAGCGCTCGGAGGAGCCATCCTACTGAGCTTCGGCCTGAAGCTTTTGCTGCCCATTTAATTGAAAGAGGAGAAAATCTTTTTCCCGCTTTGCATAACATAATGAAACTTAGAAAAAGAGGGGAGAGATCCTCTCTTTTTTGATTTCTGGAGCGGATTTTATTATTTTCCGGCTGAATCCTTTATAATATGAACAAAGGAGTGAACAGGATTGAACATACTATTTGTCTGTACTGGAAATACGTGCCGCAGCCCGATGGCGGAAGCGCTTTTTAAATCTGCGGCTGCCGAAAAAAAACTGGATGTCTCCGTCAAATCTGCCGGGTTGTTTGCTCCTGAAAACGGAAAAGCTTCTTTAAATGCAGTCGAAGCGCTTTTTGAAAAAAACATCGCTCTGAATCATACATCTTCACAGCTTTCCGAGGAGAAGGTTGAATGGGCGGATCTCGTGTTGACGATGACGGAGCAGCACAAACAGGTGGCAGTACATGAATTTTCAAAGAGCCGAGATAAAATCTATACGCTGAAAGAGTATGTCAAAGGAGAAAGCGGGGACATCATTGACCCGTTCGGCGGATCTCTCAGCGACTATCAAAAAACGAGAGATGAGCTGGAGCAGCTGCTGAAAAAATTGGCAGAAATGCTGGCGGGAAAATCTCGGGAATAGAAGCTAAGGAGCGTTTGCAAATCGAGCGGCAGCGGGTACAATAGACATGATCAATCAGAAATATATAGCGGCTGTATACTGCTTAACGGTCTGCACGAGACTTTTGGCGGCACATCAAACGAGGAGGAGTCATTCCAATGAAAGTAATCATTGCTTCAGATCACGGCGGAATCAATATCAGAAAAGAAATTATGGCATTGATGGATGAATTGAACATCGAATACGAAGATTACGGCTGCGAATGCGGTTCAGGATCTGTGGACTACCCGGATTATGCGTTTCCGGTCGCGCAAAAAGTGGCGGACGGGGAAGCTGACAGAGGCATTTTAATATGCGGAACAGGAATCGGCATGAGCATTTCCGCCAATAAAGTAAAAGGCATCCGCTGCGCCCTTGTCCACGACGTTTTCAGCGCGAAAATGACAAGAGAGCACAATGACACGAATGTTCTTGCGATGGGTGAACGGGTGATCGGCCCTGGTTTAGCGAGAGAGATTGCAAAGGTTTGGCTTACGACTGAGTTTTCAGCCGGGCGGCACGCTGTCCGCATCGGAAAAATCGCCGATTATGAAGACAAGCATGAATAAAGGGTGTCGTCAATCATGAAGAATCTCGAACAAACATGGCGTTCTATATTAGATGAATTTCATCAGCAGGCAAATTTACGCGACGGCCACATCGTCGTCATCGGATGCAGCACAAGCGAGGTGGCCGGAAGGCGAATCGGCACTTCGGGAAGCGGACAAATCGCTGAAGCGGTCTACAAAGGCTTAGAAGAGCTCAGGGATCAAACAGGAGTCGCCCTTGCTTTTCAATGCTGCGAGCATTTAAACAGGGCGTTGGTTGTCGAGGAAGAAACGGCGAAAGCATACCGTCTTCCCGTTGTTTTTGCTGTTCCTGTTCCGAAAGCGGGGGGTTCCATGGCTTCATATGCCTATCAACATATGAAGGCTCCTGTCCTTGTTGAACAAATAGAGGCCGATGCGGGGATCGACATCGGCGACACGTTTATAGGGATGCATTTAAAGCCTGTGGCCGTTCCTGTCCGCGTCTCTCAAAAACAGCTGGGCGAAGCGCATGTGACGCTTGCGCGGACAAGGCCGAAGCTGATTGGAGGCGTCCGCGCCGTCTATGAAGCGGAGTAGCGGAAGAAGCGGGGGGAAGAGCCGGACAGGCTTTTTTTCTTTATTAAAATAATTTTTTGAACAAATGATATGTCGAACTATATGATTTGTCTATTCGTTTAATATTCGGTTTTTCCAATAATAAAAAACGATTTTTAAAAATAATCTCTTACATTTGCATGAAAAACCGTGTACAATGAGATGGTATAATTAACGAAATGGAAACAGATAGGAGAGGATCTCGCTGATGAAACATTTACCTGCGCAAGATGAACAAGTTTTTAGCGCCATTCAAGATGAGCGGAAACGTCAACAGTCGAAGATTGAGCTGATCGCTTCTGAAAACTTTGTAAGCGAAGCGGTTATGGAAGCTCAAGGCTCGGTTTTAACAAATAAATATGCGGAAGGATATCCTGGTAAACGCTACTACGGCGGATGTGAGCATGTAGATGTCGCAGAGGATATCGCGCGCGACCGCGCCAAGCAGATTTTCGGCGCCGAGCACGTCAACGTTCAGCCGCATTCCGGCGCACAAGCGAACATGGCGGTATACTTCACGATTTTAGAGCACGGTGACACCGTATTGGGAATGAACCTTGCTCACGGCGGACATTTAACGCACGGCAGCCCTGTCAACTTCAGCGGTGTTCAGTACAATTTCGTTGAATACGGTGTTGATAAAGAGACGCAGTATATTGACTACGAAGATGTACGTGAAAAAGCGCTTAAACATAAGCCTAAGCTGATCGTGGCCGGGGCAAGCGCGTATCCGCGCACCATCGATTTTAAAAAGTTCCGCGAAATCGCTGATGAAGTCGGAGCCTATGTGATGGTAGACATGGCGCATATCGCCGGACTTGTAGCAGCAGGTCTTCACCCGAATCCTGTTCCTTACTCTGACTTTGTGACGACGACAACTCATAAAACGCTTCGCGGACCGCGCGGCGGCATGATTCTTTGCCGTGAAGAGTTTGCAAAGCAAATCGACAAGTCGATCTTCCCTGGAATTCAAGGCGGACCGTTAATGCACGTGATCGCTGCAAAGGCTGTTTCCTTTGGCGAAGCTTTAAAAGACGAATTCAAAACATACGCCCAAAATGTCATCAATAATGCGAAGCACTTGGCTGAAACATTGAAAAAAGAGGGCATCGAGCTCGTATCAGGCGGAACGGATAACCATCTTGTGCTGGTCGACCTGCGCTCTCTCGGCATGACCGGAAAAGTGGCTGAAAATGTTCTTGATGAAGTCGGCATCACCGTCAATAAAAACGCGATTCCTTATGATCCTGAAAAACCTTTCGTAACGAGCGGAATCCGCGTAGGTACAGCAGCCGTGACAAGCCGCGGTTTTGATCTGGAAGCGATCGAAGAAGTGGGAGCGATCATCGCGCTTGCCCTTAAAAACCATGAAGACGAAGCGAAGCTGGAAGAAGCAAAACAGCGCGTAGAAGCGCTGACAAGCAAATACCCGTTATATACCGGGCTTGATTACTAAGATATTTGTGCCGCTCCCAAAAGGGGCGGCTTTTTTCATAAAATTGTCTCCTGATTTTTGTTGAAACAAGCTGTTTTTTTATGTAGAATCAATAGAAGTGTGTGAAAAAAAGGAGCTGAAAACGGATATGGGAAAGGTATACGTGTTTGACCACCCTCTTATACAGCATAAGCTTACATACATCCGGGATGTAGAGACCGGAACAAAAGAATTCAGAGAGCTTGTTGATGAGGTTGCAACGCTGATGGCATTTGAGATTACGCGGGACCTGCCGCTGGAGGAAGTGAATGTAGAAACTCCTGTGCAAATGGCAAAGTCAAACGTCATCGCCGGAAAAAAACTCGGGGTTGTTCCGATTCTAAGAGCGGGACTGGGAATGGTAGACGGAATTTTGAAGCTGATTCCCGCTGCAAAAGTCGGACATGTCGGGCTTTACCGTGATCCTGAAACATTGAAGCCTGTTGAATATTATGTCAAGCTTCCATCCGATGTTGAAGAACGCGAATTCATCGTCGTCGATCCGATGCTGGCTACCGGAGGTTCGGCGGTAGAGGCGCTGAACAGCTTGAAGAAACGCGGCGCAAAAAATATCCGTTTTATGTGTCTGATCGCTGCTCCGGAAGGTGTAGACGAAGTTCAGAAGCATCATCCTGATGTTGACATTTACATTGCCGCTTTGGATGAGAAACTAAATGAAAAAGGATATATCGTTCCCGGATTGGGCGACGCCGGAGACCGCATGTTCGGAACGAAATAATGTAAGAAAATCCTGAAAAAGGGTTTTCTTTTTTTGTGTTTTATACCATAATTAAACATGTGTGCGTCTTAAATGGGGCGAATTTGTGAACATTTTGTGAGAGACGCTGTGATTATGAATAGTTTTTTAACTTTAAACAGATTGACACCTCAGGGGGGCTATTGTATGCTAAAATAGGCTATTATGATAAGGTTTTCATAGCGGTTATCATAATGACCAGTCCTCTGTTAAAATCCTTTGAAAACCCCATATTTGCAGGCGACAGACAGATCACCGGCCCGAGAATTTTCGGAGTGTGTGAAGTCTTGAACAGAACACTACGTTCTGTAAAATGGTCAGACCGCCTAGTTTACCGTAATCGTAAGATAGATTTAAAATTTTCACATCAGGAGCGTATTTGATGACCGATGCGAGTCTTTCATTCCGTAGGCAACAAAAATATGTCCTATATATTTTAGCAGTCTGCGTGTTAGGCTATGGATTTCTGCCATTTCAGGCGATTTTTTTAGGCCTGATTACCGGCACTGTTTTCAGCTATTTCAATCTCTGGCTGCTGACCAAAAGGATGCAGGCCTTCGATAAAGCAGTGGCAAAAGGCAAAATGATCCGTTCTCTCGGGACTGCTTCCAGATTGTGCAACGCCATTATCGCGGCGGCCATTGCTTATAAATACCCTGAATATATTCATTTGGCAGGCGTCATTGTGGGGTTGATGACAATTTATCCTGTCATTATGATAGATTCCTTTATCCAGCTAAAACGTTCATCAATGGAAGAGAGGTGAAGACCCTTTGCACGAATCAAGAGTTGTTAACTTTTTAGGCCTTAACTTTGATGTATCAAGTATCTTAATGATTACTGTGACAAGCATCATCGTCTTTCTGATAGCGGTGCTGACCACAAGAACACTTGCGATCCGGCCGACGAAAGCCCAGAACTTTATGGAGTGGATTGTCGACTTTGTTCGCAATATTATCGGCAGCACAATGGATCTTAAAGTCGGCAGAGACTTTCTCGCCCTTGGCATAACCCTGCTGATGTACATATTTGTTGCCAACATGCTCGGCCTTCCGTTTTCCATTACAGTAGGCCATGAATTATGGTGGAAATCCCCGACAGCCGATCCGGCGGTTACTTTAACCCTCGCCGTCATGGTAGTAGGCCTCACTCATTACTACGGAGTGAAAAGAAAAGGGTTGGGGGAGTATACCAAAGATTTCTTCAGACCAATTCCGTATTTAGTGCCGCTCAAAATTATTGAAGAATTTGCGAATACATTAACATTGGGATTGCGTCTTTACGGTAATATTTTCGCCGGCGAAATTCTGCTCGGCCTTCTTGCCGGAATGGCAACCAACTTCTATTCTCAAAGCATTTTCATGGGGCTGGTTGGAACCATTGGAGCGGTTGTGCCGATGATCTTATGGCAGGCGTTCAGCTTGTTCGTAGGTACAATCCAGGCATTCATCTTCACGATGTTAACAATGGTTTACATGTCTCACAAAGTAAGTCATGAACACTAAAAACAAGACATATCCGAAAAGGATAACAATTTAAAGGAGGAACTTTTTCATGAATTTAATAGCAGCTGCAATCGCAATTGGATTAGGTGCACTTGGTGCAGGTATTGGTAACGGACTTATCGTATCACGTACAGTAGAAGGAATCGCACGTCAGCCTGAGGCTGGTAAAGAATTAAGAACGCTTATGTTCATCGGGGTAGCATTGGTTGAGGCCCTTCCGATTATCGCTGTTGTTATCGCGTTCTTAGCATTCTTCCGCTAAAAACTTATATAACTAGTAAAATGGCGAAGATCACTGCAAGAGGCCTTCGCCATTGCTTTATGGTTGCTTGAACTGTCATAACGGCCGGAAGAAACAACCTCCTGAAAAAAGAGGGAGAACATTTTTTCGATGGCCGCGGAGAGATAATCTGCAAGAAGGGAGTTGCCGTATTCGATGTCTTTTTTACCACAGGTTATGGGTGCAGGAGTAGGGTTTAATGCCGGAACAATGCTGTTCCAGCTTGTTGCCATGCTGATTTTGTTAGCGCTCTTGAAGAAATACGCTTTAGGGCCGCTATTAAATATAATGAAAGAGCGTGAAGACTACATTACCGGAGAGATTTCCTCTGCCGAGAAAAAGAATGAAGAAGCGAAGAAGCTCATTGAAGAGCAGCAGGCGCTTTTGAAAGAAGCGCGTGAAGAATCCCATTCTCTGATTGAAAACGCGAAAAAACTGGGAGAACAGCAAAAGGATGAAATCATCAAGGCTGCGCGCCAGGAAGCAGAACGCATGAAAGAATCAGCCAGAAGCGAGATTGTCAAAGAAAGAGACCAGGCTGTCAGCGCGCTGCGCGAGCAGGTTGCATCACTGTCTGTGATGATCGCTTCGAAAGTGATCGAAAAAGAGCTTGACGAACAAGCCCAGGAAAAATTGATCCAAGACTATCTTAAAGAAGTGGGAGAAAGCCGATGAGCCAATCAGCTGTCTCCAAACGCTACGCAGCCGCTTTGTTTGACATTGCCCTTGAATCCAAGAAGGTCAATGAAATAGAAGAAGAGCTGACCGTCGTTAAGAAGATATTTATTGATCATAAAGACCTCAATGCCGTTCTGAGTCATCCTAAAGTGCCCGCTGAAAAGAAAAAGCAGATTTTAAAAGACTCGTTCGGATCTGTTTCGACTGCAGTCTTACATACGCTTTATCTTCTCGTTGACCGCAGCCGCACGTCAATCGTCCCGGATCTCGCGGACGATTATGTTAAAATGGCGAATCGGTTCCGCGGGACGGAAGACGCGATCGTATACTCTGTAAAACCGCTCAGCGAAGAGGAAATTTCCTCTTTTTCTCAAGTGTTTGCAAAAGAAGCAGGCGCCGCTTCACTGCGCGTCAGAAACGAAGTGAATCCGGATCTGATCGGCGGAGTGAAAATCCGCATCGGGAACCGTATTTATGACGGCAGTGTAAGAGGAAAGCTTGACCGGATAGAACGTCAATTAGCAGGCGAAAATCGAAAGAAGGGGTGAAACCTAAGTGAGCATCAAAGCTGAAGAAATTAGCACTCTTATTAAACAGCAAATTGAAAATTATCAGTCTGAAATAGAAGTTCACGACGTAGGTACGGTAATTCAGGTCGGTGACGGTATCGCACGCGTGCACGGCCTTGATAACTGTATGGCAGGTGAGCTTGTCGAATTTTCAAACGGTGTGCTGGGCTTAGCTCAGAACCTTGAAGAATCAAACGTAGGTATCGTTATTTTGGGACCTTACAAAGACATCCGTGAAGGTGACGAAGTCAAAAGAACCGGACGGATCATGGAAGTTCCCGTCGGTGAAGAGCTGCTCGGCCGCGTTGTCAATCCGCTCGGTCAGCCTGTAGACGGAATGGGCCCGGTTCTCACAAGCAAAACCCGTCCGATCGAAAGCCCGGCACCTGGTGTTATGGATCGTAAATCCGTTCATGAACCGCTTCAAACGGGAATTAAACCGATCGATGCGCTGATTCCTATCGGCCGCGGTCAGCGTGAGCTGATCATCGGTGACCGTCAGACGGGTAAAACATCGATTGCGATTGACACGATCTTGAACCAAAGAGATCAGGACATGATTTGTATCTATGTTGCGATCGGTCAGAAAGAATCGACTGTTCGCGGTGTCGTTGAAACGCTGCGCAAAAAAGGCGCTCTTGACTATACCATCGTTGTCACAGCTTCCGCTTCACAGCCTGCACCGCTATTGTATCTAGCGCCGTATGCGGGTGTTACGATGGGTGAAGAATTCATGTACAACGGAAAACACGTGCTGGTTGTGTATGACGACCTTTCAAAACAAGCGACGGCTTATCGTGAACTTTCCTTGCTTCTGCGCCGTCCTCCAGGCCGTGAAGCATTCCCTGGAGATGTATTCTACCTGCACTCCCGCTTGCTTGAGCGCGCTGCGAAACTGAGCGACGCTAAAGGCGGAGGATCTTTAACAGCATTGCCGTTTGTTGAAACGCAGGCTGGCGACATTTCAGCCTATATTCCGACAAACGTCATCTCAATCACAGACGGACAGATCTTCCTGCAGTCTGATTTGTTCTTCTCAGGCGTGCGCCCTGCCGTCAACCCTGGATTATCGGTATCCCGTGTCGGCGGATCTGCGCAAATCAAAGCGATGAAGAAAGTAGCCGGTACCCTTCGTCTTGACTTGGCATCTTATCGCGAGCTTGAGTCATTTGCACAGTTCGGATCTGACCTTGATAAAGCGACGCAGGCCAAGCTGAACCGTGGAGCCCGTACAGTGGAAGTTCTGAAACAGGATCTGAACCAGCCGCTCCGCGTCGAAAAGCAGGTTGCCATTCTTTATGCCCTGACCCGTGGATTCCTTGATGATGTGCCTGTAGAGGACATCAGACGCTTTGAAGAAGAGTTCTTTATGTACCTTGATCAAAACCATAAAGATCTCCTTGATTCAATTGCTCAGACAGGAAACCTTCCGGCCGACGAGGACATGAAGGCTGCGATCGAAGGCTTTAAACGTACGTTTGCACCCAGCAACTAAACATTTGAAGTGAGAAAAAGATCTTCTTTTTCTCTCTTTTTCACGTAAATTCGGAGTGAATTTGAAAACAAAAAGGTGGTGAAACCTTTTGGCCTCATTACGGGATATTAAATCCAGAATTACTTCAAATAAAAAAACGAGTCAAATCACCAAAGCTCAGCAAATGGTTTCTGCCTCAAAGCTGAACCGCGCTGAGAGTAAAGCGAAATCGTTCGTTCCATACATGGAGAAAATGCAGGAAGTCGTTGCTGATATTGCGCTTGGATACACCGGAACGCATCCGATGATGTCGAGCCGTCCCGTGAAGCGGACCGGCTATCTGGTCATCACATCTGACCGCGGACTTGCCGGCGCTTTTAACGCTAACGTTCTCCGCAAAGCGTACCAGAAAATCCAGGAGCGCCATCAGTCAAAAGACGAATATGCGGTCATCGCGATCGGAAAAATGGGACGCGAGTTCTTCAAAAAACGCGGCATCCCGGTTATTTCCGAAATGACCGGCATCAGGGACGAAGTTTCCTTTCCAGAAATTAAGGATTTGGCGAACAGTACGATACAAATGTTTATCGATGAGACATTTGATGAACTTTACTTGTTCTACAACCACTTTGTCAGCGCGATTTCTCAAGAGGTGACGGAGAAAAAGCTGCTGCCATTATCAGATATCGCGCCAAACAAAAAAAGAACTTCCTATGAATTTGAACCGGACGAAGAAGAAATTTTGGAAGTGCTTCTGCCTCAGTACGCTGAGAGCTTGATTTTCGGCGCGATTCTGGACAGTAAAGCGAGTGAACATGCTGCGCGGATGACAGCGATGAAAAACGCAACGGACAATGCGAAAGAGCTTATCGCTGACCTCGAACTGTCTTACAACCGTGCTCGTCAGGCGGCGATTACGCAGGAGATTACGGAAATTGTCGGCGGTGCAGCTGCCTTAGAATAGAAAAAGCTTGTCAGGAGGGATAGAGATGAAAAAAGGACGCGTTAGCCAGGTATTGGGACCGGTCGTAGACGTTCGTTTTGAAGACGGTCACTTGCCTGAAATATATAATGCGATTAAAGTTACACATAAAGCGCAGAACGAGAATGAAGTAGATATCGAACTTACCCTTGAAGTAGCGCTTCACTTGGGTGATGATTCAGTTCGGACGATTGCAATGGCTTCAACTGACGGTGTTACACGCGGAATGGAAGCCATCGACCTGGGAGAGCCGATCTCCGTTCCGGTCGGAAACGTGACACTCGGCCGCGTATTTAATGTACTCGGGGAAAACATCGATTTGGATGAGCCGCTTCCGGCTGATGCTGCCAAAGATCCGATTCACAGAGAAGCTCCAACATTTGATCAGCTATCAACAGAGGTTGAAATCTTAGAGACGGGTATTAAAGTCGTCGACTTGCTCGCTCCATATATTAAAGGCGGAAAGATCGGTCTTTTCGGAGGGGCGGGAGTTGGAAAAACCGTCCTGATTCAGGAGCTAATCAACAACATCGCTCAAGAGCATGGCGGTATCTCTGTATTCGCGGGTGTCGGCGAGCGTACGCGTGAAGGAAACGACCTTTACTATGAAATGAAAGATTCCGGCGTTATCGGCAAAACGGCAATGGTCTTCGGTCAGATGAACGAGCCGCCTGGTGCGCGGATGCGCGTTGCCTTGACAGGACTTACAATGGCAGAGCATTTCCGTGATAAAGAAGGCCAGGACGTATTGTTCTTTATCGATAACATCTTCCGATTCACTCAAGCCGGATCTGAAGTATCTGCACTTCTTGGACGCATGCCGTCTGCGGTTGGTTATCAGCCGACGCTTGCAACTGAAATGGGTCAGCTTCAGGAACGGATCACTTCTACAAATGTCGGTTCCGTTACATCGATTCAGGCGATCTACGTTCCTGCCGATGACTATACTGACCCGGCACCGGCAACAACGTTCGCTCACTTGGATGCGACAACAAACCTTGAGCGTAAGCTGTCTGAAATGGGTATTTACCCTGCGGTTGACCCTCTGGCTTCAACTTCTCGTGCACTTGCGCCAGAAATCGTCGGAGAAGAGCACTATCAAGTGGCCCGCCAAGTACAGCAAATCCTGCAGCGCTATAAAGAGCTTCAGGATATCATTGCGATTCTCGGTATGGATGAGCTTTCTGACGATGATAAGCTTGTCGTCAGCCGTGCGCGCCGCGTACAGTTCTTCCTATCGCAAAACTTCCACGTAGCTGAACAGTTTACAGGACAAAAAGGTTCTTACGTTCCTGTCAAAGAAACGGTAAAAGGCTTTAAAGAAATCCTTGAAGGTAAGTATGATCACCTTCCAGAGGACGCTTTCCGTCTTGTCGGCCGAATCGAAGAAGTTGTCGAAAAAGCGAAAGAAATGGGTGTAGAAGTATAATCTGGTCCTAGGAGGGTAAAAGCATGAAGACCTTAAAAGTCAATATCGTTACTCCCGACGGCCCAGTATACGATGCGGATATAGAAATGGTAAGCGTTCGAGCAGAGAGCGGTGAGCTTGGTATTTTACCCGGCCATATTCCGACGGTTGCTCCGCTAAAAATTGCTGCAGTCCGTCTGAAAAAAGACGGTCAAACTGAGCTGGTTGCCGTCAGCGGGGGCATAGTTGAAGTCCGCCCTGACCATGTCACCATTCTGGCCCAGACGGCGGAAACATCTGAACAAATTGACAAAGAACGCGCCTTGGCCGCAAAACGGCGTGCCGAGGAACGTTTGCAAAAGCATACGCCAGATGTTGACATTATTCGGGCAGAGCTTGCTTTAAAACGCGCGATTAACCGGTTGGATGTTGCGAGATAAAGATGAGGATCCTTCCCATATTAAGGATGGGAAGGGTTCTTTTATATTCATGATTAAACAGAATTGAAAATGTTGAAAAAAGTTCACAAATTGTTCGCCTTTTTAGTTTGAATCTATCTATAATACAAAATAGTAAGCTATGTTCTCTTCCGCCAGAAAGAGGATGTAAGACATTCAAGCAAACTCCTCAACATTGGCCTCAGGCAACAGAGGATCACTCCATCTATGGGAAAAAGTTCTATCCATGAACGTCTTAACATGAAACATCAAAACTGTTAAAATGACTTGAAATGACCGGCATCATTCCTTTATCCCACAGCAGAAGAGACTAGGCAGGCCGGAGCCACCAAACCGGCTGGAACGTAAGGAGGCGTCATCAATAATGGAAGAGATCGGACAACAGGCTGCTGTCAGTATCATCGTTCATCTTTTTTTTATTGCATTGACTTGGTGGGCTCTTCTGGCGGTCAATATTGATCCGCTTATCAGGAAAGGAAAAGTCATTCAGGCGAGGGTGTTAATGATCATCATTACAATCGCCGTCGGCTCCACCGTCAGCAATTTTTTCTTGGACTATCTTTATTATTCCAGACAGCTTCAAAATTTATTTTCATGATTGAGTAAAAGAATTTTTGGGAATGGACAAATGTGGGTAACGCCGCATTCCGCAAAATCAGCGGGGGACCTTGTTTTTCCACGTATGCTTTTCCTACGATCCGTCAACAATGGAGAGTAGGAGAGGATGATGCGGAATGAAGACAAAACAAACGGTTAATGCCCTCATTTTTATTGTGGTTTTATTTTTAATTGTTCATGTCTTTCAATCGCTTGAAGCAGCGGGCAATACGCCGCTGGAACAGCTGGCGGAAGGTTTGAGCCGCCATGATGTCGAGCTTGAAGAATGGACCCTGCACACAAAAAAGCAGCTTACCCTAAGTGAAAAAGATTTTTTTGCAAAACTGAAACATTTCAAGAAACAGCATCGACAATATCAATGGACTATAACGCGGGAAGACGATGATACAGTTAAAGCAACAGGTGTTTTTCAGGACAAAAAAAATCACATCAATTCCAAAATACATTTGGTATCCACCCACAAAAACCAGAGACTTGTTTCGTATTTATTGTATGAGCAAAAAGGCGCGGGACCACGGGAAAACTGGAATACTACATATAAGCAGTTTGAACGGGATGCATTCGACATAATGCGAGAAAAGACCGCAATTTTTACTTGTCTAAAGGGCCATTTAAATGGTATGATGAATGTTGTTTTGCAAAAAAAAGCAAATGAACTAGTACATGAATTTGATGCAAAGTCAGTTGAAGATTTAATCGAACCAAATTTCGTTTCTATTTCTGCTTACACTAACGAGTGGAAAGAATCCATCAAGACAGAAAAACACCGTATGAATCTGCAAGTCTCGCTTAGAAATGCGGGAATGGGCGAAAAACTTACCGTCACGGTTGGCACACCAATCGTCACGACTGAATATTAATATAGAGAAATTGGGACGCGGAGGGGAATACCTTGGAAAAAATCATCGTCCGCGGCGGTCGAAAGTTAAACGGCACAGTCAAAGTTGAAGGAGCAAAAAATGCCGTTTTACCAGTTATCGCTGCATCTTTATTAGCCAGTGAAGAAAAAAGCGTAATATGTGATGTGCCTACGCTCTCCGATGTATATACGATTAACGAAGTGTTACGTCATTTAGGCGCAAGTGTACATTTTGAAAATAATACAGTAACGGTTGATGCATCTCGCACTTTGTCTACGGAAGCTCCGTTTGAATATGTTCGTAAAATGCGCGCATCTGTATTGGTGATGGGTCCGCTTCTTGCTCGCACAGGTCACTCGAGAGTGGCTTTGCCTGGAGGATGTGCAATCGGTTCAAGACCGATCGATCAGCATCTGAAAGGCTTTGAAGCAATGGGCGCAAAAATTAAAGTCGGAAACGGCTTTATTGAAGCGACTGTAGAAGGCCGCCTTCAAGGCGCAAAAATTTATCTTGATTTTCCTAGTGTCGGAGCAACTGAAAACCTGATTATGGCTGCAGCTTTGGCTGAGGGCACGACAACGCTCGAAAATGCTGCTAAAGAGCCTGAAATCGTTGATCTGGCTAACTATATCAATGCAATGGGCGGTAAAATTCGGGGTGCCGGTACAGGCACCATTAAAATTGAAGGCGTTAAGGCGCTTCATGGTGCAAAACATACCATTATTCCTGACCGGATCGAGGCGGGTACGTTCATGGTTGCCGCTGCGATTACCGAAGGGAACGTACTGGTAAAGGGAGCGGTTCCTGAGCACTTAACATCTTTAATTGCGAAAATGGAAGAAATGGGCGTTCAAATCATGGAAGAAGGAGACGGTCTTCGGATCATCGGTCCTTCTGAATTGAAGCCTATTGATTTAAAAACAATGCCACATCCAGGTTTCCCGACTGATATGCAGTCTCAGATGATGGCTCTTTTGATGCGCGCAAATGGAACCAGCATGATCACAGAAACCGTCTTTGAGAACCGCTTCATGCATGCGGAAGAATTCCGCCGTATGAACGGAGATATTAAAATCGAAGGCCGTTCTGTCATTATTAATGGTCCTGTGCAACTTCAAGGTGCTGAGGTGGCCGCAACGGATCTTCGCGCCGGCGCAGCTCTTATCCTTGCTGGCCTTGTCGCTGACGGTCATACGCGCGTAACCGAATTAAAACATTTAGACCGGGGATATGTCAACTTCCACCAAAAACTTGCCGGTATCGGTGCTGATATTGAGCGCGTTAACGATGAAGAAGCGGTTCATATTGAAAATAAAGAAGTTGTATCCGATTTAAATGCATAAATCAACGTGAAATCAGTATGTCATCCGGCATACTGATTTTTATGTTTCAAGTATTCTATATCAGTATGCCTCCCATATTTATCATTATGCACAAGAATGGCTTTTAAAATACGCAGCCGCAGTTGAAAAGTACAGTCATATTAGCTTGTCCCCGCCCATAAAATGAAAGAGACAAAACAGAAATGGGGGCACTGATTTGAAACAGCTATTTATTGTACTAGCAGGAATCTGCATGCTGATTTTACTCATACCAACACTGCTTGTCCTCCCTTTTCACGGGGGACCGGGGGCAATCAAAACAGAAAAGCACGCTCAGCAACACGAGGAAAAAAAGAAAGTCACCTTAAAAGAGTCTCCCGTTTCAATTCCGGTCTACAGAACGGCTGACCGGAAAGTTGAAGACATTCCGCTTGAAGAGTATGTCATTGGTGTCGTTGCTTCGGAAATGCCGGCTGATTTCGATATCGAAGCTTTAAAAGCACAAGCGCTCGCGGCCCGCACATATATTGTGAGGCAAATGGTATCAGAGCAGGCTGTCCGATCGCCGAAGGGCTCGCTCGTCGATGATACGCAGATGTTCCAGGTGTATAAAAACAAAGAAGAGCTCCGCAGGCTGTGGAAGAAAGATTACGATTGGAAAATCAAAAAAGTGACCGAAGCTGTCGCCAGTACGCAAGGCAAAATTTTAACCTATGATCATAAGCCAATTGACGCTTCGTTTTTCTCGACGAGCAACGGGTACACCGAGAATGCGGGGGCTTATTGGACAAGTGATATTCCGTACCTGCAAAGCGTGAAAAGCTCCTGGGATACAAAGTCGCCGAAATTCCTGAACCACAAAACGTTTACTGTCACTGAATTTGAACAAAAGCTCGGCGTGAAGCTGCCCAGCTCAAACAGCATTGGGAAGATCACTGAAAGGACGCCGGGAAAACGCGTAGCGACTGCTGTCATTAATGGAAAGAAGCTTGAGGGAAGAGATATTCGTGAAAAGCTCGGCCTCAAATCGGCAGACTTTGATTGGAAACGCGACGGGAATCAGATTACCGTCACGACGAGGGGTTTTGGACATGGAGTAGGAATGAGCCAATACGGCGCGCATTATATGGCGAAAGACGGCAAGAAAGCGGAAGCCATCGTCAAGTATTATTACAAAGGAACAGCCGTATCCAATGCTGATGAATTTTTAAATAAATACATGGCGAAGAAATAATAAAGAGACGTCTGCCTTATTGGCGGCGTCTTTTTGAATGTCATCAAATTTGGCATTCTTATGAAGTTGTTGTACACCAAAATATTATACAAATATTTCAAGAATCATGTGCCGGAGGGCTTGCTGAACAGCGTCAAAAGGCCGTGAATCTCTTGTCAATATAAGGGTTCACAGGTTATAAAGTCTATTTTATCTGCTTGTTGTATGCTGAAATGAATAACGAGGAAAAGGAGACATGCCCTATTTATTTCTCCCTGTTGTTCTTCTACGATATTAATGTGTTAACGACTTTATTTCAGAAAGGGGAAAGGGAGAAATGAAGAAGAAGCTGACATTAGGGATTTTGACCGCTATGGTTCTTAGCCTTGGTTCACCTGCTTTCGCAGCTGAGAAAAAACAGGAGGTAACAGCTGCTGAAGATTCGCCTAACATCGCAATTATGCTTGATGCAAGCGGCAGCATGGCTAAAAAGATCGGCGGAGTCTCAAAATACGAGCTTGCCAAAAATGAGGCGTTCAGCTTTGGTTCTAAGCTTGAAAATGCTAACGTGCTCATGAGGGTTTTCGGTTCAGAGGGAAACAATAAAAACTCCGGAAAAGTACAATCCTGCAATGCAATCAGAGGAGTGTACGGATTCCAAACGTATGACGAGCAAAGCTTCCGCAATTCATTAAACGGCATCGGACCGACTGGATGGACACCGATCGCAAACGCGCTGCAAGATGCCAAAAACGCGCTTGACCAGCAGAACAACAACGGGAAAAACGTCGTCTATCTGCTGACAGACGGTGAGGAAACATGTGGAGGCAACCCGGTAAAAGTCGCAACAGAACTACGCAAATCTAATGCGGTTGTCAACGTAATCGGCTTTGATTATGAAGGAGATTTTCACGGACAATTGACAAGCATCGCAGCAGCTGGCGGCGGTGAATATTTCCAAGCAAAAACCAAAAATGACATCAAAAGAATTTTCACTCAGGAAGCAATCGAGCTTTCTAAATAAACTGGAAAAAAGCTGTGGACATGTTTCCGCAGCTTTCCTTTTTTGATGAAAAGATTGTCAAAAGTCAAGTAAAACACTTTACAAATATTAAGTTATTGTTTCAGAACGTTGAACCCCGCTGAATCCTTTGGAGGGGTAATTTGTCGTAACTGTTGTTTTATTGGGACGAAAACGGTCTTTTAGCGGACTTTTTTGGTAGGACTTAAGTGGAAGTGTCGGTCGATTATCGTAAGGATTATGAAGAATTTGTGAATTTGAAAAGGAGATCCGGCCTATTTATTTCTATCAAGCCTTCTTTTACGATGTTGGTGGACTAGATCTCATGCGGAAGTTCGGTCCGAAAAAAAGTGCGGAAAGGAAAGTGAGAAAGGTGAAAAAAAGGTTTACTCTGTTAACAACGTTCACCATGCTTTTGTCATTGGCTCCGGCTGCTGCTTTCGCGGCTGAAGACGGAAATGCGGACAACAGCAAAAAAGATGTCAATGTTGCAGTTGTGCTTGATGCAAGCGGCAGCATGGCACAAAAGGTTGAAGGAGAAAGAAAATTTGATATTGCCAAAGAATCCGTAACCGACTTTGCTGACCTGCTTTCAAGCGATGCGAATGTTATGCTGAATGTGTTCGGACATAAAGGCAACAATAAAAACTCCGGAAAAGAACTATCTTGCGGTACGACGGAAACCGTCTATGATCTGCAGCCGTTTTCTTCCAACTCGTTCGAAAACGCTTTAAGCGGAATTAAGCCTACAGGCTGGTCTCCGATTGCAAAATCTCTTTATGATGTAAAAGAAGATCTTGCCGATAAAGATGGTAAGAATTATGTTTACATCGTGACAGACGGTGAAGAAACATGCGGAGGAGACCCTGTTCAGGCAGCGAAAGATCTGCGCAAATCCAACATTAAAACAATCGTCAACATTGTTGGACTTGATGTGAAAACCGTGAAAGAAAAAGCTAAGCTTAAAAAAGTAGCTGCTGCTGGCGGCGGAAAATTGATTGAAGCCGACTCAGCTTCTGATTTTAAAAAGGTATGGAAAGAAGAAGGCGTAAAACTGTCTCAGTAACTCCGTACGAGAGCGGGACGGCCGCAGTGCCGTCCCGACCTTCTGTTAAGCTAATCTGTCGACATTTCGAGTTCTTCGATTCGTTTTTCTGCATAGCGCGGATCTTTTCTTGAATGGAAAATCTCCGCCTTTTCAATCATGACCGCCGTGTTGTATTCCGGAATACGGGCATGGTTTTCGTATACGCCTTTAGGGATCAGGACATTTCCTTCCGGCCAGTAGACCGCCGTGTTTCCGCGTTGTACGGTGGCATATTTTGCCCGGCCTTGGAAAGTTCCGTAGCGGTTGAATAGAACGATCGCTTCTCCATCTTGAATATAAAGCTCCTCGGCATCTTTTGGATTGATCATGACATCCCGGCGATCTGCCGCGTTGAAAGGATCTTTTTCACTATAAATCATCGAGTTGAACTGTTTTCCCCTCCTTGTCGTCACGAGGAAGCGTCCTTCAGTTTGTCTGTTTTCAGGAAGATCGACGGGGATCAGGTTACCCTTACCGTCTGCCGTCGGACACATCCCGCCTTCACAAAGCCAGGCGCCGCCCCATTGAAAGACATCTCCGCGTTTTTTTAAATGCTGAATCCCGTCATAATTCCGGTTGGCAGCAGCGATTTCTTCACGGATATCTGCAGCGTCGTCAAAATGGATCAGTTCTTTGTCTGCGGGCCGAACCCGTTTGGCAAGATCCATATAAATTTCCCATTCAGAACGGGCTTCTCCGATGCGCGGTCCTTTAATTTCAGGGCTGAAATAGACCATCCGTTCCGTACTGGTCGAGGTTCCTCCGCCAGGCTGTTCATATCTTGTCATTGCGGGGAGAATGATAACTTCTTCTTTGGCATCGACAAGGGTGGAAGTATTGAAGATGATGTCCTGATGGACTCTCATCTCAACTTCCTGTAATGCTTTTTTGATAAAATCGGGGTTCGGCATCGTTTCCAAAAAGTTGCCTCCGCTTGTATAAAACACTTTTACTTTTCTTTCGCTTTCGTTCGGCAGCAGCATGTTTTCGATTGTCTGGCCGATCGTATCGCCTTGCCAAGTCGGTATACGGAAGCCCCAAATCTTCTCGATCCGTGCGGTAGTTTCTTCGTCCAAATCACCGCCTGGCAGGACGAAAGGATCGGCACCCATTTCGCCAGAACCCTGCACACCGCTGTGCCCTCTGATCGGCATAAGGCCGCAATGCTTTCTGCCGATGAATCCTTGTAAAAGGGCGAGATTTGCCACCTGTGAAATGTTGTCGGTCGCAAAACGGTGCTGTGTAAGTCCCATGCTCCAAATGAAAACGCCGGTTTTCGCCCGGGCCAGCAAGATGGCGAATTCTTTCATTCTATCTTTCGATATGCCGGATGACTCTTCAAGCGTCTTCCAATTTTGTTTTTCGATATGCTGTTTAAGCTCATTGAATCCGTTTGTGTGTGCTTCGATAAAAGCGCGGTCAATGCTTGAACCGGGGGCCTCCCGTTCCATTTCAAACCAGTGCTTCATTACCCCGTTCATAAAGGCAATGTCGCCGCCGATATTGACTTGGTATACGTCATCAGTGATTTTGGTGCCGAAAAGGGCGCTCTCAGCTATCGATGGAATCCAGTATTTCTCCATCGAAGGTTCCAGGTACGGGTTGATCATAATGATTTTTGTTCCCGCTTTTTTGGCGGCATACATGTATTTTGTTGACACCGGCTGGTTATTGGCGGCGACAGATCCCCAGAAGACGAGGACATCCGTCCCGATCCAGTCTCGGTAGCTGCAGCTTGAGGCGCCGATGCCAAGGGACCTTTTTAAAGCCGTTTTGCTTGGCGAGTGGCAGATCCGCGAGGCGTTGTCAATGTTGTTTGTGCCGATAAACCGAGCCGCTTTTGCGGCTGTATAGTATACCTCATTCGTAATACCCCTGGCCGTTAAATAAAAGGCGAGCTGTCGTTTATCAATCGATTTGATTTTGTCCGCGATTCGGCTGAGTGCTTCGTCCCATGAAATTCTCGAAAACGACCGTTCTCCTTTTTTTCTCGACAGCGGATAAGGGATACGTCCGAGCTTTCTCAGCTCGGTGCTATCCAGCTTTCTCAGCTGTTCAATGTCGGCGGACAGCCATTTGTCCTCGATCGCAGGCATCGTATTTAAGCGGAGGACGTTCAGCCGCGTCGTGCATAGATGAGGCCCTGTGAGCGTCTGATCACGGAGCCCGGATACACCGAGCGCACAGCCGTCGCACACGCCTTGCGTCAAAATTCTGTAGGCGTACGAAAGGTTGTCTTTATTGTCCCACGCCGTTTTCATCGTATCTCTGATATGCTTTGGCTTTACCTTTCCGAGTCCCAGCGGCGCCCAAGACGCCCACAGTTTTGGCGCGGGTTTTTTATTCAGCTTCATCGGACCTTCATGCTTTGTTTTTCCCATTCCATTCTCTCCTTTCCAGCGGATACTGCCAGATCATCCTTTTATCGAGTTTGAGACATGAACCGCCGCTTTTTTTCGCAACTGTTTAATGTCGGTTCTAATGAAGATCGAAATGAACAGGCCGATGGCGAACAGTGCTGCGAAAACCGTCAGGCTCTGGCTGTAGCTTCCTGTTGCATCACGCACCCAAGAAGAGAACATCGGGCCCGCAAGTCCTGCCGCCGCCCATGCCGTTAAAATGTATCCGTGAATTGCACCGAGCTGCTTTGTTCCGAACAAATCCCCGATATAAGCCGGAATTGCGGCAAACCCGCCTCCATAGCACGTATAGATCAATGCCATCAAAACAGAGAATACGGCCTTGTCAGAAATAAACGGCAAAAGCGGAAAGGCGATCAGCTGTACAGCGAAAAAGACGGTATACGTATTCGGCCGGCCGATGTAATCAGATGCTGAGGCCCAGCCGATCCGCCCTAAGCCGTTAAATGCGCCCAAAACGCCGACGAGAGCGGCAGCAGCGGCGGCGGACATGCCCGCACTTTCCTGCGCCAGCGGCGAAGCGATGGATATGATGGCGATTCCGCACGTAACATTAATAAAAAGCATCAGCCATAAATAATAAAAGCGTTTCGTTTTAATGGCTTCATTTGCCGTCAGCTGGGAAATATCGGCGCTTTGCGCCTTTCCGTTTTTTTCGGTTGAAAATCCTTCAGGCTTCCAGCCGTCTTCCGGCGGAGCGAGGTAAAGCGAAGACAGCATCATCACAAGAAAGTAGCAAATGCCGAGAATAAAAAAGGTATTGGCTATACCGACCGCTGAGATCAGCATCTGTATGATCGGGCTGCTGATCAAGGCCGCAAATCCGAATCCCATAATGGCTAGCCCCGTAGCCAAGCCGCGGCGGTCAGGAAACCATTTAACAAGCGAAGATACGGGCGTAATATAGCCGACGCCGAGTCCGATTCCTCCGAAGACGCCGTAAAACAAATAAAGCAGGGGAAGGGAGCCGATCTGAACGGCGAAGCCTGAAAACGTCACGCCAGCTCCGAAGAAAAGAGCGGCGAGCATGCCTGCTTTTTTAGGGCCGTGCTTTTCGACGAAGTGCCCCAAAAATGCGGCTGAAAGACCGAGAAATAAAATAGCGATGCTGAACGTCAGGCTGATCTGGCTGAGGCTCCAGCCGAAGGTTTCAGCGAGCGGGTTTGTAAAGACGCTCCATGCGTATACAGACCCGATAGACAAATGAATACCTACAGCACATAAAGCAATGAGCCACCTGTTTTTCACTTTTTTCATGCGAGAACCTCCTGTGGAAAAGAAAGGCTTGTCATAAAGACAGAAGGCTGCCGGGGAGCGATTGTTTGAAAGCGGTTTCCGGGGTTGCTGCGAAGAAAGGCAGTCTGTTTGAAAAGTGTATATTTTTTGAACTTTTAAAAAATAATATCATGTTTTCAAGCTATCAACAAGATGAAGCTTCCAAATTTGACCTGACGGTTGTGAAACGGCATGATAGACGAGTATAGTAATAGATATGATAAGAAACAAAGGGGCGGGGTTTATTCATGGGGAAAAACATCACAACAAGCCGAAAAATTTTCCGTTATGATAATGGAGAGATGACACAGCAAGAAGATCAGATGGCAACGGAATTCCCCCTGACTGTCATGGTGAACGGTGAGGAATTTGTCACGCTTGTTTGTTCGCCGGACAGCCTGGAAGAACTGGTGATCGGATTTCTCGCGTCTGAAGGTGTGATCCGATTTAAAAATGAGATTAAAAGGTTTACAATAGATGAAAGTCTCGGATTCGCATATGTCGACCTTGTCAGCTCAAAAAAGCTGGTACTGAAGGATTACACGAAGCGGGTGATCGGCTCCTGCTGCGGAAAAGGGCGGCATTTTTATTTCCAGCAGGACGTCAAAACCGCAAAAACGGCGATTGACGGCGTGACCATTACGCCTGAGAACTGTTTGGCGCTGATGCGCGACATGCAGAAAAACAGCAAGCTTTTTCGCCATACGGGGGGCGTTCATAATGCCGCTTTGTGCAGCACTGACAAGCTGATTGCAGTCAGATCTGATATCGGAAGACATAATGCGCTTGATAAATTGTACGGATATTGTCTGCTTCACCAGGTCCCTGTGCGCGACAAGCTGATCGTGTTCAGCGGCAGAATTTCTTCGGAAGTGCTGCTTAAAGCCGCAAAAATCGGGGTTTCCGCGGTCATTTCCAAGTCGGCGCCGACCGAGCTGGCCATTCAAATGGCAGAGGAGCTGAATATCATGACGATTGGTTTTGCCAGGAACCGGTCATTTAATGTATATACGCATCACGAGCGAATTCAGTTAACATAAAGGAGGCAACAGGCGTGAACAACAACAGTGAACAAGTTTTGGATCAGAAAAGCCGGCCGCTTCGGGATTTAAGAATTTCTGTCACCGACCGCTGCAACTTAAGATGTACGTATTGCATGCCTGCCGAAATCTTTGGACAGGATTATCCGTTTTTGCCAAAAGGCGAACTGTTGTCCTTTGAAGAGCTTGAACGATTGGCCAAGCTGTTTGTTCATCAGTTCGGGGTGGAAAAAATCCGCCTCACCGGCGGCGAGCCGTTGATGAGAAAAGATATGCCGGAATTGGTCGGGAAGCTTGCGGAGATCAAAGGGATTCGCGATATTGCGATGACGACGAACGGCGTTCTGCTGCCGGTTTACGCTGACAAGCTGAAAAAAGCGGGGCTGAAACGGGTTACGGTCAGCCTGGATTCCCTGGATGACGAGCGTTTCAAAGCGATCAACGGCAGAGGCGTCTCCGTCAGCAAGGTGCTGGCCGGAATTGAAGCGGCGAAAGAGGCCGGACTCGGCGTCAAGATCAACATGGTCGTCCAAAAAGGGGTCAATGAAAAGGATATTTTGCCGATGGCCCGCTATTTTAAAGAAAAAGGCCATATTTTGCGGTTTATTGAGTTTATGGATGTCGGGAACACAAATGAATGGAACCGTCAGTCAGTGGTGACAAAAGCGGATATCATCCGGATCATCAATGAAGACATGCCGGTTGAACCGATCGACCCGAACTACAAAGGAGAAGTCGCCAAACGGTACGGATATCTGGACGGTTCAGGAGAAATCGGTTTTATCTCTTCTGTATCCGATGCTTTTTGCAGCACGTGCAACAGAGCAAGACTATCAGCGAAAGGCGAGCTTTTCACATGTCTTTTCGCATCGAGCGGGTTTGATTTAAGAACTCTGATCAGAAGCGGGCAGACCGATCAGGAGCTGGCTAAGGCGATCGGCACCGTCTGGCGGAATCGCGATGACCAGTATTCGCTCGACCGCGCTCTTTCAAAAGCGGCTCCGCGGAAAAAGGTTGAAATGTCCTATATAGGAGGATAATTGACCGCCTTGGAGAGAGCCGTCCATTGAAAAGATGGGCGGTTTTTTTCATGCTTCAGAGGCCGGCTTGACTTGCATATTGACAGGTTTGATACGGGGGGAAAAGCGGAAATTCTTTAAAAAACATGGGCTGAAACAGAAAGGATGATTGAATGTTCGGACTGCAGGATATTGTCAAATTCTTCTGGTCGTTCTTGATCGTTTTTCCCGCCGTGTCGGTGCTTCATGTCTTGGGCCACAGCGTCATGGCGGTGTTGTTCGGCGGGAAATCTTCGCTTGAAATCGGGATGGGCAAAAAATTGCTGAAAATCGGCCCTGTGCAAATCAGAAGTGTTTACTTCATGGATTCCTTCTGCAAATACGGAGATCTGAAATACGATAACCGTTTTACAAATGCGATGATTTATGCCGGCGGATCGCTGTTTAATTTAGCGTCTATTTTTATTGTCAATCTGCTGATTATCAAAGACATCATACCCGAAAATATTTTTTTCTACCAGTTTGTTTATTTTTCAACCTATTATGTATTTTTTGCTCTGATTCCCGTGAGATATTCCGAAAATCATCTATCTGATGGAATGGCAATTTATAAAGTGCTGAGATATGGGGAGAAGTACGAGATTAATAATTGAGTATGCCGGCTGCGGGCACAACCCGAAGCCGGCGTTTTTCAGACATGCATGATGTCTTCAGGCAGTTTCCTTAGCTTTCGAACGGATTCGATGAAGGTTTCCAAAACATCGCAGCCGCTAAAATATTGAAATGCTTCCCGATCCCCGTTGTTCATCACGACGAGGTGATCGCCTCCTGTTATCAGCCCTTTTTCGCGGCGGAACGAGGAGATGGTATCATAGCGGATGTCAAGGTGAAAAGGGGCGCCAAACAGAGAAGAATAAAACATGAGCCTCCTGTCAGTGGCCGCAAGCACGCCTCTGTAAGGAGTGTAACGTGCAGACAGTCTCGCGTTATAAGCGCAAAGAATAATAGATCTGATCTCTTCATTCGGCTCAAGCCGGACATCCAAAGCTGCTTTTCCTTCTGCTATCTCTTTCATTGAAAACACTCCTTTCATCAATCAATACGAAAGATCCTATGAAAAAGTTCCAAAGTGAGACATGAAGGTGGTTTGAAAAAAATTTTATTTATTCTTACGATTATTAAGGATATGATAATAGTTGACAAAAAACTTATCCTGTAACTATAATAATTACATCGGTGGTGAAAACTTATGGTGAACACCCGTCTTTCAGTGGCCATTCATATTTTGTCTCTAATCGCTGCAAACCCGCGGGAATCTTCGGAAATGATCGCCGGGAGCGTCAATACGAACCCGGTTGTGATCAGACGCATGATCAGCCAGCTCAAAAAAGGCGGTATTCTGACGTCGCGGCCGGGAGTGGCCGGGGCAACCCTTAAAAGAGATCCTGAAGATATATCTCTGCTGGATATTTACCGCGCGGTTCAGCCGCAAGAGGAATTGTTTGCGATTCATGACAAGCCGAATCCAAACTGTCCGGTTGGAAGACAAATTCAAACAACGCTTGACCAAACGTTTCACAGCGTTCAGCAGGCGATGGAGAACGAATTGGCCAGCAAGTCTCTTAAAGACGTCTTAACTCATCTCTTTTAAATAAGAGATGATGTTTCATCATCAACATGTAACTTATTTTGTTACAAATAAGGAAATATTATTGATGACACATCCACAATCATCACAACACAGCCTTATGAGGCCTATGGTGGACATTCATGATCGTATGCCGGTTATCCTTACTGATGAGAATGAAAAGGGAGGGCTCACTTAAAACTGCATATCTACAAAGCTTGCTGCAGCCATATGATGCTGATGTAGGGAAGCATATCGCTTAATATATCACCTTCGCTTAGCTACTATGTTCTAAGTAGTCGGTGATATTTTGTTGTATCGCCAATTCAACATCGTTCAATTCCACTCTTCCTTTAAAATAGCGTAATAATATTCATCCCACCATTCATTGTCTTTGGGAATACATTTTTTAAAGAAGCCTTCTCTTCTCATTCCAATCTTCTCCATCACTCGGTATGATGGAATATTCTCAGGTTGACACGTAGCTATAATCCTATGTAAGTTCATTTCTTTAAATCCATATTTCAAGATAGCTTCTGCTGCTTCAGAAGCATACCCTTTATTTTGATATTTACGATTAAACACCCACCCGATCTCATATGTATGTTCACCAAAATACTTATGAAAAACAATATGGCCTATAAGTAAATCTTCATCCATTAGTATGACAGGGAATTTTTCAGCGTTATTCCCTTTGTTTTTATTTACAAATGCCTTTGCATCTTCTTCAGTAAAAACGCCTTCCGGTATATACTTCATCACATTAATATCTGATGTATACTCATATACAGCTTGCCAATCTTTAAATTCAAATTCACGTATCAATAACCTTTCTGTTGTGATATGCATGAAACGAACCTCCCATCACTCTTTATTTCGATATTAAGACAACAATGACCTCTTTAAAGACGATCTTTATTCAACAATCTGGCACAAAGCAAGTAGCTCAGCCTGTATCTTCATGCAGACTATGCCATTGCAGTGGTGGACGAGGCTGAAAAAGGCGAGCATATCAATGAGCGTTTCACTGTTGTCGGTGAAGCCGAATAATAAAAGCCTGTCTTGGGATCAATTCCCGAGACAGGCTTTTGATTTTCATTCATAATAATAAGGATCATATCCGCTGTGTAAATCAGTAAGAATACCTAAAAAGATGAGGAAGAAAAAGGCGACTATGCATAAAATAAAGATCACAATAATGGATAGTAAGAAGAAAAATTGCCATTTCATAAACTTCACATAGTTGTCAAGCAAGGCTTCATGCGGTTCTTGCGGCATGTCATCACTCATTTTCTGAGCGGCGTTTGCCGATTTTATAAGGTAGATCCCCGAAAAAATCATCAGCACACCTGGAGCGGCTCCGATGATAAGCAAAGAAATTCCGAAGAAAGCATAGATGCCTCCGCCGATAATCATAAAAACGCCGGTTATTTTCCCCCATTTTGCAATCGCATCAAGCGATTTTTTCATGCTGGATGTCATTTCCAAAATAAGAAGTCACGCCTTCCCTTTAAATATAGTCATTTCTCTATAGTTATACACCAGGCAAAAAGATATTGAAATGATAAGTATTGATTTTTTATTATATTTTAAAGTGCACATTGGGCAAATGACCGCACTGACAACATTATTCCCCAATAAAAGCGACTGTGTTATAGTAAATCGTAAGAAGCATATTGCTATAAGTGATGTGAAATGCACCTTGCAAACTGGTATTTTGTGCCGGACCAGAACCCCGCAACCAATTTACCATATTGTTTTAGGGGCATTTTTATTTTTGTGATATTACTGGTGTTAAGAAAGGCGGTTTTTCTATGAAATCTTCTTATTTCTATCGTCTCTTGCAAGTCGATCATATAAGAAAGCCCGGCGATCTTCCGGATGAACAGCAGCTGGCAGACTCTTTTGTTTTGATCTTTCACTTGAAGGGTGAAGGGAGAATTGATATACAGGCATCAGGCAGTCCGCTCCAAAAAGAAACGCTGTATATTGTTCCGCCTTATGAAACATTCGGAATCACAGCTTCGTCAGCTGAAATCAGCGGGTATCTCATCAGGCTGCAGCCCTACAGCTATGACGACCGCCGCCTGACACTTGAAGCAGACACCGATCCTGACGTTTTTTCCGACCTTCAGATGATGAATGTCCATTCTGTCGGAAATCTGGCCTCCCGCCTTCAGGAACTTTCCGCCTTATGGCCGGCATCTTCAGCACTCCAGGAGCTGAAATGCCAAGCAGACCTGCAGCAGCTTTTGTACGATATCTATTCGGCTAAACTGACCCATCCCGAAAACACCGCATCAGCCATAGGAAAAACAAAGGAGTATATTGAAGAGCATTCAGATGCACACCTGACGCTTGATCAACTCGCGCAAATGGCCGGAATCAGCGCGAAGCACTACAGCGAAACGTTCAAAAAGCTGTACGGTCGAAGCGTGACAGAGTTTATCACTGAGACGCGGATGACGAAAGCAAAGCAGCTGATGGCAAAAGCAAGCTACAAGCTGAGGGAAATCTCAAGCCAAATCGGGTATCAGGATGAATTTTATTTCAGCAGGACATTTAAGAAGCATACGGGCTTATCCCCGACCGTTTATATGAAAAAAAGGCGCAGGAAACTGGCGGCCTACGGCCAGAATACGATCGGTCAGCTGATACCGCTGCACCTCATTCCTTACGCAGCTTCTCTGCATCCGAAGTGGACATCGTATTACTATAAACATTACGCGGCAGATATTCCGGTTCATCTGAGCGCTTACCGCTTTCACGAGCCGTGGGAAGAAAACCTGCGGACATTGTCATCGGCTGCCCCTGAGCTCATTATCAGCATGGACAGCGTGTCTCACGAGGAACGGAAACAACTCCAGTCGATCGCCGATGTCTTCTTTTTGCCTTCACAGGAACAATGGAGGAGGCATTTTATGCTGACCGCATCCCATTTGGATGAAGAAGCGGAGGCTCAGAAATGGCTGCTGTCTTACCAGCGTCTCACCGAAACCGCAAAAGAAACGCTTTATCCAATCTGCGGACGCCGAAGTTTTTTGTTTTTGCGCCTGCATAAACACGAGATTTATCTGGCGCATAACCGCTCTGTTCAAGATGTATTTTTCGGCGACCTTGGCTTTGAACCTGCTGTATCGCTGGAAGAACCGATTGACCGGTCCGTCTCCATCGAAACGATTGCGGCATATCAGCCGGATATCATCATGATTTTCATTTTTAAAGAGCCCGAGACGCTGGCATTCTACCGGGAGCTGCAGCAGTCGGCTGCATGGCAGGATTTGAAAGCGGTGCGGCATCACCGGGTGTATCAGGTGAATTCAGATCCTTGGCGGGAATATTCCGCATGCAGCCATGAACGAATCATTCGCCAGGCGGTTCGGCTGCTGTCCGGAAAAAATCCATTTTAATTGCCGGATATAATCCATGGTGTTATCGAAGAGGCAACCCTATAATTTTAATTGATAATAGTTATCAATTAAATCAGGGGGTCTCAGTCAGATGAGAAAACTATCAATCTTATTATTTATTCTCCTTCTCGCGTTTGGCGCAGCGGGATGCGGGAACAGCAAAGAAAAGGCGGGCGGCGATGGCAAGAGCTCAGCATCAGCTGAGAAAAGCATCGAGTACCTCGATCATACATACAAGGTGAAGACCCCGGCCGAACAAATCGTCATTACGGGAAGCGTGGAATCGATGGAAGATGCCAAGCTTCTGGATGTTCACCCGGCCGGTGCCATTTCCTTCTCCGGAAAGTTCCCGGACCTGTTCAAGAGCATTACTGACAAAGCAGCTGCCGTCGGTGAAAAAACAGAACCGAATCTGGAGAAAATTCTTGAGCTTAAACCGGATGTCATCCTGGCTTCAACGAAATTTCCGGAAAAAGTGGTGAAAAAACTGGATAACATCGCGACGACGATTCCTGTTTCCCACGTTTCTTCAAACTGGAAAGACAATTTAAATCTGCTGGCTGAACTGACAGGCAAAGAAGATAAAGCGAAGCAGATTATTTCGGATTATGAAGCAGACCTTAAGGAAGCAAAAACAAAGCTTGAGAAAACGGCCAAAGATACAAAAGCGCTCGTTGTCAGAATTAGACAAGGCAATGTCTTTATCTATCCGGAAGACGTATTCTTTAATTCCACATTATACGGCGAGCTCGGCTTCACAGCTCCAAAAGAAGTCAAGGCGGCAAAAGCCCAGGAGTTGGTTTCTTTAGAAAAACTGAGCGAAATGAATCCGGACTATATGTTTGTTCAATTCTCCGACGATGAGAATGCAGACAAGCCGAATGCGTTGAAAGATCTAGAGAATAATCCAATTTGGAAAAGCATTTCTGCAGTGAAAAATGACCATGTATTTGTCAATGCTGTAGATCCGCTTGCGCAGGGCGGCACGGCATGGAGCAAGGTTGAATTTTTAAAGGCTGCAGCTGAGAAATTGGCGCAGAACAAATAGAAAAGGTTCCTTGAGCTATGCATTCAAAGCAAATGACCCGCATCATTATGATTTCTGCTCCGTTTGCCATACTGCTGTCCGTTTTTCTGTCGGTATGTTACGGTGCAAAACAGCTTGAGCCCGAAGTGATTTTTTCAGCGCTGCTGCATTTTGATCCGGGCAACACAGATCATCAAATCATTTGGCATTCCCGCCTTCCGCGCGCTGCCGGCGCTCTTTTAATCGGAGCGGCGCTGGCGGTGTCCGGTGCGCTTATGCAGGGTATCACCCGAAATTATTTAGCTTCTCCGTCGATTATGGGCGTTTCCGACGGATCAGCATTTGTGATCACGCTGCTGATGGTGGTGATTCCGGGTTCGACCTCCCTGGAGATGATGGGCTATTCGTTTATCGGATCAGCCGTTGGCGCCGGCCTCGTCTTCGGCCTCGCCTCGGTGATTCCAAACGGTTTTATGCCGGTTCAGCTTGCCATCATCGGAACGGTCACAAGCATGCTGCTCAGCAGTCTGTCAGCGGCGATGTCGATTTACTTTCAAATTTCCCAGGACGTCAGCTTCTGGTACAGCGCCAGGCTGCATCAATTGAATCCCGAGCTGCTGAAGTATGCTGTGCCGTTTTTTGTGATCGGCATCATTCTGGCGCTCTCTCTCAGCAAAAAAGTGACAGCTTTATCATTGGGAGATGACATTTCCGAAAGCCTCGGCCAGAAAAAGCAGGCCGTCAAATGGACAGTGATGGCAGCGGTTGTCATTCTGACAGGCTGCTCCGTCGCCATGGCGGGAAAAATTGCTTTTGTCGGACTGATTGTACCGCATATTACGCGTTTTCTCGTCGGGGCGGATTACAGCCGGATGATTCCATGCTCCTGCGTTCTCGGCGGCATTTTTTTGACGCTGGCCGATCTTCTCAGCCGGCTGCTCAACTATCCGTTTGAGACACCGATTGAAGTCGTCACTTCGGTGATCGGCGTTCCTTTCTTCCTTTATTTGATCAAAAGAAAAGGAGGGGAGCAGCGTGCCTAAAAAGGTTGCAGTCATCTATGCTGTTTTTATTGTGCTGATTCTCACAATCTGTTATCTCAGCATAACAGTAGGATCGTTTGTCGCACATCCGGCTGAGCTGTTATCAACATTGCTTCACATCAATCCGAATGAGCAATACGCCATTCTTCTTTTTGAGCTGCGTCTTCCAAGGATTGTGACGGCAGCACTCGTGGGTCTTGGGCTCGGCATTGCCGGTTCCGTTATCCAGGCGATGACAAGGAACGGACTGGCTGACCCGGGAATCCTGGGGATTAATGCCGGTGCGGGTGCAGCAATCGTCGGCTACATGCTGATCTTTCAAGGCCAGACTGAAACGACAAGCCTGCTCGCTGCAATGGGGATGCCATTCTTCGGCTTGATCGGGGGCATTTTGGCGGCGATATTCATTTTTATGTTTGCCTGGCATGGCGGCAACTTGGATTCGGGAAGAATTATTCTCGTTGGGATCGCGATCAATTCGGGTTTCAGCGCTATTTCGCTGTACCTGTCATTGAAGATGAATCCGAATGACCACGAAATGGCCATGGTTTGGAAAAACGGAAGCATCTGGTCAGCGAATTGGACGTATATTCAAGCGGCACTGCCGTGGCTGCTGCTTCTCATCCCATTCCTGCTGACAAAATCCGGCCTGCTCGATACCATTCGCTTTCATGAAGATACGGTGAAGAGTCTCGGCGTATCCGCCAATGTTGAAAAAGTGGTGCTGCTGACGGCTTGTGTCGGCATCATCAGCGCCTGTGTGGCTATCTCTGGAAGCATGGCATTTGTCGGCCTGATTGCTCCGCACATCTCGCGGAGGCTCGTCGGCGTTCTGCACCGCCACTCATTGCTGTTAAGCGGATTGATCGGGATGTTTCTCGTATTGTGCGCCGATTTTGCCGGAAAGCTGCTGTTCCAGCCGTCCGAAGTGCCGGCGGGTATCATCCTCGCCATTTTCGGTGTGCCTTACTTCTTATTTTTACTGTTTAAACAAAAAAAGACGGTTCATTAGACTGTTTTTAGCTCAATCAAAGAGGGGAAGGGAGAATCACATGGCTCAAGAAAAACTTCAGCAGTCTGTCAATGCTGCTGAATGTATTCCGGTGGCGATACCGGGGACAGAACAGCGGTGCATGCGTTCAACGGATGGGAGCCGCACATACCGGATTTTTATTGCGAAACCATTTGGGGAACCGCCGCCCGCAGGATATCCCGTAATTTATCTGCTTGACGCCAATTCCGTGTTTGGAACAATGGTGGAGGCATTGCGGATGCAGTCGCGTCGTCCCGATAAAACCGGCGTCGTGCCGGCCGTTATCGTCGGCATCGGCTATGAAACCGACGCTCCCTTTGACCGGGGGCGATATTACGATTTTACTCTGCCGGATTCGGGCGCCGAGCTGCCCAGGAGACCTGATGGAGCAGACTGGCCGGAGCCGGGCGGGGCGAAAGCTTTTCTGTCCTTCATCGAACAGCAGTTAAAGCCGGAGATCGAACAGGAATTCACGATTGATGTGAAAAGGCAGGCGATTTTCGGTCATTCCCTTGGCGGACTTTTTGTTCTGCAGACCCTGTTTACAAAACCGGCCCTGTTCCAGACATATATCGCCGGAAGTCCGTCCATCCATTGGCATCCGTCCTTTTTTGATGAGGAGCATGACTTTATTTCGAAGCTGCAGGAAGCGGATGGCGATGTAAAGGTATTGCTCGGGGCGGGAGAGCTTGAAAAGACGCATAAAAGCGGAATGAACGACAATGCAAAAAGGCTGGCCGCCCGCTTGGCCGCCTTGGAAAAGCAGGGGATTCGCGCGGAGTACCATGAATTTAAAGGGGAAGGTCATATATCGGTTCTGCCTGTGTTAATCAGCAGAGCGCTCCAGTTTGCCTTCAAGCCTGATTGACAGCGGGGCGCTTCCGGCGCCCCGAGCTTTAAGAAAAGATAAGAATGGATAACAGATAATATACCATGAGCATTGATACGGATAAACAATCGAAAACGATTTGACCGTTTGCATTTATTGGTATATTATATTTTTGAACGATAATGATTATCATTATCAATTAAGAATTTAGCTTTGGCAGTGACTCTTTGAGACTTGGGAGCTGCCGTTTTTAAGAAAGGAAATGATAAGAGTGAAAGGCAAGGTTGCTTTGGTGACTGGGGCTTCGCAAGGAATCGGCAAAGAAGTGGCTCTGTCGCTTGCTGAACGCGGGGTGTTTGTTGCCGCAGCTGATCGAAATCGAAAAGGGCTGCTTGAACTTGAAGCCGAACTTGAACGAAAAGATCTGCAGGGTTCCGGTTTTGCCGCGGATGTGGGCGACAGTGCCGCCGTCGATCAGCTTGTGGCCCATGTTGAACGCGAGATCGGTCCGATAGACATGCTTGTCAATGTAGCCGGCGTGCTCAGAACGGGTCTGATCCATTCATTGAGTGATGAAGATTGGGAGAAGACGTTCAGCGTCAACTCTACCGGGGTTTTTAACGTATCGCGTGCCGTCGCCCGCCGGATGATTCCGCGCAGAACTGGAGCGATCGTGACTGTCGGATCAAATGCGGCGGCAGTGCCGCGTATGCATATGGCCGCCTATGCGGCCTCTAAGGCGGCCGCTTTAATGTTTACGAAATGTCTCGGCCTTGAACTTGCCGAGTACAATATCCGCTGCAATATCGTATCGCCCGGATCAACCGATACGCCGATGCAGCGGTCGCTATGGCAAGGTGAGGAAGCTGCGCAAGGCGTAATTGAAGGATCACTTGAAACATTCAAAACGGGAATCCCGCTCGGAAAATTGGCTTCGCCGGCTGATATTGCAGATGCTGTAGTATTTTTGCTGTCTGACGGGGCTCGTCATATTACGATGCACGATTTGCGCGTCGATGGCGGAGCAACGCTTGGAGCCTGATTCAATCTAAAGGAGGTTTTAATGATGATAGAACGTCATGTCGTGTCAGAAGCGCTTGCCGATCAGCTGTTGAAGGAATATCAGGCCGGAGCTTCATTCTTTTTCTCTTCCCCTGAGCGGACCATTCTGGCGGAAGGTGTTTTGGCTTCTGTTTCTCAAACGGAAGAGCAAAGCCTTGCTCAGCGGGCTGCGGAAGTTCTAAAAAAAGCGAGGGAGAACGGGCAGAAAAATCCGATGGTGGTCGGAGCTGTGCCGTTTGACGATGCAAAGCCGGCGCAGTTAACCGTGCCGGTCGAAGCGTGGCAGGCGGGGCCGCTGACATGTGAAGAAGACGGTAAAGAGGAGCCTGAACCTGCCCTGTACCCCTATGATATCGAGCAGATTCCAAGCCCGGAAGCGTATATGACCGGGGTCAGACGAGGGTTGGCAGGTATAGCAGCAGGAGAATACAGTAAGATCGTCCTTTCCCGGTCTTTGCAGCTGACCTCGCCGATCAAAGTCGATATCGATCAATTGCTGCGAAATCTTGCCCGCCGCAATGCAAGCGGGTACAACTTTGCCGTTGATTTAACCGGGCAGTCGCCGGAAGCGCCTCGTACCACTTTGATAGGCGCAAGTCCTGAGCTGCTTGTATCACGGTCCGGGTTCCGCGTTACGGCAAATCCTTTAGCAGGTTCAAGACCTCGAAGCGATGATCCTGAAGAAGATCGAAGAAGGGCGGCTGAACTGCTTGCTTCTCCTAAAGACCGTCACGAACATGCGGTCGTAGTCGAAGCGGTTGCTTCCGCGCTCAAGCCGTTTTGCCGAAAGCTGGAGGTGCCGGAACCATCGCTGATCAGCACGCCGACGATGTGGCATCTTTCAACTGAATTGAAGGGAGAGCTTACAGATCTTTCTGTATCATCATTAGAGCTCGCCGCCGCTCTTCATCCGACGCCCGCTGTTTGCGGCACGCCGACGAATGCGGCGAAAGAAGCGATTAAACAGATTGAGCCGTTTGACCGCGGATTTTTCACAGGTATGGTCGGCTGGTGTGACGCGGACGGTGACGGTGAATGGGTCGTAACGATTCGCTGTGCTGAGGCGGAGGAACACGCGCTGCGGCTGTACGCAGGCGCCGGAATTGTCGCCGGATCGAAGCCTGAAGAAGAACTTGCAGAAACGTCTGCAAAGTTTCGGACGATGCTTCTTGCGATGGGAATGAACAGTGAATAACGGAGGGATAAAGGATGTTGAAAGGGTGCCCAACATGGCCGAAGGAGTTTGCGGATAAATATCGGAAGGAGGGATGCTGGCGAGGCGAAACATTTGGGGGAATGCTGAGGGAACGGGCCGAAAAACATGGCAGCCGCATTGCCCTTACATACGGAGATACCCATTTAAGCTATCAAGAGTTAGACAAGAGAGCCGACTCTTTGGCCGGCGGTCTTTTAAAGCTTGGGATCAAAAAAAATGACCGCGTCGTTGTCCAGCTGCCGAATGTCATCGAGTTTTTTGAAGTTTGCTTTGCACTCTTCCGAATCGGAGCTCTGCCTGTCTTTGCGCTTCCATCGCACAGACATAGCGAGATCACGTATTTTTGCGAGTTTTCTGAAGCTGCTGCTTATGTGATTCCCGATCATCACGCAAGGTTTGACTACCGCAAGCTGGCGAGACAGGTAAAGGGAAAGCTGCGGGGGCTTCGTCATGTCATTGTCGCCGGCGAATCGGAGGAGTTTGAAGCGCTGTCGGGCCTTTATGATCAGCCTGCACCTCCGCAGAACGTCCATTCAGAAGATGTCGCTTTTCTTCAGTTGTCAGGGGGAAGCACAGGTCTTTCTAAGCTGATCCCGAGGACGCATGATGATTATATATACAGCTTGAGGGTCAGCGCAGAGATTTGCAGGCTTGATCACAACAGCGTGTATCTTGCCGCTCTTCCAATTGCTCACAATTATCCGCTCAGTTCGCCGGGAGTGCTCGGTACACTCTATGCGGGAGGCCGAGTCGTTCTTGCGTCAGGAGGCAGCCCGGATGAAACCTTTCCTCTGATCGAAAAGGAGAGGGTAACGATCACAGGTCTCGTACCGCCGCTTGCGCTAATTTGGCTTGACGCTGCTCCGGCGCGCCGGGACGACTTGTCAAGTCTCCAGGTCCTTCAAGTCGGCGGAGCGAAATTCAGTGCCGAAGCCGCCAGACGGGTCACATCGGTGTTTGGCTGCAAACTGCAGCAGGTTTATGGCATGGCAGAAGGTCTGGTCAACTATACCAGACTTGATGATCCTGAAGACACGATCGTTCACACACAAGGCAGACCGATGTCTCAGTTTGACGAAATTAAAATTGTGGATAAAGAAGGACGCGAACTTGGACCCGGACAGACCGGGGAGCTTCTGACAAGAGGTCCTTATACGATCCGCGGCTATTACAAAGCTGAGGAACATAATGCCAAAGCGTTCACAGAAGACGGGTTTTACCGTACGGGCGACTTGGTCAAAGTCAATTCATCAGGCTATTTGATTGTTGAAGGACGAGCCAAAGACCAGATCAACAGGGGCGGGGAGAAGGTTGCCGCGGAAGAAGTGGAAAACCACCTGCTCGCACATCCCGCCGTACTCGATGCGGCGGTTGTCTCGATGCCGGATCAATTTCTCGGCGAAAGAACGTGTGCGTATGTTATCCCACGCGGCGCTGCACCTGCTCAGGCTGAATTGCAATCGTTTTTGAGAGAAAGGGGCCTTGCAGCCTACAAAATACCTGACCGGGTGGAAATGGTTGAAGCATTCCCGCAGACAGGCGTAGGAAAAGTCAGCAAAAAAGAACTGCGTACAGCGATTGCTGAAAAAATGTCTGCAGCTAAGAATATCACGTGATAAAAAAATGAGAGGATGTGATTTGATGGCCATTCCTGCCATCTTACCGTACCAAATGCCAGAAGCATCAAATATGCCGAAAAACAAGGTGTCATGGACTCCTCATCCGAAGCGTGCTGCACTTCTCATCCATGATATGCAGCAATATTTTCTCAACGCTTACCGTTGCGGCGAGTCTCCGGTAACAGATCTGCTGGCTAATATTAAGAAGCTTCGGAAGCGATGTGCCGAGCTTGGCATTCCGGTTATTTTCACGGCTCAGCCAGGCGCTCAGACACCGGAAGAACGGGGGCTTCTCCAAGATTTTTGGGGACCCGGAATCGGTCCTGATCCCGATGAGCAGAAGATTGTAGATGAGCTGAAACCGAATAAAGGCGACATCGTTCTGACCAAGTGGAGGTACAATGCGTTCAGAAAAACCAACCTTTTAGGTGTGCTGGAGGAGCAAGGTCGGGATCAGCTCATCATCACCGGCATCTATGCCCATATCGGCTGCTTGATGACGGCATGTGATGCGTTTATGCAAGATATTGAAACGTTTTTTGTCGCCGATGCGGTGGCGGATTTCTCATTAAAGCATCATGAAATGGCCATCACATACGCAGCTGACCGCTGCAGCGTCACAATCACTGCGGAACAGCTTTTGAGCCAGCTGAAAGATGACGCAAGCCATGAACACGCAAAAGAAAGCTCTCATGCACTGACAAAACAGATCATTCGCGAACAGGTCGCATCGCTTCTTCTTGAATCACCGGAAAAGATAAGCGACAGCGAAAATTTGATTTACAGGGGACTTGATTCCGTGAGAATCATGAGTCTCGCGGAGCGCTGGCGCCGAGCGGGGCGGGAGGTGTCATTTGTGGAGCTTGCGGAGGACCCTTCGATTGAAAACTGGTGGAGGCTGTTGTCCTCCTCTAAAGAAGCACCCTTGCCAAATGCAGACTATCAATGAAGGAGGTCGCCTTAATGCTTGAATGTCAACATAACCGAAAGCCATTATCAGGAGCGCAAGCCGGCATTTGGTTTGCTCAGCAGCTTGATCCGGAAAATCCGATCTACAATACAGCTGAATACGTTGAAATTAAAGGCCCGCTTGATCAAGAGCTTTTCGAGAAAGCGCTGCGCCATGTCATGAAAGAAGCTGAATCATTCCATGCCAGATTTGGAGAAGATCAAGACGGACCGTGGCAAGTGATCGTTCCGTCGGCAGATTTTCCGATTCATTATGTTGATGTCAGCTCAGAAACCGATCCGGAACAGGCGGCGAAAAGCTGGATGAAGGATGACCTTGCCCGTCCGGTTGATCTGACTCGCGGTCCGCTTTTTACAGAAGCGCTTTTCAAAACGGCGCCGGATCATTACTTCTGGTATCAGCGAACTCACCATATCGCAACGGACGGGTTCAGCTTTACATTGATCGCCGAGCGGCTGTCAAAAATATATACCGCATTGATGCAGAACAAATCGATCGATCAGAGCGGAGCCTTTGGCTCCCTCGATTTGATTCTCGCGGAGGAAACGGCTTACCGCGCATCAGAGAAGTATCAGGAAGATCGGCAATTTTGGCTTGAGCGATTCAGCGATGAACCGGAGGTAGTCAGTCTTGCCGAAAGGGCGCCGCGCACCTCTTCAAGCTTTCTTCGCAGGTCTGACTATCTGCCGAGTGAACATGCTGAGCGTCTTCTGTCTGCCGCAAGCAGAATGGGGGCAACTTGGCACGAAACCGTGATGGCAGCAGCTGCAATATATGTTCATCGGCTGACGGGGGCAAATGACGTCGTTCTCGGGATGCCGATGATGTGCCGCCTTGGGTCAGCCGCTCTCCATATTCCGGGTATGGTCATGAATCTCCTTCCGCTTCGGATTGGCATGCAGCCGGACATGAGCGTAGGAGAGCTGGTCAAGCAAATCTCAGCAGAGATGATGAAGCTGAGGCGTCATCAGCATTACCGCCACGAAGAACTGCGCCGGGAACTCAAGCTGCTTGGCGAAAATCAGCGGCTGTTCGGTCCGCAGCTTAATTTGATGCCTTTTGAGCAACGCTTGAATTTTGCCGGCTGTCAAGGCATCGTGCATAATCTTGCCACAGGACCTGTGGACGATCTGTCAATCAACATTTACGGCCGCCCGGACGGAGGCGGGTTGAAAATAAACATGGATGCAAACCCCGCTGTTTATCATGCGGATGAACTTGAACATCATATTCATCGTTTTCTTACTCTTCTGAAAACGATTGCCGATTGCGAGCAAACTCAGCCGGTGGGGACGTTGGATATTCTTCTCCCGGAAGAACGCGCTCAAATTTTGATCGAATGGAATCAAACAGACCGCGGTCTTCCAAATGAGAGTCTTACGCAACGATTTGAAATGATGGCGAAGGAGTACCCTGAATCTCCGGCAGTCGTTTCCAATGATGAGGTTCTCACCTATTCCGAATTAAATAAAAGGGCAAATCAACTGGCTCATCTGCTGATCAATAAGGGGGCGAAACCCGAGACATTCGTTGCTTTGGCCCTGCCGCGCTCAGCGGAAATGATTGTCAGCATGCTCGCCGTTCTCAAGGCTGGAGCGGCTTATTTACCTATAGATCCCGATTATCCGGCTGACAGGATCGAGTATATGCTCAATGATGCACAGCCGCTGTTTGTCATCACCAGCAAAAAAGCACAAGACATGATCAGTTCGCAAACGCCGAAGTTCATCCTTGATGAACAAACTGTTATGGAAAAAATCTCCGGATGTTCTGAAGGAAATCCCGGCAGACAGCATTCCGGCGCTCAGCCGGCATATATGATTTATACATCCGGATCAACCGGCAGACCTAAAGGCGTAGTTGTACAAGCTGAAAGCTTATTCAATTTTTTGCTTTCAATGCAGGATATGTTCCCGCTTAATCAAGACGACCGGCTGCTGGCCGTCACAACGATTGCATTCGACATCTCAGCACTCGAAATTTATTTGCCACTGATCAGCGGGTCAGCAGTCGTTCTTGCCGAGAAGGAGACGGTACAAGACCCCTCCGCATTGGCTAAAATGATTGAAACATACGGAATCACAATGATGCAGGCAACACCGACCCTTTGGTATGCATTGGCCTCGAGCGCTCCGGAGAAGCTTAAAGGTCTTCGTGCGCTTGTCGGAGGGGAAGCTCTGCAAGCCAGCTTGGCCCGGCAATTGCAGCAGCTTGGATGCACATTAACGAACCTTTATGGACCGACGGAAACAACGATTTGGTCTACAGCCGCCGCGCTGGGAGGCAACTGCACGAAATCTCCGGGGATCGGCCGTGCGATTTGGAATACGCAGCTGTATGTTCTAGACGCCGGATTGCAGCCCGTGCCTCCGGGAGCGGCTGGAGAACTTTATGTGGCAGGAACAGGAGTGGCGCGCGGCTACTTGAACCGTCACGCTCTCACGGCTGAACGCTTTATTGCGAATCCATACGGGCCGCCTGGATCGAGGATGTACCGGACGGGCGACCTCGTGCGCTGGCGCGAAGACGGGTCGCTTGATTATATCGGCCGTGCGGACCATCAAGTCAAAATTCGCGGATTCCGCATTGAAATGGGAGAAATAGAAGCGGTGCTTGCAAATCATCCGGTTGTTAAACAAGCTGCTGCTATTGTTCGTGAAGACCAGCCCGGTGATCCGCGTATATTTGCGTATGTCGTTCCCGCTTCGGGAGAAAGCCTTCATCCTGTCGAGCTTCGCGGCTACGTTGGTGAAACACTGCCCGACTATATGATTCCGTCTGCATTTGTCATTCTTGATGAACTGCCGCTTACGCCGAACGGAAAGCTTGACCGCAAATCCCTGCCGGCTCCGGCATTGAGTATGCATACAGGCGGACGTGAGCCAAGGACACCTCAAGAGGAAATATTGTGTGATTTATTCGCTGAAGTGCTGGGGGTGCCGCGAGTCAGTATTGATGACAGCTTTTTTGATCTCGGCGGACATTCGCTTCTGGCAGGCAGGCTTGTCGGCCGGATTCGGGAAACGCTTGGCGTCGAACTCGGAATCGGCCGTTTATTCGATGAGCCCACAGCCGCCGGGCTTGCCAAACAGCTTGATCAGGCGCAGAGCGCCCGTCCGGCATTGCGTAAAAGAGAGCGCCGGGAAGAAATTCCGCTGTCCTTCGCGCAGCGGCGCCTATGGTTTTTGCACTGTTTGGAAGGACCGAGCCCGACCTATAATATTCCGGTTGTCGTTCATTTAACCGGACGTTTGGACCGAGAGGCGCTGACAACCGCTCTGAGCGATGTAGCAGCAAGACATGAGCCGCTTCGAACAATTTTTCCGGATCAGCAGGGGACAACACACCAGCTGATATTGGAAGCGGATCAAGCGCGTCCCGAACTCGCTGTATCCCATGTCAGCGAACATGATTTGGAAAAAGTCCTGGCTGAGGCTGTTCGGCACCGTTTTCATTTAGAAAAGGAACCTCCGTTTCGCGCCCAGCTATTCGTACTCGGACCGGACAAATTTGTTCTTCTTCTGCTTTTGCACCATATGATTGGCGACGGCTGGTCTTTAACGCCGCTGACCCGCGATTTGGAAACCGCCTACAATGCGCGTCTGAATGGTGAGGCACCTGCTTGGGAGCCGCTTTCTATACAATATGCCGACTATGCCGTATGGCAGGAACATCTGCTTGGACATGAGAGCAATCCGGACAGTCTGATTGCCAAGCAGCTCGGGTATTGGTCAAAGGCATTGGAACATCTGCCTGATCAGCTGGAGCTTCCGACTGATCACCCGCGTCCGTCGGAATCAAGCTACAGAGGCGGTACGATTGATCTCAGCATTGACGAACAGCTGCACCGCCGTTTGCTCGGTTTGTCCCGCAGCACCGGAGTCAGCATGTTCATGATTTTGCAGTCGGCCCTTGCCTCACTGCTGACACGGCTCGGAGCAGGCCACGACATTCCGCTCGGGAGCCCGATAGCGGGAAGAAACGATGATGCTTTAGGCGGAATTGTCGGATTGTTCGTTAATACGCTTGTGCTCCGAACAGATACATCGGGTAATCCAAGTTTTCGGGAACTTCTGAACAGAGTTAGAAAAGTAAATCTTGCAGCATATGAGCATCAGGACCTTCCGTTCGAGCGCCTTGTTGAAGTGCTCAATCCTGCCAGGTCAAGAGCGAGACATCCGCTGTTCCAAATCATGCTCGCCTATCAAAATACGCCTGAACCTGAGCTTGAACTTTCCGGCCTTAAATCAGACATTGACATTCGCAGTGTCGGCGCAGCCAAGTTTGATTTGACGATTGAGCTTCGGGAACATCGAAAAGCGGATGGAACACCCGCAGGTATCGGCGGATTTGTGGAATACAGCACAGATTTATTTGAGCGAAATACGGTTCAAACATTGGCCGAACGGCTTGTCAGACTGCTGGATTCAGCAGTATCCGACCCTGATCAGCCGATTGGAAGACTTGATATTCTCCTTCCGGCCGAACGTGAAAACATGCTGGCTGACTGGAGCAAATCGTCCAACAACATACCTTGTTCATCTTTGCCTGTTTTATTTGAAAAGCAGGCTGCGAAGGACCCGGAAGCCGTTGCGGTTATATATGAAAATGACTCGCTCACATACGGCGAGCTCAATAGACGCGCTAACCGGCTTGCCCATCTCCTGATCGCCAAAGGGGTCGGTCCCGAACAATTTGCTGCCCTGGCGCTGCCAAGATCTTTGGATATGGTTGTCGGACTGCTTGCAGTGCTGAAAGCTGGCGCGGCATATGTGCCTCTGGATCCGGACTACCCGGCAGAAAGGATAGCGTTTATGTTGAATGATGCACATCCTGCCTGCATCGTTACGAGTTCAGCGGTCGAATCATGCCTTTCTGTTCCCGCATCTGTTGAACGGATTGTCCTTGATGACCCTTGCATACAAGAGGAACTGAACGGATGCGCTTCTGCGAATCCGGTTGATGCCGACCGTACGAAGCCTTTGCTGCCTCTTCACCCGGCGTATGTCATTTACACATCCGGTTCGACCGGCAAGCCGAAAGGAGTGATCGTTCCACATCAAAATGTCGTGCGGCTGTTCGGAGCGACTGACCAATGGTTTCATTTTGGCTCTGACGATGTTTGGACGATGTTTCATTCTTACGCATTTGACTTTTCGGTATGGGAAATTTGGGGAGCGCTGCTCAATGGGGGACGGCTTGTCGTGGTGCCTCATACAATCAGCCGCTCGCCGGCCGACTTTCTCAATCTTCTCGTACGCGAGGGAGTGACTGTGCTCAATCAGACCCCTTCCGCATTTTATCAATTGATGCAGGCTGACCGGGACAATGCTGAGACAGGAAAGTGCCTTTCCTTGCGCTTTATCATTTTTGGAGGGGAAGCGCTCGAACTGAAGAGGCTTGAAGATTGGTATGAACGCCATCCGGAGCATTTCCCGCGGCTGATTAATATGTACGGAATTACAGAAACGACGGTACATGTCAGCTATATTTCCCTCGATCAGCAGACTGCAGCACTTCAAGCGAACAGCCTGATCGGTCAAGGGATTCCCGATTTAGGTGTATATGTGCTTGATGAATACCTTGAACCGGTACCCCCGGGCGTCACCGGAGAGATGTATGTGTCGGGGGGCGGCCTCGCACGGGGTTACTTGGGCAGACCCGATTTGACGGCAGACCGTTTTGTCGCTGATCCGTTTGGTCCGCCCGGAACCCGGATGTACCGAACCGGCGATCTTGCCCGCAGGCGCCAAGACGGCTCTCTTGATTATATGGGCAGGGCCGATCAGCAGATCAAGATCCGCGGCTTTAGAATCGAACTCGGCGAGATAGAAGCGGTGCTTGTCCGCCATCACAAGGTGAATCAAGCTGCTGTAGTTGTAAGGGAAGACCAGCCCGGGGACAAGCGCCTGATCGCCTATGTTGTCCCGACGTCTGAAGAAGAAACTGATCCGGCTGAGCTGCGCCGGTTTGCCTCAGGCACTCTGCCGGAGTACATGGTGCCTTCTGCATTTGTAAAAATTGCAGACCTGCCATTGACTCCAAATGGCAAACTTGATCGAAAAGCGCTGCCTGAGCCTGATTTTGCCGCGGCTGTTAAAGGACGGGGGCCAAGAACACCGCAGGAAGAAATCTTATGTGATCTTTTTTCAGAAATCCTCAATGTGCCGCGGATTGGTATTGATGACGGATTCTTCGAACTTGGCGGTCATTCTCTGCTCGCCGTACAGCTGATGAGCCGCATTCGTGAAGCGCTCGGCGTCGAGCTCGGCATCGGCGACCTGCTTGAAGCGCCTACTGTCAGCGGACTCGCTGAACGGCTTGAATCCGGCGGCGGGCAAAGTGCGCTGGATGTACTGCTTCCGCTGAGAACCGGAGGCAGTCAGGATCCCCTGTTTTGTGTGCACCCGGCCGGGGGCCTCAGCTGGTGTTATGCCGGTTTAATGACGGCACTCGGGAAGGAATATCCGATATACGGCCTTCAAGCTCGCGGGATCGCAAGGCAGGAAGAGCTTCCTGATACGCTCGACGACATGGCCGCGGATTATATCAGGCACATTCGTACGATTCAGCCAACAGGGCCTTATCGTCTTCTCGGCTGGTCTCTCGGAGGCAATGTTGTACATGCGATCGCAACTCAGCTGCAGGAACAAGGGGAAGACATTTCGCTTCTTGTCATGCTTGATGCATACCCGAATCACTTCCTTCCAATTAAAGATGCACCTGATGAGCAGGAAGCATTGATTGCACTCTTGGCATTGGGAGGATACGATCCGGACAGCCTTAACGGGGAACCGCTGAAACTTTCCAGTGCGATCGATATACTGCGCCGAGACGGCAGTGCGCTTGCCAGCCTGGATGAGGCTGCGATCTTGAATTTAAAGGAGACTTATGTGAATTCCGTCCGGATTTTAAGCGAATATAAGCCCCGCGTCTTTCATGGTGATATCCTGTTCTTCAAATCTACCGTGATACCGGAATGGTTTGATCCGATCGATCCGGAGTCATGGCTTCCTTATCTGAACGGAAACATTGATATTCATGATATGGATTGCCGGCATAAAGATTTGTGCCAGCCGGAGCCGCTGGCCGAAATCGGACGTCATGTTGCGGAAAAACTGGACGGCTTGAAAAAGATACGGACAAGTAGGGAGAGATAACGATGACAAATCCTTTTGAAAATGAACAGGGCACATATGTTGTTTTAATGAATGAGGAAGGCCAGTATTCACTCTGGCCCGCCTTTGTTCATATTCCGGCAGGGTGGGAGATTGTCTGCGGGGAAACGAGCCGCAGCGCCTGCATCGACTATATCAGCTCGAATTGGACCGATCTCTCGCCGAACAGCTTGAAGCCGGCTGCAGAAGTTCACGGCGGTCAGCAATGAAGAGAAGGCCGTTCAATCAAAGGACGGTTGTCAGCATTGTATATGTAACGGCCATGTTTATGGCTGCAATGGATGCGAGTGTCATTAACATGGCATTGCCCGCCATCATGAACGAATTTCAAACTTTGCCGTCTGCTGCAGGCACAATTAACATCGGATACTTAGTCAGCTTGGCGGTCTTTCTTCCCGCAGCCGGCTGGTTTGGAGACCGCTTTGGGACAAAGCGTGTTTTCCTTGCCGCGCTTTCCATATTTACGGCTGCATCCGCATTATGCGGAATCGCTGACAATCTGGCGGCATTAAACGTATTTCGCGTGATCCAGGGAGCCGGCGGCGGATTGATCACACCAGTGGGAATGGCAATCTTGTTCAGGACGTTTCCTCCGCACGAACGGGCTGAAATTTCGAGAGTTCTCGTCCTTCCGATTGCGGTCGCGCCTGCGGTTGGGCCGATCATCAGCGGGTTTCTGACGGATCAGCTGTCATGGCGCTGGATTTTTTACATTAATATTCCGATCGGTATGATCATTCTGCTGTTTGGCCTGTTATATCTTCATGAACATATGGAGCCGAAAGCGGGGAGATTTGATTGGCTAGGATTTCTTTTGGCTGGGCCGGGAATGGCGTTGGCAGTTTTTGCACTCAGCCAGGGGCCTGTGCAGGGCTTCGGCTCTCCGAATGTGCTTGTTTCAGGAACCGGGGGAGTGATTCTCCTCGCCATTCTCGTTTTTGTCGAGCTGAAGGCTGAGCATCCGCTGATTGAACTGCGCTTATTGAAGGACCGGGTTTTTGGAATGATGAGCGTCATTTCGCTTTTGACAGCAGGCGGACTCCTTGGCATGCTCTATATATTTCCGCTGTTGTGCCAGGAAGCACTCGGCTATTCTGCGACCGATACCGCTTTGATCACGTTTCCCGAAGCATTAGGCTTGATGCTGGCCTCCCAGCTGATGCCGAGGTCGTTAGATAAGCTCGGGCCGAGGCGGGTAATTTCCGTTGCGCTTTTAGGCGCCGCTGTATTGTTTGGGCTGCTGAGCCTGACCGGATACGGGTCAAATCTGTGGCTTCTCAGGCTGCTGCTGTTTTCGGCGGGCTTTTTTCTGGGGCATGCGGTTGGCGCGGCGCAGGTTGTTTGTTTTGCCAACATTTCATCTTCATCAATGGGTCGGGCAACGACGCTGTTTAATGTGCAAAACCGGCTCGGATCTGCTTTTGGAGTTGCCGTCATGTCGTGCGTCCTTGCCGTGCTCAGTCAGCCTGGCGCAGGGATAGAGCCCGATTTATCAGCTTACCGGACCGCTTTGCTCGGTGCAGCCGGCTTCCTCATGGCAGCATTTTTCATCGCACTCAAGCTCAAGGACGCTGACACTGAACGTCAAATGGACAAGCATGCTTCAGTTTCCAAAGGTGCGGCGGCTTCCGGTAAGTAAAACAAAAATCCTCCCGTTTCCGGGAGGATTTTTTTACCGCATGAATGGCGCGCTATAAAATCGGCGACAGCAGGATCGAAATGGCTTCTTTGAAGCGGATCGATTTGCTTCTGTTTAAATATTCCTCATAGGTCAGCTCCCTTGAGACTTGCAGATCTTTTTCAAATGATAGGACAAGGCTTCTCGAAATTTCCTCATCGTATAAAAAAGCATTCACTTCAAAATTGAGCTTGAAGCTGCGCATATCAATATTTGCCGTGCCGACTGATGAAATTTCTTCATCTACAACGATTGTTTTCGCATGGATAAATCCGTTGTCGTAAATAAATACGGAAGCGCCGGCTTTTAAAAGTTCGCCGATGTAAGAATAGGTAGCCCAGTACACAAAAGGATGGTCGGGTTTGTTAGGAATCATGATTCTCACGTCAACGCCGGACAGACAAGCAATTCTGAGGGCATCGAGCAGGCTTGCGTCCGGAATAAAATAAGGCGTCTGTATAAGAATCGACCGCTTTGCCGTTGATATCATTTTAATATAGCCGTTTTTAATCTGCTCCCATTCTGAATCGGGACCGCTGGTGACGATTTGCATGCCGATGTTTCCGTTGGAATCGATGTCAGGAAAGTGGTTTGGCATATATGTAATATCGTGATGGTGCGAGGCCTGATTCCAATCCAGGATAAAACGCGTTTGAATCGAATGGACTGCCGTTCCTTTGATTCTGAGATGCGTGTCCCGCCAATAGCCAAAAGCCGGATTTAGACCGAGGTATTCGTCCCCGACATTAAATCCTCCGACATAGCCGATGACGCCGTCGATGATGACGAGCTTGCGGTGGTTGCGGTAATTCATGCGCAAATTGATAAATTTAAAACGCGACGGGAAAAAAACTTCGACAAATCCTCCCGACTTTTTCAGCTCTTTGAAAAAGCTTTTCCTGAGGCTTCTTGATCCCAATTCATCATACAAAACACGGACTTCAACGCCTTCTTTTGCTTTTTTGATCAGCGCGTCCCGCAGCTTTTTTCCGATCTCATCGCCTTTATAAATATAATATTGAAGATGTATATGGTCTTTGGCGTTTTCAATGTCGCGAAGCAGTCTGTCGAATTTCTGGCGTCCGTCCGTTAACAGCTCGACCGCATTGTCTTCCGTGAAAACGGCGTGGTTATTCAGAATGTGCATATAAATCAAGTCTTTGCTGTCCGCCGTCGCTTTATTGCGAAATTCAAACTCGCGGTTTTTCAGCTTGGTCAGCTGCTGTTCCAATATTTTTTCCATCCCGATCCTCTTTCGGTCTTCCCATTGAAAAAGGTGATTCCTGCTCAAATTGTGGCCGAAGAGCAAATAGAGGATAAAGCCAAGAACGGGAATAAAGAAGAGTACCAAGAGCCAGGCCCAGGAGGAGCTTGCATCCCGGCGTTCCCTAAAGATCACAACGATTGCCAATAGCGTGTTTAAAACTAATATAAAGCCGAGAAATATCGATGTGATGCTGATATTTTTAATAATATCCATATTGAACCTCACAAGACGGATTTGTTTTTATACATTCCATTTATAACAGTTACTCCCCTTTCAAGCAACTATCTCATGTTATACGGGGCGGGGGACGGAAAGTTCCTAATAAAAAGGGGAAAGGCAAAAAACTGTAAAACATGTTGGATCTAAGTTACGATATACATATAAAAAGCGTGATTTAATCAGCGAAACAACGCCTCTTTAACCAAATCGGGAGGGATTGATTATGGATATGGAACGTTTCCATCAAATGCCGGCTTTTATGAAAGAAGAAATGGATAACCTCAAGCATGTGGCGGCGCCGTTCTTAAAGAAAAGGCTGATATTTCTTTTTATCGCGATTCCGCTGCTTGTTGCTTCATTGGTTTATCTTTCTTCTTTTTGGGGGCAGGCATCCTATGGAACCGATTCAATGATAAAAATCGGCTGCGCTGCCGCAGCAGCAGCTTTCGGCATGGCGCTGTTCAGAGAGTCGTCTTACCAAAAAAGAAATGTTCAGCAATCGGTGATGAAATATATATTGGAACGGATGCAAACAAGCGAAGTGCTTTCCGATGAACGGAAAAGCCGGTACGTTCAGGCGGTCAAAGAAGAGCCGTTTACTGTGATGAGAAGCTTTTTGGAATTTTTAAATGAAGAAGAGATCAGAAGGCGCAGGCTGGCTGAATGATGAAAGAAAAAAAGAGCTGCATGACAGCTCTTTTTTTTCGTGCCATGATGATCAGGCTTCATTCAATTCTTTTCCTAATATTTTTAAATCGTACCGTATTCGATCCATCTCGGCGATTCCGGGAAAGTGTCCCCACTCGGTAAAGCCGTATTTTTTGAAAAGCTTGATGCTCGGTTCGTTGTGGGCGAAAATAAACGCCATTAAAGAACGGATTCCAAGCTTTGGCGCGACTTCAAGCGCTTTTTCAAGCACCGCTGAACCCGCCCCTTTGCCGCGGTGGTCTTCATGAAGGTAAATGCTGACTTCGGCGGTTTTGTTATAGGCGGGCCTACCGTAAAATGATTCGAAGCTGATCCAGCCGGCGATATCCCCTTGTTCATTTTCCACAATATAAAGAGGCCTTGCCTCGGTATGGTTCAAAAACCAGTTCAGCCTTTCTTCAGGTGTGACGGGTTCTGTATCTGCCGTAACCATTCGCGACGCAATGGTGGAGTTGTAAATATCGACTACTGCGGGAAGGTCTTCCCGATTGGCGATCCGTAGTTTCATTCTCTCTGTCCTTTCTTCATATGTTATATCTTCGGCGTTTTTCCCGTTATCATGCACATTGGTGAAATTTCAGGTTTTAGGGCGGTTTTTACATAAAAACGAAGCAGCCGGTGCAGACTAACTTAAAAAAAGTTTTTTGTAAATGTATATATTTTCTGAAAAGTGTTCAGAATGTTGCTGAGGTGATGAGTAATGAAAGAGGAAGAAAAGAATCGTACTTCCAAAATCACAAAGCTGCAACAGTTTTTTCGTAAACGCTGGGTATTTCCGGCCATCTATTTGACAAGTGCCGTCGTTGTATTAACCGCCGTTCTTTGGTATCAATCGGCTTCTAACAACGATGTAAAAGATCAGCTTGCTGACGATGGTAAGAAATCAGCCTATGATAACCGGGATGACGCGGTAGAAGTAGGCAAACCAGTCGAAAATGTCGCAATGCCGGTTGCTGATTCTGAAAATGTTTCTGTCGTTAAAAAGTTCTTTGAAACTGACGCAACTAAAGAAGAGAAAGAAGCAGCACTTGTAAACTATAATAACACGTACAGCATGAGCAAAGGTATCGACTTGGCTGAGAAAGACGGAAAAACATTCGATGTTTCCGCATCTCTCAGCGGTACGGTCATCAAAGCTGCAAAAGACCCTGTACTGGGCTACGTTGTTGAAGTTGAACATGAAAATGGTTTATCAACTGTGTATCAGTCTCTTTCTGAAGTAAGCGTCAAACAAGGTGACAAGATTGAACAAAATCAAGTCATCGGAAAAGCAGGCAAAAACCTTTACAATGAAGAAGGCGGAAACCATGTGCATTTTGAAATCCGCAAAGACGGTGTTGCGCTAAACCCGTTGAACTTCATGGACAAGCCGGTCTCCAGCATCGAAAAAGCGGTGGAGGAACAAGCGGCTGAAATGAAGGAACCTGCTCAGCCTTCTGTTGAAGAAAAGTCAAAAACAGAAGACAAAGCGAAAGATCAAACAGGTGGAAAAGACGACAAAACCAAACGGGAAGATTCGTCTGAAGGGTCAGAAAATCAAGACGGAACCCAGTCTGACGATTCAAGCCAGTCATAAGGCACGCTTCCCTCAGAGCGCCTATCAAATACGATAGGCGCCTTTTTTGTTACAATCATAAAAAACCCGTATCAAATTTGCAGAGCCAGCCGTTTATTAAGTAAGAGGCCTCTTTTAAGGAGTGTGAATGCATTCATGAATGAGCTAGAACAGCAAGCGCTGATGAAGTATTGCATGAGAATGACAGGTGATAAATGGGATGCCGAGGATTTAATCCAGGATACCATCCTGAAGTTAATCGAAATCAATCGAACAGACGCCTCACATGCTTATCAAAAGACGGTGGCAAAGCATAAATGGATTGACCTGCTCAGAAAAAGGAAACGCGAAATCTTTCTGTCTGAAGACAATCTGGAAGACGGGAGGGCAGAGCGCATGAAGGCGGCCGATGACTTCGAGCACCTGCTGAAACAGCTTTCCGGTATTTTAACGCCGAAGCAATTAACGATTTTTCTGCTCAAAGATGTGTTTTCCTTTCAGCTGCACGAAATCGCCGAGTCGCTCGGTAAGCCCGAATCATCCGTCAAATCGCTTTTATTCAGATCGCGTCAGCGATTAAAAAGGCTTTCTCCGGATGTTCTGCAAAGGGAAGCGGCGGACCGGGATGACGAACACATTGACCTGCTTGTTCGGGCGATATTGTATCACAACCCCGATGCTCTGCTCGAATTTGCCAAACAGACATGGCTTTTCGGCGCTTCACAGCCGTCCTGCATCAGCATGATGAGGTGTGCTGCCTAGGAGGAAAAAGGCTATGAACACCATACCTTACGTCATTGAGAAAACGGCTGCCGGTGAAAGATCGTACGATATTTTTTCCAGACTTTTAAAAGACCGGATCATTATGATCGGCTCTGAATTCAACGATGACCTCGCCAATCGGGTCACCGCCCAGTTGCTGTTTTTGTCAGCCGAAGACAATGAAAAAGACATTTCGATCTATATCAACAGCCCGGGCGGATCAACTTCCGCGGGATATGCGATTTTGGATACGATGGACTATGTGAAGCCGGATGTCCGCACGATCTGCGTCGGAATGGCAGCTTCCATGGGAGCGATTCTTCTCGCCGGCGGAACAAAAGGCAAACGGTATGCGCTCAAAAACAGCGAAATCATGATCCATCAGCCGCTCGGCGGCGTCAAAGGACAGGCGACAGACATGGAGATTTCAGCGAAGCGGATCATCAAACTGAGGGAAAAAATCGAGCACTTTTTTCACGAACGAACGGGCCAGCCCATTGAAAAACTAAAAGCCGACATGGAACGTGATTATTTTATGGATGCGGACGAAGCGAAGGCATACGGTGTGATTGACGCCGTTTTATAACATCAGAAAAGCTCCCGGCTTAACTTCAGCCGGGAGCTTCGATCTTTTTATAAAGCGTCAGGACCTTCCTCGCCTGTGCGGATGTTGATGGTGTTTTTAATTTCGTATATGAAGATCTTGCCGTCACCGGGTTCCCCGGTTTTCAGGACGTTTTGCGCCGTCTCGGCCACCTTTTCGACAGGCACTTTGCTGACGACGATTTCGACTTTTAACCTTTCATATACATTGCTTTCGCGTTTGACCCCGCGGTAAAGCTCTGTATGCCCTTTTTGCAGGCCGCATCCGTGTACATTGTAAAACGTAATGGACGTTACCCCGATTTTGGCCAGCTCCGTTTTTAGCTTTTCAAAGTTTGTAGGACGAGTTACAATTTCCACCTTATACATTTGACCGCTCATACCATCACTCCTCCACAAATTAATCTTGATACGCTTTTTCGCCGTGCAGCGTCAGATCGAGGCCCAATGATTCTTCATCCTCTGAGGCACGGAGTTTAAAGAAGATACTGACTATCTTAATAATAGCGTATGTGACGATTGCGACAAACAAATATGTTGCGGCAATCGCAATCAACTGTTTCCAAAGGAGACTGATGTCTCCGTAAAAAAGCCCGTTTGCTCCGTCTGCGTTGACTGATGTCGTCGCGAACAAGCCCGTCGCAATTCCGCCCCATGTTCCGCCGAGCCCGTGAAGTCCGAAGGCATCGAGCGCATCATCGTAGCCGAATTTTTTCTTCAGCGAAAACACACCCCAGAAACAGACGATTCCACCGATGAGCCCGATCCATACGGATGAGAAAGGCGTAACAAAGCCTGCGCCCGGTGTAATCGCGACAAGTCCCGCGATTGCTCCCGAGACGGCGCCGAGCATCGTTGGCTTTTTATTGATCAGCCATTCTGCCAAAATCCAGCCGATCAGCCCCGCAGCCGCAGCCGTATTCGTGTTGATAAAAGCGGTCATGGCGACTTCATCGATCGTCAGGGCGCTTCCGACGTTGAACCCGAACCATCCGAACCAGATCAAAGTCGCCCCGAGCAAAGTCAGAAGGAGGTTGTGAGGGGCGGTATCGCTGATATTTTTCCGCTTACCGAGAACAATCGCAACAACCAGGCCGGCTACACCGGAAGAGATGTGAACGACGTTGCCGCCGGCAAAATCGATCGCTCCCAGCTCGTCAAGCCAGCCTCCACCCCATACCCAGTGGGCGACCGGCGAGTAAACGAAAACCGCCCAGAGCACCGAAAAAAGAATAAAGGCCGGAAAGCGCATTCGCTCCGCAAAGCTTCCGGAAATAATCGCAGTCGTCAGTACGGCAAATGTCAATTGGAACATCATATAAAGCGTATGCGGGATCGTCTCCGAATAATCGGCATTGGGTTCAAATCCGATACCTTGCAGTCCGATCCAATCCAAACCCCCGATCAATGGGTTTCCGGGAGCGAAAGCGAGCGAATAGCCGAACAAAATCCATATGATGGAAACGATGGCAATTGAAGATAAGCTGTGCATAACGGTGCTGAGCACATTTTTGCTCCTGACAAGTCCTCCGTAAAATAAAGCGATGCCCGGCGTCATCAGCCATACGAGCAAAGCGCAAAAGAACATAAATACTGTATCCCCCATCTGCATGTTTCATTCCTCCGTAGTCATTTAGATTGAGAGCAGATCTCTTTTTCTTTCATTATAGTGACAAAAGGGAGATATCATGATGAACATGTCAGATTTCCTCACATGGTTTTTAGGAAGAAAAGCGGACAGGGAGAGGCTGAAAGGGGGATTAATCGGTTTTTTCAACCTCAACTGCAACGATTCGATGTCCGTCCATATCTTTTACTTTGAAACGGTATCCTTCACTTTCGATCGCCGTTCCGGGCTTGCTCTCAATATTCTTCGTCAGCATCCAGCCGCCGATTGTATCAATCTCCTCATCTGATAAATGAATTCCGAGCAGGTCGTTTACATCGCTGACCAGTACTTTACCGCTGAGGATGTAATGGTCATCTTCCAGTTTCTGAACAGCCGATACTTCTTCAGTATCGAATTCATCGCGAATATCGCCGACGATTTCCTCGACGATATCCTCAACCGTCACAAGGCCGGATGTTCCGCCGTACTCATCTACGAGAATCGCCATATGTGTATGCTCTTTTTGCATTTTGACGAACAGCTGGTAGACGGGAATCGTTTCAATCACATGGATAACCGGATGGATATATGGCTTTAACGGTTTTGTTTCTAAAGAAAACCCGCCTGCAAGCTCAGCCAGCAGCAGTTCTTTTATATTGATCATTCCGCTGATGTGATCCTTGTCTTCTTCCATGACGGGGAAGCGGGTGTGCTTTGTTTCTTTGATGAGCTGCTTCACTTTTTTTACACTGTCGTCAAGAGACAGGACGGTCATTTCATTGCGGGGCACCATAATTTCTTTTGCCGTACGTTCGTCGAATTTAAAAATGTTGTTTACATATCTCAATTCATTCTGGTTGATTTCCCCGCTTTGATAGCTTTCAGATAAAAGTGTTCGCAGCTCTTCCTCCGAATACGCCAATTCGTGTTCACCGGTCGGCTTCAGGCCGAACAGACTTGTGATCATGCGGGCTGAATGATTGAGCAGCCATATAAAAGGAAACATGATTCTGTAAAACCAGATCATCGGCTGTGCAAAAAGCAGAGTAACGGTTTCCGCTTTTTGAATGGCGATCGTTTTTGGCGCCAGCTCTCCGATCACAACATTGAGATAAGTGACCGATAAAAAAGCGGCCAAAAATGAAAGAATATGTGTCATCGACTCGTTCAAGCCGATTTTGGAAAAAAGGGGATGCAGCAAGGTCTGCATCGTCGGTTCACCAAGCCAGCCGAGGCCCAATGCCGTCACGGTGATTCCAAGCTGGCAGGCTGACAAGTATTCGTCAAGGTGTGAGGTCACTTCTTTTGCGGCAAGCGCGCCCTTTTTTTTCTGAATGATCAATTGGTCGATCTTTGTCCGCCTTACTTTGACGATGGCGAATTCGACCGCGACGAAAAAGCCCGTTAATGCGATTAATCCTGCCACTGCAATCAGCTTCAGTAATTCCAATGCCCCGCCTTCTCAAAAAGAAGGCGCCACCTCCTTTTCTATGAAAAACTCATACTGGCTTCATACCACGTGCCGCAGCGCGGCAAACATGATGTTTATTTACGCGGAGGGCGGGCAAAGAAATATAAAACGAATGGGCCGGAAGAGGAGGAGACGAAATATGAGAGTTTTTCAGGGAGAGGGCTGGACATGGTATCAGCTCGGCCCTCACGAAAAAGCGACAGCACAAGGGCTGATCCAGCCCGATCATTGGCCGGAATGCCGAAACTGGTTTCAAGGCGTTCCATCGGCCAATATCAATTGCATTGATATCAATGCTGCCGTTCAAGGCAAGGAAGCGATCTACGGTTCATATATTTACGATCAGGAAGCGGAAGTTCAACAAAATCGGACAGCATTTCATTTTTACTTAACGAAAGACTATTTTTTCACAATGAATTTAGATATCTCGCAATTTGAAGAGACAAACAGAAGGCCGATCGATCAACACTTAAAGCGATGCAAAGACGCCCCAGAAGTGTTTCTGATTCTGCTGGGCGAACTAATGAGAATGTATTTAAAGGAACTTGAGCACTTTGAAGTTCACCTTGGAAAAGTAAGATGGGGATTTCACCATGACAACAATAAAAGCATCATTGAACTGATTCATAAACGGCGTCACGAACTGCTCGTCATAAGAAGTTTAATTTTATCGATGAAAAAGGTAGCAATGGGCCTTAAAGAAACTTTTTTAAGCAAATCGTTTGACGAAATCGAACAGCGCAGGACGTTTTATGAAATCGACAGAGGCATGTCATTGATCAAAGAGTATGCGAATGAAATCAATTATTTGCTTCATTCCGAGGAAGTGGTGACATCCCACAGAGGCAATGAAATCTTTAAAGCGCTGACGATTTTCACGACGATCTTTACGCCGATGACGGCTTTCGGCGCCCTGTGGGGAATGAACTTCGAAGTCATGCCTGAACTCTCATTGAAGTACGGCTATTTATTTTCGCTTATTTTAATTGCCGTTTCTACCGTTCTTGTGTACTGGTATTTGAGGAAGAAAGGGTGGACCGGCGATTTATTGAAGGATAAAAAACGATATATGAAAAGGAAGGGCTCTTTTAAATAGGTTTAAGCCCGTGGGATATCGGAAAAGCACATAATAACCCCAGTAAAGGAGGAATTCCGAATGAAACTAAAGGACATCATGACAACCAATGCCGAATGCTGCGAACCTTCTGCTCCGATTGCGGAAATTGCCGGGAAGATGCGTGATTACAATGTAGGTTCAATTCCGGTCTGCGAGAACGGAAAATTGACGGGGATCGTTTCAGACCGGGATATTGTTATCAGATGTGTAGCTGAAAATGAAACAGATACGGCTGCTCGGGATATCATGAGCACACAGATGGTGACAGGGCGCCCGGATATGTCTGCTGAAGAGGCTGGTGATCTGATGGCGGAACACCAAATTCGCAGGCTGCCGATTGTTGAAGATGGCCGTCTTGTCGGAATCGTTGCTTTGGGGGATCTCTCCGTCTCACATGCGGATGAGAAAGCGGGAGAAGCTTTAAGCGAAATTTCAAAACCGGCTTAAACAGGTTGAAGGAAGAGCGTTTTCAGCTCTTCCTTTTTTATAGTGCAATATTTAGTGATTGATCAATAACTAAAATTCAGCTTAAGTTTTCATTAAGCATTTCAATGTTTCTTTCAGCCCTTCTTGATAAGGTGTCGCGGGAATTTTTCCTATCCTCTTTTCATATTTTTCCCCGTTTAGAATGAATGTTTCTTCAGTTAAGTACATGATTTCTACTACTTCTTTCATGACTGGATCAAATAATCCGCTTATACGAATGGCAAGTTTATTTAATGGTATTACTAATTTATTATTTCCGGTAATTTGGCGTGCGATTTTTATGATTTCTTTACCTGAAATCAGTCCGGCGCCGGGAATGTTCCAGTTTTCACCGTAAGAATCGTCTTTACTTGCGATTTCCACAATCATTTTTGCGGCATCAGGCAAATATACGTACTCCCGGGGGGTTTTTAGATTGCCGATAAAAACAGCTATTTTATTTGCTGCCATTCCGGTTAATGTAGGCTGTAAATAAGAATTTTGCGAAGTTTTTCCATAATAGTCGGGCAGTCTGACGATTAATGGTTTGGCATTTTTCCATTTCTTATCGAATATTAAGTTTTCAAAGTCTACTCTTAGCTTTCCTTTTTTTGTATGGGGCAGTTTCGGATGATTTTCGTCTCCTTTGGCAATTTGTCGGCCGTAAACATATATTCCATCCACAATCACGATTTTCTTGCCTGAAATATTTGCAGCCTTCATTACACTTTCACCGAGAAGCAGGAGTTTATCTGCCATTTCATGATATTGAACATTGGCGCATTGAAATATCACATCTGCATCCTTCGCTGCTTCACTGATGGTCTGTGCATCAAAGACATCGCCAAGCTGATATGTTAATAGCGGTGTTGAATGATGTTCTTTTATGAGATTCTTTAGTTTATTTTCAGAACGGCCGAAAGCGATAACCGGAATATTTCTTGACAGCAATTCTGAAACTATCACTTGACCTGTTCCACCTGTTGCGCCTAAAACAATTGCTTTTTCCATTGAAAATTCCCCCTTGGGTAAGTTATTAATCAATCAATAACTAATGCTTAAATAAAAAACCGAAACAAATCGGTTATTTTATTCTGTTTGGCCGTGCATGATCTCCGGCAAATCCAAGAAATAGGAAATGTTGCAAAGTATCCCTCTTGCCAGGAAAGTCGTAACTTCCCTCTCTGCATTCGGAACATTCGCTTCCTGGAACCTTTCCAGCGTATAGTTTCTAATACGTGATAAGCCCGTTTTTGAACAATTTCTGATCGATTCCTCCGTAACGGATAGTCCGATGACCTGTAAGGCTATTTCATTAGGGTGTGATACAGACAACTCTTCATATGCTTTGATCATGTTTGCTACGATCTGTTCGGAGCTGGATTCGACATTTTGAAACGTTTGGAGGATTCTTTCAAAGGCCCGATCGAGCGCGGCAACGAACAACTCTTCCTTCGTCTTATAAAACCTAAATATATAGGGCTGGGAAATACCGGCTTTTTCAGCAATGAGTGCTGTCGTGGTATTATAATATCCCTTTTCTGCAAACACTTCTAATCCAGCTTCAAGTATTTGCTCCTTTCGGTTTTCCTTACTCTGTCTTATGATATGCCGCCTCCCTTCATTTTGTTATTGATTGATTACTTACTGAGATCGTAACAGATTTCGATTCAAGATTCAAGCACGTAATTTTTAAAACATGTATCTATTGGTGCAACAGTTTTCATCCCCGGTCCCGCTGCAAAGGCCAAAATAAGACGTGCTGCCGTTTGGCGTAATGGAGAAGCGGAGCGGTATCAGGCAATATGAGACCGCTTGCTCCGGGCACCGTGTTTTGTCGGATTTCGGCTTCGGCCCGCTGCAGCGTCCATGGAGAATGATGAATGTCTTCATAGTAGACCCGGTTGTTGTACGTGGTGTACAGGCGGTATCTTTCAGTCAGCCAGTATTCGATGGACCCTTTTTGGGCGGTAAAGGAATCTGACAGCGGGCGGTAGCTGGCGCGGAAGGCCGCTTTTGAATCATCCCTTCTGCTGGAAAATTCAATATGGTTTTTTTCTTTTACAAAGTTTATCCCGGCGTGAAAATAAGGCAAGTGGAACATTGCGCGCGCGCCGGCGACGGCTAAGCGCGAAGCGGCGTCAAGACTGAAAAAATAAATGCCCGGTATGCCTTTATATGATACATATGTCCGGACGTTCAGCTCGGGAAATCTGCTGACGAAAGGAAAGGGGGGCAAAAAACGGGGGCGCATATTTGTCAGCAGGAAAGGCAAAATGCCGATCCATGCTTTTCCATTGAATGTCTCCAGTTCCAAGGCCGCCGGTATTCGTCCGCGAATGGCTTCAGAATCAACAGCCCAATGGGCAAATAATACATGATTCCATGTTTGCGTCATCACCCACGGTCCTTCAGGCGGCGGAAAAGGGCGGTGTGAAGTATTTTTAATCATAGAACAGCACTCCTTCGATTCGAATGTTGACCCGTCTGCAACACATCCCGAGCCTGTTGTACGGTTTTATCATTTCCCTTTACGGTTAATTCAAAAACGAGGATACAAAAAACGGAGGAGTGATGTGATTTGTTCAAGCATACGAAAGTGCTGCAGTACCCTGCAAAACCTGAAAGACCCGATCCTGTCTTCGCCAAGAAAATGCAGGAAATACTCGGCGGTCAGTACGGAGAAATATCTGTGGCCATGCAATACCTTTTTCAAGGGTGGAATACAAGGGGAAATGAAAAGTATAAAGATTTGCTCATGGATACGGCGGCAGAAGAAATCGGACACGTCGAAATGATTGCGACGATGATCGCGCGCCTGCTTGAAGACGCACCGGTTTACGAGCAGGAAAAAGCCGCAGACGATCCTGTCATCGGTGCAATTATGGGCGGAATGAACCCTCACCATGCGATCGTTTCGGGACTGGGAGCCATGCCTGAAAACAGCACCGGCGTTCCGTGGAATGCAGGCTATATTGTAGCGAGCGGCAACCTTCTGGCCGATCTGCGCGCAAATGTCAACGCTGAATCGCAAGGCAGACTGCAAGTCGCGCGGCTGCGCGAAATGACGGATGACAATGGTGTACAAGATATGCTCGGTTTTCTTTTAGCGAGAGACACGATGCACCAAAACCAGTGGATCGCCGCAATCAAAGAGTTGGAAGAAAAAGAAGGCGTCATCGTGCCCGGCACGGTTTCGGATGAAAATGAAAAAGAAGACATTGCGCATACTTTATACAATTTCTCGGATGGAGAAGAAAGCGCGCAGTTTGATTGGCTGAAAGAGAAGGCGCCGGACGGAGCGGAATTCCACTACGAGAGCGGCCCTGTCGCATATGGAGAAAAACCGGTCTTGAAGCCCGCTCCAAAACGAAGCCACAATACACCTGACTATGGAGAATAGAGCCAAACGGCTCTTTTTTTATTTTTTAAAATGACAAAACACTCCGTAAATATTAAAATAAGTGACAGATTTGCAGATTTTTTTATTGTCAGGTAAGCTTACTATAAAAACAACAGTAAGGAGTTATATCATGAGTAAAGTACTTATTTTTGGCCACAAAAATCCGGATACGGATACGATTTGTTCAGCGATTGCATATGCCGAATTAAAAAAGGAGCTCGGCATGGACGCAGAACCCGTCCGCCTCGGCGAAATCAACGGCGAAACCGAATTCGCGCTTGAGAAATTCAATGCAGAAGTACCCCGCCTTGTGAACACTGTTGCGAATGAAACTGACAGCGTGATTCTGGTTGACCATAATGAGCGCCAGCAGAGCGTCGATGACCTTGATCAAGTTCGCGTGCTTGAAGTCATCGATCACCACCGGATCGCCAATTTTGAAACGAGCGATCCTCTGTATTATCGCGCAGAGCCTGTAGGCTGCACGGCAACGATCTTAAACAAGCTCTATAAAGAAAACGGCGTCGAAATTAAAAAAGATATCGCAGGATTGATGCTGTCGGCGATCATCTCAGATTCCCTCTTATTCAAATCTCCGACTTGCACGGACGAAGATGTCAAAGCTGCAAAAGAATTGGCTGCGATTGCTGGCGTTGATGCCGACAGCTATGGACTCGATATGCTGAAGGCTGGAGCAGATTTGAGCGCAAAAACGATTCCTCAGCTTCTCTCTCTTGACGCAAAAGAGTTTACGATGGGAAGCCATAAAGTGGAGATCGCGCAAGTTAACACTGTTGATACAAACGACGTTCTCTCCCGCAAAGCAGAAGTTGAAGCAGAACTTGCAAAAGTGGTGTCTGAAAAAGGATTGGATTTATTTGTGTTTGTCGTAACCGACATTTTAACAAACGACTCGGTTGTCGTCGCTTCAGGACAAGCTGCACAAGCAGTGGAGAAAGCGTTCAATGTCACATTGTCAGACAACACAGCAACACTGAAAGGCGTTGTATCCCGCAAAAAACAAATTGTTCCGCCGTTAACCGAAGCCTTAAAAGGTTAAGGAAAGGAAATGAAAAACACCCGAATCATGAGATTCGGGTGTTTTCTTATGCCGTTCTGGATACGGCTTTCCGCAATTTCCGCAAGATCGATTCGTAGAGTGAGATGATACGTTCAAAAAGCGGCTGCACATACGCTGAGAATCTAAATATAACGAGTGATACAAATAAAGCGACCAAAATGCTGCCTAAAACGTCAACAGGGTAGTGGTGTCCGACCCAAATACGGGAAAAGCCCGTCAACAACCCGAAAGCAATCAGGCAGGTTCCAATTTTCCGATGATAAAGCCAAAAAGCGATCGAAATGGCTAACGCCCCGGTTGTATGATCGCTGGGAAACGAGGCGTCGGCCGCATGATGAATTAATACGTCCACATGGTGAGCGACAAACGGTCTCGGCTCATAGTAAACCAATGACAGCAAATAATTTGCCGCCAATCCGAGAATACCCGTCACACCTGCCTGAAGAACGCTTATTTTATAAGAACGGTTTCCGAAGATCCAGATCAAAAGCAAAATGAGCGCATACATGTAAATTGCTTTTTCTGTAATCAAAATCATAGCGCTGTCCAGGATGTGGTTGTGGTTTGATAATTGATGAATACGTGTAAAAAGCCAATAGTTCAAAAAATCACCTTTTTAATAGAGTAGTAGTTTTTGGTCAGACAGTTAGGAGACGTATTTGATTTTGCAAAAGTTTCATTAAATGACAGATCGGACTGTATCAGCCGGCATGAAAAAAGCCGGGTAATCCCGGCCCGGCGAGGTTGAACGGCTTATTCAGCCATTGATATATCCCGCTTTTCCTTTGCGAGTGCGGGTTTTTGGCTCCATGTATACAGAAACAGATTGATGAGCACAAAAACGCCTGAGAATAAATAGATGTTTGAAAAACCGGCTTGTGCCACAACCAACCCGAAAACATAGGATCCGACTGCGATCCCGGTATCAAACAGCGTAAAATAAGTCGCCGTTGCATAGCCGCTCCGGTGAGGCGGCGAAGCTTGAATCGCCAAGGTCTGAAGGCACGGCGTGATAGATCCGTAGCCCATGCCGATGACAGCTCCGGATAGCAAGAGCATCCCGCTGCTGTTTGTGAAAGCAAGCAGGAAAAGCCCGGCGCAAAAAATGATAATGGACGGATAAATGACGACTCCGGGGCCGACTTTATCATACAGTTTTCCCGTAAACGGCCGCGTGATCATCATTGTCACTGCGAACACCATAAAGAAATAGCTGCTTGCTTCAATAAGGCCGAGAGATTTTGCATAAACAGAGATGAAGGAAATGACGCTTGAATAACAAAACGACACGAACAATCCGACCGTGGCAATCCGAATCGCGCCCTTTTCAAACATGTTGGAAAAAGACAACCTGAACACAGCCGAACGGATGTCGCTTCCTTTAGGAATCCTGACCAGTGCCGTGCAAAGGATGGCCACAGTGACGATTCCTGAAAATAAAATAAACAGATCGGAAAAACTCATTTTATCCAGCAGGTTCAACGCGATAAACGGACCGATGACCACCGCCAAATTCATCGACATGGCAAAGTAGCCCAAACCTTCCCCGCGGCGGGCCGGCGGAATTAAATCGGCTGCAATTGCACTCGTCACTGTCGTGATGATGCTGAACCAAATGCCTTGGAAAAAGCGAATACCAAGCAGCAGGTAGATATCGTGAATATAGATATAAAGAAATGATGCTAAAGTAAACAGCACGACACTGATGAGCGCCATTCTTTTTTTGCCAAAACGTTCAATAACGGCTCCCGAAAACGGCCTCGCAAAAATCGCGGACAGCATAAAGCCGCTGATCAAAAGGCCGCCCTCTGACTCGGAACCGCCGAGCTCCTGCATTGCATAGACCGGAAGCACGGTCAACAGTGCGTAAAAATAGACGAATATAAATAAATTAATCAAAACGACCATGATAAAATCCCTGGTCCAAATGGGTTCAGTTTGCTTCATAGGCTACAACTCCTCCTGATGTCCTTCTAATAATTGATTTAACAGCCTTTGAAATGTTTTTTTATCCCGTTCTTCAAATACGGAAAGCATTTCCTCTTCAAATTCTTGCATTTTTAATTGAATGTCATCATATTTAATTTTGGCTTCTTCTGTCATTTTGACGACTTTTTCCCGTTTGTCATCGCCCTGTATCCGTTCTACCCAGCCGTTTTTTTCGAGGCGGCTGACGGTTCTCGTCACAGTCGGCGCCTCAACGTGCAAGTAAGTCCAAATGTCTTTTTGCGTCATCGGTCCGCAGGTGTGAAGACAGTATAGGATCGACCACTGTGAACCGTAAAGGCCGTATGCTTCGAGCTGTTCATTCGTTTTTTTAGCAACCATCCGCGTGCTTTGATTGAGCTGGTGAATAATCTTTCGATTGATATGTTCCATTCCCGGACTCCTTCAAAATAGTTACCTAGGTAAATAATAAACTTTATTCATTTTACCGGAAGCCAAGATTAGTGTAAAGTTAAAATTTTTGAAACCCGAAATAAAATTATCAGAGAAACCCCTTGTCCTCCTTGAGTTTTTAGCATAATCCCATTTGAATGCTAATACACTGATACAAACCTAACAAAGAGAGTGTTTGAGGTGAGGGATCGTGGGAGTATTTCAAAATTCTACTTGGAAAAGCATAAAACGAAGAAGCTGCGCAAATAGCGAATTTTTTCACAAGACGGATCTCATTTCACACTTCTCACATCCATTTTAGGGAGGTCGAGTGGTGTGCACGATTACATCAAAGAGCGAACAATCAAGATAGGGAAGTACATCGTGGAGACGAAAAAAACAGTTCGTGTGATAGCGAAGGAGTTTGGTGTTTCCAAAAGTACCGTTCACAAGGATTTGACAGAAAGGCTGCCTGAAATTAATCCTGACCTGGCCAATGAAGTAAAAGAAATTCTTGATTATCATAAATCAATCAGACATTTGCGGGGCGGAGAAGCGACAAAACTAAAATATAAGAAAGAGGAAATCTTTGAAAGAGAACCCGTGCAATAAGGAATAATGGCTCAGAAACGAGCACCGTTTATCAGAATTTCCCGGTATCCTCCGTAAAAAGCCACAAAAATTTTATGAAGAACTTTAATAAGCTCTCTTTTTTTTCTAATATTTATGATAAAATATATAATTAGGGCAGAATGTGGACATTGCTGTGAAACAGATTTCGAGGAGGATATAGATAGATGTTTGCAAGGGATATTGGTATTGACCTTGGTACAGCGAATGTGCTGATCCATGTCAAAGGAAAAGGTATTGTCTTAAATGAACCATCAGTCGTTGCTCTTGACAAAAACAATGGGAAAGTGCTCGCTGTCGGTGAAGAAGCAAGGAGAATGGTAGGACGTACACCTGGGAATATTGTTGCGATACGTCCATTAAAAGACGGCGTCATTGCCGATTTTGAAGTAACGGAAGCCATGCTGAAGCATTTCATTAACAAGCTGAATGTGAAAGGTCTTTTTTCAAAGCCGCGCATGCTGATTTGCTGCCCTACAAATATTACTTCTGTGGAGCAGAAGGCTATCAGAGAAGCTGCCGAGAAAAGCGGCGGAAAGCATGTATATTTGGAGGAAGAACCTAAGGTGGCCGCAATCGGAGCGGGAATGGATATTTTCCAGCCAAGCGGAAACATGGTAGTTGATATCGGCGGTGGAACGACAGATATCGCAGTCATCTCAATGGGCGATATTGTCACCGCCTCTTCTATTAAAATGGCTGGGGACAAGTTTGATCTTGAAATCTTGAACTACATCAAACGCGAGTACAAGCTGCTCATAGGCGAACGGACAGCCGAAGACATTAAGATTAAAGTCGCAACTGTTTTCCCAGACGCACGTCACGAGGAAATTTCCATCCGCGGCCGCGATATGGTCACAGGATTGCCGAGAACCATTACGGTAACGAGCAAAGAGGTGGAAGAAGCGCTGCGCGAATCTGTATCTGTCATTGTACAGGCTGCCAAGCAGGTGCTCGAAAGAACGCCGCCTGAGCTGTCAGCCGATATTATCGACAGAGGCGTTATCATTACAGGAGGCGGCGCGTTGTTAAACGGTCTTGACCAGCTTCTTGCCGAAGAACTGAAAGTGCCAGTTCTCGTTGCCGAAAATCCGATGGATTGTGTGGCAGTTGGTACGGGTGTCATGCTTGATAACATGGACAAGCTACCTAAGCGCAAACTGAGCTGATCAGAAACCTCATTCTTTATTTAGAATGAGGTTTTTTATGTGAAATGCTTTAAAGGAAGCGAATGGCTGCCGATAAAAAGAGTAGTATGTTTGAATACCATTATAGAACAAATGTTCTGTGTTAGCAAATATAAATTGCAAGCCTTTCGCAAAAGAGGTTTTTCGATGAGAAACTCTGGAGCATGACACTTATTTGAGGTGAAATGATGTTAAAAGGACTTTATACAGCGACTTCTGCAATGATCACCCAGCAGCGCCGCACAGAGATGCTGACGAATAATATCTCGAACGCAAATACGCCGGGATATAAAGAAGACCAAGGGTCAATCCGTTCTTTCCCGGAAATGCTTTTGAGCCGGATTGAATCCGATTCTGTCAAGGCCGGCAGCGCTTCGCGTTCGTTTTCAACACAGACGCCGATCGGTTCTATCAATACAGGAGTTTACATGCAGGAACTGAAGCCTCAATTCTCGCAAGGCGATCTGCAAAGCACGAATGAGCCGACGGATATTGCAATCAGCGAAACCGAAGTTCCGGTCAATGGGGAAACAAACGATAAAGCAGCGCTTTTCTACGCGGTCCGGCTTGAAAATGGGGATGTACGCTATTCAAGAAGCAGCCGTTTTTCTTTAAATGAAAATAATCAATTGACAATAAACGGCCGACTCGTCCTTTCAACGGAAAACCAGCCGATTACGGTGGGAAGCGAGAATTTTCAAGTCGCTGAGGACGGAACGGTGACTGAAAACGGCCAAAACCTTGGAAGGATCGATGTCAGAATCGCGCTCGATACGAGAAATTTAGCAAGAGAAGGCGATGATCTGTATCGTACTGAAAACGGTGAGGCGCTGCCAAGCGCAGTCGGCAATCCCGCAGTCGCTTATTCTGTCAAGCAGGGGATGACGGAACGGTCGAATGTCGACGTGACGAGAGCTTATACGGAAATGACCGCTGCCTACCGCTCGTTTGAAGCCAACCAAAAAGTTCTTCAAGCTTATGATAAAAGCATGGAAAAGGCGGCCAATGAGATTGGAAGGATCGGATAAATGACCGATCGCGATCAGCGTAAATGGAGGATGTGGAAAAACGATGCTTAGATCCATGATCACGGCTTCAAACACAATGTTTGAACTGCAAAAACAAATTGATAATATCAGCCATAATCTTGCAAATACCGATACAACGGGATATAAGGCGAAAAACACGAGCTTTTCGGAGCTGATCAGGCAGCAGATTGAACAGGTAAACGAGAAAAATAATGAAGTAGCGGCAAGCAGAAAGACGCCGCCCGGACTTCGGCTCGGCGTCGGAGCCGTGATGACCGACCGGCTGACACATAAACAGGGAAGCCTTAAAGAAACTGGCCGCGATCTTGATATCGCACTGACTTCTCCTTATCAGTACTTCCAGGTCAATGTCGACGGGGAAGTGCAATATACAAGAGACGGAGCATTTTACCTGACGCCTGCGGCTGGCAACGCCAACCAGATGCAGCTGGTGACGAAAGAAGGGCATGCTGTTCTTGACGAAAACGGAAATCCCATCCGTTTCAATCAGCGTTATAAACACATCAAAGTTGACGATTCGGGAAGTGTCACCGTTTCGTCAGACAATCAAGGTGAAACGCCATTGCGTTTTAACTTGGGAATCGTTCGGGCTGTCAAACCTCAGGCTCTTACGGAAGAAGGAAGCAATCTTTTTTCTGTCAGCGATGAATTGAGAGCAACGGCTCTCATCAATCTGAACGGAGCCGGGCGGCAGGACATTTCTCTAAAACAGGGATTCCTCGAATCATCAAATGTCGATGTATCGAAGGAAATGACCGACCTGATCTCTTCGCAGCGGTCTTATCAAATGAATTCCCGCGCCATCACGATGGGCGATCAAATGATGGGGCTGATCAATTCAGTTCGCTAGCAAAGCAAATAGGAGCCGGCCAAACGACGATTGGTTCAGGCTCTTTTTATTTTCATTTTCAGCGTTGTCTTTCATCTTTTGTTGAAAAAGATTCCGTTTCATAATATACTTCCAGATGTACAGAATAAGGCACTGACATATCATTCTATACATATTTTTCGAAAAAGGAGATGTCAAGGCAATGCTTGATGCTCAGCAAATTAAAGAAATCATTCCCCACCGCTATCCCTTTCTGCTGGTAGACCGTGTGACAGAAGTAGAGGAAGGAAAACGGGCAGCGGGTTATAAAAATGTGACAGTAAATGAAGAATTCTTTAACGGACACTTTCCGGATTATCCGGTGATGCCTGGCGTTTTGATTGTTGAAGCGCTTGCGCAAGTGGGTGCCGTGGCGCTTTTGATGAAGGAAGAAAACCGCGGAAGGCTCGCGTTTTTTGCGGGAATCGACAGCTGCCGCTTCAAAAAGCAGGTCAAACCGGGCGATCAGCTCCATCTTGAGCTTGAAGTGCTTCGTTTCCGCGGTTCCATCGGCAAAGGAAAAGGAGTCGCGAAAGTGGATGGAGAAGTGGTGTGTGAAGCCGAATTGATGTTTTCTCTTGGCGAAAAACAGGAATAACGCAAACAGAATGGGTTTCCGTAAAAGCCCATTTTGTTTTTTTATCATAAAAGAGAAAAGGTGATCATTCATGTGGAAAGAATTTAAAAGCTTTGCGATTCGTGGAAATGTAATCGATCTTGCAATCGGGGTTATCATAGGAGGCGCCTTTGGAAAAATCGTGACTTCGCTTGTCAATGATTTAATGATGCCGCTCCTCGGTCTTCTGCTAGGAGGCCTGGATTTTTCAGCGCTGTCGTTCACATTTGTTGATGCCGACATTAAATACGGGCTGTTCATTCAGTCGATCGTCAATTTCTTTATTATTTCGTTTTCAATTTTTCTATTTATCCGTTATATCTCTAAGCTGAAGAAGAAGGATGCCGAAGAAGAAAAAGCTGCTCCTGATCCGCAGGAAGAATTGCTTAAGGAAATACGGGATTTGTTAAAAGAGCAGACGAAACGCTCTTAGAGCTATAGCGAAAAGGCTGTCCGGCGAAGACAGCCTTTTCTATATATTTTGTTTAAATGCTTCAAGAAGCCGGTCTCCGGAATATCCTTCTTTCATTAAATCTTCCAAGATCTTGTCGGAGCCTTTCCTCAGCTTTGAGCTGACCATTTTGCCGTCCAATAAGACGGAAACATGCTCGCCTAGTACCGTGATCTTTTTGACCTTCGCTAACAGCTGTGCGGGGCGGTTGCTTTTTTTCGTGATCGTTACATATGTTTTCACTTCTTTGCCTTCCTGAAGGAGGTATTCGAAAAAATACCGGTACTCTTTCGAAACCAGCCCCTCAACCATCCAGTGGTTTTCTCCGTCTTCTTTATTAATGATAAGGCCGTCGATCAGCGGGAACTCCTCGAGCCGCTTTGAAGTTTCATCCTGGCGGACAATTTTTAAATCAATAAGCCTAAAGGTTTTCACTAGTATCACCTCACAAGCTTCCATAGTTGTATAACCATTATAGCACATTCGCTTGGAAGAACTCTTGACCCTGGTTTGTTTATGCAATAGGAGCATATTCGTATTTTAAATTTTGCAAAAAGTATTTTATAATGCTTTATTTTTATTTATACTTTAGGTGATATTGAGCAGGAGGTGACTTATGAACCATTTTTTCTTAAAAGAAGTATTTGTGATCGCAAGCAATCCAGCTGCTGACTGCCGTCAATATATGCCTATGATTTGCTTTTCAGCCGGAAACAAAAAGCACGAGATCAGCACGTATGCCAATGAAGGCATCGTGTTTCGCTATGAAACAAAAGACAGAATGGAAATATACGAATTTCAAGTAACGATTAAACAGAAAGAGTTGTCATTCCGTTTGTATGCTTGGGACGGGGGCTCATATGTCCGCGTATACTCAGAGCGGTGGCTGGCATCTCCTGTTTTTTTTCAGTTTCTGAAAAATACGTATTTCTCAAATAACAATGAGATGATTTTTTTAATTAATGGCAGAAAGAAACAAAAATTATGACGCGAACCCGGGTTTTTTCCAGGTTATTTTTCTTTTATGATGATTTTCCTTAAATACCGATCTCTTATAAACTGGGGATACCCGAACAGGAAGGGAGGCACGAAATGTTTAATGAGATCATGCTGGTCGGGCGTTTGACAAAAGATCCCGAACTTCGGTACACATCTGACGGTGTCCCTGTTGCAAATGTGACGCTGGCTGTCAGCAGGCCTTTCAAAAATGCAGCAGGCGAAATTGAAGCGGACTTTGTCAATTGCACCCTGTGGCGCAAAACTGCCGTGAATACAGCCGAATATTGCGAAAAAGGCTCCATCATCGGGCTGAGCGGAAGAATCCAGACTCGCCAATACGTCAATTCAGAAGGCGAACGCGTCTTTATTACAGAAGTTGTCGCCCGATCAGTCAGATTTTTGGGAGAAAGCCGAAAAGCCCATGAGCCGGCGGAAGCTTAAACCGTAAAATTCCTTCTGCAAACGCCTTTCTTAAAAAAAATCAATTACTATCCCCAATTTTATCCCCCTTATGACCGGTTTTTAATGACCGGTTTTTTTATTTTAGACAAAAAATAGACAAATTTAAATTGACGCCCAAAAATTCCGTATGTATAATGTAAGCGGATACAACGACAAATGACAAATGCTTGCACAAATGTGCAAAAGAAGGGTGATCTTATGGAAATAAAGGATGATAAACGCCTTCTGATCAAAGTCTGCAAAATGTACTACGAAGAGGATATGACACAGAGCCAGATTGCAAACGCAACAGGGATATACAGAACAACTGTCGGACGTATGCTGAAAAAAGCGCGCGAGGAAGGAATCGTTAAAATCACGATCGATGACCATGTCGGGACACACTACGATTTGGAACGGGAGCTCGAACAGCTGCTTGGGCTTAAAGAAGTGTACATATGCGACGCAAAACCGGAACAAACATCTGAAGACAAGAAGAAACTCGTCGGCAAAGCCGGTGCCGAAATCTTAAAACGCGTCGTGAAAGACGGAGATACGGTAGGCTTTGCATGGGGGACGACGATGGCGGGAATGATCGGGGAGTTTCACGGCGTAAAAAAACGGAGCGCTTCATTTGTGCCGCTTGTCGGCGGTCCGGGCGCCATGGATACGAAATATCACGTGAACAGCATCGTATACAGCATTGCCGGTGACTTTGGAGGAACGCCTTACTTTATAGACGCGGCAGCCGTTGTCGAAAAAAAAGAAACGAAAGAGGAAATCGTCAAGTCCCACTATTTTAAAAAAATAGAAAGTCTGTGGAACGGCCTTACCGTGGCAGCCGTCGGGATCGGAGCGCCGCTTAGTTCTTCAAATATGATCTGGACCGGATTTTACGGCGATCAGGATATCGAGCGCCTTGAAGAAAAGCAGGCGGTCGGAGATATATGCTCGCGTTTCTTTGATCGGTCGGGAGCGTTGGTAGAAACAGAGATTCATGACAGAACCATCGCGATAGACATCAAGAGGTTAAAGAATTTGGAGTATTCCATCGGTCTTGCTGAATCCCATGAAAAAGTCCCTTCTATTATCGGGGCTGCAAAAGGCCGTTATATTAATATTTTGGTGACAACTGCCGAAACAGCCAGAGAAATTGCCGAGGAGGTAAGAAACCAATTATGATCATTTACTTTATCATCGCCCTTGGAGCTGTATGGCTTCTCCAAAGTATTTTTGGTTTTTTGCAAATCAGGCATTTCAACCGAACATTCGCCGCATACAGATGTATGGGAAGAGTCGCGGTCGGAAGGAAGACCGGCTTATTCAGAGCCGGAACGGTCGTCCTGTTTGTCATTGACAAGCGCAATAAAATTTTAAAGGCGTCAAAAATGCAAGGTGTCACTGTCTTTTCAAGAATCAAGCCTTTAAAAGGGTTTGAAGGAAAGTATTTGTTGAAGATCGGACAAGCGGAGCTTGTCCGGCACGACCGCCTCACACGGCTCGCAATTGAAGATGCCTTGAAAACATTCGACATCATCACGAAAGGGGGTGATGTCCCGCAGAAGAAAACGCGGCTTCAAAAACTGATGAGCTTTCAAATCAAAAAAAGAGGTGAATTATGAAAAACGTAACATGGCTTGCGGAGAAGTTTATGGACTTATTCAGACATGGCGGAGAAGTGTTTGTCAGTATGCTTACAGACATCGTTCCTTTATTGATTATGCTTCTTGTCGCCATGAATGCCCTGATACGCCTGATAGGAGAAAAGCGCGTCGAAGCGCTCGCGAGGAAGTCGGGAAAAAATCCATTAACGAGATACATGGTTTTGCCTGTCATTGGTACGTTCATGCTTGCAAATCCAATGACGCTGTCGCTTGGCAGGTTCTTGCCTGAAAAATACAAACCGAGCTATTATGCGGCTGCATCCTATTCTTGTCACACGCATAACGGACTTTTCCCGCACGTGAATCCGGGCGAGCTGTTTGTTTTCCTCGGGATTTCCGCAGGAATTACGACGCTGGGGCATGAAACGACCGAGCTCGCTCTCCGCTATCTTCTGGTCGGGATTGTAACAAACTTTCTCAGGGGCTGGGTAACGGATATGACAACGGCTTATGTCGCGAAACAGCAGGGCATTGCCTTGAAAGATTCGATTGATCTTAAATAAGAAAGGCGGTTTACAGATGAGTTCCTATCGTTCGGTTGAAGTTTCAAAAGGGCCGGGAGGGTTTGGCGGGCCTCTGGTGATCACGCCTGATGAAGAGAGAAATAAAATCGTGTACGTCACCGGCGGAAACAAACCCGATTTTGCGGATCATTTAGCTGAGCTGACGGGGTGCACCCTGGTCGACGGCTTTAAAACGACAGTACCCGAAAACGAAATGGCCGCTGTGATCATCGACTGCGGAGGGACGCTGCGCTGCGGACTTTACCCGCAAAAGCGAATTCCGACGATCAATGTGATGGCGACCGGAAAAAGCGGGCCGCTTGCCGCCCATATTACAGAAGATATATATGTTTCCGGAGTAAAAAAAGAGAATATTAAACTGCTGGGAGCTGTGGAGGAGCCTGAACAGTCTAATATTCCAGAAGAAAAACAAATGCAAAATAAACAAAACCATTATAGCACAGAGAAAAAAATTAGTGAACAGCAGTCGCCGAAAGGGATGATGGCGACAATCGGGATGGCCATGGGATCGGTCGTCAGCACGTTTTATCAAGCTGGACGGGAAGCGATTGAAACCGTTATCAAAACAATTCTTCCGTTCATGGCTTTTGTGGCTCTATTGATCGGCATCATTAAAGAGTCAGGCATCGGAGACATTTTTGCCAAATATTTATCACCATTTGCAGGGTCACTGCCCGGATTGCTATTAATCTCGCTTGTTTGTTCATTTCCGCTGCTTTCCCCGTTTCTTGGACCCGGGGCGGTGATTGCACAAGTTGTCGGTTCGCTGATCGGCGTTGAGATCGGCAAAGGAAACATTCCGCCGAATTTGGCGCTGCCGGCGTTATTTGCGATCAATTCGCAAGCAGCTGCCGACTTTGTTCCGGTCGGCCTGGGTCTTGCGGAAGCGGAAGTCGAAACGGTTGAAGTCGGGGTGCCGTCGGTGCTGTATTCGCGTTTTTTGACTGGGGCGCCAACCGTTTTCATTGCTTGGCTGGCCAGCTTTGGCATGTATGACAGCTGAGGTTTTCTTAAGGAGGGAGAATTATGGTCATGCTGTATGAAACAAAAATAAACAGAATCGGAGATCAAGCAACGGCATTTTCAGATGAAAAGATGCTTATATTATTCGGCGAAGGCGCTCCGGATGAATTGAAAGATTATTGTTTATCAATTGATATAAAGCCTGTAGAAGGCGACTTCAATGAAGGCGATAAGCTCATACTGGGCGGCGAGTCCTACAAAATCACAGCCGTTGGGGGAGCCGTTCGCCAGAACCTGGCGAATCTCGGGCATATTACGCTGAAATTTGACGGATCGGCTTCAGCCGAGCTGCCGGGAACGCTGTACCTTGAACGAAAGGAACAACTGCCGGAGGTTTCAGCAGGAGACTGTATTCAAGTTAAAAGATTCTCATAAGGAGCGGGTGCAATATGGAGATGAATAAAGGAAAAGTGGCATTGATATGCGGCGGCGGCCAAAGTCTCGGAGAAGCGCTGTCCTACCGCATGGCAGAGGCGGGATATAACATCGCGGTCGCAGACATCAACGGCGAGAACGCCGAAAGGACGGCTGAACATGCAGCCGGTCAATACGGGGTCAAATCGCTGTGGATTCAAGCAGATTTTACAAAAGAAGCCGATGTGGAAAAAATGATCGGCAGGATCACGGAGGAATTCAATAAAATCGATGTGATGGTGTACAGTGCGGGAATCGCCAAAAGCAATAAGATCACAGATTTTGAGCTTGAAGACTGGGAACGGACCATCGAAGTCAATTTAACCGGGTATTTTCTTTGCGCGAGGGAAACGTCGAAGGTCATGATTGAGCAGGGAAGCGGGTCAATCATTCAAATTAACTCCAAATCGGGAAAGGTCGGCAGCAAACATAATACAGCTTATTCAGCTTCCAAATTTGGAGGTGTCGGTCTCACTCAAAGCCTCGCGCTCGATCTTGCCGAACACAACATTCGCGTGAACAGCATTATGCCGGGAAATTTGTTGAAATCGCCGATGTTCCAAAGCTTGATTCCGCAATACGCGAAAAAGCTCGGCATTCCAGAGAGCCAAGTAGAGCGCGTGTACACCGAAAAAGTGCCGCTCGGACGGGGCTGTACGTATGATGACATCGCCAATGCCATCTTATTTTACGCTTCTGATCAAGCATCCTATATGACGGGTCAGTCGATTAATGTAACCGGAGGGCAGGTCATGCATTAAAACACGAGGGGGAAGCGATGATGAACATGCTGATTGATTCAGCGCATATACCGGAGATTGAAAGATTGCTGGATTCATTTCCCGCTGGCGGCGTCACGACAAACCCGGCGCTGATCGCAAGGGAAAAGCAGCCCTTTAAACAGCAGATTCAAGATATTCGGCGGCTCCTTCCCGAGCATCTGCCTCTCCATGCCCAAGTGATCGCCGACCATTGGCGGGATATAGCCGATCAGGCGAAGGCGCTCTATAACTGGCTGGATGGAAACGTGTCGGTAAAGATTCCGGTGACGGCTCAAGGACTTTACGCGATCAGAGAGCTCGCGGCTGAAAACATCCAGACCACCGGGACAACGGTTTATACCGCTGCACAGGCTGTTCTGGCCGCAAAAGCCGGCGCCTCCTATGTCGCGCCGTATGTCAATCGTATTGATCAAGAGTATGGTCATGGGGCGGGCGTTGTCAAAACAATTGTCGACTTATTTAACACATACCGTTTAAATTGCAAAGTGCTTGCGGCAAGCTTTAAACATAACCGTCAAATTCTTGCCGTCATGGAAGCGGGGAGCCACGAGGCGACAATCAGCCCTGAGCTTTTAAGCCATTTGGCTGATCATCCGGCTGTAGACCGTGATATCCATGCGTTTCGTGAAATTTGGCACTCTCAATATGGATCATTTTCATTTTAGCATGCGAGCCTGAGGATCGGGAAACCGGACTCAGGCTTTATTTTTACTTATAATTACTTATGTGTTCTTGATTTATTCTGTGTAATAACTTATAATCACTTATAAATAATGAATTTTACTTGTGTAAAGAAGGAATGATCGAGTGTATCAAGAGGAAAGGTTAATTTCCATCATCGACTATTTAAAAGAGCGTAAACGGATTTCCGTTGAACAAATTTGTTCTTTATTCGGAGTTTCAAGAGATACGGCAAGGCGGGATCTGGTCAAACTGCAGGAGCAAGGCGCTATTATCAGAACAAGGGGAGGGGCGATTCTGCCTACCGTTCATGATGAGGTCAAAGACTATTCGGGCAGGCTGGGCATGGTTTCCGAAGAGAAAAGCATGATCGGAAAAGCAGCCGCTTCTTTAATCAGAGAAGGCGACCGTATGATTTTGGATGCTTCCACGACAGTCCAATCGTGCGCCGAGCATTTGCCGGATGTCAATTGCACGATCATCACCAATTCGATTAACCTTGCGGAGGTTCTTTCCTCAAGAAAAGGTGCTGATATCCACCTGCTTGGAGGGAAGCTTCAAAAAGAGCACCGCTTTTTGTACGGCGCCTCCGTCATTGAAAAGCTGTCATGCTATCATGTTGATAAAGCGCTGATCGGCGTGGTGGGGGTTTCCGAACACGGGCTTACAATTGCCCATGAGGAGGATGGAATGGTGAAGCGGAAAATTATTTCCCAAGCGAAACAAGTCATAGCGCTTGCCGACCATTCGAAAATCGGGAGAACGGATTTTTACCGGTATGCTGAACTCAGTGACATCGACCTTCTCATTACAGACCGGCTGCCGCCGAAACCGTTTCAGAAACTGCTTGATGAACATGATGTGGAGCTGCTCGTGGCTGAACATCACGATATTTAAGGGGGAAAACAGCAGATGAAAATGATTGCGGTCGATTTAGACGGGACGTTGTTAAACAGTGAAAGCAAGATCTCACAAGAAAACATCGATGCGATTAAAAAAGCGCGGGAACACGGGATTGAAGTAGTAGTTGCCACAGGGAGAGCATCCTTCGATGTTCAAACGATTTTTGAGCCGACAGGTATTAAAACATGGATTATTAGTGCCAACGGAGCGGTGATTCATGATCCTGAAGGCCGCCTTTACCACTCGGTGCCGCTTGACAGGAAACGGGCGGAAGGAATTCTTCAATGGCTTGAAGAAAAGAATTACTATTATGAGGTATTCAGCGATGAAGCGATCTTCACGCCGCAAAACGGCCGCGAGCTGCTTGACATTGAGCTGGACCGCTTGAAAAGCGCAAATCCCGGGGCCGATCTTTCAAGACTGGAACTCGCTGCTGAACAGCAGCTCAGTCAAAACGGATACGCGTACATCAGCTCCTATACCGACCTGTTTTTAGCGGGAAAAGATGTCAATGTATATAACATATTAGCTTTTTCTTTTCATAAAGAAAAACTGGAAACGGGATGGCAGCGATTTAACGATGCGCAAGATATTACGCTTGTCACTTCAGCCGAGCATAACTTTGAAATTGAGCATCTTCAGGCGTCAAAAGGGCTGGCGTTGGAAAAGCTTTCACGCAAGCTCGGCATTTCCCTTCAGGAAACAGCTGCCGTCGGAGACAGTCTCAATGATTTTTCGATGCTGAAGATCGCGGGGAAAAGCTTTGCCATGGGCAATGCGCGCGAAGACATTAAAGAGATGGCTGATGAGGTGACGCTCACTAATGATGAAAATGGCGTCGCTCACATCCTGAATCAGCTGATTGAACAACAAGTCAAACCGGTTTAATTCGTACATCCTTTCAAATCGGCGTGATGCCGGTACATGGCAGCGTAACGATTGAAGGAGTGCGGTTAAGCAGCGGATGTTATTGATCCGCGGGCCGCCGACAATGTCGGCGGCCTTTATTTATTTTAACGCTGACTCGTGAACTATGAAGTATTATTTTCGTTACTTTTTATTCATTGTTTGATGTGGTGATGTTTGTTACTATTTAACTATTATTTCAAATTCCAAGAATGGAAGGTGACTTTATCATTAGTTTAAATCCTCGAATTTAGAAAAAGATACTAGAACTCATTGAAAAAGAGTAAATAACAGGTGATCGATTTGGATAATCAAATGAGCATAATGTATGAGAAAGCAGAGCGGCTTTCAAAGTGGGGGAAAACAAAGGAAGCCTTGAAGGAAGCAGAGCAGTTTTTATCCAGTTACCCCGACTCACAAGAAGGCTATCAATTGCTTTCAAATATATATTTTAATGCGAAAGAATATGAAAAAGCGGTACAGTTTGCAAAAGAGGCTTTAAATTTAGATCCGATGAACTTTGAAATTTTGGTTATCTTGGCTCTCGCATACTATGAATTGGGAATGTACGAAGAGCATGAGGAAATAAATGAATTATTGATTTCACAGTACCCTGATAATCACTACACTTATGCAATGCACGCTCAATTTCTTTTTCATGATAAAAATGAGTATGAAAAAGCGCGTTTTTATATAGAAAAGGCAGTGGAATTAGAACCTGACGATCCATTTTCTCTTGTCGTATACAGTGAAATTTTGGCGGTGTTTTTTGAGGATCGATTATCAAGAGCGTGTTCAGACAGAGCGCTTGCCCAAAATGCTGATAATGCCATGTTCACGGGAATGGCCGCTTCTGCGGCGTATCGAAGAGGAGATTATGCACAAGCCTTGACTTTAAACAAAACAGCTCTACAAATCAATCCGAACAATCCAGGAATTGTACCCAATTTAGCGTTATACAACATGTGTAATTTTTGGTTTATGAAATACCCGTTGAAAGTCAGGCGCTTCCATGAGAAGCTGCGTGTTAAAAAACCGGTGTTGTTTTGGCCGCTTCTAGTCATCGTGACATTGGTCTTCAAGTGGCTTACGATTCCATACCTGTTTGTCGTCTACAGTACACCTTATATGATGAACGGGCTGGCGGGAGCCTTCATGCAGCGAAAATTGCCCGAACAAATGCGAGGTAGTTCGGTCCTCACATTTTTGAAGTACACACCGATTTGGATCCTTTTTGTATTGCTGATTATTGTGATAGGGATCATATCATTCTTATACAGATTGATATTTTAAATGAATGAAAGAGTGGAAATAATGGAAATACATAAAGATAAACCGGGAACTCTATTTTTTGTTTTTTTCGGACTGCTCAGTTTTGTCGGCACGATGTCTTTGTATGACCGATTTGGGAATCTTCAAATGAAAATGCTGGCGGCTTCCGACAACTTGCTTTTTTGCTCTGATGTAAGCATATTTTACAGCCTGTTGCTGACCTTCATTTGTATACCTTACACCGTTAGAAAAGTGATAACTTCCAAAGGCTATCAGGGGCGCTTGCAGCTGCCTTTATCCTTGATTCTTCTAGTGGTAGGGCTGACGCTGCTATGCAATGCTTTTTTTCAATATCAAAATATCGGGAAAAACAGCATTGTCATGAGAGAAGGGCTAATTTCCAGCACCAAACATTACGATATGGAAGATGTCACTTCTGTCCATGCCTATTATCAAAAAGGGTTAAAAGGGGCACTTTACCTGAAGTATGATCTGACGTTAAATGACGGAAAAAAAATCGATGCCGCCTTGTCCGACGAGTTTTACAATAAAGCTGATGAACTTGATAAGCTCCTGCAGCGGCAAGGAATACATATTGAAAGAAGCGGAATCAAAAAGAAAGATCAGGCCCAGCTAGAAAAACATGCGGGTTCCAAGGCGAACTATAAAGTGGTGAAAAGGATCTTAACCGGTACAAATCATAGATAGGAAGGATAAATATGAAGAGGGATGATACGGAAAAACGCGCAAAGGTGAAAGTCATTCAGTTTGATCAACATCAACATGCTTTAACCGAATTAGAACAACACTGTGAAACTTTTGCTGATGTCGGCGGATTAGAAGATATTAAAAAGAAAATCAACATGGACTTTATTTTGCCTTTGCAAAATCCTGAATATTTTAAAGCGTTTGGAAAAGCGACGGGGGGAAGTCTTCTTCTGTTTGGCCCGCCGGGATGCGGAAAAACATTTATCGCGAAAGCGATTGCCGGCGAGATCAAAGCAAACTTTATACACTTGGAGCTTCAAGCGATATTGTCCATGTATGTTGGGCAGAGCGAACATAATCTGCATGATATTTTTGAAAAAGCGCGTGATAACAGTCCTTGCGTTCTTTTTATTGATGAGCTTGATTCGATCGGGGGGAATCGGCAGGGAATGAGCCAGCATCATGACAGGGTGCTGGTCAATCAGTTGCTGATAGAATTAGATGGTTTAGGGACGTTTAATGACGGTGTGTATGTGATCGGTGCAACGAATACACCGTGGTATTTAGATCCTGCCTTACGCCGTCCCGGCAGATTTAATAAGATGGTATTTATGCCGCCCCCATCTGAAGAAGAACGTGTCGACATTTTAAATTTAAAGCTGTCCGGTAAGCCGCATGATCAGATTGATGTACTGAAAATTGCCAAAAAGACTTGCCATTTTTCGGGGGCTGATTTAGAACAATTGGTCAGCGATGCTTTAGATCAGGCGATCGAACGGTCGCTTCAGCAAGGAAAGCTGTCGCCTGTCCATCAGACAGATCTTGAAAGCAGCCTTCAAGGGAGAGTGCCTTCAACGCTTGAATGGTTTTCAACAGCGAAAAACTATGCCATGTTTAGTGATGCGAATAAAGCATATCAATCCGTTCTTGATTATATGAAGAGAAATAAGCTCAAATAGGTGACCTCCGCATTTTAAAGTGTCACCCGGTCAAGGAGAATGATAAGTATGAAAAAGCCGTTTCAATTGTCCGAAAAAATGGCCCGATACCGCGGGCAATTTGAACAATCAGCGCGGGATTTTTTGAAGCTGGATACGAAAAAAGGAAAAACAGGCCGATATGAAAGCAAACTGGCCGGAGATCCTTATTTTCCAAAGTCTGAACAGTATCCTGTCGATTCACAGGGAAAACCGATGAAACTGCTTGCGTAAATTAATTTTTCAGACATGCCCCGCCTTGAGAATTTCCCGGAATCCGGTATTCTGCTTTTTTTTATCTCTGTCAGTGATGATGTTTACGGATTGAATTTTGATGATCCGTGTGAACAGTCGAGTTTTTGCATCAAGTATTTTGAGAATGTCATCGAAAATGAAGACGAGCTTGTCGACGATTTTTCGTTTGTGAAGCTTGAGGATGAGCTGGCCTTTCCGATTGGATGCGAATCCTCACTCACACCTGACACAGGGTCTGAACTTGTCTCTGCGTCCGACTTTCAATTTGAGCGATACGCGGGAAAGGATGCTTGGACGTTCTTTGAGCAATTCGGCGATCAAGAGGAAACGGTGTTCGAAGAATACAGTGAAATGTACGGCGGCTTCTCCCATAAGATCGGGGGCTACGCAGCCTTTACGCAAGATGATCCGCGGGAAGGCGATTATCCGGATCATACCGTTCTGCTATTGCAAATTGATTCTGATGAGAACATTGACGCGATGTGGGGAGATGTCGGGATTGCCAATTTTTTTATAAGGCCTGATGATTTAAAGAATAAGGACTTTTCAAACGTATTATATAATTGGGACTGTCATTAACACAAAAAACAGCTGTCTATTTCAGACAGCTGTTTTGTTTAACCCGTAATAGCCGAAGCGTTCAGGGTAAATAACTCTTCTAGTTCATGTTCGGAAAGCTCGGTGATCCAATTTTCGCTTTGGATGATTTGATCGTTCAGCGATTGCTTCGATTCGAGCATGTGGTCGATTTTTTCTTCAATTGTGCCGGTGGTGATCAGTTTATGAACGTGGACGAACCGTTTCTGTCCGATTCTGTAGGCGCGGTCTGTCGCCTGATTTTCAACCGCGGGATTCCACCATCTGTCATAGTGGATGACGTGATTGGCGGCCGTCAAATTGAGGCCTGTGCCGCCGGCTTTTAATGATAAGATCAGAATCGGAAATTCCTTGTTCTGAAACTGCTCCACCATTTTGTCCCGTTCTAGCTTGGATAAACTGCCGTTCAGAAACTTGACCGGTTCGCCGAATGATTTCTCGAGCAGGCGTTTCATCATATCTCCCATCCCGAGATATTGGGTGAAAATCAGGCAGCTTTCATCGCTTTCGCGAATCGTCTTCGTCAGTTCCAACAGTTTTTCGAGCTTGACTGACCTTCCGTTAAGGAGCTCGCTCCCGGTCTCTTTTAAGTAAAGGGCAGGATGGCCGCAGATTTGTTTGAGCTTGCCGAGCATGCTTAAGATGAGAGCTTTACGCTGCATTCCGGCGAGGCTTGACATATGTTCAAACGTATCTTTGACAAGCTGTTCATATAGTGAGGCCTGTTCTGCCGAGAGCGGGATGAACTCTTTTTCTTCCTGTTTTTCAGGCAGGTTAAGCGCGACTTCCTTGTCCTGCTTTGTCCGCCTTAATAAAAACGGTTTGATCAGCTGCTGGAGCTGTTCGATACGTTTTTCGTCGCGGTCTTTTTCAATCGGCAGGACAAATCGCTTATGGAAGCTGCCAAGGCTTCCGAGATAGCCTTTGTTCATGAAATCGTAGATCGACCACAGCTCCGTCAGGCGATTTTCCATCGGAGTCCCGCTGAGCGCGATATGATGCATGCCTTTCAGCTTTCTGATTGAGCGGGATTGTTTCGTGTGCGCATTTTTAATATTCTGGGCTTCGTCAAGGCAGATGCAGTTCCAGGCGACGCTGCTGAGATCGTCAAAGTCGGATTGGGCGAGGCCGTATGACGTCAAGACGATATCTGCATCTTTGTAACATTCCTGAAACGCTTCACCTTTAGGGCGTTTTGGCCCGTAATGGAGCGCCGCCGTCAGGTCGGGCGCGAAGGTCTCAAGTTCGCGCTGCCAGTTCCCGAGGACGGAAGTCGGCGCAATGATGAGAGATGGCGTTTGTTGTCCCTGTTCTTTTAAATAGGCGAAATAGGCGATCATCTGGATTGTTTTTCCAAGACCCATATCGTCTGCCAGGCAGGCGCCGAAGCCGCAGTTTCTGAGAAAGATCAGCCAGTTCAAACCGTCTTCCTGATAAGCCCTGAGCGTTCCGTCAAAAAATTTGCTGACCGGGTATGACGGGAGATCATCGCGCTGGCTCAGCTTTTTGATCATGTTTTTCAGCTGATAGGACAGTTCAAACCGCACCTCGCTGAATGCGGAAGCATCGAACAGATCATCATCCTCGCGGGTTTCGCTCCGCTCCGTCAGCTCGCGCGCCAGGATGTCAGACATATGAAGCCCCTCTGTTTCTGCTCGCTCCATCAGCTTTTTCATTTGTTTGATAAAATTCGGATCGATTTTAATCCACTGCCCGCGTATGTTGACAAGCCGTCTTTTATTGGCGACAAGCTGCTCGAATTCTTCTTCTGTGAGTTCGATTCCGTTCGTAGCAAAACGCCAGTTGAAGTCCATCAATGCATTCATTCCGACAAAGGACTCGCCGCGGGGAGCCGATGACACTTTCGCTTTCAGCAGCATGTTGCTGTCTCTGACGATTTGCCACCATGACGGTAGCAAAATTTCAATCCCCATGCTGACAAGAGTTTCGCTTGCTTCGGATAGGAAGATCCATGCTTCCTCTTCCGTTAAAAGCGTCGTTCCCGAGTCGATCGTTAGCCACGGCACGATTTGGCGGAATCTGTCTTGTTCCCGAGCGATTTTATCAGCGTATGCCTGCCACGATTTTTTCAGCCTGTTCAAGCCTTCAAAGAACTGAATGGCTCCGCTTTTTTTGTCGCGCAAAAACAGTTCGATTTTCCAATCGTCTCCGTCAAAGTCAGGTTCATTTAAGCGGAGTCCGACAGTAAACGGCATAGGGTTTTCATGCCAGCCGATCGTTTCAAGAAAATCGTCTTCATCAAGAAAGTGGCCCTGAAATGTGGTGACGGCGGGAGAATGTGCGACAATCGATTCCCATTTTGCTTTTAACTCGTCATTGTAGTTGATGTAGTCTTCGACAGCGTGTGAAAACCATTCAGCTGTATAGCCTTCCAAAATCCCTTCTTTATCTTTCCAACGCAGCACCTCTTGCTTCCATGCTTCATAGTCGGGAAGAAAATCTTCATCTGCGATAAACTCATAAATGGTGGAAGCCGTTTTCATCAAAGGTTCGGTTTCCTCGGTGAGATTGATGTCGCTGTACGAATTAAATGAGTTTTTGCCGAGAAATTCGACCGCCATCCACGGAGACAGCAGAACCGCTGGAGTCTCTAAACCGGCATCTTCGAGAAACGTTCCGTAAAAAGACGATTCGTGCCACTGAAACAAATACCTTTCCATTTCATTCCGCGTAAGAAACTGATGATCCTCGTCATGACAAGATAAAATGAATGTATAGTCTTCTGATTGTTCGACATGTATCACGATTTCCTTAAGACTCGCCATCGATCAACTTTCCTTTCTTAAGTTCCTCCTGGAAGGCTCTCAGCCGTTTATAGCGAGCTGAAAACTGCTCCATAAACCGGTTCCAGACATCCTGTTTTTTCGATTTCTTATAGAGGGTGCGCAGCTTTTTTAATTGTTTGACGGCTTCTTTGTAGCTTGAGCGGTTTTTTTGTTCAACCAGCCCGGAAATTTCTCTGTGATAGGAAGGAATCAAAGCTTCAGGGGCTGCTGCTGCGATATCTTTCAAGGCGTTCTGCCCGATCTCAGAGATAGAAAAACCGACAAGGCTGTGGATCTCCATCCACTCCGTAAAGCGGTTTTTGTTATATAAAAAATGGCTGTATTCAGTAAACGTATAAGGAAGGCACTTTTTGCAGTACCGTTCATATACATGCTCTTCTTTTGCGTTTTTGCTGTAATCGCTCAGAAACAGGAAGAATTCGCTTAAAACATCGCGTATTTCCCGGTACGGTTTATCCAGTCTGCAGAAGCCGGATGCAAGCTGTTCAAGGTGTTCGTACCATTTTTTAAGGCGCTTCCAGTCTTTTTTGGCGGTCATGACACTGAGCCATTGAAATGTATAAGGAAGAATCTCAGGTGAAAACGATCCGGCTTGATCAAGAATCACATCGTCGTTTTTCAGCAGAAATTCAAGATGCAGCCTGCCGAATTGTATTTCAGGCGACGGCTCCAGATCGTTCAGCACATCGAGCTCCCGCTTCAGCCAGTTTGGCCGGGACAGAAGTGCACTCCAGATTTCCCCGAAAATCCGCAGCCTTTCATACTGAAAAATGTCTTTCTTGAGCAGCAGTTCCCGAATCGCGCCGGGGGTTTTTTCTAAAAACGGATCAAGGGAGAATGATAGCGCATATGTTTTCAGTTCATCGATTGAGCTGTAGATCGTGTCCATCAGCTGTTCGATATAAGGATTCAGCGAGTAAAAATCTTTTTCAGGATCAATGCGCCCTTTCTCGACGAGCGAATGCATGGCAAGCCATGTCGCAAGAGCCGCGTGGATTTGGTACATTTTTTTCAGCTCCGGCTCCGCAGGCGTCCGCTTTTTTAAAGCTGAAAAATACCCGTAGTAAAGGTATTGCATCGTTTGCTGGTTTTTAGGCGTATGCTCTTCCCATCGTCTGAACTCCGTTTTGAAAAACGATGTCCATTGATCGAGCGTGTGGCTGCGGGGTTTCATTCCACGCTTAAGCTGTCCGAGAATATCCCTGTTTTCGCGGCGTTTTTGCGCTTCTTTCCAAAACTCCGTAAACGTTCCCAATCGATCATATTGTGCATACAGATATAAATAAACGGCAAGCACATGCCGGCAGATGTTTTGAGCAGGGCAGGAACAGCTGCTTTTTTTAACGTCGGCGAGGTCGATGAAGACCTTCACCGGGACCACATCCTGAACGTAAGCACTGACCGTATGCCCGCTCATCGGCTTGACCCGATAGACGGAATCCTGTCTGTATAAAATAAGGGCTTTTTTCATGAGCTGAATGTTAGCTTCTGTGCACGGCAGTACATGCTTAAACTGTTCAGCTGCATCCATCACAACCGTTTTTGAAATCATGTCTTGAAGCATGTCTATCGCTCCTAACCGAATGGCTTTTAAAAAGTTTCCAATCTCTCTATTATAGCTTAATCAATCCGTCCAAAAAAGATTTTCTCAGGAAAAGGACATAAAAACGGATGGCTGTCGAATAATGTAATAGACTATGGCAAATTGATTCTTTACATCATATAATTTGAAATATAATCAGAAATGTTTTAATTTATGGAATCTGAAAGGAAAAGGATATGGATGACAAGGAATTGAATCAGGAAGAATTTTTGAGAATTCTTATGCATGCGTATGACATTGGTGAAAAATCAAAAGACATAACGACGAAAGAACTTCTTGAAGATCTCATTCTTCATATCAAAAATGGATATACGACGTAAAAGGTGTGCAAACTTCGGTTTGCACACTTTTTCGTTCAGCAAAAAGCGCGCAGGTCCTGCAAAAGTCGATATTTAATACCATATAAAGACGCGATTTCCCCGGTATCTCCCGTTATTTGTCAGGATTCATTTCTTTCGGAAACGAAAGAACCATGTATAATCAAAGGGAGGTGTTTAATTTGCTGAAAATTTAAATAAATACGCGAATCCTAGAGGGAGGCTTTTATGAGAGATCATATCGGCTTTAAAGATGTGTTCATCGTTTTGAAAAAAAGATTCGTTCTGATCGCACTGATCACCATTGCGGCCGCTCTGTCCAGCGCTGCCGTCAACTTTTATTGGCTCACACCCGTCTACCAGGCATCCGCCCAAATCCTCATCAACGGCCGTCAAACGTCGAACTTCACCGATATTCAGACCAACCTTGAGCTAATCAACACTTATAACGTCATTATGAAAAGCCCGCTCATCTTAAATAAGGTTAAAGACGAACTAAACCTGCCGGAAACGGCTGAAGACCTGAAGCAAAAAATTACGGTTATCAGCGAAAATGAATCACAGATTGTCAGTATCTCCGCGACTGACAAGGATTATTCCAAGGCGGCGGACATCGTGAACACGGTCGTCGCCGTATTCCAAAGGGACATTGACGGCATTATGGGTGAAAATACCGAAGTCAGCCTTGTTGCGAAAGCAAACCCCGAACATTCGCCTGCTCCCGTCAGCCCGAACAAGAAGTTCAACATCGCTGTTTCTACAGGATTCGGCCTGCTGTTTGGTGCAGGGCTTGCATTTTTACTCGAGCTTTTGAAAAATACCGTTCGAAATGAAGAAGACATCGAAAAAGAGCTGAACGTTCACGTGTTGGGAAATATTCTGTATGTAAAACCGAAAAAAGGACAAGCCCGGAAGCTGGAAAGCTTTATCGGTAAAGACCATACGATCTAAAACGGGAAAACACGGGGAGGCCGCCTATGATCGATATTCATTGCCATATTCTAGCGGACATTGATGATGGGGCAGCATGTATGTATGACAGTATAGAAATGGCTAAACAAGCCGCCCGTCAAGGGATTCATACGATTATCGCCACACCTCACCACCGAAACGGTGTATACGAACACCAAAAAGAGGCCATTCTGGCAGCTGTCTCGAGTTTAAAGACGCGGGTGCAAAAGGAAAACATCCCGGTGCTTATTGCTCCCGGACAGGAAATCCGCCTGTACGGCGAATTGAAGCGTGATCTTGAGCGCGGCAGACTGCTCAGCCTCGCCGGCACAAAGTATTTGCTGATTGAACTTCCTTACCACCATGTTCCGCGATATGCCGAAAAGCTGTTGTTCGATCTACAGTTAAATGGTTACATTCCGATTATCGCACACCCCGAGCGGAACCTTGAATTGATGGAGAATCCTGATCTGCTGTACCGCCTCGTCAAAAACGGCGCGTGCGCCCAGCTGACATGTTCAAGTCTTACAGGCCGCTTTGGCAGAAGCGTGAAACGGCTTGCCCGCCGCTTTCTTGAAGCGAACCTCGTCCACTTTATCGCATCAGACGCCCACAACCTCACGAGCCGATCTTTCTTTTTTGATGCAGTGGAAAGCGATTACGGCCGCGATTTCTTATACGTGTTTACAAAAAACGCGGGCCTTCTCCTGGAAAACCGGGAGATTCATAAAGAAACACCCCGTCCCGTCAAAAAGAAAAAGCTGATGGGCCTGCTGTGAAAGGTTGTTCACAAAAGCCCGTCAGCCAGAATATCAGCGCCGGTTATGCGGCGCTGATTTTTTATATCATCCGTTGAAAGCGACCGGACATCCCTCTCTACAACAGCGGAATGACAAGCCCGCCGTAAGCGAAGGCGGCCACGATCAGGAAAGCCGGATGGACGCGGAACTTCGTCAAGGCCGCCAAAGAGATCAGCGCGATGACAAGTGATTGAACCATGCCGATCGACCGGATCGCGTCACCGCCGATTTCCCATGTCAAAATAAGCATCATCACGGCGATAACCGGCTGAACCGCCAAAGTCATTCCTTTGACGACCGGCGACTGGCGGTAGCGGCCGATCAGCTTGAGCAGCAAAACGAGCACGATGGCCGAAGGCAGCACAGTTGCGATAAGAGCAATGAAGACACCGGGCCATCCGAGCACGCTGTAGCCGACATAAGCGGCGATTTTTGTCGCGATTGGACCCGGCAGCGCGTTTGCGAGCGCAAGCATGTTTGAAAATTCTTCTTTTGACAGCCAGTGAAAATGCTGAACAACTTCTTCAAAATTAAGCGGAATTGAAGCCGGACCGCCCCCGTAGCCCAATAAATTTGCAATAAAGAAAGCCCAAAATAAATAAAAGATGATCATGAAGCGGACACTCCCTTATCCTTTTCCCGGGCCGCTTTTCTTTTTAATTTAAAGTGGAACGCGCCATACGTTAAAAACAGGATGACAATGATGCCGGGATGGATGGAAAACACCTGAAGACCCAAAAATGCAAGAATAAAGAAAAGCACGCCGGCAAGCAACCCGAAGCCTTTCAATGCTTTTTGCCCAAATTCGTAAGCCATGATGCCGAGCATGACGGCGATGACAGGGGTAACAGCGCCGATCATGCCGCTTACGATTTTGGAGTGGCTGAGCACATTAACGGCTGCGAACAAGGCGGCCATCGCAACGCACGTCGGCAAGATATGGGCCGCTGTAGCCACGACAGCGCCCGGAACGCCTTTGACTTTATGACCTAAATATGCCGACATTTTTGTAGCGATCGGTCCGGGCAGCGCATTGGCAATCGCCAAAATTTCCCCGAATTCATCATCATCGATCCATTTGAACTTTGAAACGGCTTCATGACGGATCAGCGGGATAACGGACGGTCCGCCGCCAAATCCCAATATCCCCGTTCTTGTCATTGCGATGATCAGTTCCCGGTAAGGGTGCTTCATTTCGCGTTTCCTCCTATTCAGTTAAAGCTTCATTCCCATTCGGCTCTTATATCGTTTAATCAGCATCTGGCAGTCGACACTCACGACGCCTTTCAGAGGGTACAGGCGCTTCGTCAAAAATTCCTCCATCTCCTGATCATTTGCGAAAATGCCGTGCATATGCAGTTTGCTCGGCCCTGTCATATGATAGAGGCTTGTCACGGCGGGCTCTCTTTCTAAAGCAACGGCAACAGCCTCTAAATATTGGGGTTCGACTTCAACATTGAAAAACACCGATACATGAATTCCAACTTTGACTGGATTGATGACGGCTGTGAATTTTTCAATGATGCCTTCTTCAATCAAGTTGTTGATCCGCGTTTGTACGGCAACTCTTGAAAGTCCCACGCGCTTTCCTAAATCCGTATAAGAGATTCTTCCTTCCTCATGCAAGATCGAAAGGATTTTTTTATCCGTTTCATCAAGAATTAAATTTGGCATATGGTAGTCGAGGCTCACAAATGTCCCTTCCTTTCTGTTTGGTCATGATCATACGAAATTGCTTGTCAATCGCGTTATAAATGAACATTTTGTAAATTGTATCATAATACGGATTTCGATATGAATCATTTTAACGTTTTTTTAATACTTATTGAAAAAGGGTTGTTAGTTTTTCTTCCCTGAAAGTAGCGCCTCCTTAAACGGGCCACTATACTTCAAAGACAAATGGATGCTTGAAAGAAAGGAAGAGAGCTATGGAGAAACTGAAGATCGGTTCGAAACAAATGGTTGTCAGTCCTCATTATCTCGCTTCGCTTGCAGGGAACAGCATCATGGAGAAGGGAGGAAACGCGTTTGACGCGGCTGTGGCAGTAAGCGCGTGCCTTGCTGTTGTCTATCCGCATATGACAGGACTCGGAGGGGATGCTTTTTGGCTGATGTATCACAAAGGAAGTGGTGAGATCAAAGGATACAATGGCAGCGGGCGGTCGGGGCGGAAAGCGGACCGGAATCAGTATAAAGGAGAGCGTGCCATTCCGGTCAGGGGCATGAGCAGTGCGATTACCGTGCCGGGGATGGCGGACAGCTGGGCCGAAATACTGGCGGCATACGGCCGTTTATCGCTTCGGGAGGTGCTGAAGCCGGCGATCATGTATGCAGAAAAGGGTTTCCCGGTCTCGCCCGATCAATGTCAAAACACGGTGAAAAACGCTGAGTGGCTTTCCGGTATGCCGATCACTGCAGATATTTATCTTCCGGGAGGAAACCCGCCCACTCCAGGTGAGCGCTTTGTGCAAAAAGAGCTCGCGCGCACTTTGGCGATGATCGCTGAGAAAGGAAGAGACGCCTTTTATAAAGGGGAAATTGCCCAAGCTTCAGCAGCCTATCTGCAAAACAACGGAGGCATCTTGACCCTGGAAGATTTCGAGCGGCATCAAGGGGAATGGGTGTCTCCGCTTTCCTCTACATACAGAGGATATGCGATCTATCAAATGCCTCCGAATTCACAAGGATTTACCGGTCTTATGGCATTGAATATTTTGGAAAACTACGACTTTGGCATGATCGAGCACGGTTCTTTCGAATATTATCACCTGCTCATCGAAGCATTGAAATTAAGTATTTCCGACAGCAATAAAGTATTGACTGACCCGGCATTTTCCCAAATACCGCTGGGGCGCCTGCTTGACAAAGGGTATGCGCGGGAGCTGGCCGCAAAAATTGGACTGTCGGCTCTTCAGGCGGAGAGCCGGCCGCTCGGCAGTGATACGGCTTATGCTGCAGCAGTAGATGAAGACGGGAATGCTGTTTCGTTTATCCAAAGTTTGTATTTCGAATTCGGCTCAGGTGTGACAGCTGGAGATACCGGCGTCATTTTGCAGAACAGAGGGTCGTTTTTCTCGCTTGATCCTGACCATGTCAATACACTGGAGCCGGGAAAAAGAACTTTTCATACGCTGATGCCCGCCATGGCGTTCAAAGGCGGCAAGCCGAAATTTCTTTACGGAACGCAGGGGGGAGAAGGACAGCCGCAGACACAGACGGCTCTTATCACGAGAATGATAGATTACGGGATGGATCCGCAAACAGCCGTTCATGAACCGAGATGGCTGTGGGGCAGAACATGGGGAGAACGGGTGGAAGGTGTAAGAATAGAAAGCAGAGTGGCGCCCGAAGTGATTGAAAAACTGCGTAAGCATGGGCATCATGTAACCGTTGTCGGCGACTTTGACGGTGTGATGGGTCATGCCGGCATCATCGAGATTGATGATCGAGGTTTCCTGAGAGGAGGAAGCGATCCGAGAAGCGATGGAGCGGCAATCGGTAGTTAACTCCGTTTTCAAAACGCGCAAACGTCAATATGAGAAAAAAACCCGTGAACAAGGAGGATTTGTCCGCGGGTTTTTTTCTATCCGGCTATGAGTATTGATCCGAGATTTCGATGAAATGCTTAAGCGCCGGATTGCGGTTGTCTTTTCGATGTGCGGTAATCCATTCTGCGCGAAGGGGAAAGTCTTCGATTTCTTTGTATACAACATCGAGGTTAAATAATCGTTTAGCCGCTGTAGGCACAACGGCGATTCCCATTCCGGCTGTCACGAGGCCGATCACCATTTGGTATTCTGTAGCTTCCTGGGCGATGTTGGGGATAAACCCGGCTTTTTCACACAAGAAATTAAATTCCGTGTATAAAGAGGGCCACGCTTCTTTGGCAATGACGATCAGCGATTCGTCTTCAAGATCTTTCAAATGTACCCGGTGTTTTTCTGACAGCGGGTGGTGTTTTGGAAGTGCAAGGACACAGTGGCTTTTCTTCACTGTGTATGACTTTAGCTCGTCGTTTCCCAACGGGGGATGCAGCACTCCGATGTCAATGTGTCCGTTTAGCAGTGCATTGACCTGATTGGGGGTTGAAAGCTCCCGAAGATCAATCTGGACGGACGGGTACCGGTTTCGGTATTCTCTGATGATGGGAGGCATGATCTCGTATGTGGCGGAGCCGACAAAGCCGATCACGAGTCTGCCCAGCTCCCCGCGGGCCGTCCGCTGAGCCATGTCGACGGCTTGATCAATCTGGGAAAGTCCTTCCTTGATTTGTTTTAAAAAGACCCCGCCTGCCGCCGTCAGCCTGACGGCTCTTTTTGACCTCTTCAGCAAGGTGACGCCTATTTCACTTTCTAGCTGTTTAATCTGCTGGCTGAGCGGAGGCTGAGTCATGTTCAGCCGAAGAGCTGCTTTTCCGAAATGCAGTTCTTCGGCAACAACCATAAAATAACGAAGATGGCGCAGCTCCATTATTCACTCATTCCTTTCTGAATGCGATTTCAGTCGTTTTACATATTAATTGTAAGACAAAGAAGTATTGGAAAACAATTTCCACAAGATGTATATTTAATAATACAATAATTTTATTAAAAATTCATTGTAAACGAATGAAAATGGAGGAGTGAGGGCTTTGAAAAATGTAGCCGCTAAAAATGAAACTCTTACTGTAAGAGGAGCAGAGCTTGTGGTGGATAGTCTCATTCAGCAAGGTGTCACTCATGTTTTCGGTATTCCGGGAGCGAAAATCGATGCGGTGTATGACGTATTGAAAGACAAGGGGCCTGAACTGATTGTTTGTCGTCACGAGCAGAATGCAGCATTTATGGCGGCGGCAGTCGGACGATTGACTGGAAAGCCCGGTGTTTGCCTGGTGACTTCGGGTCCGGGAGCGTCTAATTTAGCGACCGGTCTTGTAACAGCCAATACAGAAGGAGATCCGGTTGTTGCCCTGGCGGGTGCTGTAAAAAGAGCGGATCGTCTCAAAAGAACTCATCAATCGATGGATAATGCGGCGTTGTTTCAGCCGATTACAAAATATAGCGCAGAAGTGGAAGATGCGAACAACATCCCTGAGGCGGTAACCAATGCATTCAGAGCGGCAGCTTCCGGACAGGCCGGGGCAGCGTTTCTCAGCTTTCCGCAGGACGTTACGGCCGGTCCGGCAACTGCCAAGCCGGTGAAAACCATGCCGGCGCCGAAGCTCGGCGCGGCTCCGGATGAACTAATCAGCGCGGCTATCGCCAAAATACACAATGCGAACCTTCCCGTCGTGCTTGTAGGGATGAAAGGCGGAAGACCTGAAGCGATTGAAGCGGTCCGCCGTCTGCTGAGAAAAGTGAAACTGCCGTTCGTTGAAACATACCAAGCAGCGGGTACGCTGTCTCACGATTTGGAAGACCAGTACTTCGGCCGGATCGGATTATTCCGCAATCAGCCCGGAGATATTTTGTTGGAAAAAGCGGATCTCGTTTTGACAGTCGGCTATGATCCGATTGAATACGACCCCGTCTTTTGGAACGGAAAAGGCGAGCGCAGTGTGATTCATCTTGATGAAATACAAGCCGATATCGATCATGACTATCAGCCTGAAATTGAGCTGATCGGTGATATCGCAGAGACATTAAACCATATTGAACATGATTCTTTGCCGGTTTCCATCGATGAATCATTTGCACCTGTGCTTGATTATTTGAAGAAAGCGCTGGAGGAGCAAAGCGAGCCCCCTAAAGAAACAAAAACGGATCTTGTTCATCCGTTGCAAATCGTTCGCGATTTGCGTGATTTGCTGAGTGATGACATAACAGTGACTTGCGACATCGGCTCCCATGCGATTTGGATGTCGAGATATTTCCGCACATACCGTCCGTATGGACTGCTGACTTCAAACGGCATGCAGACGCTGGGCGTTGCTTTGCCGTGGGCGATCGCAGCAACACTGGTCAATCCGGGACAGAAAGTCGTGTCTGTTTCCGGGGACGGAGGCTTCCTGTTCTCCGCGATGGAGCTTGAGACAGCGGTCAGATTGAAAGCGCCGATCGTTCACATTGTCTGGAATGACAGCACATACGATATGGTTGCGTTCCAGCAGGAGATGAAATACAAGCGGACGTCCGGAGTCGACTTCGGCGGAATCGATATTGTAAAATATGCTGAAAGCTTTGGAGCAAAAGGTTTAAGGGTCAATTCGCCTGACGAATTGGCAGAGGTGCTTAAAGCTGGTCTTGATGCAGAGGGTCCGGTTGTCATTGATATTCCGGTTGATTACAGCGACAACGTTCATTTGGCTGATCAGCGTTTTCCAAAAAACTTTGAGGAACATTTTAGTAAACAAGCCTCTAAGCAATCTTGATCACAGCAAGTCCAGTCATAACAAACAAAATCAAGGGAGTGAAACGAGGAAAATGAAAAGTGCAAGCAAACAAAAAGTGGTTCAGCCCGTTGACAAGAACCTTGACCAGGTCTTTCAGGTCTCAACGATGATATCGTTATTGGACGGAATTTATGACGGGGATTTTTACATGTCTGAAGCAAAGGATCACGGAGACTTCGGAATCGGAACGTTCAATCGGCTCGACGGTGAGCTGATCGGTTTTGACGGTGAGTTTTACCGTCTTCGTTCCGATGGCAAAGCCTATCCTGTTCAAGGAAGCGATTGTTCTCCGTTTTGCTCGCTCGCTTTCTTCCGGCCAGATATTTATCACGAAATCAAGCAGCGGATGCCGCTTAAGGCGTTCGAGGAAGAAATGAAACGGATCATGCCGAGTGAAAACCTGTTTTACGCGATCCGCATGGACGGAATCTTTAAGAAAGTCAAAACGAGAACGGTTGAACTGCAGGAAAAACCGTACGTGCCGATGGTCGATGCGGTAAAATCGCAGCCAATCTTTGATTTTAATGATATTAAAGGGACGATCGTCGGCTTTTGGACGCCGCAATATGCCAACGGAATCGCAGTTTCCGGCTTCCATCTTCACTTTATTGATGAAGACCGCAATGTCGGCGGACACGTTTTCGATTATGAAATCGAAGAATGCACGGTACAAATTTCTCAAAAACTTAATATGAATCTCAGATTGCCGAATACGCAAGATTTCTTTAAAGCGGATCTCAATAAACATGATCTTGCAGCCGGAATTGAAGCGGCCGAAGGCAATCCCGAGTAAATGAAAAAGCCCCCTCTTTAAAAAGGGGGCTTTCAGCTTGTCGACAAAGCCACAAAAAGTGGCTTGATCGACAAGCTTTTTTTGTTAAAATGTGAGTGAAATCTAGTTTTTGGAGGTTTTTCCATGTTGTCTAAGCACTCTAAAGATCAGCGCGAACAGCTTGAAGTCTTTGCCTTAAGTGAACTTGTCCCGGAAGACCATCTGGTCAGGAAAATAGAAGAAGCCATGGACTTTTCTTTTATTTATGAAAAAGTTGCTCCCCTTTATTCTTCAAAAGGGCGCCCAAGCATTGATCCCGTTGTATTGATCAAAATGGTTCTGATTCAGTACGTGTTTGGCCACCGCTCGATGCGCGAAACCATTAAACGGATCGAAACCGATGTCGCTTATCGCTGGTTTATTGGATATGGATTTTCTGAAAAAATCCCTCATTTTTCAACCTTCAGTAAAAACTATGAGCGCCGTTTTCATGATACGGACCTATTTGAAACAATCTTCTATAAAATCTTGCGTCAGGCCATGGATCTCGGTCTTGTCGACCCGTCGGTCGCCTTTATCGATGGAACCCATGTCAAAGCCAATGCGAATAAGAAAAAGTTTGTGAAGAAGATTGTGAGAAAAGAAACAAGAGCTTATCAGGAACAATTAGATCGAGAAATTAATGCCGATCGCGAAGCCAACGGCAAAAAGCCCTTAAAGCCCAGGCAATGCTCAGAAGAACGGGAAATAAAAGAAAGTACGACAGATCCTGAGAGCGGTTATTTTGTAAAAGGTGAACGGGAACGTCTTTTTGCTTATGGTTTTCATACAGCTTGTGACCGGAATGGATTTGTGCTGGGGGCGGTTGTTGAGCCTGCCAATATTCATGACAGCCAAGTGTTCACGACCCTGTTTCAACAGGTGAAAGAGCACGTCGCTAAGCCTCATACAGTCGCAGTTGATGCCGGATATAAAACGCCGTTTATCGCAAAGTTTCTAAGTGATCAAAATGTCCGTCCCGTCATGCCTTACACTCGACCACAAACTAAAAAAGGGTTCATGAGAAAACATGAATATGTATACGATGAATATTACGATGCTTATATTTGCCCTGACGATCACGTTCTGACATATCGCACAACCAACCGTGAAGGCTATCGGATTTATGCATCAGATCCAAACCGATGTGAACACTGTTCTTTTCTGAAGCAATGTACGGAAAGTCGAAATCATCGAAAGATGATTCACAGGCATCTCTGGCAGGATCATTTGGATGAAGCCGACCATCTTCGCCACACGGATGAGAATAGGCGAATCTACGCCAAACGCAAAGAAACGATCGAACGAGTTTTTGCGGATTTAAAACACAAGCATGGCCTGCGCTGGACAACCCTGCGGGGAAAGAAAAAATTGTCCATGCAGGCGATGCTTGTTTTCGCTGCCATGAATCTCAAAAAGCTGGCGAATTGGACTTGGAAAAGTCCAATTCGCCAGCATTCTCATCGAAAAAACAGAATAAATTGGACAAAAATAGGTCGGATTATAAAAATCCGACCTATTTTGTCAACGGTCTGAAAGCCCCCTCTTTAAAAAGGGGGCTTTTTCTTCTTTAAAAATTCGGTTGCGAAAAAGTCCGGAATCCGGCGGGCCGTTTAGCTTATGCTTTCATTCCGGCAATCAAAACCGCTTTCAGACAAAAAGACACCGGATGCCCGTTTTCATCGTGGACGATGTTAAACATGTCACGGCAAGACTGGGACGGTTCTGACAAATGGGCATGGATGGCTGCCTTTCTTTGTTCAGGCACGGCGCCTCTTCGAAGCCAGCTCTCGTAATCGATCGGAAGATTCCATCTCTCCAGGACGGCAAAATCGAGTCCGTTCTCTTCAAACAGCTTCTGCCATTCGTTCTCTGAATATTCCCTTACGTGTGACGGGTCTCTCAATTGATTGAGCCGATTTATAAATCGGTCTAAAGCTTCGTCCTCCGGCGCACAATGATCGATGAGGAGAAAGGAGCCGCCTTTTTTCAAGACGCGCGCTATTTCCTGGATGGACCGGCTGATCTCCGGAAAATGGTGGGCTGCATACCGGCATGTGACAATATCAAAAGACTCGCTTGCAAAATCCAATTGTGCTGCATCGCCTTGAAGAAAAACCACATTTTCAGCATTTTTCTGTTCGGCAAATTGAGCGGCGGTTTGAACCATTTTTTCTGTAATATCGATTCCTGTGCAATGTTTGACAAAAGGCGAAAAGGCAATGGCCGTATGTCCCGCTCCGGTTCCGATATCAAGCAGGGTTTCACCACCGGTCAGATTTCGGCAGCTGACCATGGCATCAAGATCTTTTCCCGATGAGAACAGCGGCTCATCGCGATATTGCTCCGGGTTTTTTGAAAATTGCCGTTGCGCGCTAGTTTTCATTTGTATCATCCTCCTATCGGCTATGTATTTATATTAGGGGAGTCGACAGCCATCAGTCTAAGATATAAAATGTATGAAAATGATAGGCGGAAACTATGGGGGTGCGGGTATTGGATATGAGGCTTTTTGAATACGCGGCAGAGATTTTCAAAAAAGGCAGTTTTACAAAGGCGGCTGCCAGCCTGCATATCGCTCAGCCTTCACTGAGCCAGCAAATAAAAAAGCTGGAAAGCGAGCTTGGCTTTCCGCTGTTTTACAGAAACAGAGAGGGGGTCTCGCCGACTCCTCAAGGGATGCGCTTCATCCGAAAAGCACAGGATATTTTGCGGTCAAGAGATGAACTGCTGTGTGAAATGCGCGATCAGCTCGAGGAAATGGGGACGGAATTATCGATCGGCGTTCCCGCTGTCACGGGAGGATATCTTCTTCCGCCGCTCCTGAAAGCCTTTCTGAAAAAGCATCTGAACGTACAGGTTCAGCTGATAGAAGATTCGCCGGCGGCATTGGAAAACATGACGGAAAACGGAGCGGTGGATCTGTCGATTCTCCCTTTGCCGATTGAAAATGACAGGCTCGCGATCCGGCCGATACTGACCGAGCCGCTTTTTTTGGCGATTCCAAATGAAAGGGAGAGCTGGATGACCGGCCAATTGCGGAAGCTCATCGATTCGGTCCGGTCGAATCCCGAAAATTCCCCTCTTGCTTTGAAAACTGTCGATTGATGTGCCGTTTATTTTATTAAAAGAAGGCTACGGCTTCCGTAGAATGGTACTCGATTTATGTGCGGAGGAAGGGTTTCAACCGAAAGTGACCTTCAAAACAAGCAGCATTGAAACCGCCCAATCTCTCGTTGAACACGGAATGGGGGTCACGGTCGTGCCCCGGATGGTCATGCGAAAAGAGTCTGACAGAATCGTCTATGTTCCTTTACAATCCGATCCGTCCCGGACGCTTGTGTTTGCTTATTCGGAAACATGCTATTTGAGCCGGGCGGCAAAAGCGTTTATGGAGATGGCCAAAAAAAAACAGACCTCCATGTATGAAGAGGTCTGATTTTGTCGTTACTTTTTCGTTTCCAGTTTGAGCGGTGCGGGTATCGTTTTTTCAACTTTTTTACCGTTCAAAATATCGCGGGCCGCTTGTACGGCGAGCTTGCCGATCAATTCAGGCTGCTGGGCAATCGTGGCCGACATGTCTCCGGCCTTAACCGCCTTAACCGCATCTTCATTGCCGTCGAAGCCGACGACAAGAATCTCTTTCCCTGAGCTTCTGATCGCTTCAATCGCGCCGAGCGCCATTTCGTCATTATGGGCGAAAACCGCTTGAATATCAGGATTTCCTTGAAGAAGGTTCTCCATGACGTTCAACCCTTTTGTCCGGTCAAAGTCGGCTGTTTGCTTGGCGATCACATTCAGCTTGTCGTCAGCGGTCTTATGAAACCCTGAGCCCCGTTCCCTTGTTGCCGATGCGCCGGGGACGCCTTCAAGTTCAGCCACTTTTGCGCCTTTGCCGAGTTGCTGTACGATAAAGTCTGCTGCCATTTGCCCGCCTTTTACGTTATCTGAAGCGACGAGCGTTTCTACTTTTCCGTTTTCGGCGGAGCGGTCAAGGGTGACGACCGGGATGCCAAGCGAATTGGCCGATTGGACTGCCGTTGAGATGGCGGAGGAGTCGGCCGGATTGATCAATAAAGCGTCAACGCCTTGCTGCAGAAGATCTTCGACATCATTCGTCTGCTTTGCTGAATCATCCTGTGCATCGACGACAATCACTTCAATCCCTTGTTTTTTGGCTTCTTTGACAACTCCGTTTTTTAATGAAACGAAAAACGGGTTTTTCAAAGTCGAGACAGATAAACCGATTTTGATATCCGTTCCTTTTTCTTTATTTGGCTTTGCCCATTCCGGCGGCTCCAGCGAGCAGGCGGACAGAAACAGAAGCGCCAATGCGGTGAAAACCGTTAATGTTTTTTTCATCAGTATGCCCTCCTTAAGCGGATTTCTTGCGGTCCAGCAGGACTGCGATCAAAATGACGACACCTTTGACGACCATTTGGAAAAAGGAAGAGACGCCAAGCAGGTTCAAGCCGTTGTTCAACGTTCCGATGATCAGAACGCCGATGAGTGTGCCGGCAATTCGTCCTCTTCCTCCGGCAAGGCTTGTACCGCCTAATACAACCGCGGCAATGGCGTCGAGTTCATAGGAAGTGCCTGCCGTCGGCTGGGCTGAGTTTAGCCGTGACGTCAAGATGGCTCCAGCCAACGCGGATAATAGGCCGGCAAGAGAATAAATCATCATTTTGACGCGCGGAACTTTAATGCCCGAGATCAGGGCCGCTTTTTCATTTCCGCCGATTGCATACGTGCGGCGGCCGAAAGGTGTTTTGTGAAGGATCACCCAGAGGATGATAAAGGCGGCCGCCATAGTTATCGCAGGGACGGGGATGCCTAAAAAGTAGCCGCGTCCGAAAAGCTGGAAGCCGTAGTGATTGCCGAGCCCTGTAATCGGATTGCCGTCTGTGTAAACCATCGTCAATCCGCGGAAAATCGTCATTGTCGCAAGTGTTGCGATGAACGGGGCCATTTTGCCCTTCGTGATTAACAGCCCGTTGACCAAGCCGAGCAGGGCTCCGATCAGGCAGCCGATGATGACGGCAAAAACAGGATCGATGCCGCCGGCGATCATGCCGGCGATCAATGCGCTCGACAGCGCCAAAATCGCTCCGACGGAAAGGTCGATGCCGCCGGTCAAAATGACAAAGGTCATGCCGAACGCGATCAGCGCATTAATAGCGACTTGTCTTAACAAGTTTAAAATATTTAACGGTTCTAAAAAGCTCGGGTTTAATACTGATACGATGACGACGAGAATAATCAGGCCGAGAAACGGACCGAGCTTTTGCATTACAGAATCGACATTAAGGCTTTTTTTTACAGCCGGTTGAGTTTTCATGTTACCGCCCTCCTGTAGCGAGTGTCATAATTCGTTCTTGCGTGGCATCATTTCTTGATAGCTCACCGCTTAGCGTTCCTTCATGGATCACAAGGACGCGGTCGCTCATCCCGAGAATCTCGGGCAGCTCTGAAGAGACCATGACGATCGCGACGCCGCGGTCTGTCAGCTCGTTCATCAGCTGATAAATCTCCCTTTTCGCGCCGACATCGACGCCTCGCGTCGGCTCATCCAAAATCAGCACTTTAGGACCGATTCCGATCCATTTGGCGATGACCACTTTTTGCTGGTTCCCTCCTGAAAGGTTTCGCGCGTGGGTTTCCGGCGATTCCGTTTTGATCGTCAGCCGCTTGATCAGAAGGTCGACAAATTCCTGCTCGCTTTTTTTGTCGATCCATCCTTTCGGTGAAAAGCTGGCGAGATTCGGAAGGGCGATATTTTCCCTGATGGACGTTTCGAGCACAAGTCCTTCATCCTTGCGGTTCTCAGTAATAAAACCGATTCCTTTTTGAACGGCGTCGCTCGGTTTTTTGAGCGTCGCTTTTTTGCCTTCGATGAAAATGTCTCCCGAATCAAGCGGATCGAGCCCGAAAACCGCCCTCATCAGCTCGGTGCGCCCGGCACCCATCAGTCCTGAAATCCCGACGATTTCACCGGAGCGGACGGTAAAGCTGATATTTTGGAAGACGCCTTTTTTGGATGCCTGCTTGACTTCGAGAACGACGCGTCCCGGATTTGGCTGTCTTTCAGGATAGCGTTCGGTCAGCTCCCGTCCGACCATCTTTTTCACCACTTCATGAAAGTCGGTGTCGGGAATCCGTTTCGTGTCGACTGTTTTTCCGTCGCGCATCACCGTGATCCGGTCGCAAATCGTGAAGATTTCTTCCATGCGGTGGGATATATAGACGATGGAGACGCCGTTTTTCTTTAATGCTCTAATGACGCCGAACAGTTTTTCAATTTCTCTTTCTGTCAACGCTGCCGTCGGTTCATCCATGATGATCACTTTCGCGTCTGTCATAAGGGCTTTTGCGATTTCGATCATTTGCTGCTGTCCGACAGAACAGTCTCCGGCTTCTTTTTCAAGAGAAATCGAGACCCCAAGTCTTTCAAGCTGCTCTTTTGCTAGCGCTTTCATTTTCTTGTTATTTAAAAATCCAAGTTTGGAAGAAAGCTCTCTGCCGATAAACAAATTTTCCAAAACGGTCATTTCAGGCCAAATGTTCAGCTCCTGATGGATAAAGGCGATGCCGTTCTGTTCGGCTTTTTTTGGATCTGAAAAATACATTTCTTTTCCGTCGATCTCGATCGTTCCGCTGTCCAGCCTGTGAAGTCCAGTCAACAGATTCATGAGTGTCGACTTTCCGGCGCCGTTTTCTCCCATTAAAGCGTGGACTTCACCTTCCTGAAGTTCGAAAGTAACGCCGGACAGCACCTGGTTTTGGCCAAAAGCTTTATAAATGTCCTTCATTTTAATATGCATGGGCTATCCCTTCTTTCCAGATGTAGAATGTAAACATCTAAAAGATCACTCCCGCGTGCAAGATGCAATTTGCATAAGGTGTTGCTTCCCCTGTGCGAATGACCGCTTTTGCATGGCTCGTCGCTTTTTTGAATGCTTCGTGGGGAATATAGTCAATTTTTTGGTTTGAAAATTCCGCTTTTAAAAACGCGGCTTGATCAGGATTGACGCTTTCTATTTCTTCGGCTGCCGTCACTTTTTCGACGGCCATTTCATCAGCGATGAGCTTTGTGACCTCTTGAAATCCGGGCGTACCCAATGTCAGTGCAAGATCGATTTTGGGGACGCCGGGAGGAACGGGCAGGCCGGCATCCGCGATGACGACGGTGTCGGTATGCCCGAGATCGGCCAGTAATTTTGCGATATGGCTGTTTAAAATCCCGTGTTTTTTCATGACAATTCACGCTCCACTTCATCGCGTTTCGGCATGCCGCCTTGCGCGCCGAATTTCAAAACCGAGAGGGAAGCCGCCCGGTTCGCAAAGCGCAAGGCAGATTCGATGCTTTGTCCTTCGGAAAGCGCAACGGCCAACCCCGCATTGAAGGTGTCTCCGGCTCCCGTCGTATCAATCGCATTGACAGGGAATGAAGGAACGACCCTTTCTTCCAGACCATTGTGATAGCGGACCCCGTTTTTTCCTTCTGTGATGAACAGCTTCTCCGGATAGCGCTTTAACGCTTCATCCCGGGACATGCCCTGAAACAGTACCGAAGCTTCATGCTCGTTTGGTGTGATGTAGGCCGCATGTTCGACCGTTTCCGGGCAAAGCGGACGGGCTGGTGCCGGATTCAGCAGGAGAGGAATGCCGAGTGAGCTGCACAGTCCGCTGACATAATCGACGGTTTCTTCCGGAATCTCCTGCTGAATCAGAACGATGTCTGCCTGTTTAATCGCAGGCAGCGCTTTTTGAACGTATTCAGGTGTGACATGGTCATTTGCCCCTTTGACGACGATAATACTGTTGTCGCCGTCTGCGAGAACGATATGTGCGGTGCCGCTTTCCTGACCTGTAACCGGTTCCACATAGTCTGTCAAAACACCGTTCGCTTGAAAATTGTCGAGGATGGCTTTTCCGTAATGATCATCGCCGACGCAGCCGATCATATGGACCTCTGCACCAAGCCGGGCCGCAGCGACTGCCTGGTTGGCGCCCTTTCCGCCCGGAACCGTTTTAAAAGATTCGCCAAGCACCGTTTCTCCGGCAGCCGGCCGCTTGGGCGATGTCACGACTAAATCCATCGAAGAGCTGCCAATCACGCATATTTTACTCATTGTCATTCCGCCTTTCTTGTCGTTTGTCTTTCAATAAAGGCAACCGGCATCTGCACTGCCGATTGTTCAATATATTCATTTTTCATTAATTTCAGCAGCAGTTTTGCCGCTTCTTTTCCCATTTCATAGGCGGGCTGCCTGATCGTTGATAAAGAAGGGAAAAGCAATTCGCTTTGCGGAATGTCATCAAAGCCGATAATCTGCAGTTCGTCGGGAACTTTGATCTTCCGTTTTAAGGCTTCATGCAAAACGGCTGTCGCCACAATATCATTGCTTGCGATTACGCCGTCTGTTTCCGGATAGGTGGCAAACAGCTCCGCTGCCCGTTTTTGAGCTTCCGGAAATGAAAATGTCTCGGTTTTCATAACATGAAAATCGATATCGGCCCCGCTTAGCATCTCCAGCGCTCCGTTGAAACGGTCTCTTGCAGTCTGAAGGTGGGCCGGTCCTTTAATCAGCGTAATTCGTTTCGCGTTTCTCCTGACCATTTCAGCCGCTGCGATTCTGCCGCCTTCGCGGCTGTCCGCGAATACAGCCGGCGCATTCTCGCCCGTCCGGTCAAGGAAGACGATCGGCATGGACAAGTCTTGATAATTTGGCGCATCCGGATAATTGGTCGCTGAAATGACTCCGACCACATGATTTTGTTTAAACGTCTGCAAATAATCAAGCTCTTTTTCCAAATTTTCATCGCTGTTTCCGAAGATGAGCCGAAAGCCGAGGCGGTGGATTTCATCTTCAACGCCGCGCGCAAGCTGAGGAAAGAACGGGTTTGTGATATCCGGCAGGAGCAGTCCGATCAGTCTGGACTCCCTTTTATAGAGAGACCTGGCTACTTCATTCGGGTGGTAATTCAGTTCTTCCATCGCTTTTAACACGCGTGTCCTCGTGTCTTCATGGACGTATCCCGTCTCATTTAATACCCGGGAAACCGTAGCGACAGATACTTTTGCAGCAAGTGCGACGTCTTTAATCGTAGCCAAAAAGACTTCTCCTTTCTATTTGTGTAACCGTTTACATAAAGATTATCATGATCCTTTTAAAATCTCAATAAAAAAAGGTCCGGCACTGAAATTTTTAGCCGGGTTGGGATATAGAGACATATACAGTTGTGTTGAATAGAAAATAACATTCATTCGGCATAAATTGGCGAATACAGTAACAATGAGAATAGTAAGAAAAATTAAAAATGTTAAAGTTTGATGAATTATCGTTGAAAAAAATTAATGGCTTTTTAAATCTTAGGATTTTAACCTAAAATCTGAAGAAACAAGGTGAATCGAACGGCTCACAAAAAATTTGGATTTGTTAATGAATCCCGCTTTATGCTAATAAAGATTTTCATTTTTTAATAGGTAATCTGATTGTCATAGGACGTATTTGTTTTGAAGAGGGCACATTGGTGACTTTTTAACCTGTTGGAAAAGAGCGAAAATACAAAAATAAAAGGGATATCCCGTTTGACAGCCCGTTTCTAGGGGATTTCATCCGGGGGAAAAAGAGACCCTGAATTCATCCTTCAATCTTTCATCAGAAATAGGGAGAAAAGTACAAAAATCATAATGTCGAATTTTGAAAGCGCATACTTAAAACGCTGACAAAAAACTGATAGGAATTAAGAACTTTCGATTGCCAAAAATATCAATAAAAAGATAGGCATTATTGACTCGGACGAGGTGATCTTTGTCACGGAAAATTTCGTCGTCTTCTGTTACATAATGCCGATTGTGATTTCATAGTGAACCTATATACTGATGAATGAATTTACATATCAGATTCCAAGAAGGAGATGTAGACAAACAATGTGGGTAATGCTATTAGCCTGTGTGATCGTTGTTGGGATCGGCATTTATGAAAAAAGGCGCCACCAGCAAAACATCGATGCGCTGCCTGTCCGAGTGAACATCAACGGGATACGCGGAAAGTCCACGGTGACAAGATTAACAACAGGGATATTAATCGAGGCAGGCTACAAAACAGTAGGAAAAACAACCGGGACAGACGCAAGGATGATTTATTGGGACACACCGGAAGAGAAACCGATCAAAAGGAAACCTCAAGGTCCGAATATCGGAGAACAGAAAGAGGTTATGAAAGAAACGGTGGAAAGAGGGGCCAATGCGATTGTCAGTGAGTGTATGGCCGTTAACCCTGATTACCAAATCATCTTTCAGGAAGAATTGCTTCAGGCTAATATCGGCGTGATCGTGAACGTGCTGGAAGATCACATGGATGTGATGGGACCGACTTTGGATGAAATTGCAGAAGCTTTTACAGCAACCATTCCTTATAATGGACATTTAGTTATCACTGATAGTGAGTATACCGATTTCTTTAAGCAGATTGCAAAAGAAAGGAATACAAAAGTCATCGTCGCAGACAATTCTAAAATAACAGATGAATACCTCAGACAGTTTGAGTACATGGTATTCCCTGATAATGCGTCTCTTGCGCTCGGTGTGGCTCAAGCGTTGGGCATTGACGAAGAAACCGCTTTTAAAGGCATGCTGAATGCGCCGCCTGATCCGGGAGCCATGAGAATTCTGCCGCTGATGAACGCCAAAAATCCCGGACATTTCGTCAACGGTTTTGCGGCCAATGACGCAGCTTCCACTTTAAACATATGGAAGCGTGTAAAAGAAATAGGCTATCCTACGGATCAGCCGATCGTCATTATGAACTGCCGCGCCGACAGGGTAGACAGAACACAGCAGTTTGCGGATGATGTCCTTCCTTATATTGAAGCAAGTGAACTTGTGCTGATTGGAGAAACAACAGAGCCGATCGTCAAAGCATATGAAGCAGGCAAAATTCCTGCGGACAAGCTGTTTGATTTTGAGCACAAATCAACGGAAGAAATCATGTTCATGCTGAAAAACAAGCTTGAGGGCCGCGTCATTTACGGAGTCGGAAATATCCACGGAGCAGCGGAGCCTCTCATTGAAAAAATACAAGATTACAAGATTAAGCAGCTCGTTAGCTAGGAGGAAGAAAACACAATGTTTGGATCAGATTTATATATCGCCCTCATTTTAGGAGTCTTACTCAGTTTGATTTTTGCAGAGAAAACGGGAATTGTACCAGCCGGCCTCGTCGTACCGGGTTATTTGGGACTTGTGTTCAATCAGCCGATTTTCATGTTACTCGTTCTTTTTGTCAGTTTGCTGACGTATGTCATCGTGAAATTCGGACTTTCCAAAATTATGATTCTATACGGACGCAGAAAATTCGCAGCGATGTTGATAACGGGAATTCTTTTGAAAATCGGTTTTGATTTTATATATCCGGTGATGCCGTTTGAGATTGCCGAATTCAGGGGAATCGGAATTATTGTGCCGGGGCTGATCGCGAATACCATTCAAAGACAGGGATTAACGATTACGCTTGGAAGTACGCTTTTATTGAGCGGAGCAACATTCGTCATTATGTATGCTTACTATCTAATCTAAAGTTAGGTGTGTCAAATCGATGAAAAAACAACTGAACTTTCAGGAAAAACTGCTGAAGCTGACGAAGCAGGAGAAAAAGAAAACAAACAAGCACGTCTTTATCGTATTGCCCGTTATTTTCTGTTTAATGTTTGTCTTTACTTGGGTCGGAAGCGCCAAAACTCCTTCGCAAATGGACAAAAAAGAAGATGCCAAGCTTACAGCTACTTTTGTGGGCGATATCATGATGGGAAGAAACGTAGAAAAAGTGACAAACTTGCACGGTTCGGAAAGTGTCTTCAAAAATGTGAAGCCATACTTTAATGTGTCAGATTTTATCACAGGAAACTTTGAAAACCCTGTAACCAATGCAAAGGACTATCAAGAGGCAGAAAAGAACATCCATCTGCAAACGAATCAAGAATCAGTCGAAACATTGAAAAAGCTGAACTTCAGCGTACTGAACTTTGCCAACAACCATGCGATGGACTACGGGGAAGACGGTTTGAAGGATACACTGAATAAATTCTCAAATGAGGACTTGGAGCTTGTCGGAGCAGGGAATAATCTCAAAGACGCGAAACAGCACGTATCCTATCAGGATGTGAACGGTGTTAAAATCGCAACGCTCGGTTTTACAGACGTCTACACGAAGAACTTTACAGCCAAAAAGAACAGAGGCGGAGTGCTGCCGCTCAGCCCGAAAATCTTTATTCCAATGATCGCGGAAGCATCCAAAAAGGCGGATCTTGTCCTTGTTCATGTGCACTGGGGACAAGAATATGACAATGAACCGAACGACAGACAGAAGGATCTGGCCAAAGCGATTGCGGATGCCGGAGCAGATGTCATCATCGGCGCTCACCCCCATGTTCTCGAACCGATTGAAGTGTATAACGGTACTGTGATTTTCTACAGCCTCGGTAACTTTGTGTTTGATCAGGGCTGGTCAAGAACACGGGACAGCGCGCTTGTACAATACCATTTAATGAATGACGGCAAAGGGCGCTTTGAGGTAACACCTCTCAACATTCGTGAAGCAACGCCGACGCCTTTAGGCAAAAGCGATTTCTTAAAACGAAAAGCGATCTTCCGTCAATTGACAAAAGGAACAAACCTTGACTGGAAAGAAGAGAACGGAAAATTGACGTTTGAAGTCGATCATGCGGACAAACTGAAAAATAACAAAAACGGAGTGGTGAACAAATGAAATTTGCCAGAGCCATTTGGCCGTTCGTAGGTTTAGTGTTGATCATTGCATTCATGTCTGCTTTCAAGTATTCTGATGAATTGTCAAACGATGAAAAAGCTAAAATCTCAACGGAAATCCAAAAAGTGAATCAGCAGGATCAAACAACGGAAAACCAACAATAACAGTGCAGAAAAGAGAGTGCCGCCGGCACTCTCTTTTTGCGTGTGCTGATTCCGGTTATAAAAGACCTGTGAAAAGCGGCTGGGAAACACGACAATTTTCTTAATCGGTCAGTGTATAAAGTTTTATAGAAAATCAGGAGAATATATACATGGTTTTGGGGTTCGTGTTTATTGTATTCTTTTGAAGGGAATAAAAACTGACAAATTTCGACTAAGCTTCAAACATGCATCACCTGACCAATTCGGAATGGGAACTGCAACTCATGTTCATGACCTCTTTAGAATATTTCCCTTCATCCATTTAATCCGCGCTTAGGTGAAAAAGCTGATCATGCTGTGCTGCGCGTTTCTTCTCGTATGACGCTGCTGTACACGCAAAAAAAGTCCTTCAAATATCTCAATTGAATGACGATGAAAGAGGAAAGAAGAGGAGGAACAGAACAATTGATAAAAAAAGCGGCAAACAAAAAGTTGGTTTTGTTTTGTGGAATTGCGGTGTTTTTGATGTCTTTATTTTTAACGAATCACAATGACGTATACGCCGATACGATCGGCGAGAAAATAGCAGAAACCGCCAGACATCTTGAGGGTGCGAAATACAGCTACGGCGGAGAGAAGCCGAAAACGGGGTTTGACTCGTCAGGCTTTGTACAATATGTGTTTCAATCGCTCGATATTACGCTCCCGAGAACGGTAAAGGAGCAATCGACCCTTGGAAGCAGCGTCAGCCGTCAGCAGCTCGAAAAGGGGGATCTTGTCTTTTTCAAGAATGCCGAGCTGGAATCGGACGGACCGACTCATGTCGCCATCTACATGGGAAATGATCAAATCATCCACAGCACAAAATCAAACGGAGTTGTCGTGACAAAGCTCGAAGGCAGTTCTTACTGGAGCTCGGGGTATCTTAAAGCGAAAAGGATCACAAAAGAGCCTAAGATTTCTATGGACCCGGTCGTTCAAAAAGCGAAGAGCTATGTCGGTGTTCCATATGTATTTGGAGGAAACTCTCCGGATCTCGGGTTTGACTGTTCAGGACTGACCCAATACGTTTTCAGAGAGGTGCTCGGTGTTTATTTGCCAAGATCGGCGGAACAGCAATGGGCGGTCGGTCAAAAGGTGAAGCTTGAAGATATCCGGCCGGGTGATGTTTTGTTTTTCAGCAATACGTACAAACCGGGAATATCCCATAACGCCATCTATGCCGGGGGCGGCCGGTTTATCCATGCGAGCCGTTCAAATAAAGTGACGATCTCTTACTTGTCGGCTTCCTACTGGCAGAAGAAGTTCACAGGAGTCAGACGTTTTGACAACATGTCCCTGCCGAAAAATCCGATTGTATCTGAAGCGATCAGGCATATCGGCGAAGTCGGTTATCAAAAAGGCGGCACATCGCCTAAAGAAGGCTTTGATACGGCGGGTTTTATCCAATATGTCTATAAAACGGCGGCAGGAGTGGAACTTCCGCGGTACGCTGATAAACAATACAGTACAGGTAAGAAAATCACAAAAAAGGAGCTGGAGCCTGGAGACATCGTGTTCTTTAAAGGAACCACTGTTCTGAATCCCGCCATCTATATCGGAAATGGCCAGGTCGTTCTTGTCACCTTGTCTGCCGGTGTGACGACAGCAGATATGGAGACGAGCGCCTATTGGAAAGAGAAATACGCCGGAAGCGTCAGAATTAAGTAGCAGAAAACCGCTCGAGTCATCTTCGAGCGGTTTTCTAATTATTGATATTCATTTTCCAGCAGTTTATTAATGAAGTAAGCGACGCCGTTTTCGTCATTGCTTTTCGTGATAAACGTGCTGATATGCTTCAGCTCATCGATTGCATTGCCCATCGCGATCCGATGGCCGGCTTCCTCAAACATTGACAGGTCGTTCGGGCTGTCGCCGATCGCGTAGATGTCTTTTTTCTCGATTCCATAGTGGCGGGCCAGTTCTTTTAAAGCGCGGCCTTTGCCGGATTCATCAGGCAGAATTTCGATGATATGTCTTCCGGAAGATGTGAGTCCCAATTTTGGAAAGGCTGCAAGGTCTTCTTTTGCTTTTTTCAGTTTTTCCATATCAAATGAGAAGCACAACAGCTTATAAATATGTTCGTCTTCGTTAAAAACCTCGCGAATGTCGGGGACGGGTTTGATGCCGAATTGTTTAAACTGAGTCAGTGCGCCCTGCCAAAGCGTATCCCTGTCTTCATCAGGGTTGGCGCTTGTGACGATATCGAGCTCTGCTTCAAGCTTCTGCTCTCCGTCATAAGGAGAAAGCAGCGCATCGTCCGTATAAACCTCAAAATAGATTTGATGATCTGTTAAGTATTGGGCGGCCTTTTTTCCCGCTTCCTTGTCCATTAACGTTCTGCTTAGGAGTTTATAGTTGAAATCGTGAACCGTTCCCCCGTTTGCGGCGATAATCGGAATATCCAAATCGTTCAGAAGCGCTTTGACGTCAAATGTGGCCCGTCCCGTGCAAATGGTTACGATGCAGTCTGAGATGAGCGCCTTTTTGATAGCGGCCCGGTTTTCTGCGGATATTTGGCTTTCGGTATTTAAAAGAGTCCCGTCTAAATCGATCGCAATTAACCTCATTATGTAAAGATAACCTCCTGTAAGAGCAGTTTGCCGTTTTTCGGGAGGCGAAAAACAGCTCTCTTCGGCAGTATTCCCTAAAAGGACATGTTATGTAAAAGGCTAAACCTAAATTTAGATTTTTTCAATAGTAAATCTTGAGTTTCATTAAAGAGAAAAAGGATGAATCATCTTCATCCTTTTTCTAATTATACATCCAGCTGTTGTTTTAATTCCTGCTTGATTTCGTTGAGATTTTCCTGGTCAAGCTGGAAATAGTAGACTTTGCCCGGTTGATAATCGCTCCCTTTCACTTGAAGGGTATCGATCGTTTGAATGGACGTCATAAACGGGATAAGTCCGATAGCATCATTCAGCGACAAGTTCATTGATACGTTCTTTCCGACTGTATCAAGGATATCGTCGTAAGCCGGAATGGCAGTAAGCGATTTGGATTTGTTGATAATCGATTTGATGACTTCCATCTGGCGATCGCCGCGCTTCAAATCCGTATCGGCTTTTCTCGTTCTTACATAAGCAAGGGCCTCTTCTCCGTTTAGCGTTTGCTCACCTGTTTGGAGATTGACTTTGCCTTTCGTATCCTTTTTAATCTGCCGGACAATATAGTCTTCTTTGATTGTGATCGGTACACCGCCGAGCTCGTCAACTACTTCTTTGAAAGCTGAAAAATTGGCTTCCATGACGTAATCAACCGGAATGTCGAGCAGGTTTTCGACGGTTTCTGTACTGAGGTCGCGCCCGCCTAATGAGTGGGCATGCGTGATTTTATCAAAGCCGCGTCCAGGGATGTTAACATAGGAATCCCGCGGGATGCTTAATAGTTTCACTGATTTATTTTTTCTGTTGAACGTGGCGAGAACCATCGCATCGCTTCGTTCTTTGTTCATGCTTTGTCCGGGACGGGCGTCAATCCCCATCAACAGGATGGAGAAGTTATCTTTTTTAGGATTGAACTCTTTAATCCGCTTGACGGACTGTTCTCCTCTGGAAAGGGTAACTTGCGCATCTTTGGAGGCGTTCGCCACTTTGTAGTACGCATAGCCGCCTGCGGCTGCTGTCGCCGTCAGGATTAAAGCAATGAAAAACAATGAGTATTTCACCCATTTTCTTAGTCTCTTTTTCTTCGTTCGTTGCGATCGTAGCATGTATAAGCTCCTCTTTTATTTATATTAAAACGTACAATTGTTGAATAAGTCTAAATTTTGATAAAAAAATGGTTTCCCAATCTTGGATTTTACAAGATATTTGCTGTTTTGCATATGGGGATTCTCTGGAAATTCCGCGGGATCTGATCATTTTGCCGCCTTAAATAAGACGATGAAACAGATAAAATGTTTCATATTTTTAAATTCCTTTTAATGGTACTCCATGTTTCTTAGGTTTGAAGAAAGCGAGACAAGGTTAAAGATTATAAAAGACAAGCCTTGTTAGGAGGATATACTGATGAAGGGAAAAAGATCGAATGCCTGGCTTTATTTTTTTGGAGCCTTGGGCGGTGTGCTCTACGGTTATGATACGGGCGTCATTTCCGGGGCGATTTTATTTATGAAAGATGAGCTTGGGCTCAATGCCTTTACAGAAGGGCTGGTTGTCAGCGCAATTTTAATCGGGGCGATTTTCGGATCGGGTTTGTCCGGCAGGCTGACAGACCGCTTCGGGAGAAGAAGGGCGATTATGTCAGCGGCTGTGCTGTATTGCATTGGGGGGCTCGGAACGGCCCTGGCGCCAAGCACGGAATATATGGTGGTTTTCAGGATCGTGCTCGGCCTTGCGGTTGGCTGTTCAACGACCATTGTTCCTTTGTACCTTTCAGAGCTTGCGCCGAAGGAATCTAGGGGCGCGCTTTCTTCATTAAATCAGCTGATGATTACGATCGGGATTCTGGTCTCTTATTTGATCAATTATGCATTTAGTGATGCAGGTGCATGGCGCTGGATGCTGGGCTTGGCTCTTATTCCGTCAATCGGCCTTTTAATCGGTATCTTTTTCATGCCGGAAAGCCCGCGCTGGCTCTTAACAAAAGGAAAAGAAGAGAAAGCGCGACGGGTTTTGTCCAAGATGAGGGGAGGAAAGCAGGTCGATCAGGAAATCAAAGAAATTAAGGAAGCGGAAAAGCAGGAGCAGGGGGGCTTGAAAGAGCTGCTGGAACCGTGGGTGCGCCCGGCGTTAATCGCAGGGGTCGGACTGGCGTTTCTCCAGCAATTTATCGGAACCAACACGATTATTTACTATGCCCCAAAAACGTTTACGAATGTCGGATTTGAAGATTCGGCGGCCATTTTGGGGACAGTCGGCATCGGTATGATCAATGTTCTGATGACGCTTGTGGCGATCCGCTTTATTGACAGGATTGGCCGGAAGCCGCTTTTATTATTTGGAAATGCCGGCATGGTCATCAGTTTAATCGTGCTTTCTTTCACCAATATCTTTTTTGGCAATACGACTGGTGCGGCATGGACGACTGTCATCTGTTTAGGTGTATTCATTGTCGTATTTGCCGTCAGCTGGGGACCGATCGTCTGGGTGGTGCTGCCTGAGCTGTTCCCCCTTCATGTCAGAGGGGTGGGAACCGGAGTATCGACTTTAATGCTTCATGCAGGGAACTTAATTGTGACATTAAGTTTTCCGGTCCTCATGGAAGCGATGGGCATCAGTTACCTGTTCCTGTGCTACGCGGCCATCGGAATCGCGGCTTTCCTGTTCGTTTTCTTTAAAGTAACAGAAACAAAAGGCAAAAGCCTTGAAGAAATCGAGCAGGATTTACGGGACAGGCACGGCGGAATCACGGGAACTGACACGCAGCCGGTTGAACGATAGGCAAAAGGATGGGCATGGCCCCATCCTTTTTTGTGTGAGGAGGCCAGCCAAGCCAATCATGGCTGATCTCTGTTTTCTCCGTCTTCTGGCTGCGAATCGTCATGGCGCGGCAGATTACCCGTTCTGATCGCCCGAAACACGAGAAAGAAAATAACGAAAACAACCAGCCCTCCGACTAGTATTTGCAGCAGCATCCCAACACCTCCGTTTTCTTCTATGTATGAATCATGACCGCTCTGCATGACGGTTAATGAAACGTTTGTTTAAAAAACTGAATAAGAACCCGGGTTTATCTCATACTAAAGTCAACTGAACGATAATGGGAGTGTGACGATTTGAAAGCTGTAACGTTTCAAGGGCCTCAGCATGTTAAAGTCAGCCAGGTGGAGGACGCCAAAATAGAAAGAAGCGATGATATCGTTGTCAGAATTACTTCTACGGCAATTTGCGGATCAGACCTCCATCTTTATCAAGGGAATTTTCCTCTTCCGAAAGGCTTCCAGCTCGGCCATGAACCGATGGGAATTGTAGAAGAAACAGGACCTGATGTAACAAAAGTGAAAAAAGGGGACCGGGTCGTCATCCCGTTTACCGTTGCATGCGGACATTGCTTTTATTGCGAAAACAAGCTGGAAAGCCAGTGTGATAATGCCAATCCCCATTATGATTCAGGCGGATATTTCGGCTACTCGGAAAAGTTCGGAAACCACCCTGGCGGACAGGCCGAATATTTAAAAGTGCCGTTTGGCAACTTCACGCCGTTTGTCATCCCTGAATCATGCGAGATGGAGGACGAGTCGCTCCTGTTTTTATCAGATGTCCTGCCAACCGCGTATTGGAGCGTGCTTCACGCTGGCGTTAAAAAGGGAGACACCGTCATTGTTCTCGGCTGCGGACCGGTCGGATTAATGGCGCAGAAGTTTGCCTGGATGGAAGGGGCGAAGCGGGTCATTGCAGTAGACTACTTGGACTACCGCCTAAGGCAGGCTGAAGCGTTAAACCGCGTCGAAGTATTTGACTTTACAAAATATCCTGACATGGGCGAGCATTTAAAGGAGATTACAAAAGGCGGGGCGGATGTCGTGATCGACTGCGTGGGGATGGACGGCAAAAAATCTCCGCTTGAGTACCTGGAGCAAAAACTGAAGCTTCAGGGCGGCACGCTCGGACCGATTCAAATTTCTACAAAGGCGGTCAGAAAGTGCGGGACCGTACAGATTACGGGGGTATATGGAAGCAATTATAATATGTTTCCGCTCGGCGCGTTCTTTTCCAGAAATGTTACACTGAAAATGGGGCAGGCCCCGGTTATCCATTTGATGCCTGAGATTTACAAGAAGATCGAAGAGAATCAATTTGATCCGAAGGAAATCATTACGCATCAGCTTCCGCTTGAAGAAGCCGGCCGCGCTTACCAATTGTTCAACGGCCATGAAGATGATTGCATTAAAGTGATTTTGAAGCCATAGCGATGATAAAGGCTGCCGAGCTACCGGCAGCTTTTGCGTGCATTATCTTGCCAGCCATCCGCCATCGACCGCCAGCACATGTCCATTCACATAATCGGATGCCGGCGCCGAAAGGAATACGGCGGCTCCGGCAATGTCATCCGGCTGACCCCAGCGCTCGGCCGGAATCCGTTTTAAGATTTCGGCATTGCGGTTTTGGTCCTCGCGGATCTGCTTTGTATTGTTCGTTGCGATATAGCCCGGCGCAATTGCATTGACCTGGACATTGTGCGCCGCCCATTCATTGGCAAAAGACTTCGTCAATCCGGCTACTGCATGCTTGCTTGCCGTATATGCAGGGACGAGAATGCCTCCTTGAAATGAGAGAAGCGAGGCAATATTGATGATTTTCCCCTGCTTTCGCTCAATCATCTGCCGGCCGACAGCCTGCGTCAGCAAAAATAAGCTGTTCAAATTGACATTGATCACCGCTTCCCAGTTCTCCCGGGAAAAATCAGCCGCTTTTTCTCTGCGGATCGTCCCAGCATTATTGACGAGAATATCAATCTGATGACGGTCAAGCACCTCTTTTGCAAAGGTTTCAATCTCGTCAGGGCTGCCCATATCAAGCTGATAAGACGTAAACGTTCTACCGGTTTCTCCGATCAGCCGCTTTGTTTCATCAAGCCCGCTCGTATGTGAAGTGCCGATGATATCCGCTCCCGCTTTTGCCAGCGCTTCGGCAATTCCTTTGCCGATTCCGGTTCCCGGGCCTGTGACAAGCGCGGTTTTGCCTTCAAGTGAAAAATACGATTCAAGATATCCCATCTCACGTTCACGCCCTTACCGTATGACATTCATCGGGACAGCATCCATGTCCTTAAATGTGTAGTTTTCTCCGGCCATCGCCCATATAAAGCAGTAGTTGGATGTGCCGGAGCCCGAGTGGACAGACCACGCGGGTGAAATGACTGCCTGTTCGTTGCCGACGACGAGATGCCTTGTCTCCGTCGGTTCGCCCATGAAATGAAACACCTTTGCATCTTCAGCAAGGTCAAGATACAGATAAGCTTCCATCCGCCGGTCATGAACATGCGCCGGCATCGTGTTCCATGTGTTATTGGGTTCAAGAAATGTAATGCCCATCATCAGCTGGCAGCTTTGAATGCCGTCTGCATGAATCACTTTGTATAGATTGCGGACATTTGAAGAGGCTTCTTCTCCTAAATGATCGTATGGAAGCTCTGAAAGCGAAGCTTTTTGCACCGGATACTTTTGGTGTGCGGTCGCTGAGATGAAATAAAATTTGGCTCCGCCTTCATTCAAGCTTGAGAAAGAAACGTCTTTATTTCCCAGGCCGATATACAGAAAATCTTTGTGCTCCAGTACGTATTCTTCATCACCGACTTTGACCGCACCGGGTTTCCCGACATTTACAATTCCGATTTCGCGCCGTTCCAGAAAATAGTCCGTTTTTAAAAAATCGCCGGCATCGAGCGCAATGGATTCCTTCACTGGAACGGCCCCGCCGATCACGACTCTGTCTTCATGCGAATAAACCATGTTCAGTTTGTTTTCAACAAACAATGACTCTATTAAAAAATGCTCGCGAAGCTCTGCGGTTGTGAATCGTTTCGCTTGTTCAGGATGAACAGAATAACGATTTTCCATACCTTCTCCTCCTTGAATTGGACGTTTTTAGACTGACTTGAATGAAGGGGCCCAAGTTTTTGGTAACGGTTTCAAACATGAATTGTAAAGTAAATAATGGAAATCGTCAACAGTCTTTTCACTTTTTTCTGAATATTGTCAAGGTCAATCTTGAAATATTAAAAAAGACTCTTCCAAATTTTAAATGATGTGATATGCTGATGGTATAAAGTTTTTGAAATCGGTTTCAAATCATAAGGTCATAGGAGTACTTGAATGAGGGATAAGCAAACAGCGAAAGTAACCATCAACGAAGTAGCCGCACATGCAGGTGTATCAAAATCAACGGTTTCCCGTTATATCAACGGGAAGATTGATGCCATCTCACCGAAAAAGGTGAAAAGCATCAAAAAAGCGATCGAGGAGCTTAATTACCGCCCCAGTCAGATGGCACAGGGGCTGAAGGTGAAAAAAAGCAAGGTTATCGGATTTTTGGTCGCCGATATTACAAACCCGTTTTCAGTCGCCACCTTGAGAGGGGTGGAAGAGGTTTGCGATCAGTACGGGTACAGCATCATGGTCTGCAACACGGACAACAGTCCTGAAAAAGAACGGGAGATGCTGCACAAGCTGAACGCGCATTACATTGAAGGGCTGATTATTAATACGACGGGAAGAAATAACGATGTGCTCATGGATTTAATCAGCCAGGATGTGTCGATTGTGCTCGTTGACCGGAAAGTGCCCGGGCTCAAAATCGATGCAGTTACAACGAACAACCGCGAAGTGACAAGTCAAATCGTCAATCTCATGTATGACAAAGGCTATGCCCAGGTCGGTCTGTTTACCGAGCCGATTAAAGGGATCAGTCCAAGGGAGGAAAGGGTTTCCGCCTATACAGAAATCGCGCTTAAACGCAATGCCGGCGGCAATCCCCTTGTATATGAGGCAGATGTCAAAGACAAAGAATCTCTTTTACATTCCGTCAAAAGCTTTTTAGAAATGAAAGAAGGGAAAAAAGCCATTCTTGGAAACAACGGGCTTCTGATGCTGAAAATCATCAGCTGCCTTTATGAGCTTGGCATTTCGATTCCGGAAGACGTCGGAATTGCCGGATTTGATGATACGGAATGGTATAAATTGATCGGTCCGGGCATTACCACCATCGCCCAGCCGTCGCATGAAATGGGCAGAGCCGCCATGGAGCGGATCATCAAACGGATTGAAGGAGATGAAAGTGCACCGCAGACGATTCAGCTTGAGGCAGAGCTTGTTCTCAGACAGTCGCTGTAGAACTCGTCAAATGGAGACACTCATACACCCGACAATTTCGGGGAGAGTGTTTTTCTGCAACTTTTTTTGAAACCGGTACCATTTCGAAAGGAGAGTGAAATCATGTCGCTTGATGTGATGACATTCGGAGAATCGATGGCTATGTTTTACGCAAATGAAACAGGCGGACTGCATGAGGCTTCTTCGTTTTCCAAGGCTCTTGCCGGAGCGGAAACAAACGTTGCCGTCGGACTGTCGCGCCTGGGCTTTCGAGTCGGCTGGATGAGCAAGGTCGGCGCCGATCCGCTTGGAACTTTTATTTTAAATGAATTGAAAAAAGAAGGCGTCGACATCTCTGAAGTCAAACGCAGTGCAGACAGACAGACAGGCATCCTGCTCAAGTCAAAGGTTGAAAGCGGGGACCCTGATGTCACGTATTACCGCAGAGGATCAGCCGCAAGCACGATGAGCATTGATGACTACCCGGCAGAGTATTTCAAAGAAGCCAAACATATGCATGTGACAGGCATACCTCCTGCCCTTTCAAGGGAAATGCGGGGCTTCGCCCGCCACGCCGTTCACCAGATGAAAAAAGATGGAAAGACGATTTCGTTTGACCCGAATCTCCGCTTCCAGCTTTGGCCGGACCAGCAGACAATGGTTCACACGATTCATGAGATCGCCGCGCAAGCAGACTGGTTTCTGCCTGGGATCAATGAAGGAAAACTCCTGACAGGCTGCAATTCTCCCGAGGATATCGCTAAATATTATGTGATGCAGGGGGTCAAGGTCATTGTCATCAAGCTTGGAAAAGAGGGGGCTTATTACCGGACACCGGACAAAGAGGGTTATGTGCCGGGTTATCAGGTGGAAAAGGTTGTTGATACCGTTGGCGCTGGTGACGGTTTTGCCGTCGGCATGATCAGCGGTCTATTAGACGGATTGCCGCTTGAAGAAGCAGTTCAGAGGGCAAATGCGATCGGAGCTCTGGCCGTCATGGCTCCGGGTGATATGGACGGCCTGCCGTCAAGGGATCAATTGAAAGCTTTTATGGCCGCAGAGGCAAACAACCAAAAAACAGGAGGTTGACCGTAATGGAAATGTCTATGATCGGAAAAGTGCAGGAGCAGCTGGCCGAGGCCGGGCTGATCGCGGTCGTCCGCGCAGGCGATAAGGAAGCTGCTGAGGAAAGCATTCACAGATTGATCGACAAAGGAATTACTGCGATTGAAATCACATATACGACGCCGGGAGCGTCTGAGCTGATTGAAAAATTTGCAGGAAAAGACGGCCTCCTTGTCGGAGCCGGAACGGTGGTTGAAAGCGAACAGGCGAGGGAAGCCGCGGCAGCGGGGGCAAAATTCTTCGTCAGTCCGGGTTTTTCAGAAAAATTGGCTGAGGAAGCCGCCTCATTGCATACATTTTTTATTCCCGGCGTATTAACACCGAGCGAAATTATGGAAGCGGTCTCAAAGGGTTTTCGGGTTCTTAAGCTGTTTCCAGGGGGGACTTCCGGGATTCCTTACATGAAAAACCTCGCGGGCCCCTTTCCGAAGGTTCGTTTCATACCAACCGGGGGGATCCATCCGGGCGATGTGGAGAAATGGCTCGATGCCGGAGCATTGGCAGTTGGAGTGGGAAGCCAGCTGAACAAAGTGTCAGAAGCGGATATCCAGCGTATCTTTCAGCGTCGGATTCGGCAGAATTAAAGCGTGCACAGCGTGAAAAGACTTCAGATTTTGCAAGATCGACAGCTTTGTTTTTTCATTAATTTCTAGAATGGGAGAAAAAATGATGAAAATTAAAGCAACGATTGAACGTGTGCCGGGCGGCATGATGATCATTCCGCTCTTTCTGGGCGCAACGCTGAATACGTTTGCTCCGGGAACCGCGGAGTTTTTCGGCGGATTTACAGGCGCCCTGATTACCGGAACGCTGCCGATTTTAGGAGTATTTATCTTTTGCGTTGGTGCAACAATAGATTTTCGTTCTTCAGGATATATTGCGAGGAAGGGACTGACACTTCTGATCGGCAAAGTCGGCATTGCCGCATTATTGGGTTTGATCGCAGCGCAGTTCATTCCAGATGAAGGCATTCAAAGCGGGTTTTTTGCCGGACTGTCAGTGCTTGCTATTGTAGCCGTTATGAATGAAACGAACGGCGGTCTGTATTTGGCGTTAATGAACCACATGGGAAGAAAGGAAGACGCCGGTGCTTTCGCCTTTATCAGCACGGAATCGGGCCCGTTTATGACGATGGTCACTTTCGGTGTGACAGGGCTCGCAGCATTTCCCTGGGAGACGCTGGCTGCAACCGTTATCCCGTTTTTACTCGGCTGTATTCTCGGAAACCTTGACCCTGAATTGCGCGATTTGTTCGGAAAAGTCGTACCGGCGATCATTCCATTCTTCGCATTTTCACTGGGAAACACGCTCGATTTTAAAATGTTAATCCAATCCGGCTTTTTAGGTATTGTTGTCGGCGTATCAGTCGTCGTTCTCTCGGGTGCTTCTCTATACCTGCTGGACCGCTTTGTCGCAAGAGGAGACGGCGTTGCGGGCGTCGCGGCATCGTCAACGGCCGGGGCTGCGGTAGCCGTGCCGTATGCGCTTGCCGATGCAAACCCCGTGTTTGCGCCGGTGGCTGATTCAGCGACAGCGATCATCGCGACAAGCGTCATTGTCACCTCGCTTCTGACGCCGCTTGCAACCGTCTGGATCGAAAAACGGACAAAACAAAGAAAACCTCCGAAACAAATGACAATCGATTACAAGTCATTTCGCCGCTGACGCACCGGGACATTTTGTCCGGGGCGTTTTTTTATGACCGTTTTGAAATAACGTCACCAAATTGCTAAATTTAACGGGTATCATTTGTGCTAATATCAATATGTAGTGTCTTTCGAAAGTTCGGGCACTATATATGCTACTTTTTAGGAGAGATTAGGATGACAACAGGCTTTAAAGAACAGGGATTATTGCAATTGACAGAAACATTTCATGATATCGTCGGGTATGGAGATCACGATATTATGCAGGAAAATGCCAACGTAGACGGCCGCTCTCCGATGGGGCAAATGAGCCGGTTTGCATCCGAGAGTTCCAGACATTATGCGCTCCAGTACTTAATGTCGCCGGAAATCAAGAAAGCAGTCGATGACAACTTGATATATCCGCACGATTTAGACTATATGCCGAGCGGGACAACGACTTGCTGCCAGATCCCTTTGGGCCGGCTGTTAAAAGACGGATTCCATACAGGCCACGGCTCCCTCAGGGAACCGAAGGACATTATGAGCGCATTGTCACTCGCATCCATCATTTTTCAATCGAATCAAAATATGCAGCACGGCGGCCAGTCATTTCCGATGTTCGATTACGATCTGGCGCCTTACGTCCGCAAAACGTACGAAAAGCATCTGGTGAAAATCAAACAATACCCGACAACTTTGACAGAAGAAGAGATAAGGGAAAGAGCGTGGGAAGAAACGGACAACACAACTTACCAAGCGTGCGAAGCCTTTATACATAATGCCAACAGCATGCATTCGCGGGGCGGCGGACAGGTTCCGTTTGTTTCAATTAATTACGGCACGGATACGTCAAGGGAAGGCCGCCTTTTGATCAAAAATATTCTGAAGGCGACAAAAGCAGGTCTCGGCAAGGGGGAGACGCCGATTTTTCCGATTCAGATCTTCAAAATGAAAGAAGGCGTCAACGTCGATCAAACAGACCCTAACTATGACTTGTACCGGCTTGCATTGGAAACGAGCGCTGAAAGGCTGTTTCCGAACTTCAGCTTTATCGATTCGCCCGTGAATAAACCTTTTTATGACGGAACACCGGAAAGCGAAATCGCTTATATGGGATGCAGAACGCGCGTCATGTCCAATATTCATGGGAAAGAAAACAGCATCGGCAGAGGGAATTTGTCATTCACCTCGATCAACATTGTCAAAATAGCGCTGCTCAGCGAAAACGTTGAACAGTTTTTTGCTTTGCTGAACCGCTACATGGAATTAACGATTCAACAGCTGCTTGAACGGTACGCCTTTCAATGCAAAAAAAGAGCAAAAGACTTTAAGTTCCTATATTCGCAAGGCATCTGGCATGAAAGCGAGAAGCTTGATCCTGAGGACACGCTCGAGGATGTGCTAAAGCACGGAACATTGAGCATCGGATTTATCGGACTGGCTGAAGCTTTGACTGCATTGACAGGAAAACATCACGGAGAAAGCGAGGAGTCGTTTGAACTCGGCAAAAAAATCGTTCAGTCGATGAGAGATAAGGCCGATGAAGCCACAGAAAAACACAAGCTGAACTTTTCTTTGATCGCCACACCGGCAGAAGGACTTTCAGGGAAATTTGTCAAAAAAGATAAATTGGAGTTCGGTTCGATCCACAATGTCACAGACCGGATCTACTATACGAACTCGTTTCACATCCCTGTTCACTATAAGCTGACTGCGGTTGAAAAGATCAGAAAAGAAGCGCCGTTCCATTTGATGTGCAATGGCGGGCATATCAGCTACATTGAGCTGGACGGAGACCCGAAAAAAAACATTAAAGCGATGGACATGATTGTGACCGCCATGCGCCGGTCAGGCATGGGCTACGCCTCGATCAACCATCCTGTCGACCACTGCAAGGCGTGCGGATTTACCGGAATCATCGATAACGAGTGCCCGCAGTGCAAAAATCGAGATGAGGCTTTGATTGAACGGATCAGACGGATTACGGGATATTTAGTCGGAGATATGTCAAAGTGGAATTCGGCGAAAAGACAAGAAGAAAAGGACAGAGTGAAGCACCTATGAAAGTGATGAATATTATCCATGACAGCATCGTAGACGGAGAAGGACTGAGAACAGTCGTGTTTTTAGCAGGCTGCCCGCATATGTGTGAAGGCTGCCATAATAAACAAAGCTGGAATATCAATAACGGATTTGATATGAGTGTAGACGAAGTATTTGAGGAAATTATGAAAAACCCGCTTACAAACGTCACCTATTCAGGAGGAGAGCCGCTTTTGCATGCGGGCGAACTGATCGAACTGTCTGAGAGAATTAAGCAGCAATCCGAAAAAGACATCTGGCTTTACAGCGGCTATACGTACGAACAAATCTTGAAAAATGAAAAGCACAGCGCTTTGCTGGACTATTGTGATGTCCTGGTAGACGGCCCGTTCGAAATCAAAAAAAGGGACTTGACGCTCCTTTACAGAGGAAGCTCAAACCAGCGCATTATCGAGCTGGCATAATCTGAAACAGAAGCCTCCGGGGCTTCTGTTTCAGCGTGTCGACAAACCCTCGCATTCGTTGTCAGGCCTGCGCGTCGGTGCTCACGAATTCCAACATTCGCTCCGCTCCGATGCTCGGCCTTCCTAGACTGCAAGGGTTTTCAATCACGCTGAAAGGATGACAAAATCCCAAAACAAAAAGCCGTTTTGGGATTTTGTCAACAATCTAAAACAGAAGCCTCTGGGGCTTCTGTTTTTCCTTTCCGGCATTGACTTCTATCGAGATAACGTCATAATAAATATGAAAAGGTTTATATTTTATCATACATGTCTATCAATAAAAGAAAGCGTTTTATTTACATAAGACAATCGCGAATTAAGGGAGGAGATGGCTTCATGACTCAATCACCGATATTTTTGCAGCCTGAGTTTAAAGAGAGGATCTGGGGGGGAGCGGCTTTGCGCGAGACATTTGGCTATGACATTCCCTCTGATTTGACAGGTGAATGCTGGGCCATTTCCGCCCATCCAAACGGGCCGAACATCGTTGCTTCGGGCCCTTACAAAGGAAAAACGCTTGCCGAGCTTTGGGACGAGCACCGCGAATTGTTCGGCGGTGCAGAGGGAGACCGTTTCCCGCTGTTAACGAAAATACTTGATGCCAATCAAGACCTTTCCGTTCAAGTCCACCCCGATGACTATTATGCGGGCGAACACGAAAACGGGGAACTCGGTAAGACGGAATGCTGGTATATCATCGATTGCAAAGAAGGTGCCGAGATCGTTTACGGCCATACGGCGAGAACGCGGACAGAGCTGGTCACCATGATCAACAGCGGTGATTGGGACAACCTGTTAAGGCGGATCAAAATCAAGCCGGGCGATTTTTATTATGTGCCAAGCGGCACGATTCACGCTCTTTGCGAAGGGACGGTCGTTTTGGAGACACAGCAGAGCTCTGATACGACGTACAGGGTATACGATTATGACCGGACCGATCAAAATGGAGAAAAGCGCGAGCTTCACCTGACACAGGCGATCAATGTCACAACAGTACCGCACGTTGACAGCTATGTTGACGAATCGACAGAAACTCAAAAAGGGATTACCATTAAGACTTTTGTAGAAGCCGAATACTTCTCCGTATATAAATGGGAGATCGACGGTGCCGCTGAGCTGACCCAGGATGCCCCTTTCCTGTTATGCAGTGTGATTGAAGGAGAAGGAAAGCTCACTCAGGGCGGAGAATTATTTCCGATCAGCAAAGGAGCAAATTTTATCCTGCCGGCGGAAACGAATGACTTTACGATAGAAGGAACATGCGAATTAATCGTGTCTCACATATAAAAAGCTTAACGGTCTTCAAAAGAAGGCCGTTAAGCTTTTTTATTGTGAAAAAATAGTCCGGCTCGCCGATAAAAAGAGAAAGCAAGTTTTTGAAATTAGGAGGTTTATAGTCGAGGGGAGTAGAGAATGTGAAAAACATTAGAAAAACCGTTATTTTTGCTGCAATCATTTTGCTCATACATACGGCAGTCCCGGCAATCCCTGCTTTAGCAGCATATACCGATACTTCCGTCTACAAAATCGAAACAACAAAAGAGTTTAATAGCGAAAGCGAAGCGCTCAAAGCAGCCGAACAACTGAAAAAGGACACGGGATGGAAAGCCGAGGTCAAACCTTCAGGGAAAAACGGCACAACTTACGTTTTGACAACAGGGGGGATAGAAGGGGAGAGCAGAGCAAAAAATCTGCTTTTGCAGTTTGAAAAAGAAACCGGTTTGAAGGCGTCCTATGGTCCGATTGGACAGAAAGAACCGTTTTCCAAAGCGGTATCAAAGGAATTTGCCGGTGAAGCAAAAGCCAAGGAATGGGCGCTCCAATTTGAAAAAGAAACGGGGCTGAAAGCAACCTATACACTTGCAGGGAATAGGGAAGCATACGTGAAGGTTGCCACCGGAGGAATCGAAGGCGAAGACAACACGAAAGCCATCCTCGATCGTTTTCAAAAAGCGACCGGCCTCAAAGCGTCGTACGCACCATACGGAGCGGGACAAGCGATCGTCAGGCTTTATTCAGGAGAAATCGCAGATGAGAGCAAAGCGAAAAGCCTGCTTGTCCAATTTGAAAAAGAAACCGCTCTTAAAGGAACGATAGAAACAGTAAAGAAACAACAGCCCAGATATAAAATTGTGACAGGTGCGATACAAGGCGAAACAAACGCAAAAAATCTGCTGAAGCAGTTTGAAAAAGAGCTCAAGGTCAAAGGGGCATATGAAGCCGCCGGTCAGCCGGCGCAGCTTTACAATGTGAAATCGGGATATTTTAATGACGAAAAGACCGCGAAAAATGCCGCCGGCCAAATTAAAAAGAATACCGGTCTCACCTCAAGCACGGAAAAGGTAAAAGGCACGCGTTTCTGGATCGTCAGCATGAAAAGCGTAGACAGCCAAAACCTTAAAAAAGTCGACGCCTTTTTTAAAAAGAAAACGTGGCGTTATACTGCTGCAAAGGCAGGGAGAAAGCAGACATCTTTCAGAATCGTTTCCGTCCCGGTTTCAGATCAAAAGAAAGCAAACGACGGCATCCGGTTTTTTAAAAACAAAAACATTCAGGCTTCCGCCCAAAACGCCGGCGGTACGACCGTCAATCGCTTCCGGATCGCGTCCGGCGAAACAGCCGTTCAAGCGCGAATCAATAAAGGGCTGGAATTCTTCAAGAAAAACGGTGCAGCGGGAACGCCCGGACCGACGGGAAAAAAAGTGTACAGCCATTATCAGCTGACAACGGAGTCCGTATACGAACAGGACAAAGTGACGAAGGCGCTCAATTTCTTTAAAGAAACAGGCATTCACGCAGAGGCCGTCAAGACCGGCCAGTATTACAGCCGGTACAAACTGAGTTCGGAAGCTCTGATCGGCTCGGAGAAATTACAGCATGCGCTTGAATTTTTCAGCAAGCGGAGTATACCGGGCAAGATTGAACAAACGGGTGAGTACGGCTACAGGCAGTACCGGGTGACGGCAGGTCAGGTCACAAGCAAAGCAGATCTCGACAAGGGACTGAATGTCTTTAAAAAGAACAATATCAGCGCAACTTACCAAACAAAGACGGTCAGCCTGTTTCATATCTCAATCAATGAACTATTTACAGGGAAAGACCGTGCGGATGCTGCCGCTAATCGGATTAAAACGAATTACGGCTGGCCGGTGAATGTCATCAAAGTGAAAAACGGCCCGCAAATCACAACGACTGACTACGGAATCACGCTCAGCCAGATGGTCGACAAACAGATGAAAGTCAGCCCGCAAACGGATGCGCCGGCTTATGTTTCATTAAGCTACATCAATACGGCGAACCAAACCGTTACGGCTGATCTGCTGAATATCAGGTCAAGCCCCCTTGTGACAAGCGGGAACATCATTGGACAGCTGCAAAAAGGGGATAAAGTCAATATCATCTCCCAGGAAAACGGCTGGGCAAAAATCAGAATGAATTGGCGTAATGCCAGCAGAGAAGAAGTCGAAAAATATGTCAACCCGCAAAACTTTACACAAGACAGCTCGGCATACTTCCAATTTTTAAAACTCTCGCAAACGGCCGGCTTGAATGCCGCCGAAGTCAATGCGAAAATCCTTTATAATAAAGGGATTTTGACAGGCAAAGGCCAAGCGTTCATCGACGCGGCAAGAGCATACAGCATCAATGAACTGTACCTCATTTCGCACTCGCTCCTTGAGACGGGCAACGGAACTTCCGAGTTGGCCAAAGGAACGATGTTCAACGGCAAAAAGGTTTACAATATGTACGGCGTCGGGGCTTACGACAGCAACCCGCTTTACTACGGTGCCAAATACGCCTATGAACAAGGGTGGTTCACACCTGAGGCCGCCATTATGGGCGGAGCCAAATTCATCGGTGAAAAATACATTCACCACCCGACTTACAAACAGGATACCCTCTATAAAATGAGATGGTCTCCGAACGCCCTTCACCAATATGCGACAGATGTCGGCTGGGCTTATAAGCAGGTGGGGAGAATGTACAGTCTTTATACATTGCTCGATCAATATACGCTGTACTATGATGTGCCGGTTTATCGGTCATCATCATAAAAAGACCGGCCATGTTCCATTAGGAACCGGCCGGTCTTTTTTCATTTGCCGTCATATGCTCGCTTAAAAAGTTCAACAGGCGCATGCTGGCATCGCCTGTTGAATATTGATGCCATTCTTGTGCAAACCTCTTGATCTCTTCCTTTGTGATGGACATTTCTTTGATTTCTTTCAGCAGCATGTCGCTGTCCATGCAGGCTTTGCCGGGAATCACTGCTTCAAAATCATCGATCAGTCCGCGCTTTTCATTATATTCTGCCATATCATACGTGAAAAACAAAATCGGTTTATTTAACAAAGCGTACTCAAAGGCGACTGACGAATAATCGGAAATCAGAATGTCGCATTCCATCAGCAGATCCTTTAGCGGAACGTCTGATACATCTTTGATCAGCCCTTCATGTTCTTCAAAAGTAACCTGTTCCCGCACGGCCGGATGCAGTTTGACCAAAAGCAGAAATTCTCCCTTCAGTTCCCCGGAGAGCTGCTCCTTAGAGAAAGGGAGGCGAACGGACGTCAAACAATAGTCCCGGTATGTCGGCGCATACAGAATAATCTTTTGGTCCGGACGGTCCGCTGTTTGTCTTCCGGCATGAAAATATTCATCAGTTAACGGAACACCTGTCCGCAAAAAACGGTCATCTTTCACGCCGAATGACCGCTTGAAAATATCCGCCATTTTCTCCGAGCCGACGGCGATGTAATCAAAAGAACGATACACCTTTTTAAACCGCTTGATATCGGCGGCGGATCGATACCGGTTTCCGATATCTTCGAGTCCGAACTTTTTCAAAGCGCCGGACGCATGCCAAATTTGAATGCACGTCGTCTGAGGGCGTTTATTCAATACGCTTGTCAGCAGAAAATAATTATCCGTTAACACGAATTTACACTTAAACATCCGGTATACGGCCTTTATGAGATGAATCGGATTTTTCTCGTTGATCACTTGCGATCGAACGGAAGGATATTCATCTGCAAGGGAAACGGCGTGCCTTGTATAAAGGACTTCCATTTCAAACGGCCTGCTGCTGCTGACATACTCATCCAGCAGCGCGCGCGCATTATCCGGAAAGGAAACGAGCAACAAAGCTCTGTCGCGTGCTTTTATCCTTTTGAAAATAAAGCCGGTCAAAGCGAGACCGGCCGAGTAAATCATAACCAATAAAGAACGTATATTCATTCGTTACCCAGACTCTTTTCTACAAATCGATTTTGGATTGCTCTTTGATCTGCTCCGGATAGTAGTGCCGCTGTTTTTGAACTCTTTCCTCTTTCAAAACGGAAAGGACATATTTCGGGATGTTCAGCATCCGCTTCCACCTCGTCGGATTGGTCAGCAGACGGTACATCCATTCAAGATTCAGCTTGATGAACATTTTCGGTGCTCTTTTCACTTTTCCGCTGAACACGTCGAAGCTCCCGCCGATGCCGATCGCAATCGCTTGAGGAAATAAATGCTTATGTTCATAAATAAACTTTTCCTGATGCGGATATCCGAGAGCCACAAAAACCATGTCGGGCTTGGCTGCCGCGATTTGCTTGGCAACTTTGCCTTTGTCTTTGACATAGCCGTGTGAGTACCCGGCCAGCTCAATTCCGGGATACTCGGTTGAAAGCCGATCGGCAACCGCTTGAATAACCTCTTGTTTGGCCCCGTATAAAAAGACTCTTTTCTTTTTGCGGTCAGCCAGGCTCAAGAGGTTAATAAATACATCGTACCCCGCGATCCTCGATTTTAATCTGCTGTTGATCAGCCTTGACGTTAGGACGATGCCGATTCCGTCCGGCAGGATAAAGTCAGCAGATGAAACTGTTTGATAATAATCCTTGTCTTTTGCAGCCGCGTACCCGATCTCAGGGTTTACCGTTGCGATAAATGCCCCCTCATTGCGGTCGATAAAGGATTCTTCAAGATGATTCAAAAATCCGGGCAAATCCCCGTTAACATATGCAAGATGATGAACCGTTTCCGTTTGCAGCATAGTTTTTTTCCTCCTTCCGGTTAAGAAGTGTAAGTATATACGAATGTATGAAAGTCGAAGTTTAAGAGACCAGCCCAAAAATTCAGGAGGTCTAACGTATATTTTAGCATAGATCATTCATAAAAGCTTAACAATATCTTTACAATAGATTAAGATTTTTTACGTCTTATTTAGAAAGGGATCGATTTCTTAGGGGAAAATTTGGAATGCCATTTACCGTAAACAATACTTAACGTTTGATAGGCGATGTGCTATAATGAATGATCAGTAAAGACCTGTGAAATGAATGTAACTTATCGATTGTTTTCTACATGTCAATATAGCTTTTCGCCTTAAGATTAGAAAGGAGAGCGCATGACAATGAAGAAAGTCATCACATATGGAACGTTTGATTTATTGCATTGGGGACATATCAAGTTATTGGAACGGGCAAAACAATTGGGGGATTATCTCGTCGTCGCGATTTCGACTGACGAATTCAATCTTCAAAAGCAGAAAAAAGCATATCATAGCTATGAGCACCGCAAGTTCATTCTTGAAACGATCCGCTACGTAGACGAAGTCATCCCGGAAAAAAACTGGGATCAAAAGGTACAAGATGTGATCGACCATGACATCGATGTTTTTGTCATGGGGGATGACTGGGAAGGAAAATTTGATTTCCTGAAGGATTACTGCGAAGTTGTTTACCTTCCGAGAACTGAAGGGATTTCCACGACGAAGATTAAAGAGGAAATCGCGAACCTTTAATGTAAGCTTAGCTTTATAAAAATTCAAAAAGTACTTCTTAAAAAAGATAAGAAGTGCTTTTTGTTTCGTATACGAGTCATTTTAATATAATAAGTATGAACAGCTTTGCTTTTGAATAAAAAAAGAGGAGTAGACTGATCTTATGGATAGTGCAATTCCGATAGAATTTCAGCTGCGGGAAATAAAAATTAACGATGCTTGCCTCTATTTTGCGTTCGAAAGTTCTGCCTCTCTTGAACATGTCGGTGTTTTGGCAGTTAACCGCAATTCGAAAAAAGAGATGCGTGTAACTTGTAACAAAATAAACGATTCAAAGCAGTTAAAAGCAGTGGAGATATCTTTAGATGATCTATCTAATCTGATGATAGACGAAACGCTCATTGATTTTTATGTGATATATGAAAATAATGAAAAAAATCAATGTAAAAAGAGGATTTACACAGCCTCAAAACCAATAGAGCTGTCTTGGCATCGGGATCGAGCCAATCAGTTCATTTATTTGCCATATACGACCCGTAAAGGCCATTTCGCTCTTGATGTTCTACGAAGAAAAGCAGTGGCGGAGGCGGAAGGCATTAAGTTAAGCTCCGAAGGAAAACTAATGATCCAAGGCTATACTTTTCTGCTAGATGCGGAAGAACGTTCGATGATAAAAAGCAGAAGGCTGGTTTTAAAGGAAATTAGTCAAAAAGATGAGGAAAGGGTTTTTGATTTTCCTTTAAAAGACGTTCAGCGCGGTGATTCAGGTCATGCCGTTGGATTCGAGGCGGAAATTGATTTGAAAAAGCTTTATGAAGAGAACAGGATGCCTGCTTTCTTTCAATTTTTTATAGAATACGTAGGTGAAGATGCTGCAACAGGGGAGGAAATCGTTATAAAAAGCAGGGCATTCAGGCTTAGAGATGATATAGACTGTTTTTCAATTATTGACACAAAAAAAGGACCTGCCCGTTTTCACATCTATCCGCAGAAACGAAAAAGGGGCATGCGCCTAAGAATGAACGACTATACGATCAAAACCCGTGCAGTTTATTTTGCTAAAGGAAAAAGCAAAAGGCTGATGTCAGTCATTCGCAGAGACAAGAATAAAGTAAAGAAAAAGATTTCGGGCATTGTGAAGAGAGCCTACTATTTTACTTTTGGACTGGCCGGCAAACTGCCTGTTAAAAAGAAAACCGTCATTTTTGAAAGCTTTGCCGGCAAGCAGTACAGCTGCAATCCGAGAGCCATTTACGAATATATGAAGGAACATCATCCGGAATACAACTTAATATGGAGTGTAAACCCGAGTTATACAGAGATTTTCGAAGAAAAAAACGTTCCTTATATTCACCGATTCACCCTGAAGTGGCTGTTTGCCATGGCAAGAGCGGAGTATTGGGTTGTAAACAGCCGGCTTCCTTTATGGATTCCTAAACCAAAGCACACGACATATGTGCAGACATGGCACGGGACTCCGCTGAAAAGGCTTGCCGTCGATATGGAAGAAGTGCACATGCCGGGTACCAACACTGAGAAGTACAAGCAAAATTTCACTAAAGAAGCATCGAAGTGGGACTATTTAATATCCCCGAATCGTTATTCAACCGAAATCTTTGCCCGCGCTTTTCAATTTAACAAAACAATGATTGAGTCCGGCTACCCGAGGAATGACTTTTTGTATACAGACAACCGCCCAGAAACGATGAAGGCCATAAAGAGAAAAATGAATATTCCCGAGAATAAAAAGGTCATCTTATATGCACCGACATGGCGGGATAATGAATTTTATGCTAAGGGAAAATACAAATTCCAACTTCAAATGGATCTAGACAAGATGCAAGAAAAGTTTGGGAAAGATTCTGTTATTCTGTTGAGAATGCACTATCTAGTAGCTGAAAGCTTTGATTTTGAACAGTATGAAGGTTTTATATACGATGCCTCAATGTATCCCGACATTAGAGAGCTGTATGTCATCAGTGATATTTTAATTACGGATTACTCGTCTGTATTTTTTGACTATGCAAATTTAAGAAGACCTATCATTTTCTATACTTATGATATCGAAAGTTATAGGGACACTTTAAGAGGATTTTATTTTGATCTTGAAAGAGAAGCACCTGGGACATTGGTCTACAATGAATCCGAGCTTATGGAAGAGATCGAAAGGGTACTTAGGAACCCTCAATTACACAAGAATTACGAGTCATTTTATGAAAAATTTTGTTCGTTTGAAGATGGCAAAGCTTCTGAGCGGGTCGTCAAATCTATATTTTAATCTTCATGAAAAAACAGCCTGAGTTTATACTCAAGCTGTTTTTTGTGTGGAGCTAGGACTGACACACATTTTTATAAAAGAGCTGCGGTGCATGATTGTTATATGATTCATAATCAAAGTGCGATATTCAATACCTTCGGTGATATATTTCTTCATAGCTTCAGTAAGTGCTTCTTCGATATTTTCAACAAGCACTCCGATAATATTGGGGCGAAATCCTCGTGCTGCTTGTTTTGGGAATAACCATTTGTGTCGTTTTTTTCCTATTATAACAGGCACGCATTCTCTTAGATATTTGTTTGAATAGCAATAACGAATAAAATTTGTTACAATTAATCGGTGCACGAGGTAACAGCTATTATATTAGGCTAAGGAAGATAAATCATGAAAGCATTACTAAGAGTGTTAAAAGAACAGTTTTTATCGCTGCCTTTAATCATCAGGTTGGCGGCATATGAAACAAAATCAAAATATCAAATGAACTATTTGGGCGTGTTATGGCAGTTTTTGAATCCGCTCATTCAGATGCTGGCTTATTGGTTTGTATTTGGGATCGGAATCAGAAAGAGCAGTGAGGTGGTTACGGGCGTCGGTGAAGTGCCTTTCATCATCTGGATGCTTGCCGGTTTGATCCCTTGGTTTTTTATCAGTCCGACGATTCTTGACGGTTCAAACAGTGTATATAAGCGAATCAACATGGTGGCCAAAATGAATTTTCCAATCAGCTCTCTTCCTTCAGTGGCGATTGCGGCTAACCTGTTCAGCTACTTTGTGATGATAGTGGTTTATGTCATTGGGCTGCTTGGGTTTGGGATTTATCCAAATCTTCACTGGCTTGAATATATTTACTATTTGTTTTGCATGATTGTTTTTATGTTCGCTTTCAGTTTGTTTAATTCAACAATCAGTGTACTGGTCAGAGATTATCAGTTCCTGCTGCAATCGGCGACAAGGCTGATGTTTTTCCTGCTGCCGATTTTTTGGGATATTTCTACGCAGCTGGGGGACAAGCATCCGACAATGTTGAGCGTGATTAAGCTGAATCCGCTTTTTTATATTATCGATGGATTCAGAAACAGTTTTTTCGGCGGAGATTGGTTTTTCGAAGATGTAACTTACACGCTGTATTTCTGGGCTTTGACATTATTAATCTTGACTGTAGGTTCTATCCTGCATATGAAATTCAGAGACAAGTTTGTTGACTTTCTTTAATACGTAAGGAGATTGTACGATGAAACTAAAAGTTTCGTTTCGAAATGTTTCAAAGCAGTATCATTTGTATCAAAAACAATCGGACAAGATTAAAGGATTGTTTTTTCCGGCTAAGGATAATGGTTTTTTTGCTGTGCGGAATGTCTCCTTTGACGTGTATGAGGGAGAGACAATCGGTTTTGTAGGGATAAACGGGTCAGGAAAATCGACCATGTCTAACCTGCTGGCTAAAATTATTCCGCCGACCAGCGGTGAAATTGAAATGAACGGCCAGCCGTCGCTGATTGCGATTGCGGCTGGTTTAAATAATCAATTGACGGGCCGGGACAATGTCCGGCTCAAATGTTTGATGATGGGGTTAACCAATAAAGAAATTGATGAAATGTATGACAGCATCGTGGAATTTGCCGAGATTGGCGATTTTATTAATCAGCCGGTTAAAAACTATTCCAGCGGTATGAAATCACGTCTCGGTTTCGCGATTTCAGTGCATATGGATCCTGATATTTTAATTATTGACGAAGCGCTCTCCGTAGGGGACCAAACGTTTTATCAGAAGTGTTTAGACAGAATGAATGAGTTTAAAAAGCAAGGAAAAACCATTTTCTTTGTCAGTCACTCCATCGGCCAGATTGAAAAGATGTGTGATCGCGTCGCTTGGATGCACTACGGCGAGCTTCGCATGTTTGGTGAAACAAAAACGGTTGTCAAAGAGTACAAAGCGTTTATTGATTGGTTTAATAAGCTGTCGAAAAAAGAAAAAGAAACATATAAAAAAGAGCAAACCGAAGAACGGAAGAAAGAAGATCCTGAAGCGTTTGCCCATTCTCGCAAAAAGAAAAAAAAGCCGAAATCACTGGCTAATGCCATTCAAATTGCTATTTTGTCTATCCTGACGGTTTTTACCGCAGGAACAATGTTCTCTAACACCCCGCTTCGTACCATTGTTTCGTTTGGCGCTATTCCGCAAAACGAAGTGAAGAACCATGATGGCGATGCAAAGGACAAGACAGAGGAACGCTTAACTGCAGTCAATAAGCAGGGGTTTATTGTAGATGAAAAAGTGTCTGTTTATAAGGATCAAGCTTTAAAACAGAAGACTGACATTACTCTTCCATTCGGTACCGAGGTGATGGTAGCTTCAAAAGGCAAAAAAACAGCAAAAATAAAGTTTAACAAGCATTCTTATTTTGTAAAACAGAGCGCTATTGCAATAAATATGAAACATGCTGAATTGCATGCTGCGGCCTTTACGCCTTATGTTTCGCAAACGGGAACTTCTACCTATGAATACTTCCTGGACTTCCTGGGAGACAGCAGAACCAGCATTCAATCGAAATTGAAAGGCTATACTGAAGGTAATACGGCTGACGGCAGAAGGACGCTGGATTATGATAATAAAAAAATCAGCTATGTGCTGGAGAATGATAAAGCATCAGAGCTTGTCTTTTATAACATTTCTCCCATTACTCCGGCGTCATTGTCTTTAAGAGACAGTGATGTACTGTATGACAGCAGCAAGGATCGTTTTCTTGTGAATACAGCTGATCGGGTCTTTGCAGTTGATAACGAAGAGCATACGCTGACCTTGATATCGAAATAAGAAAAGGCTATTGGATGAATGTCCAATAGCCTTTTTGTTTAGATTTCTTCTTTGTTTAGTAGACCTTCCATTTATGGAAGGAGGTGCTCGTGAAGCTCTTTATCCTGCATCGCAAACTCAAGAGTTGTGGTGATAAAGCCAAGCTTTTCACCAACATCATAACGCTTTGCCTTTAGGCGGCTTCTCAACGAAGTTTTTTACCTGATCACGGCGGCGTTCGCTTGTCAGCGTGTCAGTATTGGCGTAGTGGCGTGTTTCTTCTTCTGGCACTTGCTGAACACCGATAATAGAAGAAAGGTTCTTTCATAATTGGCGCAATTCTGGTGTTTCTGTCTGAACAATATCGTCTTTAAACAACCGCAAACGGCTCATCGCCGATAAAGTTGCGCGCGAACCATACAGCGTGCCCGAGTCCCTTAGGCTCTTTTAGGCGGATATAGTTAATATTATCCAGGATAGCAAGCTTTTTTCATTTTTCAGTTTGCCCTTTTTCTAATTTGATTAATGAGTTTCGCTTGTATCGTATTAATTCTACTATAAAAAACATGTGTCATCGTATAGTTGGATTAGAGCCTCTTAGTAACCTGAAAAGATTTTACTCTACCTTACCACCAAGTTTTTAGGAACACATTTTTAACTTTAATATCACAATTCCTTCACGTTTTGACGATGAATTAATATGAGGAAGGCGTACAAAATAAATAACACAGCAGAAAGAAAATCGTTACACTTAAAAACGCAATAAAAGAATCGAATTTTCCGAAATAGAAAACTTGTTATAATAGGTATAGCTAAGATATTAGACCTGAAAAAAAATATATATCAATACAACGGTGATACCAAAAAATACTGAGGATTGACATTTTGAAAGAGCCTTAACTTTTATAGGAACTTATGCTATTATTGTTTATTATTAATGATGCGTAAAAAATATGTCGAAATGATAAACAATCTGTTAGTTGAAAACGGTTAGAAGGTGATGTTATCTAATGAAGAAAGTGATACGTATGGAACATTGATTTATTTCACTACGGATATATGAAGCTGCCGGAGAGAGCAAAAAATCGGGGTGATTACTTTATCGTAAGATCTACAAAGGAATATTGTGAGATCATTTACCTTCCGAGAACAGAAGGCATTTCAACTACCCAAGTCAAAAAAGACATGGCTAGTTTAATGAAGCTCTAACTAAAAGAGGCTTGAAGTAAATTCAGTTGCTTCTTTTTTTCTTGTTTGCGCAAGTATTAATCTTCACTCTTTAAGGAGTTCATGATGGAATTTTTTTATGATAACCAAATGCAGAAGTTTATAAGTTAGGGCTTATTCAGTTCTGATTAAGATTTTTGCTCTTCTTCCGAGAAACAATAAATTGATTTTATTTGAAAGCTATTCTGGAAAACAGTTTCACTGCAACCCTCGAGCAATTTACGAATATATGTATGAAAATAAAGACCAATATGGTCACAAACTGATATGGAGCATTGATAAACGATATCTGTCGGCATTAGACGGCGTTGATGCATATTTGAAAAGTTTTTCTCTTAAATGATTTGGTACTTGCCTACAGCTAAGTATTGGATTACAAACAGCGGACTGCCTCTTATGGATTACACAAGTATTTGCAAACGTGGCACGGCACTCCGCTAAAAAAACTAGCTAATGATATGGATGAAGTGCACATACCCGGAACCACAACTGAAAAGTATAAACAGAATGTTCTGCAGCAAGCCAGCAAATGGGATTATTGAATTTCTCTAATGCATACTCGACTGAAATTTTCAAACGTGCTGTGCTCTTCAATATTCAAAAGGGAAATTTCTAAAGTTGGTTATACAATAAATGACATTCAATTTTCGTCAGATTAGAGAAAATAAAAAAATTTTATATGTGCACCAACTTGGAGGGATAATGAATTTAAGAAAGCTGGCCAGTATAAATTTAAACTCCAATGATTTAGGGGAAATGAAGAGGGAATCTTGGAGACTCTGTGGTTATTCTTCTTAGAATACATGATCTGATATATTAATTAAAAAACCCATTGTGTTTTTTGCATTTGATCTTTCGGCTTATCGGATTCCCTTAAATATTTTCTACTTTAATTTTCAACAGAAAACATCAGAAAACTTAGTTCAAACAAGGCAGAACTTATAAAAACAGTAAAAAAGTTGTTACACATAATCTATATAGATCTAACTATGAGCTTTTTATAATTTAGAAGATGTCAAGGCTTCTAAAAGAGTAATTGAAACAATCCTTTAACTTCTAAATAAAGAGGTGCTACATGTTTTCTATCATAATGCCAATATATAATTCTGAGAATTATTTAAGGGACTCAATAGAGAGTGTCATTAACCAGTCAATTGGATTTAAGGAAAATATAGAACTGATATTAATAGATGATGGCAGCGTTGACAGCAGTCCTCAAATTTGTGAATTCTTTAAAGATCTATATCCTAATAATATTAAAATCTTGAGAATTGAAAATTCCGGACCTTCTGCTGCAAGAAATTGTGGGTTATCAAATGTAAGTGAAAAATCCAAATTCATTGGTTTTCTTGATTCTGACGATACATTCTCTCAAAATGCGCTGCAAAGTGTTTATAATTTTTTTTGTGATTCCGAAGATGTAAACATTGCGGTATTACCTGTTTATTACACAGGTAAAAAAGAAGGCGGACATAAATTAAATAATAGATTTGAAAAAGGAACAAGAGTTATAAATATCCTCAACGATTATAAGGCTATTCATTTTTATATTGGCGGCACTTTTTATAGAAAACATATACTAAATAGTACCGCCAAGTTTGATGAAACTATAAAGTTTTGGGAAGACGCTATCTTTTTTAACCAGTTATTGCTGAAAGAAAAAAGATACGGAGCAGTTGCAGAAGGAAAGTATTATTATAGAAAACGAAAGGAAAAGAACTCATTAGTTGATCGTTCATGGTTTAACAAAAAAAGGTACACATATTTGTTGAATACATGTTATATGACTTTGTTGAGGGATTCAATTAAACAATATGATATAGTTCTGCCTTATTTGCAATTTTTAATTGTATATCATATGAAACTGTTTTTATATCAGAACTATAGAGATATTTATAAGTCTGTTTTAGATCAACAAGAACAAAAAAAATTTGTTGATGATTTTATTAAAATTTTAAGATATATTAAACCACAAATTATAAAAGAACAAAATATGCCCATGTATTATAAAGAATTTATGTATCACTTATTAGAAGCAAATACAGAAGCTCTTGAAAACATAAAAAAAGAAAGAGTACTACAAAGTTCATGTACTATTACCTCGACAAAAATAAAAGGATTTAAGCTTGAATTAACAGGGCACTTTATTAACCAGTATTATGAGATGCAAGAAAACGATGAAATTTATATAAGATATTTTAATAGATTAAAAAAATGCAAACGAGAAGAACTGAAAAAAACGATTGAAGTATGGGGATATAAATTAAGAGATTTTAGATATGCTGGCTTTGTTGTTGAAATACCGATTTGGGCTTTTGCATTTGACTTTGTCCTTAAAACACCAAATGATGTTTTAGAACTTAACCATGTAAACATTTTTAAAAGTTTGCTTACAAGGGTTTTTAAAAAAAGGTAGATTTAAACCTGTTTTTTAAGAGTGGCACTCCCTTTGGTTTTTCTTTTTTTACTGGATTCTTATTCATATAAACATTTTGTTTAGGAGTGATCTTTTATGAATGAAAAGAGTTTTAACTATGATTTCAGTGTTATAATGCCGATTTATAATGTTGAGTTATATCTAACTGATGCTATAGAAAGTATCATTAACCAGACTATAGGTTTTGAGAATATTCAGTTAATACTTGTGAATGATGATAGCCCCGATAAAAGTGAAATCATCTGTAAAGAATATGCACAAAAATATCCCAATAACATTGTATATGTAAAAAAACAGAATGGCGGAGTGAGCAGTGCTCGAAATTATGGCTTAAGATATGCTGAAGGTAGATACATTCAATTTTTGGATCCGGATGATTTTGTTTCAGAAGGAACCTTCGAAAATGTTTTAAACTTCTTTGACCAGCATAAGAATGAAATTGATATTGTAGCAATCCCTATTTTTTTTGCAGAAGGAAGAACAGGAGAACACAATCTAAATAATAAGTTTTCTTCTACAAGAATATTGGATGTAGAAAAAGAACCGCATTATATATTAACTCATTGCTGTTCTACATTTATAAAAAAAGATGCCTTGAAAAATATCAGGTTTGATGAAAATTGTAAAATAGGAGAAGATGCCAAACTAGTTAATTTAATCATATCGCAAAAGAAAAAGTATGGTCTAGTTAAAGAGGCAAAATACCATTATAGAGTTAGAGAAGATGGATCATCTGCCATGCAGACTGCTAAAGCAAATAAGAATTGGTTTAACCATTCACTTATCACTTTCTCTAAGAATTTAATCGATATTACAAAAAACCATGAACAGAAAATACCTTTGTTTCTTCAATATATGATTATGCATGATTTGAAATGGAAATTATTGGTTAAAGACATTAGTGAAACACCTTTAGACGAAAATGAATACCGCGAATTTTTAACATTGATTCGAGAAGTATTATCGTATATCGACGACGATGTCATCATTAAAACAAAAAGTATCAGCCATTTCTATTTATATCATGCTTTAAAATTAAAACACGGTGAAAATTATAGTAGGTATGTATATAAAAGTGAAACCGAATATGATTATTATTTATACAGAGAAGATAAAATTGTTTCGAAATTATCGGATCAAACTCTAACTATTGAGATTTTAGAAGAAAATGAGAAGTTTATTCACATAGAAGGTTTTTGGAGCTCTTTGTTTGATTCCGACGGTTTTAATTTTTATGCTAAAATTGGCGAAACAAAAATAAAAGCAAAGCATATAAAAAGACCGCATAATGACTATATAAGTTTAGGAGAAGTAATAAAAAAATATCCTGGTTTTTCTATAGATATTCCCAAAAGCTATCTAGCAGACAATCAACATATTGAATTTTATATAGCTAAGGGTGAAAAAATGAAGATAACAAAACTTCGCTTTTTCAAGTATTCAGGTTTGTCAAGCAATCTATATAATTCTTATACAGCTAAAAAAGATTATATTTTTTATTATAATTACAAAAAATTAATGTATGAAAAAAACAATATTAAAAATAGATTTATAAAAGAGTTTCGTTTCTTAAAATCTCTTCATAAATCAGGGGGGAAATCAAAGAAACGAAAATCAGCTATTAAGAAGGCATTGGTGGCAAGAATGGCATACCATGTTTTCACGATTTTTAATAGAAAACCAGTATGGTTATTCATAGACAGACAAGACAAAGCTGATGATAATGCCGAGCACCTCTTTAAATACGCAACCAACAAGAATGATGGGGTAAAAAAATACTTTATAATAAAAAAAGATAGCAAGGATTATGTCAGAATTAAAAAATACGGAAAGGTTATACCATACAGATCTTTTAGACATAAAATTTTAACCTTATCCTCCTCCAAGGTAATATCTACACATGCGGATAATTGGGTTGTAAATCCATTTTTCAATATGGAGATTTATTTTAGAGATTTATTTAATTTTGAGTTTGTCTTTTTACAACATGGAATAACAATGGCAGATCATTCTAAATGGTTAAACAAATACAGCAAGAATATCAAATTATTAGTAACTTCAGCGAAACCTGAATATCAGTCTATTGTGAAAGGGAATTACAATTATAATAAAGAAAATATCTTGTTGGGTGGATTTCCAAGATATGATAATCTTAAGAAGAGTAAAGGGGAAAAGCAGCTTCTAATCATGCCTACATGGAGAAAAGATATTGTATTACCTAAAGATCAGGCAAAAGGAGTAAGACCGTACAATCCGAAATTTAAAGAAAGTGAATACTTTGCTAGGTATAATGCTTTGATTAATGATGAACGGCTAATTCAATTTGCTAAGGATAATAATTATAAGATAACCTTTTTCCCGCATCCGGACATTCAACAACAGATCGTAGATTTTGAAAAACATGAGTATGTAAAGTTTGCAGATTATAATAGCAGCTATCAAATGTTATTTAATTCTTCTAATATAATGATTACTGATTTTTCATCTGTTGCATTTGATTTTGCATACGAGAAAAAGCCTGTGATCTATTATCAATACGAAAAGTCATACCATTTTAAACTTGATTACTATGATTATAAGAAAATGGGATTTGGCGATGTAATAGAAGATCATAACAGCTTAATTGATAAAGTTATCTATTATATGAAAAATAATGGTCGTATGGAAGATAAGTATAGAAAAAGAGTGGATAACTTCTTTGCATATACTGATAAAAATAATAGGGATCGGATTTATAATGCAATATTGCAATTAGACAATAGCAAAATTGCTAAATGAGCTTAAATTTGATCTTTAATGACACTTTAAAATTATGGGAGAAGTTCTGCGTAACTTCTCCTTACTTTTTTAAAAGGGAAAAAGACTCAACATCTCTTACAATATTCACCGGTGCTTTCAAATTTCTTTTACCGAAAGATCCAAAAAGTTATCTTGGGGTATTATGGCGGTTTTTAAAATACTGGCGTACTGTTTGTTTGTATTTGGTATGGGAATCTGCGACAGTAAGTAAGTCATAATAGGTATCGGAGAAGTGCCTTTTATTGTTTGGATGATGGCTGGTTTGATTCCGTGGCTTTTTATTAGACCGACTATTCTTGATGGATCAAACAGTGTGTTTAAGTGGATCAATGTAGTTGCCCAACCAGTTCAATGCCTTCTGTCGCGGCTACTTCAAATTTATTTAGTTAATTTTGTAATGATGAGTGTTTATGTCGCTTTTTTAGCAAGCGGTGTTTACCCTTGGATACAATATATTTCCTATTTAATTTGTATGATTGTATTTATGTTTTCATTCACTTCGTTTGGCGCTTTTCCGCAAAATGAAGTGTAGAACCATCATGGCGATGCAAAGGACAAGACAGAGGAACGCTTCTTCGCAGACAACAAGCAAGAGTTTATTGCATTTGAAAACGCATCTGTTTGAAAGGATCAAGATTCAAAGCGGAAGCTGACGGCAGCAGGACGCTGGATTTAGATAATGAAAAAATGCAGCTATGTACTGGAGAATGATAAAGCATCAGAGCTTGTTTTTTATAACATTTCTCTCGTTACTCCAGCCTCATTGTCTTTAAGCGACAGGCCGACCTTAATATCGAAATAAGAAAAGGCTATTGGATGAATGTCCAATAGCCTTTTTGTTTAGATTTCTTCTTTGTTTAGTAGACCTTCCATAAATGGAACAAGTTGCTCGCGAAGCTCTTTATCCTGCATCGCAAACTCAAGAGTTGTGGTGATAAAACCAAGCTTTTCACCAACATCATAACGCTTGCCTTCAAAGTCGTACGCAAACACTCTTTGAATTTCATTCAACTTTTGAATGGCGTCTGTCAGCTGGATTTCTCCGCCGGCTCCAACCCGCTGATCCTCTAAGTACATGAAGATCTCAGGCGTGAATACGTAACGGCCTAAGATGGCAAGATTAGATGGAGCTGTGCCTTTAGGCGGCTTCTCAACGAAGTTTTTTACCTGATAACGGCGGCCTTCGCTTGTCAGAGGATCGATAATGCCGTAGCGGTGTGTTTCTTCTTCTGGCACTTGCTGAACACCAATAATAGAAGAAAGCGTTCTTTCGTATTCATCCATTAACTGGCGCAATCCGGGTTTTTCAGCTTGAACAATATCGTCTCCAAGCAGAACCGCAAACGGCTCATCACCGATAAAGTTGCGAGCGCACCATACAGCGTGCCCAAGTCCCTTAGGCTCTTTTTGGCGGATATAGTGGATATCAGCCAGATTCGTAGCTTTTTTCACTTTTTCAAGGAGTTCTACTTTACCTTTTTCTTCTAGATTTCTTTCAAGCTCAGGAGAGTAATCAAAATGATCCTCAATCGCACGCTTGCTTTTACCTGTGACGATAATAATATCTTCAATACCTGCTTCAACAGCTTCTTCAATTATGTATTGAATAGTTGGTTTATCAACGATAGGGAGCATTTCTTTCGGCATTGCTTTTGTAGCCGGCAAGAATCTCGTTCCGAGACCCGCGGCAGGGATTATGGCTTTACGTACTTTTTTCATGTTCAGTACACCTTCCTTATACAATGTCTACGATCAAATTCAATGAATCGCAAGTATTTTAATGTCTTTATTGAACATACCCATTTTTCATATTGTTAACACTTTTTATCATATAAGAAAAACGAACTTTAAACAAGTAATATAGGGAGTACTAAAACTTGAAATCAATAGAGAGGATTGCTATGGTAATGGATGCGAATGATAAACGTCAACATGCTTGAAACGATAAAAAGATAGTGTAAATAAAGATTCTATATAATAGTATTGATTCACCTGACCTGTTAGAGAAGGGCGCGCTGTTGCAGCTCTTCAGTAAGAGAAAAGTTTGGCTGTAAATAGGTCGATTACCTTCTGCAAAACAGCGGAAAGCCGGCAAAACGGTTGTTTTTTTGACCTAGAAACAAAAAGAGGACATTGTTTCAGCTGGACAAATTATTTTAACCTCCGTACGTACATAATAAGCTTGAATCGCTTTCCGAAGGTGGCACAAGAAGAGTATTCTTCCTTTATGCAGTTTTTGTCGATTTTTATGCTGTTTGGACAGGTGTATAAACAGGGAGAGGATGTCTCCTTATTTAATCTTCCCATTCTAGTGTGAAGAAGCTCAAAGATATTTTATCATGATTGGAACGGTGTGTTTTATTTCGAAGGATCCTGAAAGGTTTTGGTCGAGTATTTTATGCTGTTAGAACAAAGGGCATGTTCCGCCGTTTTAATAGCACCCTGAATCGAAAAAAAGCTTCTCTTTAATAGGAATAAAAGTAAGTAAACTTATTAAAGAGAAGGATTCAATATTCTATTTAACAAACAATTACTTTAAGAAAAAGGTGACAATAGTGAAAAAATTAAAAGTCATGACCATCTTCGGCACGCGCCCTGAAGCCATTAAGATGGCGCCGCTTGTGCTTGAATTAAGAAAACACCCCGAAATTGAGTCTTATGTGACGGTTACAGCACAGCACAGGCAAATGCTTGACCAGGTGCTTGAAGCTTTTAATATAAAGCCTGATTTTGATTTGAATATCATGAAAGAAAGGCAAACGCTGGCTGAAATTACGTCTAATGCACTTGTGAAACTGGACGAGCTGTTTCAGTCTATCAAACCGGACATTGTGCTTGTTCACGGTGATACGACAACGACATTTGCGGGAAGTCTTGCCGCTTATTATCACCAGATTTCCGTCGGCCATGTAGAGGCGGGACTCAGGACCGGAAACAAATACTCGCCGTTTCCCGAAGAGCTGAACAGGCAGCTGACGGGATCGATTGCCGATCTTCATTTTGCGCCGACAGAGCAGGCCGAAAAGAATCTGCTCCGTGAAAATAAAGACCAGGAGACGATTTACGTCACTGGAAATACGGCAATCGATGCGCTTCACACAACAGTGAGGGACGGCTATTCACATCCCATTCTTGAAAAAATAGGAAATGACAAGATGATTTTGCTTACCGCCCACCGCCGTGAAAATTTAGGTGAGCCGATGGAAAATATGTTTAAAGCAATCAGGCGGATCGTCGAAGAATTTGACGACGTACAGGTTGTTTATCCCGTTCATCTCAATCCCGCTGTTCGTGAAGCGGCTGCAAAGCATTTCGGTGATCTGAAGAAGGTCCATCTGATAGAGCCGCTTGAAGTCATTGATTTTCACAACTTTGCGGCTGAAGCTCATTTCATCCTCACTGACTCGGGCGGGGTGCAGGAAGAAGCGCCGTCGCTTGGAAAGCCGGTCCTCGTGCTTCGAGATACAACGGAACGGCCCGAAGGCGTTCAGGCCGGGACACTTAAGCTGGCAGGCACGGATCAAGATAAGATCTATCAGCTGACTAAACAGCTGTTGACCGATCAAGATGAATATCGCAAAATGTCACGGGCTTCAAACCCATACGGGGACGGACAGGCTTCGCGGCGAATTGCAGAGGCGCTGCTTTATCGGTACGGATATCGAAGCGCGCGGCCTGACGTGTTTAAAGACTAATAAAAAAGCTTCCTTTTCAGGAAGCTTTTTTTATTTATTAAGGCTTTCTTTCAGTTCGGCTGTAATGTCGGAAAGGGAACTTTCGTCAGCTTTGTAATAATAGATTCCGTTGATTTTTGTGCCGTCGCCTTTCAGCTCATGCTGGATGACTTTTGAGCGGGCTTCTTTATAGCCGGATTGAATATCCCACATATCGTCAAACGTGAGATTCGTTTTAACGTTGTTTTCGATCACTTTGAACATATCTCCGAATTTCGTGATAGACGATATATTGGCGCCTTTATTAATGATTCCTTCGATGACTTGACGCTGCCTGTTCTGGCGTCCGAAGTCGCCGTTCGGGTCTTCTTTCCTCATTCTCGTATAAGCGAGCGCTTCTTTTCCGTTCAGCGTAATCTCGCCTTTGCCAAATGAATATCCGTCATAGTTGAAAGCAAACGTACTGTTCACGGTAATGCCGCCAAGCGTATCTACGACATCCCTGAAGCTTTCCATATTGACTTTGATAAAGTAGTCGACAGGAACATCGAGGAAGTTCTCAACCGTGTCTACCGTCATCTGAACACCGCCGAATGCGTATGAATGGTTGATTTTATCCAACTTGCCTTTGCCGATAATTTCAGTATACGTATCCCGCGGGATGCTGACCATTTCAGTCGTTTTCGTTTTCGGGTTCACCGTCATATAGATGAGGGAGTCTGCGCGCCCCTTATCACCGTCCCGTTCATCGACACCCATGAGAAGCACGGAAAACGGGTCATGGTTATCAATGTCAACAGCTGAATCGCGTTTTTTTGATTTGTTAATATTTTCATGAATGCTCGCTACTGTAGATGCCGCTTTATGCCATAAGTAATAGGCGTAACTGCCTGTACTGAGAACAAAAATACCAATCAAAGCGATAATTGTATAAAAAATTTTTTTCTTTTTCTTCCTCTTTTCAGCTCTCATATAGCCCTCACCTTTTAATGTTCTACTTTGATTATAAGTTTCTTAAAATTCAAAAACAACAAAAAGTTATATGTGTCCTTTTGGATAGACGAAATCCTTAGAAAAATGTTTCAAAAAAACCAATCAATCTGCAAAATTTTTCGCTATAATTAAAGAATCTGTTGGAATTTGTCGATAAAAAGGGAGAGGTGAAGAAGATGAAAAAACTCATAGTTCTAACATTATCAATGCTGCTTTTGTTGTCAGCCTGTGGCACTTCGGGCCAATCGGAGGACAAGTCAAGCACAAACAATAAAAATGCGGCATCTGAAGAAACCGTCACTAAAGAAGGCTCATTCGTGGGGTTGGCTGACAGCCACACAATTGCGGTGAACATCGATGGCAAAGAAACAACGCTTCAAGTCGATGAAGATCTTCAGGATAAAGTCAATTCCATTGAAGAAGGCAAAAAAGTAGAAGTCCAATATAAAAAAGGCGGAAATGGCGTTTTGGAGCTGAAAAGCATCGAAACAAAATAAAGAGCTGAATCAAGGGGGTTTATAACGTTTTGAAAAAAATGAAGCTTCTGCTTCTGTCGTCAGTAACTGCTGCAGCTCTGATGTTTACACAATCTGCCCAGGCTGCCGACAAAACAATCTCGGTAAAATTAAGCAATTATTTGGGCAATAAATCAAGCGTTGATTTCGGCATTACCGGCGCATACGAAATTCCGGGCTCGGGAATTTCCGCGACAGAGCGGTTCGGCGGGGCGACCCGCTTCGATGTGGCAAACAATGTTGCATCAGCCGGATGGACGAACCCGAGCACTGTCGTGATTGTCAATCGGGACGCTTTTGCGGATGCGCTTTCTGCATCTCCGCTTGCAAAGAAGTACGATGCGCCGATTCTATTAACTGATGCGGGCACGCTGACGGCGAAAACCGAAACTCAAATTGCCAAGATGAAGCCTGATAACATCTTAATTATCGGGGGAACGGCGAGCGTTTCCAAAAATGTTGAAAACACGCTGAAAAAGTATGGGGCCATTGACCGCATCGGCGGCGCCAACCGCTATGATGTGTCCAAAAACATCGCGAGCCGGATGGGGTCCTACAGCCAGGCGATTGTTGCCACAGGTCTAGTCTTCTCCGACGCTCTGTCGATCGCGCCTTATGCGGCAATGAACGGTTATCCGATACTGCTTTCAGGGAATAATACGATCCGAAGCGATTACAATATTCCGAGCAAGGTTACGATCGTCGGCGGTCCGTTGAGTGTCAGCACAGGCGTTGAAAACACATTAAAGAAAAAAGCGTCTGTTACCCGCATCGGCGGAGCGAACAGATACGAAGTGTCGGCGAATATTGTCAACACGCTTAACATGAACGCATCAAAGGTTTTCATGTCTAACGGAACGACTTTTGCAGATGCATTGGCCGGTTCCGTTCTTGCAGCCAAACAAAAGCATCCTTTGCTGCTTGTCCAATCGGGCAGCCTGCCGACTCCTGTAGCAGATGTAGTCGCGAAAAAAGGAACCCAGTCTTTTGCTTTGCTTGGGGGGACCACTTCAATCACGGATTCATTGAAAAATAGTCTGGCAGACATGCTTACCGGAGATGGATACTCTGTTAATCTATCAAGCGGAAAGCTTGTACTCTACAAAAATAATAAAGCTGTCAAAACGCTTGGAACGACATTTACGGCATCACCTAAAAAATACTCGACATCAAATTCCATCAGCATCAACGGAAGGCCTTATTTAGGCAATATGAAGTTTACGATTGAATCAAGCAAATATGTTCGGCCGATAAACGAAAACATTCCGTTCGAAGATTATTTGAAAGGTGTTGTGCCGCACGAAATGCCGGCAAGCTGGCAGACGGAAGCATTAAAAGCCCAAGCGGTGGCAGCGAGAACATATTCGGTCGGTTCCGCAGGAAAAGTAGTGGCCGATACGCAAGCGTTTCAGGTTTACGGGGGATACGACTGGAATTCGAAGACATCCAGCGTTGTAAATACAACAAAAGGACAAGTTTTAAAATATAACGGCAACTTGATTTCGGCTGTTTACTCATCGAGCAACGGGGGATATACGGAAGCAAGCGCAGAGGTATGGGGCGGCAATGTTCCATATTTAATCGCCAAAGCGGATACATACGACCCGAAAAACAGCTGGTCGATATCCTTGAATAAAACGCAGATCAATACCAGCGGCTTAAACCTAAAGAGCCCTGGCACATGGTGGAATACGACAAATGAAACGAACTCTGCCTATTTGTCTGGGCTGAAAAGCTGGTTTATTACCAATAAATATCCTAGTGCAGAATCCATTAAGATCACGAAAATCTCAAGCCTGACCTTGAGCAGCGCGAAAACTGCCGGTCAGCGGCCGAAAACAGCAGAGGTGAAGTTTTCTTACTTTGTCAAAGAAAAATCAAACGGCTATGTTCTGTCAAACGGAAATCTCTCAGAAAAAACAGCGACGATTTCCGTGACGACGACTCAATTAAGATCGATGCTGGGCGGCATGAATATGAAGAGCACGTATGCTTCGGTATCTAACGTTACGAACGCTTTTGTTCTCAGCGGTAAAGGATTCGGCCATGGCATCGGCATGAGTCAGTACGGAGCAAATGCCAGAGCTGCTGCCGGGCACGATTACAAGAAAATCTTAAGTTTCTATTATCCAAATACGACTCTATCAAGCTATTAATAGAGTTAGAACAGGAGGCAGCAGTGCCTCCTCTGTTCATGTTCAGGGGAAAACATAACATTTACATTTTTGGAGGTTATTTTTTTGAGGGTCTTTCTTAAAGCTGTACCTATGTTGTTGTTAGGGTTCTTTTTGTTTGTACCTAATGTATTTGCAGCCAACTCTGTCACAAGATTAGACGGTGCAAACCGTTATGAGGTTGCGGTGAATGTTTCCAAGCAGGGATGGTCAAGTGCAAGCACAGTCATTGTTGCAAATGGAAAGGCATATGCCGACGTCCTTTCAGCGACTCCATTTGCTTACCGAAACAACGCGCCTGTCCTATTAACGGAAGCGTCCAAATTGCCAACGGCCACTAAAAACCGAATCAGTCAGTTAAAACCTAGCAAAGTGATTGTAATCGGCGGAACCGTCAGCGTTCAAAACGGCGTCGTAAGCGAGATTAAAAAGCTTGGTGTGTCATCTGTCGAACGCATCGGCGGGGCAAATCGCTACGAGGTTGCGGCAAATATTGCGAATAAGCTGCCGAGCAATTCAAAAGCTGTCATCGCCAACGGAACGGCCTATGCTGACAGCCTTGCGATCGGCGCATATGCCGCGAGAAACGGCATCCCGATCCTTTTAACATCGTCCAATTCCATCCCGACAGCGACAAAAAATGCAATGAAGAGCAAAGGAACAACATCGACCATTGTCGTAGGCGGTGAAGTCAGCATCTCCAGCACCGTATATAAACAGCTTGCTTCTCCGACGCGAATCGGCGGCAGCAACCGCTATGAAGTCGCGGCCAATGTCGTCAAGAAATACTATTCTTCTGCGAAGAGTGCAATCATCAGCAATGGGTATGCGTATGCCGACGGATTAACAGGATCTGTTCTGGCGGCTAAGCAAAACCGTCCGATGATGTTCACGAATGCATCATCTTTGCCGACACCGACAAGAGAAGTGATCGGTTCCAAAAACATGACGACGTTTACCGTACTTGGCGGAACGGTTTCTCTTCAATCCAATGTCGTATCACAGCTGAAGAATCCGATCGTCGGCAAAAAAATCTTCATTGATGCAGGGCACGGTGGTACAGACAGCGGTGCTGTCGGCAACGGTTTATATGAGAAAAGCGTGAACCTTGATGTCGCAAAATTAATTAATACGAAATTATCAAACGGCGGGGCGCTGCCAGTTATGGCGAGAACGAACGACACTTACCTGACGCTCGCACAGCGTGTATCAAAAGCGCAGTCAAATCATGCGGATTTGTTTGTCAGCATCCATGCAAACTCGGCAACACCTGCTGCTTCCGGAACAGAAACCTACTATTATACAACGTATGAATCGGCCAACAGCAAAAGGCTGGCAACCGAGATTCAAAACCGTCTCTATGTTGCATTGAATACGTCAAACCGCGGTGTGAAAATCGGCAACTTCCATGTCATCAGGGAATCAAAAATGCCAAGCTGCCTTGTTGAACTTGCGTTTATCAGCAATGTAAGTGATGCGACAAAACTCAAAAGCTCGACTTACAAAGAAAAAGGCGCTAAAGCGATTTACGACGGAATTGTTGCTTACTATTAAAATATAAAGAAATTCGTTTTTCGGAAAAATTGCCTATGCTGCCTTTGTTTTGTCTTTATAATATAGTATGATATTTTTGGTGAATTTAAAGACAAAACGGAGGCGATGCATTTTTAACATAAAATCAATGAATTTACTAATTTTAATGACTCCTTTACATTGTGTTTACGTTCGTATGCTACACTGACGAATAGATCAAACAGTAACATACTAATCGAGGTGTATGCTAGTGAGTATCGACAAAAGTTTAAGAATGTACAATGAATATTCAAGCCAGCAAACTTATTCCTGTGCTCTATCAAAAAAAGCAGTACGTTATTTATATATGAAGCGGATAATGGATATCGTCCTTTCCTTGATTGGGCTCGCTCTTACACTGCCGTTTATTCTGCTGTTTTGTATATTAATCTGTATCGAAACACCGGGTTCTCCGTTATACCGGCAGGAACGCGTCGGAAAAGACGGAAAGCATTTTAAGGTGATCAAGCTGCGTTCTATGAGAATTGACGCAGAAAAATCCGGTGCGAAATGGGCGCAGAAGGATGATCCGCGCGTCACTGCAGTCGGGTCTTTTATAAGAAGAACAAGAATCGATGAACTTCCGCAGTTGATCAATGTTCTGGCCGGAGATATGAGCCTTGTGGGACCAAGGCCTGAAAGACCGATGTTTACCGCTCAGTTTCACCATGAAATTCCGGGATTTAAAAACCGCTTAATTGTTAAGCCTGGGTTAACGGGACTTGCACAGGTAAACGGAGGCTATGATATCGGTCCGAGAGAAAAATTGGTGCACGATCTGTATTACATTCGGAATTTAACGTTTCTTCTCGATTTGAAGGTTATGCTGAAAACGATTAAAGTAGTATTAACCGGCGAAGGAGCCAGATAATACGAGGAAGTTAGGAATATGCTATGTCTACCATTACGAAACAAATATTAAGCGGTGCAAAATGGACAAGTGTTTCAACTTTGATCGTCACGGTCATTCAAATTATACAGTTTGCACTGCTCGGCAATATCATGACAATTGCCGAATTCGGTTTGGTCGGAATGCTGACCACCGTAACGATTTTTACACAAATTGTACTCGATATGGGATTCGGGGCCGCTTTAATTCAAAAGGAGAACATCAGTGAACGCCAATTATCGACCTTATATTGGCTGAATATCCTAACGGGCATCCTTTTGTTTATCGGCCTCTTTTTCCTGAGTCCGTTCATCGCAGACTTTTATCAGCGGGACGAACTGGTTTTTCTTGTGCGGATTTTGGCCGTCATGTTTTTGATCGCCCCGGTCGGCCAGCAGTATCAATATATGCTGCAAAAAGATCTGAAGTTTAATGTGCTGAGCAAAATAGAAGCGGGTGTCACCGTTTTGTCATTTGTGCTCCTGCTCGTTTTGGTTTTTCTGATGGATCCGATTGTGGCCTATGCATTGTCACAAGTTTTTCTTAATTCGGTTAAAGGCATCATGTTTTTTGCTGTATATTTAAAAAAATGGCGTCCATCTCTCGTCTTTGCGTTGGGGGAAGTGAAAGAATTTTTCTCGTTCGGCGCGTTTCAGCTCGCTTCAAGGCTTGTAAACAGGCTTGGCGCCAATATCGACATGATTTTGATCGGACGGTTTCTCGGTGCGGAAGCATTGGGAATCTATAACCTGGCGTATCAAATTATTACGATTCCCGTATTAAAAATCAATCCGATCGTGACACGGGTAGCGTTTCCCGTCTTCTCAAAGAATCAAGGGAACAATCAAACGCTGCGCGAAGGCTTTTTAAATATGACAAAGCTTCTCTCGCTGATTTCATTCCCGCTTCTGATCGGACTGATGACCGTTTCAGATTTATTTATTGAAGTCGTCTTCGGAGAAAAATGGCTGCAGGCCGTACCGGTTCTGAATATCCTCGCGATTGTCGGGCTGCTCAGGGTTTTGATGAATCCGAACGGATCGGTTTTGCTGGCGAAGGGGAGAGCAGACCTGGCATTTTATTGGGACAGCGGGATCATGCTCCTTTACGGGCTGTCTCTTTATGCGGCGGTATTAACGAATGATTTGACGATCACCGCCTGGACCTATGCAGCGATCAGCCTGATCAATTTCTTTATCGGCAGATGGCTGCTCAAATATGTCATCCAGCTGAAGATGGGCGAATATTTCAGAACCGTTGGAAAACCGCTGGCCTTGACACTGCTCATGGCATTGCTGGCTCTTGTCTTGAGCGTCGGCAGCAGACATCTGCTTCACGGCGCCATGCTTCAGCTGGCAGTTTCCGTCGGAATCAGCGGAATTTTTTACGGTTTTCTGGTCAGTAAATTTTATCGGCGGGCTATGAAGATCCAATTAGGAAGATGACAGCAGAAAGGGCGTTTCATCATTGAAGGTTCTTTGGATTACCAGTGTTTATCCAAGCAGTCAAAAACCGGGAGAAGGCGTTTTTCATGAAACACAGGTTCAGGCGCTGCAGATGCAGGGCGTTGATGTGGCGGTCATATGTCCATCACCTGTGAACCCTGCTCCCCTCAGGCTGCTGAAAAAAAAATACCGTCAAGCACGAACAGTCCCGGAATATGAAGAAAGAAAAGGCATCCCGGTCTACAGACCGCCGTATACGGCTCTGCCTGGACAGCTAAAATGGGCACAGCCGCATCGCCGGATTGCAAAGTCTGTATTGAGGACGATCGAGAAGCACGGGCTTGCGCCGGATCTTATCCATGCCCATTTCGCGATGCCATCCGGGGGTGCCGCTGCCGTTGTTTCACAGAGGCTGAAAGTTCCTTATGTTCTGACTTTGCACGGAAGCGATGTCAATATTTATCCCCATTACAGCAAAGGTGCATTTCGAGCATTTGAAACAGCTGTGCATTCCGCGGCAAAAGTTCTGGCTGTCAGCGATGAGCTGAAAGCCAAAACAAAAGAAATGACCGGTGCTGAATGCTCGGTTCTTCCTATCGGCGTCAACCTGGACCGGTTTCAAAAACCCTCCGCTTCAACATTTGAATTGAGGGAGAAATTCGGCCTGCCGAAAGACAAAAAATTGCTGACGTTCGTCGGCCGCTTGGTGAAAGGAAAAGGAGTAGCCGAGCTGGCGGAAGCGGTCAAGCAGCTTGATGACAGCTACAGAGCTGTGTTCATCGGCGACGGACCGGAGAAGCAGCACATTCGTCAAACCGCCGGTGAAAAAGCGATATTGACGGGGCAGGTCGCAAACCATGAGATATCAGAATATCTGGCTGCATCAGATCTGTTTGCGCTTCCTTCGTATTCTGAGGGGATGCCGACTGTCGTCATTGAAGCGCTCGCCCTCAAGGTTCCGGTGCTTTGTACGGCGGTCGGAGGGGTTCCGTCTTTATTCGGAAAACACGAACATTTGCTGATTAAGCCGCGCTCGGCTTCCAGCATAACAGAAGCTGTCAAAGGTTATTTGGAAGGCGCGAATTGGCAAGAAGACATCGCTGAAGAGCTGTATCAAACGGTGCACGATGATTATGACGCCTTTAAAAATGCCGGCAAGTTGCTGGATGTGTATGGAGATGTTGCCGAGAACAAAAATTAAGTTGGGATCTGTCGGTTAATATGCGCATGAGTGTTGAATATAATACTGTTTAAACCCATTTATTTGCGTCTAAGCTAATAAAAATAAGAATTGGGAAAACGGAAAACCCAGATTTTTTCAATAGAAAAGAGATAAAGATCATTACCTAAATCAAGCTATTGGATTTGAAGGGTCAGCTGAAAGAAGGGAATGATAATGTTGAAAAGAATCGCTGTCATTGGAACGGGATATGTCGGGCTGGTGTCTGGAACTTGTTTTGCCGAAGTGGGAAACTCGGTTGTCTGTTGCGATATTGATGCAGAAAAAATAAGAGGACTCTCAGCAGGAGTGATGCCGATTTATGAAAACGGCCTAAAAGAACTTGTGGATAAAAACGTAAACGAAAATCGCTTATTTTTCTCTACTGATATTCCCAAGGCGATTGAAGAAGCAGAGATTATTTATATTGCAGTCGGAACACCGATGTCGGAAACAGGGGAAGCAGACCTGACATTTGTCAAATCTGTTGCCGAAATGATCGGGAAGCATCTGAACGGCTATAAAGTCGTCGTCAACAAAAGCACTGTCCCTGTTGGAACAGGAAAGCTCGTACAAGCCATTATAGAACGCAATTCAAAAGGGGAATTCCCTTTCGACGTCGTTTCGAATCCGGAGTTCCTTCGTGAAGGAACAGCTATTTACGATACGATGAATATGGAAAGAGCCGTCATCGGTGCGACAAGCGAAAAGGCTGCTGCGATTATTGAAGAGCTCCATAAGCCTTTTCAAACGAAAATCGTCAAGTCTAACCTTGAAAGTGCAGAAATGATTAAATACGCTGCAAATGCATTTTTGGCTACAAAGATCTCGTTCATTAATGATATCGCAAATATTTGCGAAAGGGTCGGAGCTGATGTATCAAAGGTGTCTGAAGGTGTCGGACTGGACAGCAGAATCGGCAATAAATTTTTGAATGCCGGAATCGGCTTTGGCGGCTCTTGCTTCCCTAAAGATACAATGGCTTTATTGCACATCGCGAAGTCAGTCGGCTATCCTTTTAAAATGATTGAAGCCGTTATTGAGACGAATCAAAAGCAGCGCGCCCACATTGTGCAAAAGCTCCTTGATGTGTTTGGCGATTTAAACGGCATGACCATTTCGGTTCTTGGGCTGGCATTCAAGCCGAATACAAACGATATGCGCTCGGCGCCGTCTCTGGATGTCATTCCGATGCTGAGAGGCCTTGGTGCTCATATTAAAGCATACGATCCCATTGCAATTCCGGAGGCAGAACGCTTATTGGGAGATCAGGCCATATACAGCAACGATTTGTATGATACTGTAAAGGATACTGATGCTTGCCTCATTTTGACAGATTGGCCACAGGTTAAAGAAATGGATTTTAAGAAATTGAAAACATATTTAAATCGTCCTGTTCTAATTGATGGACGTAACTTGTTTAAACTTGAAGATATGAGAAGAGAAGGATTTATTTATCATTCAATTGGCCGCCCTGGAGTACAGGGAGAGAAAAGCTTAACAAAAGTATAAAACGAGGGGTGTTATTAATGGAAAAAGTACTAGTGACAGGCGGATGCGGATTTATAGGCTCGCATATCGCTGAACAGCTTCTGAAAGAAAATTACCGGGTTTCAATTCTTGACAATTTAACTACGGGACACCGCTCCAACATTGAAGGTCTCGCGGTTGACTTTTATGAGCAGGATATAACAAAGCCGGAAGTCATCGACGTCATCAAAAGCATTGATCCCGATTATATTATTCATTTAGCTGCACAAGTAAGCGTGGCGGAGTCTGTCAGCGATTTTTTAAATGATGAAAACATCAATATCAAGGGATCGCTCCATATCATTAAGGCAGCGGGTGAATGCAGCGTGAAAAAGATTGTCTTTGCATCATCAGCAGCTGTTTATGGAGATCCTGAATATCTGCCTGTCGACACTCGTCATAAAACAAATCCAGGCTCACCCTACGGGCTGACGAAGCTTACGGTGGAGAACTACTTAAAGCTGGCCTATGATCTGTATGGAACCGAGTATTGCATTTTGCGGTACAGCAATGTATACGGGCCGCGCCAGGACGCAAAAGGAGAGGGCGGCGTCGTATCGATTTTCTCCGATTTGCTGACAAGCGGCAAGGCTCCGGTTATTTTTGGAGACGGAGAACAATCGCGCGATTTTATTTATGTCGGTGATGTGGCTTCCGCCAATATCAAGGCGCTCAAAGCTCAATCAAACGTTTGTTTAAACGTTTCGAACGGCTTTTCGATCACAGTCAATGAGCTGTTTGCAGAGATGAAAAAAGCGACGAACTCGGCGTTGTCTCCGATTTATCAAGATGAAAGACCGGGGGATATCCGCCACAGCACACTGTGTAATGAAGAAACAAAGAAAATTTTAAACTGGGAACCAAAAATGCCGCTCGCTGAAGGACTGGAAAAGACCATTTCATATTATAAAAAAGAAATGAATATGTAAATCACTGGCTGCTGGCTGATGTCGGCAGCCCTTTTCCAGAAAGAAGCGGAAGGAGGGGGAAAAATGAGTCTCAAACGTTCCGCGGTCAATGTTTTGGTTTGGCTCGCCGCATTGACCGCAGGGTTAGCATTCGTTGTATTGGCCCAGTCCAATGCAAAAAAAGTCTTGTTAGCATGTCTGATTTTGATTGCGCTGACTTTGATCATTGTGCTCCGGAAGTATTTGTCGTCCGAGCAATTGCTGATGCCCGTATTATATCTGCTCATCGCTGCAACATTTGCCAACAATGCTTTTTTTACGATTAAATTGGGCTTTTTCAGCCTGTTTCCATATCGCATTCTTCTGATTCTGGCAGGGTTCTTATTCATAGCGGAAATGTTGAAAGGCAGCCAGCACCTTGAAAAGTGGAAGCAGGTGCATGTTAAAGGCATTCTGATGTTTTTCACGTTTTGGTTCTGCTATGGAATGATTTCGCTGCTTTGGGTCAAGTCTGCTACTGAGGGCGTAAAATATCTGTTCCTATTGGCAATGGGAATGTTTTTTGTTTTTCTGATTGTTATGTTTTTTCAAAAAATGGATCGAATTCTCGCGTTTTATTACATATGGTTGGTCATGACCGTATTTTTAATGGTCATCGGGTTTTACAACCACTTTACATTAAACCACCTACCGAGCTCGACCCTTTATAACGGGCCGCACTATAAACAGCACTATCCGACATCCGTCTTTTTCAATCAGAATGACTTTGCGACATTTCTATCCATCAGCTTTTTCTTTTATTTATCTTTTTTCAAAAATATTAAAAACAGCTACTTAAAAATAGCGGGGCTGCTCCTTGCGTTCTGTTCGGCCTACTTGATTTTCCTGACAGGATCAAGAGCCAGCATCCTGGGAATTATAGCCGGACTTGCCGTTTATGCGTTTATTTTGCTGCCGAAGGTGCTTAAAAAATGGGCGCTCATCGCCGCAGCTGCAGGATGTATCGCTTTTGTCACACTGTTTGCAGGAAAGATCACCGGAGCTTTTTATACATACTTTTTGGCTCCGCAAACTACACACGATTTCAGCGAGCCGCTGCCATCCAATGTCGCCAGGGCAAACTTGTTGAAAAACGCCGGGCATTATGTGCTGGATACTTACGGATTCGGCGTTGGCGCCGGCAATGTACCTTATTATTTGGAACATCACGCATTGTTCGATACAGACCGGGTCGTGGAGGTTCATAACTGGCTCGTAGAGATCATGACGAATTTTGGAGTTGTGATGATGCTCGGTTATTTAACGATGTACATTTATTTAATAACCGTGCTTTACCGATATTATAAAAGATCGCTTGGAAAGCGGTACAAGCTTCTCATTGAAGGTTTGACAGCCGCGCTCGTCGCCTTCCTTGTATCAAGCATCAGTCCGAGTTCCGTCTCGAATCTATATTTCCATTGGGTGTTTCTCGCCCTTGTGATTGCGACGGTTAATACCTTTAGAGTCAGCGGAACGGATGAAACCGAACAGTATAGGTGATTTTTGAAAATCGAATTTAAAAACAGGGAGAAATTCATGTGATGAATTTAATCAAACGTATTGCTGGTAGAGTGAAAAAGTTTATTGTGGCGATTATTGCGCTTCCTCTTATTCTTGGTCTTGTCGGCTATTTTATGCCGAAGGGGAGCGTTGCTCCGTCCGATTACACGGCTACTGTAACGATATCAACCGGGAATTATGGAGAAGCGAAGTACAACAATGCAAAGCAGGTGCCGCTGCTGTTGAAAAACGAAGCCTTTTTAAAGGACATTTTCCCGGATATGCCGGAAGAGGATCTGGCGCAGTTGAAAGACGATCTGGCGATTGAAATCAGAACGGATTCACTTTTTAACTTAAGTTATACAGGGCCTGACAAACAGAAAACATTGGATACTTTAGGAAAAGTTAAAGATGCCTATATGAAAGGCGATAAGGCGCTGTTTTCAAAAAGGGAAGAAGTCATCGAAAAGAATATAAAGGCGCTTGAAGGCGAAACAGTCAGCGCTGATTCCAAAGTTGATAAACAGCGGTTTTTGTATGAGCTTGAAACAAGCAGGCTCGATATGAAGGCTGCTGAAGAAATTGAGCCTTTGATCGTGCTGGATAACCAGGCTGCCGGCATGTCGCCTAAAAAAAGAGCGGTATTAGGCGTACTGATCGGTTTAGCGCTGTCGTTTTTTATCATTGTCGTTCCGGAAGTATTCAGAGAACGTTAAATTTTTAATTGGGGATGTGGATCAGGACCATGACGAGGCAAAAACCTTTAATCTCTGTCATTACGCCTTCCTATAACGCGGAGGAATTTATCGAAAAAACCATTCAGTCCGTCTTAAATCAGACGTTTTCCGACTGGGAAATGATCATTGCCGATGATTGCTCAACAGATGGGACAAGAGACATTTTGAAGCGCTATGAAGAAGATGATGAACGGATCCATGCCATTTTTCTGAAAGAAAATCAAGGCGCTGCAGCGGCTCGAAATGCAGCGCTCAGCAAAGCCGAAGGGCGCTATGTCGCCTTTTTGGACAGCGATGATGTGTGGAAAGCAGAAAAGCTGGATAAGCAGCTTGCCTTTATGAGGAAGCATCAGCACGCTTTCACATTTACGGCATACGAGCTGATCAGCCAAGACGGCGAACCGCTTCATAAAACCATTCATGCACCCGTCAGCCTTACATATGATGATGTATTAAAAAATACGATTATCGGCTGTTTGACGGTAATGATTGACAGAGAGCAAACGGGTGATATCCGGATGCCGAATATCAGAACCCGTCAGGATTTGGCGACATGGCTGTCCGTATTAAAGCGAGGATTCAAGGCATTCGGTTTGAACGAACCCCTCGCCGAATACCGCATCGTTGAAACATCGATCTCCAGAAACAAGTGGAAGGCGGCGCGAAAAACCTGGTATGTGTACAGGGAAATCGAACGCCTTCACTTGATGAAAGCGACATGGTGCTTTTTCCATTACGCTAAGAACGCAGTCATGAAAAGATTATAACGGCATTGACAGAAAAGGTGATTGAAAGTGAAAGCAGATCAAGTCATACACGTCATAGTAGCGACAGGTGAATGGGGACAGGATCAGCTAAGGTACAGAAGGCACCGCCTTGCTGAGTTTTTAGCCGGCCGCAAGGAGACGAAGGAAGTCATTTGGGTCTGTCCGTCTGAAAATCCTTCCCGCGAGACATTTACATTGCTTGACAACGGAATCAAGCAATTTGCAGTCAAAGATTTTTTGAAAAAGAAAATATTCAGGTTTGCCCGCTACAAGGATGTTTTTTATAAAAGCAAGCTGAAGCCGCTGCTTGACCGGCTGAAAGAAGACGTTCAGGGGGAAAAGGTGTGCTTATGGTACACATTCCCCGGTTTTCCGCTGCTGTCATCACTTTATCAGTGGGATCAGGTCATCTATGACTGCAGTGACCTGTGGGCGGCGCCGATCAGCGGAAGCCAAAGCCTTGTCTCAGGATTCAGGCAAAAGGTTATTTTTGAAGCTGAAGGCAGAATCATTAAAGCTGCTGATACGATTTTTTGCACTTCTGAATATTTGCACCAAAACGTAGCAGACCGGCTTCAAGGAGAGACAAAGCCGGTTTTTACAATCGAAAATGGTGTGGAATACAGCTTGTTTGCGAAAAATAAGCAAAAAGCCGATGTATTGAACGGAAGGGAAGGCACCGTCCTCGGCTTTATCGGCGGAATTAAGCCGAAGCTCGATTTTAAGCTCATCAAAGAAGCTGCCAAAACCAAAAAAGAGTGGACGTTTTTATTTGTCGGTCCTGACGGGACAAACGGAGACGAAGATTTTAAAGCGCTTCTTGAAGAAGAAAATGTCATTTGGACGGGGCCCGCTGCGCCGTCGGAAGTACCGGCTTATATGAATGTAGTGGATATCGGGATCATGCCGTATAAACCGTCGCCATATAATAATGCGGTATTCCCTTTAAAGCTGTTTGAATTTTTGGCTGCCGGAAAGCCTGTCGCCGGTATGAACCTTCCTTCAACAAAAAAGGTTGAACAGGAACACGTTTACCGTCATCTAACAGGAAACGACCCCGTTGAATTTACAGCGCTGTGTGAAGAGCTGGAGCTTGCGCATGATGATGTCTCCCATGTGGAACTGCGCAGAAAGATCGCACATGAAAGAGACTGGCATCATTTATTTTTATCGATGCTTGATCAATTGAACTTGAATAAAGATGCATAATTTGCGGCGGGGGATATTAATTCATGATGTTTCTTTTGGCTGGAGCTTGTTATAATAAATAATGAAATTGTATAATGAAAAGGTATGATCTTTAATACGACCAGACTTCATTTAAAAAGGAGACTTCCTTATGTCTTATGAACGCACTGTACTTGCGTTTTTTGTCTCTCTCATTACTGTTTTAATTATTACTCCGCTTGTCAAACGTCTAGCAATCAAATCCGGGGTCGTGGATCAGCCGGATAAACGAAAGATACATGATAAAGTAATGCCGAGAATGGGCGGTTTAGCCATTTTTATAGGAGTATTGACCGGTTCGCTTGCCGGCGGCCTTTATGAAAACAGAATAACAGCAATTACACTCGGTGCTTTTATGATTGTCATTTTGGGCATTGTAGATGACAAACACAATTTAAGCGCGAGAATTAAATTTATCGTTCAAATATTAGTAGCCTGCATCATCGTCAGTACAGGCTTAAAAATGGAATTTTTATCGATTCCATTTTGGGATCTTCGCTTTGATTTGGGGTGGCTCGCATACCCTCTGACGATTTTATGGATCGTCGGGATCACCAATGCCATCAACTTAATCGACGGATTGGACGGACTGGCTGCGGGTATATCCGTCATCGGCCTTTCGACGATTGCCGTCATGGCTTTTTCTGCCGATAAAATCTTGATCTTCTCTCTGTCGCTGGTTGTCATCGGAAGCACGATCGGCTTTCTGTTCTATAACTTCCACCCGGCGAAAATTTTTATGGGAGACACGGGCTCGCTCTTCTTGGGCTATGTGATCTCGGTTCTGTCGCTGCTCGGACTGTATAAAAGCGTGACCCTGTTCAGCGTCGTCATTCCAATCATTATATTAGGAGTGCCGATATTTGACACGACATTCGCGATCATCAGGCGGATTTTAAACAAACAGCCGATTTCGGCGCCCGACAAATCGCATATTCACCACAGGCTAATGGCCTTTGGCCTGTCCCATCGGAAAGCCGTCATCGTCATTTATTTAATTGGCATCGTCTTCAGCCTGAGCGCCATTCTTTTAAAAACCGCGACGCTCTGGGTGTCCATCTTCATCATCTTCGGCTTAATCCTGTTCATGCAGATCATCGCAGAAGTGACAGGCCTTGTAAATGAGCAGTACAAGCCCTTTACGAAGTTTTACAGGCGGATGGTGAAGAGGAATTAATGTGCACAAAAACCCCTGGATTCCAGGGGTTTTATTATTGCTGCAACTCAGGAAGCCTCACAAGCTGTTGGTTGAATAACTAAAACTCTATGAGAAGGAGGATTTTTTATGGATGATCATCACCATGGACAGATCGAACAAATAATGAAAGCACTCTATAAATCCTGGTCTTTGGATTCAAGTTCAAAATGGAGTCAGGATAACCCTGCAAAGGGACAATGCGGCGTAACCGCCTTAGTTGTAAATGATCTTTTAGGTGGAGAAATAGGGAAAACAAAGCTGCCTGAAGGGTGGCATTTTTATAATGTTATCAATGGTAAAAGGTATGATTTAACGGTTTCCCAATTCAAAGAAGACATCCTGTATATGGATGTTCCCTCAAATAGAAATGAGGCATTTTCTGATACTAACGAAAAACAGTATAACTATTTAAAACAAAGTGTTATCAATCATTTGTCTTTTTCAAAAGAAAGGGGAACCCTTAATATATAAAGAGTTCCCCTTCAATTTATTCATGATAAATTTAACATTCAACAGAGCCGATCAATAAGAAGCAGCAGACGATTCAGCTGAGCTGTCTGCCCCGTCAGCGGTTGCGGAAGATTCAGACGATGTTCCGCTTGAATCAGCGGTTGAGTCCGGGTACAAATGATGGGTCAATTCATTTTGCACGTTTGCCAGGTTTTGCTGGTCTGGCTCAAAGTAGTAAACATCAGCGATCGTAAGATCTTTTCCTGTGATGTTTAATGTTTCAATATCATCGCCAGTAAAGCCGCTGTAGATTTGCTGAAGCGCCAGAGCCTGTGTGATTTTGAAATTGGTCTGAATGTTTTTGCTCGCTTTTTGGGCAATTTTATCAATTTTAGCGAGGTTTTGCGGTTTTGAGATTTGATCAAGAACGGCTTTTAAGATTTGCTTTTGTCTGTCGTTTCTCCCAAAGTCTCCCCGCTTATCCTGTTTTCTCATCCTTGCGTAGGCAAGAGCTTCCTCTCCATTTAAATGCATGTTTCCTTTTTTAAAATAGATTCTCTTCGATTTGGAGACATCGCTTTTTTCGCTAAAATCAAACGGGACGTCAACATCGATTCCGCCGATTTCATCGATGACATCTTTGAATCCGTCAAAATCGACTGTTGCATAGTAGTCGATCGGGATTCCGAGGAAGTCCTCAACCGTTTCGGTCGTTTCATCCTTGCCGCCTTTTGCATAGGCCGAATTTATTCTTGTTTTTGTACCGGTTGTGTCACTGGCCAAATGAACCCTTGTGTCCCTCGGAATGCTCAGCATTTTCATCGACTTCTTTTTAGGATCGAGCGTCACGACAATCAGGGAATCCGTCCGTCCGTGCTCACCGTTTGTCGAATAATCTTCAATCCCCATAAAAAGAATTGAAAACGGCTTTTTTTGAATATTAACGACATCGTCTCTGAGCTTTGACTTCTCTCCGCGCTCAAGCTCATCATAAGTGCCGTCAGCCGCGGAAATCGTGTTAATAATTTTATATATGCCCACTCCGCCCACTACGAGAAGTGCGAGCAGCATAAGGACTATAAACCGTTTAAGCAGCTTTCTCTTTTTATTCTTTTTTTTTCGAACTTTCACTTTAATACGCTCAGCCATATAATAATTCTCCTTTAATTGTTAAAAGCTTCTTCCAAATAGACTTGAATGCCTTCACTATTCTCACTCTTGCCATTTGTTAATTCGGTTATCCATTTCGTAAATGCCTGTTTTTCACTTTCCTTGACATACGTTTCAAACTCGACATCGTCGGCATAATGAATGTCTTTTATTTGATAAGGGGACTCGCGAAGCTCGTTTTCAAGCTTGCCGAGCCATGTATAGTTCACTGTCGTGTGCATCACCCGCATCAGCTTTCGTTCGACAACGCCGACATGGTTCAGCCCCTCTGACACGGATTTTCCATAAGCCCGTATCAGCCCTCCAGCGCCGAGTTTAATACCGCCGAAATACCTCGTCACAACGGCGCACGTATCTTTAAGGTTGCGTTTCTTCAAAACTTCAAGCATCGGAACTCCAGCTGTCCCGCTCGGTTCTCCGTCATCATTTGCTTTTTGAATTTGATCATTTTCTCCTATGACGTAAGCCGAGCAATTATGCGTCGCATTCCAATGCTGCTTTTTTATGTGATTGATAAAGTTCTGTGCTTCTTCTTCAGTACTGACGCGGCTTAAGTGACATATAAAACGGGATTTTTCAATCACGATTTCATGGGTCCCTTCACCTGCAACAGTGAGATAACTTTGCAGCATGCCTGCTTACCTCCTGACAAGCCATGCGGCTGTTCTCCTAAAAATCGAACAGACTTAGAATTTTGGCGCGTATTTTGTTATGATTAAATAGAAATGGATCGGTAACCATAAAAAGACCAAAAAACCAGAATACGCATTCTTTCATTATAATTCGACACGAATTTCAGTTCAATGAAATTTATGATAAAAGTAAATGACAATGCTGTTACGGAGGGAAAATGGGTGAGTGTTTCCAAAATGGACTCCAAAGTTTTAGATTCAATCATTATGAAGATGTTAAAAACGGTTGACGGGAGCAAGGATGAGGTCTTTCAAATCGGAGAGCAGTCCCGTCAGCAATATGAAGGCTTGGTAGAAGAGCTGAAGCAGATTAAACAGCAGGTCAACGAAGTCATCGATCTTGGAGACAGGCTGGAAGTGCATGCCCGCCATGCGCGAAACCGCTTGTCTGAGGTCAGCAGAAACTTTCATAAATTCAGTGAAGAAGAGATTCGCGAAGCTTATGAAAAAGCCCACAAACTGCAGGTTGAACTGACGATGATCCAGCAGCGTGAAAAGCAGCTGAGAGAGAAGCGTGATGATCTGGAACGGCGCCTTTTGGGGCTTCAGGAAATCATCGAGCGTTCGGAAGGGCTTGTCAGCCAGATTACCGTCGTCTTAAACTATTTAAATCAGGATCTGCGCCAGGTTGGCGTTCTCCTAGAAGATGCGCAGGCCAAACAGGATTTCGGACTGCGGATCATCGAAGCCCAAGAGGAAGAAAGAAAAAGGGTCTCAAGGGAAATCCACGACGGCCCTGCGCAAATGCTGGCCAACGTCATGATGAGATCTGAGCTGATCGAACGCATCTTCAGAGACAAAGGAACAGAAGAAGGCTTTCAGGAAATTAGAAACCTCCGGCAAAACGTCAGAAATGCTCTTTATGAAGTCAGAAGAATCATTTATGATTTAAGACCGATGGCTTTAGACGATTTGGGATTGATACCGACGCTCAGAAAATACTTGAACACGATCGAAGATTATCATGGAAAAGCAAAGATCCATTTCCAATGCATCGGAGAATCGGAAGATAGAAGAATAGCACCGCGGTTTGAGGTTGCACTTTTCCGGCTTGCACAGGAAGCAGTGACAAACGCCTTAAAACACTCCGAATCAACTGAGATTCATGTTAAAGTAGAAGTGACAAAAGATTTTGTGACGTTGATTATCAAAGACAATGGAAACGGCTTTGACTTAAAAGAAGTTAAAGGCAAGAAGAACAAATCTTTCGGTCTGCTAGGTATGAAAGAAAGAGTCGACTTGCTCGAAGGTTCAATGACAATCGATTCGAAAATAGGTCTTGGGACATTTATTTTGATTAAAGTTCCGCTGTCTTTGTAAAGATAATTGTAAAATAGAGACAAAAGACATATTGACCATAAAAGCGGTGTGTTTAACAATGAGAATGGGGAGGCGTAGCTTGTGACTAAAGTAAATATTGTAATTATTGACGATCATCAGTTATTCCGTGAAGGTGTCAAACGGATTTTGGATTTCGAACCTACCTTTGAGGTAGTGGCCGAAGGAGACGACGGAGATGAAGCGGCTCGCATTGTCGAGCACTACCATCCTGATGTGGTAATCATGGATATTAATATGCCGAATGTAAACGGCGTAGAAGCGACAAAACAACTGGTCGACTTGTATCCGGAATCAAAGGTTATTATTTTATCTATCCATGACGACGAAAACTATGTTACACATGCATTAAAAACAGGAGCCCGCGGCTATCTGCTGAAAGAAATGGATGCCGACACGCTGATCGAAGCCGTGAAAGTTGTGGCTGAAGGCGGATCTTATCTGCATCCTAAGGTTACTCATAATCTTGTGAATGAATTCCGCCGTCTTGCAACAAGCGGTGTATCATCTCACGCTCAGCATGAAGTGTATCCGGAAATCCGGAGACCTCTTCACATTCTTACCAGAAGGGAATGCGAGGTTCTGCAGATGCTGGCGGACGGAAAAAGCAACCGCGGAATCGGCGAATCATTATTTATCAGTGAAAAAACGGTTAAAAACCATGTCAGCAACATCCTTCAAAAAATGAATGTAAACGACAGAACGCAGGCTGTCGTTGTAGCCATTAAAAATGGCTGGGTAGAAATGAGATAAAGGTGGACTTGCCATAAGGCAGGTCTTTTCTTTTAGCAGAAAATCAAACTTTATAATGAAAAAAGCTGCTTTTTCTTTTAGAATAGAAAAGAGTATCTTTCATAAGGAAGGTTTATTTCATGAAAACAGCAGTAGTAACAGACAGTACGGCATATATACCTAAAGACCTGCGTGAGCGCTACAATATTTATATGATACCTCTCAATGTGATCTTTGGAGAGACTTCATACAGGGAAGAAATCGATATGAGCTGGAAGGACTATTACAAAGAAGTAAAAGCTCACGAAAATCTCCCGACGACTTCCCAGCCCGCATACGGCGAGCTGATTTCTCTCTATGAAAAACTCGGGGAAACATATGATGCGGTCATCAGCATCCACCTTTCCAGCGGCATCAGCGGAACATTCAACAGCGCTGTATCAGCACGCGGTATGCTTGAAGGAATTAAAGTGTATCCGTTTGATTCAGAAATCAGCTGCATGGCTCAAGGTTTTTATGCGATCGAAGCGGCTGAGATGGCGGAAAAAGGAGCGGCTCCGGAAGAAATCATTCGCCACTTGGATCATATGAAAACCTCAATGAGGGCTTATTTTATGGTTGACGACCTTTCGCATTTGCAAAGGGGAGGACGCCTGAGCGGCGCCCAGGCTTTTGTCGGAAGCCTTTTAAAAGTAAAGCCGATTTTGCATTTTGAGAACAAGCTGATCGTTCCCTTCGAAAAAATCCGGACGAGAAAAAAAGCGATGAACCGTTTATTTGAGCTTTTTGGCGAAGATGCCGAGAAAGGAAAGCCGTTGAGAGCAGTTGTGATTCATGCCAACCGTGAAGAAGAAGCCGATCAAATAATCGAAGAATTGTCGCAGCAATACGCACATGTCGAATTTTATAAAAGCTATTTCGGGCCTGTGATCGGCACTCACCTTGGTGAAGGAGCAATGGGTATCGCCTGGTATACAGTATAAAAGCCAATCTCCGTTTTGCAAAACGGAGATTTTTTCTTTTTCTACGGTTTTGGAGGGAGATTTTTAGATTTTGACTGTTTTACAAGAAAACATGGATGATAGATACTGAATGGCAGATTGGAGGTGATTCACATCGAACATCCGGCATCCTATTCCTGTGAATTGCGGTCATGTTTGGAGCAGCGCCACGTTCTGAAAAGCGAACTTCCTTTTCCGGAACCTGTCATTGATTGGCATATCCAAGAAGGCCTGATAAAAACGGAGGAAGGCATTAAAAAAACGAAGAGAGGCTTTGTTTGCTTGAGGTGCGGCCAGCACGAGCGCTCCTGTTTCGCTCGATATCCTTGCTATAGGTGCAATAAATGCTGCGTGTACTGCCGAGCCTGTGTCATGATGGGCAGGGTGAGCGAGTGTACCCCTCTGTTGACTTGGCGTGGACATGGCAGACATGAATGGGCGCCTGTTTACACGGAGTGGAAGGGCGCGCTTTCAGCCGGTCAGGAAAAAGCGGCAAAATCTATTATCGATGCTATACGCAGGAAAGAAGAGCTGTTGATCTGGGCGGTTTGCGGGTCGGGAAAAACAGAACTTCTTTTTCAAGGAATTGAATTCGCGCTGAACAACGGTTTGAGAGTATGTATCGCCACTCCGAGAACAGACGTTGTGCTCGAGCTTGCTCCACGGTTTCGCCACGCCTTTCCCGGGGTGGAAATCGCCGCTTTATACGGAGGGAGCCCAGACGTTGGGACTCTCTCGCCGCTTGTCATTTCAACTACCCACCAGCTACTCCGCTATAAAGAAGCATTTGACGTGATCATCATAGATGAAGTGGATGCTTTTCCGTATTCTATTGATAATACGCTGCAATACGCTGTTAAAAAATCGGCCAAACGGCAAAGCGCACATATCTATTTAACTGCCACGCCTTCTAGAGATATGAAGAAAAGGGCTGAGAGCGGAAAGCTGCACACCGTCCGTATTCCCGCAAGATTCCACCGCAGCCCGCTGCCTGAACCTACATTGATTTGGTGCGGAAATTGGGAAAGGGGGTTGAAACGAAGAAAAGTTCCTTTTCGCCTCAAAAAATGGCTTTTTAAGCACCAGGAACTGCAGCATCCGGTTTTTCTGTTTGTTCCCTCTATCCCTGTTCTTAAAACCGTGGTCAGTCTGCTGAAAAAGGAAACATTTCGCACAGAAGGAGTCTATGCCGAAGACCCTGAGAGAAATGAAAAAGTGAACCGGTTTAGGAAAAGTAAGCTTGAGGTGCTCGTGACGACAACGATTTTGGAGAGAGGTGTAACCGTCAAAAAAGCACAGGTTGGAGTATTGGGGGCAGAGTCGGCTGTTTTTTCGGAAAGCGCTCTTGTCCAAATGGCCGGAAGAGCCGGCAGGCATCCTGAGCACACAGATGGAGACGTCTGTTTCTTTCATCACGGCAGGACAAAGTCGATGAATGCGGCACGACGTCATATTCAATATATGAATAAACTGTCTAAAAAGGAAATGCTGATTGACTAGTCTGATATTCATGGTAAAGTATACCTATGAATATAAAATGAGGAGCGGTGCCGGATGCTAGTCAATGCTAAAGAGGCTGTTTTGGAAGAGTTGTTTGATCAGTATATCGAACAGCTGCACATGAGCTGTATGTGCAACAGGTGCAGAGAGGATGTGCTCGCCTTGGCTTTAAATGCAGTAAAACCGCAATATGTAACAGATGAGTCGAAGCTGACTTACATAAAAGCAGAGCTCGTTGACAAACAAAAAAATACATCAATGCTCGTCACCTTGGCAGAAGCTGCCAGAAAGGTGAATGACAACCCGCTTTGCGAAAGCAATCGAAAAGGGAGGAAATGAACTGCATTGTTTAATTTGTGAAGCGCCTCTTTTACATTCTCTTTCATGGCGCGCTTTATTCTTTTTACGATCAGAAGAGAAAATATGCAGGGCATGTAAAGACAATTTTATCAGGATCGAAGGAACGGTGTGCCCTAAGTGCGGGCGCCCCCAAGAGAGCGAAGGACTTTGCGGTGACTGCCTAAAATGGGAAGCTGATCCGTTAACCCGCTCTCTTTTGAGGCAAAACCGCTCTGTCTATATCTACAATACCTTCATGAAAGAAGTCCTTGCCCGTTTTAAGTTCAGAGGTGATGCTGAACTGGTCTTCGCTTTTGCTCCTTTATATATCAATGCTTTCCACCAATATTACCGCCGCACTCCAGCTGTTTTAGTTCCGATACCACTCAGTGAAGAACGTAAAGCGGAGCGGGGATTCAATCAGGCGGAGAGGCTTGCTTCCTTATTAAAAAAACCCGTTATGCATCCTTTGATCAGAATCGAAAATGAAAAACAATCCAAAAAAAGCAGAAAAGAACGGATCAAGCCCAAAACGGTTTTTAGAACCGAAAAGGGATCGGTAAAGAATCTGGATATCATATTGATCGACGACTTGTATACGACAGGGGCGACCCTTCATCATGCCGCTGCTTGTCTGATGACATCCGGTGAGGCAAAATCTGTATCATCATTTACATTAATTCGAAGCTAAATCATTTTTTTTCCCTGCCGATATAAAAGATAGAATTTAAGGATAGGGGTCAAAATTTATGAGTCAATTGGCGAATTGTCCAAGATGTAATGCATTGTTTATGAAAAGCAGTTTTCAAACCGTTTGCGTTTCATGCTTGAAAGAAGAAGAACGTGCGTTTGAAACCGTTTATAAATTTCTGAAAAAACAAGAAAACCGGCAGTCTACAATGTTTCAGATCGTAGAAAAAACAGGTGTCGAAGAAGAGTTAATATTGAAGTTCATCAGACAGAAACGCATTCAAATCTCCAATTTCCCGAATCTCGGCTATCCGTGCGAAAGGTGCGGCACACTTATTCGGGAAGGGCGTTATTGCCTGTCATGCGATCAAGATTTAGCATCGCAAATGAGTCAATTAGACCAGCTGGAGCAGCTTGAAAAAGAGAAGAGAAATAGTTCTAAAGGCACGTACTATACCTTTAATCCTAAAAATGACTGATTCCCTAAACTAACTTGAAGCTCAGACGATAAAATGAGTATGATCATAGATAACTATGGCGGAAAGTGAGAGGAATCCCATGAAGATCAACCAATATGGAACACAACCTGTTAATCCTTATCATAAATCATTTGAAAAACAAACAGCTTCTTCCCAGGCTGCAGCACAGCCGGAAGATAAAGTTGAGATTTCTGCGAAAGCAAAGGAGCTGCAAAAAGGCCCTGATTTAATGAAGGAGCGTCAGGAGAAAATTGCCCAGCTGAAAGCAGCCGTAGAGAATGGAACATACAAAGTGGACGGCAAAGGCATAGCTGAAAAAATGGTTAATTTTTATAAACAGCAATAAAAGGAGGAAGTCAGTTCAGTGAAACGGGTGATTGAAGAGCTGGAGCGCTTATGCGTGCTGCATGAACATCTGCTGTCTCTGTCGGAACAAAAAACGGAGGCGCTGAAGACGAACGAAATAAAGGCACTTTCAGAAATCGTGACGAAAGAACAAAAGTATGTGCAAGCCATTGAACAAACGGAGCAGTCCCGCATTGAAGCAACTAAAAGCTGTATCGGCAGCTCGGACGCGACCATCAGCGCATGTATCAGCAGAGCTGCGGGCGGCGAGAAAAAGGTGCTGGAACAGCTGTATGCCAAGCTCTCACAGCTCGTCATTCGTTTAAAGGATGTGAACGATTTGAACAAGCAGCTGACTTTTCAGTCGCTTCAATTTATCTCGCTTACATTTGATATGCTCCTTCCGAAAGAAAGCGGTTCGAATTACGGAAAAGAGCAACAGTCAAATCAGACTGGCGGAACAAAACGGCTTTCTTTATTCGATTCAAAAGCTTAGAACGGAGTGAAAAAGATGACAAACCCAACTTTTTTAGGGCTGGAAATCGCCAAAAGAGGCTTGTCCGCGCAGCAATCAGCTCTGAGCGTGACAGCAAACAATATATCCAACGCCAATACTGAAGGGTATTCAAGACAGCGTGTCACATTTAAAGCGTCAACCCCTTATCCGACCGTTTCAAAAGACTCTATCGGACTTGCCGGCCAAATGGGTACAGGCGTTGAGATCGGTTCGGTTGAACGGGTAAGAGACAGCTTTCTGGACTATCAATACCGGACACAGAATACAAAGGCAGGCTATTATAATGCAAAAGTGGACGCTTTTAACCAAATGGAAGGGATTATGAATGAACTGAACGACACCGGATTAAACAAGGTTCTGAATTCATTCTGGAATTCCATTCAGGAATTGACGAACAACGCCCACGAGCCGAGCGCTGCTTCTGTCGTCGGACAAAAAGGGCAGGCGGTGGCCGATACATTTAACACTCTATATCAATCGCTGACAACCGTTCAATCAAATTTAGGCGACCAGATTGATCAAAATGTGATGACGATCAACTCGCTTCTGTCACAGCTGAACAGCTTGAACGAGCAGATCGCCAAAGTCGAGCCAAACGGCTATCTCCCGAATGATTTGTACGATAAGCGTGATCAGCTCCTTGATGAACTGTCTTCAATGGTTAATATCAAAGTCAGCTATACGAAGACTGGCGGCAACCCACTTGCAACCGCTGAAGGCATTGCATCAATCGAAATCCTGGACGAAAACGGCCAGTCTCTGGGCAAGGTTCTTGACGGACCAAACTTCACGACTGAAACTGTCAAAGTAAATTACGACAACGATACAGGCCTTGTGACAGGCGTTTCCCTCGGCGGGACGGACATCGGCATCGAATCGTTTACTAGCAAAGGATCGCTGCGCGGTTTAATCGAGTCTTACGGATATATGTCAAACGGTAAAGAAAAAGGTTTGTATCCTGAAATGCTCGCAGATCTGGATACGCTGGCGCTTGCTTTTGCGAAAGAGTTTAATGCAGTCCATCAAAGCGGGTTTACTTCATCGGGAGAACCGGGAGGCATCTTTTTTGAATTTACCGGAGGAGAGGCTGAGCCTGCAAAGGGAGCCGCCGGCAAAATCAAAGTAACCGATGAGATCATGAATTCAAAAGGCGATAAAATCGCTGCATCGCTGAATGGTGAAGCGAGCGACAACTCCAACGCGACAAATCTCGCTAATGTCTTCACCAAGAAAATTCAAATCGGCGACAAAACGACGACCGTTTTAGACTATTATGCAGGTATTATCGGTGAAATGGGTGTAAAAGCTCAGGAAACAAACAGACTGGCCAAAAATACAGAAACGCTTGTAAACACTGCTGAGTTGAACAGGCAGTCTGTAAGCGCCGTATCATTAGACGAAGAAATGTCGAACATGATCCAATTCCAGCATGCTTATAACGCAGCTGCGAGAATGATAACGCTGCAGGACGAAGTCCTCGATAAAATTATTAACGGCATGGGTGTCGTGGGAAGGTAGGTAAAGATTCATGCGGGTAACCCAAGGGATGATCGCAAAAAACTCTTTGCGCTACATCAATTCAAGCTATGGAAAGCTGGATAAGCTTCAATCCCAGATTTCGTCAGGAAAAAAGATTTCAAAGGCGTCCGATGATCCCGTCGTCGCAATGAAAAGCCTGAAGTACAATACGCAATTGTCTCAGGTTAAACAATATCAAAGTAATGCCTCCCAAGCTTTTACATGGCTTGAAAACACGGAAACGAACATTACAGAAGGCATTGATATCATGGGGAAAATCAGGGAGCTGACTGTTAAGGCTCAAAACAGTACAAACGGCGGGGAAGAACTAAATGCGATCGGAGTCGAAATCGGCCAGCTGAAAGACCAGCTGATTCAGATCGCCAATACGCAGGTCAACGGCCGCTACCTCTTTAACGGTACGAACTCTGACGTCGCTCCAATCACAAAAAACGCCGACGGTACGTACACATACAATTTTGAAAACTATACAAGCAGCTCTGACGTCAACATCAATGTTTCGCCAAACGCAACCTTAAATGTAAACTCAAATCCGATTTCGGCTTTCGGCGGGCAGTCAGGCAGCGGACAAAATGTGTTTGAAATGATTGAGTCTCTCGAGAACGCCTTAAAAGCGGGAACAATGGAAGGGATGGAAAACGCCCTCTCAGACATTGACCAGTTTTCCAATCAGATGAGCAATGAGCGGTCTGATATTGGAGCGCGCTACAATCGGCTCGAATTGATCAATTCACGGCTGAGCGAGCAGGAAGAGACGGCGACAAAAGTTTTGTCAGACAACGAAGATGTTGAGCTTGAAGAAATCATTACTGAATTTATTACACAGCAATCGGTTCACAGAGCTGCACTTGCCGTAAACGCGAAAATTGTTCAGCCGACACTGGTTGACTTTTTAAGATAAAAGCGACTCTATCCGAGTTGCTTTTTTTCAGCAAAAGGAGGATATCATAATGGAGATGCCGAGGCTGATCATGCAAAATATCCCAGGCCGCATCGGTTTAACAACAACGCCGCCGGATTTGAAAATGGAACAGCCGCGCGCCGACTTGAAAATCGAGCAGCCGCCGGCTGAACTGGAGATGACAACTACCCCTTCGAAGCTCACGATTGACCAGACTAAAGCATGGGAAGACTTAGAAAGAAAGCATATCTTTAAAAGGATTGAAGAAGGGGCGCAGCAAGGCTATCAGGATTGGCTTGCCGGAATGGCTCGGACCGCTGAAGAAGGGGACGAGATGATGCGGATTGAAATCGAAGGCAATCCGCTTGCAGACCAGGCGAGACGAATCAGCGAGACTGAACCGATTCAAATCGGCGTTCATTTTACGCCGTCATTTGACAGGGTGAAGATCGCATATGAACCGGCCAAAGTGAACATTGAAGCAACACCGCGTAAGCCTATCATCGAAGCAACGCCGAATAAACCGGTTGTTAACTATACGCCAGGCAGTGTGAAGGTTGACATGCTCCAATATCCGGAGGTAAAAATAGATGTGGAATACCCAAAACAAAAGTAATTTAGCAAAGGATCGTGAATGATGATCATTAAAACGAAGTATCACGGAGAAACACAAATTCAAGAAGATCAGACGATCATGTTTAAAAACGGCCTACCCGGATTTACAGGGGAGAAGAAGTTCGTCATCCTGCCGCTTTCCGAGGATTCGCCGTTTGTCGTCCTTCAGTCGGTGCAGTCGGAAGAGCTTGCATTCATTGTCGCCAGTCCGTTCGTCTTTTTCAAAGATTATGGCTTTGATCTTGATGAAACGACGGTTGAACTTCTTGAAATCGAATCTGCCGAAGACGTTGAAGTGATGGCGATTTTAACGATCGAAGAGCCATTCGAGAAATCAACGGCCAATTTGATGGCGCCGATTGTCGTGAACCGCAGAAAAATGCTTGCCAAACAAGTGATTTTGCATGACTCCTCTTATCTGACAAAGCAGCCGATAGGAGGGGAAGCATGTTAGTCCTATCCCGTAAGCTCAATGAAGCGATTCAAATCGGAGACGATATCGAAGTGAAAATCATATCCGTTGACGGCGACCAGGTGAAAATCGGCATTGACGCGCCGAAGCATATCGAAATTCACCGCAAGGAAATCTATTTGGCAATCCAGGAAGAAAACAACCGGGCCGCTTCCATCTCAAACGATTTGCTTGCGAAATTGTCCTCACAAAAAAAGTGAGGATTTTTTTATTTTTGCTATAAACAATTTTAAGGCATCTCCGATATAAAGTATGTAGCAGGAAGGACAGCCTGAATGCTCCAAAATATGCACATGGACGTGCAATCAAACACATTTCAAGGAGGAAATATACAATGAGAATCAACCACAACATTGCAGCGCTTAACACGCTGAACCGTCTGTCTTCAAACAACGGCGCAAGCCAAAAGAACATGGAGAAACTTTCTTCTGGTCTTCGCATCAACCGTGCAGGAGATGATGCTGCAGGTCTTGCAATCTCTGAAAAAATGAGAGGACAAATTCGCGGTCTTGAAATGGCTCAGAAAAACGCTCAAGACGGCATCTCTCTTATCCAAACAGCTGAGGGTGCGTTGACTGAAACTCACTCCATCCTTCAACGTGTTCGTGAGCTTACTGTTCAAGCAAACAACTTAGGAACTCAAGATAATACTGATCTTGCAGCAATCCAAGATGAGATTAAAGCACTTAAAGAAGAAATCGGCGGTTCTACTGAAGCCGGTGCAAGTAAAGGTATCTCTGACCGCACTGAGTTCAACGGTAAAAAACTGTTGAACGGAGACTTTGCAACTGAGCAGCTTACATTCCAGATTGGTGCTAACAGCGAGCAAACATTGTCTGTAAATATCTCAAGCATGTCAATCCAAGATATCGGAACAATTGATCCAGATGACGATACAAATTCTTTCAAAATTGCTGATATCGATGTTACTAAATTGACTGGTAAAGCCGCAGATGGAACAGACCTTTCTGATGAAGATAAAGCTAAATTCAGTTTCAAAAATCAACTAGGCGCAATTGATAATGCTATCAAACAAGTATCTACTCAACGTTCTAAACTTGGTGCGGTTCAAAACCGTCTAGAACACACAATCAACAACTTGAGTGCTTCTGGTGAGAACCTAACTGCTGCTGAGTCTCGTATCCGTGACGTTGACATGGCTAAAGAAATGAGCGAGTTCACTAAGAACAACATTCTTTCTCAAGCTTCTCAAGCTATGCTTGCTCAAGCTAACCAACAGCCACAAAACGTACTTCAGTTGCTTCGTTAATTACTTAAAAAGACCTTGGCTTTTGCCGAGGTCTTTTTTATTGGAATATCAATCCCAGTAAAGATTGCTAAGATCTTTTTTAAAAGGTTAGATAAGAGATATTCAATTATTGATCTTAGAGTGTCTCAATATAGAATGTCTATTAATTAGAGAATTCGCTAATAATAAGTGTTCTTGTACCACTTAGTGCAGAATTCTTCCCTTTTATATAGTAGAGGAGATCTGGATCTGTATAAACTGTCTGAATTTCTTGTTGTAGCGAGTAATCTACACTGGAAGAGGCAACTAATTTATTTCTTCCATCTGGAGTAATTTCATAAAGTGAACATGTACCACCGCCTAAACGTGTTGCATTATAAAATCTGCACCGGAAATCCCCCTCCCCAACGCCATGAAAAATATCAGCGCTTTGGCGAATTTCACCAGGGTATACAGCTACTCGAGCTAATACTGCTGCCTTCGAAGATGAGTAAAAACCAAATGACAATACAAAGGCTATTGCCAGCGACAAAAATATTTTTTTCATGAACAAATCCCCTTTCTTGTAGATATTTTCAATTTAATTATAACATTGAAACAAATAACAAGTTTGAAAATTTATTGAAAAATATTTCATGTGTTATAAAAAGGAGATTCTAACATGGTCTTTACTCTTAAAATATTTAAATATACTTTAAGTGGCTAGTTCCTACTGCCTTTCATTAATTTTTTCCATGAATATATTGAATCTCTCTCTCTTACTGCCGATATAAGTTTTAGATCATAGCATAGGGGATGGTGAAAATTGTCGATCAATAGATTGTCATCTTTAGAACCCATTATTAATGCTTACAAAACACAGATGTTGAATAAACAGTACGAAGCTGTGGAACGTCCGCAGCAGACGGACGCTGCAGAATTTACATTTGCTCAGCTTGAAAAAACGGTACAAGGCGCAAACAATCTTTTGGAGCCGTCTCAAGTCCACCTTCAGTTTGTGCTTCACGAAAAATTGGGAGAGTATTATGTGAAGGTCGTGGACAATCGGACGGAGGAAGTCGTACGCGAGATCCCACCAAAGGAGTGGCTCGATTTTTATGCGGCGATGGCGGAGTTTATGGGATTAATTGTCGATCAAACTACATAGAACAGGAGTGTACAAGGTATGGTAATGAGGATATCTGGTTTAGCTTCAGGAATGGATATTGATGAGATTATCAGTAAATTAATGAAGACGGAGAGAGTTCCGCTTGATAAGCTCACGCAAAAGAAACAGACTTTGGAATGGCAGCGCGACAGCTATCGTGAAATCAATACAAAAATTAAAGATTTGCAGGAATCAATCAACCTTATGCTCCGTCCCAGCACGTACGGCGCGAAAAAGGTGACAAGCTCTAACGAGTCGGCTGTTACGGCAACAGGCACCACGAATGCGGCATCAGGCACGATTCAAATCAACAAGCTGGCAACTGCGGCCACCTATAAATCTTCCAGCCTTTCAGGGTATACAGGGAGCGATCAAACGCTAACTTTCCAAGTGACAGCTCCTGGAGAAACGACTGCAAAAAAAGTTGAAATCAGTGTCAGCAGCACGGATACGCTGGATGACATCGTTTCCAAAATCAACAAATCAAACTTGGGCGTAACCGCTATGAAAGAAAAGATTTATAACGGTTCTGAATATGTGGAAACGATCGCTTTCACATCAAAAGCAACCGGCGCAGGGGGCAGCATACAGGCAGCTGATGATGCGACGGCGAACTTTATGTCTAATCAACTCGGTTTTGCGCTTGACGCAGACAACAAGCTGACAGCCAGTCTAGCCGGTCAAAATGCCGAAGTTATCATCAACGGGTTGCAGATTGAGAAGACAACGAACAACTTTACCGTTAATAATGTGACATATCAGCTGAAAAATACGACAACCAGCCCTGTTTCGCTTGACGTAGCAACTGATGTTGATGGGATTTATGAGAAGATTAAAGACTTCGTTACAAAATACAATGAACTGATCGATATGGTCAACGGAAAGCTCACGGAAAAGAAATACCGCGACTATACGCCGCTGACAGAAGAACAGAAAAAAGATATGACGGAAAAGCAAATTGAGCTATGGGAAGAAAAAGCGAAAAGCGGATTGTTAAGGGGCGACACGATTTTAAGCGGCGCCACCAACCAAATGCGGACTGATTTTTACGCTAATGTATCTGCTAATGGAGAATCGCTGCAACTTACCCAGTTTGGAATTTCTACTTCAAGCGTTTACAGTCAGCGCGGTCATTTAGAGATAAACGAAAAAAAACTGAGAGAAAAGATCGCAGAGGACCCCGACAGTGTGGCTAACCTTTTTATGGCGGGAACTAGCAGTACTGAAAACTATAATGAAAAAGGGATATTGAGGCGGATTCAGTCTGTTTTAACTGATACGAAGAAACAGATTGAAGATAAAGCGGGAAATTCATCAATGGCAAACAATCAATTCTTGATTGGGAAAAACTTAAATACAGTTGAAACCGATATTTCGTCCATGAATAACCGCCTGAAACAAATCGAAAATCGCTATTACACAAAATTCACGGCGATGGAAAAAGCAATTCAAAAAATGAATGAACAATCAACATATTTGGCGCAATTGCTTGGACAATAATCGTAGTTTGGAGGATCAAGAATGGCTTTAAACAACCCGTATGCAGCTTATCAGCAAAATTCAATCAACACGGCGACCCCTGGAGAATTGACGCTTATGCTATTTGATGGCTGCCTTAAATTTATGAAGCTGGCGAAACAGGCGATTGAACAAGAGGATATGGAAACGAAAAATACGAACCTTGTTAAAGCTCAAAAGATTATTCAGGAGCTCAATATCACTCTTGACCGGAAAGTCGAATTGGCCGCATCAATGGGGGCAATGTACGAGTATATCCACCGCCGCCTGGTTGAAGCCAACATTCGCAATGACAAAGATATCGTGACGGAAGTCGAAGGGTATGTTAAAGATTTACGCGATGCCTGGAAGCAAGCGCTTCAAATCGAACGGCAGGGCCGGTTCGGATCGGGCGGGCTGGCATAATGGAAAAGATTGAGCTGCTGTACAGCGAAACAAAACATATGCTCGCTCAAATAAAAGACGCCCCGGAAAGTGATGAGCTGGTTCAGGCAATCGAAGCTTTTCTTGAAAAACGCGATGGCTTGATCAAGGAGATCAAGCCGCCTCTTTCTGAGACAGAAAAGCAGCAGCTGCGGCAAGTGACGGATATGGAGCCATTGCTCATGGCCGAACTAAAAAGGCTGCAGCAGGCTGTCAAACATGAGCTGCTTCAGGCGAAGCAGAAGCGAGCCATGCATCATTCCTATATCAATCCGTACGCCAACATGACGATTGACGGCACATATTATGACAAGCGCAAATAGGTGATCGCTTTGACAAGCACCGACGATTACATGCTCTTAACGACTTATTATCAGCTTTTGTTTACGATTGAAGAGGGGTTTTGCTATTTAATAGAAGCGAATCAAGATTTGGCGAAGACAGAAGGAGAGCGGATTTTTAACGATCTAATCTATGCTTTTTTTCAGTTGGATTCGTCGCACGCTGTATTGCTGTCGATTTTGGAGACAAGCTGTGCCAAATCTTCGATTCGTTTTTTTGACAGAGTCTTCCGTGAGTTTGACAGTCTGATTTATTACAATTATCCGTCTGCTGAATTTCAGCATGACTTAACCCATCATTTTTTACCGCTTTATCGGGAATGGATGAAAACGATCCACCAATGCATGAGACCTTACGTTATCCATTGACGGCATACACCTGACAGGTGTATGCCATATTTTTTAAAAAGCAAAAATGGCGTTCTGATTTTATTCGCATGTGAATATATTTAAGATTTAATAAAGGGGTTCAAATGACAGGAGACAATCTTCGTCAAAATTCACGGATTTTTCACATAATTTTTACGTTTATGCAGGAATTCAGCAGGGAAAAGACGAAATGTATTTACATATCCTTAATATAAAGGAGGCGTTCTTTTGATGGAGTACAACGTCAGAGGAGAAAACATTGAGGTAACACCAGCGTTAAGAGAACACGTCGAGAAGAAAATTGGAAAGCTTGAGCGTTATTTTGAAAATAACGTTGATGCGATTGTTCACGTCAACTTGAAATTCTACAACGATCAGGAATCTAAGGTGGAAGTGACAATTCCAATGACAGACCTCTCTCTCCGTGCGGAAGTTCACCACGAAGATATGTACAATGCAATCGATCTCGCAACGAACAAACTGGAACGTCAAATTCGCAAGCACAAAACAAAAGTGAACCGGAAATTCCGCGAAAAAGGTTCTCCGAAGTATGTTTTTGCCGAAGAAAACGGCATCGGAACGGCCGTGCAGGATGACACTGAGGATGAACAGCCGCAGGTTGTCCGTCAAAAGCGCTTTAATTTAAAACCGATGGATAATGAAGAAGCGATTTTACAAATGAATATGCTTGGACACAGCTTCTTTGTATTTACAAACGCCGAAACCAATCTGACCAATGTGGTCTACCGAAGAAACGACGGAAAATACGGTTTGATCGAACCGAACGAATAAATATATCAAGTCCCCTCCCGGATCTTCCGCAGAGGGGATTTTTTCCGTTTCCCCGCGGTAAATTGTTTGGAAATGACAAAAGGTATGATATGATATTGCATATATAAAAATTACTGTTTACTCATACTTAAACAAGGAAAATAAAGAGGAGCGTTATTCTATGCTTGGAATTTTAAATAAAGTGTTTGATCCGACAAAACGCACGCTCAGCCGTTATGAAAAGAAAGCGAACGAGATTGATGCGCTCAAGGCAGATATAGAGAGGCTTTCAGACGAAGCTTTGAAACAAAAGACAATCGAGTTCAAAGAGCGCCTTGAAAAAGGCGAAACAGTTGACGATCTTTTGACTGAAGCGTTTGCCGTTGTCAGGGAAGCTTCCCGGCGTGTGACAGGCATGTTCCCGTTTAAGGTTCAGCTGATGGGAGGCGTTGCCCTTCATGAAGGGAATATCGCCGAAATGAAAACGGGGGAAGGTAAAACGCTGACGTCCACAATGCCTGTTTATTTGAACGCTTTGTCAGGGAAAGGCGTTCACATCGTGACGGTCAACGAATACCTGGCGAGCCGCGATGCTGAAGAGATGGGAAAAATCTATGAATTTCTCGGGCTGACAGTCGGCTTAAACCTGAACAGCCTTTCAAAAGACGAGAAGCGTGAAGCCTATGCAGCCGATATTACGTACTCTACGAATAATGAGCTTGGCTTTGACTACTTGCGCGACAACATGGTGCTTTATAAAGAGCAGATGGTTCAGCGTCCGCTTCATTTTGCAGTCATCGATGAAGTCGACTCGATTTTGATCGATGAAGCAAGAACGCCGCTCATCATTTCTGGACAAGCGGCCAAATCAACAAAGCTGTACGTTCAGGCCAATGCGTTTGTCCGCACGTTAAAAGTGGATCAGGACTACACATACGATGTGAAAACAAAAGGCGTTCAGCTGACTGAAGAAGGGATGACAAAAGCAGAAAAGGCATTTGGCATCGAAAACTTGTTTGATGTCCGCCATGTCGCCTTAAACCATCATATTGCCCAGGCGCTTAAAGCCCATGCGGCGATGCATAAAGACGTCGATTACGTCGTCGAAGACGGCCAAGTCGTTATCGTCGACTCTTTCACAGGCCGTCTGATGAAAGGCCGCCGCTACAGCGACGGGCTCCACCAGGCCATTGAAGCGAAGGAAGGACTTGAGATCCAAAATGAGAGCATGACGCTCGCGACGATCACCTTCCAGAACTATTTCCGCATGTATGAAAAATTGGCAGGGATGACGGGTACGGCAAAAACGGAAGAAGAAGAATTCCGCAACATCTACAACATGCAGGTTGTAACGATTCCGACCAACAAGCCGATCGCCCGTGATGACCGCCCGGATTTAATTTACCGGACCATGGAAGGAAAATTTAAAGCTGTTGCAGAGGATGTCGCCCAGCGCTATATGGTCGGTCAGCCGGTTCTTGTCGGTACGGTTGCGGTTGAAACATCTGAATTGATTTCAAAGCTGCTTAAAAATAAAGGCATTCCGCATCAGGTGTTAAACGCGAAAAACCACGAGCGGGAAGCCCAGATTATCGAAGATGCCGGGCAAAAAGGCGCGGTCACCATCGCGACCAACATGGCGGGACGTGGTACGGACATCAAGCTTGGCGAAGGCGTAAAAGAGCTTGGCGGACTGGCCGTTATCGGTACAGAGCGCCATGAATCACGGCGGATTGACAACCAGCTGCGCGGACGTTCAGGCCGTCAGGGGGACCCTGGTATCACCCAATTTTATCTTTCCATGGAAGATGAATTAATGAAACGCTTCGGTGCAGAACGGACGATGGCGATGCTTGACCGCTTCGGAATGGACGATTCGACGCCGATTCAGAGCAAGATGGTTTCAAGAGCGGTCGAATCTTCACAGAAGCGTGTGGAAGGCAACAACTTTGATGCCCGTAAGCAGCTTCTGCAATACGATGACGTGCTCCGCCAGCAGCGTGAGGTCATCTATAAACAGCGCTTTGAGGTCATCGATTCCGACAACCTCCGCTCCATCGTCGAAAATATGATTAAAGCTTCACTTGAGAGGGCTGTTGCTTCATACACGCCAAAGGAAGATCTGCCTGAAGAGTGGAATCTTGAAGGCCTTGTCGAGCTTGTAAATGCGAATTTCCTTGATGAGGGCGGAGTGGAGAAAAGCGACATTTTCGGAAAAGAGCCTGAGGAGATTACAGAGCTCATTTATGACAGGATTAAGACGAAATACGATGAGAAAGAAGAGCGGTACGGCTCTGAACAAATGCGCGAATTTGAGAAAGTCATCGTTCTCCGCGAAGTGGATACGAAATGGATGGATCACATCGATGCGATGGATCAGCTGCGTCAAGGAATTCATCTGCGCGCTTACGCTCAGACAAACCCGCTTCGCGAGTATCAAATGGAAGGCTTTGCAATGTTTGAAAACATGATCGCGGCCATCGAAGATGATGTAGCCAAATTCGTCATGAAGGCTGAAATTGAAAACAACCTTGAGCGCGAAGAGGTCATTCAAGGACAGACGACAGCCCATCAGCCGAAAGAAGGCGATGAGGAAAAGCAAGCGAAGAAAAAACCGGTCCGCAAAGCGGTGGATATCGGACGCAATGATCCTTGCTACTGCGGGAGCGGAAAAAAATATAAAAACTGCTGCGGAAGAACAGAATAAAAAGAGGTGCACGCCTCTTTTTATTTTGAACAGGCTGAAATCTATGATGAGGTGAAAGAATAATGGAATTGGCAGAAATCAGACAGGAACTTGAAAATATGGCTACTCGATTAGCGGACTTCAGGGGGTCTCTTTGACCTCGAAACAAAGGAAGCAAGAATCAGCGAATTAGACGAGCAGATGGCTGACCCTGACTTTTGGGGAGATCAGCAGAAAGCGCAGACGATCATTAATGAAGCGAATGCGTTAAAAGATTATGTCAACACGTATAACAAGTTAAGCGAATCTCATGAAGAACTGCAAATGACACACGATCTTTTAAAAGAAGATCCTGACCAAGACTTGCAAAATGAACTGGTCAGCGAGCTGAAAAGCTTAACAAAGCAATTTAACGAATTTGAGCTGCAGCTGTTGTTAAGCGAGCCGTATGATAAAAACAATGCGATCCTTGAGCTTCACCCGGGAGCCGGCGGCACCGAATCACAGGATTGGGGTTCAATGCTTCTCAGAATGTACACCAGGTGGGCAGAGCGCCGCGGATTTAAGGTGGAAACCCTTGATTACCTCCCAGGGGATGAAGCAGGAATCAAGTCTGTCACTCTCCTGATCAAAGGACACAATGCCTACGGCTATTTAAAAGCCGAGAAAGGCGTACACAGGCTCGTCAGAATTTCTCCGTTCGACTCATCAGGGCGCAGGCACACGTCGTTTGTGTCTTGTGATGTCATGCCTGAATTCAACGAAGAAATCGACATTGAGATCCGTACGGAAGATATTAAAGTCGATACGTACAGGGCAAGCGGCGCCGGCGGGCAGCACGTCAATACGACAGACTCCGCCGTCAGGATCACCCACTTGCCGACAGGCGTCATCGTCACTTGCCAAACGGAGCGCTCACAAATTAAAAACCGCGAACGTGCCATGAAAATGCTGAAGTCGAAGCTGTATCAGCGCAGAATCGAAGAGCAGCAGGCACAGCTTGACGAAATTCGCGGCGAACAAAAAGAAATCGGCTGGGGAAGCCAGATCCGCTCATACGTTTTCCATCCGTATTCCCTAGTGAAGGATCATAGAACGAACACGGAAATGGGGAACGTGCAGGCGGTTATGGACGGAGACATTGACTCTTTCATCGACGCATATTTGCGTTCAAAGCTTTCCTAAATTGGAGAAAGACACATCCATATTGTGAGATGTGTCTTTTTTTTTTGCGGGTAAATCCGCTTGGATATGTTCAGCCTAAGCCGTAAGAAGCTTTGTCCCTCTGCCGCTTTATCCGATTAATACGTTATTTGGCTGTTATTTACTTACAATAAGCTAAATGCTATACTCTCGATTGGTAACGAATCGTGCGGAGGATGACAGATATGAATATGGATAAAACGAGACATCAATTGTTTGCGGTGTTGCGTGACTACGGCTATATCCTGTTTGGATCAGCTGTCGTCGCTATGACATTTAATATGTTTCTGCTTCCCAACCGGATTGCAGCCGGCGGAGTCAGCGGCATCAGCACCATTTTGCAATCATTCGGCTTTGAAGCTGCCTATGTGCAATGGGCATTTAATATTCCTTTATTTATTGCCGGGATTCTCATACTCGGAGGAAAATTCGGCATTAAAACGCTTGTCGGGTCTGTTTTTCTCCCCTTTATCGTATATATGACACGGGACATTGCTCCGGCGACAGAGAATCCGCTCTTAGCCGCCATTTTCGGCGGTGTCGGCATCGGAGTTGGTATCGGGATGGTCTTTCTCGGAAGGGGTTCTACAGGCGGGACTGCGCTGGCTGCGCAAATCATTCATAAGTACACCGGGCTTTCGCAAGGCAAATGTTTGGCGCTGATCGACGGAACGATCGTCCTGTCGGCGATGTTTGTTTTTAACATCGAACAGGGACTGTATGCTATGCTTGGCGTTTATATATCAAGCAAAACCATCGATGTTATCCAGGTCGGGCTGAACCGTTCCAAAATGGCGATGATCATTACCAACCGGGAAGAGGAAGTTCGACATGCGGTACTGAATAAAATTGACAGAGGGATTACGAAAATATCAGCGGTCGGAGGCTATACAGATGATGAGCGGCCCATTTTGATGTGCGTGGTCGGCCAGACCGAGTTCACAAAGCTGAAACAACTTGTGAAACACATTGATGAGTCTGCATTTGTCATTGCAATGGATGCTTCAGAGGTGCTTGGCGAGGGTTTTAAACGCGCGTAATCGAGGTTATAATAAAGGTTGACTTGTTAAAGGAGCTGACTTAAAAAAATGAAAATGAAGCTGTTTACTCTGTTTATGGCTGTTTCTTTTGTGCTGGCTGCCTGCGGGGGCAATAACAATGAAAGCAAAGAGAAAAACACAGGCGGGCAAGCAACTGCAACGGACGGGGAAGAGATTTACCAGCAAAACTGCACAGGCTGCCATGGTAAGGATTTGTCCGGCGGTTCCGCCCCGAGCTTGAAAGAAGTTGGCGGCAAGTATAAGGAGAGCGAAATTAAAGACATTGTAGTCAACGGCCGCGGCGGAATGCCTGGCAATCTTGTAGACGAAAAAGAAGCTGAAGCGGTCGCGAAGTGGCTTTCAGAGAAAAAATAAGAATGCCTTGACGGTCAGGAGGCGAAGAGAACCTTCTTCACATTCGGGTGAAAAAGGTTCTTTTTTTGTTGAAAAGGCCTTTATGCCTATTAAAGAACGAAGAAAAACAAGTTCTTTTATCTCAGAAAAGGCTCAAAGTACAAATTTTTTGTCTGATTTTGCGTTTTTCCTATAACTTATGTCGGCATTGAAACAAAACTGTAATATCATTTTGTCTAATCTTGACGTATAATGGGTGTTGTTGAAAAAGGGCTTGGATCAATACCATTTACCGTGAATTTAGCAGGACACAAAACGACATGTCCTTTCGAAGAGTATGACCGTATAAACATAGAAGATTAGGTGATTACATGATCGAAATAAAAGATGTATATAAGACTTATTCCAACGGGGTCTCGGCGCTGAACGGAATAAGCATCTCTATATATCCCGGGGAATTTGTTTATGTTGTAGGACCGAGCGGAGCAGGAAAATCAACCTTCATTAAAATGATTTACCGCGAAGAAAAGCCTTCCAAAGGGAAGATTGTCATAAACAATAAAAATTTGGCGCAGCTCAAAGAAAAAGAGATTCCTTTTATCAGAAGGAAAATCGGCGTTGTATTCCAGGACTTTAAACTGCTGCCAAAGCTGACGGTGTTTGAAAATGTTGCATTTGCTTTAGAGGTCATCGGGGAGCGTCCAGAGGTGATCAGAAAAAAAGTGCTTGAAGTGCTTGATCTTGTCCAGCTGAAGCACAAAGCAAGGCAATTCCCTGATCAGCTGTCCGGGGGAGAACAGCAACGGGTTTCAATTGCACGGTCAATCGTCAACGACCCTGATGTCGTGATCGCTGACGAGCCGACGGGAAACCTTGACCCTGAGACGTCTTGGGAAATCATGAAGACGCTCGAGGAGATCAACAACCGCGGAACAACAGTCGTTATGGCGACTCATAACAAAGAAATCGTAAACACCATGAAGAAACGAGTCATCGCAATCGAAGACGGGGTCATTGTGCGTGATGAAGCTAGAGGGGAGTATGGTTCTTATGATTAGAACTCTCGGACGGCATTTGCGCGAGAGCTTAAAATCTCTCGGGAGAAACGCGTGGATGACTTTCGCATCCATTAGTGCTGTAACTGTAACACTTATATTGGTCGGCGTGTTCATGGTCATCATGCTGAACGTATACAATATGACATTAAAAGCCGAACAGGAAGTCGAAGTCAAAGTGCTTGTTGACTTGACGGCCAACCAGGATCAAAAAAATACATTGGAAAAAGAAATTAAACAAATACCGGAAATCAGCAGTATCAAATATTCATCTAAAGATGAAGAGCTGAAAAACCTGAAAGACAGCTTTGGCGAAGACGGGAAATTCTTTGCGATGTTCGAGCAGGAAAATCCGCTGAACGATGCGTTTGTCGTAAAGACCACAGATCCAAAAGACACGCCGAAAGCTGCCAAGAAGCTTGAGAAGCTGACCAACGTCTATAAGGTGACATACGGGCAGGAGCAGGTAGACCGCCTGTTTAAAATCAGCGGTGTCACCAAAGTAATCGGGATTGCATTGGTTGTCGGCCTGCTGTTTACGGCGATGTTTTTAATCTCTAATACGATCAAAATCACGATTTTTGCAAGACGCAAAGAAATCGAGATTATGAAACTTGTAGGCGCGACAAACTGGTTCATTCGCTGGCCGTTCTTCATTGAAGGTCTGCTCTTAGGCGTATGCGGTTCTATCATTCCGATCGCTATTTTGCTCGGAACGTATCATCATGCCGTTAAGTGGATCGCTCCGAAAGTTCAGGGCACATTCATACAGCTCTTGCCGTACAATCCGTTCGTCTTCCAAATTTCAGCGATCCTTGTGCTGATCGGAGCCGTTATCGGTGTATGGGGAAGCTTGATGTCGATTCGCAAATTCTTAAAAGTTTAAACCGGCGCTCTCGCCGGTTGTATCATGTTTAAAGCTGGGATGCCTGCAAAGCGCCGGGCTCCCTTGATTCTGAAGGCAAGGAGGAACCAAGGTTGAAAAGAAAGCTTATGACGCTGGGGCTGACCGCTGTGCTCGGATCGTCGGCAGTGCTGATCCCCCTAAAAAGCAACCATGCTTTAGCTTATGAAGACTTGGAGAAAAAAAAGAGCGACGTTCAAAGCAAAAAATCTGAAAACGAGTCAAAACTCGAAAAAAAGAAACAGGAGCTTTCAAAGCTTGAATCAAAAGAAGCAGGCCTGAAAAGCGAGATCGAGAAAATCGACCGTCAGATGACGAACACGAATGAAAAGTTGGAAAAGAAAAACGAAGAAATCGACCAAACAAAGAAAAGCATTGAAGAGCTGAAAAAGCAAATCAAAAAGCTTAAAGAAAAGATTGAGAAACGCAATAAAATATTGAAAGACCGGGTTCGCTCCATGCAGGAAAACGGCGGTTCCGTTCAATACATAGATGTGCTTCTCGGCTCGAAAAGCTTTGGGGATTTCATCAGCCGTGCGGGTGCGGTTTCGACAATTGTCGAAGCTGATAAAGACCTGATGGAAGAGCAAAAGCGCGATCTTCAGCTTGTTGAGGAAAAGGAGACAAAGCTGGGCAAGGATCTTGAAAGCCTTGAAAAAGCGCTCAAAGACCTGGAAGATTTAAAAAAGACGCTCGACAAGCAGCAAAAAGAGAAAGCAAACGTCATGAAAAAAGTGAAGCAAGATAAAGATCATGCGCATGAAGAACTTGGTTCACTCGAAAATGAAGCAGAAATTTTAAAGCGTCAGGATGAAGCGATCAAAGCTGAAGAGGCGCATCGGAAAAAGCAGGAAGCTGAAGCGAGCCGCCGGGCTTCAAGCGGCCAATCGGAAGCCTCTTCTTCTAAACCGTCGGCACCAAGCAGCTCAGGCTTTATCCGTCCTGCTTCCGGCACATTTACTTCCGGGTTCGGAAATCGTTCGCTCGGGAATCACTTCGGCGTAGATATCGCCAAGCGCGGTTCAGGTGTTCCGATTCATGCGGCAGCCGCCGGAACGGTCTATAACGCCCATTACTCGTCCAGCTACGGCAATGTTGTGTTTATTACCCATAATATCAACGGGCAAACATATCAGACGGTCTACGCTCACATGTCTTCGATTAAAGTGCAGACAGGCCAGCGTGTTGAACAGGGACAAGTGATCGGAACGATGGGAAATACAGGCCAATCCTACGGGCAGCATCTTCACTTTGAAATTCATAAAGGCCTTTGGAACAACGCGAAATCCAATGCTGTTGACCCGGCCAATTATATACCGCTTTAAAAATGAAAGCCGATTCGTCCGGAAATGGACCGAATCGGCTTTTTGTTATTCAAATCGAGATGCTTCAAAATTTGTTCTTGTCAGAAAATAACACAAGGTATAGAATGAAAGTGACATCTGTCGACAGTCGACTATTTGAATAGGGGATGATCTAATGAAAGTATTCAACATTGCCAGCATACCCGGTGACGGAGTAGGAAAAGAAGTCGTACCTGCTGCACAGCGAGTTTTGAAAGCGGTTTCTGATGTTCACGGAGGACTCTCATTTCGGTTTACGGAGTTTCCATACAGCTGCGAGTATTATTTGGAACACGGGGAAATGATGCCCGATGACGGTATGGAGCAGCTGAAAGAGTTCGACAGCATCTTCCTTGGAGCGGTAGGAAACAGCAAGCTTGTCCCCGACCATATTTCCCTATGGGGGCTGCTCATTAAAATCCGCCGCGAATTTGAACAGGTCATCAATGTTAGACCTGCGAAATATTTGCAAGGAATCAAGTCTCCGCTGGCCAATCCAAAAGATTTCGATCTTCTTGTCGTCAGGGAAAACAGTGAAGGGGAATACAGCTCGATCGGAGGCAGAATCTTCAGAGATGAAGATGAAATCGCCATCCAAAATGCCGTTTTTTCAAGAAAAGGGGCGGAGAGGGCGATGCGCTTTGCATTTGAGTTGGCGGCTAAACGGAAAAAGCATGTCACAAGCGCAACAAAATCGAACGGAATCGTATATTCAATGCCTTTTTGGGATGAAGTCTTTGCGAACACGGCTAAAGACTACCCTGGCATTACCGCTGATTCGCAGCACATTGACGCGCTGTCGGCCTTTTTTGTAACGAAGCCGGAGAAGCTTGACGTCATTGTTGCCAGCAACTTATTCGGTGATATTTTGACCGATATCGGGGCGGCGATTATGGGGAGTATAGGCGTGGCGCCGGCCGCCAATATCAATGTAAACGGCAAATATCCGTCCATGTTTGAGCCTGTGCACGGCTCTGCCCCGGATATTATCGGCAAAGGAATTGCAAACCCGATCGGCCAAATTTGGACGGCTAAAATGATGCTTGATCATTTTGGAGAAGAAGAACTCGGTGCCAGATTGCTTGACGTGATCGAAGACGTTCTAAAAAGCGGTTACTTGACGCCTGATATCGGCGGTTCAAGTACGACGGATGAAGTGACAGAAGAAATCATCAAGCGTGTGAAGACTATATAAGCAAAAGCTGCCGGCAATCCGGCAGTTTTTTTGCTGTGAATGGAAAATCGATTACATGATACGGGCGGTTTTTGCGCATAATACTTCAAGCAACAAAACATAGTGCAGGCAGAAGAGGAGGTATAGGATGAATCAGAAGATTGCACGGCTCATCATTGCGCTCAGCCTGTTATGCGGCTTGGTAACAGGCGCCGGTCCGATTCCGTTTCATGATGCCGTTCCAAAAGCATCAGCGGCTGCCGTCAGAAACGAATTGGAGAAAATTGAGAAAGCGTATGACCTGATTTCAAATGAATATGTAGAGCAGGTCGACAGGGAAAAGCTGTTGGAAGGAGCCATACAGGGCATGCTTTCAACATTGAATGACCCATACTCGGTTTATATGGATAAACAGACGGCAAAGCGGTTTTCAGATTCCCTTGATTCCTCTTTTGAAGGAATCGGCGCAGAAATCGGAATGGAAGACAGGAAAATCATTATCGTTTCTCCTTTTAAACAGTCTCCGGCAGAGAAAGCCGGATTAAAGCCGAACGATGAAATCATCAGTATCGACGGCGATTCCATGGCCGGAATGGATTTGAATGACGCCGTATTAAAGATCAGGGGCAAAAAGGGGTCGACGGTTACGCTGAAAGTTCATCGGCCCGGCATGAAAGATCAGCTGACATTTACAATTAAGCGCGATGAAATTCCGCTGGAAACGGTATTTGCTTCCATTAAAAAAATACAGGACAAACCTGTCGGCTATATCGCAATATCTTCCTTTTCCGAACATACGGCAAAAGATTTTACTGCTGAACTGAAAAAGCTTGAGAAAAAGGGAATAAAAGGGCTCGTTTTGGATGTAAGAGGCAATCCGGGCGGATACTTGCAAAGCGTTGAAGACATTTTAAAACATTTTGTGACAAAAGATCATCCATATATACAAATCGCCGAAAGAAACGGAAATAAAAAACAATACTTTTCAAAATTAAAAGAGAAAAAACCATATCCTGTGAGCGTGATTACGGACAAGGGCAGCGCTTCAGCGTCGGAAATTCTTGCAGGTGCATTAAAAGAAGCCGAGGGTTACGATGTGGTGGGCGATCCTTCCTTTGGAAAGGGAACCGTCCAGCAAGCGGTTCCGATGGGAGACGGAAGCAATATTAAGCTGACGCTGTATAAATGGCTGACGCCTAAAGGGAATTGGATCCATAAGCAGGGAATTCAGCCGACCGTTCCAGTCGCCCAGCCTGCATATTTCTCGGTGGGGCCTGTACAGCTGAAGGAGCCTCTCAAGCCGGATATGAACAACAATGAAATTAAGCGGGCACAGCACCTGCTGAAAGGACTCGGGTTTGTCCCCGGCCGGGAAGACGGCTATTACAGTAAAGGCACAAAAAAAGCCGTCATGGCGTTTCAGGCTGAAAACAAGCTGAAACAAACGGGCATCATTGACCAAAAAACGGCAAATACAATGAACCTGCGGATTGAAGAGAAAAAGATGAAAGAAAAGAACGATCTTCAGCTGCAAACCGCATTAAAAGTGCTGTTTAACAAAAAGTGAGGACACAGGATGTCCTCACTTCAGACTGTTGACAAAATAGGTCGGATTTTTATAATCCGACCTATTTTTGTCCAATTTATTCTGTTTTTTCGATGAGAATGCTGGCGAATTGGACTTTTCCAAGTCCAATTCGCCAGCTTTTTGAGATTCATGGCAGCGAAAACAAGCATCGCCTGCATGGACAATTTTTTCTTACCCCGTAGGGTTGTCCAGCGCAGGCCATGCTTGTGTTTTAAATCCGCAAAAACCCGTTCGATCGTTTCTTTGCGTTTGGCGTAGATTCGCCTATTCTCATCCGTGTGGCGAAGATGGTCGGCTTCATCCAAATGATCCTGCCAGAGATGCCTGTGAATCATCTTTCGATGATTTCGACTTTCCGTACATTGCTTCAAAAAAGAACAGTGTTCACATCGGTTTGGATCTGATGCATAAATCCGATAGCCTTCACGGTTGGTTGTGCGATATGTCAGAACATGATCGTCAGGGCAAATATAAGCATCGTAATATTCATCGTATACATATTCATGTTTTCTCATGAACCCTTTTTTAGTTTGTGGTCGGGTGTAGGGCATGACGGGATGGACATTTTGATCACTTAGAAATTTTGCGATAAACGGCGTTTTATATCCGGCATCAACTGCGACCGTATGAGGCTTGGCGACGTGCTCTTTCACCTGTTGAAACAGGGTCGTGAACACTTGGCTGTCATGAATATTGGCAGGCTCAACAACCGTCCCCAGCACAAATCCATTCCGGTCACAAGCTGTATGAAAACCATAAGCAAAAAGACGTTCCCGTTCACCTTTTACAAAATAACCGCTCTCAGGATCTGTCGTACTTTCTTTTATTTCTCGTTCTTCTAAGCATTGCCTGGGCTTTAAGGGCTTTTTGCCGTTGGCTTCGCGATCGGCATTAATTTCTCGATCTAATTGTTCCTGATAAGCTCTTGTTTCTTTTCTCACAATCTTCTTCACAAACTTTTTCTTATTCGCATTGGCTTTGACATGGGTTCCATCGATAAAGGCGACCGCCGGGTCGACAAGACCGAGATCCATGGCCTGACGCAAGATTTTATAGAAGATTGTTTCAAATAGGTCCGTATCATGAAAACGGCGCTCATAGTTTTTACTGAAGGTTGAAAAATGAGGGATTTTTTCAGAAAATCCATATCCAATAAACCAGCGATAAGCGACATCGGTTTCGATCCGTTTAATGGTTTCGCGCATCGAGCGGTGGCCAAACACGTACTGAATCAGAACCATTTTGATCAATACAACGGGATCAATGCTTGGGCGCCCTTTTGAAGAATAAAGGGGAGCAACTTTTTCATAAATAAAAGAAAAGTCCATGGCTTCTTCTATTTTCCTGACCAGATGGTCTTCCGGGACAAGTTCACTTAAGGCAAAGACTTCAAGCTGTTCGCGCTGATCTTTAGAGTGCTTAGACAACATGGAAAAACCTCCAAAAACTAGATTTCACTCACATTTTAACAAAAAAAGCTTGTCGATCAAGCCACTTTTTGTGGCTTTGTCGACAAGCTGAAGTGAGGACACAGGATGTCCTCACTTTTTTTATTCTCAGAAAATAAATTCTCAATCTTTTTACCTAAAATTTTTGTTTTTTCATAAAAAAAACATTCATAATGAATAGAATTGACCCGATAACATAAGTGTATGGGAGACTTTATAAGGATGTAAAGATGCAGTAAAAATGTAACTTTTGCAAGTTGTATAACTAAGGAAAACTTTTTAAAATAGAACCAAAGCTTTTTCAAGAATTATAATGTGTGCATTTTTTTTGCGGAGAATGTTAGCGCGGTTTGCGTTCTTCGTCTCTGTTGGTGGAGTCGTCTGACGCTTGCGCTTTTCTTATATATAAATAATAAATGGGGGTACACGATTGAAAAGGGCAAGTATTGTGAGAGAGAAAAAATACTATGAATTAGTGGAGCAGTTAAAAGTTCGATCACAAGACGTTACGTTTTCCGCTACAAAGGCAGTAGGGTTGCTTATGCTGTTCAGCAGATACCTCGTAAACTACACTTCGGTCGAAAGTGTGGAGGATATCAATGAGGATTGCGCGGAACTTTATTTCAACTACTTGATGGACAACCACAAGCGGCTCGGCATCAATCTGACCGATATCAAGCGGTCAATGCAGCTGATAGGAGATATTCTAGATGTCGAAGTCAATCATTACCTGAAAGACTTTTCTTTGTCGAATGTGACGCTTTGGATGAGCCAGGAGAAATAAACCTCACGTTTACCATACCCAAGCATTTTATTATTTGTTAGAATAATAATAAAATGCACCAGCTTGCCTAAAGGTGCCAGCATTTGTCGTCACGAATGCGCTTAAAAAGCACCGGCGTTAGAGCATCATGACGAAAGTTTCTGCGGCTGACGGCTCAGGCATCCCGCCTGAACGGCCGCACGTCATTTCCTCGTGCCGACGCTTTAAACAAGCTGGGTTTCCCTAAAATATCCAACGTTAAAAAGCTGCCGTATTTAAGGCGGCCTGAAATGCTTGGCTGAGGCGGTGAACGTTCCCTTGTCAGTTGAAGAAAGCTTAATTGAACTTTTAAAAGGAGCAGGATTGTTTTTTCTGCACCCGCTCTTCTATTTTATGATGATCATGAGTCTTGCTTACGGCTATGCCCGGATCAAACGTGAAAGAAAGACGTTTCATACGCGTATTGAAGATATTTATGACGAGTTTAAGTTTACATATTCCAAAGGACTCTTGGCGGGACTCGTGCTGTCCATTGTTTCGTTCGGCTTAGGGCTGTATCTGCCGATGGGTATGCTGGTTTTAATAGCGGCGGTCAGCGTTGCCGCAGCTTTAACTTTCAGACAGAGTCTGCTGTCAGCGGCATATACGCTTGGTGTGAGCATCGTCGCCGGTTTATGTATCGAATACACCGGTTTCGGAGCGCTTGACGCATTACTTCCGCAGCTGTCCCTCACGAATTGGCCGGCTGCTGCCGTCTTGCTCGGACTTCTGTTGGTAGCGGAAGGAGTGCTTGTCTACAAAACGGCACATATCAAAGCTTCCCCTGCAATCGTTATGAGCAAAAGGGGGCTCCCGATCGGCCAGCAGATTGCGGGCAGAACCTGGCTTTTGCCGTTGTTCATTCTCATTCCGGGACATGCGATCGAATCATCGGTTCCGTGGTGGCCCGTTCTGTCATTTAACGGAGGCTTTGAGCTCCTCTGGATTCCTTATTTCATCGGCTTCGGCCAAAGAGTTCAAGGATCGCTTCCGATTGAAAGCATTAAAATTACAGCGAAGCGCATCAGCGTGCTTGGTATTATCATTCTGCTGCTCGCGGCCGGAAGCGTATGGTGGACGCCGCTTGCCGCTCTTGCCGCCGGAGCGGCGATCGCAGGAAGGGCCTTTTTATCATGGAAACAGCGGATGAACGATAATTCCGCCCCTTTCCATTTTTCAAAGAGAGACCAGGGGCTCGTGGTGCTCGGCATTATTCCGAACACGCCGGCAGCCGATCTCGGTCTCAAGATCGGCGAAATCATCACGAAGGTTAACGGGATTTCAGTGAAAAATGCGGCGGACTTCTACGAAGCGCTTCAAAAGAACCGTGCTTTCTTCAAACTTGAAGTCGTCGGTTTAAACAATGAAATTCGTTTTGAACAAAGAGCTTCATATGAAGGAGAGCATCATGAGCTTGGCATCATCTTTGTAAAAGAAGAGGATGCGGCGATGAAGCACGCTGAGGCAGCCGCCTCACAAGAAACAGAATAATTGATGTTAATAAAGCGCCGCTTTTTCGGGCGCTTTTGCTTTTCCTTTTGGGGAATCTTTTTGGTTGTCTTTTACAAAACGTTCCGCTAGGATGATGGATAGAACTGATTGAAGGGGAATGATTGATGAAAAAGGCTTTTCTCGCCGGTGTTTTTGTTTGTTTGATAGCTGTATTGATTTCGGCTGCGGCCGGGGATTGGACGTTGATTTTCAAAGTTTCGGGATCCGCCGGACTAGGCGCAATTCTGCTGTCTGCTTTATGTTCCGGCGTATTTGTCAGCGGTGACCGGTTCAAGGGAAATCACGATTCGGAAACGAAGGAGCACAGGGAGTGGAACGGCAAACTGGCAAACGCACTCGCCGTTTTCGCCATGCCGAACCTCCTGGCAGCCGGAATCTCGTTCTTTTTCGCCTTTTAACGTCTGATTCCGAATAACGCGGCATGATAATGGACAAAATGAATGAGTGTCCATGTTTGTCCGTTTCTTTGTTCTTTAATATAATCGAATAAGATCAAGAAACGTGAGGAGGGTTTTTGTGTTTACAAAAGCCGTTTTTGCACTGATATTTCCTTTCTTGCTTGTCTTGTTTTTTACAAGGGTGACCTATAACCATTACGTCGGGATTGCGCTGACCGCAGCGCTGTTGTTCGCTTCATATTTAAAAGGTTATACGGAAACCTTTTTTATTGTAGGACTTGATATTGTCTCGCTCGTGGCCGGTTCGCTCTATGCGGCGAAAAAGGCGGGCGAAAAGAAGGAAGACTCATAGAAATCGTAAGAATGATTGCCGTAAAGCCCTGCTTTTGATGACAAAAAGGAGGGGTTTTTTGATAGATCAGGAAGGGCCGGCTTTTGTGGGAAAACACAGAAACCGAACTTTAGTTCGTATTTTTACTTCGGGTGTGTTAAAATAATAAGCAGGAAGATTTCGTAAAGAAACGGAGGCTTTTTTGTGAAAGACCGCTTTGAATTAGTCTCGAATTATCAGCCCCAGGGGGATCAGCCGAGAGCGATTGATCAGCTTGTCAAAGGAATCAATGAAGGCAGAAAGCATCAGACGCTTTTGGGGGCGACCGGTACAGGAAAGACGTTTACGATGTCAAACGTGATTAAAGAAGTCAACAAACCGACTCTCGTCATCGCCCACAACAAAACGCTCGCCGGACAGCTGTACAGCGAGTTTAAGGAATTTTTCCCAAACAACGCAGTTGAATATTTTGTCAGCTATTATGACTATTACCAGCCTGAAGCTTACGTGCCTCAGACTGATACATTTATCGAAAAAGATGCCAGCATTAACGATGAGATTGATAAATTAAGGCACTCTGCCACGTCTGCTCTTTTTGAACGCAAAGATGTCATCATTGTGGCGAGTGTTTCTTGTATTTACGGCTTGGGTTCCCCGGAGGAATACAGGGAACTGGTGCTCTCGCTCAGAGCGGAAATGGAAATCGAGCGAAATGAGCTGCTCAGAAAGCTCGTTGACATCCAATATGCGCGGAATGATATCGACTTTCAGCGCGGAACATTCAGGGTGCGCGGCGATGTCGTCGAGATTTTCCCGGCTTCAAGGGATGAGCACTGCATCCGGGTTGAATTTTTCGGGGACGAAATCGAACGAATCAGGGAAGTAGATGCCCTGACAGGCGAAATTTTAGGGGAGAGGGAACACGTCGCGATCTTCCCGGCTTCCCACTTCGTCACGCGGGAAGAAAAGATGAAGAAAGCGATCATAAACATTGAAGAGGAGCTGGAAGAGCGCCTTAATGCGCTTCGTGAAGAAGGCAAGCTCCTTGAAGCCCAGCGTCTGGAACAGCGGACGAGATACGATTTGGAAATGATGCGCGAAATGGGTTTTTGCTCGGGCATCGAAAACTATTCAAGGCATTTGACGCTTCGTCCGGCAGGTTCGACTCCATATACGCTGCTCGATTACTTTCCGGACGATTTCCTGATGGTCATAGACGAGTCGCATGTCACCATGCCGCAGATCAGAGGAATGTACAACGGAGACCAGGCGAGGAAACAGGTTCTCGTCGATCACGGATTCAGGCTCCCTTCCGCTTTGGATAACCGTCCGCTCAGGTTTGAAGAGTTTGAAAAGCACATTCACAACATCGTGTATGTGTCGGCTACGCCGGGCCCTTATGAACTTGAGCATACGCCTGAAATGGTAGAGCAGATCATCCGGCCGACGGGGCTGCTCGATCCGATCATTGAGGTAAGGCCGATTGAAGGGCAGATCGATGATCTGATCGGCGAAATCCAGCAGAGAATCGAGCGGAATGAACGCGTCCTCGTCACTACGCTGACGAAAAAAATGTCCGAGGATTTGACGGATTATCTGAAAGAAATCGGAATCAAGGTCACGTACCTGCATTCCGAGATTAAAACGCTGGAGCGGATCGAGATCATCCGCGACCTTCGCCTCGGCAAGCATGACGTTCTCATCGGCATCAACCTGCTGAGGGAAGGACTCGATATTCCGGAGGTTTCACTTGTCGCCATCCTTGACGCAGACAAAGAAGGCTTTTTGCGGTCTGAGCGTTCGCTCATTCAAACAATCGGCCGCGCCGCCAGAAATGCCGAAGGCCGCGTGATCATGTATGCCGACAAAATCACCAACTCAATGGAAATCGCAATCAATGAAACGAAGCGCCGCCGCGAACAGCAGGAGGCCTATAATGATAAACACGGCATTACGCCGAAAACGATCAACAAAAAGATCAGGGACGTCATCCGGGCAACTCATGCTGCTGAAGAACAGGAAGAATATCAAGCAAAAGAGGAGCCGAAGCTTTCGAAGATGACGAAGAAAGAGCGGGAAAAAGTGATCGCTCAAATGGAAAACGACATGAAGGAAGCCGCAAAAGCGCTTGACTTTGAACGTGCCGCTGAGCTTCGCGACTTGCTCCTAGAGTTAAAATCGGAAGGATGAATGGAGAATGGCAACGAAACGAATTGAGGTGAAAGGTGCAAGGGCCCACAACCTGAAAAATATCGATGTCTCTATTCCGAGGGACCAGCTTGTCGTGCTGACAGGTCTTTCGGGATCAGGGAAATCATCCCTTGCGTTCGATACGATATATGCAGAGGGGCAACGGCGCTATGTCGAGTCTCTCTCCGCATATGCCCGCCAGTTTTTAGGACAGATGGACAAACCCGACGTCGATGCGATCGAAGGCCTGTCGCCGGCGATCAGCATCGATCAGAAAACGACGAGCCGGAACCCCCGGTCGACAGTCGGAACGGTGACGGAAATCTATGATTATCTCCGGCTGCTGTTTGCCAGAATCGGAAAGCCGGTCTGCCCGGTTCACGGGATTGAAATTACCTCGCAAACGATCGAACAGATGACGGACAGAATTTTGGAATATCCCGAGCGCACGAAGATCCAGGTGCTCGCGCCGATCGTCTCGGGAAGAAAAGGTTCGCACGTGAAAGTGCTCGACCAAATCAGAAAACAAGGCTATGTGAGAGTCCGGATCGACGGCGAAATGAACGATCTCTCAGAAGACATCGAGCTCGAAAAGAATAAAAAGCATTCGATTGAAGTCGTCGTCGACCGTATCGTTATAAAAGAAGGGGTAACAGCTCGTCTCACAGACTCGCTCGAAACGGCGCTCCGCCTCGGTGAAGGCCGCGTGATCATCGATGTGATCGGACAGGAAGAGCTGCTTTTCAGCGAACATCATGCCTGCCCGCACTGCGGTTTTTCAATCGGTGAACTGGAGCCGAGAATGTTCTCTTTCAACAGCCCGTTCGGCGCGTGTCCAAGCTGCGACGGCCTCGGGTCCAAGCTGGAAGTCGATGTAGAGCTCGTCATTCCAAACGATGAGCTGTCGCTAAAGGAGAATGCGATTGCACCTTGGGAACCGCAAAGCTCCCAGTATTATCCGAAGCTGCTTGAAGCGGTATGCAGCCATTATGGAATCGATATGGATGTTCCGGTCGGGGAGCTGCCGAAGCACCAGCTTGAAAAAATCCTTTACGGCAGCGGAGACGAGCAGATTTATTTCAGATATGAAAACGACTTCGGACAGGTCCGGGAAAACTACATTGAGTTCGAAGGCGTCATCCGCAATATCGAAAGGCGCTATAAAGAAACGAGCTCTGATTACGTTCGGGAACTGATGGAAAAATACATGGCCAATCAGCCGTGCCCTTCATGCAAAGGCTATCGTCTGAAAAAGGAATCCCTCGCCGTGCTGATAAACGGCCTTCACATCGGTAAGATAACCGAAATGTCGGTTTCTAACGCCCTTCAATTTTTCCGTGAACTTGAACTTTCGGAAAAAGACATGAAGATCGCCAACCTCATTTTGCGGGAGATTGAAGAGCGCCTTGGGTTTTTGAACAATGTCGGGCTTGACTATTTGACGCTCAGCCGCGCAGCCGGCACTCTGTCGGGAGGAGAAGCGCAGCGGATCAGGCTTGCAACGCAAATCGGCTCAAGGCTGACCGGTGTCCTCTACATTCTTGATGAGCCGTCAATCGGTCTTCATCAGCGCGATAATGACCGCCTGATTGATACGCTCAAAAACATGAGGGATATCGGAAACACCTTGATCGTCGTCGAGCATGACGAGGACACGATGCTTGCCGCCGACTATTTAATTGATATCGGACCCGGCGCGGGCGTACACGGGGGAGAAGTGATCTCTGCCGGAACACCGGAAGAAGTGATGAACGATGATCAATCGCTGACAGGGCAGTACCTCTCAGGGAAAAAATTCATTCCTCTTCCTGCCGAGAGAAGGAAGCCTGACAACCGTTTTATCGAGGTCAAAGGCGCAAAGGAAAACAACTTGAAAAATGTTTCCGTGAAGTTTCCGCTCGGCGTGTTCACAGCTGTCACCGGGGTATCGGGATCAGGGAAAAGCACACTCGTCAATGAAATTCTTCACAAAACGCTGGCTCAGAAGCTGCATCGGGCGAAGGCAAAACCGGGAGAGTACAAAGAAATAAAAGGAATCGAACACCTCGATAAAGTGATCGACATCGACCAGTCTCCGATCGGCCGGACGCCGAGGTCAAACCCGGCCACATATACCGGCGTGTTCGATGACATCCGTGACGTGTTTGCCCAGACGAATGAAGCGAAAGTCAGAGGATACAAAAAAGGGCGCTTCAGCTTTAACGTCAAAGGCGGGCGCTGTGAAGCCTGCAAAGGCGACGGAATTATCAAAATCGAGATGCACTTCCTGCCCGATGTATACGTTCCTTGTGAGGTTTGCCACGGAAAGAGATACAACCGTGAAACGCTTCAGGTCACATACAAAGGTAAAAACATTTCTGACGTGCTTGAGATGACGGTCGAAAATGCCGTTCAATTTTTTGAGAACATCCCGAAAATCAAGCGCAAGCTGCAGACCCTCTATGATGTCGGGCTTGGCTATATTACGCTCGGACAGCCGGCTACAACGCTTTCTGGGGGAGAAGCGCAGCGGGTCAAATTGGCATCTGAACTTCATCGCCGTTCAACGGGAAGATCCCTCTATATCTTGGACGAGCCGACGACAGGACTGCATGTCGATGATATCGCAAGGCTTTTGGCTGTTCTGCAGCGCCTGGTCGATAACGGAGATACCGTGCTTGTAATCGAACACAATCTCGATATTATAAAAGCAGCTGATTATTTGATCGATTTGGGCCCTGAAGGAGGAGACGGCGGGGGGACGATCGTGGCCTCCGGACCGCCCGAAGAAGTCATGAAACTTGAAGGGTCATATACCGGCCATTATTTAAAACCGATCATTGAACGCGACAAAAACAGAATGAAAAAGCGGCTTCAGGAAAAAGAAGCTGTCAGACCGTAAATAACATGCTGCCGATCTCACGTCGGCAGCTTTTTCAATGGCCGAATGATCAGCGGCAAGCTTTGTTCAAAAGATTTTCATTGCTCTTTTATTCAATAGCTGTTATAACGTAAAAAACAAACCATAAAGGGGGATGGGGTGATGAAGATCGATCGGATTGATCATCTGGTCCTGACGGTCAAAGACATTGAAGGCGACATGCGAATTTTACAGCCGTGTGTTGGGGATGGATGCGGTCACTTTTAGAGAAGGAAGAAAAGCGCTGACATTCGGCAGGCAAAAAATAAATCTCCACGAGGCCGGAAAAGAATTTGAGCCGAAGGCACAGCACCCGGTGCCCGGCTCCCTGGACCTGTGTTTCATCACAAATACAGGCATTGATGATGTGATCCGTCATCTGGAAGGGCTGTCCATTCAGATTGAAGAAGGCCCCGCAGAGCGGACGGGCGCTGAAGGACCGATCGTTTCGGTGTATATCAGAGATCCCGACGGAAATCTGGTTGAAATATCAAACGAACTTCGTGAGAACGTTTAACGCTCAGTTCGGCTGATGTGTTTGGCCGCTTCAATCATACTGTTTAAAATGTGGGTGCTGCTGCTGTTCAGCAGAACCTTTAAATAGCGGATTTCGCTGGAAAGCGGAGGAGCGGAGTTGATCGCTTCCAATCGGTTCACGATCTCCTGATTCATCCTTTTTTGTTCCTGAATCAGACTAAGAAGCTGGGAGGCGGATGAGGCGTGTACTTCCGATTTCTGTTTCATAACGCTCGCTCCTTTTCTTTGGCTTTGCCACATATTTTAAAGGGTTATAAAAAAAGAATCTATTCATAAAATCTAAAAAAATCAATTCGCGAAGTTTGACGCACGCCGATCGAATGAAAATGAAACCTAAAGGCCAAGATACACGTAAACTGAGTATAAGGTCACTGTACATTAGACTCACAAGAACGCTTTACCTCGATAAGGAGTGTTTTGCATGACGAGAAACAACGCACTGATTTCTGCAATTTGTTATTTTAGCGTTTTTTTTGCCCCGCTTATTTTGCCAATCGCTGCGTATTTTATAACAGATGATCAAGAAACGAAAAAGCATGCGATGCGTTCGCTTATTTCGCATATTATTCCGTTTATAAGCGTAGTCATATTGGCAGCAGGCGCGATCAGCGGTTCGCTTATCTTTAATGACGGCGGTTATTTGGCGGTCATTTTCATGGTCGGAGGTTTTGTTTTTTTCGGGATCATCAGCTTGATTATTGTGGTCTGGAACGTTGTTCAAGGGATTAAAATGCTGACTCAGGCCTAAAAGAAGGAGAACGGGGGAGCTTTTCATGAAGCATGAGAAAGAGCGAATTTTAAAATTGGTCGAGGAAGGAAAACTGTCTGCGAAAGAGGCGCTGATCCTGATCGAAAAACTTGAAGAAGACTATAGGGAAACGGAAAGCAAAGTGACAGCTCTGTCTGAAAATGTCATTGATGCGGAAGACTTCTACAGCGAAAAGAAAAAAGAACCGAAGCCTTCAATCGGTTCCAAACTGTTCGAATGGATTGATACCGCTGTAAAAAAAGTGAAAGAAGCAGACCTGGATTTGAATTTCGGGCACTCGTTCGAGGTTCAGCATATATTCCAGTTCAAAGACTCCGATTTTTCGACTCTGGATATTCAGCTTGCCAACGGCAGCGTCAACCTTGTACCATGGAACGATTCCGACATCAGAGTCGAATGTCAGGCAAAAGTGTACCGCGCCGAAAATCAGGATGAAGCAAGGCAGGCTTTTCTCCAGCATATCGACTGCGGTGTGGAAGGCGATAAGTTCACGATCCGCACGGAGAAAAAAACAATGAAGACCAACCTTACCGTCTATATACCGGACAAAGAGTACGGCAAAATCCGCTTTAAGCTGTTTAACGGCCCGGTCAGAGGGGAACATTTAAACGTAAAAGAGCTGTCCGCCAAAACGACGAACGGCGTGCTGTCGTTCTCTGCTCTCACGGCAGGAAAAGCTTCATTGGAAACTGCAAATGGGCAAATCAAACTCGCCGACCATACTTGCGGAGAGATTGAAGCGGAAACCATCAATGGATTGATCGATCTTAAAGGTTCATGCGATGCACTTGACCTGCAGAGCTTTAACGGTAATATTGCTGCAACAGTCAAAAATCCGCACTGCCGGACGGCATACGTGAAAACAACGACTGGAAGCGTAGAGCTGAATGTTCCCCGGGACTGCGCTGTGACAGCGGAGCTGAAAAGCAATCTCGGTTCTCTGTCTCATGATCTGTCAGATGCGGAAATTTTAAAAGAAAAAAACGAGACAATCCAGAAAGAAATGTATCTAAAAGCAAATCAAAATCATGATCATAGCATGACTGTTTTTTTGGAATCGAAGACAGGATCGATCCATTTAAACCATACACAGGAGTGATACAATGAAAAGGCTATTTCGATCCGAAACAGACAGAAAGATTGCCGGGGTCGTCGGGGGTCTTGCTGAGTATTTAAATATGGATGCGTCATTGCTGAGAATCATTACGGTTCTATTATTTATATTTTCGACCGGAGTTCCCGTTCTGCTGATTTATATTGTCTGGGTATTCCTAGTGCCGAATGAAGGGGACGTCGACAGATGATGAAATGGATCATAAACGTTCTTGTCAATGCCTTATTATTAATCGTTATTGCCGGTTACTTTGATTCGGTTCACGTCAGAAGCATCGGGGCAGCCATCACGGCAAGCTTGATTTTATCGATCTTAAATATGTTTGTGAAGCCGGTGCTGGTGATTTTGACGCTGCCTGTCACGGTGATTACGTTAGGATTATTTTTGTTTATCATCAATGCGATTACTCTTTATATGACCGCATCCATTATGGGGGACAGTTTTGACCTGGACGGCTTTGGGACAGCCATTTTTGCGTCGATCGTCCTGTCGGTTTTCCACTTGCTCATTCAAAAAGCAATTATCGAACCGATGTCCAAAAAATAAGTTGAAGTCTGATGAATCATCAGGCTTCTTTTTTTTGTACGGATGTCTCTTTCATAAAAATGATCTGTAAAGGCAAAATACGAAAGGGAGGTAGACGATGAAAAAGTACAGAAATCGCCAAACCCTTTTGTTTCTGGCCGCAGTTTTACTTTTTGCCTTACAGATTCCGATATCGTCCGCGGCGGAAAAAGAGCACATTCAGCTTAGTTCACCGGCCATCAGGCATACTTCTGTTGAACAAGTAAAAAAAGGAGACGACTTGTATTTTTCCGCGGAGGCGGCCGCCGACACGGTCATTCTGTATTACAAGCAGCATGCCGAATTGCCGTATCGGGGGATTCCGATGGAAGTAGAGCCGGGCAAACAGAATGGCTATATTGCCAAGTTGGAAAGCGAATCCATAGCATCCGACAAAGTCCAGTATTACATTGAGGCTCAGGCCGGTCGTTCCTCTGTGAAGACGGATGTGTATACTGTCGTTCTGAAAGGCGTACGTACGGATACACAAAAGCTTCCGGAGCTGTTGATCACGGAAATGGCTGTCGACACGTCAAACACCGGTGCAAAGGACGGCTATGAATTTATTGAAGTTTATAACAATACCAATAAAGCTGTTCATCTGAACAATTACAAAATGAAATACAGGCATCCTGAAAAGGGCAAGGAATCAGACAACGTCTGGCCTTTTGAACGCGATGATGTGGCGATTCCTTCCGGTCAAACACACGTGTTTTGGGTGAAAAATCGCTCAAACGGACATTTGACGGAAGATGACTTCAATCAGCATTACGGTGTTCACCTTCGTGAAGGCAAAACGCTTTCTGTTCTCAAAGGGAGCGGCCTGGCGAATACGGCGCCGAGAGAGGTGATTATCTGCACAAACAGCGGGGAAGAGGTCGCATCTGCCCGTTATCAAAGCAAGCCGGATAAAACTGATGTCACTAAAAATAAAGCGCTTCTTTATCGATATCCGCTGGATGGAACGAAGCATATGAAAATGATATCGGCCGGGGAAGAAACACCGTCTCCTGGTTCGCTCCTGAAGGCGCAGGTTCCTTCACAGACGGTGACGGTCATGCCTGACAGAGAAAAGCCGGCGATCCATGATTTGACGGATCATCAAGCGGTCAAACCGGGTGAAACGATTCAGCTCTTAGCTGACATGAAAGACAATCGGCAAGTGAAACAGGCGCAGTTTTTCTACCGTATGAATGATGATGAGCCGTTTACTGAAGTCCGTGTTGAAAAAAGCCGCAATGACGGTTTGTACCGCCACAATATCTATTTTGCCGAGCTCATTGGCAAAGAAAAAGTGGAATACTATATGCGAGCCGGCGATGGATCAAATGTTACGGCGACTGAAAAGAAAACGATACCGCTTGAACAGCGGATTTTAAAGGGGCTCAGGCTGAATGTAAGCGAAGGCGGAACCGTTTCCGGAAAAATGCTGTTGAAAGCCACAGCAGAAAAGCCGCCTTTTGAAACGACAATTCGGATTGACGGAATTGAACAAAAAAAAGGTGAATCAGCGCTTGAAAAAAAAGCCTACTTTGCCTTCGATGTCAATCAAACAAATCTGTATTTTAAAAATGCTGTAACGATCGGCAGAAGGGTTCAAAAAGTTTTTGACGATTCGCGCCGCCGGTATACGACCATTACGGTTCCGGTTTCTCCGGAGGAATTTAAAAAAGGAAAGCCGTTTGCGATTAAAGTTCGTTCAGGCACGAAGTCAACCCCATTTGAACAATCTGCAGAAGAAAACAGGGATGATTTTGTCCTCAAGAATCCCCGTCTTATCTTAGCGGATGGGACCATCATTCGCGATGAGCAGTACGACGATCCGAAAGCTGAGCTTCCGGCCGGCGACGGTCCAGGGGCGCGCGAATGGTATGAATTCCGTTTTTCGATTCCGGAAGCCAAGTTTACAGCGCTTGCCAGTCAATGGCATACACAGGCCTGGGATGAAGGGCCGCACATCGTTGAAGCGGAGAATGGCGAAGAAAGGCTCATCCGCAGGGTGACGGTTGATAATACAGGCCCTGAGATCAAAACGTCATTAAAAGACGGCAGGACGTATAAAGGATCGTTTGAGATCAATGCGGTCGCACACGATAAATGGAGCGGTGTGAAAAGCATAAAAGCCGTTCTTGACGGCAAAAAAATAGCGCTTCCCTATTTTATATCTTCTGCCGGCCTGGATGCGGGAAAGCACGAACTGAAAATAAAAGCGGAGGACAGCGCCGGCAACCTGTCAATCGTGAAAAAGGCATTTTATATTAAAGAGGAAAAGCCGGAGAAGCCCTCCCAGGTCAAAAATGCCCCCGGCAGCACACAAGCTAAGCTGGCCGTCCGCGTCAAGGACCCGACCAAAGATAAGATGAAAGTGTCATTCCATCAAGGGTTTCAGTACACTGTAAAAGACGAAGAGCACGTTGACGTGTCAGCGAACGAAAGCGGGACGGAACCTCCGCAAAGCTTTGCGGTCAAAGGGGAAAAGGCGCTTACAAAAGAAGAGCGCAGCGGCATGTCCGCACCTGACGGAAAAGGTTTTGAAACGTCATCAACAACAAAGTTTCCGTACCATCGCTTTGATGTCAAAGTGGATGAAAATACGGGGCCGAACGACAAGGTGGAAGTGCGGTGGCGAGGCAGTTCGCTTCCCGGCAGAAAAGTCTCCATGTTCGCTTGGAATTGGACGAGCAAGAGGTGGGAGACGCTGACATTCCATGTTGCAAAGGATGAAAAACCTTTCACCCTCAAAGGAAGCATAAAAGCTGCCGATTATATCCGTCAATCCAAGGCGAGCATCATCATTCAGGATCAAATTCAGCTTTCGCAAAATGACTATACATTTGTGTGGATGTCTGATACGCAATATTATTCGGAAAGCTATCCGCACATTTTTGAACGTCAGGTCAAGTGGATCGCCGAACAAAAGGATAAGCTGAACATTCAGTACGTCTTTCATACGGGGGATCTTGTGGATGAAGCGGATCAGCCGCTGCAATGGAAGCGCGCCGACCAGTTCATGAAAGTTCTCGACGACCATCAAGTTCCATACGGCGTGCTGGCGGGCAATCACGATGTCAGCCATAAAGACCGGTCTTATTTGAAATTCGGCAGGTATTTCGGGGAAAGACGTTTTAAACAAAAACCGCATTACGGCGGGTCTTATCAGAATAACAAAGGGCATTACGATCTCATCTCCAGCGGGGGAAACGACTATATCATGGTATCGATGGGGTGGGGTATCGGAAAAAAAGAACTGCAGTGGATAGATGATGTTCTGAAACGCCATCCCGATCGAAAAGCGATTTTGTCATTTCACGAGTTTTTGCTTGTCAGCGGAAGCAGAAGTCCAATCGGGGAGAAAATATTTGAACAGATCATCAAGCGGAATCCGAATGTGATCGCCGTGTTGAGCGGCCACTATCACAGCTCCAACTTAAAAGTCGACAGGCTTGATGATAACGGGGACGGCAAGACGGATCGCAAGGTGTATCAAATGCTTGCCGACTATCAGGGCGGTCCTGAAGGAGGCCAAGGTTATTTAAGAATTCTTCATGTAGATCCGAAGCATGACACGATCCATGTCAAAACGTATTCGCCATATCTTGACGACTATAATTTTTATGATCCGCACCAATTCGGCCCGAAAGACGAGTTCAACATCAAAACGGATCTGAAACCATGGAAGAAAAAGGTTAAAACCGATTATTTTGAGCTGAATGTCTTTTCGAACAAGGAAATTGGGAAAGCAAAAACGGTGAAAAGCGGAAAGACGGCTTCAGTGACATGGAAGGATTTACAGCCGAACACAACCTATTTCTGGTACGCCGCAGCTTCTGACCATTACGGCGGCAAAAGCAGATCTCAGATGTGGAAATTGACGACAAAAGATGACGGCATGAAATCCTTTTTGATAGATCAAACCGCCGGGGTGGGCTCAGCTCTGTGGCAATTGTCGGGGAGCCCCCCGCCGGCCGGCATGAAGTTAAAGCAAGCGAAACTTGAGCCGTCAGGTATGAAAAATCCCCCAATTGCTGTAATCGGCTTTTGGCTGGCTGCGGTATTCATTTGTGAACGTAAAAAGCATTTGTTTTCCTAAGGGGAGCAAATGCTTTTTAGTTTGTCACATCTTTTTTCAGACGGGTTGCCGTGTCGGTTTGTTTTTTTCTGTAAAGCGATAAAATGCTGACAGAAGCGATGACGGCAAGGGAAAGGACGGCGGCTGTGAAGTAGAGGTTAAAAAACCCCGTTCCCACACTTTCATGGATCGCTTCGCTTATAATGTCCTTGACTTTTGGATCGGGAATCTGGCTGAGTGATTCGTTCAGACGCGCTACGTCCGACTCACCGCCTGTAAATTCTTTTATCGGCATTCCTGCATCATTCAGTTTTTGTTTGATATGTGTGCCGATATTTTCGTAGCCGGCCGTTATATATCCTGCATACAAAGCGGGCGCCAAGGTCATTCCCATCTGCCTGACGAGTGATAATGTGCCGAGCGCTGTCCCGTAATCCTGTTTTGCTGCCTCTGATACAAGCATATTTAACGGCGCGCCTAACAGAAAACCAAAACCGACCCCTGCGATAATGCTTGCCAAAACAAATTCCCACTTCTCTGTCACCCAGACGGATAAGAGTAAAAACCCGGCGAACGAAATGATTCCCGAGAGCCATGCCGCTTTTACCGGTCCTTTCCGATCGGCGAGCATTCCGCCGAGCCCTGCTCCTATTCCCGAAGCCAGCGCCAGAGGCGTCATCCAATACCCCGCTTTTTCAGGAGCGACATGCAAATATTGTTCCGCATATGCAGGAATGAAAATAACGGCTGCCAAGAGTCCGCCGGATAAAAATCCGATAAAAAGCGTCCATTGAAACACCTTGTTTTTTAATAAGCTGTAGGCAAGTATCGGGTCGCCGCCTTTCAGTTCTATGCGTTTTTCATAAAAGATGAGTCCTGCAAACAGCGCGCAGCCGATCAGAAGAAAACAGTAAACCTTTGGGTCGGACAGGACGGCAGACATGTGCTGTCCGTTTATATTCGTTATTCCGTACATCACAGCTAAAATCCCAAGAGACAACAGCACAGTTCCGGCCAGATCGAGCGGCTTCTGTGTTCCGCCTTTTGTTTCTTTCATCAATGGAACGCTGAGAATGATCAGCACTGCGGCAATCGGAAGGTTGATCAAAAACAGCCAGTGCCAGCTTCCGGTCATATCCAAAATAAAGCTGCCGATATTCGGACCGAGCACTGCCGCGATGCCGTTCATCGCACCTAAAAGCCCCAGTGCGGTTCCCTGTTTTTCTTTAGGCAGCGCAGTGAGAATATGCGAGCTTCCGATAATAAAGATTCCGCCGCCGCCAAGCGACTGAATCAGCCTTGCCAATAAAAACATCGGGAAGTTTTGGCTCAATGCAACCAGCAGCGAACCGGCGCCAAACAGCAAGACTTCGATGATAAACAGCTTTTTACGTCCATACCGGTCAGACAGCTTTCCGACGATCGGGACGCTGACTGCCAAACCGAGCGTATAAAGTGTGATGCCCCAAGCTCCCCATGAGGGGGATACTTGAAAAGAATCGTTGATTGTCGTCAGTGCGGCTGAAATGATGCCATTGTCTAAAGCAGCCATAAACACGCCGATCGTAAATAATAATACGGCCCACTTTTGGTTCACACCATATATCCTCCTTTTTTATTAATTTAAAATGAATAATTCACTTTGAGTGAACTATTTTAATCATCCTTAAAAAAACACGTTTTGTCAAAAGAAATTTTTCAACAAAAAAAGCTGCGCCGTTTTCCGGGCAGCTTGTCTATTCATCGTCAGCTTTTAACGCTTTTTCAAGAATGGTAAGGCCTTCATTCACTTTGGTTTTTTCCTGTTCGTTCAGTTTCTGGAGCGCCTTTTTGAGCTTTTCGTGGCCCTTTTTGTAAAGGCTTCGAAAAATCCCCTTTGCATCTTCGGTTAGTTCAACAACAATCGTTCTCCGGTCTTGCTCGGAATGTGTTCTTTTGATGAAGTTCGCTTGTTCAAGGCGGCTCAGCAGTCCGGTCATATTTGAAAGGGAAGCGCCCATTTTTTCAGCGATTTCAGAGACTTTCAGTGTGCCGTGGTTGTTCAGAAGCATTAAAACCTTCATTTGCGGCATGCTGAGATCGAGCTTCATCCATTCGGAGACATCCCCCAGGCCGGCAGCGGTCAGTACTTTCATATAAAGAACCCATGTCTCTTTTTCTTCCGGGGTCAAAATGTCTTCGTTCAGCACGGTGGTATCATGGATATTGTATTTCAACGGTTCTTCACTTCCTTTTCGCGTTCCTCTTTACATACTACTGATTTTTCGCTTTGAAAGAAAGCCCGGGAAAAGAAGACTTCACCGAAGTGTCAAGGGGGGCCATTTTCAAAAAATGTTTTAGGTTCATTTTGAAAGTGATAGAATAAAGCTGAATGTCTAGTTCTTCATCTGAGAAGAGGAGGGTGCATCAATCGTGCCGAAAGTTCGAACAAAAGATGTGATGGATAAATTTAAGCTTGAGCTCATCAGCGGAGAAGAAGGGATCAACCGCCCGATTACGATGAGCGATTTATCAAGACCGGGCCTTGAAATGGCTGGTTATTTTACATACTATCCAAAAGAGAGGGTTCAGCTGCTTGGGAAGACCGAGATTACCTTTTTTGAAAAGCTTCCAGAGGAAGAAAAAAAGCAGCGGATGCTGTCGTTATGCACGGAAATTACACCGGCGATCATCCTTTCCCGTGATTTGCCGATTCCGCCTGAACTCATCGAGGCTTCCGAAGAAAACGGCGTGCCTGTGCTTCGATCCCCGTTAAAGACGACGCGCCTGACAAGCCGTCTGACGAATTTTCTTGAAAGCCAGCTCGCTCCGACAACTGCGATTCACGGCGTCCTCGTCGATGTTTACGGCGTCGGGGTGCTCATTATCGGAAAGAGCGGCGTTGGAAAAAGCGAAACGGCTTTGGAGCTTGTCAAAAGAGGCCATCGCCTTGTGGCGGATGACTGCGTTGAGATCAGACAGGAAGACCAGGATACATTGATCGGAAGCGCGCCTGAATTAATTGAGCATCTCCTGGAAATCAGAGGCCTTGGCATTATCAATGTCATGACGTTATTTGGCGCGGGGGCGGTCAGAAGCTTTAAGCGGATTACTCTTGTCATGAGTCTGGAGCTTTGGGAGCAAGGAAAGCAGTATGACCGCTTAGGGCTTGAAGAAGATACAATGAAAATTATTGATACAGACGTTCCGAAGCTGACAATTCCGGTTCGTCCGGGAAGAAATCTTGCCGTCATCATCGAAGTGGCCGCAATGAACTTCAGACTAAAGAGAATGGGTCTGAATGCCGCTGAGCAATTTACCCATAAGCTTGCGGATGTGATTGAAGATGGTGAGCTTGAAGAATAGGAGCTGACAATATGAATGAAACGATTGAACCTTTAAATCCGATTGCTTTTCACCTGGGGCCGATTGCTGTCCATTGGTACGGCATTATCATCGGCCTTGGCGCTTTGCTGGGCTTGTGGCTGGCGGTCAGGGAAGGCGAGCGGAGGGGGCTGCATAAGGACACCTTTGTCGATTTGGTGCTTTTTGCGATCCCGATTGCAATTTTATGTGCAAGGGCATACTATGTCATTTTTCAATGGGGCTATTACAGTGAACACCCGGACCAGATTATTCAAATATGGAACGGCGGCCTTGCGATCCACGGCGGACTGATCGGCGCCGTACTGACGGGAATCATTTATGCGAAGGTCAAAGGGCTTTCGTTTTGGAAGCTGGCTGATATTGCTGCTCCAAGCATCCTGCTCGGTCAGGCGATCGGCCGCTGGGGAAACTTTATGAACCAGGAAGCGCACGGTGAGGCGGTGTCAAGAGCGTTTTTAGAAAACCTCCACCTGCCTGATTTTATCATCAATCAAATGTACATCGACGGGCAGTACTACCAGCCTACCTTTTTGTATGAATCGCTGTGGAGCTTCACGGGAGTCGTCGTTCTGCTTCTTTTAAGAAAAGCGAATTTAAAGCGAGGCGAGCTGTTCTTAATCTATGTCATTTGGTATTCGATGGGACGCTACTATATCGAAGGCCTGAGAACGGACAGTCTGATGCTGACGGCGAACCTTCGCATCGCCCAGGTGATTTCAATCGTCCTGATCCTCAGTGCGGCTGCGCTGATAGCCTACAGACGTTTCAAAGGGCGAGAGATTAAACGGTATCAGGAGATGTAGCGATTTTACAAAGGGGAGACAGCAATGAAGGGAACTTTAAAAGCCGGCGCTGTGGCGGGACTGAAAACGACGTGGACACTCGGAAAAGTGATTTTTCCTGTCACGCTGATTGTCAGCCTGCTTCAGCATACACCGGTGATGGACTGGTTGATCAAGCTGATCACGCCGGCGATGGGAATTTTCGGGTTGTCAGGGGAAGCGGCGATACCGCTTGTGCTCGGTAACATGCTGAACTTGTATGCCGGAATTGCGGGGATTTTAACGCTTGATTTGACAGTTAAAGAAGTGTTTATTTTAGCGGTGATGCTGTCGTTTTGCCACAATTTGATTATCGAATCGACCGTTGCATCAAGGGTCGGAATTAAAATATGGCTTATTTTGCTTGTGCGCATCGGCCTCGCCGTTTTTTCGGCCTTTATCATTAACCTTGTCTGGCACGGCGGTCAGGATGCGGCTAAATACGGCTTGATCTCTGCGAAAAGCGCCGCTCCTTCCGGCTGGCTTGAAATTGCGCTTGAAGCCGTCACCAAGGCGGGTCTTGGTGTCCTTCAGCTTGCAGCCATCGTGATACCGCTGATGATCATCATTCAATATATGAGAGACCTTGGCTGGCTGCATACTTTTTCAAAGTGGTTTGCACCGCTGACGAGAATGCTCGGCATGAAAGAGAACACCTCAATGACGATGGTTGCCGGGCTGACGATCGGCCTTGCATATGGGGCCGGCGTTATGATCAAAGCGGTCGAAGAAGACGGCGTCAGTAAAAGAGATGTAACGATCGCGTTTATTTTTCTCGTTGCCTGTCACGCGGTTGTGGAAGACACATTGGTATTTATCCCGCTCGGCATTCCGGTCTGGCCTCTTTTGTTGATCAGGCTTGTAACCGCGATTCTGCTGACGATCGCGATTTCGCGCATCTGGAGAAAGCCGGGTTATTCCGTTCGCAGAAAGGAAGCTTTGTATGAAAGTTAATACGGTTTTATTTGATTTGGATGGAACGCTCATCAATACAAATGAGCTGATCATCGCCTCATTTTTGCACACGCTCGACCATTATGCACCGGGACGCTATAAACGGGAGGATGTCCTTGCTTTCATCGGACCTTCCCTTTATGAAACGTTCTCAAGCATTCAAAAGGATAAGGCTGAAGAAATGATCACCATGTACCGGACATTTAATCATCAGATGCATGATGAACTGGTAACAGAGTATGAGACGGTTTACGAGACGCTGGAACGCCTCGCGGAAGAAGGGTATAAGCTCGGGATTGTCACGACAAAGCTGCGGGACACCGTTATCATGGGGCTTAAACTGACGGGGCTTGATGCCTTTTTCGAGACGGTTGTGACGCTGGATGACGTCAAGCGGCCGAAGCCAGATCCCGAGCCTGTTTTGCTCGCCCTTTCCCAGCTTGGCAGCCGTCCGGAAGAAGCCATCATGATCGGTGATAATTACCACGATATATTAGCAGGGAAGAACGCCGGAACGAAAACAGCAGGCGTTGCGTGGACGATTAAAGGAGAAGAAAGCCTGGCTAAACACGAGCCTGATTTTATGCTCCAGCAAATGAGCGATCTCCTTCGCATTCTTGAGGTGGAGAAAGCTTGAGAAAAACGAAGCGCTATCCGGTGTCCGGCTCCAATTCCTTATGGCACATCTATCAGACGGTTCCATTTTTTAAAGTGGTCAAAAACTTTATCGTCATTCAGGCAGCGCGCTATACGCCGTTTCTTGGGATGAAAAATTGGATGTACCGGACGTTTTTGCGGATGAAAATCGGAGAGAAATGCTCATTTGCTTTAATGGTCATGCCGGATATCATGTTTCCTGAAAAGATCTCCGTCGGGCGTAACACCGTGATCGGCTACAATACGACCATTTTGGCGCACGAGTATTTAATAAAAGAATATCGGCTCGGCGAGGTTGTCATCGGCGATGAAGTCATGATCGGAGCCAATACGACGATCCTTCCAGGCGTCGAAATCGGAGACGGCGCCGTCATTTCCGCCGGTACGCTCGTTCATAAAGATGTGCCTCCGGGCGCTTTTGTCGGCGGAAATCCGATGCGGCTGATCTATACAAAAGAAGAAATGGAAAAAAGGTTGGAGACCCCCGCTGAATAAAGAACGGGGGCCTTTATTTGCAATCAAAGTTAAAATTCATGATTGTTCCTTTCCGTAATATGCTTCACACCGATCCACTTCTTTCCGACTTTTGAGTACCTTGTATTTGTCATCGTAACGGAACTTGTACTGCTGTCGGTTCTGAAGATGGCCTCTTTCATGTTTGTAATCGTGCAGTTATCAATATTGACCACTGCCTTAAATGTCGAGCCTCCGAGCTGGCGAATGAATTTGCCTCCTTGATCCGCAGTGAAATTTTTCACGGTAAATGTACTCGCTTTATTAATCTGAAAGATTTTGTCCGCGGCAAGCCGGGCTGATCCTCCGTTAATCGTGACATTTCCTTCGCTTTTGACAGTCAGGGCATCTTCGCCGACATCTTCCCAAACAACATTGCTTATAGAAACGTTACCATAAGTGTGAACACCGTCAGCAGCAGGAGCGCCAAGCACGACATTTTTGAGCGTTGCACCATTCTCCACTTTGAAAATCGGTTTTTGATCTTCGCGCTGGCTTCCGTCCCCCAGCTCCGGACCTGCAATCAACCGCTTGCCTTTCCCGTCATACGTTTGTCCTTTTTCGACCACGATCGTTTTGTGAACGACCTCGGCGGCCGAGGCTTTTTCGGGCAGAGCCTGTCCAAACCCGCAGACGAGCAAACCTGACAAAATAACCGTACCTGCTAATCTCTTCATCATTTTCATCCTCCTCATGAAATATTGTTCAAAACAGATTTGTCTCCCTTAGATGAAAGCAATTTCTAGACTTTTTGCAATAAGATGAGACACCTATTTCGGTACTATCATATATGCGGGCTTGCTGAAAAGTAAACGAATAATTTGAATATTATGAAAAAACAGTAAATTGAACACGTGCAATGAGGTTGTTTTCTGTATTTTGGATGTGATGAAAGGGTAAAGAGGCTTATTTTAATAGGGGTTGAAAGAACTAAAAAAGGCAGGGGTTAATCTGCCTTTTTAAGCGGCGATCACGATCGCCTGACTGCCCATTTGTGTCCATGATTTCTCAAAATTTTCTCTGTCTGTTTTTCTGTTTTTATATCCGTACGGATCATTCAAATAAACGTAATCCTCATCATAGCCTGTCACGGCAACACTGTGAACGCTGTACGTCACATCGATTTTACCTGACGGCGTATTCCATGTTTCCATATCGTTGACTGGACTGAAATGAACAGTGGTGATAACCCAAACCGGTCTTCCCTGATTCAGCTGTTCATATATTTTCTCCGGCTCACTTCCCGTCAAATCGACAGCTTTAGTACCTGCGTATGAATAGGCCAAATCGTAAATCGGGCCATGGTAGACACTCAGTCCGGGTCCGTTTTCCATATCTCCCACAAAGCCGTCGTTAGGATTTCCCTTTAAGCCGCTTTCATAGTGCAGAGGCACTCTTTTCACCTCATTAGCAAGCTCATTTTTTGTGACATGATATCCGCTGTAGTTTAAGATCATCGCCAGGCTGGCGACTTCGCAGCCGTTATAAAGCTTCGGCGAGTCCATTTGGTTGATCAGCGGGACGTCAAGCGGCTGATGTACTTCTTTATTGTCAGCTGCATTCTTATGGCTGCTGTGAAGCATTTCGGCTAACGGGCTTAACGCATCTTTAGAAAACAGTATAAGAACGGTGGTTATAAGAGCTGCTACGAAAAAAATTAAAAAAAGAGTTTTGAAAAATTTCATTCTGAGTCTCCTGTCTTCCCTTTGCTGGTTTGGTTAAGGCAAAGATTTGCAATTGTTTATATTATAACATCAAGATGTTCATTACATAAAAGTTATCATTTCCCATACGGTCCGTAGTCTATTTTAAGAGCGGCTGTTGATTTTGATTCTTTTATCTGTTAGCATATTATCATATTAGCGAACTAAAGGATTCGGAATTTTCCTTCAAACAGTTATGGGGGTGCAAGTGTAGATGTTTATGTTTGAAAAACCGCATGGCATGCGGGATACGCTGCCTGTGCTTTACGAAACAAAGAAAAAGGTGCGCTCTTCATTAACAGAGGTGATGGCTTTGTGGGGGTATCAGTTCATGGAGACACCGGCCCTTGAATTTTATGATACGGTCGGTGTGCAGTCGGCCATATTGGATCAGCAGTTATTTAAACTCCTTGATCAGGAGGGGCAGACGCTCGTGTTAAGACCTGATATGACGGCCCCGATCGCAAGGGTGGCGGCCTCAAAGCTTCATAAAGATGATCACCCGCTTAGAGTGGGCTATGCTGCAAATGTGTTCAGGGCACAGGAACGTGAAGGCGGACGTGCCGCCGAATTTGAGCAAGTCGGCGTCGAACTGATCGGCGATGGATCTACAAGCGCTGACGCAGAAGTGATTGCACTCGTCATTTTTTCGCTTAAAAATGCCGGCCTGACTTCATTTAAAATCTCGATCGGCCATGTCGGAATTTCAGATGCTTTGTTTGTGGAGGTTTTAGGAAATGAAGAAAGGGCTCATGTCCTGCGGCGCTATTTATACGAAAAGAACTATGTCGGCTACCGGGAGCATGTAAAATCCCTCAATTTATCCTCAATTGATAAAAGCAGGCTGCTCGAGCTTTTGGAGCTGAGAGGCGGTATTGAAACGTGCGGCAAGGCGGCATCGATCATCGATTCTGAAAAAGGAAAACGCGCGGTTTCAGAACTGAAGACGCTTTGGGAGACACTCGGCGACTATGGTTGCACGGACGACATTAAGCTTGATTTAGGCATGGTCAGCCATATGAGCTACTATACGGGTGTTTTGTTTGAAATCTATGCTGAAAACGTCGGCTTTCCGATCGGAAACGGTGGCAGATACGACCAGCTTCTCGGCCGCTTCGACTCACCCGCTCCGGCAACCGGTTTCGGCATCAGGACTGACAGGCTGCTAGAAGCATTGAAGCCGGCGGAAGAGCAAGAAAAAATCGATGTCGTCATCTTCAGCACGGAACAAAGAAAAGAGGCGATCAAATTTGCCGAAGAAGAGCGAAGAAAGGGCAAAAAAGTCGTTATACAGGACTTAGCGGGAATCGGAGATATTGACCAAATGACAAAGTCTTTTCAAAACGTGACCTATTTTATCGGGGCCAGAAAGGAAGAGAAGCATGGGTAAGGAATTGACTATTGCGATGCCGAAAGGGCGGATATTTGAAGAAGCTGCCGATATGCTTCGAAAAGCAGGCTATCAGCTCCCTGAAGAATTCGATGATTCGAGAAAACTGATCATTCAGGTGCCTGAAGAGAACCTTCGCTTTATCCTCGCCAAGCCGATGGATGTCACAACATATGTCGAGCACGGGGTGGCCGATGTCGGAATCGCCGGCAAAGATGTGCTGCTGGAAGAAGAACGCGATGTCTACGAGGTTCTTGATTTAAACATCAGCAAATGCCGTCTTGCCGTAGCCGGCCTGCCAGAGACGGCGGCCGACAACGTTGCGCCCCGGGTTGCGACCAAGTATCCAAATGTCGCGTCAAGCTACTTCAGGGAGCAGGGAGAACAAGTGGAAATCATCAAGCTCAACGGTTCGATTGAACTCGCTCCCTTAATCGGACTTGCCGGCCGAATCGTTGATATCGTATCAACAGGACAGACTTTAAGGGAAAACGGGCTGGTTGAAACCGAAAAAATTTGCGACATCACGTCACGTTTCATCGTAAATCCTGTCAGCTACCGAATGAAAGACGCAGTCATCGATGAAATGGCTTCAAAACTTTCTCTTATTGTGGAAGGGGAAAAAGTAAAATGAAGATCAAAACCATCAGCGGAAATACGTCGGTTTCCCTAAAGCGCACCATTGACGCCGGAACGGAAGAGCAAAGAAAAGCGGTCCGCGGCATTATCGATGAAGTGAAAAAGTACGGGAATTCAGCAGTTTCCGCATTCACAAGACAATTTGACGGAGCGGATGTGGCCGACTTTCGCGTTTCTGAAGAGGAAATCAAGGAAGCATACATCACGCTCAATGAACGTGATCTCGAGATTATTCGGGCGGCGATTTTTAACATTAAAGAATATCATGAGCGGCAGCTCGCATCATCATGGTTTTACCACCGCAAGGACGGAACGATGCTCGGCCAGAAAATTACGCCCCTGGATTCAGCGGGAGTGTACGTGCCCGGCGGAACGGCTGCTTACCCATCATCCGTTCTGATGAATGTTATTCCGGCGCTTGTTGCCGGTGTCGATCGCATCGCCCTTGCCTCACCTCCGGGAAAAGACGGCAAATTGTCGGCGGGAGTACTGGCGGCTGCGGCTGAGCTTGGCGTCACAGAGATTTACAAAATGGGCGGCGCTCAGGCGATTGCCGCATTGGCTTACGGAACAGAAACCATTTCCCCTGTCGATAAAATCACAGGACCTGGAAATATTTATGTCGCCTTGGCTAAACGGGAAGTATTCGGCCAGGTTGATATTGATATGATCGCGGGCCCAAGTGAAATCGCCATTCTCGCTGATAGTACGGCAAACTACCGGGAAATCGCTGCTGATCTACTTTCGCAGGCTGAGCATGATGCGATGGCAGCGAGCATTCTTGTCACCGACTCAAAGCCGCTTGCCGAATCTGTTTTAAAAGAGGTTTACGAACAGCTCGAACATCTTCCAAGAAAAGAGATTACACGGCAGTCGATTGACAACCACGGTTTGATCTATGTTACAAAGACGATGCATGAAGCTGTTTCCGTCATCAATGAGCTCGCTCCTGAACATTTGGAAATTTTAACAGCTCAGCCTGACGCCCTGCTCGGACAAATCAAACACGCGGGCGCCATTTTCCTGGGCCGCTACAGTTCAGAGCCGGTGGGAGATTATTTTGCGGGCCCTAATCATGTTCTGCCGACTAACGGCACAGCCAGATTTTCAAGCCCGCTAAATGTGAACGACTTCCAAAAGCGCTCCAGCATCATTTCCTACAGCAGGGATGCATTCCGCGAGAATGCCGAGAGCATTGCGGCCTTTGCTAGATTGGAAGGACTTGAAGCCCATGCAAGAGCAATTGAATCCAGAAACCGGGAGGAAGACTGATGAGAAAAGCCGAACGGGCAAGAAAAACCAATGAAACTGATATTAAATTATCCTTTCATATTGACGGAGAAGGGAAAGCGGATATTCAAACGGATGTCCCGTTTATGACGCATATGCTCGATTTATTTACAAAACACGGGCAGTTTGACCTTTCAGTTGAAGCGAAAGGCGATGTTGAAATCGACGACCACCATACGACGGAAGATATCGGAATTTGTCTCGGACAGGCGCTTTTGGAAGCGCTCGGAGATAAACAAGGAATCAAACGCTACGGTTCGAGCATAGTGCCGATGGATGAAGCTCTCGCCCAGGTTGCGATTGATCTGAGCAACAGGCCGCACCTCGAGTTCAGAGCCGAATTCCCGAGCCGGAAAGTCGGAACCTTTGATACAGAGCTTGTCCATGAATTTTTGTGGAAGTTTGCGCTGGAAGCGCGAATGAATCTTCATGTCATCGTTCATTACGGTACGAATACTCACCACATGATCGAAGCGATTTTTAAAGCGCTGGGACGTGCGCTTGATGAAGCGACATTGATCGATCCGCGGGTAAAAGGAATTCCGTCAACGAAAGGAATGCTGTAAATGATCGGTGTCATAGATTACGGAATGGGAAACCTGTACAGCGTCTCTAAAGCGCTTGAACGGATCGATGCCCCTTATTTCGTATCCGAGCATCCGGATGAACTTAAGAAAGCGGACAGCTATATCCTTCCGGGAGTCGGCGCTTTTCGGGATGCGATGGAGACTTTAAGCCAGACCGGCCTGAAAACATTTATTCAAGATGCCGTAAGTGAAGGAAAACCTCTTCTCGGCATATGCCTCGGTATGCAGCTGTTATTTGAAGAAAGCGAAGAACGCGGGGCGTCAAAAGGACTCGGCCTTTTGAAAGGAAAAATCGTTAAACTGAAAGACTGTGACCAAGCGGGAGATCGCTTAAAAGTGCCTCACATGGGCTGGAATCTTCTCACGGTCCACCGCGACTCTCCGCTTTTACCAAAGACGAAAGAAGGGTATGCGTATTTCGTTCATTCGTATTATGTCTGCGGAATCGAAGAGGAAGCTTTGCTTGCCAGCGCCGAATACGGTGTGCGTGTGCCTGCTGTCGTCGGTTTTGGCAATGTATACGGCGCCCAGTTTCATCCGGAAAAAAGCAGTGCGGTCGGCATGTCGATCTTAAAGCGTTTCAAGCAGCTTACACAAGAACAGAAGGTGAAAAAATGAGCGAGTTTACTGTATACCCTACCATTGACATGAGAAACGGCAAATGCGTCAGGCTTATCCAGGGAGATTACGAAAAAGAAACGATTTACGGTCATTCCCCTCTCAATATGGCTTCCCGGTTTGCTGAGGCGGGGGCAGACTGGATTCATCTTGTCGATTTGGACGGGGCAAGAGAAGGCAAAAAAGTGAACGACAGACACGTCATAAGCATTGCTGATGAACTCAACGTTAAAGTGCAAGTCGGCGGCGGCATCAGAACCGAAAAAGACGTATATGACTACTTGTCGCAAGGTGTTGAAAGGGTGATCTTAGGCAGCTCGGCCGTATCAAATCCCGAGTTTGTCAAAAACATGCTGAAAGCTTACGGCCGGCATATCGCAATCGGTCTTGACGCAAGAGACGGATTTGTTTCGACTGAAGGATGGCTTGAGACCTCCTCCGTTAGAGCGGAAGAGCTTGGCCGCGAGCTTGCGAATGAAGGTGCGGAAGTTTTTATCTTTACCGACATTGCGACTGACGGAATGCTGTCAGGACCGAATATCAGCAGTACAGTGGAGCTTGCAAGGGCAACCGGCAAACAAGTCATTGCCTCCGGCGGTGTCAGCTCTCTCGCCGATCTTGAGGCGCTCGCTTCCCGGACTGTGGAAGGCGTCTCTGGCGCCATTGTCGGAAAAGCGCTGTATACCAATCAATTTACCGTGGCTGAAGCGCTTGAAAGGGTGGCGGCAAAGTGATCACAAAACGAATTATCCCGTGTTTGGACGTAAAAGACGGCCGCGTTGTCAAAGGTGTGCAGTTTGTTGAATTGAAAGATGCCGGCGATCCCGTTGAGCTGGCTGAAGTATATGATCGTGAAGGCGCCGATGAGCTTGTTTTTCTCGATATCTCGGCATCCCACGAGGGGAGAAAAACGATGGTTGACGTCGTTGAAAGAGTGGCGGCCAAGCTGGCGATCCCATTTACCGTCGGCGGCGGCATCAATCGTTTGGATGATATGAAAACGATCCTGCGGGCCGGCGCCGACAAAGTTTCCGTTAATACGGCTGCCGTTCTCCGTCCGGAGCTGATAACGGAAGGCGCTGACTTTTTCGGTTCTCAATGCATTGTCGTCGCGATTGATGCAAAATTCGATCCGGAAGCTGATCAGTATTATGTTTATACACACGGCGGACGTAAAAAGACGGACCTTGAGGCCGTCTCATGGGCGAAGGAAGCCGTTCAGCGGGGAGCCGGTGAAATCCTGCTGACAAGCATGGATGCAGATGGAGAAAAGAACGGATTTGACTGCAGGCTCACAAAGCTTGTGTCAGAAGCTGTTTCAGTCCCCGTCATTGCATCCGGAGGCGCAGGTCATGCGGGCCACATGTATGATACATTTGCAGAAGGGCGGGCGGACGCGGCTCTTGCCGCATCTATCTTTCATTACAAAGAAACATCTGTAAAAGAAGTAAAAGCTTATTTAAAAGAGCGCGGGGTGAATGTAAGATGATCAAGGCAGACGAGTTGACATTTAATGAAGCCGGCTTGATCCCGGCGATTGTCCAGGATGCAGCGAGCAAGGAAGTGCTGACACTTGCTTATATGAACAAAGAATCGTTTGAAAAAACGCTGGAAACGAAGGAGACATGGTTTTTCAGCAGATCGCGAGGAGAGCTCTGGCATAAGGGAGCGACGTCAGGAAACATTCAGCGTGTGATAGACATCAGGCTTGACTGTGATCAGGATGCGCTCATCGTGCTGGTCGAACCGGCGGGACCGGCCTGTCATACAGGAAGCTACAGCTGTTTTTCGCCCGGCGAACATATCAGACAGACTGATGGCGGCCGCTTTGACATCATCAATGAACTTGAAACGGTGATTGCTAAACGGCAGGCTGAAATGCCTGAAGGCGCATATACGACATATTTGTTCCGTGAAGGCGTTGACAAGATTTTGAAGAAGGTTGGCGAAGAAGCGGCGGAAGTCATTATCGCTGCAAAAAACCGGGATTCTGAAGAGCTGAGATGGGAAGCGGCTGACCTTCTTTACCATCTGCTCGTTTTGTTGAGGGAGCAGTCCCTGCCGCTTGATGATGTGCTTGGCGTCCTGAAAGAGCGCCATGAAGGCTCTGAATCATAAGCGCATTGCTTACACCCAAAAAGCTAACTGCCTTTTGGGTGTTTTCCCGTGTTTAATTTCATTACGATTTGCTCTCCGATCGGCCCCATTTTTCTTTCCCCTGTGTCTGCAAATCCGGCTTTCACATACAGGTGCTGGGCCGCGGTGTTTTTCACGTTCACAACCAGCACGATTTCATGACAATGGGTGAACTCCTTGGCGACAAACTCAGGAAGCTTGAGCATTCCTTCTTTTGCAAAACCTTTTCCCTGGTGCTTTCTGTCGATGGATAGCGCCGTTAACAGCATGGCGTCCGGGTTGTCCGCATAGTCTTTTACCCTATCGGTCGCATGCAGGATAAAAAATCCGACGGGTTCGCCTTCGCTTAAAATTACGATTGGAAACTGACCGTCCGTCTGTTTTAAAACCTCTTTCGGCAACGCGGTAAATCGATGCTGTTCTTCAGGAAGCTCGAATTCGAGAAGCGCAGCTGAATGTTCTTCCAAGAAATGCTTCAATTGTATTGATCCGCTTTTTTTCACATGATGAACCCCCTTTCTATGATCATACAATGGGAACGTATATTCGTCACTATCTAGTGCTAAAAAAAGATTTTGCCCTGGTTAAAATAAAAAGCGTACTTCCGATATAAAACCTACCTTGAACCTTCTGAAAGCCCTATGCGCTCCGGTGCGGCAAACGTCAGGAATAAAATGGTGAAAAAACCATATGTGGAAAATGAAGAGAATTTTCTCGAAACTTGTTTTTGGCCTATTAAGCCTGCTGGAAACTATGTTATACTACTCACGGTATATAGTTTGAAATGGAGGGTATCTGTGGGAAAGTACACTTCTGAACACCATAAAGATTCGAGAATTGTCCAACTGTTCCAAGATGGGCAATATTTTTATCATAAAGGGCTCAAAGCATATAGAGAACGCAATTTATCCCGCGCAAGCAAGCTCATTCAGAGAGCGATTTTTCTTGAACCGGAAAACACGGGAATGCTGTCCCAACTTGCTGTTATTTACACTGAAATGGGATTTTACCAGCAATCAAATGAACTTTTGGACTTTATCCTGACGAACATCAACGAAAAAATGACTGAATGTTATTATTTTAAAGCGAACAACTATGCGCACCTCGGCCTTTTTCACGAAGCCTATAAAGCAGCGGAGACTTATTTAAAAGAAGACCCGGACGGCGAGTTCAGCGAGGAAAATGCAGAGCTCCTTGATTTATTGGATATGGGAGAGGAAGATGAGGGCTATTCGCAGTTTGATCAGGACGACTTGATTCTGAAACAGGATCGGGCGAAATCACTGCTGGAAAATGGCCAGCTTCAGGAATCGATCGTGATGCTTGAAGAAATCACTTCCGATTACCCCGAGTTTTGGTCAGCTTACAACAACCTTGCACTGGCATATTTTTATGCCGGAGACATTCAGAAAGCCAAAACGACGATTTTTTCGGTCTTGGAAAAAAGCCATGGAAACCTGCATGCGCTTTGCAATCTTCTTATTTTTTATCACTATGAACGACGGGACGATAAGGTCGAGGCGCTTTCCGAACAGCTTTCCAATGTTTATCCGATGCTGTTTGAGCAAAGGTATAAGCTCGGCGCCACGCTGTCCCTCGTCGGCAGATACGATCTCGGCTATAAATGGCTGAAATCACTCTACCGCATGGGATTTGAAGGGGATGAGACCTTTTATTACTGGCTCGCCTGCTCGGCTTACTACACCGGCCGCACTCAATTTGCCCGGTCTGTATGGAAAAAGATGCAGGAAGAGTATCCGGATGACGCCCGCATGGAGCCGTGGAAAGAACGGAAGGAAAAGAAACCTGTCCAGCGGCCGCTTGAGGAGCGCCTTGCCGCGTACTATATCAGCGGAAGAAAAGGGGAAAAGGCCCAGCTGAAAGCGGTGCTTGATTCACAGATGGCAAAAACGCCGTTTGAAGATCAGTTTGTCAGGCTTGTGCTTTACGGGGAAAGCAGTGCAGCCGTTGATTCAAAAGACGCGCTTCTTGCTTACAGAACTGCGAAAGCGATTGAACAAGCAGATCAGTCAGCGATGGAACAGGAGGCCATGTGCTTTTGGATTTTTCATGTCATTCAGCAGATCAGGGCTTACGGCCTTCAGCTGAAAAATGCCGGCGGGCTTGCCGCGGCGATCTATTACATTTGGAAGACCGAGCATCAGGAGCGGCTGACAAAAGCTGAAACCGCAAAAATCTTCCATATCTCGCCCGGAACGCTTTCAAAGTATGAACGTACATTAAAAGAACATCTATAGAAACAGGTGTGAACTTCACTGTTCAGCCTGTTTTATTATGTGAGCAAAAAAATAGCGATTATTCATGATATTTTATAGGATATGGGTAAGGAAGATATAAGAAGGGAATCTTATTTAACAGAAATGGACTGCTTGACAGCATAAGATTCATGAAGGAGTGAACATTGTGTCAGAAGAAAAGATGTATGACGTCATTATTATCGGAGCAGGTCCTGCGGGAATGACGGCAGCCGTTTATACGTCAAGGGCGAACCTGTCGACTTTAATGGTTGAAAGAGGCGTTCCGGGCGGACAGATGGCCAATACGGAGGATGTCGAAAACTATCCGGGATTTGAAAGCATTCTGGGACCAGAGCTTTCAAATAAAATGTTTGAACATGCGAAAAAGTTCGGCGCTGAGTATGCGTATGGCGATATAAAAGAAGTCGTCGATGAAGGAGACTACAAGATCGTCAAAGCGGGATCAAAAGAATTTAAAGCGCGTGCGGTCATCATCACAGCAGGCGCCGAATATAAGAAGCTCGGCGTACCTGGCGAAAAAGAGCTTGGCGGCCGCGGTGTATCTTATTGTGCGGTTTGTGACGGCGCATTCTTTAAAAACAAAGAGCTCGTCGTTGTCGGAGGAGGGGACTCCGCTGTTGAAGAAGGCGTGTACTTAACCCGTTTCGCTTCGAAAGTCACGATCGTCCACCGCCGCGATAAGCTGAGAGCGCAAAGCATCCTACAGGCGCGCGCGTTTGACAACGAAAAAGTCGACTTTCTCTGGAACAAGACGGTCAAGGAAATTCATGAAAAAGACGGAAAGGTCGGTAAAGTAACGCTGGTCGATACGGTCACAGGCGAAGAAGAAGAGTTCCGGACTGACGGCGTCTTTATCTACATCGGCATGCTGCCGCTTTCAGAGCCGTTCAAAAACCTCGGCATTACAAATGAAGAGGGCTACATCGTGACAAATGAACAGATGGAAACAAAAGTCGAAGGTATTTTTGCAGCGGGCGATATCCGCGAGAAAACCCTTCGCCAAATCGTAACAGCAACAGGCGACGGAAGCATTGCTGCACAAAGCGTTCAGCACTATATCGAAGAGCTGAAAGAGAAAGAAAAGGCTGTAAAATAATGTATTTTTATCGTCATCATGATTTAACCGCCCTGTAACACCAGTGAAACAATTATTCGTTATGATGGGTATAGTAATTGACCCCCTTTTATAATGAATTTTATTGACACGGATGATCCTATCCGTGTCCTTTTTTTGTTTTATTTTTCCACAAAGAGAAATTTTTACAAATTTCACAAGTTGTTCAAATTTCAATATTGAAACGTCTATTTTTGCTGTAAAATAGAATGAAAGAACGGTTTTCGCAAGCGCTTCCATTCGCTGAAAAAGCCGTTTCTTTAAGTTTTACCCGGGAAAAGCCTTAAAGCAGTCCGGAAAAAAGCGATTTTCGCGGCGGAACTGCATGTTCATTGTGAGCGGGGACAGGAAGCGGTATAATAGAAAAAAGAATTGAAGGAATAAAAGGATGGGTGACAGACTTTGCAAAGAGTGACGAATTGTGTGCTGACTTCAGGTGATAAAGTCCTGTTGCTGCAAAAGCCCAGACGAGGCTGGTGGGTAGCCCCCGGCGGCAAAATGGAAAGCGGGGAAACCGTCAGGGACGCCGTCATCAGGGAATACCGCGAAGAGACGGGCTTGTATGTGCTGAACCCGCAGCTGAAAGGGATATTCACCTTTATCATAAAAGAAAATGATCAGGTCGTATCTGAATGGATGATGTTCACATTCGTCGCCGATCATTATACAGGCAAACATGTAGAAGAATCGGAAGAAGGCATCATCGAGTGGCATCAGGCGGCAGACGTCGGGAGCCTGCCGATGGCGCCGGGAGACGTCCATATTCTGGATTTTATGCTGAAAGGCAAAGGACTGCTTCACGGCACCTTTACGTATACGCCTGACTTTGAATTGCTGTCCTATCGCCTCGACCCGCAAGGCGAATAAACATAAGAGGGGGAGAGAAGCATGAATGCGAATGGAGGCCATGATATACAGCTTGTGATCATAACCGGAATGTCAGGGGCAGGAAAAACAGTGGCGATTCAAAGCTTTGAGGATCTCGGTTTTTTCTGTGTCGATAATCTGCCGCCATCTTTGCTGCCGAAATTTTTGGAGCTGATGAAGGAATCAAGTTCAAAAATGAGCAAAGTTGCCCTTGTTATGGATTTGCGCGGCCGCGAGTTTTTTGACAGCCTGATTGAAGCGCTTGACGAGATTGGGGAAACATCTTGGATTACCCCGCGAATTTTATTTTTAGATGCCAAGGATTTGGTTCTCGTTTCAAGATATAAAGAGACAAGAAGGTCCCACCCCCTTGCGACAACTGGCCTGCCGCTTGAGGGTATCCGAACGGAACGGGAGCTTCTCGAAGAGTTGAAAGGCCGCTCTCAAATCATTTATGATACATCCGATATGAAACCGAGGGACTTGCGCGAAAAAATTGTCCAGCATTTTGCGGCAGATCATGGACATACCTTTACAGTGAATGTAATGTCATTCGGGTTTAAATACGGATTACCGATCGATGCGGATCTAGTGTTCGACGTAAGGTTTCTTCCGAATCCGTACTATATCGATAGCATGAGGCCGTTGACGGGAAAAGATCAGGAAGTATCTTCGTATGTGATGAAATGGAACGAAACACAAAAGTTTCTTGAAAAACTGACCGAGCTGCTGAGCTTTATGCTTCCGTCATATAAGCGCGAAGGTAAAAGCCAGCTAGTCATCGCGATTGGCTGCACAGGCGGACAGCATCGCTCGGTGACGCTTGCTGAATACCTTGCCGATTATTATAAAAAGGACTACTATACTCATGTTACTCACCGGGACATCGAGAAGAAAAGCAGAAAATAGCATGGCAGATCAGAAAAAAATCGCAATCTTTGGCGGAGGAACAGGCCTTTCGGTATTGCTCAGAGGATTGAAGCAACATCCGGTTGACATTACGGCGATTGTGACGGTCGCAGATGACGGCGGAAGCTCGGGGAGGCTGCGCGATGAGCTTAAAATTCCCCCTCCGGGGGACATCAGAAATGTGCTCGCTGCACTGTCTGATGTTGAACCGCTTGTTGAAGATCTGTTCCAGCACCGCTTCTCTAAAGGCGGCGATTTAATCGGCCATTCATTGGGAAATTTGATTTTGGCGGCGATGACGAATATAACCGGTGATTTCTTTCACGCCGTCACTGAAATGAGCAAAGTTTTAAATGTGAGGGGAAGGGTTCTGCCCGCGGCTAATACCAGTGTTGTCCTTCATGCGGAAATGGATGACGGACAGATCATATCAGGGGAATCGACGATACCGTCTTACGGTAAGCGGATTAAACGGGTGTTTTTAACACCTGAAAAAATCGAACCCGTTCCGGAAACGATTGATGTAATCCGCGGCGCCGACCTGATTCTTCTCGGCCCGGGAAGCCTGTATACGAGCATCTTGCCGAATCTTCTCGTTCCGAAGATAAGGGAAGAAATATTAAACGCCCCGGCAAAAAAAGTTTATATTTGCAATGTGATGACCCAGCCGGGAGAAACGCTGTACTACAGTGCAGCTGATCATGTAAAAGCGCTTAACCAGCATATGGGCGGTCCGTTTATCGATACGATCCTCGTCAACAATGAGGAAATCCCGGACGATATCCGGGAGCGCTATGCGAAGGAGCAGGCACAGCCCGTCCAGTTTAACATTGATGATCTGTCTGCGATGGGGCTTGAGGTCATCAAAGATCAGATTGTGACATACGAGAATGGTGTGATCCGTCATGATACACATAAAGTCGCTTCGCTACTTGTTGATTTGTTAAAAGAATAGCAGGCCTTGGAATGGGGGTGTCCATAATATGTCATTTGCATCGGAAACGAAAAAAGAACTTACAAACCTTGAAGTAAAAGATTGCTGCGCGAAAGCAGAGCTCTCTGCCCTCATTCGGATGAACGGTTCATTGTCTTTCTCAAACCGAAAAGTGGTTCTCGACGTCCAGACCGAGAACGCGGCCATCGCCAGAAGAATTTACACATTGCTGAAGAAACAATACGATGTTTCCGTTGAACTGCTCGTTCGAAAGAAAATGAGACTGAAAAAAAACAATGTCTACATCGTACGCCTGATCGAAAGTGCCAAGCTGATTCTCGAGGACCTGAAAATACTCGGAGACAACTTTGTCATTGCCAGAAACATCTCGGAAGACTTGGTCAAAAAACGTTGCTGCAAACGTTCTTATATGAGAGGGGCTTTTTTAGCCGGGGGTTCTGTCAATAATCCCGAGACATCTTCTTACCACCTCGAAATTTTTTCGCTGTATAAAGAGCATAATGATTCATTGTGCAGGCTCATGAATCAGTTTCATTTAAACAGCAAAACGCTTGAGCGGAAAAAAGGATACATCACGTATCTGAAGGAAGCTGAAAAAATTACCGAGTTTTTGAATGTGATCGGCGCTCATAATTCGCTGCTCCGCTTTGAAGACGTCCGGATCGTGCGCGATATGAGAAACTCGGTCAACCGGCTCGTCAATTGCGAGACAGCCAATCTAAACAAAACGATCGGCGCTTCTCTGAGGCAGGTGGAAAACATTAAGCTGATCGACGAAAGAATCGGGCTTGATGCGCTACCGGAAAAGCTGAGGGAAATCGCCCAGCTCCGCATCGATTATCAGGAAGTAACCTTAAAGGAGCTCGGGGAAATGGTGTCGAGCGGAAAAATCAGCAAATCGGGCATCAATCACAGGCTTAGGAAACTGGATGAAATAGCTGAGCAGCTGCGTTCAGGACAATCTGTCTCTTTAAAATAGGGAATGGGGGAGATCGTATGGTTCAACAAAAAGTGGAAATTCTTTTGAAAACGGGGCTTCAAGCGCGCCCGGCGGCATTGTTTGTTCAAGAAGCAAACCGTTTTCAATCAGATATTTTTCTGGAAAAGGGAGATAAAAAAGTGAATGCCAAAAGCATCATGGGGCTGATGAGCCTAGCTGTCAGCTCCGGATCGGAAGTCACGCTGATCGCCGACGGTTCCGATGAACAAGATGCTCTTGCTGCATTGACTGCATATGTTCAAGAGAAAAAAGCTAAACCTTTATGAGGTTTGGCTTTTTCTCATCGATTCAAAGCGGAAGGAGAATAACCGATGACGACGATGCTTGATTCGCTGTTTAAAAGGATTGGATACAAGCCCGGTCAGCAGGTGACATTTGCTGACTTGCCCGAATTTTTATCGCTGCTGGCTTTACAGTTTCCTTTTGAAAATGGCGCGGTTTTAAGAAACGAACGGATTTCGATGACAAAAACAGGGCTGACGGAAGCCTTGCTGAACAATAAAAGAGGCGGTTTATGCTATGATTTGAACGCTTTTCTTTACCATGTGCTGACAGAGCTCGGCTTTTCCGTACACATGGTTCGCGGGACGGTTTTTAATCCAAAAGAACAGGCGTGGGCGCTGACGGGAACGCATGTCGCCGTTATTCTGCGGGAAAGCGATGAAACCTATTTGCTTGATACTGGATTCGGCATCAACCTGCCGCTTGCCCCCGTTCCGTTCTCAGGTGAACCCATCACCTCAAAAACAGGAGCTTACCGTATCAGGAAAACAAAGACAGATAAAGGAGATTACCTTCTTGAAATGGATAAGGGAGAGGGGTGGCAGACCGGCTACGCATTTTCGCTGACGCCAATCGATGAAGCGGCGCTTGCGTGCGTGCGGGATGCGATTTTCGATGAGGAAGCGTCTCCCTTTAATAAAAACCCGCTCGCTTCCAAGCTGACAATGGACGGAAAGTTAATTTTGTCGAAGGATCACTTCACAAAGCAAACCGGAAGCGGTTTGACGAAAGAAGATGTGAACGCCGGAGATTTCCAGACCATTTTCGTTCAAGCCTTTTTTGACTGAAGCACCGCTGCGCGCATCAATTAAATAAGCGGACGCCTGTCTGCAGCGCCCGCTCGTTTTCTGTTTTATCCTTCTGTTTTCAGCTGAAAGCCGTCCAGAGTTTCTTCGGCTTCGCGAAAAAGCTGCAAATATGCTTCGGCTTGATCGCCCAAGTAAATCCGGCTTTTTTCGATATTCTTCCACTCGATCAGCAAAGGCATGCCGACCCAGCCGGTCAGACAATCCCACAGCGCGTCAAGGTTCTCGCCATAGTAGTCCGGAAGCTCCAGCTGTTCTTTTAATGTTTGGTGAAGGTCTGATACACTCGTGATCTTGTCTCCGTTTAAAGTGACTTGTTTCATATGATCATCTCATTCTCGTAAACGTTTTATAGTGGTCAGTTGTTTTATAAACCAGTCTGTCGTTGGAATAGACGATCCGGTCTGACCCCCTGAATCCCGATGTATAGTTGATGTCGGCTTCTCTCCATACGCGTCCGGCCGCATCTGGAAGCAGCTTTTCTCTGTTTTGAAAGATATCGCCGCCGATGCTTTTTCCAGGCGCTACTTCTGCGAGATTGCCTTTTTGCGGGTCCCACCCTAATTTTGCCGCTTCGGCTTTTGTGATGAAGTTGTCAGGCAGCCTGCCGTATTTCACGATATAGTCGGCAACACCTTCAAACGTATTAATGACCTCATTTGACTGAACGGTGCTGCCTTTTTCTGCATGCGGCCCTTCAGCTGAGCTTGTAAAAAGGTTCCCCGCCAGAAAGCCGAGCGCGAGAACAATCCCAAGCGCAAGTGTGGATAATATTTTTTTCACGGATAAAGTCCTCCCCATCTTTAGACTTTATAGCATAAACATGAAGAATGTGCCTTCATGGGATTGAACAGCCGCATTTCCTCATTTCTATTCCGTCTGTAATCATATTGAATTGTACCTCAAAACATGCTCAGAAATCATTATAGTATTGTAAATTTTCCATGAAACCCGAGGACGGGAACGGATCGCCGCGGTTTCCTATTTGACTCCCGGAATGTTAGTCAAGATTTGAAGAAAAAACCAACTGCTTTTCATCAGTTCTTTTCAATGGAAATATGAAATAGGCGGTAAAGTTCCTTTGCGCCCGCGGGCGTGACTGCAACGGCCCGTGTGCGCGGGGGCCGCTCGATCCAGCCCATGCGGATAAAAGCGTCGAGCAGTGCGGAGCCCAGGGCACCGGCAATGTGATGCCGCCTTTCACTCCAATCCAGGCATTTATGGCAAAAAGAGCGCCGTTTCTTTTTGACTTCCCCAACATCGATGCCAAGTTCCTTCAAAAATAATTCTCCTGCTTCAGTCACGGTAAAAGCCGTCTCTTCTTCTTTCAACACGCCCATCTCCACGAGCCGCTCCGCAAGTGTGACGCCGAGCGATCCAGCCAAGTGATCATAGCATGTCCGCGCTTTTCTGACCGCCCGATCTTCGGCTGACTGCCGGAAAGAGCGAATTTCAGCAGGGGGGGCTATGTTGAGCAGAGTTTCCAGTGATTGTGCAACCTTGCCATCTTTGAGCCGGTAATAGCGGTGCCGTCCTTGCTTCCGGCATGTCAGCATTTCGGCGTCAAGCAGTTTGGAAAGGTGAAAGCTTGCTGTCTGCTGTTTGATTCCCGCATACCCGGCCAGCTCGGTAGCTGTATAAAACCGGTCATCAAGCAATGCGGTTAAAATCGCGGCCCGCGACGGATCGGTGACAAGCTTGGCGACCTCGGCGATATTCGGATTCACGGTCATGACACTTCCTCCTAAAATGTAATCGATACTTCGATGTTAATTGAAATATTGGAGAATTACAATAAAAGCATAAAAGGAGGAGACCTATATGCATCAAAACAGCAAAATTATTCAGCCAAGCATTTTATACTACGGAACACCCGTCATTTTGCTCAGCACGCTGAACGAAGACGGTTCCACGAATCTCAGCCCGCTGTCCTCTTCTTGGGCGCTTGGGGATTCGATCGTACTCGGCGTCGGCACCGGCGGCAAAGCATTGGAGAATTTAGAGAGACAAGCCGGATGTGTCATCAATGTGCCGGATTCATCTTTATGGAGCAATGTAGAACGGCTCGCTTCCTATACCGGCAAACGATGCGTTCCGGAAGAAAAAAAGCGGCTCGGCTTTACATACCTTAAAGAAAAATTTGCAGCCGGCGGATTTACGGCAGCAGATTCCCTTGCGGTGAAACCTGACAGAGTCGCCGATTGTCCGCTTCAAATTGAAGCGGAAGCCGTCAATATCCGCATTCCGGAACATTCACCGTATTTTGCCGTCATTGAAACAAAAGTGCTTCATGTGCATGCACATGAAGCGATTATAAAAGGGGAACACCACATCGATCCTCAAAAATGGGGGCCTTTAATTTATCTTTTTAGACACTATTTTGGTTTAGGACGCGAGCTCGGCAAAACATTCCGGGCCTGAATGTAAGAATGTGCGTCATCTCAGTTCTTTGACTATATCTTTTGGCTGTCTGCCCTGAAGACCGTCAATCAGGTTTTGGACGGCGCTTTTCAGCATGTTGACGTGTGTGACAAGAGTGGATGATCCAATGTGGGGAACGAGGGTCACATTGGAAAGGCTTAGGAGCGGATTGTCTTTTTCAATCGGCTCCTTTTCAAATACATCAAGTCCGGCTCCTTTAATCCATCCTTCTTTCAGCGCTTGAATCAACGCTTGTTCGTCAACGGTTTTGCCGCGGGAGATGTTGATGAAAATGGATGATGGTTTCATTTTTTTGAATTCAGCTTCGCCGATAAGGCGGAATGTCTCATCTGTGAGCGGTGTGATCAGAATAATGAAATCCGAGCGTTCCAACAATTCATGAAAACCCGTATAAACCGCGCCGGTTTTTTTCTCTGTGTCGGGTTTGCGGCTGCGGCTGTAATAGAGCACTTCCATATCAAAACCCAAGGCCGCCCGTTTGGCGACTTGTTCTCCGATTCGTCCCATTCCGATGATGCCGAGCGTCCGGTGATGGACATCGCATCCGAACAAGCTTTCATCATCCTCTGATTTGGTCCATTTTCCATCGCGGACATAGCGGTCGAGCTCGGCGATTCGCCGCGCTGAGGAAAGGATCAGACCGAAAGCGAGGTCTGCGACTGTGCCGTCAAGAATGTATGGTGTGTGAGTGCCGATAACCGATTTTTCTTTCATTGCTTCAATGTCAAAGTTGTCATAGCCGACGGAGTTGTTGCTGACGATTTTTAACTTCGGCGCATTGCATAATAATTCACGGTCGATTTTTGTCCCTGAGGTTAAAAGACCGTCTGCTTCCTTGATTTTTTCGAGCAGGGTCGATCTGGGAATGCGCTCGCGCGAAGTCCAAATTTCATATGTGCAGTGTTCGGCGAGCATCTCTTCGATTTCTTTTGGGACCGGTTTTGTGACATATACAAACGGTTTCATCTGCATTCTCCTTCCGCGTATCATCTGCTTCTATTATAGAGGAAAAACGGCTTCTATAAAAATCAAAGTCTGTTCCGAATAAACGCAGGACTATCAGCTCAATTATTGTTGTTTAGAAAATCATAGATACTTATTTCAGTTTTTTAATTTATTTTAATGCATTTTTATAACTATAAATCCAAATATTAGATGTTCTATTTTGCTTCCAGTTCTATTTTTATAGGTGAAGAACAGTGTAGATTTTATTATTTTAGAAAGATATAAAATTAGACTTTTTAAAATATTCAGTACATTTATAGTGAATTTTTTGATTCGAATCCAAATCGAAAAACCATGTGCTATAATTCGGCTGTAACAATATCAAGGTCATATGACTATGAAAAGGAGTGAGAGAGAAATGGCGATTTTAACTTCCATTTTGAAGCGAAATCAGTCTTTTGTAGAGGAAAAGGGGTACGAGTTTTATGAAACGACAAAATTTCCGGAGAAGAAACTTGTGATTTTGACATGTATGGACACGCGTTTATTAGAACTGCTCCATCATGCAATGGGGTTAAGAAATGGAGACGCAAAAATCATTAAGAATGCGGGGGCCGTTGTTTCTCACCCTTTTGGAAGCGTCATGCGCAGCATCCTTGTGGCTGTCTATGAGCTGCAGGCTGAAGAAGTCTGCGTGATCGGCCACCATGAGTGCGGTATGGCAAGCCTGAACGCTTCATCTATCCTTCAAAAGGCCAAACAGCGGGGGATTGATGATGGCTGTCTCGAACTCCTGCAGCATTCAGGCATCGACTTGGACACATGGATGACGGGCTTTGACAGCGTTGAAGACAGCGTCAGCCACAGCGTGAACATGGTTCGGAATCATCCGCTGATGCCTTCAGACGTTCCGGTGCACGGATTGGTGATTGATCCAAAGACCGGCCGTTTGGATGTTGTGGAAGATGGTTATTCACGTGAAGACGTTTTGCTTTCGGAAATGGGGAGGACAGATTGAATGTTACGTTTTTCAGGCAGATTTGAAGGATACAGCCTTAAACGGTTTCAAAAAGATATTGTAGCAGGAATGGTCGTTGGAGTCGTCGCAATTCCGCTTGGCATGGCTTTTGCCATAGCCTCGGGGGTGAAACCGGAACACGGTCTTTACACAGTGATTGTCGCCGGTATTTTGATTTCGCTTCTCGGCGGGTCGAAATACCAGATTGGCGGACCGACAGGCGCCTTTGTTCCGATCCTGTTCGCTATTGTGCTCCAATACGGTTTTGAGAATCTGCTGATTGCCGGTTTTATGGCCGGAGTGATTCTCGTCATATTAGGGCTGCTAAAACTCGGCAAGATTATCAAGTTTATTCCGCGGCCGGTGATCATCGGATTTACGGCCGGCATCGCAGTGATTATTTTCACCGGAGAAATCGCCAAGTTTTTAGGTTTGAGGAATGTTGAGAAGCATGAGAGTTTTTATATGAATATGCGAGAGGTTGTCATCAACCTGAACACGCTCAGCTTCTACAGCATTTTGACGGCTGTCGTATCGCTCTTCTTTGTGCTGTTTACGCCAAAGATTCTGCCGAAAGTGCCGGGAGCGCTTGCAGGCTTGCTTGTATCGACGGTCATGGCCACGATGCTGTTTCCTGAACAGGTGGTAACGATCGGCTCAGCTTACGGCGAAATTCCGCGCAGCTTGCCGAGCTTTCAATTCCCTGAATTGTCATTGGAAAAAATTATTTACCTGCTGCCTCCCGCTCTTGCGATTGCGATGCTCGGCGGAATCGAATCGCTGCTTTCCGCGATGGTGGCAGACAATATGAAGGGAACAAGGCATGACAGCAATAAAGAGCTTGTCGGCCAGGGGATTGCGAACATTGCCGCACCGCTGTTCGGCGGAATTCCGGCGACAGGCGCGATTGCCCGTACGGCAACCAATATTAAAACGGGTGCTACTTCTCCGATTTCAGGGATCGTGCACGGCGTGTTTGTTTTATTGGTCCTGCTTTTGTTTGCGCCATACGCTTCCCTTATCCCGCTTGCAAGCATGTCGCCGATTTTAATGGTGGTCGCTTGGAATATGAGTGAGCGGAAAGAGTTTGTAAACATTTTGAAAATTAAGAATTCCGACTCAGCCGTGCTTGTCGTCACATTTCTTTTAACGGTTTGGCAGGACCTTGTATTTGGGGTGGCGGCCGGGATCCTGCTGGCGATCATCACCTTTATCGTCAGAATGAGCAAATCGTTCCGCATTAAAAAGGATGTGTCTGAATCGATCGTCCAGTTAGCTGCTGCAGCGGAAGAAAAAAAATTCCACCGCTCTGTCAGCATCTATTCTGTTGAAGGCCCGCTGTTTTTCGGCTCATCGAATTCATTGGAGGATTCAATTTTGGACAAAGGCCACCCGCCAAAACTCCTCATCCTGCTTATGAACAAAGTAGACTATATGGATTCTTCCGCAGAAGGCAGCTTGATGACGATCGTCAACCGTGTCCACCAGCAAAACGGCAAAGTGATGATTGTCGGGCTGCAGCAGCAGCCGCGTGAGCTTCTTCATAAAACAGGGCTGTTTCATAAAATCGGCAAAAAGCATTTTGTCGACAGGCCTGAACAAATATTTGACGTGACATAACTGAAGAAAACCGCCTGTTCCGGGATGACCGAAGCAGGCGGTTGCTTTTATTCGGCGGCTTTTACATATGTGCCTTTTTTCATTGCGGCTATTGCCGTTTCTTTCATCAAAAGGACGTCTTTTGAAAGTGTGGAGGCGGGGACTTTTCTTCCGTTAACGGCGACTTTTGGATCGATCCATCTTACCTTTAAAGTTTGATGAAAAGTAAAATCGTCTTCGTCTCCTTGCTTAACGCTCTGGCTCGCTGTACTGAGCCTTTCAAGCGTTTCCCGGAAGCACGCTTTTTGCTTTAGCATCGCAAGCAGTTCCGTGTCGGTTTTGAAAAAATCGCGTCCCGTGATGATACGCATGTCAAGCGCCTTTTTCAGCATTTGGCTGAGTGTACAGAGCGCATATACATTGAGGGGATTCATAAAGAAGTCAATCACCTCTTGATAGTAAAGGCGGGTGAACCATTCGGCGTGCTCTGTCGAAGTGCAGCAGATTTCGCCTTCGACAACGGTCAGTCCGGTTTCTAAAAATCGTCCAATCTCTTCTTGGTCGCCAAACCCGTAGGCTAAAGAGTCGCGAAGCGTGTAATCGATGCGATCCGCACATAATGAAGGAGCCGGCTGCTCCAGCAGCGTCCATTTTTTTTCATCGTATAAGATATCTTCATCTTTGAATCCGTATGTATCCAGAATCCAGGGGATATCAGATTGCTTGACCCATTGCCGAAACATCTGTTCATGGTAATCTTCGTTTTCCATGTTAAATACATCATCAGCCACATGGGAAAATGCCGTATGGGAAACATCGTGAAGCAAACCTGCAATTTGTTCTTCAAGGCTTCCGCCAAGCCTGCGGATCAAAAGCATAACCCCGATGCTGTGTTCGCAGCGGCTGATGTTCCATGCGGGATTGACGAGAAAGCATGCTCCGCCTTGGTGAATCCCATTTAGACGCTGAACGGCTTTTGAATGAATGAGGTCTGTCAGCACAGGCTCCAAAATCTGCCTCGCCGTAAAGGCGGTCATTGATCTTCATGATGCTCTCCTGCAAATCTTTTCGTCAGTTTGCGGCGGTGGGCATCCATCATGTCTTCCAATGAAACATCGTATATGCCAGCAAGCATAATCAAATTCCCCATCACATCGCCCATTTCTTCGAGCAGTTCCTTTTTCAGTTCAGCAGCCGGCCGTTTGGCTTCATCAGGACGGTCTCTTCCGATTTCGTATGCCCTGACCGCTCTCGCCAGTTCACCGGCCTCTTCCATTAAAAATCCCATCCGGATGAAAGGTCCGTATTCGCTCCATCCCCTTTTCCGATAAAATGTCTTTGTCCATTGCTCCGCGTCTGTGATTGTCATAAGTCTACACTCCCATTTAGAAATTCAATTATATTATCGCACACGGAACAAACAATATATAGTACAATGTTAATTGCTTTTATCAATATATGGAGTTGGAGTGAGCGAAAGTGAAAACGGTATGCGTATATTCAGGATCAAATATGGGGACGGACCCGGCGTACAAGAAGAAAGCTGCAGAGCTTGGTGTTTATATTGCCGAGAAGGGGCTTCGCCTTGTTTATGGAGGATCGAGAATGGGATTGATGGGCGTGATTGCGGATACCGTATTGAAAAACGGCGGGGAAGTTGTCGGCGTTATGCCGAAAGGACTTTTTACAGGGGAAATCGTTCATCAGCAGCTGACAGAGCTGATCGAAGTGAGCGGCATGCATGAGCGCAAAGCGAAAATGAGTGAATTAGCTGACGGCTTTATCGCGATGCCCGGAGGCTTCGGTACGTTTGAAGAGCTGTTTGAAGTGCTTTGCTGGGCCCAGATCGGCATTCATCAAAAGCCGATCGGACTTTACAATGTGAACGGCTATTTTGACCCACTTCTTAAAATGCTCGAATACAGCGTTCAAGAGGGCTTTTCGAATGAATCGCACCTTCAGCTGATTCATGCTTCGGCGAGCCCCGCGGAATTGATCGGGAACATGAATGATTATCGCTACCCTGTCCTCGAGAAAAAGTGGAAGGATTTATAGAAACTCTTACATAATGAGCGGAGGTACGGTAACATAAAAAAGCTGCCGATGACTTCGGCAGCTTTTTTTGCTGTTTACTTCTGTGCGTCGATATTGCGTGTGAGCACTTTATCAATCAGGCCGTATTCTTTTGCTTCTTCAGCCGTTTTGAAGTTGTCACGGTCTGTATCGCGCTCGATCACTTCAAGCGGTTGTCCAGTGCGCTCTGCAAGAATTTTGTTCAGTTTGTCACGCAATGAAAGAATGCGCTTCGCGGCAATTTCGATTTCTGTTGCCTGACCTTGCGCTCCGCCAAGCGGCTGGTGGATCATGACTTCACTGTTTGGAAGAGCGTAGCGCTTCCCTTTCTCGCCGGCTGCGAGAAGGAACGCACCCATAGATGCCGCCATTCCCGTACAAATCGTAGAGACTTGAGGTTTAATGAACTGCATGGTGTCATAAATCGCCATGCCGGCTGTGATAGAGCCGCCAGGGCTGTTAATATAGATGCTGATATCTTTTTCTGGATCTTCGGCTTCAAGGAATAGAAGCTGAGATACGATGGAGTTCGCAACATTGTCATCGATTGCTGATCCCAGCATAATGATACGGTCTTTCAACAAGCGTGAGTAAATGTCATACGCTCTTTCCCCGCGGTTCGTCTGTTCAATGACTGTAGGTATTAAATTCATAATGCTCCTCCTTCACCTTAAAAGGTAAGTATGTAGTTTAATCATACATTTTTGGTCAATAAAGGTCAAACAAAAAGCCGCCTTCATTAAAAAGACATACTGGGGTTTATTTTTCCCATTTTAAAGGACATTCAAACAAAAGATCAACTTTACAGAGGAAAGTATAGAAAAATGGGGTCTAAGTCCATTGATCTTCAATTTAATTTATAGGAAAAAAGGAAGCCGGTTATATATGTGAACGCAGACAATAGCGCTCAGAGCTTCAAATAAGAAGAAACCAAAGCTGATCGGGTTTCTCGGCGTTGTTGCCGCTCATAGATTTTATCTCGACGAGAGAACAGGCTACGCTGCAGCCATGCTGCTTCTCAACTGGATTAGATTTGGTCTTTTATTGAAGGTATGATCTGCCTTGTGAAAACAACGGACGAATTAAATAAAGAAATCGAGTATAATCTAAACCTGCATTGTTTCGAGCAAGAGATTGTGATTGACTTTTTAAAGAACAGCCCTTATAATATAAATTGCTGACGTTAAAAAATTATATTTTGCGCTCGTAGCTCAGCTGGATAGAGCGGTGGTTTCCGGTACCACGTCTGCCGGGGGTTCGAATCCCTCCGAGCGCGTTTTCAAGACAAGGGTTTGGCATTAGCCGCCGTTGTTTTTTTTGTGCACTTTTAGTTGTATTTGACTCCCCGGAAGCATATATCAATTGGGGTCACTCGTGATGACTAGACGAAGGGGCGGGATTAAATGGACAAAAAACACAATTATTTTATACCGTCAGGACTGTTGATTGGATTAGGCATCGGGATATTTTCGACCATCCGGCACCGGGGCTTTTGATCGGCCTCGGGGCGGGGATTTTGTTGTCTGCTGTTGTGCCGAAACGAAACGGAAAGTGAGCTGGAAGGCTCGCTTTTTTGCGCTTTTACAAAAAAAGGGCGGCCGCTTGGCCGCCCGTTGTTGTTTAATCGTGGATTGAACGCATATGTTTGATCTTTAGATTTTCAAAGACAGCCGCTCCATTTTCGGTAAAGAGCGTGATACCTGTATCATTCAGGTCTGGAAATGCAAGGTTTGAGTGCGTCGTTTCGCCGTCATCAATAAACGCTTCGACAGTGTTTTGATCTACGATGATTGTGAAATGCACCCGCTTTTTTTCCGGATCAAACGGTGCTTTGCTTTCCAAATAGGTGCGGGTGCTGTCAGGCTGTCCTGTAAATCCTCTGTTCACAAAAGAATAACCGCCTTCAGCCGAAATTCCTACATCGATATGGCGTTTTCGATCCGCGGATTCTCTTAGCCTGAATCCCGCGTTTTTAAGATCGGCCCACGAGATATCCGCCTCAAGCTGATAGGTATTTGCCTTAATCTGAAGCGTTTTTGATCCGTTTACTTCAATGCGCTCAAATTCATCTGTCGATTCGGTTAATTCATCCAATTGATCGATTGGATGAGAGGCAAGGCTGTATTGATTTCCGCCTTTATGTTTAAGCTGAATTTGCCGGACGATCGAATCGGTTCCGTTAAAGCCGTCTTTCCATGTCGGCGTCCGGTTTGCATAATCCCAGTTATTCATCCACGCCAAAGCATAGCGTTTCTCGTACGGATCGTCTGTTTCGCCGTCCTCAAATGTCACGCCCGCATACCAGTCAAAGCCGTAATCAAGCCACTGAGGTTCCGCTTCGTCCGCGGTAAATTCGTTGCCGTTGAAGCTGCCTGTCCAGTATGCATAAGTATTCGGCTTGCCGGCACCTTTTCCATTTGCGCTTGCTCCGAGAACCCATTTATATGTTCCGTCATCCGCCCGTATCTTGAATAGATCCGGACATTCGATGATGCCGATATTTTCTGTTTGAAAACTACTTGTATAACGCCATTCCTTCAGATTTTGTGATTCGTAAAAGCCGATTTTCGTTCCTTCAGCCAGCGCCATCACCCATTTATCATCCTCTTCATCCCAGATCACTTTCGGATCTCTGAAATCGACGGTGTCCGGATTAGGCAATACCGGCTCTTCACCGTAAGGTTTAAATGTTTTTCCACCATTTTGGCTGTACCATAAAAATTGTTCTTCCTTCCCGTCATTGGCCGAAGGCTGCGTCATAATCGCCACGATCGCCCCTTTGCCGAAGCCGGCTGTGTTTTGTGAGTCGACAACGACAGAACCGGACCAAGGATCGCCGTTTTTATTCGTATATTTCGGAATGGCAACCCCTTGATCCTGCCAGTGGACGAGATCATCTGACACCGCGTGGCGCCACTCTGTCCCATTGCCGTCCGGATAGTCCCGGTTATAGAGATAGTAGTAATGATATTTTCCATTGAAATAGACGGGCTTTTGAGGGTCGTTTTTCCACTTGTCAGGGGTTGTCAAATGGAAAGCCGCGCGATATTCCGGTGTTTCCGGGGATTCTCCCTTTTTTTCTGTTTCCCGGTCTGAAGCCAATATCATGATGAAGATTCCAAGACAAACAGTTAAAATGCTAATCCGCTTATATACTGTCTTCTTCAAGAAAATTCCCCGCTTTATTCTAAGATGACACACGAAAGAAAATGCCGATGTTCACCGGCATTTTCTTTCGTTCGTTTTATTAGTTTACCGTTAATTGTCCCTGTTCAAGAATGCTGTTTTTGACAACGGATGTTTTTGATCCTTTGACTTTCAGCAAAAAGCTTGGTGCAAATGTGGCGTGATGCTCGTTTGAAATTCCTCTGTTTGTGATGTAGCTCGTGATGACGACTTTGTCGCCTTTTTTCTGCGGTACGGCAAAGTGTGAATAAGTAAATGTGATGTCATTGTAATCAAGGTCCATGTGCAAAACAAGTCCGGATTTGTTTAAAGGCTTGAATGGCCCGGTTAGTGAATCTGATACATAGCCGAGCATATAAATGTCTTTTGCACCAATGCCGTCAATTGTCATTTTTGATCCTCTTGAATCTGTGAACAGATACCATTTTCCGTTCATTTTGAAGAGGTTGGCCCGTTCGATTTCATCAGTCACCGTATTGGAGGCGATCAAAGGCTTCATGACTTTTTTCAGCGTATAATCTTTATTTAATTCGATGATTCCGAGTGCGCCGTTAGCCAATGAAGCGTTCTTTTTGTTCGCTCCTTGAAGCAGCTTGCTGCTTTCTCCTCTAAAGAACTGCTTGCTGCCTCCGTAGTAAGCTCTGTTGAATAGAGAGTCTTCTCCCTGATAGCCGGTTTTTGTTCCCGTATTGGCTTCAAATACGAGATATTTGCGGCCGTGATCTTCCACATAATGCGGATCTCTCAGCGTATGGTTGTCGCCGGAGCTGTAGTTTCCTTCGTCAATGAATTGCTGAACGTTTTGGTACACTGAGCCGTCGGCGCCGTCAAAGACCGATTTATGATCTTCTACACCATCAATTTTCAGTGTGTCCGAATCCGGCTGCGTGAAGTTGACCTGAGCCGTTGTCAGCGTCTGTTTGCCGTATTGCGTGCCGGAGAAAGCTGTGTAAAACAGTCGGACTTTTCCGTCTTTTGTCAGCGTGGCGGAACCTGACCACTCTTGTGTTTGATACTTAAGGTACGGATCGTCAGGAGTGAATTTGTCGCTGTCTTTAAACACTCTCCCGGCGTTTTTCCAGCTGTCGATGGAAGTTTCGCCTTTCTTTTGATAGAACAAGTAGATGGATGTGTCATCGACGTCTTTCGGGTCGCCCGCCAACGCGAAAACAAGATTGTAGCCGTGGTATGTAGCGACTGTTCCGTCGGCATTTTGCAGCGGCCAGCTGTCCCATACGTCTAAATCGATCAGTTCTCCATTTTTGTTATAACCTTTTGCTGAAGGGATGTTTTTGATGGTTTTCGGATCGAATTGAGGAACTTTAAATTGTTCGCTCTTTTGCTGTTCGGGAATTTTCAGCATGTCATGTCTTGTGATATGAGAAAATCCGTAACTCTTCTTGTAATCTTGCGTTTCTTTTGCAAAGGTTTGCGGCGCGCCTCCCGCAAGCAGAGCTGCTGCGACGGTTAAGGCTGACGCTTTTTTAGCGATGTTTTTGATGTTCATCAATATTTCCTCCCTTTTTCAATATGTAACAGATTGCTCCTGACAACATGAACGTTTCCAATCATCCCTCCTAACTGCGGCATTGTCCTGAAGAACAGAAAAAAGACCTAAAATGTGCAAGGTCATATAGGCAAAAGATAGACTTCGCCCTTCACACATTTTAGGTCTTGCCTGCTTAGACAGTAACAATCCCGACAATATTGAATTACCATCATTCTAATATACTCATCTCCGGGACTCAACTGGTCTAAGTTCCTCTTTTCTCATACATTTTTTTGCAAATGACATCAATTTTAAGCTAAAAGGCACCTTTTTTAATGAATCTATAGTCCGTATAAGGAGGAATCGTCAATCGTTGAAATCAATATACATCGGTATACTTTCCCAAAAGGCATCTGGAATTGCGAGCTTTCGTTGATCATGTCTTGACAGGGTTGTTTGAATATCGTCCTCTTTTCCGGCTTGAACTTTTTGAAGCCATTCCGGATCCATCAGAAGTCCCCGACCGATTCCGACGAGATCGGCACCTGTTTTCAGCGCTTGAACGGCATCTTCCGGTGTGTGTACTTTCCCGGCTCCGATCAGAGGAAGACGGTCCCCGACCGCTTCTTTGATCAGTTCCATCCGCGTGCGGGATTTGTCTGCACCACGGCGCGGCAAGGACCGGAAATCAATGAGAGAAACGTGCAGGTAATCCAATGCTTGTTCCCGCAGTACATTGACGAAAGGCAACGTTTCAGCCATTGTGATTCCGGGCGTTTCCGGCTCTTCGGGCGAAAATTTGTAGCCGATGATAAAAGATGGTTTATGGTAGCTATCCGCTACGCGTCTGATTTCTTCTATAATCTGAAGCGGAAATCTCATCCGTTTCTCTAAAGTGCCGCCCCAGCTGTCATTGCGCCGGTTGTAATAAGGAGAAAAGAACTGATGGATGAGAAACCCGTTTGCGCCGTGAATTTCGACTCCGTCAAACCCGGCCTCTATCGCTCTTCGCGCCGCCTGGCCGAAAGAATGGATAAGGTCTTGAATGTCTTGCTCAGACAGTGCCCTTGGCACCGGTGCATTCGGTTGATTCGGAGCGACGGCGCTGGCACTGACCGTCTGCTCTATACCTTTGGCTCCAGGATGGAAGAGCTGCAGGATTGCTTTTGCTCCATGTTTCTTTAAAGTGGCTGCAAGCCGGGTTAGTCCCGGGATTTGATCATCGTTCTCAGCTCCGGGAATGCCGGGAAATCCGGTTCCGGGCTGTACGGTTGTCGCAGATGTGATGACCATCCCGACATCTGTCGCCCGCGCGGCATAATAGACGAGTTCGTCGTCAGAAATGAATCCTCCCGGCATAGAGGATGAATGCCCCATTGGCGGCATGATGATTCTATTTTTCAATTGGATGCCGTTTTTAAAAGTAAAGGGTGTGAATAAAGAATCGTATTGTTTTTTCATGTTTTTCCTCCTTTTGATATAACCATAGCAACCACCGTGAGGCTCCACAAGAACGCAATTTTTTTATATATGCTTTATAAAAATAAACCGTAAGATCGTTCTCTTGAATGCTCTGGTGTCCATATGGTAGGATCAAGTCAAAATTGGCGAATGAGGCAATGGAGGAATTGCTATGAATTCAGCTGTCGATCATAAAGAATGCTCTTCTTTAATACAGGGTGTATTGAAAATTTTCTCCGGTAAATGGTCATTTTTGGTTCTCGCCGAGCTCATTCAGGGCAAGCGGCGATTCAACGAGCTCAGAAGGAACTTGGGAAACGTCAACACTAAAGGATTAACTGACACATTAAGACATCTTGAAGAAAGCGGTATGATTTCCCGGAAGGTGTTCCCGACGGTTCCTGTTACTGTAGAATATGAATTAACAGAAAAAGGTAAAGAGTTCCACGGCATTTTTAAAGAGATGGCCGCGTGGGGGGAAAAATGGCTTCCGTAATGGAGCCTTTTTATTTTGCCTTCGTTTTGTGGTTCCAAATATTTCTGCCTTTTGGTATAGTGATAATGTGTTTAAATTTGCAACAAAAGGTGATCGAATATGAAAGTGATGGCAATTGCTCCATATGAAGGATTAAAAGAGCTGATGATTCAAGTGGCAGGCGGCGAGGATTTTGAATTCGAGGCGGCTTCCGGAGATTTAGAGAAGGGCGTGGAGCTGGCGAAACAAGCGGAAGCAAACGGGACTGATTTGATTATCAGTAGAGGTGGAACCGCTGAGCTGATCCAGCAAGAAGTTTCCATTCCGGTGGTGGATATCGAAGTGTCGGGATACGATATGCTGCGTGTGCTTACGCTTGCCAAGGGCTATCCCGGCAAAGCGGCAATTGTCGGATTTCCGATGATTGCCGACGGCGCGTCAGCAGTGTGCGAAATTTTGGATATCCGGATCGACGCCTGCACCGTATCAGACGAACGCGATGTTGAACCGGTGCTTCTTCAGCTCAAAGAACAGGGCTATCAGATCATTATCGGCGATGTGATCACAATTGAGAAAGCAGAGCAGCTCGGTTTAAACGGACTGCTTTTGACATCCGGAAAAGAAAGCATTGCCAAAGCTTTTGCATACGCTAAAAAACTGTATTCCTTTTTAGAGAGCATCAAGCAGAAGTACGCTGTGCCGTATCACATTTTACAAAAGGCCGAGACCGGTTATGCAGTATACAACAAGACATTGCGGCCGGTTTTTCAAAACGGCGTATTTGCCGAACAAATCGGCTTAATGGATCATCTGGAAGAGCTGATCGGGGAAGCGGAAAAGAAGGGAGTCATCCATTTTAGATTCCGAAAGCATGGGCGGACATGGAATATCACGGGACGCAGGTTTTTCGCATCAGACGAGGCATTGACCGAATTTACCGCGGAAAATGCAAAAGATGTTCACGTTTCTTCTTTGCCTGGAGCAGCGATTCTTTCTCCTTTACGGATGAGTTATATGGAAACATCGAGGAACGAAACGATGCAGCAGGTGCTGAAAAAAGCGGAGTTGTTCGCGGCAAGGCGGGAACCCATATGGATCAACGGAGCGCCCGGCTCAGGGAAAGAGAGCTTGGCCGGGCTGATCCATATGAAGGGGGAGGACAAGCATGAGCCGTTTCGAAAAATCGATGCCGGTTTGCTGTCTGAAGCGGAATGGGAACAGGCGTGTGAAAGCGAAGAATTCTTTTCAGGGAGAGGAACGCTATACATCAAACAAGTCGATCGCATGCCGCCATCCTCGCAACGGCTTTTACTCAGGCGGATCAGCGAACCGTATGACGGGCCGAGGCTGATCGTTTCTTCTTCCCGCAGGCGCGCCGGGGAATTTTTAAGCGATTTATATGATGCGCTTTGTCATTTGGAGCTGGACGTTCCCCCTCTTTACGAAAGAAAAGAGGATATTTTGCATCTGGCTTATCTGTTTATTGCGGAAAGCAATGAGGCATTCGGCAAACAAATCGTCGGCTTTCGAAGCGAAGCTGGTGTTCTGCTTGAAGAAGCGAAATGGCCGGGCAACCTCAGCCAATTGAGAAAAACAGTCCAAAACTGTGTCCTTGAAGCGCAGGGCGTTTATATCGAGAAGGCTGACGCCGAACGGGTCCTGAGCCGCTTGAACGAGGAAGAAAGAGAAGACATCGATTTATCCGGAACGCTCGAAGAGATCGAAAAAAGAATCATTCAAAAAATCTATGCCGAAGAAGGGAACAATCAAACAAGAACAGCGGAAAGGCTCGGCATCAACAGAACGACGCTTTGGAGAAAATTGAAATCGTCACATTGATAAGACACCGGCTAAACCGGTGTTTTATTTTTTTGTTTTAATATGCAACAATAAATAAAAAATAATTAGATAAATAACGTTGATTATTGAAACATTTATGTATATAATCATTTTTGAAAACGCTTTACAGGAAGGGGAGGCAATCATGGGATTCGTACCAAAGGGGATTTATCCCGCTATGCTGACACCGCTCACAGAAGATCAAAGCATTGATGAATCGGCGTTGAAACAGCTGACAAACCATTTGATCGATGCTCATGTACACGGGCTTTTTGCGTTGGGTACCAACGGGGAATTTCATATGTTCAACACCGGAGACAAGCTGAAAGTTGCAGAAATCATCATTCAAGAGACGGCAGGACGCGTTCCCGTCATGGTAGGGAGCGGAGGAAACAGCACAGAAGAAGCGATCTGGCTTTCTAAGAAAATGGAGAGGCTTGGCGCAGATGCGCTGTCGGTCATCACGCCATTCTTTATTCCACCGACACAGGAAGAAGCGGCGGTGCATTATAAAACAATTGCGGCATCCGTTTCACTTCCGATCCTTTTGTACAATATCCCTTCAAAAACAGGTTTCCATTTAGAACCAGAAACAGTGGCAGAGCTTGCGAAAGTGGATAATATCGTTGGAATTAAGGACAGCAGCGGAAACTTTGAAAACATACAGCAGTATATCGAGCTGACGAAAAATGAGGACTTTTCCGTTTTTGCAGGCACCGATTCGCTCATATTGAAAACGCTTCAAGCGGGAGGAGCGGGAGCAGTCGCAGCAACAGCAAATATGCTCCCTGATATCGTAACGTCGATTTACCACCATTGGTCAGAGGGTGAGACTGAAAAGGCGGAGGCTGCCCAGATGGAGCTTCAGCCGCTTCGCGATACATTTCGTTTAGGTACGATCCCGGCGGCACTGAAAAAAGCGGTTGGGCTTTATTCAATCCCTGTAGGCCCGCCGAAAGCGCCCATCCAAGAGCTGGCCGGTTCGGCGCTCTTGGAGGTCGAAAAAATGGTCGCTTACTATCAATCAAAATAGGGAGGTTTCAAGAATGCCAGCGAATTATCAATTTCGGACAGCCGATCATATCGTTGCGGGCGAACATTCCATCCGCAGGCTCAAAGATCATGTACGAACGATTGTACCGAATTCGGACAGGGCGCTGATTATTACCCAGCCGTCGATTGTCAAACTTGGCGCGATCGGAGAAGTACAGGCTCAGCTTACAGAGATTGGCATTCAGTCAGATGTTTGCACAGCCATATTGCCGGAACCGACCGCACAAAATATTGAAGACGTATTTAGAGGAATCCGTGATAAACGATACGACATTCTCATCGGAATCGGCGGAGGCAGCGTGCTGGACGGAACGAAAATATTGTCCGTGCTGCAAACGAATTCAAAAAAGGTCGAGGAGCTGCTCGGGACAGATTTGGTCGAAAAGCCGGGAATCCCGACCGTGCTGATTCCGAGTACCTCGGGGACAGGCGCAGAGGTGACGCCGAACGCGATCGTTACGCTTCCCGAAGAGGAATTGAAAGTCGGCATCGTCAGTCCGCTTCTTTTGCCGAAACTTGTCATTCTTGACCCGATCATCACCCTTGGATTGCCAAAATCAATTACGGCGGCTACCGGAATGGATGCATTCACCCATTCGCTTGAATCGTTCATTTCGACGAAAGCAAACCCGATCAGCGATATGTTCGCTTTAGAATCCATCAGATTGATTTCGGCAAGTATTGTGGAAGCGTATGAAAACGGTTCATCGATACAAGCGAGAGAAAACATGCTGCTCGGCTCGACGTATGGCGGAATGGCGCTGACGGCTGCCGGTACTGCTGCCGTTCATGCCCTCGCCTATCCGCTTGGGGGGAAGTACCGAATTCCCCACGGTGTCGCCAATTCGATGCTCCTTCCGCATGTGATGGAGTTTAATATGGATGCTATTACAAAACGGCTGTCTCTTGCGGCAGAAACGATGGGAATCGCTGCATCTGATTTGACCGCCGAACAAGCGGCTGAGGCTGTTGTGCAGAAAATAAGAGAGTGGACGAAGCGGCTGAATATTCCTCAGGATTTAAAAGCGTTCGGCGTAACCGCAAGCGACGTGGACGATTTAGCCGACTCAGCTTCAAAAGTGACGCGCCTGCTTCATAACAATCCGAAACCGCTCAGTCTGGAAAATATAAAAGACATCTATCGAAAACTAATCAACTAAAGGATGAAGACATTTGAAAATTGCAATCATCGCGGATGATTTGACGGGAGCGAACGACTGCGGCGGTCAGCTTGTTCATTACGGGATGGATGTTTCCGTCAAACTCGACGCCGAATTCACCATACGGGAAACGGAAGGCGTCGTTATTTTCAATACGGACAGCAGATCGCTGTCAGCCGCAGAGGCGAAGGCGACTGTGAAAAACATCAGTGAACACATCTCCCGGCAATCGTTTGATATCGTCTACAAAAAAATCGACAGCACAATGAGGGGAAATATCGGAGCCGAGCTTCAAGCGATGCACGAAGTGTTTCAGCCGGATTTTGTACTGATCGCTCCCGGCTACCCTCAAAACGGACGTCAGGTTATCGGCGGCGTCCATTATGTGAACGGCGTAAAGCTTGAAGAAACCGAAGCGGCAAACGATCCGAAAACGCCTGTAGCCGAGTCGAATATTCAAAGATTAATAGAAAAGCAGACTCGAAATAAGAGCGGGCATTTATCATATGAAGACATCCGCCGCGGACACGGGCATGTTCGCAACAAGCTGGAACGCTTTCGGGCGGAAGGGATTTCATATGTGACGGCCGATTCGGTTCACGAATCCGATCTGCAGGATCTGGCGCTTATTTTGGAGAGTTTGCCGTATTCTATCATTTTAGCCGGTTCGGCAGGCTTGATGAGCTGCCTGCCCAAAGCGTTCAATCTGAAAGAAAGGGAGCTCGGTCAAACCGTTCCGTTTTCCGACCAGCCGATCATGTTTGTCGTCGGAAGCATGAGTCGGAAGGGGAGGGAACAGCTTCACGAACTATTCGCCGGACGTGCGGCTGAAAAAATTGAAATGAGATCAGAGCGCGTGCTGTGCGGCGGAGCTGAGAAAAGAAACGAGTTCGAACGGCTGAAGGAGAGGGCGGCGGACGTCCGCCGCCGTTCGAAACACATCGTCCTCTGCACCTCGGACAATGCGGCAGAGACACAGAAGATTGGTGAAAGCCGCGGACTCACCCCGGTTCAAACGAGCAATGCGGTGTCCGGTGCACTAGGCGAATTGGCGGGCGAGCTGATTCAAGCCTTTCATGTGAGACGTCTGTTTTTAACCGGAGGTGACACGGCATACCAAGTGCTGCATCAGCTTCGGATTCATGAGATACGATTGCTGGACGAAGTTGAGCCCGGCATTCCGCTGGGAGCAGCCGGTGAAGAATTGTACATTGTGACAAAGGCCGGAAATTTTGGCTCGCGTTCGGTGATGGCAAGTGCGGCAAACAAGCTACAAGGAGGATAAACAATGAAGAAACCGGTTATCGGCATTACAATGGGCGACGCGGCAGGCGTCGGTCCGGAAATTATCGTAAAAGCCCTCAAGTCCCGTGAAGTGTATGACATGTGCAGGCCGCTCGTCATCGGCGATATGAAAATGCTGAAAAAAGCCGCTTTCCAAATCGGATCAAAGGTTGTCATTAACAAGGTCGGGCATCCGGACGAGGGCGGTTTTGTACATGGAAAGATCGATTGCCTCGATATCGATCTGCTCCCTGAAAACCTGCCTGTCGGAAAGGTATCGGCTGAAGCTGGAAACGCCGCTTTCCATTTCGTGAAAAAAGCGGTTGAGCTCGCTAAAAAAGGCTGCATTCAAGCGATTTGCACAGCGCCTTTAAATAAGGAGGCGCTGCATAAAGGCGGACACCGATACCCGGGGCATACGGAAATTCTCGCTCATTTAACGAATACGACAGACTACAGCATGATGCTGGCTTCGCCAAAGCTGAAGGTGATTCACCTGACAACGCATCAAGGGCTGATCGAGGCGATTCAGTCGATTACGCCGGAGCGGACCTATAAAGTCATCCGTCTCGCACATGATACATTGACAAGAGCCGGATTCGAACAGCCGAAAATTGCTGTTTGCGGAATCAACCCCCATGCAGGGGAAAACGGCCTGTTTGGAAGCGGCGAGGAAGAACGGCAATTGCTTCCGGGGATTGAGCAGGCGGCAGCTGAGGGAATTGATGCCGGCGGCCCATACCCCGCAGACACGCTGTTTTACAAAGCTGTCAGAGGAGATGTTGACCTGGTCGTAGCCTGCTACCACGACCAGGGGCATATACCGGTCAAAGTCCTCGGGTTGGAAGAGGGCGTCAACATTACGGTCGGATTAAACGGCGGGATCATACGCACCTCTGTCGACCACGGAACCGCATTTGACATTGCGGGGCAGAACAAAGCCGATGAAAGAAGCATGCTCGCTGCTTTGCGGTCAGCCGCTGAGCTGGCACCCAAATCGTAGAAAAATGAAAGAAGGTTGGTGCATCTTATGAAAGTCGTATGTACATCACCGTCATTTGCGAAATACTCAGACAATCCCGTCTTGTTTTTGAAGAAAAAAGGCATATCGCTGGAACGCCTTCCTGCAGATATAACCGAGGAGCAGTTCATAGAAGCAGCAGGCGGAGCGGATGCCGCGATCGTGGCGTTTAACCAGATTACGCCGTATGTCCTGGATCGTCTCCCTTCTTTAAAAATTGTCTGCAAACATGGCGTCGGTATCGACAATATTGATCTGCACGCTGCGAAAGAGCGCAATGTCTGGGTGACGAATGCTCCCAACGCCAACAAGCATGCAGTCGCCGATTTTGTATTCGGCCTCATGCTATCGGCTGCAAGACAGATTCCTGCAGCCGACAGGGAGACAAAGCTGGGAAAATGGCCGAGGATTTTTGGATCTGACGTTTACGGCAAAACACTCGGCATCGTCGGACTTGGCATGATCGGAAAAGAAGTCGCCAAACGGGCGCAAGGCTTCAATATGACTGTTTTAGCCTATGATGTGTTTCCCGATCGTGCATTCGCAGCCGATCATCACATCCAATTTACGGAGCTTGATCACCTCTTGAAAGAAAGCGACTTTATCACCCTTCATATGCCGCTCACAGCCGAAACGGAAAACATGATCGGTGAAAAAGAATTAGCCGCTATGAAAGAAACGGCTTATCTGATCAATGCTTCAAGGGGAGGCATCGTGTCTGAGTGTGCGTTATATGATGCCTTGGCGAACGGGAGCATCGCAGGGGCTGCGCTTGACGTGTATCAAACCGAACCGCTGAAGCAGCATCCTCTCTTTGAGCTGGACCGTTTTATCGCCATGCCGCATATCGCGGGGTACACCCGAGATGCCGTACAGAACCTTGGGATGATATGCGTCAAAAACATCGCTAGTGTACTGATCGACAAACAAAAACCGGAGTTTGTCGTCAACGGGTTGTGAATGTGTTTTCATTCATGCCCTGCATCATGATTTGAAAGCGTTTTCTACAAATGGGATGAGGTGGATAACATGTTGAATCACCCGATTCAAAAAAAGTCAAATGTACGCTGGGTTGTCGCGTTTATGATGTGGGCTGCGATTGCCATCAATTATATTGACCGGACAGTGCTCTCGGCTGCCGCTCCTTATATTACCGAGGAATTCAACTTGACAGCCGGCCAAATGGGAATCATCATGTCCGGTTTCTTCTGGTCGTACGCTTTGCTGCAGCTGCCTTCAGGCTGGGCGGCCGACAAGTATGGCCAGAAAAAAACGCTCGGTTTTGCGGTCGTCTGGTGGTCTGTTGCTACGGCGCTGACGGGTCTTGCGACAGGCTTCAAATCCCTGCTCGGGCTGCGGGTCGCACTGGGAGTCGGAGAGGCTGCTGCATATCCGAGCAATGCGGGGATCGCCGCCAAATGGTTTCCGAAAAAAGAAAGTGCGACAGTAGCCGGAATTTTTGACAGCGGGTCAAAGTTTGGCGGAGCTGTTGCCATGCCTTTGATTGCCTGGATGATAGCGGTCTTTGACTGGAAACTGACGTTTCTTTTGATCGGACTTGTCGGTGTCGTGTGGGGAATTGTCTGGATGATTTTCTTTAAGGAGAATCCCGCAGATCATAAGCGCGTCAATGAGGCGGAACTGGCTCATATTCGGGAAGGGCAGGCTCACATGGAAGAAACGGGCGGCGGCCAGCCGCTGAAGTGGTATCAGCTATTCAAATATCGAAACATATGGGCGATGTGCATCGGATTTTTCATGATCAATTATAATTCTTACTTCTTTATCACATGGCTGCCGACATACCTTGTCAAAGAAAGGGGCATGGATTTAATCGAGATGGGGATTATGGCGTCTCTGCCGCTTTTGACTGCAATGGTCGTTGAAGTCGGAGCCGGGTGGATGTCCGACCGGATATATGCAAAGGGAAAACTGTCGCTGACAGCCGTCCGGAAACTGTTTTTAATTATCGGGCTTGCCATGGCTTCGTGCATCGGTTTTGCCGCTTTTGCAGATTCTGCTATCCTGGCTGTCATCCTTCTTTGTGTAGCGAAATCGGGAACGACTGTCGCCGCGTCCCAAGTCTGGGCGCTTCCGGGGGATGTGGCTCCGAAAAATATGACGTCGATGGTTGCCGGTATTCAAAATACAGTCTCTAATATGGGCGGAGTGGTCGGGCCCATCATTACCGGCTTCATCGTTGGCGCAACGGGTTCTTTCGTGCCGGCGCTCCTTTTTTCAGCTGCCTTGATCGTCATTGCCATTTTAAATTATTTATTCCTATTGGGAAAAGTGAAACAGATTCAAGTATAAGGAACAAGCCCGGCTCATAAGCCGGGCTTTTCTCATTTAAAATGACTTCAGCACATGCTCCCTGTATTGTGTCGCACCTTCAGCAAGCTCGCTTTTTCCGGCCGTGCCCGCTTGATAGAAGACGTACGGCGGAAGGTATGTAGTACCGATGAAGTTGCTTGTCGCCTGAAAAGGGCGTAACAGTTCGCTGATCGTATAGTGATTTGACCCGCCGGCCTGATAGGCTTCTTCGGGAGCGCCCGCCGATACAGCGACCATGAATTCTTTGCCGTGAAGCGCTGTGCCGTTTGTTCCGTATGCCCAGCCGTAGAGAAAAACGTGGTCCAGCCATTTTTTTAAAAGTGGCGGCGAGCTGTACCAATAAAGCGGAAACTGGAAGACGATCCGATCGTGTTCTTCACAAAGTTTTTGTTCTTTTTCCACATCAATGGCCTCGTCAGGATATTCCTGATAAAGGTCGCGGAATGTAATGCCGGGTGCATCTTTCAATGTGTCTGCAAATGCTCTGTTCACAACTGACTGCTCCATATTCGGATGAAATGCGAGTACCAATACTTTCATGATTCCATCTCCTTCTTCCATTTTATTCATCTTAACGAACAGCCAGCTTGGATTCAACAAAAACGCTTCATCCCTATTCAAGGAATCGGGCCGTGACAAAGGTCTTGATATAAGCCGCAAGACACAGAATTTGCATGCCTTGGAGGAAGATGCGAAAGGTCAAAATCCGAGTTTCTTCATTTATATATAAACATAAGTAAAAAGTCTCTTAAAGACTGCCATGAAAAAATAAGGCAAACAGGTGAAAACGGAGCTATAGACATGGATCTTCATGATCGGGCGATATCTATTAATGCGATTATTCCGAATTTTAGGCAAGTTGAAATGGAAATGTGGATTTATATCCGGATGAATGGTTCAAGTCAAAAGCTCCCGTTATCTTCTAAAAAATTAAATATGAATGCAGGATGAATTAATGGTTTTTTGTTCTCATCAAAAACGCTTCTACTTCTTTGACGGTTAATCCCATTTCTTTGGCCTCCAACATAAGGGCTCTCCATTCGTCGATATTGGCTTGGGTCAGCTCCCTGTTTCGATAAAGCGTCCGTTCTTTCTTTTTCTGTTTGAGACGGTGTGTGAATTGAAACAGTTCTTCCTGGTTCATCCCCGCCTGCACGGCCTGTACAAGGTGGGTTCTCCACTCGTCTTCATGCTCGGTCCGGCGATAAAGGATCACTTCGGTATCAAACAATTCCTTTAATTCCACTTTCAGCGCACGGGAGATTTTTTTTAGGAATTCGACTGACGGATTTCTGTGAACGCCGCGTTCGATTTTGCTTAAATATGATTTTGATACGCCTGCTATATCAGCAAGCTGGTTAATGGAGTAGCCTTTTCTTTTTCTGTACATTCGGATGACTCTTCCGATCATACTGATTCCTCCTCTTCCCCTTGCCATTCATATAAAAACGCTTTCCTGTTCATTATAAGAAATAATTTGTTCTTTATAAAATTCAAAAATTTAAGATATCGACAGAAAATAAAAGAAAACGAACGGATTTGTTCTCTAAAAAGAACTATATAGCTAAATTCAGCATTTTTCAATTCAAATTTTTTCTTTTATAATCCAATCATTAACAAACGGCATTCCTGAGGAGGCAGTCAAGCATGAAAGAAAATATTGATTTTAGAGAACTGATTGCAATCTTGCGAAAAAGAACGGTTCTTATTCTCGTTTTGACAATAGGTGTAACATTGACGACCGGAATCATTCAGTTCTATGTGCTGACACCTGTCTATCAGGCATCGACGCAGATTTTGGTGCATCAAGTAGGAGAGAAAAAAGGGAGCGCCACGTACAGCGATATTCAAATCAACCTGCAATACACGCGGACATTCCAAGCGCTTCTGAAGAACCCGGTGATTTTGGAGCAAGTCAAGAGAGAGCTTGATTTACCTTACTCTGCCGGCCGGTTGGGTGAAAAAATCGCAACGAGCAGTGAAAGCGAATCAGAGATTATTAACATTACAGTTCAAGACGAAAATCAGAAACGGGCAGCCGATATAGCGAACACGCTAACAGCGGTGCTCAAAAAAGAGATTAAGCAAATCATGAACACCGATCGGATAACCGTCCTTTCAAAAGCCGACATCGTCGATTCGCCGACTCCTGTCAGACCGAATTACAAAATGAATATTTTGCTGGCATTCGGCGCCGCAATAATGACCGGAATCGCTTTGGCGTTCTTTTTGGATTTTATCGATGATACGGTTGCAAGGCCGTCTCAAGTCGAAAAGGAAGCGGGATTTATTTATTTGGGAAGTATTGAGCAAATGAAGCATACAAAAAGTCTGTTTCGCGGAGACCCCGATATGAATATCCGTGTGAAAGCAGGAAGGAGTGAGCCGCTTGGCTATTAGAAAAAAACGCTCTCGCAAATATCAATCGGCGCTTGTCGCATTGCATCAGCCGAATGCGCCGATCGTCGAACAATACCGGACGATCAGGACCAACATTGAGTTCTCATCCTTTGAGAAGCCGTTTAAATCATTGCTCATCACATCGGGCCTCCCGGGAGAGGGCAAATCATTCTCGGCTTCAAACTTGGCGGTCGTATTTTCGCAACAGGAAAAAAAGGTCCTTCTGATCGACGCGGATTTAAGAAAGCCGACGATTCACAAAATTTTTGAGCTCGATAATCATTCTGGCGTCACAAATGTATTGATGAAAAAAACGACGCTGGAAAATGTCGTGCAGCAAAGCCCGGCGGAAAATCTCCATGTGCTGACAAGCGGTCCGATTCCTCCGAATCCGTCCGAGTTGTTGTCGTCGCAGGCGATGGAGGATCTGCTTGCTGAAGCGTACAACCAGTACGATTTAGTCATCCTTGATTCACCGCCGCTATTGCCGGTCGCAGACGCGCAAATATTGGCGAACCAAGTGGATGGAAGCATCCTTGTCATCCTCAGCGGAAAAACAAAGCTTGATAACGCGATCAAGTCGCGGGACGCGCTGAATTCTTCAAAAAGCGAACTGCTCGGCGCCGTGTTGAACGGGCGGAAAGTGAAGAAGGCGCGTCAGTATAATTACGCAACCATGTAATCTTTTGAAGCGGCTGCGCCGCTTTAGGTGATGTCTCCTTGCCTTTACCGATGGAGGCACTCGGCTCTACCGTGGGCAGACTACCCGTCTGCCTTAGACGCAAGTCGTCGATGGCGGAGCGTGAGGACGGGTTAAATGCCCATTTTTATTTAATTGACGTGCTCGGTTTAAATTTGAAAATCGCCCGTATCTTTTTAGCTCATGGGATTTTGCCCTAAAAGATCCTATCAGCTAGAAAGATACATTAGGAGGTAGGAAATTGACATATCGGAGAAGGCTTTCCATTATTACCGCACTCGATTCGTACTTGGTTTTGCTGTCCATCTTTATCGGATATCAGCTGATTTCGCCATCATATGATTTATACCCTTCGGAAATGCTGCTGATGACTTCACTGATACTGCTTGGCGCTCAGCATTTATTCGCCCATTGCTTCCACCTTTACAAAAAAGTGTGGGAGTACGCAAGCATCGGTGAATTATATGTGCTGCTTAAATCGATTACCTTGTCCCATCTTGTGACGGCGGTCCTCGAACTGTTTTTCTTTCAAAACGTTCCAGTTCGCCTTTTATGTTTAAGCTGGCTGTTCCAGCTGATCTTGATCGGCGGGTCGCGGATGATGTGGCGCATCATCAGGGAACAGGTGAACAAAGAAAGCAAAGGATCTTTAAAAGCGCTGATTATCGGAGCCGGCTCTGCCGGCAGTTTGATCGCAAAACAGCTTGTGCAAAAGCCGGAATTGAACATTAAGCCTGTCGCATTTATCGATGATGACAAAACGAAATACCGGCTTGAAATCATGGGTTTGCCCGTTTTAGGCGGAAAAGAGCAGATCATGCAGGCGGTCCGGCAGTGGAATATTGACCGGATCATCATCGCCATTCCATCTTTAAGCGTCACTCAGATGCAGGACATGTACAAGGCGTGTGCGCAAACGGGGATCAAAACGCAAATCATGCCGAAAATAGACGAAATTTTGCTCGGCAGACATCCTGTCGGCCAGCTTCGCGATGTCAAAGCGGAAGATTTGCTCGGAAGGGAGCCTGTCCAGCTTGATACAAGCGAAATCTCCAATACGGTCAAGGACCGCGTCGTTCTTGTGACGGGAGCCGGAGGTTCAATCGGCTCGGAAATCTGCCGGCAAATCAGCAAATTTAAACCGAAATCGATTGTTTTAGTCGGGCACGGAGAAAACAGCATTCATTCGATTCTGCTGGAACTGCAGGAGAAGTTCGGAAAGCATGTCGCCTATTATCCGGAAATCGCCGACATACAGGACAGAGAGAAAATGTTTTTGCTGATGGAACGCTACAAACCGAATGTCATTTATCATGCAGCTGCACACAAGCATGTGCCGCTGATGGAAAAATGCCCGAAAGAAGCTGTCAAAAACAATATTCTCGGTACGAAAAACGTCGCTGAAGCCGCCGACGAAACCGGAGTGGAAACTTTTGTCCTGATCTCGTCAGACAAAGCGGTCAACCCTGCCAATATCATGGGGGCGACGAAGCGGTTCGCAGAAATGCTGATCATGAATCTCGGCAAAACGAGCAAAACCAAATTTGTCGCCGTCCGCTTCGGAAATGTTCTCGGCAGCAGGGGAAGCGTCATTCCGATTTTCAAAAAACAAATCGCTAGAGGCGGTCCGGTCACTGTCACACACCAGGACATGACGAGGTACTTTATGACGATTCCGGAAGCTTCAAGGCTGGTTATTCAGGCGGGGGCGCTTGCCAAAGGAAGACAGATTTTCGTGCTCGATATGGGCGAACCGGTCAAAATCGTCGATCTCGCCAAAAATCTCATCCAGCTCTCCGGCTATACGACAGACCAGATCAAAATTGAATTTACAGGCATCCGCCCGGGAGAAAAAATGTACGAAGAGCTGCTGAATCAAAATGAAGTGCTGGCAGAGCAGGTTTTTCCGAAGATTCATATCGGCAAGGCGGTCGACGTCGAGCTAACGGTGCTGAAGACATTCATGGAGGAATTTATGTATTTGTCAGACCGCGAGCTGAGAGAACGCTTGTTCCAAGCGATCGGCCAGCATGAGAAAAAGCTGGTGACAGCGCACTAGGGGGAAGAACATGACAAGAACGGTTTTGTTTTGCGCTACTGTGGATTACCATTTCAAGGCCTTCCACCTCCCATATTTAAAATGGTTTAAAGAGCAGGGGTGGAACGTTCATATCGCCGCAAAAGGAGATATGGCACTGCCTTATACAGACAAAAAATTTGATATCGACATCAGGCGTTCTCCTCTGAATGCAAGCAATATCGCAGCCTATCGGGAGCTGGCGCGCATCATTGACGAAAACCGGTACAGCATCATTCATTGCCATACGCCGATGGGAGGCGTGCTGGCAAGGCTTGCGGCCCGGAAACAGAGAAAAGAGGGAACGAAAGTGATCTATACCGCTCACGGTTTTCACTTTTGCCAAGGTGCACCTTTAAAGAATTGGCTGCTATACTATCCGATTGAAAAAGGGCTGTCCGCTTTGACCGATTGCCTAATCACGATCAATGAAGAAGATTTCGTCCTTGCAAAAGGCTTGCGCAAGGCGCTGCGAACAGAAAAAATTCATGGCATCGGCGTCGATACCGAGCGCTTTCATCCTGTCAGCGAAACAGAGAAAATGCTGCTCAGGAAAACATACGGTTTCAAAGAAGACGACTTTATTCTCATATATCCCGCGGAACTGAACGCGAATAAAAACCAGGCGCTGCTCATCGAAACGGCGGCTGCTTTAAAAGATAGAGCCCCAAACTTAAAGCTCGTGTTTGCAGGAAAAGGGCAGATGGAAGAAAAATACCGAAGTCTCGCTGAACAAAAAGGCGTTTCTTCGACCGTCACGTTTGCAGGTTTTCAAAAAAACATCCACGAATGGATTCAGCTTGCCGATGTGTCTGTCGCTTCAAGCATCAGGGAAGGGCTCGGCATGAACCTCCTGGAAGGAATGGCGGCAGGAAAGCCCGCCGTTGCAGCGGACAACCGCGGACACCGGGAAGTTATTCAAGAGGGCGTGAACGGATTTTTGATTCCGCAGGGAGACGCCGGAACGTTCAGCGACCGAATTTTGCAGCTGTACCGTCTGCCTTCTTTGCGAAAAAAGATGGGGGACGCGGGGAGACGAACGGCCGCCGCTTTTTCCCAGCAGCGCACCGTCAAAGAAATGGCGGGCATTTACTCTTCCTTTATGGATCATGAAACAGTTGAAAGGAGGCTGAAAGGATGACAGGGGGTCAAAAGCCGAAAGTTTCTGTTATTATGGGAGTCTACAATTGTGAGGACACGATCGCAGAGAGCATCGAGTCGATTTTAAATCAAACCTATAAAAATTGGGAACTGATTATATGCGACGATGCATCAACAGATGGGACATATGCTGTTGCCAGGCGGTATGCCGATCATTACGCAGATAAGATCAAGCTGATTAAAAACGAGAAGAATCAGCGGCTGGCTGCTTCGCTAAACCACTGTCTCCGGTACGCCGGCGGGAAATATATCGCGCGCCAGGACGGAGATGACATCTCTTTGCCAAGGCGTTTTGAAAAACAGGTCGCATTTCTTGAATCACAATCTCATTATCATGTCGTCGGCAGCGGAATGATGGCCTTCGACGAAAACGGGATCAGAGGCGTCAGAATGCTTCCTCCCTCTCCCGGGCCGAGAATCATGGCGAAAGGAACGCCGTTTTGCCATGCGACGATCATGATGAGAGCGGAAGTGTACGAGGCGCTGGACGGCTATCGGGTCGGCCGGAGAACAAGAAGGATGGAAGATATCGATTTGTGGCTCCGTTTTTTTGAAGCGGGCTACACGGGCTATAACCTTCAGGAAGCTTTATACAAAGTAAGGGAAGACGAATCGGCGTTTAAAAGGAGAAAGTTCAGCTACTCGATTGACAATGCGTTTATCGTCTTTGCCGCCTGCAGACGGCTGAAGCTGCCGCTCTCAGACTACATTTATATGATGAAACCCATCATCAGGGGGCTCATGCCTCCTTTTATCATGAACAAATACCATAAAAGAAGATTGATGAATGAAGGCGGAGGGGTCGTAAAACATGAATGACGGAAGCGTGAGACCAGAACGGGTGCTTCACATCGTAAGCGGAATGAACCGCGGCGGAGCGGAGACGATGATTATGAATATATACCGCCATACAGACAGGCGGCATATTCAATTTGATTTTATTTCCCACCGGGAAGAAACGTGCGATTATGATCCGGAGATCATCACGCGCGGCGGCCGGGTGTTTTATGTACCAAGCATCGGGCGGTCGGGGCCTCTCGCCTACATCAAAAACATCAGAAGGATTTTGGTTGAGAAAGGGCCGTATGCCGCCGTGCACGCCCATACGGATTTTCAGACGGGGTTTGCCGCATTGGCGGCCAAGCTCGCCGGCGTTCCGGTGAGGGTCTGTCATTCCCACAACACGGCCTGGAAGCCTAACCCCCGGTTTTGGGATACATGGCAGCTCCTCGCATTCCGCCGTTTGATTTTCTCCAGTGCTACGGCTCTGTGTGCTTGCGGCAAAGATGCCGGGCGTTTTTTATTCGGCGGAAAAAAGATGGGCGAAAACGCGGTCCATCTTTTGCAAAACGGGATTGAACTTGACCGCTTCAAAGAAGCGAACGGCGTTTCAAAGACGGATGCAAAAAAGAGCTTCGGCATCAAGGAAGACGCATTGGTTATCGGACATGTCGGCCGTTTTTTTGAACAGAAAAACCACGCGTTTCTGCTCGGGCTTGCCGCTCATTTCAAGAAATCGGGCACGCCTTTTCAAGCGGTGTTCGCAGGTGATGGTCCGCTGCGCAGACAGATGGAAGAAAAAGCCGCCGCTCTCGGTGTAAAAGACGACATTCTGTTTCTCGGCGTCGTCGAAGATATCCCGGCTCTCATGCAGACGTTTGATGTATTTGCCATGCCGTCTTTGTTTGAAGGGCTCCCTCTCGTACTCGTCGAAGCGCAGGCATCAGGGCTTCCTTGTATTGTATCAGACCATATTACAGAGGAAACCGATTTGGGACTCGGCCTGCTGACCAGTCTCAGCTTAAATGCCGGCTTTGAACGGTGGGCTGAGGATATCAGCCGTGCCGCTCAGGCGAAAAAGCCTGCATGGCCGGAGATTGAGAGAAGCCTGGCAGAGAGAGGCTATGATGCAAAAGCAAATTTGGCGAGACTGATGGACATCTATTCAATCTCCGCGGCAGAAGGACAGTGAGTGTATGTCTGTTTACATGTTGAATATGGGGATTGTTTTCATCTGGTCATGGTTTGCGAAAATGTACGGCAGGGAAGATCACAGGCTGCCGACGGGCTACCGTCCGAATGCGATCCTCACCGTCGTTCCGCTCGCGTCTTTGATTATCGTTGCCGGCTTAAGATACAAGGTCGGAACGGATTACCACACCTATATGCTGCTTTACGAATTAGCCGGAAAATACAACAACATTTGGGAGATCTTCGGTTTCGGAACAGATAAGTCGTCGACAGATCCCGGATTTACCGCACTCTTATGGATATTAAACCAGATTTCAGCCGATCCGGCGCTCATGTTTGCCGTCGTTGCCGCGATTACCTATATCTATATCGTCAAGACGCTATATGTGTATGGAAGGCCGTTTGAGTTGAGCATGTTTCTCTTTATCGGCATGTTTCACTATTACGCTTCGTTTAACGGTATTCGCCAATACATGGCGGCGGCCATTCTGTTTTGGGCGGTCCGGTATCTGATCGATGGGAAGCTGGTGCGCTATATGATCGTCGTGCTGATCTGTTCGCTTTTTCATTCTTCGGCTTTGATCATGATTCCTGTCTATTTCATCGTCAGAAGAAAAGCGTGGTCGCCTGTCCTCTGGTGCCTCATGCTCTTATTTTTGGCGGGAACTTTTCTGTATCAAAAATTTTTGTCCGTATTCCTTGTCGTGCTTGAAAACAGTCAATACGGACATTACGAAGAATGGCTGATGAAAAATACGAACGGCATGAACGCCATTAAAATCATCGTTCTTCTTCTCCCGCTCGTACTTGCATTCTGCTTCAGGGAGCAGCTCAGAAAACGCTGGCCCGAAGTCGATTATATCGTCAACCTTTGTCTGATCGGTTTCCTGTTCGGAATTTTGGCGACAAAGGATGTCATTTTTGCGAGGTTCAACATTTATTTCGGGCTCTATCAGCTGATTCTCGTTCCTTATTTTGTACGGATTTTCGAACCGAAATCGAACGCGCTTCTGTATGTTTTGATTTTGATCTGTTACTTCTTATACAGCTTTATGCTCATGCCGTTCGACTCGTCGGTATTGCCTTACAGAACGATTTTTGAACGTTGAATAGCGGAATATCTTGTGAAAATTTCGACAAAGGAGTCATCACATTGGAAAATCCAGCAGTTAGTCTACTGGTCGCTGTTTATAATACAGAAGCTTTTTTGCCGAATTGTTTGCAATCGCTGATCAGCCAGACCTTAAAAAATATCGAAATCATTATCGTTAATGACGGTTCAACAGACGGAAGCCAGAAGATCATTGATCATTACGCCCGAAAGGACGGACGCATCAAAACGATTCGGCAGGAGAATCAGGGCCTCGGCGCTGTCCGCAATAAAGGGATCGAAGCGGCGTCAGGCGAGTTCTTGGCATTCATCGACTCCGACGACTGGATTGAGCCGGACTATTGCCAATCTATGTATGAAAAAGCAAAGGATGAGGATGCCGACCTTGTCATCTGTGATTATGCCGTCGAAATTCAGGATACCGGAAAAACGGTCTGCCCGGACATCGGGAAAAACTATGAAGGAAAGCCGAAAGAGGCATTCATAAAAGCTTTATTAAAGGGTCAAGTAAGCGGCTTTTCCTGGAACAAGCTCTACAGGCGGAGCCTGATTGAGCAGCATAAGCTCGTTTTCCCGCTGCGCGACGAGCTGGAAAACATCGAAGATCAATACTTCAGCTTCAGATGCCTTCTATATGCGAATACGGCGGCGTTCGTGACTAAGCCGCTTTATCATTACAGGGTCCACCTGTCGTCCATCGTCCAAAAGTATCAGGCGGGGCTGTTTGAAGACGGGCTCGCTCTTTATGAAGCGAACCTTGACTGCCTGACAAAGCACGGAGAGCTTCCGGCTTTAAAGGAGGCGCTGCACGTCTTTATCGTCAACCACGGCTGCATCAGTATTTTAAATGAATGCAAGAGCCGAAACCAAAATCCTTCAATAGAAAAATATAAAAATATCCGCAGCATATGCGCCTGTCCGGAATTCAGGGGGAAAATTCCCGCGGTGGACATGTCGGCATTCGATTCGAAGAAGAAGCTTCTCCTTATGCTGATTCGCTTGCGGTTTATGCCGGCAGTGTATGGATTTGCGGCCATTTACCAGAAAATGATCGAGCACAGAATGAAGAAATAGGCGGTGAGGAAATGACCTTTCAGGAACTGAAGATCAATCTTGCAGAATGGCTTTTGCTCAAGGTGAAATATCCTTCTGAATATGTGATGGGAACGCCGGGTTTGAAGCGTTTTGATCAATACAAAGGCAAGAAAAAAATCATTCTGACTTTAATTCCGTCCCATGATAATTTGGGAGATCACGCGATTGCCCTGGCAAGCCGGACATTCATAGAAAACGAGTTTCCCGATTTTGAATTAATTGAAATCGGCATCAACGATATTTACAAACATGCAAAAGCCCTCATCCGCCTCCGCCACCCCGAGGATATGGTGTTCATCATCGGCGGAGGAAACATGGGGGATTTGTACCGCAATGAGGAATGGACGAGGCGCTTTATTATCAAAACATTCAAGCATTATAAAATTGTCCAGCTCCCAGCCACCGCGCACTTTTCCGAGACGCCCCGCGGCAAAAAGGAGCTGAAAAGAGCGAAAAAAGTCTACAACTCCCATCGTCGGCTGTTTATGATGGCGCGCGATGATACAACCTATCAATTTATGAAACAGCATTTTTCGAAGCAAACGATTGTGAAGCAGCCTGATATGGTGCTTTATTTAAAGAAAGAACAGCAGTCTGAAAGAGACGGTGTGCTGGTTTGTTTAAGAGAGGATAAAGAAAGCTTTCTCAGACCGGAAGAGCGTGAAAAGCTGATGAAGGCTGTCGGCGACGAATACGGCGGCGTGCAAACTTTTACAACGACGATCGGCAGGAGGGTCAGCCGCATGTCCCGCGAGAAGGAGCTGAATCGGCTTTGGGATCAGCTGAGAGGTGCGGAGGTCGTTGTGACAGACAGGCTGCACGGCATGATTTTTTGTGCGATTACAGGGACGCCGTGCGTTGTGATCCGCTCTTTTGATCATAAGGTGCTTGAAGGCTTTCGCTGGCTGAAAAGCGTTCCTTCGATGAAGCTTGTGGAAAATCCCGATGCGGCAGAGGTTCTCGGCGCAATTGAAGAGCTGATTAAGACCGGTGATTCGTATCGTGAGACTCCGTCAAGGGAGCATTATTTCACAGATTTAAGACAGAAAATTATGGGTGATGTCCAATGAAGCCATTTGTCAGTATCATTGTTCCGATGTACAATGTCGAAAATTATATAGAAGAATGCGTCGATTCCCTGCGCAGGCAGACGCTGAAAAATATTGAAATCATCCTTGTCGATGACGGCTCTCCTGACAGATCCGGGGAGATAGCGAGAAAGTACTGCAGCCTGGATGCCAGAGTGAAAGTGATTCATAAAAAAAACGGCGGGCTGAGCTCGGCGAGAAATGCCGGTCTTCAAGCCGCGACAGGAGATTATGTGGGATTTGTCGACGGTGATGATTTTGTATTGTCTGCCATGTTTGAAAACATGTACGCCGCTGCCAAAAAAGACGACCTTGATATCGTCATGTGCGGGTATCATAAACATTCCGATGCGGAAGACACCTATTTCCCGCCGCCGCTGCCGACCGATCGTCTCTTGTTGAGCTGGGATATTAAACGCGAGCTCAAAAAGGCGCACGAAACCCGCTTCATCTGGTATGTGTGGCGGAATTTGTACAGGCGCGATCTGCTGAAGAAAAACCAGTTGTACTTTTTTGAAGACATTCGTTTTGCAGAGGATTCGCCGTTCAATTTGTACGCCTTTTATGCAGCGAAACGGGTAAGAGCGATCGATGACGGCTACTACATGTACAGGTGCAATCCGGATAGCCTGACGGAGGTGCCGTTTAAACCGTACATGGACGAAAGCCTGAAAAGGCAGTACCGGGCGAAAAGGAGATTCTATGAGACGTTTCAGCTTTTGGATGAATGTGCGGACGATCTGGAAACGTACACATGCAAACATCAAATTCCGATGCTTTTAGCCAATGCCTGTGCGGAACCGAAGCCTTCAAAGCAGGTGAGGCGGCACATTAAAGACATTTTGTCTTACCGGATGGTGCAGTCGTGCGTCAAATCAACGTCTCTCCGCAACCGCAATCTTTTAATCGGCCAACGGCTCGTTTTATTGCTATGCAAGCTGAATATTCCGATCCTGCTCGAATTGTTTTTTAAACGAAATCTGCCCAGTAAGGGATGAGCCTTTTGAATAAGACATTTATTTTGAATCTCGGCGCCAATGTGGCGTCTTTTTTATTATCGGTGCTGTTTTCGATGTGGCTGACGCCTTATGTTATCAAGAACCTCGGTGTTGAGGCGTTTGGGTTTGTCCATCTCACGCAGAATATGATCAATTACTTTTCGATTATTACGGTTGCCTTGAGCGCGGTCGTTGTCCGGTTTTTTTCTGTTTCCGCCCACAGGGGGGCGCTTGATGAAGCGAGGGGCTATATGAATACCTACATCGTTTCATCACTGGTGCTTTCGGTCATCTTGTTTTTTCCGCTTGGCGGCACGGTGTTTTTTATCGATCAGATCATTCGCGTTCCCGCCGGTCTTTTGGGGGATGTGCAGATCGCGCTTTTGATCGGGAGCCTGCTGTTTTTATTGACCTTTGTGATGTCGGGATTTGCCGCCGGTCCGTTTTTTGCCAATAAAATCTATATTACAAGCACGATCCAGGCCGTCCAAATGCTGATTCGCGTCTTGAGCGTATTGTTGATTTTCGCGTGGTTTGCACCGAAGATCTGGCACATTCAGCTCGCCGCTCTTATCGCAACCGCTTCGGCGTGCATCCTGTCGATCTTTTTCTTTAAGAAATTGATCCCATGGTTTACGTTTCGTGTGAGGGATATGTCGTTTGCAAAGTGCAAAAAACTGCTTCAGGCGGGAGGATGGAGCTCCGTCAGCCAAGTCGGCGTCCTGCTGTTTCTGCAAATCGATTTAATGGTGGCGAATGTGATGCTGGGGGTTTCCGAATCCGGCATGTACGCCGCGATCATTCAGTTTCCGCTGTTATTGCGGACGCTTTCGGGAACGCTTGCGGCCGTATTTTCACCTACGATTACACTCTATTATTCAAAAGGCGACAAAGAAGGGCTCGTCCGCTATGCCAACCAGGCCGTCAGAATTAACGGCATTCTGCTCGCTTTGCCGGCTGCGCTTCTGGGCGGGCTTGCCGGCCCGTTTCTGTCGCTGTGGCTTGGCCCTTCATTCGAACATTTGAAATGGCTTTTACTGATACATGCGGGTTATTTGGTTGTTTCATTAAGCCCGGCGCCGCTTTTTTATATTTTTACCGCCTATAACAAGCTGAGAACACCGGCGCTGACCACGGTTGCCTTCGGCGTTGTCAATTTGCTGCTTGCCATCGTGCTGAGCGGACCGGCGGGACTCGGCCTTTACGGAATTGCGCTGGCCGGTGCGGCAGCTTTAATGCTGAAAAATGTCGTCTTCACTCCGATTTATGCGTCAAAGATTACGGGTGAAAGAAAAAGGGTTTTTTATAAAGGTATATACAGGCCGGTTGCCGGTGCTTCATTTACCTTGGCTGTCTGTTACGCTCTTCAATACTTATTTGCAATCGACAGCCTGCTGTCCCTGTTTGTCACGGCGCTTGCTGCGACGGGGACATACGGCCTGTTTGCCTATTTCGTCATGTTGACGAAAGCGGAACGGCATATTGTCACAACAAGGCTCCAAGCATTTCGATGCTCTTTATCCTTCCCGTTTCAAAAGGGATTTTTTAAATAAAAGAAAGGGGTGCGTTTTTCGTGCTTGCGAAACGGTTTTTCGATCTTGCATTGTCGGTTATTTTGCTGATCGCGCTCAGTCCGGCCATGATCCTGACAGCTTGCCTCATCAGATGGAAAATCGGCTCGCCTGTTTTATTTCGCCAAACCCGTCCGGGGCTGAATGGCGAGCCTTTTACATTATATAAATTCAGAACAATGACTGATGAAAGAGATGAAGCAGGCAATCTGCTAAGCGATGAAAAACGGCTGACAAAGACGGGGCGGCTGATCAGAAAAACGAGCCTTGACGAATTGCCGCAGCTGATCAACGTCATCAAAGGAGATCTCAGCCTCGTCGGGCCGCGGCCGCTTTTGATGGAGTATATTCCCCTCTATACGAAGCGGCAATGGAGACGGCATGAAGTCAAGCCGGGCATCACGGGCTGGGCGCAGATCAACGGGAGAAATAAAGTGACATGGGAGGAAAAGTTTGAACTTGATGTCTGGTATGTGGATCATCGTTCTTTTTTGCTTGATCTCAAAATCCTTTTGTTGACTGTCGTAAAAGTCTTGAAGTCGGAAGGCGTCAGCCAGGACCGCCATGTGACAGCAGAAAAATTTACGGGGAGAAGGAATGCCTGATGCAAAATGTGGTGATCATCGGAGCCGGCGGCCATGGGAAAGTCGTTCTGGATCTTGTAAAAGCACGGCCTGATACGGCGCTTGCCGGCATTCTCGATGACCGGTATGCGGAGCTTCATGTCGAGAACGGTCTGTATCGCGGGCCTTCAAGCGCAGCAGAAGAACTTGCGCGATTGCATCCGGACGTGAAGTTCGTCTTAGCTGTCGGTCAAAACGGCATCAGACAGCAGCTGTATGAACGTCTCGGCCTTCCGCTTGACCGGTATGCGGTTTTGATTCATCCGTCCGCCGTGATCAGCGGTTCGGCCCGGATTCAAAACGGCGCCGTTGTCATGGCGTCGAGCGTCATCCAAGCGGATGCCGACATCGGCATCCACACGATTGTCAACACAGGTGTGATCGTCGAACATGACAACCGGATCGGCGATTACGTTCATCTTTCGCCGGGAACGGTGTTAACCGGCGGTGTGACAGTTATGGAAGGCGCTCATCTCGGAGCGGGAACGGCGGTCATTCCCGGAAAGACAATCGGCCGCTGGAGCGTAACGGGAGCGGGATCATCCGTCATTCACGACATTCCTGATGATTGTACCGCTGTCGGAGTCCCTGCAAGAAAAATTAAATATCACAGCAGTAAAAAGGGTGAAAAACATGAGTCAGAATAAGCGAATTTATTTATCCCCGCCGCACATGAGCGGAGACGAAGAGCGCTATGTAGCTGAAGCGTTTCGGACAAACTGGATCGCGCCGCTCGGTCCCCTTGTCGATACATTCGAAGAAAAGCTTGCCGCCTATGCGGGGACGTCCGGTGCCGCGGCAGTCAGCTCAGGAACAGCCGCAATCCACCTGGCGTTGAAATTGCTCGGCGTCGGCAAAGGCGATAAGGTCTTCTGTTCTTCCTTTACGTTTGTAGCGAGCGCCAATCCGATTATATATGAGCAGGCTGAGCCGGTTTTCATCGATTCTGAACGGGATACATGGAACATGTCGCCCGAGGCGCTTGAACGGGCGCTCGACGAAGCGGAGCGGGCCAGAAATCTTCCGAAAGCCGTCATCGTCGTCAACTTGTATGGCCAAAGCGCGAAAATGGACGAGATTATCGCGCTTTGCGATCGATTTGCCGTCCCTGTTATTGAAGATGCGGCCGAATCGCTCGGTTCTGTTTATAAGGGCAGAAAAAGCGGAACCTTCGGACGCTTCGGCATTTATTCGTTCAACGGCAACAAAATCATCACCACATCAGGCGGAGGAATGCTTGTCAGCGATGATGAAGACGCTTTGAAGAAGGCGCGCTTTTTAGCCACTCAGGCGCGCGAGCCCGCCATTCATTATCAGCACGAAAAAGCGGGCTACAATTACCGGATGAGCAATGTCCTGGCCGGAATCGGCATCGCTCAGCTCGCCGTCCTGGATGACAGGGTACACGCCAGACGGGCGATCTTCGAGCGCTATCAGGAGGCGCTCGCCGGTATCGAAGGTATAGAATTCATGCCTGAAGCCGGCATGTCAAACCGCTGGCTCACGACATTAACGTTTGATACAGCAAAGATTCAAACAACACCGGCGGACATCATTGAACAGCTCGCAAATGAAAACATTGAAGCCCGGCCGTTATGGAAGCCGTTGCACAGACAGCCCCTTTTTAAAGGAGCGGCCTTTTATCCGCACGATGACCAAGGCTCTGTCTGCTGCGACTTATTTCAGCGCGGGCTCTGCCTGCCGTCAGGATCAAGTATGACGCGAAAAGAGCAGGACCGGGTGATTCAAATCGTGGCCGACCGGATTAAATATAAATGAGGTGCTAAACATGGCGATTACATATTCCATGGACAGCTTAAAGCATAAGCTGGCAGAAATTTTGGATGTCATCCCAAGACTTTCATCAGTCGTTTACTTGGACTACCCGCTCTACGGAAACGTCGGGGACCTATTGATCATGAAAGGAACGGAAGCTTTTTTTGAAGCATACGGCATCAAGGTGCGCGAAAGATGGAATGCAGAGAATTTTATTCCGGGCCGCCGCATTCCAAAGGACGCCATCATCGTTTGTCAGGGGGGCGGCAATTTCGGCGATTTGTACCCTCACTTTCAGCAGTTCAGGGAACGGGTTGTCGAACATTACCCGGACCACCGGATCGTCATTCTGCCGCAGTCGATTTATTATGAACATGAAGAAAATGCAAAAAAAACGCGCGGCATTTTGGCGGCTCACCCGGATCTGCACTTATTCACGCGGGAAAAGGCATCCTTCGAATTTGCTCTCAAGCATTTCGAAGGGGTGAAAAACATCAGAATGATGCCCGATATGGCTCACCAGCTCTGGCCGATCGCGGCACCTGCCGAAAAGCCTTCTGAGTCCGTTCTGCGGTTGATCAGAACCGACAAAGAAGCAAACAGCAGCCTGCAAAAAGCAGAGGAGCCGGATACGTACGATTGGAACGTTATCTTGTCAGAAGGCGACAAACGCGGAATCAAACGCTTGCAGACGATCAATGTCCTCAACAAAAAAGCCGGCAATCCGCTGCCGATCGCTTCTTATTGGAAACGCTATTCGGACAGCCTCGTCGACAAATCAATCCGTTTTTTCAACCGCTATGAATCCGTCGTTACTTCAAGGCTGCACGGCCACATCTTATCGTGTCTGCTTGGAAAAGAAAATGTCGTGATTGACAACTCCTACGGAAAAAACGCAAATTACTACAACACATGGATGAAGGATATCCCGAGTACAAAACTGATTCAAAACAATCCGGAAGAAGCAGAAAAACCGCCTGTTCACGTATGACAGGCGGTTTTTTTGCTATGCTTCTTCGCGCTTTACTTTGTTGTAGGCTTCATCCAAATGCTGAATCCGTTTTAAGACGACCGCGTTTTTTGTCAGCTGGTCTTGGACAAGCGTTGACACGACTGAACGGTAGTAGCTGTTCATTGCGTGAATTTTATCCTCATTTGGATGCATTTCAATATGGGTTTTAAAATTTTCTATGAAATAGGGCACAGAGAAAAGTTCTGTCAATGGTAACACTCCTTTTTTAAGTCTATACGGTACGGAACCGATCGTGTAAACTAATAGTGGGAGGGGAGATATGATGAACTTGCATGTACAGCAGCAGCAAACGGCAAAACTTCACTTGACGCAAGGGCTTGCCCAAGCCATTCATATGCTTCAGTATTCGTCGGCCGAGCTGAACAGCCGGATTGACGAACTCTCATTGGAAAACCCCCTGATCGAACGAAAAGACCCCGATATTCCCCGATCATTTTACCATAAAACGAATCGTCATTTGCAAAATGAAGGAATGAGCCGCTCTGAGATGGCGCATTCCCGTGAAGATATCAAAAGCGTCTTGAAACAGCAGGCGCTCGATCTCCGGCTGTCAAACCGGGAAAAGCGGATTTTCAGCTACCTGGTCGAATCCCTTGATCGAAACGGATATGTGACAGAAGACATCGCCTTTATCGCTTCCGAGCTGGCTGTCGCCAGAGAAGAAGTGGAAGAAGTCTTGGGCAAGCTGCAGACTCTTGATCCGGCGGGCATCGGAGCGCGGTCGCTTCAGGAATGCATCCTGATCCAATTAAAGCGTCTGCCAAAGGAGACGGCAAAAGCGGAAAAAGTCATTTCCCTATACTTTGACCTGTTTGCCAAAAAAGGATGGAAAGAGCTGTCTGAGAGAGCGGCCCTTTCGCTCTCAGAGCTTCAGGACATACAAGATCTTGTTGCAGAGCTGTCGCCGCGTCCCGGATTGATGTATGGCACGGATGAAGGCGGAGTCTATATCGAGCCTGATGTCATCATTTCAGCCGAGGATGGAAAATTGGTGCTTGAGCTCAGCAGCCGTTCTTTTCCCGATATCCAGCTTAACGCGTTTTACGAGCCGTTTTTGCAGCGCCAGTCAAAAGACGAGGCGACCGTTTATATCTCTGATAAGTTCAAGCAGTGGAAATGGCTCGACAATGCCCTCAGGCAAAGACGGGAAACGATGCGGAGGGTGATGGCGGAAATTATGGTGCGTCAAAAAGATTATTTTTTAAAAGGGAAAGACGAACTGAAGCCGCTCACATTAAAAGAAGTCGCCGATGCCCTCGGGGTTCACGAATCAACAGTAAGCCGTGCAGTCAAAGGGAAAATCGTGCAGACGCCTTTTGAGCTGTGCGAGCTTAAACGGTTTTTTTCGGCGAAGGTAAAGGATGCCGCTGACGGACATACGTCAAGTCACACAGTCAAAGCGCATCTTCGTCGGCTGATCGATGAAGAAAACAAAATGAAACCGCTTTCAGACCAGAAGCTGGCCGACCTTTTAAACGAAAAGCACGGCATCGTCATATCGAGGCGGACCGTCGCCAAATACCGCGATCAGCTTAATATACTGCCTTCGTCCGTAAGAAAGAGATATCAATAAAGAAGCCGTCCGGCACGAACGCCGGCGGCTTTTTTACGGGATCATCCACGCAAACAGGTGATGCTGCAGGAACGTGATCATGCAAACCAGGAACAAAAGAAACAGGCTGTGTTTCAGTGTAAAGCGCAGCAAATCGGATTCCTTTCCTGCCAGTCCGACGGCTGCGCAGGCGACAGCAATCGACTGCGGAGAGATCATCTTTCCGGTGACGCCGCCCGAAGAGTTGGCCGCCACAGACAGCACCGGCTCCATTCCGACTGACTGTGCCGTCACTTTTTGCAGACTGCCGAACAGCAAATTGGCCGACGTATCTGAACCGGTTATAAAGACGCCGAGCCAGCCGAGAACGGGAGAAAAGAATGCGAACATTGAACCCGTCATCGCAAGGGACATGCCAAGTGTTGTGCTCATGCCCGAAGAGTTGGTGACATAGGCAAAACCGACAACGGAAGCGATCGTTAATATCGGCTTGCCGAGTTCTTTCAGCGATTCTGTAAACACGGCGCCCCATTCTTTCCAAGGCATGCCTGTGACAAACTTTGTCAGTACGGCGGCAATCAGGATCGCCGTTCCCGCCGATCCGGCGAGATCAAGTTTATAAAGAGCTTCAAGCGGTTTTCCGGAGCCATCGAGAATTTGATTGTGCAAAAAAGGCACACCGGGCGCGAACGTCAGCCTGCCGCCGATATCACTAATGAACAGCAGCAATGGATTTGACCCTTCGTAATGGCCTGTCAGCGCCTGTTTGACAGCTGGAATTCCCCAGATGGAGACCATTGCCGTGAGCAGCAAAAACGGTGTCCACGCCTTGAAAATCTGCCCAGCCGAGTATGAGGCCTTTTGATGTTCAAGCTGCTGCGCCTCCGCGGCAGCGGCCATTTCCTTTTCATGTGAAAATCTGAATATCGTTTTCGGTTTCCAAAATTTTAAGAATACAGCGAGCGCGATAAGCGATACGATGGCTGACAAAATATCCGGGAGCTCAGGCCCCAGAAAGTTTGAGCTTACATACTGTGTAACGGCAAAAGAGACACCCGACACGAGAATCGCCGGCAGCACTTCCCAAGCCCTTTTCAAGCCGCTCATGATGATAATCAAATAAAACGGAATAAATACAGATAAAAACGGGAGCTGGCGTCCGACCATTTTTGAAATGTCCATCGCAGGAATCCCCGTCGGCCCTTCAACCGCGATAATCGGAATGCCGATCGCTCCGAAAGCGACAGGCGCCGTGTTAGCGATCAGGCATATGCCCGCCGCGTACAACGGATTGAAGCCGAGGCCGACAAGCAATGCGGCCGAGATTGCGACAGGGGCGCCGAAGCCTGCCGCTCCTTCTAAAAACGCCCCGAATGAAAACGCTATCAAAAGTGCTTGCAAACGGCGGTCATCTGTGATCGATAATACCGAGCTCCTGATGATTTCAAATTGGCCGGTTTTGACTGTAAGCTTGTACAAAAAAACGGAAGTCACAATGATCCAGCCGATCGGAAGCAGCCCGTAAACCGCCCCTTGTGAAGCCGACATCACAGCCTGATGAGCGGGCATGCCGTATACGAAAACGGCCAGCGCGAGCGCAATCAGCAAAGTCGACACACCCGCTGTATGCCCTTTCATTCTTTTGATTGCCAGAGCCCAGAAAAAATACAAAATCGGTATAAGCGCTGCAAGCGAAGAGAGCAGCAAACTGTTCCCCAGCGGAGTATAATCTTGCGTCCATCCCATCTCCAATTCCCCCTTTGTTCAAAGTCTCACTCAGTCATCTGATGACATGATGATAAGACTGATCATTTAGCATTATATTTCTCAATGTCATAAATTACAATCTTTTTTTGCATGGAGCCGAAGTCTATATGTTCCGGACGGAAAGAACGGTATAATAAAATAGCGCATCATGCCCAGTCTGGTTACGAGGTGAAAAAAGTTGAAATACAAACAAATCAAGACGAAAAAAATATACGAAGAAGTCGCAGAAGCGCTTCTTGAATCGATTAAAAGCGGAGAGCTTGAGCCAGGTGATAAGCTTGACTCCGTTCAGGCGCTCGCCGAAAGCTTTCAGGTCAGCCGTTCGGCCGTCAGGGAAGCGCTGTCTGCGTTAAAAGCGATGGGGATGGTCGAAATGAAGCAGGGGGAAGGAACGTATGTGAAAAGGTTTGAGCCTGAGCAAATTTCCATCCCCCTTTCGGCTGCGCTTTTGATGAAAAAGAAAGACGTCGCTGAACTGCTCGAAGTCCGTAAGATTCTTGAAATCGGAGCTGTTTCAAGTGCGGCTCAAAAACGCACAGAAGAAGATCTCGGGCGCATGCAGGCCGCACTTGAGGATATGAAGCAGGCGGATGGGAACGGCGAACTTGGCGAAAAAGCCGACCTCGCGTTTCATCTTGCGCTTGCCGGCGCCTCGCAAAACGATCTGCTGAAAGGCTTGATGAATCATGTGTCATCACTCTTAATTGAGACGATGAGGGAGACGCGCAAAATTTGGCTGTTCTCGAAGAACACAACCGTTAAGCGCCTTTATGAGGAACACGATGCCATCTATCAGGCTGTGATGGAAAAAGACGGCCAACAAGCAGAGCAGGCGATGCACAATCATCTGACGAATGTGGAAAATGTGCTGGCCTCATATTTTGAAGAAACGAAACAGGCCGACGAGCCGGCCATATAAGCAGCGGCCCGAGTGAAAACGAAAAAGAAACCCCTTTCAAAAAATTTTACCAAGGTGTAAGATGGAGAAAGAGGGTTTTCTAACCAAGTCATCAGATGACCTGATTTATCGGGTTGGAGAGGGGATCAAGATGAAAGTATCACTGTTTATCACGTGTTTGGTTGACATGTTTCAGTCAAATGTCGGAAAAGCGACGGTTGAACTGCTTGAGCGGCTCGGATGTGAAGTGGATTTTCCCGAAGGACAGATCTGCTGCGGCCAGCCTGCGTACAACAGCGGCTATGTCAAAGATTCCAAAAAAGCGATGAGACGGATGATTGAGACATTTGAATCAGCCGAATACGTCGTCAGCCCTTCAGGATCGTGCGCTTTTATGTTCAAAGAGTATCCGCACCTTTTCCGGGATGAGCCGGCCTGGGCGGAAAAAGCGCAGCGGCTGGCTGACAAAACGTATGAGCTGACCGATTTTATCGTCAACGTTTTGAAGGTTGAAGACGTTGGGGCGACACTTGAGAAAAAGGCGACTTATCATACGTCATGCCATATGACAAGGCTTTTGGGCGTCACAGACGCGCCGATGAAGCTCCTTCGGCATGTGAAGGGACTGGAGTTCACGCCGCTGCCGCGCAAACACGACTGCTGCGGATTCGGGGGGACTTTTTCGGTGAAGATGTCGCAAATATCCGAACAGATGGTCGATGAGAAAGTGGCGTGTGTCGAAGAAACCGCCGCAGATGTGTTAATCGGGGCGGACTGCGGCTGCTTGATGAATATCGGCGGACGGATCGGGAGAAAGAACAAGCCGATTGAAGTCATGCACATCGCAGAAGTGCTGAACAGCAGATAAACAGACATCCGGTCATTTCACAGATAGAGGGGGACATTCGTTATGGCAATGAAGATCGGAACGCAGAAATTTAAAGAGCGCGTATCAGACGGGCTCGAAAACAAGTTTATGAGGGGGGCTGTTTCAAGTGCGCAGGAGCGCTTGAGAGCGCGCCGTCTTGAGGCGGCGGAAGAGCTCGGGAACTGGGAAGAATGGCGGTCTCAGGCCGAGGAAATCAGGCAGCACGTGCTCGAAAACCTGGACTACTACCTAGAACAGCTCGCCGAAAATGTCGCCAAAAAAGGCGGGCACGTATTCTTTGCACAGACGGCTGAAGAAGCGACAGGCTATATCCGCGATGTCGTGAAAAAGAAAAACGGCAAAAAAATCGTGAAATCAAAATCAATGGTGACCGAAGAAATCAACATGAACGAGGCGCTTGAACGCGACGGCTGCGAAGTGGTCGAAACCGATTTGGGCGAATACATCCTCCAAATCGATGATCATGATCCGCCGTCACATATCGTCGCACCTGCTTTGCATAAAAACAAAGAGCAAATCCGCGACGTCTTCAAAGAGCGGATCGGCTACCGCAACACCGAAAAGCCGGAAGAGCTTGTCATGCATGCGCGCGCCGTGCTCAGAAAGAAATTTCTCGAGGCTGACATCGGCATTACGGGCTGCAATTTTGCGATTGCCGATACGGGGTCTGTCAGCCTTGTCACAAACGAGGGAAACGGACGTCTCGTCACGACCGTTCCGAAGACGCAGATTACCGTGATGGGGATGGAGCGGATCGTCCCTTCATTCGACGAGTTTGAGGTTCTCGTCGGCATGCTCACAAGAAGCGCGGTTGGACAGCGGCTGACAAGCTATATCACGGCGCTGACAGGGCCGCGGCTGCCCGGTGAAGCGGACGGACCCGAAGAGTTTCACCTCGTCATCATTGACAACGGGCGTTCGAACATTCTCGGAACGGAGTTTCAATCCGTCCTCCAATGCATCCGCTGTGCGGCCTGCATCAATGTTTGTCCCGTATACCGCCATGTCGGCGGGCATTCTTACGGTTCGATCTATTCAGGCCCGATCGGAGCCGTATTGTCGCCGCTGCTCGGCGGATATGACGATTATAAAGAACTGCCGTACGCCTCTTCGTTATGTGCGGCATGCTCTGAAGCATGTCCGGTAAAAATCCCGCTTCACGAACTGCTTCTGAAGCACCGGCAGCGCATCGTTGAAAAAGAAGGGCGCGCACCGATATCCGAGAAGCTCGCGATGAAAGCGTTCGGCTTGGGAACTTCTGCGCCATCTCTATATAAAATGGGCTCCAAATTGGCGCCGGCAGCCATGAAGCCGTTTAACGAAGACGGCAAAATAACGAAGGGACCGGGTCCGTTAAAACAGTGGACCCAGATTCGCGACTTCCCCGCGCCGAACAAGTCAAGGTTCCGCGACTGGTTTGAGGACAGACGGAAAGAGAAAGGGGAAGACAGATGACAAACGGAACAATCCAAAATAAAGACGGCTTTTTAAACCGGATTGCGGAAAGGCTCGGCCGCAACAGGCGTTCGGCAGGCGTCACCGTTCCCGATTATACGTATCAGCCGCAGCACCGGGTATATCAAGGCTATACACAGGATGAGCTTGTCGGCGTCTTAAAGGACCACTGCCGGAAGATTCATACGGAGCTGATTGAAACGGATGTCATCGGCTTGCATGATGCCTTGTATGAACAAGCATCACGATTTGGAGGCGGGCCTGTCATCATTCCGAAAGATGACCGTTTTAAAGAGTACGGACTGTCAGGCCTGTTAACAGACAAGTGGCCGAATGAGGGGACAAAAGTGTGGGAATGGAATGCAGCGGCCGGAGATGAAAATATCCAGCGGGCCGAACAGGCTAACATCGGCGTGACATTTAGCGAGATCACGCTTGCTGAATCCGGAACGGTCGTCCTCTTCAGTTCAAAAGACAAAGGACGATCTGTCAGCTTGCTGCCGACGACATATATTGCGATCGTCCCGAAAAGCACCATCGTCCCGCGGATGACACAGGCAAGCGCAATGATCAAACAAAAGGTTGCAGACGGCGACGTCATCCCGTCCTGCATCAACTATGTCACTGGACCGAGCAATTCAGCCGACATCGAAATGGACCTTGTAGTCGGTGTCCACGGCCCGGTAAAAGCGGCATATATTGTCGTGACTGACCGGTAATTAGACGATAACAAAAAGATTAGCCTCATGCAGAGCTAATCTTTTTTTATTTAGCGATATGACAATTCCGGCATATCCCGATTTTTCGCATCATTCCACTTTTTTGGCCGATTATAAAATAGCGGAACTTGTTATATTAAAATGGTATTTTTATCAGTTTTCCGGCTCTGTATCCCCATTTCTGCCGCTGGTTCAAGCCACTTGCATCTCATTTATGATTCTCGGAAACACCCCTGTAAGAAATAGCCTATTAAAATTTAAGGTAATGTTAAGGATAAGATTATTTCCCGATAATGTTCACTCACTATAATGGAGAATAGTGAAGGAGTGACTCGTATGCGGGCGGTATGTCTGAATGAATTTATCAGTCTTTTTAAAAGCATCAAGTCGATTATTGTCATTATTATTATGTTTTGGGTGAGCTATAAGACTGCAGGATTGATCGAACAGGCGCCTGCGGACTTCGTGCGCGAATTGGATTTAGGAAGCGATGCAAACGCAATCGGAACGGCGGTTATTGTTTTTGCTCTCGGTTTCCTGTTTATCGCTGGACTTTCCCATGACATGATCAACCGCGAAGTCCATGCCCGGACGGTCAGATTTCTTGTGACGAAAACCTCGCGGATCAAGATCATTCTGGGAAAGTTTTTTGGCGTCTGGCTGTTTTGGTTTTTCTGCATGCTCGTTTCGTACACCTTGGTGATGATCGCCTCAAAAGAGTTTTTATGGATGAGTTATGCAGACAGCATGGCGTTTCTTACAGCTGCAATCTCTTTGAACCTTTTATTTTCCATCGTGATTTCAAGGCCCGCCATGTCCATGTTTTTCGGAATCGTGTTTGCGCTCGTCTTTCCCGCGGTCAGCTTATGGACTGTTTATTCAGAGAACGGCATGATCACCTGGTTTAAATATTTAACACCGTACTATTACTCCGTACTGGGCGGTTCTTTTGTTTTCATCAACTTTGTCTACGCGGCCATCGTTCTTTGCGGTGCGATCGTTTTGTTTAAAAGGAGAGATTTATAATGGATGTGGTGATCGAGGCAAAAGGGCTGATGAAAAGCTACGGGGCTAAAACCGTCGTCAATCATGTCGACCTCCAAGTCGAAAAAGGAGAGATTTACGGTTTCCTCGGCCGTAACGGTGCGGGGAAATCTACGTTCATGAATATGATCACAGGCATTATCGAGCCGACAGCCGGCAGTTTTCTGCTGTTAAATGATGCTTCGATTGAAAACGTCAAGCATCGCATCGGCGTTTTACCCGATTATTTGACCCTCTATGATTCAATGACAGCAGTCGGGCATTTGAAGTATTTTGCAAAGCTGAACGGACAAGCCGTATCGACTGAGCGGTGCGAAGAAGTCTTAGAGAGAGTTGGGTTCACTGAGCATGCTGAAAAAAAATCGGGCGCCTATTCATTCGGTATGAAAAAAAAGCTCGGCATCGCCCAGGCGATCATCCACGACCCCGAGCTCATCTTTTTGGATGAACCGACATCAGGTGTCGATGCCGAATCGGCCCTGCACATTCAAAAGCTGATTATGGATTTGCAAAAAGAAGGTAAGACGGTATTTATGACATCACACAACCTGCATGAGATAGAGAAAATCTGTACGCGAATCGCCATCATGAAAAACGGCCGCATTTTAATAGAAGGCACGCTCGATGAATTAAGGAGGCATTTCATGTCGAACATAAGCGTTCACATTCGCCATTCGACTATTCCCGATCAGCATTTCGGCCTGATCGACCGTTTTCTTGAGTCAGCTGGTGAAAACGTTCAATTCAATCACCATGAGATTTCGATCACTGTCAATTCAGAAGAAAAAATTCCCGCCATTGTCAGAGTATTAACAAACTGCAAAGTGGGAATCTACAGAATTCACGTCGATGAACCGTCGCTTGAAGACATCTTTTTGGACAGCTCTGAGGAACGCGTTGTTTCTTGACAGAAAGAATTTGATAGGAATGAACCCGGATCTGTTCGGGCATCATGCCTTTAGTCTTGCAGATGCGAATGGCGTCAATGGATAGATCTATTAAATGCCCGAACAAAAAAACGCCTTTGAATAAAGGCGTTTTCCATAAGGGGTGCTCGGTTTCTAGTATTTCCCCAAAATCGACATGTCGCCGGTCGTTTCTTCATCAATGACATTTCCGTCTTGGTCCATCTTGACGAAATACCTGCCTCCGTTTGTTACGTTTTTGTACTCGGTTTCCGAAGTGCCGTCATCGTTTTGTGTGAATTCAAATTGAACATCAGCGATAAGAGTGTTGCTGTTGAGGTCGACATAGTAGGAATGGAAGCTGACATGGCTCCAGTCATCTTTTTCGGCAGGGGTGTCTGATATGACGCCGATTTTTTCAGCAGGATCATTGACAATCACTCCGTAATCTTTCTGCAAATTGCCGGTTTCGATATCAGCGTCGTTTAAAATCTCTTTCATCTGGCTAAATTCAGCATCTGTAGGTGTTGTATATCTGTCTTCAGGAATGTTTTTCGCAAAGCTTACGGACGATGAACCAAAGACGAGCGTCAATACGGTCAAGATCACCATAAACGAAAGTTTTTTCACGTTCTCTTCCTCCTTTAGCTGATGTGATGATTCGGTTCACACTCTATCATCGTTATAATATTTTGTAAAGTTTGAATAATATTTCAATTTAACTATTTTTTTCGGGGGATATCCGCCGATTTTTATATTTCCCTCTTTTGGGGAATGCTCCATCATCATGAAAGTTGTGCATATCTTCCCTTGTATTTTCCAATGGAAAAGGCGATTTTCCTTGAAAAAAGATAAAAATTTTAATTTTTATTTTTTGGCAGTGGATTTGATGTTGACAAAGTCAAGATCGGCACGTATATTATATGAATATATTTCAGGCAGAAGAAAACACAATGAACGGGAGCAGTAAAAGATCGGCATTGGCAAAGAGAGCTGCGGGTAGGTGCGACGCAGACCAATGAACCTTTGAACTCGCCCGGGAGTGGACTGGCTAAAGGACGGACATCAATTCCTGAGGACATTACGATTAACCTTCGTTAACAGGTTTGCACAGCATGGCTGTGCATCGCAAAGCTGGATTCTTGGCATAGAATCAAAAAGAGTGGTACCGCGGTAAGCTTCAAAGCTCATCGTCTCTTTATCTTCAAATCGAAGAGGGAGACGGTGAGCTTTTTTCATTTTACTAGAGGAAGTGAACATAGATGGAGAAAGACATGCAGAAGCTCGAGCGCACAATGACATCGCGGCATATTATGATGATGGCATTGGGCGGAGCCATTGGAGCAGGATTATTTAAAGGAAGCAGCAAAGCGATCGATTTGGCGGGGCCTTCGGTCATGATCGCCTACTTGATCGGCGGCGTGATTTTGCTGTTTATCATGCAGGGGCTTGCCGAGATGGCTGTCCGAAACAGTGAAGCCAGAACATTCAGGGATCTTGTTCAATCAATATTAGGGCCGTATGCCGCTTATTTTTTAGACTGGATATACTGGAAAATGTGGGTTCTCAATATTGCGGCAGAGGCTGTTGTCGCCGCGATATTTTTGCAGTACTGGCTGCCGGGGCTGCCGATCTGGGTGCTGGCGCTGTTCGTTTCACTCGTCATTACGAGCGTGAATTTGCTTTCTGTCAAAAGCTTTGCCGAGACGGAATACTGGCTTGCCCTTATTAAAATCACAGTGATTGTCGTCTTTATTATATCCGGATTTATCTTGTTATTTTTCTCTTTTGGACAACACTCAGCTGTTGGTTTTACTCATTTGACAGACCATGGCGGCTTCTTCCCGAATGGCGCCGGAGGGCTGATTACAGCCATGCTAGTTGTGATCTATTCCTACGGCGGAACCGAAATTATCGGGGTGACACTGGCGGAAACCAAAAACCCTGAGAAGGTCGTGCCTAAAGCCGTGCGTGGAACGTTGACGCGCATTATTGCTTTTTATCTTCTGCCGTTTTTCGTGATCGTCAGCTTGATTCCATGGAATCAAGTCAACGGTGTGTCGGAGAGTCCTTTTGTTATGGTCTTTAAGATGATCGGCATTCCCGGAGCGGATCATTTGATGAATGCGGTCATTTTACTGGCGGTCATTTCTTCGATGAACTCAGGGCTTTACGGCGCCTCCCGAATAATGTATACACAGGCATCAGACGGAAGAATGCCGAAAATCTTTTCGAGACTTTCCATGAGAAAAGTGCCGGTTTATTCGATTCTATTGTGTACTTCTTTCTTATACTTGGGCGTATTGTTTTCACTGTTTGCCGGCAGCCAAACGTTTGAATATTTGATGGGGTCTCTCGGCTATACCGTCCTTGTGATCTGGATGCTGATTGCCGCTGCCCATTTAAAATCGAGGAAACGGAATCAAACAGCGGGGAACGGCTACTATGTCAAATGGTTCCCTTATACGACTTGGCTGGCAATCATTTCACTGACAGCGATACTGATCGGTGTCATCCTGACCACATCGATTGTCATTACATTGGTGACGGCGGGAATCTATCTGCTCATTAGCGCTGCTTATTTCTTTAAAGGAAGGAACCAGACAGCCGGCCAAACGTCCGCTTCTTAAAAAAAGGCTTGCCTCCGCAGGGAGGCAAGCTTTAAACACATTAGTTCGATTTTTTTCGAACTAATTTCTTTTATTCACCTGAACGATTATGTTATCGTCTAATTACATGACCACTACACTTCAGGAAGAAGGAAAGACAATGTCAAAACAGCATTTCAAAAATACGAAGTATTCCGTATTAAATCTGTCTCCTATCGTACAAGGCGGAGATGCGGGACAATCTTTTAAACAATCTATGGATTTGGCGCAGCATGCCGAAAGATGGGGATACCACAGGTTCTGGCTGGCTGAACACCATAATATCGAAGGCGTTGCGAGCTCGGCTACCTCTGTTTTGATCGGTTATATCGCCGGGGGCACCAAGAAGATGCGCATCGGTTCGGGAGGGATTATGCTGCCGAACCATTCCCCGCTCGTTATCGCCGAACAGTTCGGAACGCTTGAATCCCTTTATCCAGGCAGAATCGATTTAGGACTGGGGCGCGCTCCGGGTACGGATCAATTAACCGCCCGCGCATTAAGAAGAAATATAAGCAGCGGGGAGGATTTTCCCGAGCAGCTTGAAGAACTCCGCCAGTATTTTAAGCCGTCCGGCAATGTAAGAAACCACGTGCGCGCCATACCGGGCGAAGGGCTTGATGTGCCGATTTGGCTTCTCGGTTCAAGCGGATTCAGCGCCCGGCTTGCCGGGGAACTCGGTTTGCCGTTTGCATTTGCGGCTCATTTTTCGCCGGCCAATACGCTGCCTGCTTTGGAACTGTACCGCAGTTCGTTTAAGCCGGGCGTCTTGGAGGAGCCTTATGCGATGGTCGGGGTGACCGTGATCGCAGCCGATACGGACGCGCAAGCGCAGCGCCTTGCAACATCGCACTATCAGAAGTTTTTGGATCTTGTCCGCGGCGCCCCGACTCAGCTTAAGCCGCCTGTAGATGATATGGATCAGATTTGGACGCCGCGTGAAAAAGCGATGGTGAATGAGCAGCTCAGCTCAACGATCATCGGCGGGCCGGACACTGTGAAAGAAAAGCTTGAAGAATTCATCCGTACGACTCAGGCGGACGAGATCATGATCAATTCAGAAACGTTTGACCATGCTGATAGACTCCGCTCGTTTGAAATCATTGCTGATGTCTGGAAAAATGGATAAACGGCAACAAAGCAACGGAACGGAAAAACCGCCCGTTGCTTTTTTTTTGAGTACGTACTTTAGCAATATATTTATTTTTGAAAATAGACGAAGATGAGGGACGGTACCATACCGTACGCGAGCATCGACCACCATCCGGTATTACACCCCATTCAAACGTCCCAGAACGTTGGACAGCCAGATTCATTTTGAATATTTCCGGTCCGTAATACGCAATGGCATTCATAGTTTTTTTTCATTGAGGCACAATTTTCATGAAATATGTATAGTATAGAAATCAACAGGGACAATAATTAATACAGATGTGTGAACATTCGCGCGAATGTTGTCGATGAATTGATTCTTAACAGTTGAATAAACATTTTAACCCTGTTACAATAAGGAATGTAAGCAGGAGCAATTTTTTTTGGCTGAGGTGGGACGTTTTCAGTCACTACGGGACATTATTTGTCCAGGACGAGATGAAAGGAACGTTTTGGCATGAATCAACTAATACAGGCTCAAAAAAAATTATTGCCGGATCTTCTCGATGTCATGCAGAAAAGGTACAAAATTTTGCAGTACATAAGGCTGACTGAACCGATCGGCAGAAGAAGCCTTGCCGCCAGTCTCGGCATCAGCGAGCGGATTTTAAGGGCGGAGGTTCAGTTTTTAAAAGAACAAAATCTACTAGAGATTAAAACAACCGGCATGATATTGACACTTGAAGGATCCAACCTGCTGAAAGTTCTCGAAGATACGATGAAGGATGTTTTAGGTTTAACCCATTTGGAAAATACATTAAAAGAGAGGTTGAACCTCGACGAAGTCATCATTGTATCGGGAGACAGCGACCAGTCCCCATGGGTCAAAAAAGAGATGGGGAGAGCGGCCGTCGCATGCATGAAAAACAGGTTTACGGGGGAAAATATCGTCGCCGTAACCGGAGGTACGACGCTTGAGGCCGTGGCAGAAATGATGACGCCTGACTCGAAAAACCGCAAGCTGCTTTTTGTTCCGGCAAGAGGCGGGCTCGGCGAAAACGTCAGGAATCAGGCCAATACGATTTGCGCCCATATGGCTGAAAAAGCTTCCGGTACATACAGACTGTTATTTGTGCCGGGTGAGCTGAGCAAAGAAGCATATTCTTCTATCATTGAAGAGCCTTCTATTAAAGAAGTGCTTCAGACAATTCAATCGTCCAGTATGGTGATCCATGGAATCGGGGATGCTAAAACAATGGCAGAACGAAGAAATACACCGAAGGAAGATTTGAAGAAAATAGAAGAAAATGAGGCGGTTGCAGAAGCGTTCGGCTACTATTTCGACCGCCACGGAGAAGTCATTCACAAAGTGCACAGCGTTGGCATCCAGCTCGAAGATCTTGATTCAATCCCGAACATCATTGCGGTGGCGGGAGGCTCGTCAAAAGCGGACGCGATAGAGGCGTACTTCAAAAAGCCGCGCAACACGGTTTTGATCACTGATGAAGGAGCCGCGAAACAGTTATTAAGGGAAGCTTCTTCCCTCAATATAAATTAAATATCTCTTATTTACTTAAAGGAGGAAATCATCATGGCAGTAAAAGTCGGTATTAATGGTTTTGGTCGTATTGGACGCAATGTATTCCGCGCAGCATTAAATAATCCTGAAGTTGAGGTTGTAGCAGTTAACGATTTGACAGACGCTAACATGCTTGCTCACCTATTACAATATGATTCAGTACACGGAAAATTGGACGCAGAGGTTTCTGTTGACGGAAACAACCTAGTTGTTAACGGTCAAACAATCCAAGTTACAGCAGAGCGCGATCCTTCTAAACTTAGCTGGGGCAAACAAGGCGTTGAAATCGTAGTTGAATCTACTGGTTTCTTCACAAAACGCGCAGATGCGGCGAAACATTTGGAAGCCGGCGCGAAAAAAGTTATCATCTCAGCTCCTGCGAGTGAAGAAGATATTACAATCGTTATGGGTGTTAACGAAGATAAATACGATGCGGCTAACCACGATGTGATCTCTAACGCATCTTGCACAACAAACTGCCTTGCGCCGTTTGCAAAAGTTCTGAACGACAAATTCGGCATCAAACGCGGTATGATGACAACTGTTCACTCTTACACAAACGATCAGCAAATCCTGGATCTTCCGCACAAAGACTACCGTCGTGCGCGTGCGGCAGCTGAAAGCATCATTCCTACAACAACTGGTGCAGCGAAAGCCGTTTCTCTTGTACTTCCTGAATTGAAAGGAAAACTGAACGGCGGAGCAATGCGTGTTCCAACACCAAACGTATCACTTGTTGACCTGGTTGCTGAACTTGACAAAGAAGTAACAGCAGAAGAAGTAAACGCAGCGTTTAAAGAAGCAGCAGAAGGCGAACTTCAAGGCGTTCTTGGCTACAGCGAAGAGCCGCTTGTTTCTAAAGACTACAACGGCAATGCAAACTCTTCTACAATCGATGCTCTTTCTACAATGGTTATGGAAGGCAGCATGGTTAAAGTTATTTCTTGGTATGACAACGAAAGCGGATATTCTCACCGTGTAGTTGACCTTGCCGCTTACATCGCAAAACAAGGTCTTTAATCCGGAAACCAGAATCAGACTTGGTTCTTGATGAGAGAAGCGCTATAATGAAAGCGGACAAGGGAAGGGGACACACACTCCCTTTCCCTTTTTCCATATCGGCGCCAATTAAGCCGCCCGGGGATTTCCGTTTTCAGGCTTGTAAAACATTAAAAGGAGGATCTCCTAAAAGCCATGAACAAAAAATCAGTAAAAGACATTGATGTAAAAGGCCGTGTTGTTTTCTGCCGTGTTGACTTTAACGTTCCGATGAAGGACGGAAAAGTGACGGATGATACGAGAATCCGCGCCGCACTTCCGACGATTCAATACTTAACAGAGCAGGGAGCGAAAGTTCTTCTTGCAAGCCACTTGGGCCGTCCGAAAGGCCAGGTTTCAGAAGAGCTTCGCTTAACGCCGGTAGCCGCACGCCTCGGCGAACTGATCGGTAAAGAAGTGAAAAAAGCGGATGAAGCTTACGGCGACGCCGTAAAAGCGCAAATTTCCGAAATGAAAGACGGAGATATTCTCGTATTGGAAAATGTCCGCTTCTATCCGGGAGAAGAAAAGAATGATCCTGAGCTGTCTAAAGCGTTTGCCGACCTGGCTGACGTTTATGTCAATGACGCATTCGGAGCGGCTCACCGTGCCCATGCTTCAACAGCAGGTATCGCTGAACACCTTCCTGCTGTTGCAGGCTTCCTCATGGAAAAAGAGCTTGAAGTGCTGGGCAAAGCACTGTCTAACCCTGAACGTCCGTTTACAGCGATCATCGGCGGCGCAAAAGTAAAAGACAAAATCGGCGTGATCGAAAGTCTTCTTGAGAAAGTAGACAACCTGATCATCGGCGGCGGTCTTGCTTACACGTTCGTTAAAGCGCTGGGCCATGAAGTAGGAAAATCCCTGCTTGAAGAAGATAAAATTGAATTGGCTAAATCTTTCATGGACCGCGCCAAAGAAAAAGGCGTGAACTTCTACATGCCTACAGACGTGCTTGTTGCTGACGATTTCTCAAACGACGCCAACACGAAAGTCGTGCCGGTCAGCGAAATCCCTAGCGACTGGGAAGCCCTTGACATCGGGGAGGAAACAAGAAAAACATATGCTGACGTCATTAAAAACAGCAAGCTTGTTGTTTGGAACGGACCGATGGGTGTATTCGAACTCGATGCGTTCGCTAAAGGAACAAAAGCTGTCGCTGAAGCTTTAGCAGAGGCAAAAGATACATACTCTGTCATCGGCGGCGGAGACTCTGCAGCTGCTGTAGAAAAGTTCGGCCTTGCTGACAAAATGAGCCACATTTCAACAGGCGGCGGAGCTTCCCTTGAGTTTATGGAAGGAAAAGAACTTCCTGGCGTCAAAGCATTGAACGACAAGTAAGCAAAATATACAGCATAAGGAGTGGAGCATATGAGAAAACCAATTATAGCCGGTAACTGGAAGATGAATAAAGTGCTTTCAGAAGCTGTCAGCTTCGTTGAAGAAGTGAAATCTTCCATTCCCGCAGCAGATAAAGCAGAAGCTGTTGTCTGTGCGCCTGCACTGTTCCTTGAAAAGCTTGCATCAGCTGTTAAAGGTACAGATCTGAAAGTCGGCGCGCAAAACATGCACTTTGAAGAAAGCGGTGCTTTCACGGGTGAAATCAGCCCTGCGGCTTTGAAAGACCTCGGAGTTGAATACTGCGTCATCGGCCACTCCGAGCGCCGCGAAATGTTTGCTGAAACGGATGAAACGGTCAACAAAAAAGCGCATGCTGCATTCAAATATGGCATCGTGCCGATCATCTGCGTAGGTGAAACGCTTGAAGAGCGCGAAGCAAACAAAACAAACGAGCTTGTTGCAGACCAAGTGAAAAAAGCACTTGCAGGTTTAACAACTGAACAGGTAGCTGCTTCCGTGATCGCTTATGAGCCGATCTGGGCGATTGGAACCGGCAAATCTTCAACTGCACAAGATGCAAACGAAGTATGCGCGCACATCCGCAAAACCGTTGCATCAGAATTCGGACAAGCTGCAGCAGACAGCGTCCGCATTCAGTACGGTGGAAGCGTAAAACCTGCGAACATTAAAGAATATATGGCCGAATCCGATATCGACGGCGCTCTTGTCGGCGGAGCAAGCCTTGAGCCGCAGTCTTTCGTGCAATTACTGGAGGCAGGTCAATATGAGTAATAAATTGGCCGCACTCATCATTTTGGATGGGTTTGGACTAAGGGACGAAACAGTCGGAAACGCCGTAGCCCAAGCGAAGAAACCGAACTTTGACCGCTATTGGAACAAGTATCCGCATCAGACGCTGACAGCTTCAGGCGAAGCGGTCGGACTTCCCGAAGGACAAATGGGAAACTCTGAAGTCGGCCACTTGAACATTGGCGCCGGACGGATCGTCTATCAAAGCCTGACGCGCGTCAACGTCGCAATCCGTGAAGGCGAATTTGAGCGGAACGAAACGTTTTTAGACGCGATGAAACACGTCAAAGAAAAAGGCACAAACCTCCACTTGTTCGGACTGCTGTCTGACGGCGGAGTACACAGCCACATTCAACATTTGTACGCACTCTTGAAGCTTGCGAAAAAAGAAGGCGTTGAAAACGTCTATATTCACGGCTTCCTTGACGGCCGCGATGTAGGCCCGCAAACAGCTGAGAAGTACATCAAAGAGCTTCAGGAGCAAATCGAAGAAATCGGCGTCGGCGAGATCGCAACATTGTCAGGCCGCTATTATTCAATGGACCGAGACAAGCGCTGGGACCGCGTCGAAAAAGCGTACCGCGCCATGGCATACGGAGAAGGACCGAAATATGAAAATCCGCTCGATGTCGTGAAAGATTCTTATGAAAACGGAATTTACGATGAATTCGTCATTCCTTCCGTCATCACGAAAGAAAACGGCGAGCCTGTTGCGACAATCAAGGACAACGATGCGGTCATTTTCTACAACTTCAGACCTGACCGGGCGATCCAGATTTCCAACACGTTCACCAATGATGACTTCCGCGATTTCGACCGCGGAGACAAGCATCCGAAAAACCTTCATTTCGTCTGCTTGACACATTTCAGTGAAACGGTTGACGGATACGTGGCATTCAAACCGGTCAATCTCGACAACACAGTCGGCGAAGTTTTATCCCAAAACGGGTTGAAGCAGCTTCGCATCGCTGAAACTGAAAAATATCCGCACGTTACGTTCTTTATGAGCGGCGGACGCGAAGAGAAATTCCCTGGCGAAGAGCGAATCTTAATCGACTCGCCTAAAGTTGCAACATACGACTTGAAACCTGAAATGAGCGCATATGAAGTAAAAGATGCGCTTGTCAAAGAAATTGAGGCTGAAAACCATAACGCGATCATCCTCAACTTTGCCAACCCTGACATGGTCGGACATTCAGGAAAAGTCGAGCCGACGGTCAAAGCAATCGAAGCGGTTGACGAGTGCCTCGGCGAAGTCGTTGATGCGATTCTTGCAAAAGGCGGCCACGCGATTATTACGGCCGACCACGGTAACGCAGACGTGCTGATTACTGAAGAAGGCAAGCCGCACACCGCACATACGACAAATCCGGTTCCTGTCATCGTCACAAAAGAAGGCGTGACATTAAGAGAAGGCGGAATCCTCGGGGATCTGGCGCCAACTCTTTTAGACTTGCTGGGTGTTGAAAAACCGAAAGAAATGACAGGATCGTCATTAATTCAAAAATAAGCTTTAAAGGAGAGAAACAAACATGCCATACATTGTTGATGTTTATGCACGTGAAGTATTAGACTCCCGCGGTAACCCGACGGTTGAAGTTGAAGTATACACTGAATCAGGAGCTTTTGGACGCGCGCTTGTTCCAAGCGGAGCTTCCACTGGTGAATACGAAGCTGTTGAGCTTCGCGACGGCGACAAAGACCGCTACCTTGGAAAAGGCGTTTTAACAGCCGTTAACAACGTAAACGAAATCATCGCACCTGAGCTTATCGGCTTTGATGTGACAGAGCAAGTATCAATCGACAAATTGCTGATCGAACTTGACGGAACTGAAAATAAAGGCAAGCTCGGCGCCAACGCCATCCTTGGCGTATCAATGGCCGTTGCCCGCGCAGCTGCGGATTTCTTACAGATTCCTCTATACCAATACCTTGGAGGATTCAACTCTAAAACGCTCCCAGTACCGATGATGAACATCGTAAACGGCGGAGAGCATGCGGACAACAACGTTGACATTCAAGAATTCATGATCATGCCTGTCGGTGCGGAAAACTTCCGCGAAGCACTTCGCATGGGAGCACAAATTTTCCACAGCTTGAAATCAGTTCTTTCTGCTAAAGGAATGAACACTGCTGTAGGTGATGAAGGCGGATTCGCTCCAAACCTTGGTTCTAACGAAGAAGCGCTTCAAACAATCGTTGAAGCGATTGAAAAAGCCGGCTTCAAACCTGGCGAAGAAGTGAAATTGGCTATGGATGCTGCATCTTCTGAGTTCTACAACAAAGAAGACGGCAAATACCATCTGTCCGGCGAAGGCGTTGTGAAAACATCTGCTGAAATGGTTGACTGGTACGAAGAAATGGTTTCTAAATACCCAATCATCTCTATCGAAGACGGACTTGACGAAAACGACTGGGAAGGCCACAAACTTCTGACTGAGCGTCTTGGCTCAAAAGTTCAGCTTGTCGGTGATGACCTTTTCGTTACAAACACGAAAAAACTTGCTGAAGGCATCAAAAACGGCGTCGGCAACTCTATCCTGATCAAAGTAAACCAAATCGGTACATTGACTGAAACATTCGATGCGATCGAAATGGCGAAACGCGCAGGCTACACTGCTGTTATCTCTCACCGTTCTGGTGAAACTGAAGACAGCACAATCGCTGACATCGCTGTGGCAACAAACGCAGGACAAATCAAAACAGGTGCTCCGTCCCGTACGGACCGTGTTGCGAAATACAACCAGCTTCTTCGCATCGAAGATCAGTTGGCTGAAACTGCTCAATACCATGGTATTCAATCTTTCTACAACTTGAATAAGTAAGCATAAAAAAAAGCTTGGCTGCTGATGCGGCCAAGCTCTTTTTTGTGTGAAAGCTTAATTTTTTCTTTACCCTGACAAGAGCTGTCAGGGTTTTTGACTATAATAGGCTGTATCAATTGAGATTGGAGTGTTATGGATGCAGTCGAAAACAGTTTATCTTTATGCATTTCCTACAATGTCGGATTGGGAATATGGATATTTAATGGCCGAACTGAACTCGGGAAGATATTTCAAAAAAGATGCAGCACCTTTAAAAGTCATGACAATAGGAGTGACTAAAGAAATGGTGACGACGATGGGAGGGCTGCGCATCAAACCGGATATCTCACTTGATGAGTGGACGCTTGCGAGTACGGATCTTTTAATTTTACCCGGAGGGAATACTTGGGGAGAAGAGATTCATCAGCCGATCTTAAAAAAGGCCGGCGAAGCTTTAGAGCTTGGCGCGATGGTTGCCGCAATTTGCGGCGCAACTGCGGGACTGGCGAATAACGGATACTTGAATTCAAGAAAGCATACAAGCAATGACCTGGCATATATGAAAATGGTCTGTCCCCATTATAAAGGAGAACCATTTTATGAGATGGAGCCAGCGGTATCTGATGAGAATCTGGTTACTGCATCAGGAACGGCTCCTCTTGAATTCGCGAGGGAAGTGCTGAAAAAATTAGACGTGTTTGCACCGGATACATTGGATTCATGGTATCAGCTCAATAAGACCGGCCAACCTGAATATTTCTTCACGTTAATGAACTCGATCAATAAGTAGCTCAAAGACCATGAGGAGAACGATGCTTTAGACGCTGGAGGAGCATTTTTTTCGGTGGAAAAGCAAATTTCATGAGGGAAAAGGGTTTTTTATTTTATTTAACACTCTGTTTGGTATGGTATAATCTACCTCGTATAAAAAGCTTTGCTCACTCAAGGGAAGTCTTGCTCATCCCCTTCTGAAAGGGGGTGATAAAAGTGACAGCTTATGAAACAATCTCTTTAATGATTGCTTTTGGCATGCTGATTGCCATGTTGTCAAAGAACACAGAAAAATAGACCGCCCCTTGAGCCTGGAAAGTGATAGGGAGTGGTCTATTTTAGATCAATCTGAGCAAGCCCCTTCGAAGGGCCGGCTTTTTGTACAAGCCGAAGTGTTGGAGCACTTCGCTTCTTAGTATATACAACATGCTTTCTGAGATTACATCTATATCATAAGGAATTTTCATTAATTTGTAAATGGTGATAGCAAATTGTTGTTTTTATGAATCGGAAAGGTATTTTCTGCCCCATTTTGTCTAGCACTGTTTACAACCTTGGGCTCCAACAACCCTTCAGCCTAAGAAAAAGCCCACCCGTTATCACAGACTTTTCACAGGTTTCAGAAGCCAGGCGGGAAGAAAACCGCTAATGCCAATGATCAAAAAACCAATGATCGACAGCAGTGCAATCGCAATGGAAGAGAGCATTTGCTGAAGGCTGTAGCCGCGCAGGAAAGCAGCACACCCAATCCTAAGGTGATGAGGAAGACCTTTTGATTCGTGAAAAACAACGTTTCAGATCTTTTGAATTTGATATAAATTAAAGGAAGACCCGTATAGCCTCCTATGATAAGTGTGAACAGCATCGCTAAAATAAACTGAGGTATAGCTGAAACATTGACTCCGAACATTTCTCCAAATGAAACCGACCAGCTGCTTAACATCACAAATCCTAAAAGATAGAGAATGGATAAAGCCAAATTTTTCATTTAAATCCCTCCACTTGAAAATATACACTATAAGTATTCAGAAGTAAAAGCGGAATAATTATCTTAGTGTTTGAACTAAAAAACTATAGGAATTTCATATTGACTTTGGGTTGTTTCATTATATAATCTAATTGATAATGAAAATCATTTGAGAAAAGGGGATACAGCATATCATGAAACGTTTTAAATGGTTTGCGCTGTTCGCTGCGCTTTTCCTTGTATTAGCCGCCTGTGGAAATCAAGAGAAAGAACAAGCTGCGGAGAAGAACGACAGCAAAGATTCCTATACTGTAAAGCACGCAATGGGAACAGCGACAATTGACGGCACTCCGAAAAAAGTCGTTGTGCTGACGAATGAAGCGACAGAAGCAGTGCTCGCCCTGGGTGTTAAACCTATCGGCGCCGTTCAATCCTGGCTGGGAGATCCATGGTATGATCATATTAAAGATAAAATGAAAGGCGTAGAGAACGTCGGAACGGAAGCTGCGCCGAATATTGAAAAAATCGCGAGCCTGAACCCTGACCTCATCATCGGCAACAAAATCCGCCAAGAAGAAGTATACGACAAGCTGAAAGCCATCGCGCCGACCGTATTTGCCGAGACATTGTCAGGGGAATGGAAAGACAACTTTAAGCTGACAGCCGAGGCGCTCAATAAAAAAGCAGAAGGCGAAAAAGTCATCGCTGACTTTGACAAGCGTGTTGAAGACATTCATGAAAAGCTCGGCGATAAAGTGAAGCAAAAAGTCTCTCTCGTCCGCTTTACAGATGCCGATACCCGCATCTATCACAAGGGATCGTTTGCCGGAACGATTTTGGATCAGCTCGGTTTTGCAAGGCCTAAAGGCCAGGAAGCCAACGATCTCGGACAAATGGAAGTGACAAAGGAGCAAATTCCTGATATGGATGGAGACGTGCTTTTTTATTACACGTATGAGACAGGCAATGACAAAGCAAGCGCCATTGAGAAAGACTATGTCAACGATCCGCTCTTTAAAAATTTAAGCGTCTCCAAAAAAGGAAACGTCCATAAAGTGAGCGATGCCGTCTGGAATACAGCCGGGGGCGTCCTTGCAGCGAATCTGATGCTTGATGATATCGAAAAATACTTTTTAAAATAATGAAAAAAAAGTCAAACGGATCAGCGCATTCGTTTGGCTTTTTTTGATGCTGCCTTAAGATTAACTCCCTTCTTACGATAAATATAGTATAAAATGACTAAAGATGTTTAAGTTTGATAGGAGGAAAGTCATGAATTTTTGCAAGGAATGTGGAAGGGAACGAACAAAAAATGCGCTGTATTGCAAGCATTGCGGCGCGCGGGTGGACGAGGAACGAGCTTCCGATCCGGCGGCAGGGTATCAGCGTGCGATGACACGAAAAAGAATCATCATCATGGCAGCAATCGCGGCCTGCTTGATTTTATTGTTTGCCGGCTATAAAACCGGTGAAGCACTCACTTCAAAGGAAAAACTGATTTCCGATTTTGAAGCTGCCCTCGATCAGAAAGATGCCAAGAAAGCAGCAAAACTGCTTCAATCATCAGACGTGGATCTGGCTGTCACGGAGAAAAACGTCAAGCCGCTCCTCGATTATTTGAAAGAACATCCGGATGAAGAAAAAGAGCTGATCTCATCCTTAAAGAGCGGTGCCGGCCATCCATTGATGACGATCGAAAAAAAGGGCAGACGTTTTTGGATCTATGACCACTATGTCTTGAACACGGTGCCTGTCTATTTAACGGTTAAGACAAACTATAAAGATACCGGCCTGTTTGTTAACGGTGAGAAGGTCATCACAACAGAAAAAGAAAACTTCGAGAAAAAAATCGGCCCGTTTGTTCCCGGTATTTACGAGGTGAAGGCAAAGCTGAAAAGCGGAATCGCCGACCTTGAAAAAGCGGAAAAGGTCACTGCCCTCCAAGGTGATGTGAAGGTTAATGCGGACCTTGACGGGCACATGGCAAAGCTCGTCTTTGGAGAAGGCTATGAAAACTTGAAAGGAACGCTCTGGATCAATGATCAGGAGATGAAGATCAACCCGTTCAAAGGAACTGAATTCGGACCCGTGCTGACTGACGGTTCAATGACTGCTGCGGTTGAGGCGCAATTTCCGTGGGGGAAGCTGAAAAGCGAAAAAACGCCGATTGAAAGCGGGGAAATCGAAGTCAATCTTGCTTCAGACAAGGAATTTATGGATGAGATGATGACCACGGTCGTCAGTCATACAAAAGAAGCAGCAAAGGCCTTTGCAAGCGGCGATGTCAGCGGCATGACACTGGCCGCGACGTCTTATCAAACTAGCCTGAAAGAGGTCACGGACGGGCTGAAAAGCAGCAGCACCTACTATAAAGGCACCTACTTATCTACCGTATTTGATCTTGATTCGTTTCGGCTGTACAAAGAAGACGGGCAATGGAAAACAGAGGTTAAAGGGATTGAAAAGCATAAATCGGCTTATTATGACGACTACAGTTCCCCTGAACTGGAAGAAAACGATAGCGGCTATACGTATACACTGGTCTATTCAGAAAGCAAGAAAAAGTGGTTCGTCGAAAAAAGCGATCCTGAAGCCGTTATCAATATCGAACATCAAAAAGAAATCAAAAATGACAATCCGAAGGAATACACATCGGCATGGGCTTCGGCAAAAGGAGCTGTGAACAATGCATCAGCAGATGAAGAGCTCACTGATCAAAAGGTTGCTTCCGCCATTGAAACGTATTTATACAGTCTTCAAGGCGCCATCAACACAAACAATTTCGGCCTTGTCCGCGACAGCTTGAAAGAAGGAAGTCCGCTGTACAACGATCAAAAGAAACTTGTCACTAAACTGTACAACAGCGGGACGCAGGAAGAAGTTGCAGATTTCAGCGTAAACAGCTGGAAGCAAAACGGGCGGGAGGCAACGATTAAGACAACGGAGAAAATCAATATCATTAAAGGCGGAAAAAAACAGTTAAAAACGTACCATTGGACATATCATGCCTCCATCGAGAACGGACAATTGCTCTTGACGTCAATAGAATAAAAAAAAGCCTTTTTCCTTTGAGGAAAAAGGCTTTTTACTTCACTAAAACAGCCGCCCTAATATAGAGCCTCCGATCCTTCCGAAATATTCAAGAAACAAATCTCCCATGATCCGCACAGACATAAATGTCAGCAAATAGACGATCAGCGTCGCGTAAATCGTATCAACAGCGCCTGCCGCTTTTTCGTGGTAGCTCAAGATGACAGCCGGCGGAATTAAAAAGGCGATACCGCAAAGGGCAAAGAAAAGAATGTATACAAACAAACCCGTTTGCATGAATGATAAGAGCAATGCGGCGAGCAGAAGTGCGACGAAAGGAACAAGCACCGTTCCAAACCGTCCGAGCACTTCCTTAAATGTCGCTTGCACACCTCGAATGCGCACACCTGCGTATGTAAAAACAAATAATAAGAAAATATAAATAGCAAAGGTAAAAGCGGGCTTGACGACGATATCAAAAAATGTCGGCATTGCGTAGGATCGGCCGAATAATCCGGAATAGTCCCCCAGAGAGTCAAAAAAGCCTTTGAGGCCGAAGTAAAACATCAGCGGCACTGTAAGCGCAAAGATCACCATTGTGATGATGCTGTTGAGGACGTGCTGTTCCCCCGCGTTTTTCATTTCGGTATACGGTCGTTTCAATACCTTTAAACAAAAGGAAAAATACATGGAAGACGCTTGTTTCGCCGCCTCCGTGTACCTCGCTGCCTGCGGCGTTTCAGCGGGAGCCTTGCTGTCAGCACTGCCGCCTGCCAAGCTTGCCCCGCACTGTTCACAAAATTTTCCGCCATCTGTTTGATGGCCGCACTTTGAACATGTCATAAAAATAAAATCTCCTTTGGAATAGTTATTTTATCCTATAAAAAATTATTATAAAGGAAAGTGCCGCAAGATGACATTGTTTTTTGAAAGTTTAAGCGGCCAACGTCGGAGGTAAAAATCGATTACCCGTATTTTTTTACGAAGAAAGGAGTGGTAAACCGTGTTTGCTTTTATCATCCATGTTTTTGTATCATTGTTCGCCGTCACAAATCCGATAGGCAATGTGCCGATCTTTTTGGCGCTCACAGAAGGCTATGAAGCAAAAGAACGCACCGCATTGGCGAGAAAGGCTGCAATTTTATCGTTTCTGATTCTGATCGCGTTTCTCATATTCGGAGAGTTCATCTTCAGGCTTTTTGACATCAACATCCATGCGTTGCGAGTTGCCGGGGGTATTTTTATTTTCGGAATTGCCTACAATCTGTTGAATGCGAAGCAGTCTCATGTTCAGTCGCTCCATCATGATGAACACCGCGAGAGCAAGGAAAAAGAGGATATCTCGGTGACGCCGCTCAGCATTCCGATCATTTCGGGGCCCGGAACGATTGCAACGGTGATGAGCCTTTCGGCCGGCAGTCGCAGCCTGGTTCATTTTGGCGGTATGATCATCGGCATCGCCGCCGTCCTCCTGCTGACGTTTGCGGCTTTTCATTATTCGACGCTGATCAGCAACAAATTGGGGCAGACGGAAATGAATGTGATCACCCGGCTGATGGGCTTGATTTTGGCGGTCGTGGCGGTCGGCATGATCGGCACGGGCTTAAAAGGGATGTTTCCGGTTTTGTCGGGATGATTGGAGAAAAAGCAAAAAAAGCTGCTTTATTCTTTGCAGCTTTTTTTCGATTTATGAAGGTTTCGGCACATGCTTGAAGATTTCTTCGCTTTCCAAAAACGCGATCAAATTGTCAAGCCACTCGCAGTAATCGATCCATTGTTTTGTTTCTGCCAGCAGCTCATTGATTTTAGCTTCGGTTTCGGGTGAAAGGCCTTCTTCCTCAAGGGCTTCCAACAGCTCTTTTCTGATTTTCTTCCCGATCATCCTGTTCTTTTTGACGACTTTGCTCCAGTTGGCCGTAAACAATGAAATAAACGTTTGGTAATAATCTTGTTCGACATCGTACAAATCTTTGCGGACGCCTTTTTCAAAAACTTTTTCGGCTATATTTAAATCGAGCATTTCGCGGACGACCTGGCTCATTCTCGTTTTGCTCATGCCCGTTTCTTCTGACAGTTCATTTAAAGTCATCGGCTTTCTGTTCATATAGATAATCCCGAGCACGCGGCCGACAGTTGATGATATACCGTACGTATTCATGTTTTCCGCGATTTTTTCTATGAAATGTTCTTCCGCTTGTTTAATCGCCTTTAAAGCGTTTTCCTCCAAAGCACATCATCCCTTCGGGCAGCCAATTTTATTGTCAATATATCATAATTTTGCTAGCGGTTGAAAACACTAAAACGGCAGGAAAATAAAGAAATCGGCCGTAATTTTAAGAATAACCAGCAGATTGATGCCGTTAACATATATTTTTATGTCTTATATATATAATTTAAACACTTTGTAAACTTTTTATTTTACAAAGTGTATTTTATAATAAATGAGATGTTGAAATTTTTAAAAAACAGATGGAGGTGTGCGTTTTGCTGAAGCTAGAAAATGTATCGAAGGTTTATAAAGGCGGAAAAAAAGCGGTCAAGAACATTGATCTTGATATAGCAAAAGGTGAATTTATCGTCTTTATCGGACCGAGCGGCTGCGGGAAGACAACGACGATGAAAATGATCAACCGTTTAATTGAACCGACTTCAGGAAGCATTTACATCGACGGAGAAAACATAATGAATCAGGACCCGGTGGAGCTGCGCCGGAAAATCGGCTATGTCATTCAGCAAATCGGACTCTTTCCCCATATGACGATTCAGCAGAATATCACGCTTGTTCCAAGGCTTTTGAAATGGCCGGAAGAAAAACGGAAGAAGCGGGCGGAGGAACTGCTTCAGCTCGTTGATATGGGGCCGGAATATTTGAACCGCTATCCTCATGAACTAAGCGGCGGACAGCAGCAGAGAATCGGCGTGCTGCGGGCGCTTGCGGCAGAGCCGCCCCTCATTTTAATGGATGAACCGTTCGGAGCGCTGGACCCGATCACCCGTGATTCGCTTCAGGAAGAGTTCAAAAAGCTGCAGAAATCGCTGGACAAAACGATTGTCTTTGTGACCCACGATATGGATGAAGCGATCAAGCTTGCCGACAGAATTGTGATTCTTCGTGCCGGCGAGATTGTTCAAGTCGGAACGCCTGACGACATTTTGCGGAATCCGGCTGATGAATTCGTTGAGGAGTTCATCGGAAAAGAACGGCTTCTTCAGTCCCGTCCTGACATCGAGCATGTCGAACAAGTGATGAATCCGAATCCGGTCACGATTACGAGTGAAAAAAACCTGACTGAAGCGATTCAAGTGATGAGGGAGCGCCGCGTCGATTCACTGCTTGTTGTGGACGAACGCAATGTCTTAAAAGGATATATCGATGTTGAAATCATCGATCAATACCGGAAAAAAGCCGTCACGGTCGGAGAGGTTGTCAATGAGAATGTCTACTCCGTTCAAAAAGGCACGCTCATCAGAGATACCGTCCGAAAAATTTTGAAAAGAGGATTCAAATATGTTCCCGTTCTTGATGAAGAAGGGCGCCTTGTCGGAATTGTCACAAGGGCAAACCTTGTCGACATCGTGTACGACTCGATTTGGGGAGATGAAGAAACCCTTGTCCAACGTTAAATGCAGGGAGGTGCATCAATCATGAATCAGATCGTCCAATTTCTCCAGAACAACGGCGGGGAAATGCTTTATAAAACATGGGAGCACTTATATATATCCATTTTTGCGGTGCTGCTCGGCATCATTATCGCGGTTCCGCTCGGTGTCGTTTTAACGAGAATGAAAAAAGGGGCCGGCGTCGTGATTGGAATTGTTAATATCATTCAAACGCTGCCGAGTTTGGCGATTCTGGCGTTTTTTATTCCGCTCCTCGGAGTGGGAAAGATTCCGGCGATTGTCGCGCTGTTTTTCTATTCAGTCCTACCGATTCTGAGAAACACTTACACGGGCGTAAAAGGCGTCAATCAAAATTTGCTTGAATCAGGAAAGGGAATCGGTATGACTGCATGGGAACAAATCCGCCTGATCGAACTGCCGCTGTCGGTGCCGGTGATCATGGCAGGCATCCGGACTTCCACCGTTTACTTAATCGGCTGGGCGACGCTCGCGGCTTTTATCGGCGGCGGCGGACTCGGCGACTATATTTTTATCGGGCTCAACCTGTACCAGCCTGAGTACATTATCGCCGGAGCGGTGCCGGTTACGATACTGGCCATTGTGATCGACTATATGCTGTCGAAAACCGAAGACAAAGTCACGCCCCAAGGATTAAAAGGGATGAAGGAAGTATCATAAGGAGTTGGCTCTTATGCAAACAAAAAAATTGAGACGGCTCGGCGCCGTCATGCTGGTCTTCTCGCTTTTGATCAGCGGCTGTGCGCTGCCGGGTCTTGGCGGGGCTTCCGATAAAACGATCAAAATCGGGGCGCAAAACCTGACTGAATCCGAAATTCTTGCCAATATGATCTCGCTTTTGATCGAGCATGATACAGATCTCAATACGGTGCTTGTCAAAAACCTCGGCTCAAACTATGTGCAGCACCAGGCCATGCTCGGCGGAGACATCGACATTTCAGCGACGCGCTATTCGGGAACCGATCTGACAAGTACGCTAGGAAGGGAAGCGGAGAAAGACCCGGAAAAAGCGCTTCACATCGTACAGCAGGACTTTAAAAAGAAATTCAACTACAAATGGTTTGATTCTTACGGATTTGACAATACGTACGCTTTTACAGTCACGAAAGAACTCGCTGAAAAAGGGAACTATGAAACCATATCCGATCTGAAAAAAGACGCGGATAAACTGAAGCTTGGCGTTGACAATGCCTGGCTGAAACGAAAAGGCGACGGATATCCGGGATTTAAACAGGAATACGGATTTTCATTCGGCTCGACCTTTCCAATGCAGATCGGACTCGTTTATGACGCCGTCAAAAACGGCAAAATGGATATCGTTCTTGCCTATTCAACGGACGGCAGGATCAAAGCCTATGATTTAAAGCTGTTAAAAGACGATAAACGCTTTTTCCCGCCGTATGACTGTTCGCCGGTCGTGCCGGAAAAAGTGCTGAAGGAACATCCAGAGCTTAAAGAGACCATCAATAAACTGATCGGAAAAATCGATACCGAAACGATGCAGGAGCTCAATTACGAAGTTGATGGAAAACTGAAAGAGCCTTCTGTCGTCGCGGCCGAATTTTTAAAGAAGCACAATTATTTTGAGTAAAAGGAGGGGCTGACAAATGGAAGTGCTGCAGCAGCTTTGGACGTATTATGCGCAAAACGGGAGCTATGTGCTGGGGGAATTTTACCGACACTTTTTAATGTCGGCATACGGCGTATTATTCGCCGCCGTCGTCGGCATCCCTGTTGGTATTTTCATCGCCAGATACCGGAAGATCAGCAAATGGGTCTTTTCCATCACCAATGTCATTCAAACGATTCCGGCGCTTGCGATGCTCGCCGTCTTGATGCTAGTCATGGGACTCGGCGCCAACACGGTGATTCTATCATTGTTTTTGTATTCGCTTTTGCCGATTATTCGAAACACATATACGGGAATCGTCAGCATTGAGCACGCCTACCTTGAATCAGGGAAGGCGATGGGCATGACGAAATTTCAAGTGCTCCGGATGGTGGAGCTTCCGCTCGCTTTGTCGGTCATTATGGCAGGGCTCAGAACCGCGCTCGTCATCGCGATCGGCATCACGGCCATCGGCACGTTTGTCGGCGCTGGCGGCCTCGGGGACATCATTGTCAGGGGGTCAAACGCGACCAACGGAACAGCGATCATTCTGGCAGGCGCGATCCCGACGGCACTGATGGCGATCATCGCCGATCTGTTCATGGGATGGCTTGAACGTGCGCTGAGCCCCGTTAAGCATCATAAAGGCAAGACGCCGAATCCGGATGCCGCTTAAATGGCAGCCGAAAAAAGCCGAATTTCTGCTAAAGAGAAATTCGGCTTTTTATGATTGGCGTTTTTTCGCTTCATTGACCAAAAAATGAAAGTATTGTTCGAGGTTGAGCAGGTCTTCGCGGGACAAGCAGTCCCATTTTCCGGGCTCAAACAGCCACAGATCTTCGACGCCATGCTTGGCCGCGATGTCCTGCATCGTGACATAGCCGCGCGGTTGTTCGCGAATCTCGTCAGCCCTCATATAACCGGCAATATCCATGAGCTGCTCGTACGGCATTTTCAGAGCATCGGCCAATTTTCTGATCGTCGCGGGCTTTGGAACGCCGCGGTGGCCGTTTTCGATTCTGGAAATGGCAGCGGCGCTCACACCGGCATACATAGCAAGCTGATTAACAGACAGGCTTCTTTGTTCCCTCAGCTCTTTGAGTCGTTCGCCGAACATTGTCATCGCCATCTCCCCCGCAAATTCATGATATAAACAGTTTAATACAAATGTTGACTAAAGGAAATACTTAGACAGGAAAAATATTGACAAAAGTTAACATAAGGGATAAAATAACAGCAGGGTCGAAAACAGACGAAAATGATAAAAAGGGGGGCGTGCGCTGCGGAGAAGGTATTCAGTTTTTGTTTCGGCTGCTTGCTTCCTGCACGAGAAAGTCGAAATATTTGTCCAGGTTTTCGATGTCTTTCTTTGAGAGCACCTTCCACTTTTCGCTGTCAAACAGAGAAAGATCCTCTAAATCGTACTGTGTAACGATGTCGTAAATGGAATCGTAGCTGCTTCTTGCTTCCTGGACTGTAGATTCGCTGATATAGCCTGCGGATGCCATCAGTTCCTCATACGGGACTTTCAAAGCGTCCGCCAGTTTTCTGATCGTCGCCGGCTTCGGCACGCCGCGCTTTCCGTTTTCAATTCGCGAAATGCCGGCCGAACTGACGCCGGAATACATCGCCAGCTGATTGACGGTCAGTTTTTTCCGTTCCCTTAATTGTCGTAAATGGTATCCAAAGTTCGTCATGGCCAAAACCTCGCAATCTCTTATTATAAAATATTTTAGTACGAATATTGCCTATAGGAAACATATGGATGATAAAAGTATTGACAAAAGTTAACAAATCGTTTATGTTCAATATAGACAAAAAGAAACATAAGAGATTAGAAAGGGGAGTAATCATGGTAAAAAAGATTCATATCAAAAGAGATTTTGTTCTCCAGTATATGATTGAACACAATCTCTCCTTAAATCAGCTTGCCATTGAAATCGGCGTATCCCCGGCGACTCTGAGCAGAGTTTTAAATGGCGAAAGGAGGCCCGGACAGCTTGTGATCGGAAAGATGATTCAGTATTTCAACAAAAAATTTGAAGATCTCTTTTATTATAAAGATGTTGACAAATGTCAATAAACAAAGGAAAAAAGGAGGCTTTTCAAACGTGAAAAATACGGGAATTGTCCGGAGAATCGATGAGCTCGGCAGAGTCGTTCTCCCGGTCGAAATGCGCAGGGTGCTGAATATCAATGAAAAGGACCCGCTCGAAATATACACCGACGGAGAAAACATCATTTTGACAAAATACGCCGCCAACATGGCATGCTTGATGACCGGCGACATCACCACCAAAAATAAAACGTATGCGGGCGGCAAAATCGTACTCAGCCCAAGGGGAGCAGAAATGCTGCTGGAAGATATGATGGCGGCCTTGTCAGAAAAATGATTACATATTCCGCCTGATAGGGAGCATAGCCGCTCCTTTTTTTTGTATACCTTATTCAGGCGCTGGGAAAAAATAAAAAAAGCTGTTCGAAACGCTCGTGACATGCGCTTGCTTTTCATGTAAAATAAAACTATTGTCAGCCAGTTTGTCTGGAGGTGTAGGTTATGGCCGCATTTTTAACGGTCTTATTAGTGATTGTAAGTATCGTACTGATCGTTGTCGTTTTACTGCAATCCGGCAAAAGCGCCGGATTATCAGGCGCAATTTCCGGCGGAGCCGAGCAGCTTTTCGGAAAGCAGAAAGCAAGAGGACTTGATTTGATTCTCCACCGGATGACGGTCGTTTTAACCGTGCTTTTCTTTTTCTTAACGATTGCGCTTGCTTACTTTGTATAAGACAATGAAGCATGAGGTCTGATGTTCAAGTCAGGCCTTTTTCCTATTTGCAGGTCTTTGTATGAAGAGACCGGCCGATTGATAAAGTTTGTTTCAAGACTAAACGTGGAAGAATACATATGAAAAGGAGACAGTGAATCATGAAAATCGTCAAACCACAACCTTTCACATTTAAAGGCGGAAAAAAAGCCGTCCTGCTGCTGCACGGATTTACCGGCAACACGGCGGACGTGAGAATGCTCGGAAGATATTTGAATGAAAAAGGCTACACATGCCATGCGCCCCAATATAAAGGCCACGGCGTGCCTCCGGAAGAACTTCTTTCTACAGGGCCGGAAGACTGGTGGAAAGATGTCATGAACGGGTATGAATATTTGAAATCGGAAGGGTATGAACAAATCGCCGCTTGCGGTCTGTCTCTCGGAGGGGTTTTTTCATTGAAATTGGGTTACACTGTACCCATAAAGGGAATTGTTCCAATGTGCGCGCCGATGTATATCAAAAGCGAAGAGACGATGTACGAGGGTGTGCTTGAGTATGCACGCAATTATAAGAAATTTGAAGGCAAGACAGCGGAACAGATTGACGCTGAGATGGAAGAATTCAAAAAAACGCCGATGAACACGTTGAAAGCACTGCAGGATTTGATTGCCGATGTCAGAGAGCATGTGGACATGATCTATTCGCCTACATTTGTCGTGCAGGCGCGCCACGATCATATGATTAATACGGACAGCGCGAACATCATCTACAATGAAGTTGAAACGGATGATAAGCAGCTGAAATGGTATGAAGAATCCGGTCATGCCATCACATTGGATAAAGAACGCGAAGCACTGCACAAGGATGTGTATCAATTTTTAGAAACGCTGGATTGGCAGACATAAGGAGGTCTGGTTAGTGGAAAAAGAAGAATTTATGGATAAGCTTCTCTCCTTTATGAAAGAAGAAGCGTATAAACCTCTTACAGTTCAGGAACTGGAAGAGATGCTGGAAATCACCGATTCGGACGAATACAAAGAGCTTGTCAAAGCTCTTGTAACCCTTGAAGAAAAAGGGCTTGTCGTCAGAACGAGAAGCAACCGCTACGGTTTGCCCGAAAAAATGAATTTGATCAAAGGGAAGGTGTCGGCGCACGCGAAAGGCTTCGCGTTTGTTCTCCCCGAAGATTCCTCGCTTGACGATGTCTTCATTCCGCCGTCTGAGTTGAATACGGCAATGAACGGAGATACCGTGCTTGTCCGCCTGAGTACGGAGTCCGGAGGTACAAAAAAAGAAGGGGCCATCATCCGCATCATTGAGCGCAGCATTCAGAAGATTGTCGGCACGTATACAGAGACGAAAAACTTCGGCTTCGTCATTCCCGACGATAAAAAAATCACGAATGACATCTTTATTCCGAAGCACGCCAAAAACGGCGCCGTCGAGGGGCACAAAGTCGTCGTCCGCCTGACAAGCTATCCTGAAGGCCGGATGAGTGCGGAAGGGGAAGTTATCGAGATTCTCGGCCACAAAAACGACCCCGGCATCGATATCCTTTCCATCATTCATAAGCATGGCCTCCCGGGAGACTTTCCGGCTGAGGCGATGGAACAAGCCGGCAATACGCCTGATACAATCGATGAAAAAGATCTTGAAGGCAGACGGGATCTGCGCGATCAAACGATCGTCACGATCGACGGCGCAGATGCCAAAGACTTGGATGATGCCGTTACCGTCACAAAACTCAAAAACGGCCATTATAAACTCGGCGTCCACATTGCCGATGTCAGCCATTATGTCACAGAAGGGTCTCCGATTGACCAGGAAGCATATGAACGCGGCACGAGCGTCTATCTTGTCGACCGGGTGATTCCGATGATCCCGCACAGGCTGTCGAATGGAATCTGCTCCTTAAATCCGAAGGTTGACCGGCTGACTTTGTCGTGCGAAATGCTCATTAATCCTCAAGGGCAAGTCGTCGAACACGAAATTTTTCAAAGTGTCATTAAAACGACCGAGCGGATGACTTATTCTGACGTGAACAAGATTTTAGTCGATGACGATGAAGAGCTGAAGCAGAAATATGAGGCGCTTGTCCCGATGTTCAAAGACATGGAAGACTTGGCTGCGATTCTGCGCGGCAAGCGGATGGAACGCGGTGCCGTCGACTTTGACTTTAAGGAAGCGAAGGTACTCGTCGACGAAGAAGGAAAAGCGAAGGACGTCGTCTTGAGAGAACGGTCGACAGCAGAAAAGCTGATCGAAGAATTTATGCTAGTCGCCAATGAAACGGTCGCCGAGCACTTTCATTGGATGAATGTTCCGTTTATTTACCGGATTCACGAAGATCCGGATCAAGAAAAGCTCCAGAGATTTCTTGAGTTCGTTACGACATTCGGCTATGTCGTCAAAGGGACGGCCGGAAGCATCCATCCGAAAGCGCTGCAAAGCGTGCTTGAAGAAGTCAGGGATCGTCCTGAAGAAGCCGTAATTTCAACGGTTATGCTCAGATCGATGAAGCAGGCGAAATACGATCCGCAAAGCCTCGGACACTTCGGCTTGTCGACTGAATTCTACACCCATTTCACGTCACCGATTCGCCGCTACCCTGACTTGATCGTCCACAGGCTGATCAGGACGTATTTGATTCAGGGCAAGACAGACGAAGCGACAAGGGAGAAATGGGCCGAAAAACTGCCTGAGATCGCCGAGCATACGTCAAATATGGAACGCAATGCCGTAGATGCCGAGCGGGAAACGGATGATTTGAAAAAAACCGAATTTATGCTGGATAAGATCGGTGAAGAATTTGACGGTGTGATCAGTTCCGTTACGAACTTCGGCATGTTTGTCGAGCTGCCGAACACGATCGAAGGGCTTGTCCACGTCAGCTTTATGACGGACGATTTTTACCGTTATGATGAACAGCACTATGCCATGATCGGCGAGCGTACGGGCAACGTCTACCGGATCGGCGATGAGATTACGGTCCGCGTCGTTGACGTCAATAAAGACGAGCGGAACATCGATTTTGAAATCGTCGGCATGAAAGGCTCCCGCCGCCGGCAGAAACCGGAGCAAAAACAGAAAAAGGGTCCTAAAAAGGATGCTCCATCGGCTGACAAAGGGGAATGGTTCACCAAGCCGAAAAAGAAAAAAGTAAAGAAAAAACGCGGTTTTCAAAACGCGCCGAAACAAAAACGCAAGAAAAAGAAAAAATAGACGGCACACGTCAAAAAAAGGGCGGCGAAATTGTAAGGCGAACGTTCATTTGATAGAATAATACGTATTCGCCGCCCTTTTGAATGTGAGATTGAAGGCGGGAGGAGGTTGCCGTATGCCAAAGGGAGAAGGGAAGGTTGTTTCCCAAAATAAAAAAGCAAATCATGATTATTTTATAGAAGAAACATACGAAACAGGCATCGTGCTTCAAGGTACGGAAATCAAGTCCATTCGCGCCGGACGGGTGAATTTAAAGGACGCGTTCGCCAAAATTGAGCGCGGGGAAGTGTTCCTTCACAATATGCACATCAGCCCGTATGAGCAGGGGAACCGCTACAACCATGATCCGTTGCGGACGAGAAAGCTTTTGATGCACCGCAAGCAGATCAACAAATTGATCGGTTTGACGAAAGAGCAGGGATACTCGCTCGTACCGCTCAAGATTTATTTGAAGAACGGTTTTGCGAAAGTGCTGCTCGGACTCGGAAAAGGGAAGAAGAAATTCGACAAACGCGAAGACTTAAAGCGCAAAGACGCCAAACGTGAAATCGAAAGAGCATTCCGCGACAGGCAAAAAGGCTTGATCTAAAGCCGGAACCCATGTTATCCTATATGAACGTGATCACAGACATTACCATTTGGAATTGACGCGTGATCTTGTTATAATAGTGATGCAGCCAGTTATCCGACTTCCTTTTCATCCAAGGGGACGTTACGGATTCGACAGGGACGGATCGAGCTTGAGTTGCGAGCCGAGAGGCGATCTCGTAAAAACGCACCTAAATATAACTGGCAAATCTAACCAGAACTTAGCACTAGCTGCCTAATTAGCGCAGCGAGCTCTTGCCCGCATCGCCTATGTGCCGGTTAAGAGCCCATAACGAAGTAGGCTACGCTTGCGCTCCCGTCTGAGAGCGCAGGAAGAGACTTATCAGACTAGCTTTCCGAGGGCCTGCCCGCAGGCACGAAGATGAGCGAAACTAAATATGCAGGGCTACGCTCGTAGACGCTGAAGCAATCGACGTTTCTGGACGTGGGTTCGACTCCCACCGTCTCCACCATACATATGATGGTGGTTTTTTTGTTTTTGGGGGAGTTTTGATGTTTGTGCAAGAGCCTTTGAAAGGCTTAATGAACATGTATGGCGGGTCATCGGTCCTCATATTGCAGCGGAAAAAAAAAAGCTTTCCTCGAGCGACAAAAAATCATCCTACACGCTGCCTGCGGGCATCTTTAAGATAAAAAGCCCACTCATGAAAGGAACGGCCGTTCGGCGGATTCAAGAGGCTTTAGCTGCCCTCTATTTCTATCCATACAAAGAGGCAAAGAATAACGACATAGAAATGGCTGCTGCGGGCCGAAAACGGCGAACGCGGTCAAACGGTTCCAGCTGATGTACGAGTTGTCTGCGGATGGTATTTACGGACCGAAAACGAAAGCAAAACTTGAATCACTACTGAAGTAATACAAAAAGGCCTCTAATAAGGGCCTTCTTATCTCCATCTCCAATTTATTTCATTATCATTTTCGTAAATCCCTGGAAGGGATATACCAACCTTTTTTTGCTTTTCATCAATAATAAACCAATTTTCATCATCTAACCATTCTTCACTATACTGTTCAATGGCAAAAGGGTCATCCTCGTTTACTACAGCCTTAAAGAAATCTTTGAACTTTTCCATGTTTTCATTAGGAATGATTGTTCCATACATCCAGACACCTTCAACAGTAGCGCCTTTTATTTCACCCAAGCATTCATTTTTATAATATAGAAGCATATTTATCACTCCTTCGGATGTACTTTGATAAATTGTTTTGGAACTTCACCTTTTACAAAGTATTCAGTGTCTCTTTGAGTCCATTTTAAAGCTTTGTTTTTCCAGTATTCAGACTGTCGAGTATCATTTTTGATTAACCTTTCGATTTGTTTAGGAGATAAAATTACAATATCCTTCACTTCACCAGACCTGATGGCTTTACGGAGAGCAGATATGTCGAGTTCTATTGTATTTTCACCGTATCCCTTTGCAACTTTTTGATTTATTGTAAAACTTGTATATGGGCTGTTGGATTTCCCGCCTTTTCTATATCCTCCAAGGACGTGCTCTGTTACAGTAACCTGACGACCTTGGTACATACCAGTTTTGTTGGCAGGTACAAGATTACCGGTTTCAGGGGAAATATGAGACTTGCCTATGCCGTTTGGTCTTTTAGGCTCATAAGGAAAGTCTTCACCTCTGTAAAGATTAGTGGCCCTACCGTTATGTGAGTTTACACTCAGCACTTTTCCGGCTTTCTGCATACCGAAAGGTGCTATCATTGCGATTGCACGATTTAGGCTATCCTGTCGCTGTTCATCCGAAATCTTATTTCCGAGCATATCCCGTCCGGTGATGGTTTCGCTGAAGCCATTAGCCGCGGCCAGTCCATATAGGCCTTTTTCAGAGTTTTTCAGAGCGTGGAAGGTTTTCGGGGTTTTGTAAGCAGCCAGAGCTTTGTCTACAGTTGTGACTGCTTTTTCGGCCTTGTACATGCTGTATACACCTTTGATCCCTTTTGCACCTTTGCCTAACCAGCCGACAACCGGGATATAGCCGGCCGCACCCATCGCTCCGGCGGCGACTCGCTGGCCATCCGTTAATTTCTCGCCTGTGATCGGGTCAATCCCTTCAGCAGCTCTTTTATAATCATAGTACCCGCTGATTTCTCCTAAAAATGTTCCACCAGCATCAAGCGTTTTTAAATACCAAGGCTTGTTTGCTTCTTCTTCTTGTTTTTCCTGCAGTTGCCGGGCTTCGGCTTGTTCGCTTTTGGAGTCGATGTAATTAGTGGCCTGTTTTTCAACTTCCATCGTATTCTTGTAGATTTCACTGGAATGAAACGACTTCAAACTAAAATGCATCGGAGCCGCACTTTTTCCATGGCTTGTTGCTTCCATTAGACCGGAATACTTAGCGAGCACTGTATTGTCAAGAGCTTCTAAATTTGAGTATTCGGTTTTTAACGATTCGTCAAGCTTGTTGACAGCATCGATCGTGTTCTGGCGAGTTTCTTGTGCCTTGCCCATTTTATCAATATAGTCATCTAGCGTCCAATTATCCAAGTCAACAATATCGCTTACGCTGGCGATGATCTTATCCATTTCCAGCTTGAGCCCTGAGACGATTTCCGTTGCTTTCAAATCCGCATTTTTCAGCTCATGATCCAGAAAGGAGACTTCCACATATGAATTGGACAGCTTTTGATCTTTAATATCGCCGGAAACCCCTTTAAAAAAAGCGATCTGTGCATCGACAAGCTTGAGCCAACTATCAACGATCTCGGCCTGTCCTCTAAAGAAGTCTTTGATGTTGTCCGCGCCTTTTCCCTCAAAGTCATCACCTAAATCAGCAACGCCCAGAAACGCTTTTTTCAGTGTTTGCAGTTGTTCTTCAAAGGCTTCATATTCTTTCTTACGTTTGTTCGCTGCTTCAATTAAAGAACTCGCTTCAAAGACTTTCATACGTCAAACCCTTTCAAAAGACTTATTCAGAAAAAAGTTTACCACTTTATAGAAAAGAATGGACAATAAATCCTGTGGTTCACTGAAAATGAATCATAATGAAGAGGAAGGAAGAAGGGTGGAGAAAATTAGGCTAAATCGTTCCAATGGTGCGTCAAATACTTGCAACCACTCAGGATCATAATTTTCAAATTCTATAAACTCGAGATTAAAGAACTGTTTTAAAACTTTTTTGACTTTCATCAATCTATTTTATTTTGAATGGTTTCTTGCCGATTGGTCATTAGTTATTATCAAGAAAATCAACTGCTATTCTGTCAACTAATAACTCTACGGGTTTACCTGCCAGATATTTATAATCATTAAAATATCCATTGTCATCATAAATTTTTATTCCTGCATCAATATAATCTTCATGTAGTATTCCGCGTATATAATATCTATAACTATCATCAATTCGTGCTAATTCTTTGATTTCCTTATCTAACTCAAGAAGGTCTGACTGATCTAAAATTGTGAAGCTAATAAAAACAGGATACTCTCTCCCTTCTTCAATGACATAGGGGCAAATAGTTGAAAATCCAGTGAATTCAAATCCGTTTATTTCAAGTGTAACCTCTTCCTCTATATGTGGGTGTAATTTTTTTAGTATTGCATTATTCATTACTATCAACCGCCTTTTATTTATCGACTGGATTCATTATAGGGACATTCTTATTATTAATGGTTTTCTAAAAATAGCATTCTCCTCTGATACATTTGGTTACAATCACTAAAGAATAAAGCTTCCTTTTACGAAATGAAAATGGATATACAAAAAAGAGAAATCCATCTTCTTAAGATTGCAATTTCAATTTTTTGGCCTGCCCATATGTAGTCACAAGCTCTCTGAAAGAATGAAGTTCATTTTCAAATGTGAAAAAGCGTTTCGGTATCAAAATCATCTGGCTGCTTGACGTTTTCATGAGGATGAGGCGTTTATATTCTGTTACTGCTGTCACTTCATACCATTGAAACAACGTATCGAAATTCTTAAATTGAATCTGAATTCCTTGTGGATTGATAGTGTAAGTTCTTTTACGTTTTAGCCGTTCATTTTTCCGATAGACAATTTGCATCCGGATATAAAAAAAACCAATTAAAAGTGAGGTTAATATTATTGAAAGTACAATCATGAGAAGTCCATTCAACAACAATTCGAGTGTTTCACTATGATAAACGGTAATCGGCATCTTCCCATCGACGGAAAACACCCAGACCAACAATAGAAAAATAAGAATAAAATAAAGGAATGCGTATTTTTTAAGCCAATAAAAAAAGAAGTATCTCATATCCTGTAATGTATATTCTCCCTCAAGAAAGACACTGTGTTGGATCATAAGTTTACTGCACCTCAAACCTGTTTTCCTTTAATTTTAGCATAAAGTTTCATTTATTTTCAGAAATTGGCTTTTCTTTGGAATCGGTATAGCAGAGGCACCGTGTAATCGACTTAGGGATCGCTAAAAAAGGATCAGAGGGTATTATGTCGAACTTTGATTGTATATACATTCGAAGGAGCTGACCAAAAGGAGGTCTACCATGCTCATCATTGAATCGCTAATAGGATACGTTTGTTTCTTTACTGTTAATGCCATTTATGATACATACATCAAAAAAGCCAAGACTCCGTTTGGACACTTGGCTTTGATTTCGCTTGTTCAGACTGCGATTGCTTTAAGTCTTTTCTTTATTTTCTCCTGATTATAAGAGGTTGCCGCTTTCCTCAGCGGCACTCAGCTTTTCGGTCATTCCTCCGGATTCAGCTCGCTTGTCAAGTCGCCGCCCGTTCCTTAAAAAATCCAAAACATGATGATTTATAATATCTCCGCTTTTCCGTCTTCGGGGAAGCTGTAATGCTCCGCTGATTCAACTTAAACTCTTTTTCTTTCCGTGATTAAGAATCACCTCTAGGCAACGTACGGATGTCTATAAAACAACCCTATTTTCTTTTAGAAAAATGAAATTAGTTCATAAGAATCAATTTTAGATTATGAAAAAGAAATGATAAAAGACACTTAATATGCTTAAAAAATTATGGTAAGTTTTTGAAGGTGCTAAATGTAAAAGTTTGTATGATCAACGCTTATGCAAAACGGTTATTAAATATGAACTACAGGAGGGGATGCGGAGAAAGAAGAGCAAAGCGCCGGCAGATAAATCACCGGTCAGGTTATTGCGGTTGGCCAAGATTCTGAACGCGTTCTTCCGGAAGAGGGCTAGGCCCGGCTTCGCGAAGGAATAGAGCTATGAAAGAAGCTGCTTCAAGATTAGAAATCGTCCCAAAGCCGGATCGCACTTTCCAAAGACAGGGGCTTCTGCCGGAAAAATCGGCAACTCGCCTGATTTTATAGATAAAAGGAGGATGTTGGTCATGAAAATGAAGTGCGGTGCATGTTTATTGGTTCTTGTGCTATTCATGAGCTGTATACCTGGGAAATCTGTACTTGCTGCCAGCACAACCATTGCAAAACATGTAGGGAATTCTAACCCGCTTATAGACCATCATTTAGGAGCGGATCCCTTTGCGCTGACCTATAACGGAAGAGTCTACATCTATATGTCCAGTGACGATTATGAATATAACAGCAACGGAACGATTAAGGATAATTCATTTGCCAATTTGAACAAAGTGTTCGTCATCTCTTCAGCGGATATGGTGAACTGGACAGATCACGGAGCCATTCCGGTGGCAGGTGCCAACGGGGCTAATGGCGGTCGGGGGATTGCGAAATGGGCAGGCGCGTCCTGGGCCCCGTCAGTTGCAGTTAAAAAGATAAATGGTAAGGATAAATTCTTCCTTTACTTTGCAAACGGCGGCGGAGGTATCGGGGTCCTCACCGCAGACAGCCCGACCGGGCCGTGGACAGATCCGATCGGAAAAGCGTTGGTTACAACAAGTACACCGGGAATGTTCGGCGTTGTTTGGCTATTTGATCCGGCAGTGTTCGTAGATGACGACGGCACCGGTTATCTGTATGCCGGCGGAGGCATCCCTGGCGGTTCAAATCCAACGCAGGAGCAATGGGCAAATCCTAAAACAGCACGAGTCATAAAATTGGGGACCGATATGACGAGCGTTGTTGGAAGCGCGTCTGTGATTGATGCGCCTTTCATGTTTGAAGACTCGGGAATTCATAAACATAACGGAAAATATTACTATTCCTATTGCATCAATTTCAGCGGTGCGCACCCGGCCAATATACCACCGGGTGAAATCGGCTACATGACCAGCTCAAGTCCCATGGGGCCCTTTACGTATAGAGGGCATTTCCTGAAAAATCCGGGTGCATTCTTCGGGGCTGGCGGAAACAACCATCATGCTGTTTTCAATTTTAAAAACGAGTGGTATGTGGTGTACCATGCTCAAACTGTCAGTTTCGCTTTGTTCGGAGCCGGCAAAGGATACCGTTCTCCCCATATCAATAAGCTGGTCCATCTTGCAGACGGGTCCATTCAAGAGGTGGCGGCAAATTATAGGGGAGTGTCTCAGCTTGCCAATTTGAATCCGTATAACCGGGTAGAAGCTGAAACGTTTGCCTGGAATGGACGCATTTTGACGGAGAAATCCTCAGCACCCGGCGGACCGGAAAATAATCAAAACGTCACAAGCATTCATAACGGAGACTGGATTGCTGTAGGAAATGCTGACTTCGGCACGCGCGGAGCGAGGACATTTAAAGCCAATGTCGCTTCCACTGCAGGCGGTAAAATTGAAGTCCGTCTCGACAGTGTAACAGGTAAGCTTGTGGGAACTCTGAATGTACCTTCCACAGGCGGAGCGCAGACTTGGAGAGAAATAGAATCCACTGTGAGCGGCGCAACCGGTGTTCACAACGTCTATTTTGTATTTACCGGAAACAGTTCAGGCAACTTGTTTAATTTTGATTACTGGCAGTTTACACAAAATGAGCACCGGTAACAGCAAAAAGGTGGTCTCAGAGGGGTTTTCATATACCACAACAATGAGAGGATGAAAGCATGTGAAAAAAATAATTTGTGTATTGTTGGCATATGTAATGATGCTGTCGCTCATGTTAACCGGGCCTGCCGCTTCTGAAGTTTCAGCAGCCAGTGACGCAACAGTTCGTCTATCTGCAGAAAAACAAGTGATTCGCGGTTTTGGAGGGATGAATCACCCGGCTTGGATCGGGGATCTTACAGCAGCTCAAAGAGAAACCGCCTTTGGCAATGGACAGAATCAGTTAGGCTTTTCAATTTTAAGAATTCATGTTGATGAAAATAGAAACAATTGGTACAGAGAAGTGGAGACGGCAAAGAGTGCGATCAAACACGGAGCAATCGTTTTTGCTTCTCCCTGGAATCCGCCAAGCGATATGGTTGAGACTTTCAATCGGAATGGAGACACATCAGCTAAACGGCTGAGATACGATAAGTACGCCGCATACGCGAAGCATCTTAACGACTTTGTTACCTTCATGAAAAATAATGGCGTGAATCTGTATGCGATTTCCGTCCAAAACGAGCCTGATTACGCACACGACTGGACATGGTGGACACCGCAAGAAATACTTCGCTTTATGAAAGAGAACGCCGGCTCGATTAATGCCCGTGTCATCGCGCCTGAGTCGTTTCAATACTTAAAAAATATATCGGATCCGATTTTGAATGATCCGAAGGCGCTTGCCAATATGGATATTCTTGGCGCTCATCTTTATGGTACACAGCTTAACAATTTCGCTTATCCACTGTTCAAACAAAAAGGAGCAGGAAAAGATCTTTGGATGACGGAAGTATATTATCCGAACAGTGACAATAATTCTGCGGACCGCTGGCCTGAGGCATTGGATGTTTCGCACCATATTCACAATTCGATGGTAGAGGGAGATTTTCAGGCTTATGTATGGTGGTACATCCGCAGATCATACGGTCCTATGAAAGAAGACGGTACGATCAGCAAGCGCGGTTACAATATGGCTCATTTCTCGAAGTTTGTCCGTCCCGGTTATGTCAGGGTTGATGCGACAAAGAGCCCCGCTTCAAACGTTTACGTATCTGCCTATAAAGGTGACAACAAAGTCGTTATAGTTGCCATTAATAAAAACAACTCAGGGGTTAACCAAAACTTCGTTCTGCAGAATGGATCTGTTTCTCAAGTATCCAGATGGATCACGAGCAGCAGCAGCAACCTTCAACCTGGAACGAATCTCAATGTAACAGACAATCATTTTTGGGCGCATCTTCCGGCTCAGAGTGTGACAACATTTGTCGCTAACCTCCGCTAATATTAACGACGCCGCGCATGAAGCGGAGTTACAAGCCGCACAGTTCCGATATGCCGGGCTTAGCGGCCATTTAGTGAAAAGGCATACGAAAAATATTTAGTTCTCGCAATCCAGGGTGTATCTGTTAATGAGACAAAGAGGGTGCCGCCGCCGGCACCCTTTCTGTCGTTTTCGGTTTATTCCTTCGGAAACTTCACCTCCGGATATGACGGATTCGGCTTGCTGATCAAGCCGCCGCCGGTTTCTTTTAAATGCTTGTTGAAAAAATCCAAAACGTACCGGTTCACGATATCCGCGCTTCGTTCGCCGTCGATGTCGCCCGTCATGCCGAGCTGCTTCAAAAGTTTTGAATAAAGCTGCAAGTCGGTGAAGTTGTAATGCTCCGTTCCTTCAATATACACCATTGACGCTTGATCAATGATTTTGTATTCCTTTTTTCGTTCCTCAATCATCTTGTTGAATTCTTCTTTCGTTAAACCCGAATTTTTGATTTCTTCATCAGAAATTTTTCCGCTGAGCGCCTTGTCTTTAATGTTCATAAAGCTGCTCGATTCCATGAATAGAAACGGCTTTGAAATCGCCTGCTTGCCGTTGACATTGTACAGTGAACCGTCCATGTTGATTCCGGCTTTAATTTTGGGATTTGAATATGCGGCGTTAAACGCCGTGGCGCCGCCGAATGAGTGACCCATCATCCCGATGTTGTCCATATCGAGTTTTCCCTCAAAGGCATCGCGATTCAGCTGATCCAACTGGTTGATGACAAAGTCGGCGTCCTGCGTCCAAATGTTCCCGAGCTTGCTGCTGTTTTCGGAAACGCCGTTCATATATGGCTCGGTTGTTAAGCCTGTCACCCGTCCGTCTGGAAAAGCCGTTGCCATCGTGCTGAAAGTATGATCGATTGCCACTGCGACAAATCCATGGCTTGCCAGATGCTCGGCTTGGGAAGCGTGCAGCAGCCGGCTTGTTCCGAAGCCGTGGCTGATTACGACGACTGGATATCGGGCTTCAGCTGATGAAATCGCAACGTTTTCGTATGAGTTTGTTTTGATGTAGCGCCAATAGTCCAAAGCAAACGCGGGAAGGCCGAATCCATCTGCGAACTTCTCGATATATTCGTGAAATGTGCTTGCGTCTTCGGGAAAGAGAGGTGCCCGTTTCTGTCCATGCAAACCTTGGGCGGGGTACCATACTTGGATCATCAGTTCTCTTTTATCGTGCGGATTTTTTGTCAGCGTTTCTTCTCTGTCGCGGTCGGTCAAATGAAACGTCTTCGTCCCGACAGAATAAGCGCCGTCAGGCTTAGGCAAATCGAAGACGGGCAGGTATACAGACAGGAAGACGGAGATTGCCAGCATGGCGAATATTAGAACATACAAGCCATATTTCAGCGGCTTCCACATCTTGATTTGAAGCCTTTTACCGAAGATCGCGATAAAGGCGAGGGCGGCGGAGATCAGATAGATCAAAACCATTTGCCATCTGTATCCCTCAAAAAAAAGCTGTCCCGCCAACACGCCAATACTCGCAAATCCGGCTGCCGCCGCAAGTTTTCTCGGCATTTTTTGCTGAAACAGCATGACAAAAGACAGGAGTGTTAATAATATTTCGAAAGTTCTCATGATTTTCTCCCTTATGTAAGATGTTGGTGGTCTTATACATAACGAATGTGTGGTTTGATTGGTTGCAAAAATATTCCTTGTGCTGCATTAAAAAAACCGCCGGGTTACCCAGCGGTTGCAGCTTATGATGTTGTGGGTCGCTATCAGCTAGTTTTCCTTTATCTGTTTCACGTGAGCGACAATTCTGTCTCTCTCTGTTTCCTCCAATGTGTAAATCTTCGGAGAAAGAGGCACGTCAAACCCGTCGTGAGAGTGAAAAAAGTCAAAGAGCAGCGTCCCGGCAGGCTTTTCTTGCTGATCGGAGATGACAGCCCAAAACACCCGTGAGCGGCAGTCGTCAGCTCCCCATTTTTCCATGGACTGTCTAAAGTTTAAGCCTTTTCCGATGAAAAAATCACCTTTTCCCGCATCTTGAATCGTTGTAAAGCCGGACTGTTCGAGACTTTCAAATACAGGAGGCAGCAGGTGGTCCAAGTAGACGCCGTAAGTCGCGTCTTCCAATTCGGGAAACACCTTTAAAAGCGCTTCGCGATGATCTTCAAGCGTTTGTTTCCAATTGGCGGCGACATAGCTTTGCACCTGTTCGCCGATTTCTTTGATCGACATGTCGGGTCTAAAACGTACCTTATACAAGAACGAAAACCTCCTTTTGATTACTTGAAATCCATTATATAACATTCTCCTGCACAGTGGATTCTCAATATAAGAGCGAACCGGACCTCTGCCGTGGATAAAGGATTTTATCAATGGTAAAAAACGAAACGGCAATCATGATTTCCGCCGAAGAGGTCAGCAGAACGTCGTCCAGCAATTCGTCCGCTGTAAAAATCGCGGCCCATAAACATCCGATCGTGAGCATTTCGGCTGCAAAAAACGTGATCCGCCGATTGATGCCCAGCAGCTTCATACTGTGGATGAGCAGCTTTTCAGCCGGTTCCAGGACAAAGGTCAGTGCGGTATAACAAAGCGTAAACAAAAGCAGGGACCCGACAGTTTGGTAAAATGCGCCCGGCAGATGAAACAGGATCGAAATGCCGAGAAAGTGGGCGAAAAAAACGAACATTACCGATAAGCAGCAAATAACGAAATGTTTCATGATACAACTCCTTTTAAATATGTACACAGCAGCCGAAGGCCTGCAGGATATGTCTCCTGCAAGCCTGGCTGGTTATTTCTTATCAAATTTCACGACCGGATGCTTTTCTTTAGAGAGCATGTTTGTAAACTCGCTGCCGACGTCGAGGTGCTGGCGGACAAGCTCTTCCGGAACGAGCGCGAGCCATTGGTTTAACGAAACGTCAGCATAGTGGTCGTCTTTGAAGATTTCGAGGAAGCGAAGCGGTTCGTCTCCTGTATTTTGGACGTAGTGTCCCATTGCAAACGGCACATAGCCGACATCTCCGGCCTGGTAGTTAAATGTTCTGGCATGCCCGTCGGACGCGAAAACGGTCATTTTCGCTTGTCCGGAAATATAATACTGCCATTCGTCTGTATTCGGATGCCAGTGCAGCTCCCGGATGCCTCCAGGTTCGACTTCCACCAGCGCAGAAGCGATTGTTTTCGACGCTTTGAAATTCGTGGAATCGGCAATCCATACTTTACCGCCGCTAGATACGATCGGTTCCTGTTCAAGCAAATTGTAGCTGAAAGATTGAGGCACCGTTCCGTTCGGGCTTTCGACTTTGTCTTTCTCAAGACATCCAGGGATCACTTCTTGGAAAATATACTTTTCTTTATCTGGAAGAGATGCTACGACGTCTTTTGAAATGCCGAAGTTTGCGGCAATTACCTCATCAGGCGTATGGGCCAGCCAATCTGTCACCTGGAAGGTGCTGTTTTCAGAGAAAGAGCCGTCATCGAAGACGAGCAGGAATTCGCAGCCGTCTTCAAGCGCTTGGATTGAATGCGGCAGACCTGACGGGAAGTACCAGAGATCTCCTTCTTTCACATCTTCAATAAAGTTTCTGCCGTCTTGGTCAACAGACGTAATCCGTGCTTTTCCGTACAGCATATATGCCCATTCGGCTTCCTTATGCCAGTGAAGTTCCCTGATGGCTCCAGGTTTCAGCCTCATGTTGACAGAGGCAAGCTTGTCTGAAATCGGCAGCTCGCGAACGGTGACTTCCCGTGCATATCCGCCTTTTTCGAGTCGGTTATGGACATCGGAAAATGAAAATTTCATGTTTGACACCGTTCCGTGGTCGGTTTCCGGCGGCGCAAGCATGTCCGGATTTTGGCGATCGCGCTCAACGTTATGCGGAATTTTCGTTTCCGCTCCTTTTTCTCCTCTGATCGGCTGTGGAATTGATTTGTTTTTTTCCATGTGATATCCCCTCTTTCTCAAAATGTAAAGGAGAGCTGAAAGGCCTTTCGTTTTCCCCTTCTGTCATGTTAAGTGAAAAAAGTGAGGCCGATGTCAATCATCGGTGTCACTTTTTTCTTTGATCAATTCGATCAGTTCATCGATTTTCTTTTCAAAACGCGTCAGCAGGTAAATTGCCAATACAGCTGGAAAGCCGACATTGCCGATTTGTTTCGCTGCTTCCTCAATGAATGCACTGTCCATTCTTACCACCTCCTATGTTAAGAAGTGAAGAAAGTCTGAAAAATGTAAGCAAAGAACTATTTTCTCTGAATGGGAACTTATGTTTGCATGTTAATAAGAAGAGATGAGTTTACTTTTTTTACATTTCTTTCATCTAAATAAATAGGAGGCGGTTTTTATGATTGATCAAACGTTACTGCGTGCGAAAATCAAGGAAATCACAGGGCATCCGCTTGTGAAGCATTTTTTGAGCAACCCCCGGTATGAGCGGCTTTTCAACCACGTTTTGGAACATCCGGATTCTGAAGAGGCAGAGTGTCTCGATCGCGAATTTAAGCGGTTTTACAAAAACATCCGCATGATCAAATACATCAACTCGATGATCCGGATTTTCTCCGTCGACTTTGATAAAAGAGTCCGGAAAAATCGAGAGCGTTTTCCATTGATGATCGACGACAGTCCGACTTTGCCCGAGCCGCCCCGAGGGGACCTGTTAGACGATGTCTTGGAACAGGAAGAGGATTTAAGTGAACATCTGCAAGACCCGATGCTTTATGAAGCTTTTTTGCAATTGACGGACAAGCAGAAAAAAGTGCTTGCGCAAATTTACATTCACGGGGTATCCATGCAGGAAATGGCTGACTCTTTGGGAGAATCAAGGCAAAATATTCAAGAATTCATAAAAGGGCACTCGAAAAGATAAGAGAGCTGCTGAATTCTAAAGCAGAGGGGAATGATAACAGTGAGTCTGCACGACGAAAAAGAGATTGAGAAATTGCTGGAAAATTTCACGCCGATGATCAAAAGCAAATTAAACAACACATCCTATCAAGAGAGGGAGGATCTTGAACAGGAGCTGAAGATGAAAATTTGCGAAAAAGCGGAGATGCTTTTATGTCAAGAAGTTCCTGGGTTTTGGGAGTTTATAACAGAATTACTGAAAGTCCTTTAACCTGAGTTGTTTTGCTTGCGTAAAACGGCCGGAAGTGTTAAAATTTCTAGCATTTGATTAAGGGAATGTTCAAGCAGCTTCATTGAAATCATGGTGATGATTTGTTTTAATATGAACAAAGGTTTGATAAAATAAATGGATGGATATTCCATTTTTTCTCCTATAAAAACATGCATCAGATAGGTGGTAAGATATCATGAAAAATCAATACCGAGTATTGTTGTATTATAAATATGTTCTTATCGACAACCCCGAGCAATTTGCCGAAGATCACCTCAAGTTCTGCAAAGATTTGGGCCTGAAAGGGCGCATCCTTGTGGCGGGTGAAGGAATAAACGGAACCGTGTCAGGAACCGTAGAGCAGACAGACCGCTATATGAGTGAAATGAAAAACGATCCCCGCTTTGAAGATATGGTGTTTAAAATCGATGAATCAGAAGGGCACGCTTTCAAAAAAATGCATGTCCGCCATCGCGATGAGCTTGTGACGCTCCGTCTGGAAGATGATATCGATCCGAATGAATTAACGGGAAAATACCTTGAGCCAAAAGAATTTTATGAGGCGATGCAGCGGGAAGATACGATTGTCGTCGACGCACGGAACGACTATGAGTACGATTTGGGACATTTCCGCGGCGCGGTCAGACCGGACATTAAGGCGTTCCGCGAATTGCCTGAATGGATCCGTGATAACAAAGAAAAGCTCGAAGGCAAGAAAATATTGACTTACTGCACGGGCGGTATCCGCTGCGAAAAATTTTCGGGATGGCTGAAAAAAGAAGGATTTGAAGACGTGTCCCAGCTTCACGGCGGGATTGTGACGTATGGAAAAGACCCTGAAGTTCAAGGTGAACTGTGGGACGGGCAGTGCTATGTTTTCGATGAAAGAATCAGCGTTCCGGTCAACCAGAAAGAGCATGTCATCGTCGGCAAGGATTATTTCACCGGCGAGCCTTGCGAGCGCTATGTCAACTGCGCCAACCCTGAATGCAACAAGCAGATCATCTGCTCTGAAGAAAATGAACACCGCTATTTGCGGGGCTGCACGCACGAGTGCCGGGTTCATCCGCGCAACCTGTATGTCAAAGAGCACGGCCTTTCAGAAGAAGAGGTGCAAGAGAGACTCGAAAAGCTGGAAGAAGAGGGGCATACAGCGCAGTCATAAAAGCTGTATATAAAAGTATCATCTAAAAAACGAAGATGCCGCAAGCATCTAAGAAATGGCATTGCTCCTGCAAGGGAGTCTGCTTTCGTTTTGAATGGAGGAACGCCTTGACCTGAAAAATCGAGGCGTTCCTTTTTTTATTCGTGAATTGCAAGCAGAATGAAAGTATTTGCAGGCGATCAGACTGCTGAACGAAAGTATCAATTAACGCTTTTGATCCAGCCGCTAGTGCAAAAATGCGAAACAGGCGATCAGCAATATGTGCAAACTGCGTCGTAAAACTTCCGTATGGGAAGTTTGCATCCTGTCTGCGAGCTATTTCCGGCTATACGTTTTTGGACCGGCGGATGATTCCAGCATAAGCCGAGTTTTTCTGAATATTTGCCTGAAAACGTCCCATACTATCCAATAACAATACAAAAAGGCAGGTAGCAAAAGAGATGACAAAAACCCTTTACATTACCGCTCACCCGCATGACGAAAGGGCATCATACAGCATGGCGGCGGGAAAAGCTTTTATCGAATCTTACAAAGAAGCTCATCCGGATGATGAAGTCATACATCTTGATCTTTACAAGGAGAACATTCCGCAGATTGATGCGGATGTTTTCAGCGGCTGGGGAAAATTGCAGTCGGGATCGGGATTTGAACAGCTTTCTGAACACGAAAAGGCAAAAGTCGGCCGTTTGAATGAGCTGAGCGAGCAATTTATCGCGGGAGACAAATACGTGTTTGTCACGCCGCTTTGGAATTTCTCTTTTCCGCCGGTGATGAAAGCGTACTTTGATGCGGTCGCTGTAGCGGGAAAGACGTTTAAATATACCGAACAGGGACCGATCGGGCTGTTAACCGATAAAAAAGCCCTGCACATCCAGGCGAGAGGTGGCTACTATTCAGAAGGGCCGGCTGCGGAACTTGAGATGGGGCACCGCTATATCAGCATCATGATGCAGTTTTTCGGAGTGCCGGAATTTGAAGGTTTATTTATAGAAGGGCATAATGCAGAGCCGGATAAAGCCGAAGAAATTAAACGAAATGCAATTGCCCGCGCCAAAGAATTGGGCCGGACCTTTTGAAAAAACCGCGGACGTGATCCGCGGTTTTATTTTATTTGTGTAAGAACACCGTTTGATTCGTTTCGCTGCTTTTTTGAGCGGCTTCGATAATTCGGATGACGTCGCGTCCTTCTTCCGCCGTGACAGGCAGGCTGCCGCCTTCAAGAATACTTGAAGCAAGCTGCTTGTAATAGGTTAAGTATGAACCCGGGATGCTTTCCACTGTTTCCTTAATGACCTCGTCGCCTTTGACTGTGGCCAGTTCCCCGTAATATTTGGGTTGATCGGCTCCCCACTCATCGCCTGCAGGTTTTTGACCCGCTCTGAGTGCATCCTCCTGGCCGTCGATACCATACTTAATAAAGCTTCCTTTTGAACCGTGGATTTGGTAGCGGGGACCGTTGGCCGGAACAATCGAACCCGAGTGGAGAATCACTTGGCGCTGATCATAGTGAAGGACGACATGGAAGTAATCGTCTGTTTCCGCATTGGCTCTTTGAGCGGTCACTTGAGCGGTGACACTGTTTGGCATGCCGAATAAATGAAGCGCCTGATCGATCAGGTGTGAACCCAAATCGTACAGTGCGCCTGAGCCCGGTCCTTTCTGCTCTCTCCAGCGCTGTCTGACATTCGGCCGGAACCGGTCGTAGGAGGCGTGGAATGTGTTAACCTCTCCGAGTCGCCCTTCTTTGATGAGCTGTTTGATCGTCAAAAAGTCGTTATCCCATCTTCGGTTGTGGTAGACGCTGAGAAGCACCCCTTTTTCTTTCGCGGCATTGATGAGCTTTTCAGCTTCTTCCGCTGTTGCCGTCATCGGTTTTTCCAGGACGACATGCTTTCCGGCGCGGATGCACTCTTTCGCCATTTCGTAATGAAGGCAGCTCGGCGTGGTCACGATGACGAGATCAATGTCAGGGTCATTTGTGATGTCTTCGATCGAGCTGACGGCTTCTGTTTCGGGGAGGTCTTGTTTGACTTGTTCTTTTCTTGAAGTCATCACCTTTCGAATCTCAAAATCTTCTAACACAGATAATAAAGGCGCATGAAACACCGAACCTGACAAACCGTATCCTAATATTCCTGTGCGAACCTTGTTCACCATTCATTCTCCTCTCCCATGTTCGTTTTTAATATGTAATCAACACACCTTTATTTTACCCTGTTTGCCTATAGGAACAAACCTAAAGACCCTTTTCAACCGGAGAACGGAAGATTTTGTCACAATTTTGTTCAATTTGAAGAGGTGTCCGGTTATCGTTAAAAACAAAAAGAGGGGATTTTGAAAATGGAGTATGATTGGGGCGCTTTTATGAACAAGGATTTGGCTGTCGAGCCGGCATCAGCTGAAGGAAGCTTGAAAAACCTTTCGTTTGCGGTAAAGGATGTGTTTGCGGTAGAAGGCCATACAAATGCGGCGGGAAATCCTGATTGGCTGAGGACGCACGAACCTGCCGAAAAAAACGCGGAAGCCGTTGACTTGCTGCTGCGTGAAGGGGCAAGGCTTAAAGGTGCTGCTCACACGGATGAGCTGATGTACAGCCTTGACGGAGAAAATGTCCATTATGGTACGCCAGTCAATCCTTGTGCCAAGGACAACATTCCTGGAGGATCTTCAAGCGGTTCGGCCGTGGCGGCAGCTTCCGGCATGGCCGATTTTGCCCTTGGAACAGACACCGGAGGGTCTGTCAGAATCCCTTCTTCCTACTGCGGAATTTTCGGATTTCGGCCGACGCACGGCGAGGTGCCGGTTAATGGAGTCATACCACTGGCGAAAAGCTTTGACACTGTCGGATGGATGTCAAAAGATATCGGAATTCTTCATGCGGCAGGCCGCGTCCTGCTTAGCGGACAGGAGGAGGCAGGGGCCTGTTTCAAGCGGATTTATTTTGAAAAAGAGGCGTGGAGCCTGCTTGAAGAAAGCGACCGGACACAAGTATACGCTCATGCATTAGGCCTGATAGACGGCGAATTCGACTGGTGCATTGCCGCTGACGGAGGCCTCGCGGAATGGGCGGAGATGTTCAAGTTGCTGCAGGGTCTGGATATTTGGGAGGAGCATGGAGCTTGGATCGAGCGCACAAATCCAGTGTTCGGCTCTGGAATCGCAGAAAGATTTGAATGGACGTCAAGTCTTAGGAAAAGCGATCATGAGCATGTGTTGATGAAAAGAGAAGCGGTGAAAAGGAGACTGTCGGAATGGCTCGCGGAAGACGGCTTACTCGTCATTCCAACTGCTCCCGGCACGCCGCCGCTCCGCGGGCTACCGGAAAACGAATTACATGAGAGAAGGGCGCGCACGATGAAACTGACGTGTATTGCCGGGCTTGGCGGGCTTCCGCAGATCACCGTTCCGTTACCGGCAAAAAACGGCGAGCCTTTGGGGCTTTCATTCATCGCCGGCCGCAAACAGGACCTGAAGCTTCTGGCTTGGACTGAAAAGCACGTGTTATCTCTTCAAGTATGAGGGAAGCATATGCTGCGGATCTTTTCTGCATCATATGCTTTTTGCTTGCTTTAATTATTGTTAACTGGTAAACTATTAAATAGTTAACCGGTTAACGATGATGGAAAGGATATGATGATCGTGGAAAACAAGACGTATGAGCAAGCATTTCAAGCCGTTCAGGATTTTATTCTCAAAAGAGAAAAGCGGGCTCAGCATGAACAGCAGGCGCTCGCAAAGGAAGCTTTTCAAGAAGACGGCAGCATCCGGAAGCATTGGACACTGACCCAGCTTCACATTATCTCGCTTATCAGCGAAAACGAGGCAGACGTCAACAACGCTTTCCTAGCAGCAAAACTTCAAATATCAAAAGCGGCAGTGACAAAAGCGGTCAATGTGCTTACAAAGCACGGGATGATCGAATCGCACAAAAAACCGAACAACAACAAAGAATTGTATTACAGATTAACAGACGAGGGGAAGAAACTGGCCGACATTCATGACAGGATGCACGAAATTGCAAAGCAGCGCTATATCGAGATGTTTGAGCGGTTTTCCGAATCCGAGCTGGAAACCGTCATCCGCTTTTTAAACGAATGGTCAAAACACATTTAATCAAGAGGAGCAGCGAATGAATAAAAGTGAAGCCCAACAGTTTTTAAGCAGCATGTATCAGGACATCTTGAGTGAAATGAATACTGAAAAAATTCCCGATTATTTCAGCGAGAATTATGTTCAAGTAACCGACGGCAGTCAAATTGACCTTGTGCAGTTTAAAGATCACATGAGGACGCTGAAAAAGGTTGCCCGCACCATAACGGTGTCGCCCTTTCATGAGTTTTTGTTTGACGAGCGACTGCAAAGCGCAGCGGTCAGGTATACGGTCAATGTTGTCAAAACAAACGGAGACCGGGGGAGAATTGATGTCATCGCGATGTTTAAAATGAATGGTTTTAAAATCGTTCAATGCCACGAACTTTCACATGCGATCGAAGGGAAGGAGGATTTTGAAGAGCTGGCGAAGATCAGTGAGGCGGCAATTGAAAAAGCCTCCTCTCGGGAGGAGAAGGCTTTTTCACAAGATTAATGTTTCGTATCAAATCTGATGTTGAGCGAGACGGGGCCGCGTGTGTAAAGGCCTGTCTCACGGTAAACGAAGTCTTCCTCCAGCTGGATATTCTTCAGCTGATCCAGGACGATATTTGCGACAAGCTCGATTTCCGTCTTCGCAAACCCCGCTCCTACACAGTTGTGGACGCCTGAACCGAATGCGAGATGCCTGGCTGCGCCGCTGAATGCGCTTTTGACTTCCAGGTCGGTGCGATGGATGTTGAACTCGTCGGGATTCTCAAACGCTTCAGGATCGCGATTTGCCGCGCCTATCATGCAAAATACAGTCGTCCCTTCTTTGAGCTCGACTCCGGCGATCACCGCGTCCTGTGAAAGCTGGCGCGGGATGAGCTGCACCGGCGGCTTGTAGCGCAACGTCTCTGCGATGGCCTGAGGCAGGAGCGTACGGTCTTCCAGCACGTCATTCATTTGATCGGGATGATGAAGCAAATGATAAATCATTAATGCGAGCGTCTTGTCCGCCGGTTCCGTGGCGGCAAGCAATATATTGAGAATCAGCGCGCGGATGTCGCGGTCAGACATCGCTACTCCCTCGTATTCGGAAGTGCAAAGGATGGATATTAAATCATGTCCGGGATTTTTGCGCCTTTCCTCGATAATCGGATTCAAATATTCAGCGAGCTGTTCACTGCATTTGAGGGAATGTTCCCGGTCTTCAGGTGCCTGATTCAAACTGGTAATGAAATCGGCGACGCCGCTGTGCCAGTTTCTCACTGTTTGGTGGTCGTTCTTGTCCAAACCTAAAATGTCCATCGTCACACAAACGGCGAACGTTTTGCCGAAATCATTGACAAGGTCGATCCGCCCTTTCTCCAGATGAGGGGCCAAAAGCCTTTGTGCATTATCTTTAATGAGCGGTGTGAGGTGATCAAGGGATTCCCCGATAAAACGGCGCAGAACGATTCTCCTTTTCGCCGTGTGCTCTTTGCCTTTCATTTGGGCGAGCACAGGTCCGCGCATGACGGGCTCGGCCCGTTTGGCGAGCGATTTCGTTGTAAAGACGTCCTGATTCTGGAGCACGCGGCGCACATCCTGGTAGCGGCTGATAAAATAGCTGTCTAGCGATTCTTCATAATGGACGGGATCAGATTCCCGAAGGTATGAGAAATATTGATACGGATTCTCGTGATATTGTTCTGACAACACGCTGAATGTTTTTAGCGATTGATTCATACTCGTTCCTCCTGCATGCTTTTATATTCCACACTTTCGTCCGATTCGGAAACCATAAGATATCCTTGATTTGGGCGCATTTTGACGGCAAATTCATGACGGGAGATCTGTTCGCCGAGCTTCCATGGACGGTGATAAGCAAGAAGCGTCTCTTCGACGCCTAAAATATCAGGGGCGGCGATGAAAAACGGAAGTTCAGCGATGACGTATTCAACAGCCAGCTCCAGCATGGCGGCGCTGACCTCCTGGACATCCATGCGAATACCCCGGGCCCTTCCGAGGATCGCCGCATGCGACATCTCCAGGCAGGCTTTCCGAAAATGCGGCTGGTCGAAAAAGGCATCTTCGACTTCCATCCGCAAACGCTGGTATGCGGTCTGGTTCGCGAAATCGGAAAATGTATGAATGGCCTCGGGGTTGCCGCCATGCGCTTCCAACGCCTTTTCAGCGAATCTCCGGTTCCGTGAGACTTCTTTCCTGACTTTCCGTTCGGCCTTCCCATTCGGGGTGCCGAGCGCTTCGAGAAGGTTGGCTGCTTCCTTTCCGGCTAAAAGCACGGATACATGTTGAAATTCACGGACGGCCCAGCCGATAAGCCGATGAATGTAATCTTCGGAAAATCGGCTGTTGAACGGGCTGATGCCAATGAGAACATGGTGTCTGCGTTTTAGTATTTCATTGCAGTTTCGGGTAAGAGTTTCAGTTTTGAATGGCCGGTGTTTGCTCTCCATTGTAAGCTCTGTCATTGATTTCCTCCTTAACGGACATAGAATGACTTCTTTTGCAATCAATGATGGGATACGTGCGGTTTATCGAGCTGGGAATAGGCTGGTCTCAACTTCACGATGAATCGAGAAGAATAAGCGATGGTGCGGGTCATGATGAAGGGGTATCACATTTGTTCAATAGTTAAAGCAGGGCAAGAGTTTGAGCTCAAAATCAGGCAAGGTACAGCATGAAAGTTTACTAGTAAACAATAGTCATTTTATCCCTATCTTTTCCAGTTGTCAACACAAATCAAATTCAAAATATGAAAATATTCGTAACGTTTTTTGTGAATCTGAGGAATTTTGATCAGAAGGAACCTTTTTTTAAGGCGTTTTTCGAGTGAAGAAACCCGATAAGTAAAAAATTTGTAAAAACTTTAAAGCTGCAGTAAGAAATGTTCGTTGACATTGATAAAGGAGTCATCTACAATTAATATTGTTAACTGGTGAACGATATTGAAGGAATTGTTAACGAATAAACAAAAACAAGGCAGGCGGTTTGACATGAGACCAATGAAATTAAATGCTTCTTTCATTATGTATTTTGTGTGTATCAGCGCCTTTTTCGCATCGTTGAATCAAAATATTTATTCACCCATCATTCCGTTAATCAGAGATTCGTTTCACGTTTCCGTATCGATGGTCAACCTGTCCGTCTCGCTGTTCATCTTCATTACAGCTGTGATGCAAATCATTGTAGGCTCAATTGTCGACTTTAAAGGATCGAGGTTTGTGATGATGGCGAGCATGATCGTAACGGTCATTGCTACAATCGGCTGCGCCGTCGCAAGGGATTTTGGACTGTTTCTTTTTTTTAGGGTGCTGCAGGCTTTAGGGACGGCAGCGCTTCCATTAATTGCGGCAACCACAATCGGATCTCTGTTCCAGGGAACGAAGCGGGGCAGTGCGATGGGGACTTATCAAATGCTGCTTTCCCTTGCACCGGCAGCGGCGCCTATTCTCGGCGGTTTTATCGGGGAGCGCTATAATTATCCGGGAATTTTTTGGTTTTTGACAGTCTTGTCTGTTCTTTTGCTTTTCGGAAATGCGTTTTGCTTTCCGCAGAGCCATGCGGAGAAAAAGACCAATCTCAGCGCCGGCAGCCTGTTGTCGCATTATAAGGATATTTTCAAAAACAGGACAGGAAATGCCGTTTTGATATTAAGCTATCTTCTTTTCTTTATTTATTTTTCAGTGATCGTATATTTGCCGATTTTGCTGACTGATCATTATCACCTTGATCTGCAGATCGTCGGCTTGCTGTATTTGCCGATAGTGGTCAGTACAGTTGCCGGCAGCGTGCTGTTTAAGTGGATACAAAAGAGATTGTCGCTCGGACGCCTGTTTCTGATCGGCAATCTGACCGCCGCGGCCAGCGTCGTCTGTTTTGGCTTTACCCACTCGTTTTCACTTTTCGCGTTGTCGGCGGCCCTCGTTCTTTTCGGCGTCACAATGGGGCTGATCCCGCCGCTGTTCTCTACGATGATGGCAAATGAATTTGATGAGAACCGCGGCAGTGCGATGGGCATGTTTAATTTTATCAGGTATACGGGAATGGCCTGCGGTCCTGTTCTATCAGGCGTGTTATTAGGAATGTCATCTTCTGTTTTCGTTTTCGGCTGTTTCGGCATCGTCTATGCCGCGGCCGCCCTTTTGATGTTCGCGATCATGCGGAAAGCAGCTCAGACAAAGACGCTGCAAGAACCAAACAAAAAAGCTGCCAGGTCTTAAAACCGGGCAGCTTTTTTAATTACAGATCCGTTCTCCACATTTCTTCTTTCACTTGTCTTTTCTCAGACACAAAGGCGAACATCGTCAGCGTCAGTCCGCACATGGTCATAAGCGCACCGCCTGTGGCAAGGTATGTGTAGGACTCTGATGCATGAAGAATGAGTCCGCCGATCCATGCGCCGAGCGCGTTGGCCAAGTTAAATGCAGCGATGCTGACAGAGGTGGCGATCGTTGTTCCGTGTTCAGACGCAGCCACGACCTTTGTTTGCAAAAGGGGCACCGTTCCGAAAGCGCCGGCTCCGAATAAAAACGTCACGATGATGGCGCCGGCAGGGTGTCCGCTGACAAAAGGGAAGGCCGCAAGGATCGCCATGAGCGCGATCATCACGCCGATCATGGAGCGGGTTAACAGGTGAAACGGCACCTTTCCGGCGTAGAAATTGCCGACGACTCCGCCAAATCCGTAGGCGAAAAGGGCGGCTGTAATGCCGAGGCTGCCAAAACCGGCAGAATGCCGCAGCATCGGTTCAATAAACGTGTAGGCGATGAATACACCTGAATAGCCGAAAATTGTGATAGCAAAAGAGAAAAGAACTTGTTTATTTTTAAACACATCCCATTCATGGATCAATTTAGGGACGACTTTCGGTTTTCTGTGCGGCACCGTCAGCCAAATGCCGGCGAGGCCGATCAATCCGAGGAATGCGATCATCAGAAAAACGATCCGCCAGTTGAAAAGGTCGCCTAAATAAGAACCGAACGGAACGCCGAGCATCAGGGCGATGGTCAAGCCGCCGTTCATTGAAGCGGCAGCGGCGGCCCGCTTTTCGGGCGGTACCATTTCGCTGACGAACACCATCGTCGTTGCAAAAAATGCGCCATGAATGGAAGCGGATAGGATTCTTGAGATCAACAAAACGGTGAAGTTCGGCGCCAGGAAACTGAGCGCATTCGACAGTACAAACACACTCATCAAGCCGATCAATACCGGTTTTCGCGGCATTTTGACCGACAATATGGTGACGATCGGCCCCGTCAGACAAACGCTTCCCGCATATGCCGTTACCAATAAGCCAGTAGATGAAATCGGAACAGAGAGATCCTTTGAAATGGAAGTCAATATACCCATAACGACATACTCTGTAAAGCCGATAGAAAATGTGCAAATCATAAAAATTGCGATGATCAGTTTGACTGGTGCGTGCAGTGTTTTATTCATCCTGACCCCTCCTTTTAAAAAACATGAGTTTATATATTAAAAGATTAAAAGCCGATTTTCAACCGTTTGTTGTGGATCAATATGTTCCCAAAACGGTTAGCCGTCGGGACAAAAAGCGTCATCATCATGATGCCAGCGCTTTCTTAAAATCTGACGTTTTATTTTCAAAGGTTAAAACATTCCACATTCCTGCCCCCCCTACGGCTGCCTGCTGTTGGGGGTTTTTTATTTATAGACCGATTGAAACAGCTCTATCATAAAATGGCTTCTGAAAAAAGCGCTTACAAAACAAAACAAAATATGTTACTCTTTAAACAAACATATTCAAAAATAAACAAACAAAAACGGAGTGATACGTATGGTGGAATATTTATGGTCAGAAACTGAGGCTGCATCGCTGCGTCCGGGTCTTGACGAACTCGTCTACCGTTCCAACCTGATCGGCTCTGACCGATCGGTCTGCAACTGGGGCGGGGGAAACACATCGATGAAAACGACGGAAAAGGATTTCAGGGGCAGGGACATCGAGGTGATGTGGGTGAAAGGCAGCGGCTCGGACTTGGCGACGATGTCAGCGGGCCAATTTACCGGGCTGAGGCTCGATGATATTCGTCCGCTGATGGAACGGAGCAGCATGACCGATGAAGAAATGACGGCATATTTGTCCCATTGCATGATGGACGGAAAGCACCCGCGGCCGTCGATCGAAACACTTCTTCATGCTTTTTTGCCGTTTCCGCATGTCGATCACACCCACCCCGATGCGATCATCAGCATCTGCTGCGCTGATAATGGAAAAGAGATCGCAGAGGAGATATTCGGCAGCCGCTTTGTATGGGTGCCTTATGTCAGACCGGGCTTCGCTTTATCGAAGCTGATAGCAGAAGGTGTGAAAAACAACCCGAATGCAGAGCTTGTTTTAATGGAGAAGCATGGGCTCGTCACCTGGGGGGAAACGGCGAAAGAAAGCTATGATCAGACGATTGCTGTGATTCGCGAAGCGGAAGCATACATTAAAAGCCGTTCAGAAGATCATCAGCCGTTTGGCGGACAGATGGTCGAGCCGCTTGCACCGGAGGACCGGAAACGGATTTTAGCCGATATCTTGCCAATTATCCGCGGCGCTGTCAGCGGAGAGAAACGCATGCTGCTCACATGGTGCGATGCTGATGATGTACTCGAATTCACGAACAGCAGGCGCGCTCCATCGCTTTCACAGGTCGGCGCAGCATGTCCGGATCACCTTGTGCATACAAAGCGGACGCCTGCCTATATTCCGTGGAATCCCGCTGAACAGGACACAGAGAAGCTGGTCGAACGGATCAAAACCGAGATTGCTAGGTTTAAAGAATCGTATGCCGCCTATTTTCAAAGAAACCGGCATGAAGGAGACGAGATGTTTGAACCGGCGCCGCGCGTGATGCTAATCCCGGGAATCGGCATGGTGGCAGCAGGTAAAAGCCTGGCGATGGCAAAGGTCAGCCGAGATTTATATCGGCGGGCGATTGCTGTCATGAAGGGAACAGAAGTCCTTGGAAACTTTGTATCTCTAAATGAGGAAGAATCCTACAATGTCGAATATTGGCCGCTTGAGCTTTATAAATTAACGCTTGCTCCGCCGGAAGCCGAATTTTCCCGCAAGATCGCATTTGTGACGGGAGGAGCGGGCGGAATCGGCAGCGAGACCTGCCGCCGCCTTGCTTCAGAAGGTGCGCATGTTGCTGTTGCTGACATTAATATAGAAGGCGCAGAAAAAACAGCCGCAGAGATTAATGAACAATACGGTGCGGAACGAGCATCCGCCGTCCGCATGGATGTGACGAAAGAAGAGGACGTTCAGGCGGCATTCGAGGAAATCGTCCTTAATTACGGCGGGATCGACATTCTCGTCAACAACGCGGGGCTTGCGACATCCAGCCCGCTTGATGAAACGACTCTCGAAGAATGGAATTTGAATATGAATGTACTTGGAACAGGATATTTTCTCGTCGCCAGAGAAGCTTTTAAGCAAATGAAAAGACAGGGTTCAGGCGGCAGCATGGTGTTTATCGGCTCGAAAAATTCCGTTTATGCAGGCAAAAACGCTTCGGCATACAGCTCTGCAAAAGCGCTTGAGGTTCATTTGGCGAGATGCATCGCCGCTGAAGGCGGACCGTATGGAATCCGCGTGAATTCAGTGCTTCCGGATGCGGTGCTTCAAGGGTCGGCCATCTGGGACTCCAAGTGGCGCGAAGAAAGAGCCGCCGCCTACGGGATTGAACCCGATCGGCTTGAAGAGCATTACCGCAAACGTACGACTCTTTCCGTCAACATTTATCCCGCCGACATCGCCGAAGCGATCGCTTATTTCGCTTCAGAAAAAACGGCAAAAACGACGGGATGCATGCTGACGGTTGACGGGGGAGTGCCGGCCGCATTTTCAAGGTAATTGGAAAGGAACGGCTTCGGCCGTCCTTTCAGAAAACAAAGGGGGAAAAGGGAGATGAAGGGCGAGACCCACTGGATCATACCGGACGGTTTTATTCCTCCGGAAAGTTCCGGAAGCTTGACGAGCCATGAAGCCATTTGTGTTTTAAATTGCCATGAAGAAGACGCAAACCTTGCGATCACAGTATACTTTGAAGACCGTCCGCCGCTCGAAGGCATTCCCGAGACGGTTCAGGGCAAGAGAACGAAGCATATTCGCACAAGTTCTTTGCACCGAGCAGGAGAACGCATTCCTGAAAATGTTCCTTATGCGATCGAGATCGCAAGCGATGTACCTGTGATCGTCCAGTACAGCCGGCTGGACACAACCCAGCCGGAACTTGCGTTAATGTCAACCATGGCATATCCGTTAAAAACAAGGGGGAAGGGTGTACATGATGAATGACCGGGCTTACGCTTTATTTGAAGAACAGCAGAAAGACAGAGGCATCAGCCTTTCTGAAGTAAAGGAAAAATTGAAAGCGCTTAAAATCGAGACGCCTTCATGGGGATACGGGGACTCGGGCACGCGCTTCAAAGTGTTTCAGCAAGAGGGCGTACCGAGGGATCCATTTGAAAAAATGGAAGATGCATCAGTCGTTCACAAATTAACCGGAACTTGTCCTTCCGTCGCCATCCATATTCCGTGGGATCAAGTTGATGATTACGGAAAGCTGAAAGCGCACGCCGAGCAGCTTGGCCTTGCCGTCGGCGCCGTGAATCCGAACTTGTTCCAGGACGATGACTACAAATTCGGAAGCGTCACAAACGTTAAAGCGGACATTCGCCAAAAAGCGACTGAGCAATTGCTCGAATGCGTCGATATTGCAAAACAAACAGGATCCAAGGAAATCAGCCTCTGGCTTGCCGACGGAACCAACTATCCCGGTCAGGGCGACATCAGAAAACGGAAAAATTGGATGTATGAGTGTCTGGCTGAAGTATACGAAGCGCTTGACGATGATATGCGGCTCTTGATTGAATACAAGTTTTTTGAGCCGGCATTTTATCATACAGACCTGGCGGATTGGGGGATGGCTTACAATTTGGCGCAAAAGCTCGGGCCGAAGGCTGAGGTGCTCGTCGACACCGGCCACCATCCCCAAGGGACGAACATCGAGCACATTGTCGCTTATTTGCTTGACGAAAAACGTCTCGGAGGCTTTCATTTCAACAGCCGCAAATACGCTGATGACGATTTGATCGCAGGCGCGCACAACCCGTACGAACTGTTTCTCATTTTTTATCAAATTTTGGACGCCTGCCGCGATTCCGACCCGAGTGTCCGGAAGACGGCCGAACATATTTCGTATATGCTTGATCAATGCCATTATCTCGAACCTAAAATCCCGGCTGTACTGCGCTCGGTCATGAATGTGCAGACTCAATTTGCAAAAGCGCTTTTGATCAACTTCGATGAAGTGAAGAAAGCGCAGGAAAATCATGACGTTCTTGCCGCAGAGGCTGCGATCCGCGAAGCATTTGAAATTGACGTCAAACCGCTCCTTTACGCCGTGCGGGAGGAAATGAACGTCCCGCCTGATCCGCTCAAAGCTTATGCGGAAAGCGGGTATGCGGAGAAAATACTGGCACGCGGCAAAGGCGGTGCAAGCTGGTGACGATTCTCGCTTTTGATCTTGGTGCGTCGAGCGGCAGAGCTTATGCAGGTCATGTGGACGGCGGTCTGATCAAAGCGGAGGAAATTCACCGTTTTCCAAATCAGCCCGTTCAGGCGGGAAAACACCTTTATTGGGACATTCTCAGGCTTTATCATGAAATCAAACAAGGCATTTTAAAGGCGAAAAACGGCTGCGGACGAATCAGCTGTATCGGAATCGATTCATGGGCGGTTGATGTCGGCTTTCTCGATCGTAACGGAGAGCTGTTGGGGAACCCTTATCATTACCGAGACCCTTACACGGACGGAATGATGATGGAGGTGCTGAATGAAATCGGAAAAGAAGAGCTGTTTTCAAGAACCGGTATTCAACTTTTGCCGTTCAACACCATCTTTCAGCTCCGGGCACTGAAAAAAGCGAATTCTCCGCTGTTGGAACACGCGGAAACGCTTTTAATGATTCCTGATTTGCTGCGCTATTTTTTAACGGGCGAGAAAAAAAGCGAGTTTACAAATGCGACGACAACTCAGCTGTTCAACCCGAAAACGTCAGATTGGGATTGGGAGCTCATCAGCCTTATGGGACTCCCGGCCAATATTTTTCCGAAGGATATAGCAAAACCAGGAAGCGAAGCGGGGAGGCTGTCACAATCAGTGTGCAGCGAATTGTCGGTGCCTGCCGTACCGGTCATTGCCGTCGGCGAACATGACACGGCTTCTGCAGTTGTCGGCGTTCCCGCTGAAACGGAAGACTTTGCATATTTGATTTGCGGCACCTGGTCGCTGATTGGAACTGAACTTGACATTCCGCTGATGTCAAAACAGGCGCTCGATTGGAATTTTACAAATGAGGGCGGTGCCGGCGGTACATTCCGCTTTTTAAAAAACATTATGGGATTGTGGCTGTTCCAGCGCTGTCAGGCGGATTGGGAAAAAGACGGGGTCAGCTATTCGAGCGTTGAGCTTGTCAAACTTGCCGGACAGTCGGAAGTATTCAGGTCGGCGGTTGACCCGGATGACCCGGTGTTTCTTAATCCCGTGCATATGCCTGAGGCGATCAGGGAGTATTGCCGTGCAACTGGGCAGCACGTGCCGGAAACGCCCGGACAGATGATCCGCTGCGTGCTGGAAAGCCTTGCGTTTAAATACCGGTTTACGCTTGAACGGATTGAAACATTGACAGGAAAAGAATATGACGGACTTCACATGGCGGGCGGAGGGATTCGAAATGAACTGCTGTGCCAATACACGGCGAATGTACTGGCCAGAAATGTATGGGCCGGACCGTCAGAGGCGAGCGCCATCGGCAACATTGCCGTACAGGCTATCGCACTCGACATGTTTTGGGATATTCAAAGCGCCCGAAAAGCGATCAGGACTTCCTTCCCTCAAAAAACGTATGTACCGGAAGATACAGAAGCGTGGGAGGCGGCATACCGCCGCTATACAAGTCAGATTCTCGGCGCCGCTTCCCGCTGAAAACATTTCCTGTATCGGCGCTGATGCGCTATCATGAAAGTAACAGTGACTTTTACCAAAAAAGGAAGGAAGTAAACGGATGCTTGTAGCTGAAAGACACCAAAAAATCGTCGAGCTTGTCAATCTGCGCTCGAGCGTACGCGTCACAGAACTGAGCGAGCTTTTTTCCGTCACGGAAGAAACGATCAGGCGCGATCTGGAAAAGCTTGAGAAGGAAAATAAGCTGAAAAGAAGTCATGGCGGCGCTGTCAGCGTACAGACCGAAGAAGCGGAGGTGCATTTTCGCGAGCGCGAAATTACAAACGTAAACGAAAAAAAGATGATTGCATTTGAAGCCGTTAAGCACGTGAAAAGCGGGGAACGAATAATTCTTGACGCCAGCACGACGGCATGGTACATGGCAAAAGCGCTTGAAAACATCCCGCTGACCGTCATCACCAATTCAGTCAGAGTCGCGATTGAACTCAGCAAAAAAGAAAAGGTGACGGTCATTTCAACCGGCGGGATGCTGCTGCCGCAATCGATGTCATATGTCGGTCCTTTGGCTGAGCGCTCCCTTGATATGTATCACGTCAACAAAACATTTCTGTCTTGCAAAGGCGTCGACCCTGCGAGCGGTTTGAGCGATTCAAACGAAATGCAGGCGCTGTTGAAAAAACGGATGATCGAGATTGCGGACGAAACGATCTTGATGGCGGACAGCAGCAAATTCGGGACCCGTGCTTTCTCGCAAATCGACCGCCTTCATAACGGATACAGGATCATCACAGATTCAGGAATTGACAAAGCAAACCTTGCCCTCTTGAAAGACATTACAGAGACCATCACGATCGTCGGCTGAAATCAAGCTCCTCAAGCACTTGATTTTAAAATCAGGCGCAAATGGGATAAAATAGAAGAGTAAAAAAGGAAAGGAGATGTTTTTGATGGCGAAAAAGATTTTGATCGTAACGGGCGACGCAGTTGAAGCGCTGGAAGTGTATTATCCTTATTACCGCTGTCTTGAAGAGGGCTATGAAACGACGATCGCCGCACCGAAAAAGAAAAAGATTCATACGGTTGTTCATGACTTTCTGGATTGGGATACATACACCGAAAAGCCGGGCTATTTAATTGACGCGCATGCTTCATTTGATGAGATTGATCCGTCCGAATACGACGGCATCATCATTCCGGGCGGACGCGCGCCGGAATTTATCCGGATGTACGATTCCCTGCTGAAAATTGTTGCTCATTTCTTTGAGGAAAATAAACCGGTCGGCGCGATTTGTCACGCGAGCCTGATTTTCACAAGCCTGAGAGAACATCTGAAAGGTCGGGAGCTGACGGCTTACATCGCCTGCAAACCGGAAGTCGAAGCCGCGGGCGCGACTTATGTAGAGGAGAAGCTTCATGTCGACGCCAATCTGGTCTCAGGCCATGACTGGTCCAATCTGCCGGAGTTTATGAGAGAATTTTTTAAAGCGTTAAACAAATAATATGCAGGGACGACCCCGCAGAAAATTGGGGTTGTCTCTTTTTTTTAGACATGTTTCGCTTCGCATTTTATAATGGTACAAACGGGTAACTTGGACAAAATACAATGGAAAGAGAGGTGCTCCGATGTCAGCAGATCATCATGAACACACATTAAATCCCAAAAGTTCTAAAGGAAAAGAACAAATCACAAACCGTTTAAAGCGGATTGAAGGGCAGGTCAGAGGCATTCAAAACATGATCGAAAATGACCGCTACTGCGTCGATATTCTTGTTCAAATCTCAGCTGTGCAAGCCGCGATGCAAAAGGTGGCTTTCAGCCTGCTTGAAGATCATACCCACCATTGTGTCGCAAACGCGATTAAAAGCGGTGAAGGCGAAGAGGCCATCGAGGAGCTGCTTGATGTGTTTAAGCGTTTTTCAAAGTCGTGAACGAAAAAAGGGAAAATCGTTTTCTTGAAATACCCTACAGGGGTATGGTAATATAAAACCGATCAATATCATCAAACCATAGGAGGTTTTCAATATGGAACAAAAAACACTGAAAGTCGAAGGCATGTCTTGCAACCACTGTGTTCAGGCAGTAGAAGGAAACGTCGGAAAGCTTGGCGGAGTAGAGTCCGTTAAAGTGAATTTAAGCGAGGGCAAGGTCGAAGTTTCGTTTGATTCAGGCAAAGTATCGCTGAAAGAAATCATCGATACGATCGAAGATCAGGGGTATGATGTCGCAGGCTAATGTATACCTATAAGGGGTATATAAGGAGTGAAGGATATGGACGGACAAAAAGAAGCCACCCTCCAAATCTCTGGCATGACCTGCGCCGCCTGTGCGGCGCGGATCGAGAAAGGGTTGAAAAGGCTTGACGGCGTTCAGGACGCAAATGTGAACTTGGCGCTGGAAAAATCAAAAATCGTTTATGATCCGGGGCAAATCGAAGTCGGACAGCTGGCTGAAAAAGTCGAATCGCTCGGCTATCAAGTTCCAGCGGAAAAAGCCGAATTCGCAATTTCCGGCATGACGTGTGCGGCTTGCGCCAACCGGGTTGAAAAGCGCCTCAACAAGCTGCCGGGCGTCAAAAACGCCGCCGTCAACTTTGCCATAGAGACTGCGGCAGTCGACTATCATACCGGTGCGGTTTCGCCGGAGGAAATGATCGAAGCCGTTGAAAAGCTCGGCTACAAACTCGAGCTGAAAAAAGACCAAACTGCGGATGGAGCGGCGGAACAAAGAGAAAAAGGCATTCAGCGTCAAACCGGCAAGTTTATTTTTTCGGCCATTTTATCTTTTCCGCTGCTCTGGGCAATGGTCAGCCATTTCAAATTCACGTCATTTATATGGCTGCCGGGGATGTTCATGGATCCCTGGGTTCAGTTCGCGTTGGCGACACCGGTTCAGTTTATCGTCGGGAAACAGTTTTACACAGGGGCTTATAAAGCGCTTCGGAACAAAAGCGCGAACATGGATGTGCTGGTCGCTCTCGGCACGTCTGCCGCGTATTTCTACAGCTTGTATTTAAGCATTGAAAGCCTCGGCACGAACCGGCATCCGGACGGACTTTATTATGAAACAAGCGCCATCCTCTTAACCTTGATCATTTTAGGAAAGCTGTTTGAAGCGAAAGCGAAAGGGCGCTCATCCGAAGCGATCAAAAAGCTGATGGGGCTGCAGGCAAAGACGGCGACCGTCGTCAGAAACGGCGAAGAGATGACCGTGCCGATTGAAAACGTATTGGCAGGCGACATCATGTACGTGAAGCCCGGTGAAAAAGTACCGGCAGACGGAGAGATTGTCGAAGGACGTTCTGCGCTGGATGAATCAATGATCACCGGTGAAAGCATCCCTGTTGACAAGACGGTTGGAGATCCGGTTATCGGTGCTACAATCAATAAAAATGGATTTTTAAAAGTAAGAGCAGAAAAAGTAGGCAAAGATACTGCGCTGGCGCAGATTATAAAAGTCGTGGAAGAGGCGCAAGGTTCAAAAGCTCCGATTCAACGGCTCGCAGACCGGATTTCCGGGGTTTTTGTGCCGATTGTCGTGGCGATCGCAGTCATCACATTTTTCGTCTGGTATTTGGCGGTTAGCCCCGGTGAATTCGGCACGGCGCTGGAAAAGCTGATTGCGGTGCTTGTGATCGCATGTCCGTGTGCGCTCGGTTTGGCAACACCGACTTCGATCATGGCCGGATCGGGCCGTGCGGCTGAATTCGGAATTTTATTCAAAGGCGGCGAACATTTGGAGACGGCTCACCGCTTGGAGACGATCGTGCTTGACAAGACGGGGACGGTCACAAATGGAAAGCCTCAGCTCACAGATGTGCGCACTGAACCATGGATCAATGAAACATCGTTTCTCAAGCTTATCGGTGCTGCGGAAAAAAACTCTGAACATCCGCTTGCTGAAGCCATTGTCGAAGGCGTTAAAAAGAGAGAGATAGAACCGGCCTCCGCAGACAGCTTTGAAGCGATACCCGGTTATGGTATCGAAGCCGCAGTCAATGAAAAACGGATTTTGATCGGCACAAGACGGCTGATGGAAAGCCGTGATATTGACATTCAAGAGGCGCACAGCGAAATGGAGAAGTTTGAAACACAAGGAAAGACAGCGATGCTTGCCGCCATCGACGGTCGGTTTGCCGGGCTGATCGCCGTCGCCGATACGATAAAAGACACGTCGAAGAGAGCGGTGAAAAGGCTGCATGATATGGGGCTTGAAGTCGTCATGATCACCGGAGACAACCGGCGGACGGCAGAAGCGATTGCTGCTGAAGCCGGCATTCAGCATGTCATTGCAGAAGTCCTGCCTGAAGGAAAAGCAGATGAAGTGAAGAAAATCCAGGCAAAAGGCAAAAACGTCGCGATGGTCGGCGACGGCATCAATGATGCGCCGGCACTGGCGGCAGCCGATACCGGAATGGCGATCGGAACGGGGACTGACGTCGCCATGGAAGCCGCCGATATCACCTTGATCCGCGGCGATTTAAACAGCATCGCCGATGCGATCCTCATGAGCAGGCTGACGATCAAAAACATTAAACAAAACCTTTTCTGGGCGTTTGCCTACAACAGCATCGGCATTCCGTTCGCGGCCGTCGGGCTTTTGGCCCCGTGGATCGCAGGTGCCGCGATGGCGTTCAGTTCGGTCTCGGTCGTTCTGAATGCACTCAGGCTGCAAAAGGTGAAGCTTGATTGGAGGAATCCGTCTTGAAGGATAAAACAGTGCTCGTTTGGACGGTTTCGGCGGTTGTTTATGTAGGAATTGTCATGCTCGTATACAGCATATTGGCCGCTCAGGAACCGATACCCGATGAAAAGCCTCATGACGGTCATGCTTTAGAAGAGCATGCCAAATGATTTGAAAAAGCCGGATGTTAAAGAACATCCGGCTTTTTGCATTAGTATCTGTTATTGCTCATACACATCAAAATCTTTTCCTGAACGATTTCTTTCATGGCTTCTTTGGCGGGGGCCATATATTTTCTTGGATCGCTTGCATCAGTGTGTTCATGCAGATAACGGCGCAGTTTATCTGAAAAAGGAATTTTTAATTCAGTCGCGATATTTACTTTTGCACAGCCGAGCTTGATGCACTTTCTTACATCTTCTTGCGGAATTCCTGAGGCGCCGTGCAGGACAAGCGGAACTGAAACCCGTTTTTGAATCGCGGCCAGCCGGTCAAAATCGATATTGGGTTCTTTTGAGTAAAGCCCGTGGGCTGTACCGATTGCCACCGCAAGCGAATCGATTCCGGTTTTCTCGACGAACTCTTTTGCTGCATCCGGATCGGTGTAATAAGCGTCGGCTTCATCCACGATTAAATCATCTTCCTGTCCGCCGAGCCTTCCGAGCTCGGCTTCTACAGTGGCATCTTTTTGCCGGGCATATTGTACGACGCTCGCTACAATTGCGGTATTTTCGGCAAATGGATGGTGCGAAGCATCAATCATCACCGATTTTGTCCCTAATGATAAAGACTCGCGAATATCATCAATCTCTTCATGATGATCGAGATGGAGGGCGACCGGGATTGAACAGCGCGCTGCGGCCGTTTCTGCAATCGCTTGAATATAGTCGCGGCCTGCATAGCTGAAGGTTCCGGGAGTAGCCGCAAGAATCACGGGGGACCTTAGGGCTTCAGCCGCTTCTGTCACGGCTTGCACGGTTTCCAGGTTGTGAATGTTAAAGGCCGGTACCGCATAGCCGTTTGTCTGTGCGTCCAACAGCATTTTCTTCGTATTTGTCAGCATATCGATTCCTTCTTTCTGATCAAAATTAGGATATATAGCTCGAAAAGGTGTTCAGAATGTCGTCAGGACTCGAGGCTTTAATCAGCTGCTGCCTCGCATCTTCGTGAACAAGCATGCGAGACACCGATGATAATAGATTGAGATGTGTGCTGCCTGCCTCGGCATCTGGTATCAATAAAGCAATGATAAATGTGACAGGGTTTTGATCAAGCGCGTTCCATTCGATGCCCATCTGGTTTTGAATGATGATGACAGATGCTTCTGTGATGTCCTTCAGTTTTGCATGGGGAATGGCAAAGCCTTCAATGAAGCCGGTCGTACTTTCAGCCTCTCTTTGTGCCAATCCGTGTATGACCGCTTGTTTTGTTTGGGCGGCTCCCGATTCATATGCGACCTGAGCCACCCGGTCAAATGCTTCCGCTTGGGAAGATAACGTTTCTTGAAGATAGATGTGCTCTTTTTTGATTAAAGCTGTTGTGCCCATGTTTGATCAGCCTTTCTGTTTTTCATATGTCCGTTTTTGATAAAAACCGTATAAGAAGGCGCCGATAAGCGATCCGATGATAATCGACAACACCCATTGAAAGGCTCCTGTGACAACGGGAAGTACAAGGAATCCGCCGTGCGGGGCAGGTACTTGAACTGCGAATGAGTATGTTAATATCGCCGATATCGAAGAGCCGATCATCAAAATCGGAATGACAGGGATCGGTTTTTTTGCGGCGAACGGGATAGCACCTTCGGTAATATGAGTGGCGCCGAGAATAAAATTGACAAGCCCTGCATTTCGGTCCTGCTGGCTGAAATATTTGCGGAAAAGCAAAGTGGCAAACGCAATGACAAGCGGCGGTGTGATGCACGCGGCGGAAACGCCTGCCATGAAATATTGGTTCCCTTCAGCGAGAAGAGCAGTGCCGGTGACATAAGCGGCTTTATTGACCGGACCGCCCATGTCAAATGCGCTCATACAGCCGATAATTAAGCCGAGAATGACGGGATTCGCTCCTTGAAAATCGGCTAAAAAGTCCTTCATCCCTTCATTGATGGCCGTCATCGGCTCCACGAGGAAAAACATGACCGCACCGATCAGAAAAATGCCGATAACCGGATAAAGAAAAATTGCTTTTAGCCCTTCAAGGGATTGAGGCATTTTTTTAAGTGCATACGAGAGACCGTAAATGATCAGTCCCGCCAAAAAACCGGATACGATGCCGCCCAGAAAACCCGCTCCCCCCGTGCTGGCGATCATGCCGCCGATAAACCCGACAATCAGGCCGGGACGTTTGGCCATTGAAGCGGCGATATAAGCGGATAAAATCGGAACCATCAGCTGGAAGCCGAATGCGCCCGTTTTATTCAGCAATTCGGCAAAAGCGTTGTAGCTTGGATGTTCAGGATCTGCTGAATGGATGCCGAATAAAAAGGAAAGTGCAATTAAAACCCCTCCGCCGACGACAAATGGGAGCATGTGGGAAACCCCGTTCATCAAATGTTTATATATTTTACGGCCGATGGAAGCGGCTTCGCCTGTTTGGAGTTCATCCTCTGTTTTTGTCGCTGTTTGTTCGCGGTAAATCGGCGCTTCGCCGTTCAGCAGCGCCCGAATTAAAGATTCCGCATCTCGGATGCCCCGCGCAACCGGGACGTCAAGGACGCGTTTGCCTGCAAAACGCTCGGCGCCTACATCTTTGTCAGCCGCGACAATGACTCCGTCGGCTTGTTTAATGTCCTCTGGCGATAGTTCGTTTTGAACTCCGATTTGTCCGTGTGTTTCGACTTTGATTTCTACACCCAGTTTGGCGGCGGCCTGTTTTAAGGCCTCTTCAGCCATAAATGTATGGGCAATGCCTGTTGGACAGCCGGTTGCCGCGATGATTTTGAACTTTTTCATAAGAAAACCCCCTTTATAAATGAGTGATTTGAATTTGTGAAGCTGTTTGATCGAGTTTGGACACATCTCCGAGGCCTTTCGAGAAAGCCGTCAAGGATCCGGCGGCAGAGGCGTGTCTGAGTGCTTCAGGAACAGAACAGCCCAGCTCCTGTTTTCCGACGAACACGGCAAGCATGGCATCGCCGGCACACGCGGTATTGACAACTTTGCCTTTGGCGGCTGTCGCTTTTAAGGTTCTTTGGCGGTCCAAATAAAGGGCGCCGTCTTTGCCGCGTGAGATGAGAACCCTTTGAGCGCCGCGATTGAGGAGCTCCTTTCCGTAGTGGATGATTTCTTCTTCAGACAGCGCTTTCTTCCGGCTGAAAAAAGCGGCAAGCTCCTGTTCATTCGGTTTAATCAGGTAAGGATGGTATGAAAGACAATCTAATAGGACGGGAGAGCTGATATCCAAGATCAACTTCAGTTTGTTTTCGGCGGCAATCTCGGAAAGCGAAAGGTACATGTCATCCGGGACTCCTCTCGGAAGACTGCCTGAAACAAATAAAAAGCGGCCGGACGGAATTTGACGGATTTTGTTGATCAGCTCCTGTTTTCGGCCTTCAGATATGAGCGGACCTTTGTTTACGATTTTGAATTCCCGGGTGGCATTAATAAAAATATTAATCCGTGAGATGCCTTCGACTTCGACAAAGTCTGTGACGATTTTTTCATTCAGCAGTTCATTTTCAATAAAACGCCCGGTAAATCCGCCTGTAAATCCAAGCGCGGTATTGTTAAGGCCGAGGCGCTTGAGCATAAAAGAAATATTGACACCTTTTCCGTTTGGCTGATAATCTTCATCTTTAGTGCGGTTGACGACATCGGGAAGCAGCTCGTCGGTTTCAACGAATAAGTCGACCGCGGTATTCATCGTGCATGTATAGATCATGCTGTATCCCCCCTTTATCTGTGGCTTCACAGACATTATGTCACAGATAAAAGGGGGGATGTTTACAGGTTGTGTAAAGGTTTTCAGCTATGAGCGGTGCGGATGACGTATGAGTCCAGCATGATGCGGGAGAGGACTTGCAGAGGGAGGCGCGAGCGGACTTCATAATCGGGAAAAAATGATTGTTCACCTTTAAACCCGACTAGTACGATCTCTGATAATTTCGCAAGACGCGAATCGATCCTTGTTGTTAATGTAATGGTGGAAATGGCTTGCAATTTGAAATTTTGCGCGGCTTCAACAAGCTCCTCTGTCTCGCCGTTCAGGGAAACAAAAAGGCCGAGGTCTTTTTTTGCCAGTGTTTTTGACTTGCCTCTGATAATATTCGGGTCGCTGTGCATCTCGCAGTTTTTGCCGAGCAGCTGAAGCTTGATCGTCATCTCGGTCCCAATCATTTCAGACAATCCCCTTGCGAAAATGTAAACTTTTTCGGCATTGCTGATTTTTTGAATGGCATCTTCGATCAACCCGATATCAAGCATTTTAATCGTATCCAGAACTTCTCTTTCATTCTTGAGCACGGCCTGTTTAATTTGGCTGTCGATATCATCCATCAGCGGAGCGTGGCCGAGGTGGTGTTTTTCTTTTAATGCGTACTTAAAAGAAGTGTAGCCGTCATAACCGAGCTTTTTCATTAACCTGACAATCGTGGCTGTTGAAACATTTGCATCCTCGCTTAATTTTACAATCGATAAAGTGGCGATGACATCTAAGTGCTGATAAATGTACTCGAGCAAATGCCGTTCTGAATCGCTGAGCGACTGATATGTGTCAGAAGTCATTTGAAACACGCTGTCTTTCATATTAAAACCCCCTTTTATAGTCATATTGTATCAGTTTAGTAAGGGGGGAGGAGAAAAAATAAACGTTTCCGACATAAAAATATCCGGCCCGAGAGCCGGATATTTCAAGTTAAGAAGCGATTTTTCTGCATGCTTCAGCACATGCAAAGCAGCTTTCAGCGCAAAGCTGGCAGTGGTCATGCTTGTGCAGGCTGCATTCATTGCCGCAAGCTTCGCAAACCTTTGCGCAAAGCTGGCAAATGTCTTCGGCATACGGGCTGTTGCGCGTCATGGCTTGAAGTGCGAATCCGCACATCTCAGCGCATTCCCGGTCAAGCCGGATGCATTCGGCCATCATCCCCGCGTCTTCTTCCATCAGACATTTGTCAAAGCAGTGATTGCAGGCTTCAAGGCATTCCCGGCAGGCTTTGATGCATTCCTCGTATACAGATTTCACGAAATACACTCCTTTTTTCTGCGTTTTCCCTTCGTTGTACCCTGCTTTAAAATCGGGAAAACATGCGAAAAAAACTGCTGTACATCCTGTACAGCAGTTTTGGTTATTCGGCGAGACCTTGATGGATCCGGTCAAGGTTTTCTTTCATCATCTTATAATAGGAATCTCCCGCTTCACCAGGCTTTCCGATCGAATCGGTGAAGACTTTTGCTTTAATCGGCACGCCTGTTTCCGCTGACAGGCTTTCCATGCTCCGCGGGTCAACGCTTGTCTCCACAAATAAGGCCGGAACTTCCTTTTTCTTCACCGTGTCGACGATTTTTTTCATCTGACCGGGAGTTCCTTCATTTTCGGTATTGATTTCCCAAATATACTGCGCGTCGACGCCGTAGGCCGAAGCGAAATATTTAAAAGCACCTTCGCTCGTCACAAGGACGCGGCGCTCTTTCGGTATATCTTTAAAGCGGTTCACCGCTTCATTATGAAGCTTTTGCAGCTTGCCGATATAGGCTTCAGCGTTTTTCTCGTAATCTTCTTTATGGTCGGGATCGTTTTTGATCAGCGCATCTCTCGCGTTTTTGGCATATTGAATCCCGTTTTCTATATCGAGCCATGCATGGGGATCTTCTTCCGTTTCTTTACCTTTGGCAGTGAGATGCTTTGGCTTGACCCCTTTGCTCAGCTTGTAGACAGGGGCGTCATCGCCGTCTTTTTCAGCTGTTTCCAGCAGCTTGTTAAACCAGCCGTTTCCTGTCTCCAAATTCAGGCCGTTGTAAAAGATGACATCGGCGTCCGTCGTTTTTTGCACGTCTTTTGGCAGCGGGTCGTATTCGTGCGGGTCTGTTCCAACAGGTACAATGCTGTATAAATCGATGTGATCTCCTCCGACTTGTTTGACGATGTCATAGAGAATGGAGTAGGTGGTGACGACCTTCAGCTTTCCGTTTTCTTCACTGCTGCTTTTCGATGAGCAGCCGGCGGCGAGAACAAGAATCAATGCCGCCGCAATGGCTAATGTTTGCTTCCATTTCATGTTTTGTGTTCCCCCTTTATATTGTGGATTATTGAAGTGCTGCCCGCTTTCTTCTTGATTTCAAAGCTCTCCAAAGCACGCCTTGTTTCGGTGAAAATGTAAAGGAAAGTCCGAACAAAATCGTAGCCACGAGCACGATCGCCGCTCCTGAGGAGAGGTTGTACGTATAGCTTAATCCAAGACCGACGACCGCTGACAAAGCGCCGAGGAAAGCGGACAAATAGATCATCACCCACAGTCGGTCCGTTAATAAATAAGCGGTTGCGGCAGGCGTGATCAGCATCGCGACGACGAGGATAATGCCGACGGTCTGAAGCGATGCGACCGTGACCATCGTTAAAAGCGTCATTAAAAAGTAGTGAATCAGCCGGTTCGGCAAGCCGTAGACGGCCGCCATCGTCGGGTCGAAAGAGGTGATGAGCAGCTCTTTGTAAAACAAAAAGACGGCGGTAAGAATCATGACTCCGATGACGAGCGTGATCCACATGTCGGATGAACGAACGGCCAGCACATTTCCGAATAAGATGTGGTACAGATCGCTTGAGCTTTTGACAAGCGTGATCAAAATGATCCCGACGGCGAAAAAGGCTGTGAAGACGATACCGATGGCCGAATCGTTTTTAATCCGGCTGTTTTGGCTGACATAGCCGATTCCGAGAGCCGTCAGGATGCCCGTAAAGACGGCGCCGAAGAAAAAATTGACGCCGAGCATATAAGAGATGGCGACGCCGGGAAGGACCGCGTGTGAAATCGCATCTCCCATCAGCGCCATTCCCCTGAGAATGATAAAGCAGCCGATGACGCCGCAAATGATGCCCACCATAATCGATGTGAACAGCGATTTTTGCAGAAACGAATATTCCATCAAACCATGGATAAATTCCATCACATCGCACCCCTTTTCGATTGCAGGAACGGAAGCTGAGATTCGTAGGCTTTCATCATCACGTCGGGATTGAGGATGTCGGAGACCGGGCCTTTTTGAATCAGCTCTTTGTTCAGCAAAATTAATTCATTGAAATAGCTGTCCGCTTTGCTCAAATCGTGATGGACGACAAGAACGGTTTTTCCTTCATCACGAAGTTCCTTTAAGATGCTGACGATCATTTCTTCACTCGTCACATCAATTCCGACGAACGGTTCGTCAAGACAGAACAGCTCTGCTTTTTGGGCGAGCGCCCGGGCGAGAAAAACGCGCTGCTGCTGCCCGCCTGACAGTTCACCGATCTGGCGCTTGGCGTATGCTTCCATCCCGACTTTTTCAAGACAGTGATATGCCCATTCTTTATCGCGTTTTTTCGGACGTCTGAAAAGGCCGAGTTCAGGATACGTGCCGAGGATGACGGTGTCGAGCACATTGATCGGGAACGTCCAATCCATATCATTCCGCTGCGGAACATAGGCGATTTGCTTGCGTACATGTTTGAGCGGTTTTCCGAGCAGACGGACGTCGCCTTTATCTTTTGGAATCAATTGGAGCATGGCTTTTAACAGTGTTGATTTTCCTGCGCCGTTCGGTCCGATAACGCCCGCCATCATTCCTTGATCAAGCGAGAAATTGATATTGCGAAGCGCTTCTGCGCCGTGATAAGAAACATATAAATCTTTTACAGTAATCGCGGGTTTCATAGGTTCATTAACCCCTTTCTATGTCTATATGAAAGTTAACCTGAATACAATATTTTTGTTGCGGTAATATTTTATTGCCTTAAGACATTTTTTTTACCTAATGCAACTTTTGATTGAATTCTAATATATCATTCCTAAGTTGTAAAGCACTAAAATTGCTGAAAAACGGTAAAAGCCATGCAGATCAAGCTGCATGGCTTTAAAAAAATTTCTTCTGTGCCGGTTTATCGTTCAAATTGAAACGTATCGATTGCGACTTTCCCTTTGAAGACAAAGTAGATGCGATGGGTGCCTGCCGATTTTCGGACGGAAGCTTTTATCGTTTTCCAGTTATGCAATCCGGATGTGTCAGGCACTTTTAACGAGCCGATTTGCTTTCCTTTTTGAGGATGATCGAGGAAGATGCCGATTTCGCCGCCGCCTCTGCTTGCAACCTTTGCTTTTATCCTTTTTTCGCCTTTGAAGCGGACATCATGGAAGGCGATCCACGCGTTTGCTGTACTGCTTTTTACCGCATCGCCGCCGTATTTGGATTCTTCGGTGATGAGCACGCCTTTGTAGTCGTCGTAGTTTTCAGCGTTTGTCTGCCGCCGCAAGTTCCGTTCTCGAATCGTTTCACCTTGGACGAAAATCCGCTTTGTCTTGCGGATGTCCGCCGCCGAGCTCCCGACCGCTATTTTGTATGCGCCTCTTTCAACGGCAAACGTTTCGCTCGTTACATCCCAGAAGGCAAGGTCTGCCTGTTTCAGCTTGAATGTCGCGGTTTTCGTTTCTTTCGGTGCCAGCTCAACGCGCTGAAAGTTTTTCAAGTCCAGATTGGGCTGTTTAACCCGCGTGTTAAACAGAGGAGAAGTATAGAGCTGAACGACCTCATCTCCTTTTCTTCCGCCTGTGTTGGTGACGTTGACGCGGATCGTGACGGAGCCGTCTTTTTTGATGCTGTCAGAGGAAACGCTTAAACCGCTGTAGTGGAACGCTGTATAGGATAACCCGTGGCCGAACGGATACAGCGGCTTGCCTTCGAAATATTTATAGGTTCTTTTCCCTTTGATGATATCGTAATTCATCATATCCGGCAGTTCTTTGACTGACGTGTGCCAAGTTTGCGTCAGCCGTCCGCCCGGATTTTCATCTCCAAAGAGAATGTCCGCCAATGCGCTTCCCGCCTCCTGGCCTCCGTGTGCGGAGTATATGATCGCAGGAATGTGCGCTTTAGCCCAGTTGAGAGCGAACGGATAGCTGCTCGTTACGACAAGCACCGTATTGGGATTGGCTTTAGAAACAGCTTTCAGCAGATTTTCCTGGGCCGGAGGTAGTGTAATGTCTTTCCGGTCTTCGGTTTCCCGGCCGTTGATGTAAGGATTGTTGCCGACAAACACGACGGCTTTGTCCGCGGTTTTTGCCAGTCGAACCGCTTCCTCCGTACTGCTCTTGATGATCGCCTTTGAAAACTTTTCCGCTGCTGTCGCCGGCTTTTCGGCAGCGGCTGTTAATGTCCCGTCTTTTCCAGCGGTGAGATATTTGCCGTTTGCCGTATTTTTGATGGCGAATGTCCCGTCAGGCTGCTGTTCAAACTGGAAAGTTTCTTTGACGGTCCAGCCGTTCGGCTGTTTCTGATCAGCGATCAGTTTGCCGTCATCCTGAAGCGAGACATAGAGACCGTTCGCTTGGGCGCGGAGGGTGAAAATGCTTTCTCCCCAATCCGCCGCATCGAATGCCGCGCTTTTCTCAAGCTTGTCAGCCGATGCTGTGAGCGGTTGTTTGCCGTCCCGGCCTGCGGTTACAAACTTTCCTGTCAGGGCGGATTTGAACCCGCTTTGTTCCAGCCCTTCGGCAAAGGAGACGCGGTCTTTGCCGATTTTGTCCGCGATTCCGTCAAGCGGGGTTTTCCGATACGGCATCGTTCCGCTGTACCAATCTTCGTAAAGCGCATTTCCGAACGGTCCGATAACTGCGATGTTTTCATTTTTTCGGGTATTGAAGGGCAGCAGATTCCGGTCGTTTTTCAGTAAAACAATGGCTTTTTCAGCCGCTTTTTTCGCAAGCTGCCGGTGCTTTGGACTGTTGATGACGCCATCTGTCAGGCGGCTGTACGGATTGAGTTCGTCCGGATCGAATTCGCCTGTTCGAAAACGGATGCTGAATGTGTTGGCCAAGGCTTGATCAAGGTCTTTCTCAGACATAAGGCCATTCTTTAAGGCGCCGGTTAAGGCGGTTTTCGTCAGCCCGGGATTTTCTCCCTGATCTGTAAAGTTGTCAATGCCGGCTTTTACGGCGTGGGCATGCGCTTTTTCGTGGCTGTCATAATACTTGTGGTCAGTGACGATTCCTGAAGGATCAAAGGCGTCGCTGACGATGAAGAAATCGTCTCCGGCCCATTTTCCTTTGACTGTGCTGTTGAGCAGCGGGCTCAAAATGGCCGGTTTATCGTTGACAGAATTGTAGGCTGGCATCAGGCTGTACGCGGCTTTTGCGGAAATTGCCGTTTTGAAGGGCTTCAAATAATACTCGTTCATGTTCCTGGGATCAATGCTTGAGGAGCTGAATCCCCGGTCTGTTTCGTTGTTATAGGCAAGAAAATGTTTTAAGGTAGGAACTGTTTTCAAATAGAAGGGATGCTCGCCCCTTAAACCGGAGGCATAGGCGGTTGCTATTTCCCCTGTTAAAAAAGGGTCTTCGGAATAGCCTTCTTCATTTCTACCCCACCTTGGATCCCGCAGCAGATCAACGACCGGCGCCCAGACATTGACTCCGTTTGCCGCGGGATCAAGGTGGTGGAAGCCGCGGACTTCATCGCCGACCGCTGAGCCGATTTGTTTGATTAAAGAGCGGTCCCATGTGTGTGCGAGCCCGACAGCCTGCGGGAAAACGGTCGCTTCCCCGAGCCAGGCAACGCCGTGAAGCGCTTCTGTGCCTGTTTTAAAAGCGGGAATGCCCAGCCGGGGAATGGCAGGCTGATATTGATGCATCAGCGACACTTTTTCCTCAAGGGTCAGTCGAGAAAGCAAGTCGCTGACCCTTTTTTGAACAGGGAGACTTGGATCTTGAAAGGGATATTCATATTCATCAGCCTGGGTTTTAGCGGCCGCGGGCGGCGGATTGACAGCGGCGGCGGAAAGGATCGTGCACATTGCCGCCAACATGATGGTGCGGACCGTTTTCAGCATCCTGATCACTCCTTTTAGAAAAAAATGAAGACATCCCGGTCCTTTTCTTTTGGCTGAATTGCTGTTCCCTCCTGAAGCGCTTCCGCTGCGCCGTTTATGACAGAAGTGACAGACAGATCGCGGATGAGCAGCTTCCATTTCTTTTGGACGCCTGTTGTTTTCACGGTAATCGTATTTTCATGCCGTGAAGCTCTGACTGTCATTGCTTCGCACTTTTCATTGTAAATCGTCTGTTCGGCTGTGCAGCCGTCTTTTAATTGGTAAAGGCAGAACGTCACACCGTCGAGATAATCATAATCAGGTCGCCCGGATTCCTGCCCGAGCGGCAGCAGCGTATTTTCCCTGACGAACAGGGGAAGCCCCATATACCCGTACTGTTCTTCTTTCCATTCTCCGCCTTCCGTCTCTTTTCCCGTCAAAAGGTGTGTCCAGGTGCCTTTTGGCAAATAATAACGGACAACACCGTCTTCCTGAAAAACGGGAGCGACGAGGAGTCTTCCGCCGAGCATGTACTGTCTGTCAAGCCAGTGGCAAGTGTTGTCCCCGGGAAATTCGAGGAGCATCGCCCGCATCATCGGAATGCCTTCAGCGTGCGCTTCATGCGCGGCGGCGTACAAATAAGGCATCAGCCTGTGCTTCAGTTTGACAAAATACCGCATCACATCGGCCGCTTCTTCGTCAAACAGCCACGGAACGCGATATGATTCGCTCCCGTGCAGGCGGCTGTGCGTCGACAAGAGGCCGAATGCGGTCCAGCGCTTATACAAATCGGCTGTTGCCGTGCTTTCAAATCCGCCGATATCGTGGCTCCAGAAGCCGAAGCCTGAAAGGGAAAGCGACAGGCCGCCGCGAAGGCTTTCAGCCATTGAATCATAGCTGGCAAAACAATCCCCGCCCCAGTGTACAGGAAATTGCTGGCCTCCGGCCGTCGCCGACCTTGCAAACACGACCGCTTCCCGTTCGCCGCGCTTTTGCTTCAACAGGTCAAATACGGTTTTGTTGTATAAAAAAGAATAATAATTGTGCATTCTGTCGGGGTCTGATCCGTCAAAGTAAACCGCGTCTCTCGGAATCCGTTCTCCGAAATCGGTCTTGAAACAGTCGACGCCCATGTCGAGCAGGCTTTCAAGTTTTGAACAATACCAGTCACGCGCTTTTCGATTGGTGAAGTCGACGATTGCCATGCCGGCCTGCCACCGGTCCCACTGCCACACATCCCCCCGGCTGTTTTTTAAAAAGTAGCCGTGTTCTTTTCCTTCCTGAAAAAGCTTCGATTTTTGGGCGATGTAAGGGTTGATCCAGACGCATATTTTCAACCCCTTATCTTTCAGGCGGCTGAGCATAGCTTCAGGCTGCTTAAAATATCGTTCATCCCATTCGAAATTGCACCATTCAAATTCTTTCATCCAGAAGCAGTCAAAATGAAACACGCTGAGCGGGATGCCGCGTTCGGTCATCCCGTCGATGAAACGTGTCACGGTTTCCTCAGAATAGTCGGTTGTAAACGATGTGGACAGCCAGAGGCCGAAAGACCAGGCCGGGGGAAGCGCCGGTTTTCCCGTTAACGACGCATAGCGTTTCAAAACATCCTTCGGTTCAGCACCGCTGATGATAAAATAGTCAAGCGTTTCCCCTTCGACCGAAAACTGCGCTTTGGATACGACTTCAGAACCGATTTCATACGAAACGAGCTCGGGATGATTGACAAAAACACCGTACCCTTTGTTTGACAAATAGAACGGCACATTTTTATACGCCTGCTCCGTGCTTGTGCCGCCGTCCTGATTCCAGATGTCTACGGTTTGGCCGTTTTTCACGAATGCCGTAAAACGCTCGCCGAGACCGTAGATCAATTCGCCGACGCCGATGTTGAGCTGTTCCCTCATAAAGGTGCGCCCGTCATTGCTCGTGATATAGGCGAGGCTATTCGATTCGCTTGCGGTCAGGCTCTGTCCATCACGTGAAAATTGGTAGCGCCAACCGCTTTTGCTCACCTCAACGCACAGGCTGCCGCTTTGGAAGGTCAGCGCATCATCTTGTTCGGAGATAACCGGCTCAACGTCTGTCATATCCAGCTGAAACTCGGGCTTGCGAGGCGTTTCCCCTTGAAAATGGGACACTTGCACACGGATCACGTCTTCAAGAGGACTCGAAAATCTGACGGTGAGCATGCGGGTGTCCAGCGTGTCCCCGCGCTTTTGAACCGCTTTGACAGGCCCGTATACAGTCAATGATTGCTGATCAATCATTCGGGCGTAGGCTTCTTTTGGCGTGTTGATGTGATATCCTTCGCGCGTCAGCCAGTAGCCGTCTGAAAATTTCATGATCGAAAACACCCTTTCTATTTTTACTTGATGGATCCGCTGATCAGACCTTTAACAAGCTGCTTTTGAAGCAGTATAAAAATGATGATGACAGGCAAAACCGATAAAACGGCAAATGCCATCAGATCATTCCACTGGATTCCGTATTGGCTGATCACATTGTAAATGCCGGCCGTCAGCGGCCACAGCTCCTGATTTCGGTTGAATGTCATGCTGTAAATCAAATCTCCCCATGCGAAAAAGAAGGAAACCGCTCCGCTGACGGCAATCCCGGGTACGCTGATAGGCAAAATAATGCGGATGAATGCGGTAAAACGGCTGCAGCCGTCGATTTTGGCCGCATCCTCAAGGTCCTTGGGAATCCCGAGAAAAAAAGTTCTGAGCATTAATACCGAAAAAGGAACGCCGAGCGTTGCTCCCGTCAAAATCGGTCCGATATACGTGTTTAATATGTTCAGCTGATTAAAGGCGATAAACAGCGGAGTCAAAACAACGGTGGCAGGCAGCATTTGCGTGATGAGAAACAGTAAAATGAACATTTTTTTGCCCTTGATCCGAAAGCGCGCCAAGCCGTAGGCGGAAGGAACGGCCAATATGAGAACGATGGCGGCAGCCGCCCCGGAAATCAGCAGGCTGTTCAAAAAGTATCCGGCGATGCCTGAAGTGAACACAGCTTCGAAGCCGGCCGTCCGGAATGTCTCGGGCCACAATAAAGGCGGTGTTTTAAACAATTCTGCCTCGCTTTTGAAAGCTGTGGCGATCATCCAGTAAACGGGGAATAAAAAGCCGGCCGTAACGAGGACGCCAATAATGTTAAAGAGCCATTCCTTTTGCTTCGTTTTCATGACATCACCTCATCTTTTTTGATCAGCCGCAAATAGACAAGACTGACCAAAAGAAGAATGAAAAACAGGACATTGGCGCTTGCTGCGCCCATGCTGAATTGAAATTCGTCAAAGGAGTAGCGGTAGCTGACGGTTGACAGGACTTCAGTGGCGTGCACGGGGCCGCCTCCAGTCATCACAAACACAAGGTCGAACACTTTGAACGTATAAATGAAGCCGAGCATCATGACGACGGTGATCACCGGCCGCAATAAGGGTAGGGTCAGATGAATGAATTTCTGAAAAGCATTGGCGCCGTCAAGGCTTGCGCTTTCATAGACGTCTTCCGGAAGGGAGCTGAGACCGGCGGATATGAGCAGCATATTAAAGGGAATGCCGACCCAGATGTTGGCGATAATAACGGACCAGATGGCAATCTTCGGATCTGACAGCCAGGGGATTGGATTGTCGATCATTCCCCATGATAGGAGCAGCTGATTGAACACGCCTTCATTTGAAGCCATCATAAACTTGAATAAAAGCGCCGTAACCGTCAGCGGAATGAGCCAGCTCACCATCATCAATCCCCTGAGAAACGGGGCAAGCCGAAATTTCATGCTGAAAAACAAAGCGAGCAAAAAGCCGATTGCAAACTGAAAAACGACGCTTCCAGCCGTGTAGAGCAGCGTGTTTTTTAAAGATGCCCAAAATACTTTATCCTGCGCAAGCCGCTGATAATTGTCGATTCCTATAAAGCTGATATCCTTTGATGCTATATTTGCAAGCGACACGTTTTGAAAGCTGAGAATTATGTTGTAGATGAGAGGATAACCGATAAGGGCAAGCATAAAAAGAACGGCCGGGAACAAATAGAAGCACCCTTCCCATTTACGAATGATGGCTTTGATCATGTCAAAACTCCTTCGTGCGCTTAAAGTTAGTTTAAGACGTTGATTTTTTGTGCGGCCTCATCCAGCGCTTCTTTCGGCGTTTTGCTTTCGCTCAATGCTTCCTGCAGGGCCGTCTGTAAAGCTTCCGAAATTTTCGGCCAGTTTTTCGAAGGGCCGCGGGCTGATGCAATCTCCATGATTGGAATAAAGGCTTTTAAATTGTCATCTGTTTTCCAATGACTTGATGATTCGAGCAAATCCTTACGCGGCGGGAATACACCTGTTTCCGCTGTCAGCGTTTCGAGCCGCTCCGGATCGATCAGCCAAGTGATGAAATCCCAGGCGCCGTCGGTGTTTTTTCCTTTAACGACTGCCATATTTTCCCCGCCAAGGGCGGAAGCGAATGTTTGATCCTTCGGGATGAAGGTAATCCCGTAATGTAAGTGACCGGCTTCTTTCAGCCGTTCAATATTCCAGGAGCCGTTGATCATCATAGCGAGCTGACCTGCTGCAAACTGTCTGGCCAGATCATCCTGGGTGGCGTTTAACACTTCCTTGCTCATTGCGCCTTCTTTGACCAGATCCGTTAAAAACTGCAGGGAAGAGGCTGCTTCTTTTGAATGCATCTGTTTTAAATCTGCTCCGGAAGACAAAAGGAACGGATAAAATTGAAAAGCGCTTTCCTCTGATTTGACGGCTGACAGGGCAAATCCTTTCGTTTGGCCTTTGCTCGTTTTTTTTGCTGCTTTTTTCAGCTCGCTCCACGTTTCAGGCGGCTTGGAAATCCCTGCATCCTTCAAGAGGTCTTTGTTGTAAAACAAAGCAAGCGCATTGCTTGCGAAAGGGATGCCGTAGTACTTCTCTTCATATACGGCTGATGAGAGCGGCCCCTCATAATACCGGTCAGCCTGCCCCCATTGCTCGACTTTCTCTGTTAAATCTTCGAGCACGCCCATGGCGGCGAATGAGGCATTGTCGACATTGTCAAGGAAAACGGCGTCAGGCATGGCATTGCCGGCTGCTCCGACAGACAGCTGCTTTTTCACTTCATTAAAAGGAATGTACTCTGTTACGACTTTGTACCGATCCTGAGACCGATTGTACTGGTCGACAAGTTCATGATAAAGTTCCTGCTGTCTGCCGGTGAAATAATCCCAGACTTTGATTTCTTCCGCATGCTTTGCGCCGGCGTTGGTGCCACTTTTGCAGCCTGCGGAAAAAACGAGAAGAAGGGCGAGGCAGATGATCATCAGACACGATTTTTTCAAAAACGCTCACTCCTTATGAAAAAAGCTTGTTAGTTTAATAGCTAAACTAAGTATATTTGGGCATCGCTTCTAATATGCCAGCAGAGTTTCGCAGGCGCGAAAGCAGGGTAAAACGCGGAAACAGTCCGGTGCGTATGATAACAAAGATCGATTGACACATTTTTCGAATGAAGCATATAATAAGGATAAATAATATATGCGTATATGCTCATATATAAAATAAAGCCCGGCGCTGAAAAAGAAAGGTGAGAGAGATGGAAAAGGTGAAGCAGGAATACATGTTAAACGGTCTCGACTGCGGCAATTGCGCACAAAAAATTGAGCATGAGATAGCCGGTATGAAAGGGATTGAAGCGTGTTCAGTCAATTTTGCAACAAGCACGCTGACTGTCAAAGTCGACCAAAACAGCGGCGAAGACATTTCTTCAAAAATAAAGAAAAAAGTAACCGAGATCGAACCGCACGTCAACGTGAAGTTGAAGGAAGGGACAAAACAGGCTCCATCCGAAGGTGATGGCCGGTTTAAAAAAACGATCGCAAGACTGGCTGCAGGCACCGTTCTCGGCGCGGCAGGCTTTCTGCTTCCCGGCGGTACCGCAGCTGAGTGGATTCTCTTTTTCCTTGCTTACCTCATCATCGGCGGTGATGTCGTATTAAGAGCCGTCAAAAACATCTTTCGCGGCCGGGTTTTTGATGAGCACTTTTTAATGACGATCGCCACTCTGGGTGCATTTATCATTCAGCAGTATCCCGAGGGCGTGGCGGTAATGCTGTTCTATCAAGTAGGCGAGCTGTTCCAGGGAGCCGCGGTCAGCCGCTCCAGGAAATCGATCAGCGATTTGATGGACATCCGTCCCGATTATGCCAATCTTCAAACGGAAGGCGGTACGGTCAAAGTATCTCCCGATGAGGTTAAAGCGGGCGATATCATCATCGTCAAGCCAGGAGAGAAAGTCCCGCTTGACGGCAAAGTGCGAGCGGGCAAATCGCTTGTCGATACGTCCGCATTAACCGGGGAATCCGTTCCACGAGAAGCCGCACCCGGCGAAGAGGTGCTGAGCGGATTTGTCAACAAAAACGGCGTGCTTGAAGTGAAAGTGGACAAAGAATACAGTGAATCAACCGTTTCAAAGATTCTTGACCTCGTCCAGAATGCCAGCAGCAGAAAAGCGAAAACAGAGAACTTTATCACCAAATTCGCCAAGTACTACACGCCTTTTGTTGTCATAGTCGCGCTTCTTCTCGCTTTTGTCCCGCCGCTGATCATTTCCGGAGCCGCGCTGTCGGATTGGGTGTACCGGGCCCTCGTCTTTTTGGTCATTTCTTGTCCGTGCGCACTTGTCGTTTCCATTCCGCTCGGCTTTTTCGGCGGCATCGGAGCGGCGTCAAAAGCAGGTATACTCGTAAAAGGCGGCAATTATTTAGAAGCGCTCAATGATGTCAAATATGCCGTTTTTGACAAAACAGGCACATTAACAAAAGGCGAATTTGCCGTTGTTAAGCTGTCGCCGGCAGGCCGTGTCAAAGAAGAGGAACTGCTTGAATATGCGGCGCTTGCCGAACATTTCTCAGGCCACCCGATCGCCGAGTCGATCCGTGAAGCATACGGGAAGGTAGGCCAAGCGGATCGCATCAAAGATTACAGCGAGACGGCCGGCTTCGGCGTCAGAGCGGTTGTAGACGGAGCCGTCATTTTGGCCGGCAATGCCAAGCTCATGAAGAAATTCGGCATACAGTATCAAGAGGAAAGCGAAATCGGTACCGTTGTTTATGTAGCCGCCGGCGATACGTTTATCGGCTCGATTGTCATCGCAGACAAAATCAAAGAGGATGCCAAGCGTGCGATCTCTGCTTTGAAAAAAGCGGGGATTAAAAAAACGGTGATGCTGACGGGTGACGCGAAAGAAACCGGTGAGGCGGTCGGCGCGGAACTGTCCATTGATGAAGTGCATGCGGAGCTTCTTCCACAGCACAAGGTGGACCGCATTGAAGCATTTGACAAGCAAAAGCTTCCAAAAGAAAAGCTGCTTTTCGCAGGAGACGGCATCAACGATACGCCGGTCTTGGCGAGAGCGGATATCGGGGTTGCCATGGGAGGCCTTGGCTCTGATGCGGCAGTCGAAGCGGCTGATATTGTGATCATGACGGACCAGCCTTCAAAAATTGCAGAAGCCATCAGCATTGCTAAGCGGACGAGGGCGATTGTCTGGCAGAATATTATCTTTGCGCTCGGCGTTAAAAGTGTTTTTCTCATCTTGGGTGCTTTCGGCATCGCAACGATGTGGGAAGCCGTCTTTTCAGACGTCGGTGTTACCCTTTTAGCCGTTTTAAATGCGATGAGGGTTTTAAAAGTAAAAGAAATGTAACTTTTTTACCACCTAATGAACTGGAAATTCCTTTTTTAGCATCTTCACGAATGCGGCTTGTCTTGTTAAAATGAAAGAGGTTATCAAACTGGCATACTAAAAAATAAGAATAATGAGGTGTCTAAGTGAAGAAGAAACAGCAGTCACCGATGAAATTTGCAGTGATTATGACAGTCGTGGTCGTTTTTCTGATCGGCGCACTTGTCGTACTCAACAATCAAACCCAAAATGCTTCGCAAACCTTTGATGACAAGCCTTCAACTGAAGGGCAGCCGCTTCTTGGCAACAAAGATGCGACTGTAACGATCACAGAATTCGGAGATTACAAATGTCCAAGCTGCAAACAGTGGACTGAGACCGTCTATCCGGATTTGAAAAAGGATTACATCGATAAAGATCAAGTTAATTTTTCATATATTAACTTCGTCAATGAACAGCACGGCAGAGGCTCTGAATTAAGCGCCCTCGCTTCCGAGCAAGTATGGAAGGAAGATCCGGCTTCATTCTGGAAATTCCATGAAGCACTGTACAAAGCGCAGCCTGACAATGACACGATGGAAAACGAGTGGGCGACGCCGGCAAAATTGGCGGACATCACGGAAGCGAATACGAAAATCAAACGCGATAAGCTCATCAGCAGCTTAAATGACAAAACGTTCTCTGAGCAATTAAAAACGGACAATTCGCTCATCAGCAAATACAGTGTAGACTCGACGCCGACGATCTTTGTCAACGGCGTAAAAATCGACAAACCGTTTGATTATGACAAAATCAAAGAAACGATCGACAAAGAGCTGAAAGGCCAGTCTGATGAAAAATAAACTGCTTTTTCTGTACGGCGCCTGGATCGTCTCATTAACGGCGACACTAGGCAGCCTGTACTTCAGCGAAATCCGTAAATTCGTTCCTTGCGAACTGTGCTGGTATCAGCGGATTATGATGTATCCGCTCGTGCTGATCCTTGGAATTGCGACATTTCAGGGCGATGCCCGCGTGAAAAAATATGTGCTGCCGATGGCGGTGATCGGCGCAGGCATTTCCCTGATGCATTACATGGAACAAAAAATTCCCGGATTCAACGGTATTAAACCGTGTGTCACAGGAGTGCCTTGCTCAGGGCAGTATATCAATTGGTTCGGTTTCATCACGATTCCGTTTCTCGCCCTTATCGCATTTATTTTGATTATCATTTTTATGTGCTTTCTCAAGGGGAAAGACGAGTAAAAAGAGCATTGTCTGACAATGCTCTTTTTTTTACATGTTCAACAAAATGAATGTTATAATATTTGGAAATTATTAAATGAATAAGGATGATGAGGATGGAATTTAAGATTCGTAAAATGAAAAAGAAAGACATCCGACAAGTGCAGCAGATTGCCAAAACAAGCTGGAATCACACTTATGAAGGGATAATCCCTTTCGATATTCAAGAGAAATTCTTAGAGAAAGCGTACAATGATGAGATAATGCAGCAGCGTTTGGAACACTCGTTAATGCTCGTTTCAGAAGCGGACGGAAAAATCGTCGGCTTTGTTAACTACTCATTTGTAAGAGAAGGAGGGGAGGCCTATCTCGCTGCCATTTATTTAGCCCCGGAATACCAAGGAAAAGGCATCGGAACCGCATTATTGGAAGAGGGGCTAAAACATTTGGAGGGAGTAAAAAAGATCTTTGTAGAGGTTGAAACAGAAAACCGTACCGGAAAAAACTTTTACAAGGCGAAGGGTTTTGAGGATGTCTCCGAATATGATGAAGAATTTGAAGGGCATATCCTCAAAACGGTCCGAATGGCCTTGCGCGTATAATGCCCGCTTTCACTTCGTGACTTGGACATAGTAGTATAACAAGACCGCCATAATGAAGGCGATGGCTATTGTAAGCAATTTATGTTTTGTCTTTTTCAGCATACCGGGCCACTCCTTTCCAAATGTTTTGCTTTCTCAATCACGTCTTTAATGAATGATTCTTTTCCTTCTGTGTACGAGGTGCGGTCATATGGAAAGCGCCGCGCCAAGGTTTTTTTCAATGTTTCATATTCTTGCCGCTCGGCGGAGTGCTTTCTTAAATAATTTCGGAATCTCAGTTGGTTTTTCCATTCTTCGCTTTGAAAAACATATACGTGCAGATGGTGTGTGCCCGCCCTCCACATTCCCTTTCGAAAAAAGCTCCTGGCAGGGAAGGCTTCGTGAAATACGTGCTCATAACCGAGCTGCTCAAGCGGTTCGATCCAGGCTGAAGCTTCGCTGAGACTGTTGACGCCGGCCATCAGATCGAGCACCGGTTTTGCCGCAAGACCGGGAACAGAGGTGCTGCCGATATGTTCGATAGCGAGAACTTTTTTTCCGAGGACATCCGTGAGCCGCTGTTTTTCAGCTGCAAATTCCTGAGCCCACCCGGCTTTCGCTTTTTCGATGATGATCTCCTGTTCCATGTTTCCACCCCTTTAAAAACGTCTTTTTATATTATAAGATATTTTGATTCAGAGAGGGTTGATTTAAAGGTTGGAGAAGTTATAAAATCAAAAAGATTGAAGTTTAGTATGGAGGACACCTTAGATGGCTTGGGAAGTGTTGAGCATCATCGGCACCGTCGCTTTTGCGATCAGCGGAGCGATCGTTGCAATGGAAGAAGAATATGATATTTTAGGAGTTTATATATTGGGGATTGTGACGGCGTTCGGCGGAGGGGCGATCAGAAACCTGCTCATCGGAGTTCCGGTGTCCGCCTTGTGGGAGCAGGGGAGCCTGTTTCTAATCGCTCTTGTTTCGATCACGATCGTTTTTTTGTTTCCGAAGCTCCTGTTAAAGCACTGGAGCATCTGGGGGAGCTTTTCAGACGCGATCGGTCTTGCCGCATTTGCGATACAAGGAGCGCTTTATGCCGTTCACATGAACCATCCGGTCAGCGCGGTGATCGTTGCGGCGGTCTTAACAGGAAGCGGCGGCGGAATGATCCGGGATCTTTTGGCCGGAAGAAAGCCGCTCGTGCTGAAAACCGAGATCTACGCCGTTTGGGCCGCTTTGGGCGGATTCATTATCGGCATGGGCTGGGCGGAGAAGCCGCTCACGCTGTATATCCTGTTTGCTTTGCTGGTCGCATGCCGCGTATGCTCGTACATGTTTAACTGGAAGCTGCCGAATCGTTCGCTGCGGTCCCACAGCTGAATAGAAAAAAGCCGATTTTTCGTTGATTGAAAAATCGGCTTTTTATATTGATTTGACCAAAGGTTATATGATAAGATGAAGTGTATTTTAACATAAAATTTCAAATATTATAGTATTATCCATTTTTATTTTATCATGAATCTTTTTTGATGTCAAATCTTTTTAGGGAGTGGTCAGCGTGCAGGAAAACGGTCAGGAATGGCTGGAAGAGGAAAAACGAATCCGGCTTGTTTTAAAGGAATTGGATCAGAAGCTTCATTCTCTAAAGGGAAAGACCGGCGGATTGAAGGAGGATATCATCGATTTACGGAAACATTTCTGGAGCGATGTCACCGTAAACTTGGCCGATGAAAACGAAGCGGTTGAAACATTTTTTAGCATTAAACAGCAGGCTGAGTTTTTGGCTGAAAGGGAAAGGAGTCATAAGCAGTTTTACAACGAGTTGAAAAACTTGTTAAAAGTGAAAGACTCGCCTTATTTCGGCCGTGTAGATTTTTTGGAGGACGGCGAAGAAAACGCTGAATCCGTCTACATCGGACTCGCCTCTTTAATGGACGAAAAAGAAGAGCGGTTCTTGATTTATGATTGGAGAGCACCGATTTCCAGTCTGTTTTACAACTATGGTCCCGGTGCGGCTCAATACGAAGTTCCGGACGAGACGGCCAGGGGAACGATTGAGCTGAAAAGGCAATTTCTCTTCAAAAACGGCCGGCTGAAAGCGATGTTTAATACGGATATGGCGATTGGAGATGAAGTTCTTCAGGAAGTCCTGGGGCAGCAGGCAGATATTCAGATGAAAAGCATCGTCGCCACAATTCAAAAAGAGCAGAATCAGATTATTCGGAACGAAAGAAGCCGCTTTTTAATTGTTCGGGGAGCGGCTGGCAGCGGAAAAACGTCGGCGGCATTGCAGCGGGCTGCGTATTTGCTGTACCGCGGTCGCGGGCAGATCGAGTCGAGCCAGATGCTGCTATTCTCTCCAAACCTGCTTTTTAACAGCTATGTCGCCAATGTTCTGCCTGAGCTCGGAGAGGAAAACATCCAGCAGAAGACATTCCAGGAATTTGTGGCGCGCCGCCTTGGAAAGCAGGTTTCGTGCGAGACTCCGTTCGATCAGCTCGAATATTGTTTAACGGCTTCAGACGATGAGGAGCAGCGCATCCGGATGAAATCAATCGAATTGAAATCAGGTCTGGCCTTCAAAGGCATTATCGATGATTATGTCAAATGTTTGGCAAAAGGGCGTCTGGATCTGGTGTTTAAACATATCGCCTTTCGCGGAAAAAGGATCATTACAAGCGATCAGGTGCGGGAATTTTTCGCGGCCCTTGATCATGCAGATACGCTGTCCAACCGGATTGAAAAAACGGGGAAATGGCTGTTACAGCTGCTGAACAAATACGAACGCCAAGAAAGAAAAAAAGACTGGGTCATCGAGGAAAGCGAGCTGCTGGATAAAGAGGAATATTTAAAGGCCTATAAACGTCTTCAGGAAGAACAGCGATTTACGGAGAATACGTTTGACGATTATGAAAGGGAACAAAACCTCCTTGCCGCTATCATTGCCGAAAGGGAGTTCAAACCGCTCAAGCAAGCGGTAAAAGCGTTCGGCTTTATTGATTTTAAAGGAACGTACCTTCAGCTTTTTTCCGGGCGCTATACCCCGCAAACCCGTCCTGATGACTGGCAAAGCACTTGCACATTCACCCGGAAAAGCTTTCGTTTTGAGAAGCTGCCTTATGAAGATGCCGTCCCTTTTTTATATATGAAAAACCAGCTGACAGGCGGGAGAAAAAACAGGGCAATCCGCCATTTATTCATTGATGAAGCCCAGGATTACACGCCTTTTCAGCTTGCTTTTTTGAAGAGCCTGTTTCCCGCGTGCAGCATCACAATGCTGGGAGACTTAAACCAGGCGATTCTTGCCCATGCGTATCACGATAAGACGCTCCTGTCGGGAGGCGTGTTTGAAGGCGAAAAAACGGAGATCATCACCTTGAAGCGCAGCTACAGGTCGACGAAAGAAATTGTTGAATTGACAAAGCGCATCATCGAGGGAGGCGAAGAGATCGAAGCCTTTAACAGGAACGGCAAAAAACCGACTTTGACAATATTGGCCGACCTTCATGCACACCATAAACAGATGGCTTCCCTTATAACCGCCCTTCAAAAAGAAGGACTTGAGACGATTGCAGTCATCTGTAAAACAGTCCGGGAATGCAGGGATGCGTTCCGGCATCTTCAGCAGCATACAGAGCTTAAACTGATCGATAAAGAAACGAGAACGTTTCAAAAAGGCGTGATCGTCATTCCCGTCTATTTGGCGAAAGGGATCGAATTTGATGCCGTCGTCATTTATGACGCTTCTGAAAAACAATACAAAAAAGAGAGAGAGCGGACTCTGTTTTATACGGCGTGCACGAGGGCGATGCATGAGCTCCATCTCTTTTCCCTTGGAAAGGAAACGCATTTTTTAAACGGTGTTTCAAATGATATGTATACGAAAAGAGAGTGACGGTGTCACTCTCTTTTTTGGAGAAACCATTGTTTCCATAAGTTTTTTTATTTACAAACTTTTCTACACTAGGCTGAGTCTGTGGCAATCTTCTTCATATTCTGGCAGGTTAAAGAGTTTGTCATCTTAAACAAAAATGAAATGATTTCCAGCGTATATAGAGGAAAGTGGTCTGGCTAAATAATATAAAAGCTTTTATTCATCAAATCGCTTCTCTTTTTCTTGAGGATATATAACATATTTTCTATTTTCATTTTACATGCAGGAGATTACGAAATCGAAATCGTTAATTAAAATCTGTTATATTAAATTTTATAGTTCTGTATCATAATATAAAGCTTTTTAAAATTGGAATTTGATGATTAATTTATTCTGTAATATATTATATATAGAGTCTGTTATATATAATGACAAACTCCCCTGCACGAAACGGCATATTCATTTGAAGAGGATTTATTGGGAGGGAAATATTTCATGTCAAACCATTCACCGATTACCCCTGATTTAAGTGACAGCGGCATTCGCTATTTTCGGGCTTATAAGGAAAGCCTTGGTCTTTGGCCAGTTCATTACAAAACTTTCTACGTATCTACCCGTTTCGGCCAAACGCATATTATTGCAAGCGGACCTGAAGATGCCCCGCCGCTTGTATTGCTTCACGGCGCATTATTCAGTTCCACTATGTGGTACCCCAATATCGAGGATTGGAGCAGCAAATACCGAACATACGCAATTGATATCATAGGTGATAAGAACAAAAGCATCCCTGCAGATTTATGCGGTACGAGGGCGGGTTACGCTGATTGGCTTCTCGAAGTGTTCGACGCTTTGGGGATAGAGAAGTCGCACATGGTTGGTCTTTCGCTTGGCGGGCTTCATACGATGAATTTCGCTTTACGTGCGCCAGAGAGAGTAGAGAGCGCAGCGATCCTTAGTCCCGCGGAAACATTTTTGCCGTTTCATCACGATTTTTATCAATACGCTCTTAGCCTCACAGAGCCTGATGGAGTAGAGAATTTCTTAAATTGGATGATGACAGATCGTAATGTGTTACACCCGGTTTTTGCAGAGCAGTTTCATGCAGGCGTAATGTGGCAGGATGGATTAAGACAGCCAAGGCCTAACGCTGACGGATTTCCGTATGTTTTCACTGACGACGAATTAAAATCAGTAAAAGTCCCTATTCTATTATTGCTGGGTGAACATGAAGTCATCTATGACCCGCAATCAGCCTTACATCGCGCCTCAACATTAGTTCCAGGTATTAAAGCGGAAATCATAAAACAGGCAGGTCACGTTTTATCAATGGAAAAGCCTCAATACGTAAATGAACGTATATTACGTTTTTTCAGTAAATAAACCACAGTTTTGTTGTCCATTTCATGGAGATGCAGCGGCTTATACGAGCGGTCATACAAATTTTTTCCAAAGGCTGAGAGTGACGCTGTCACTCTCTTCTTCCATCATATATATCAGTTCTGACATCCAGCACGTTGCTGTTGATGGACACATGGTATTTGTCCTGCCATTCGATTTTGACATGTTCTTCTTCGTATCCCCAATAGATGTTTTTTCGTTCACCGGTGGCAACCGTTGTCAATTCCCCTCTGACGGAAGGGGAGTTCGTTCCCCCGCCTTTATTCACGCTATACAAATTCAGGTTGTATGCTTGATTCGGCGAAGCGGAAGACTGAATCCAATTTCCTTTCGGCAGATGATTCATCGAGTAAAAATGCGTATACACGATATATCCGATGGGAATGCCTGACGCAAGCAAAACAGCCAAAATAGCAAACAAGACGCTTCGGCACGGTGGCTTCCTCTGCTTTTCTATTTCTCCGTCAATATAAAGCTCCAATTTGTCTCATTCCTTGGTGAAAATTGTTTTTTATAGTTTAAGGAAAAAATCGTATTCTGTCTATTTTGAAGCAGGGTTAACCAAAGAGCGCCGCCATCTCATCCATCACAAACCCGATTTCCTCCTTTGTATTGTAAAAATGCGGGGCTATTCTGATGACGTTGTTTCGCGCTGAGACGATGATATGCTTTTCACGCAAGAGAGCTTCCATACGGCCAGCCTCTTCGGCATACACCGAGATCAGGCTTGTTCTGTTATGTACGGTCTCGGGGCCTATGATCTTCAGGCCTTTTTCCGCCCCGTATTGCAAAGAGAATGCCGCGAGCTCCCGCAGGTAGGGCTCGATCCTGTCGGGCTCTGCTTCAAGCAGCAGCCTCAGTGCCGCGTCTGCCGCGTAAATGCTGATAAATGACGGTGTCCCCGACTCGAAGCGTTTCGCACCTTCCGCAAAGCATGAATCTAAGGCAAATGGTTTGTTCCTGCCGAACCAGCCGGCCGTCTTCGGCTCAAATTGTCCGCAAAGTTCGCGTTTCATATACAAAAAAGCCGTTCCGGGAATGCCGAGCATGTACTTGCGCGTCCCCGCCGCAAGGATGTCGATATCCATGTCTTTGACATGAATCGGAATGTGTCCGGCGGTTTGATAGGCGTCGACAAATAAAAGCGAACCTTTTTGATGAACAATCTCGGCAATCTGTTTTACATCTTGTTTAAACCCGTTCCGATAGCCGGCATGGGGTACACAAGTCAAGAGCGTCTGATCGGTAACGTCTTTTTCGTATTGTTCCAAGTCAATCATCCCGTCTTCGCTCTGAATGATGATGAGGTGATCTTTGAAGCGGTCTTGCGCAAGCCAAATTTGGCCGACGGCAGGAAAATCGATATCCGTGAAGGCGATCTGCCTTCGGTGTGGTGGCTGCGGCAATGAAGCAGCGACAGCCGCCACTGCGTCAGATACTGACGGCAAAACGGCTATCTCTTCTTTTTCGGCACCGATCAGCCGGGCAAATTTTTCCTTGGCTTCATCCATCTTGTCGAGATGCGCTTTCCAGTCTGCACCGGCTGTTAAAAGGCCGTTCTGATACTCATCAACCGCTTTGGCAACAGGCAGAGCCAACGCGCTGCCGGAGCATGCGGCAAGGTGAACATGACCAGACAATATCGGAAATAAAGAACGGTAAGTGTGGAATGGATGCTTCATGATATCCCTCCTCATTAAAGCTTCGAGCGGGCCTGAAAAAATCCTCTTTTTCACAGTTGAAATTAAGCGGGCAGAAGCCTCTTTAAGCGAAAGAACAACTGCTGCAGCTGTTTGAAAACTGTCACATTTTCGGGAAGCTTTCTTCCGTCAGCATCAAAAGCTCCCATGCTCTGGTGAATCATTGTTCAGTGCGATTGCTTTCTTTCATCGTCTGATTTATGATTCAATTAAAGCAATTCAAACAGATGAAAAGGAGCCGAGAGGATGAAACATTACGGTGCAATAGAAGCAGGAGGCACAAAGTTTGTTTGTGCAGTTGGAACAGAAAAGGGAGAAATCATTGACAGGCTGACGCTCCCGACGGAGACTCCTGAAGAGACTATTGGAAAACTGACTGATTTCTTCAGCAAGTATCAGCTCACATCAATGGGAGTGGGCTCTTTTGGACCTATATCCGTTGCAAAAGATAAAGAGGATTACGGATACATAACCAATACGCCGAAATTAGCCTGGAAGGGGTACCCGTTTATTCCCGAGTTGAAAAAAAGGCTCGGCATACCGGTTTCGTTTACGACTGATGTAAACGCTGCCGCGCTTGGCGAACTGACAAAAGGAGCGGCGCAAGGCTTGGAAAGCTGCTTGTATATTACAGTCGGTACAGGAATCGGAGCAGGAGCGATTGTCGGCGGCCGGCTCGTGCAGAGCACGCTCCATCCTGAAATGGGTCACCTTCTCATTAGACGGCATCCGCACGATACGTTTGAAGGAATCTGTCCGTATCACAAGGACTGCCTTGAAGGAATGGCATCGGGTCCGGCGCTTGAAAAGCGCTGGGGGAAAAAGGGCAATGATTTGGCTGAAAACGAGGAAGTTTGGGAGATTGAAGCCGACTACTTAGCGCAGGCTCTCATGCAATATATCTTGATCCTGTGCCCTGAAAAAATCATCATGGGCGGCGGTGTCATGAAGCAGCAGCAGCTGTTCCCGCTGATTCGCAAAAAGCTTGCCGAATATATGAACGGATATGTTGACCTGCCTGATCTTGAAGGATACATCGTGCCGCCGGGTCTCGGCGACGATCAGGGAATCACCGGTGCGCTCGCTTTGGCTTATGAAGCCGGTTGAGCAAGTTGTTTTGTAAAATCCACCCAGTGTGAGATAATAACAGCGGTGCGTTTAAAAGCATGAAAAAAAGAAAGGTGGTCGTTCAAAATGGTAAGCAGTTTAAAGGATACTGTGACATTACATAACGGTGTGAAAATGCCATGGTTCGGACTTGGAGTTTTCAAAGTGGAAGAAGGCAGCCAAGTTGTAGAATCTGTGAAAGCAGCCATTAAAAACGGATACCGGAGCATTGACACAGCCGCTATCTATCAAAACGAAGAAGGCGTCGGCAAAGGGATTAAAGAAGCAGGCGTTCCCCGCGAAGAGCTTTTCATCACGTCAAAGGTTTGGAACAGCGATCAGGGATATGAAAAAACATTGGCGGCTTTTGATGAAACCCTTCGAAAACTCGGCCTTGACTACCTTGATTTATATTTGATTCATTGGCCTGGAAAAGACAAATATAAAGATACGTGGCGCGCGCTTGAAAAGCTGTACAAAGACGGTAGAGTAAAAGCGATCGGCGTCAGCAACTTCAATGTGCACCATTTGGAAAGCTTATTGGAAGATGCGGAAATTAAACCTATGGTCAATCAGGTTGAGTTCCATCCGCGGCTGACTCAGGCTGAGCTCAGGGACTACTGCAAAAAGCAGGGCATTCAGGTGGAAGCATGGTCCCCGCTCATGCAGGGAAAACTCCTCGATGATCAAGTGCTGACTGACATCGCTAAAAAATACAACAAATCCGTCGCTCAAGTCATCCTGCGCTGGGATTTGCAAAATGAAGTCATTACCATTCCGAAGTCAATCAAAGAACACCGCATTATTGAAAATGCCGACATATTTGACTTTGAATTAACAGCGGAAGATATCGAAAAAATCAACGCTCTTAACAAAGATGAGCGCGTCGGTCCCGATCCTGACACAATGGTTCACGGATTCGAATAAGCATAAGAAAATCCCGGGTTCATAAAAACCCGGGATTTATTATTTTTCATGAATGGCCAAGCGGCCTTTCGCTTGTTTCCTTCTGCTGCCGTCGAGCCGTCCGCGGCGGTGCTGCTTAATAAAGAATGAGAGAACCAATCCGATTCCCGACAATGCGGCCGCGGTCATAAACGCCAGATTGACGCCGTGAATCATCGCTGTATCCGAAGACGGACCGGCAGGATCGGCCAGCGCACGCTGTGTCATGATGGTGATGAGAACAGCCGTCCCGATCGATCCGGACATCTGTCTCATCGTATTGTTCATGGCCGTTCCGTGAGGAATCAAATGGCGCGGGAGCTGGTTCAAGCCGGCTGTTGTAACAGGCATGAGCACCATCCCCATGCCGACCATCCGAATCGCATAGACGACAGACAAATACGCAAAAGGCGTCGTCTTTGTCAGATGGGTCAAGAGCAATGTGGTCACGAAGATCGCCGTCAAACCGGTGATGCTCAAGATCCGCGCGCCGATTTTGTCAAAAATTCTTCCGGTAATCGGAGACATCAGCCCCATCACGACAGCTCCCGGAAACAGCATCATTCCCGATTCCATCGCCGTGAAATGGCGCATATCCTGCATATACATCGGCACGATCGTCGCCGCTCCGATCATCGACATAAAGACTACCATCCCGATAATCGTCGCAAGTGTAAACATCGGATATTTAAATACCCTGAATTCCAAAATCGGTTCTTCCAAATGGAGCTGCCTCCAAATGAACCAAAACAGCGTAACGCTGCCGACCGCGAAGCCAGCCAGCACGTCCGCACCCGTCCAGCCCGCAACACCGGCGCTGCTGAAGGCGTACAAAATGCCGCCGAAGCCAAGTGAAGACAAGATGATGGAAGTAACATCCATCTTAGGTGACGTCTGTTCGGTGACATTTTTTAAAATAAAGTGTGCGGCAATCATGTCGATAACGGCAAACGGAAGCAACAGATAAAACAATACTTCCCAAGGGTAGCGGTCGACGATCCAGCCTGACAGGGTCGGTCCGACAGCGGGAGCGAAGGCAATCACAAGCCCGACCATTCCCATCGCTGATCCACGCTTTTCTTTTGGAAAAATCAATAAAAGCACCGTCTGCATCAATGGCATCATAATGCCCGCGCCGGCCGCCTGGACGACGCGTCCTGCAATCAGCGCCGGAAAGCTGAATGACAAGGCGCAGATCAGAGTCCCAGCCGTAAATAAAGACATTGCCGCCATGAACAGCTTTCTCGTCGTGAATTTTTCAATTAAAAAAGCCGTAACTGGAATCATGATCCCATTCACGAGCATAAAAACGGTCGTCAGCCATTGGGCAAGCCCCGGCGTAATGTTTAAGTCCCTCATGATCGGAGGCAAAGCCGTCGTCAATAGCGTCTGATTCAAAATGGCGATAAAAGTCCCCATAATCAAGACGGCAACAATCGGCAATTGATTTGTCTTATGCTGTGTTTCACTCATATTAAAACCTTCTTATTTATCATTTTTTATAACACTTTATGAAATAATCGGTACTCGAAATAACTTCTCTTTTTATTTAGGGTAACGAAGGAACTGCAAAACCGCAAGTTCATTTTTAACATTCGGTATATAATACCCAGCTGTCCCTCAATTTAAACAGCCCCTTTAAGCCGGGGGAATCCGGCTTAAAGGGGACGGATTATTTTTTATAAAATCTCAGCAAATCACCGTTAATAATCTTATCGGAAAGGGAAAGCTCTTGATTCGCCTTCTCTATGAGCGGACCGCATTTGTCCTCACTGTCGTTGATCATGTCCCCGGTTTTTTTGCTGTAGCACGTATTTTTCGTGTAGATATAATCATCTGTTATAAAGCTGCCGTTTCTTAACACAGCGAAAGGCATTCTTTCTTTCGAAAACAGGTCATTACCGAATTGAATCATGCCTTTTGTATCAATTCCGAGCAAATGGAGCAATGTCGGTTTGACATCAATTTGGCCGCCTGTTTCAGATATCGTTTTCGGGTCTTGATCCGTTACCCCCGGAATGTGGATAATCAGCGGCACACGCTGCAGCTGAACGGTATCGTAAGGGGTGATTTCGTCTTTGCCCAAAAATTGAGCCAGCGCATCGTTGTGCGCTTCTGATATGCCGTAGTGATCTCCCATGAAGACGATCACGGAATTGTCGTAAAGGCCGTTTTTCTTCAATTTTGCAATGAAATGCTTCAATGATTCGTCTTCATAGCGTACCGTCGTGACATACCGGTTTAAAATCTCACTGTCCGAGTCGTATTCATCGATCAGCTTATCCTTATCATCAATTTGAAACGGAAAGTGGTTCGTCAATGTGATCAGGTTGCTGTAAAAGGGCTGCGGCAAGTCTTTCATCAAGTCGGCCGATTGCGTTAAAAACTCCTTATCCTTCAGCCCCCAGCCCATTGAATTTTCAGGTGTCACATGAAAATGGGAGACGTCATAAAAGCTGTCGATGCCAAGGGCTTTGTACATGACGTCCCTGTTCCAGAATTTTTTATGGTTGGCGTGGAAAACCGATGTTCTGTAATCGTGGTTTGCCAGTGTTTTATACATCGAATTGTACGCATTTTCGCTCTTCGTAAAAAACACCGAACCGCTCAGAGACGGATAGAGCGAATTGGCGACAATGAATTCCGAATCGGACGTTTTTCCCTGTTCGGTCTGCTGATAAAAATGGTCGAAATAATAGCTTTTTTGAATGAATTTGTTTAAGAACGGTGTGATTTCCTGGCCGTTCACCTTTTCATTAATGACAAATGTCTGAGTGGATTCAAGCGTTACAAAGATGACGTTTCGTCCTTCGGCAATCCCGAACATATCTTGGTTCGGTTTGCTGTAGTCAGCGTTTGTGTAGTTCTCGATCGTTGCCAGGCTGTTTTCATCAGCGACCGCTTTTTGTGTCAAATTAAAAGTCTGTGAAATGCCGTCCAACAGATGAAACTGATATAAGCCGATGTTTTTTACAAGCACTTCCCTGTCGTAGGAGTAGCTTAAAAACTTCGGCTGATCCAGCTCCGACAGGGCGAGATTAAACAGTACCGTGCCGGCGGCTGCCGCGTAGTAGATCTTAACGGCTTTAGCGGAAAGCTTTTTGCCGGTTCTTGTGCGCGTTTTTGCCAGCCAGACTAAAAGAGCCAAATCCAGAAAAAGCGCGATGAAAACCGGATTGAACAGCTCCTGAAAACTGCTCCCAAGCCCCCCGAGGTTTTTTGCCTGGAACAGGACGGGAACAGTGATGAAATCGATGTAGAAACCATAGAAAATACTGTTTGCAATCAAGATGCCCGTCAGGACGACATTAGCCCCGATTAAATAGAGGCGCTGCGTTTTTTCGCGAAAAAAGAGGCTGATGCCGAGTACAGGGATGAGAAAGCTAAGCGGGTTGATAAACAGGATCAATTCCTGAAGTGCGTTGTCGATTTGTAAATTAAAGCCCAGCTTGTAGATGAAGTACGTTTTCATCCACATAAAAAATATGGATAGGCATAAAAACCACTGCTTTTTAAAAAATTGTTCTTTCATATAAATAGCTCCTCACATATAATCCCCGCAGGTAAACAACACCAAGATAAAACGACTGAACAAAGCATAATACAGCAATCGGTCAAACCGTCCCTTTCGTCAGGCGATCAAGTTCGCAATAAAATAGCACGAAACAACGGTGAGCACAGTCAGAACGCCTTGTTCCGCCTTCCCGCCGGTTTTAATATAAAGGGGCAGCCGAACCTTAATGGCGGACGGAAAGAAAAGTTTGATGCCGTTTACAGTCCCGGCATCAAGGAGCAGATGGCTCGCCATTCCGGCCATTAATCCGACAAATATGCTCTGATCTGTAAAATATAAATGTGCCGCAAATGCCGTGATGAGCAAAAAGAGCAGGCTGTGTGTAAACGTCCTGTGCCCGAAGACAGAACTGACCACTGCTGATAAAATCGGTAGCCTTCTGCCGATCTTGCTCTTTGTATGGCAAATATCCGGAATCAATGCTCCGATAACGCCCGAAGCTGTCATGAACACTGGATCATATCCGTAAAAATAAGCAGCAGCCGTGCAAGAAGCGACCCCTCCCATGATGTGTGTTTTTCCTGTCATATCGCTTCTCCTTTAAGACCTATAACAATTTCCTAATGAAAACTATATCAAGAGTTCTGGCGGCCTTCAAGACAGATGGTGGCAACTTGTCAGGCAAAAAACGCATTTTCCTGAGGCAATCAGCATGTTTACATCTAGAATATGGTGTTTTCAGTTAAAAAACACATTCAAGGTTCTGCATAATTTTAAAGTGATAAGCCAAATTAAAATTGTACCACATTTTTAAAGAGGTGATTCATTTGGGTATTTTCTTCAATAAAGATAGAGGAAATAAGGAAAAGGACCAAAACGCCGTTCGGGGGGCGCTTGAAGATGCAGGACAAGCGCTGAAAGGAGACCCTTTGCAAGAGGCGGTCAACAAAAAGAAAAACAACCGATAAATGACAGATGGAAGCGCCGTCTTCCATTCTGCAGAAGGCTGCCGAAACAGGCGGCCTTTTGGCGCGGCTGTCCGTTTTTCCATCACTTCCCTTTGACAGATTAAAATTTCTCTGGTAACCTCTTTTCAGAATATGTGATAAATCCTCACTCTTAACTCTTAGTGAGGTAGAGGTTGCGCGGATGATGAGTCGCATGTGTGAGGCTGATGGGGCCGATGATCATATGCAAAAGGCATCAGCGCCGAAGCATAAGGAAGCCATTCATTCTTTATGCTGGGTCTGCATTGAATAAGTGCAGGACTGCCGCGGGTTTTCCCGCGGAGGGCTATCCGGAGATCAAGAGTGTATGTTTAACCAAAGCATGGACTTTTGTTCATGCTTTTTTTATTTTGAATGATCTCACGGTCTGGTCCGGCATATTTTTTATAAAATGCTCGGAGGTTATATCTTATGGAACAGACAAAAAAATGGGGCTTCTGGCTTCTTACCGCTTTTGTTGTCGGCAATATGGTCGGCTCAGGGATTTTTATGCTCCCCAGCACACTCGCCCAGACGGCAAGCCCGTTCGGCGTAACGGCGGCATGGCTGGTGACGGGTGCGGGGGTGCTGATGATCGCCCTTGTATTCGGTCATTTATCCATTCGCCGCCCGGATCTTAAAGCAGGTCCGCAAAGCTATGCAAGAGCTTTATTCTCAGACCCTAAAAAAGGGAATGCGGCAGGTTTTACAATGGTATGGGGGTATTGGGTGGCAAGCTGGATCAGCAACGTGGCCATCATTACAAGCCTTGCAGGCTATTTGACGACTTTCCTGCCGATCTTAACTGACGGACGCGAGCTGATTGAACTCGGCGGCCACCCCGTTACACTCGGCCAGCTCTTGACATTTATCGTATGTACAATCTTGTTATGGGGGACGCATTTCATCTTAGTCTCCAGCATAAATGGAGCGGGCAAACTGAACTTTTTAGCAACTTTTTCAAAAGTGCTTGGGTTTGTCCTGTTTATTGTTGCAGGTTTGTTCGTTTTTCAGACGGCTTTATTCGAATCATTTTATTTTCCAATCGAATCAGAAGGCAAAAGTATTGGGCTGGGCGGACAGGTTCACAATGCGGCGATTTCAACGCTGTGGGCGTTTGTCGGCATCGAGTCTGCGGTAATCTTATCAGGGCGCGCATCATCCCAGCGCGATGTCAAACGCGCGACGATTACCGGATTGTTAATTGCGCTCGGCATTTATATGGTCATCACTTTAATAACGATGGGCGTCATCCCGCACGATCAGCTCCAGGCCTCGGATAAACCGTTCGTTGATGTGCTGCACGTGATCATCGGCAGCTTTGGCAGCGTAATTATGGCGGTCTTGGCAATCGTTTCTTTGTTTGGATCGATGCTCGGCTGGATTTTAATCGGCGCAGAGGTTCCGTATCAGGCGGCAAAGGCCGGTGATTTTCCTGCTTTCTTTGCGAAAACGAACAAAAAGGGAAGCCCGGTTAATTCATTGATCGTCACAAACGTGATGTCGCAGATCTTTATTTTCTCAACGGTTTCGGGAACGATCAGCGAGGCCTTTACGTTTTTAACAACGTCGGCGACGCTCGCTTACCTTGTGCCTTATCTTGTAGCGGCTGTTTTCAGCTTGAAGCTCATCCTCAAAGGGGAGACATACGGTGAACTGAAAGGTTCAAGAACAGGGGACGGCATCATCGCTTTGGCTGCTCTGGTGTATTCTTTATGGGTCATCGTTTCAGGTACGTCTGACTTAACCACCTTTATCTTGGGAATCGGGCTGTTTTTCGTCGGTCTTGCGATCTACCCGTTCGTCTACAAAAAGTTCAAAAATAATCAAGTGTGATAAAGTTCTTTGCCAGCCGGGTCTTTTAGCAGAAGATCGGCTGGCTTTTTGATTCCCGCCGAAATTTTTGATTAAAATTTCCGCTTAGGCCTGTTATACTATAAAATGAAAATGATAATCGTTATCGGTTAAAAAGATCGAAAGGAATGGCATCGAGTGAGCTCTTGCAAAAACATACATCGTATCAACAGCGCGGATGGCCCTGATGAAGAACAGAAACCGATCAGCCGTCCGCTCGGAGCTGTTTTTGTCCTGGCCGGCGGAATCATGCTGCTGCTGTTTGGCGCCGCATTATCGATTGCGCTCGGTGCGGCTGATATAAAGCTTGGAACGGTTTGGGACGCCATTTTTCATTTTGATGCGAAAAATACGGCCCATCAAATTATTCAGGAACTCAGACTGCCAAGGACGGTAAGTGCGGCTCTTGTGGGCGCCTGCTTGGCGGTTTCCGGAGCCGTGATGCAGGGGATGACGAGAAACCCTCTCGCATCGCCGGAAATTATGAGCGTCACGCACGGGTCAGCTTTCGCAATTGCTGTCGCGTTTGCTTTTTTTCCGGGAACCTCATCGGTCGGGCTGATGATCTGGTCGTTTGCCGGCGCGGGTCTTGGAGCGGGACTCGTTTTTGCGATCGGAATGTTTTCAAAAGGCGGTCTTACGCCTGTAAAGCTGGCTTTGGCCGGTACGGCTGTCGGCACATTTCTGAGCGCTCTTTCTACGAGCATTGCGATCCATTTTGATGTGGCGCGCGACGTCAGTTTTTGGTATGCCGGAGGTGTCGCTGGCACGAAATGGCTCAGCATTCAGTTGTTGGTTCCGGCGGCAGCGCTCGGTTTGGCCGTCGTTTTTGTCATCGCCCGTTCCATTACGGTTCTAAGCTTGGGAGAGGAGCTGGCGAAAGGGCTCGGGCAATATACGAAGACGGTGAAAGCGATCGGAATCGTGTCGGTTGTTCTGCTGACGGGTGCCGCTGTGTCCGTTGCCGGGGCAATCGGTTTTATCGGATTGATCATTCCGCATATTACCCGCTTTCTGGTCGGGGTTGATTACCGCTGGATCATTCCATGCTCAGCGGTGCTTGGCGCCGTCCTGCTGATCTATGCGGATATTGCGGCAAGGCTGGTCAATCCGCCGTTCGAAACACCTGTCGGAGCAGTCACGGCGCTTGTCGGCGTACCATTCTTTCTCTATCTGGCCCGCAGGGAAAGGAGTGGACTGTAATGCTCAAGAAAAACAGCAGACGGGCGGCTGCGGTGATGCTCGTCATGGCCGTGCTGACGGTCGCCGTGTTTTTACTAAGCATGAACATGGGAGAAATCCGCATCGCCCCGCTTGATACATTGAAAACACTGTTCGGTTTCGGAACGCCGCAGGATGAACTTGTATTATTTGAATTCCGTTTGCCGCGCATGGTCCTCGCCATGCTGATCGGTGCGGGAGTTGCTGTCTCCGGAGCCGTCTGGCAGGGGATATCGCGGAATGACCTGGCCGATCCGGGGATATTGGGCATCAATACGGGAGCAGGTTTTGCCGTTGTGCTGTTCATCTTTTATTTTCAGGGGGATGTTGGAAATCTGCAAAAAGGATTCGTTTTTTCCCTGCCGATTTTTGCATTTTTGGGAGCCTGCTTTGCAGTCGTTTCCATCTATTTGCTGGCGTGGAAAAAAGGCTTGAATCCCATTCGCCTCGTTCTGGTCGGCATCGGAGTGAATGCGGCGTTTTCGGCGGCCATCTTAATGCTGCAGCTGAAAATGGACCCGAATGACTTTATGCAGGCGGCTGTTTGGCTGTCAGGAAATATATGGAGTTCAAACTGGAGCTTTGTCTCGGCCGTGCTGCCCTGGATTGTCGTGCTGCTTCCTTTTATTCTCTACAAAGCGCGCTATTTAAACGTGCTGAATCTCGGTGATCAGCTCGCAACAGGGCTTGGTACGGCAGTTGAAAAGGAGCGGCGCATACTGCTTCTGTCGGCAGCCGCGCTGAGCGGCGCGTGTGTAGCGGCTGGAGGGAATATTACGTTTCTCGGTCTTGTGGCTCCGCATATTGCCAGAAGGCTTGTCGGGCCGAAGCATCAGCTTTTAATCCCGGCTTCCGCGTTGACCGGAGCATTGCTCTTTTTGCTGGCGGATTTAATCGGAAGGATGATACTGGCGCCTTCGGAAATTCCCGTAGGGTTAGTCATTGCCGCTTTAGGCGCGCCGTACTTTATCTATTTGCTCATGAAAACAAATTAAAGAAGGGAAGGGTGCAAGGTGTCTCTTTCAACAAACAACCTGGGGATCGGCTACGGAGAACAGATGATAGTCGAAAGCTTAAACCTCCACATACCAAAAGGAAAAGTAACGACCATGATCGGTCCGAACGGGTGCGGCAAGTCAACCATATTAAAAACGATGGCACGCATACAGCGTTCTAGAACGGGCGCCGTTTATTTAAACGGCAAAGCGATCCACCAAATGTCGACGAAAGATATAGCCAAACAGATGGCGATTCTTCCGCAGACCCCTGAGGCGCCAGGCGGTCTGACCGTATATGAGCTCGTTTCTTACGGCCGTTTTCCTCATCAAAAGGGAATGGGCAGGCTCTCGGCCGATGACCGCCGCATGGTTGAATGGTCTCTCGAAGTGACAGGAATGCTGCCTTTTTATGACCGGCCGATCGAAGCCCTTTCCGGGGGACAGCGCCAGCGCGTCTGGATTGCGATGGCTCTTGCCCAGGAAACGGAGCTCTTGCTGCTCGACGAACCGACAACCTATTTGGACTTGGCGCACCAGCTTGAAATTCTGCAACTGCTGGAAAAGCTCAACAAAGAAGAAGGCCGAACGATTTTGATGGTCATTCACGACCTCAACCATGCCGCCCGCTTTGCCCATCACATGGTGGCGCTGAACTCCGGTGCAATTGTCAAAGAGGGCGCTCCACATGAAGTCATGACATCAGAGGTATTGAAAAAAGTGTTTCAGATTGATGCGGAAATTATTTTAGACCCGCGCACAGGAAAACCGGTGTGCCTGACTTATGATCTATTGAAAAAAGAAGAGGATCAGAGGCTGGCAACCGGCTGACAGACATCAGACGATGTCTGTTTTTTTATTCCATGATTTCGTAAAGTAAAAAATCATTTCTAAAAAAGTTTATTTTTACTTTAAAATCAGAAAACGGGTGCCGATAAAGATATAATAGATGGTAAGATGAGGATATCAAAACATGATATAGACAGAAAGGAAAGAAGGATTTTGGAAAATGCGACAATTTTGATTGTGGATGACGAAGACGCCATTGTTCAAATGGTCAAGCGCGTCCTCACGAAGGAAGGATTTTCAGAAGTGCTGACCGCGAGCAGCGCAGAAGAAGCGCTCGACATCGTGAAAAAGGATACCGTGCACTTAATACTTCTCGATGTCATGATGCCGGGACAGACAGGATTTGATGTATCCCCTGAAATCAGGCGGCACACCAACGCCCCGATCTTCTTTTTAACGGCGAAGACATCGGACCTCGATAAACTGTCAGGTTTTGCCTACGGAGCCGATGATTATATTACAAAACCTTTTAATCCTCTGGAGTTAATTGCCAGGATTAAAGCGCATTTAAAAAGAACGTATATACATAAAGAAGTCGCAGCTGCTTCGGTATCTTCAGCCTACGAATATGAACGGTTTACATTTCATCCCGATTTTGCGGAGCTGATCGTGGACGGAGAAACGGTCAGCTGCTCCGCACAGCTTCTCCAGCTTCTGCAATATTTTTGCGATCATCCGAACAGAGTGCTTTCCAAGGACCAAATTTATGAAAAAGTGTGGGGCGTTCCATCTTACGGAGACAGCAACACCGTTATGGTACATATCAGAAAACTGAGGGAGAAAATCGAAAAAGACCCGAGCAGCCCCGAATATATCGTCACGATTCGCGGTCTTGGCTATAAGTTCGTTCCCAATCCTGCAAGAAAAGAGAGCGAAGGATGAAGCTGAGAGGAAAGCTCGTTCTCCATTTTGTCAGCCAGATTTTCCTGATTCTCGGTCTTGTCCTCGCCACTCTGCTGTTATCCTTCATCTTTTTCGCTCTCCGGTTAAGCGAGAGCGAAGCGGATACAGGCTTGGCAAAAGCCACATCAGACACGTTTGAAAGCTGGGTCAGTGTGGATGACAATAATAATTGGCAGATTGAAGATATCTTGAAATCGGCTATCGACAAACAGGGAGGCTGGCTTCAAATATTAGACGGTAAGGAGAAAACCGTTTATTCCTACCGCCTTCCTTCGGAAATTCAGAGGGAGTACCACAGGGAAGACCTCGTATCAGTCTTTGACAAAAAAAGAATCAAAAAATATCAAGTCAACTTCTGGTCTGCCAATTTCAATGGTGAAGACTACGTGATTCTATTCGGATGGGAGTCGAAAAGCGATACGATCCTGTCCTATTTGGAAAAGGAAGAGAAGGATATGGCGGACCTTTCTTCCTATAAAAAAAGCACGCTTGATTTCATTAAGAAAAACAAAGGATCGGTTTATCTGTTCAGCGAAAAAGGGAAAATGTTGAACTCGCTCTATCAGGACATAGATTACAGCCAGGGCATCACTGAGCTGGAACTTTTAAAATACGGATCAAAGCCATGGAACTACGAGCACGAGTTTTCATACAGGCGTTTAAGCGCGACAGAATGGCTGATCGCCGCTACCCCGAACCCGATTTATAATCCGGATCATGAGTTCAACAGGACGATGATCGGGCTCGCTTTAAAAATCGTTCTGCTCGTGATCGGCGTTCTGATCGTATTGATGTCTTCCATGACGATTTGGTATTCTTTCAGATTCGGCATGCCGATCATCCATACGATTAAATGGATCGTCAACCTTTCAAAAGGGCGATTTGAAGAGCCGAGAAATCGGAAAGGCCGCCCGCAAAGCCGGAACAAAAAAGGGAAGCGAAAACAGCCGTACCGGTTGTTCACAGAAGTGTTTGAATCGATGGAGCAGCTGACGGAAACGCTGAAAAAAGACGAACAAAGCCGCAAGAAAATCCAAACGACTCGGGAGGAATGGATCGCGGGGCTCTCCCATGATTTAAAAACGCCGCTCAGCACGATTTACGGCTACAGCATGATGCTGGAGTCTCCAAACTATGAGTGGTCAAAAGAAGAAATCCGTGAAATCGGCCAGGCAATGAAAGAAAAATCGGACTACATGTCACAGCTCATCGAAGACCTGAACTTGACGTACAGGCTGAAAAACGACGCCTTGCCGATTAAACGCCAGACAGTGAGGCTTGTGCCGTTTTTAAAAAGCTTCGTTGAAGAGTTTAAGCGCCATTCGTTTTCGGAAGGGTACAACGTTTCTTTTGAATATACGCAAGAAGATACCGAGTTTGCGATAGACAGAGGCTGGTTCAGAAGAGTCCTGGAAAACCTCCTTGCCAACGCCGTCAAGCATAACAAAAAAGGCACTGACATCAAGGTGACCCTTGAAGAAACCAAGCAATATATTATTCTTAAAATTCAAGACAACGGAAGAGGCATGGACTCGGAAACCGTCTCAAATTTATTTAACCGCTACTATAGAGGAACGCATACAAAAGATGCGACAGAAGGAAGCGGTCTCGGCCTTGCGATTTCTTTGGAACTTGTCCACCTTCACGACGGCTGCATCGCCGTTGACAGCCGGACAGGCCGCGGGACGGAAATTACGATGGAATTTAAGAAAAACCCTAAAGCCGCCAAATAAGCGGTATGAAAAAGAAGAAGCCAAAGGTTATTGCCTTTAGGCTTCTTTTATATTGAGAAAATAATGGAAAAGAAGGCGAGGTTCGTATAAAATAAGATTAAATGTTAACGTTCACATTGTATTGCAAAAAAATGTTAACGTTAACATTTAAATAAAGAAAGGTGGGGATTTTATGAAGCCGTTTTTGAATGACGATTTTCTTTTAACGAATGAAACGTCGAAAGTGTTGTACCACCAGTATGCTAAAGGGATGCCGATCATCGACTACCACTGCCACTTGAACCCAAAGGAAATTTACGAAAACAAAACGTTTAAAAACCTGACCGAAGTATGGCTGTACGGGGATCATTACAAGTGGAGAGCAATGCGGGCCAATGGAATATCCGAAGAGTTTATTACAGGAGATGCGTCAGACGAAGAGAAATTCAGCGCCTGGGCAAGAACGGTTCCGATGACGATCGGAAATCCGCTTTATCATTGGACCCATTTGGAACTGAGAAGGTTTTTCGGCATCGATGAACGGCTTGATGAAAAGAGCGCGCCGCATATTTGGGAGCGGGTGAACAAACAGCTGACCGGAGAAGGGTTCGGCGCCAGAGACTTGATTGAAAAATCAAACGTTGAAACGGTTGTCACGACAGATGATCCGGCAGACAGTCTTGAATATCATATGAAGCTGAAAGATGAAGACTTTAATGTAAGCGTTTTACCCGGATTTAGGCCAGACAAGGCGCTGGAAATCAATCAAGAAGGCTTTGCCGCCTGGGTGAGCAAGCTTGAAGCAGCAAGCGCTATGAAGATAGGAAATTATGACGATTTTTTGAAAGCGCTTAAAAACAGAATTGACTTTTTCCATGAACTAGGCGGACGGATATCGGATCATGCCATCAATCAAATGATGTACACGGAAACAGATGAAAGCGAAGTGCGTCCGATTTTTGCAAAGGTGATGAACGGAGAAGCCGCCTCGCCTGAGGAAGAGTGCAAATTTAAATCCTTTACCCTGCACTATTTGGGAACATGCTATGCGGAGAAGGGCTGGGCGATGCAGCTTCATATTAACGCCCTCCGAAACAACAGCAGCAAAATGTACCGGAAGCTCGGGCCTGATACGGGATATGATGCGATTAATGATCAGGACATCGCAAAGCCTTTGTGCAGCTTTCTCGATTCTCTTGACCGAAAAGACGCGCTGCCAAAAACGATCTTGTATTCTTTAAATCCGCGAGACAACGTCGTGATTTCAAGCCTTTGCGGAAGCTTCCAGGACGGCCGGATACCGGGGAAAATCCAGCATGGCACCGCCTGGTGGTTCAACGATACGAAAGACGGCATGCTCGAACAAATGAAATCGCTCGCCAACATCGGACTATTGAGCCGTTTTATCGGTATGCTGACTGATTCGCGCAGCTTTCTTTCCTACACAAGACATGAATATTTCAGGCGCCTGCTCTGCGATGTCATCGGCACATGGGGTGAAAAAGGAGAAGCGCCGGATGATATCGAGCTTCTGGGACGGATCGTCAAAGGGATCTGCTACGAAAATGCAAAACACTATTTCCAGTTTGAAGTGAAAGATCGTTTGAAAGCATAGAGTCACAAAATGGCTAGCAGAGGAGCTGCTTTTTCATGGAAATATCGACGAACAAACAAACCGAAACAGTCACCGTCACTCAAGAGAAATTAAGTTTAAAAGAAAAGGTTTCTTACGGTTTTGGAGATTTTGGGAACGGATTTATGTTTGACCTTGGACAGCTCTATCTTTTGAAGTTTTTTACGGATGTTGCCGGTATTCCGGCGGCAGCGGCCGGAGGCATTTTTCTTGTGAGCAAACTTTTTGCCGCTTTTGTCGATCCGATTGTGGGAACATCGATCGACTACAGGAAGAATATCGGGCCGAAAGGCAAATTCAGGCCGTATTTGCTATACGGAAGCTTTGTGCTCGCGATTTTGACGATATTGACCTTCATCTCGCCGAATCTGTCACCGACGGGCAAACTCATATACGCTTATGCGTCATACATGCTTTGGGGCCTCGGCTATTCCTTTGTCAACATCCCTTACGGCTCGCTCGGGGCGGCCATGACGCAAAATTCGGTGGAGCGGACTTCGCTTGCTTCCTTTCGACAGGCCGGCTCGCTGGGCGCCCTGTTTGTGACGAGCATTGTTGTCATTCCGATGATCGTCAGGTTTGACAACCCTGCGGTTGCCTATCCGGTCGTCATGGGGCTGATGTCTTTTCTCGGTGTGTTGTTTTTCTACATTTGCTATAGAAACTGCCAGGAACGGATTGTCGTAAAAGATGAGAAGTACAAACAGGAAAAAGTGACATTCAAAGCAATATCAAAGACGTTTTTTACGAATAAACCGCTCCTTACGCTTATATTCATGACCATTTTTACGATTTCAGCCTATAACCTTAAATCTGCGATGCTGATTTATTTCGCACAGTATAACCTCGGCAACGCCGAACTGATGGCCTACATGAACTTTATCATCATCGGCTCATCCTTTATCGGCGTCATCATGCTGCCGAAGCTCGTGAAGCTGTTCGGGAAAAAGCATACCGCTATTTTGGGGCTCGCGGTTTCCGTCTGTGCGGATCTGATCAATTTTTTCGTACCGGGCAATGTCTTTGTTTTTACGATTCTCGCCAGCATCGCCTTTATCGGCATCAGCATTCCGAACGGTATCACCTGGGCATTTGTATCAGACGCGATCGATTATGGCGAGTGGAGAACAGGGGAACGGAAAGAAGGAACGGTATACTCGCTGTTTAACTTTTCGAGAAAGCTGGCTCAGTCGCTCTCCGGCTTCCTGTCGGGGATCGGTCTCAGCATTATCGGCTATGTGCCGAATGCGGCCCAAAAAGCGGGGACGCTGCTCGGCATTAAAGCGATACTCCTTTTGTATCCTGCAGCGGCGCTGACGGCGGCCATTCTCGTTCTCGGCTACCTGTATCGTCTGACAGATCAGAAGCATGCCGAAATGATCGCGGAAATCGAAGCGAGACCATAGCGGAATTTCATTTTCTAAAAAGCGCTTTTGATATGGTAAACTGATGGTAACAACAGCAAGAAAAGGCGGGTAAAAAAACAATGTCAGTAACGATTAAAGATATCGCCAGGCTGGCGAATGTATCGCACACCACAGTATCCAGAGCGCTGAACAATAGTCCGCTGATAAAAGAGAACACGAAAAAGAAAATACTCGACATCGCAGCCGAAATGAATTATAAACCGAATTTTAATGCGAAAAGCCTTGTTACGCAAAAGTCTTTTACGATCGGTCTGTTTTTAACAAGCCTGACAGACGGGACGTCTTCAAGTTTCTTTGCAGACATCCTGCGCGGCGTCAACAAGGTGATCGATGAAAACTATAATATGGTTGTCAGGGGGATTGACGATTATCATGATTTGTCATCCATTCACCGCAACCGCTATGACGGCATGATTTTAATCAGCCAAAGCGAACAGGATCAGGCTTTTATTGAGCATGTGCTCAAACAGAATATTCCGGTCGTCGTGCTGAACAGAAAAATCGAAGGGCACTCCGTCGTCAATATTTTGGCGAATGAACACGAGGGCGCTTTCCTCGCTGCTTCATACTTGATCAAAAACGGCCACAGACGGATCGCCATGGTGCAGGGGAAAGAAAGTTTTAAATCGTCTCAAGAAAGAAAAGGAGGCTTTCTTCGAGCGCTTCGCGACTCAAATCTTGACATGCCCGGCGAATACCTCGTTCAAGGTGATTATACGATGCAAAGCGGCTTTCGTGCGGCTGAAACGCTGCTGAAGCTGAAGAACCCTCCGACAGCCCTGTTTTGCGCCAATGATGATATGGCGATCGGCGCGATGAACGCCCTTTATGCAAACGGGAAACGCTGTCCTGACGATATGTCGATCATCGGCTTTGACGATAGCGGATTTTCGGCGTATACGACACCGTCATTAACGACGGTAAAAAAACCGACGGAAAAAATCAGCATGCTTGGTGCGGAAAGCCTGTTGTCACTGATCGAAAATCCGCAGGCAGAAGGCAGGCAGACGCTCATCGGCACGGAGCTGATCATTCGCAATTCAGTTAAGCATCTATAGCATCATTTTTGATGCGCTGTAAAATGTGAACGTGTGCAAAAATGAGGAGGGAATTGAAATGGAGAGGCTGTCCAAACGGATAAGGTCTAAGCCGAGCCGTCCCGAACGGATTTTGCAAATCGGGGAAGGTAACTTTATGAGGGGGTTTATTGACTGGCAGATTCATAGATTGAATGAAGAAACCGATTTTAACGGCAGCGCCGTCGTTGTGCCTCCGCGCCGCGGCTCAGTAACGGCCTTTCAAGAACAGGATGGGCTTTACACGCTTTATCTTGAAGGCTTCCGGGAAGGACGGGAGGTTCGCGATTCTGCTGTCATTACAACAATCAGCAGAGTCGTCAGCAGCTATGAACACTATGATGAATTTATGAAGCTGGCCGATCTGCCGGATTTGCGCTTTGTCTTTTCAAATACGACAGAGGCCGGCATCATATATATCGAGGAAGACCGGCTGTCCGACCGTCCGCAGAAGAGCTATCCGGGGAAGCTGACTGCGCTGTTATACAGACGCTACCTGACTTTTCAGGGAAGCAGGGAAAAAGGCCTGGTGATCCTCCCGTGTGAGCTGCTTGAAGATAACGGGAAAAAACTGAAAGACATTGTGCTGCGCTATACGAACGAATGGGCGCTTGAACAGGGGTTCATCGATTGGCTTGAGGAGTCAAATGTGTTTTGCAATACGCTTGTAGACAGGATCGTACCGGGATTCCCGCAAGAAAATGCACACCGGCTTGAAGACGCGGCCGGCTATCGCGATTCTCTGATGGTGACGGCGGAGCCGTATCATTTGTTCGTGATTGAAGGGCCGAAATGGCTTCCAGACGAGCTTCCGCTTCATGAGGCCGGTCTGAATGTCGAGTTTGTCAAAGATGTGACGCCGTACCGGGTGAGAAAAGTGAGAATCTTAAACGGCGCCCATACCGCGATGACGCCGATCGCTTATTTGGCAGGCCTTGAGACGGTTCGTGAAGCGGCTGAAGACGAACTTATCGGATCATTTGTGAAAGAGCTGATTCAGCGTGAAGTGCTCGAGACGATCGATATGCCCGGCAGTGAGCTTGACGCCTATGTGGAAGAGATTCTCGACCGCTTTAAAAACCCGTTTATCCGTCACAAGCTGATCGATATTTCCTTAAATTCCTTTGCAAAATTCAAAGTCAGAAATTTGCCCGTCTTAATGGAATATGCGGAACGAACTGGCAAACTTCCGGCTCGAACCGTATTTGCTTTAAGCGCTTTAATTTATTTTTACCAAGGAAAACGGGAAGATGAGGCCATTCCGCTGTCTGACGACGATGAGGTGCTGGCTTTTCTCAAACGGCTCTGGACAGAAGAGACAGACGTTTCAAACATCGCGTTCCATGTTCTCGGGTTTGAAAAAGTATGGGGGCAAAACCTGAACGACGTTTCCGGGTTGACGGACAAGACGGCTGAATATTTAAGGGACATGAAACAAACGGGAATGAGGAAGGCGCTGAAAAAAATGATGAACAGCCAAATGGCTGAGCTGGGGGACATGTGATGAAAGACTGCTTGATGATCAATCCTCAAGATAATGTCGGCATTGCGTTAAGAGAATTGCAAACCGGTGAAACGGTCACTGCAGGAGAACGGACCATCGTGATCAAGGAAACGATTTTGAAAGGCCATAAGTTTGCTTTAAAAGACATCGCTGAAAATGAAGACGTCATCAAATACGGCTTTCCGATCGGGCACGCCACTGACATGATTCAGACGGGGGAGTGGGTGCATACAAAAAATGCGAAAACGAATTTGGGCGGTGTCGAAGAATACAGCTACAAGCCGAAATTTACGGAAAACCGCTATCAAAAAGAACCGCTCACATTTAAAGGCTTTAAACGAAAAGACGGAAAAACGGGAATCAGAAACGAGCTATGGATCGTACCGACTGTCGGCTGTGTAAATGGCATTGCAGAGCTGATCATCAAAGAATTTAAAGCTGAGGTCGGCTCTATCGTCCCTTTTGAAAGCGTTCACGTATTAAAGCATCAGTACGGCTGTTCACAGCTTGGCGATGATCATATCAACACGAGAACGATTTTGGCGAATGCCGTCAAACACCCGAATGCAGGCGGTGTCCTTGTGCTGGGACTTGGCTGTGAAAACAACAGCATCCATGAATTCCGCGAAGCGCTCGGCGATTATGATCACAGCCGGGTCAAGTTCCTGCTTTCTCAAGAAGTATCAGACGAAGTCACGGAAGGCGTCAAACTGTTAAAAGAAATTTATGAGCATGCAAAAGGTGACCGGCGTGAAGATGTCCCGCTTTCTGAACTGAAGATCGGTTTGAAGTGCGGCGGATCTGATGGATTTTCCGGCATTACCGCAAATCCGCTGCTCGGCCGGCTCTCCGATTTTCTGATCGCCCAAGGGGGAACGGCGGTTTTGACAGAAGTGCCTGAAATGTTTGGAGCGGAAACGCTTTTGATGGAGCGGGCTGAAAATGAGGAAGTGTTTCATAAAATCGTCCGCTTAATCAACGATTTTAAACAGTACTTTATCGATCACAGGCAGCCCGTCTATGAAAACCCGTCTCCGGGCAACAAAGCAGGCGGCATTACGACATTGGAGGATAAGTCGCTCGGCTGTACACAAAAAGCCGGCACTTCAAAGGTGACGGATGTTCTGGAATACGGGGACGTTTTGAAAAAGAACGGGTTGAACCTGCTGAGCGCTCCGGGAAATGACCTTGTTGCTTCATCCGCACTGGCCGCTGCAGGGTGTCAAATCGTTTTATTTACGACAGGGCGGGGCACGCCTTTTGGCACCTTTGTGCCGACGATGAAAATTTCGACAAATACAGCGATTTATGAGGCGAAGCGCCACTGGATCGATTTTAATGCGGGAAGGGTGCTCGAAAACCGGTCAGAAGATGACGTTTTGAAAGAGTTGACAGCATATTTGATCGAAGTCGCGGGCGGCAGGCAGCTGAACAATGAGATAAACGATTTCAGGGAGCTTGCGATATTTAAAACAGGCGTTACATTGTAAAGGAGGCGGTAACGTGAGTCTGCAGAAAATAAAAGACGAGATTCTAAAGACGCTGAAGGTTCCGGTATTTCCTGATCGATCATTTGATGTTACAGCGTTTGGGGCTGACGGAAACGGAAAAAAGGATGCGACGGGAGCGATACAGAAGGCGATTGATCAAGCCCACAAAGCAGGCGGTGGAAGAGTAGCAGTTCCTGAAGGCGTGTTTCTTTCCGGTGCACTCAGACTGAAAAGCAATGTGGAGCTTCATCTTGCACAAGGAGCGGTGATCAAATTCAGTCAGAACCCGGAAGATTATCTCCCCGTTGTGCTGACGAGGTTCGAAGGCGTCGAGCTCTATAATTATTCACCGCTCATCTATGCTTACGAAGCCGAAAATATTGCAATAACCGGAAAGGGCACGCTTGACGGCCAAGGTGATGACGAACATTGGTGGCCGTGGAAAAGGGGAACGAACGGCCAGTCTTCACAGGAAAAAGACCGAAATGCTTTGTTTGAAATGGCTGAGCGCGGTGTCCCGGTCACTGAGCGGCAGTTTGGAAAAGGGCATTATTTGCGGCCGAACTTCATTCAGCCGTATCGCTGCAAAGATATTTTGATTCAAGGTGTCACCGTGCTGAATTCGCCGATGTGGCAAGTTCATCCCGTGCTTTGCGAGAATGTGACAGTGGACGGAATCAAGGTCATCGGACACGGTCCGAATACCGACGGAGTCAACCCGGAATCGTGCAAAAACGTGGTGATCAAGGGCTGCCATTTTGATAATGGAGATGACTGCATCGCCGTCAAATCGGGAAGAAACGCCGACGGCCGAAGGATCAACATGCCATCGGAGAACATTGTCATTGAACATAACGAAATGAAAGACGGGCATGGAGGGGTCACGATCGGAAGCGAAATTTCCGGCGGCGTGAAGAATGTCATCGCCGAGGGAAACCTCATGGACAGCCCGAACTTGGACAGAGCCCTCCGCATTAAAACGAATTCGGTGCGCGGCGGTGTTCTTGAAAACATCTACTTTCACAAAAATACGGTCAAAAGCTTGAAGCGCGAAGTGATCGCCATCGATATGGAATATGAAGAAGGGGACGCCGGAGATTTCAAGCCCGTCGTCCGCAACATTGATGTTGAGCAGCTGAAAAGCATGGGCGGACAATACGGGATCAGGGTGCTGGCGTACGATCATTCTCCAGTCACCGGTCTGAAAGTGACTGATTCCGAGATCGACGGCGTCGATATTCCGATGGAACTGAAACATGTGAAAGACCCTGTTTTTTCGAATCTGTATATTAACGGAAAACGCTATGATTCACACGAAGTCTAAACAGAGATCCTCTGCAGACATGCAGAGGATCTTTCTTTTAACGCGGCGGCGCATCAGCGGTTTCGTTTTTGACCGAGGAAATCAGCAGTTCAATAAACACCCGGCTTGCAGCGCACATATGCTTGTTTTTACGGTAAACGATGCTGATTTCCGTCGTCAAATCCGGCATTTGAATCGGAATCGTCTGAATGGATTTATTTCCAATATCATCGAGATAGCCTTTCGGCAAAATGGTGGCGCCAATGCCTTTACCAACCATGTTCATGATCGATTCCATCGTTGTCATTTCCATGACTGGCCGAGGTTCGAATCCAAACGTGCGGCACTTTTCGTTGATCAGCTGCCGCAAAAAATACGTCTCAGGCAGCAAAATGGATGGAATCTCCCTTAACACGTCAAGCGTGACAAACTGCCGTTTTGCAACCGGATTGTCAATAGGCACTGCGAGGGCGAGCTGCTGGGTAAGGAATGGAACGGTTTCCAGATCACTGTGTTCCACCCGCTGGGCTACAATGCCCAAGTCGAGCTCATTTTGCAGCAGCTGGTCGTAAATATCTCCGGTTCTCAGCCCTAAAACAGACAATTCAATATTGGGGTAGCTGCGGTGAAATTCGATCACGGTCCGGGGAAGCAAATAATTAACCACGGTCAACAGCGCCCCGATTTTTAGCGTTCCCCTCTTTAAACCTTGGAGCTCGCTGATTGCGTCTTGCGCCTGTGACAGTTCATGAAAGATATTGTAACAGTGCTGAAGCAGAATCTTTCCCGCTTCCGTCATTACGGTGCGTTTGCCTGAACGATTAAACAAAGGCGTTCCGATTTCATGTTCAAGCAAACGGATTTGCTGGCTCAGCGAGGGCTGAGCGATATTCAGTTTTTCGGCGGCACGGGTAAAATGAAGCTCCCGGCACAATGCCATGAAATATTCCAATTGCTTTAGCTCCAATGCTTTTTCCCTCTCTCCATTATAAAAAACAGACGAAACTCAACGATAGGTTTAACCTATTGTTTTTATAATAACGATTGAATGGTTTTATGATAAGAGGTCGATTATACTTAAATCTCAAAAGAGATGTGCAGCGTTGCTGTTCGGCCGCTGCCGTCTGCAGGACATTTGAATGTAAGAGGTGATATGAATGGAATATGCCGATATCCTTTCGATCAATGTAGGGAAGCCAGAGGCAATTCAGTTTCAAAATAAAGCTGTGTCTACCGGAATATACAAGAAGCCGGCAAGCGGCCCTATCTTCCTGTCATCTACTAATTTTGCGGGGGACGGGCAGGGGGATCTCGTTCATCATGGTGGCGCGGAAAAAGCAGTGTGTGTCTATCCGTATGAACATTATCTCTTTTGGGAAAAGGAACTGCAAAGAAAGCTGGAATACGGAGCATTTGGCGAAAATTTAACGATCAAGGGTCTGCTGGAGGATGACGTTCATATCGGCGATATCTTTCAGCTGGGTGAAGCTGTTGTACAGGTGAGCCAGCCAAGGCAGCCTTGCTATAAACTAACCGTAAGGTAAGGTATGCCCGATATGATACTGAAGGTACAGAACACCGGATTTACGGGTTTTTACTTTCGCGTGCTGAAAGAAGGGTTCGTCTGTAAGGATCGTGGTCTGAAACGAATCTCACGCCACCCTAAAGGCATCACGATTTCTTACGCAAATCGCATCAAGCATCATGAAAAGAACAATATTGAGGGCATCAAAAAACTTCTCGAGGTGGAGGAACTGTCGGCAAATTGGCGGGCATCATGTTTAAAGCGGCTTAACGGTTTTGAGCCGGATGACCGCGAAAGGCTGACGGGAGGTCTGGAGAAGAGATCTTAACCCAAAAGGAAAAAATCCTCTGCCGATCGGCAGAGGATTTCTGTTAAATGGAGCGGATAATTCCGCCTTCCACTCTTTGAGCGGAACCGTTGATGGCCGCAGCTTTTTCGGAAGCGAGATAGACGATCGTACTTGCCACTTCTTCCGGTTTTGCATAGCGCTGAATCAAAGAAGTCGGCTCATTCACTTTGAAATAGTCTTTGACAAAAGTGTCTAAATCGGTTTTCTCCTGAGCTGCGGCACCCTCCATATAATTGGCGACGCCTTCCGTCCAGGTAGGTCCCGGAAGGACGGAGTTGACCGTCACATTTGTCCCTTTCGTCATTTCGGCCAAACCTCTTGATAAACTGATCAGAGCGGTTTTCGTCATTGAATAAGGGATCATCTGCGGAAGCGGTTTGATGCCGGCTTCGCTTGCCAAATTGAGAATCCTTCCCTTATTACGCTTCAGCATGGCCGGCAGAAACGCGCGGCAAAGCCTGACTGCGCTTAAAACGTTTACTTCAAAATATTTGAGCCACTCTTCGTCTGTCACCTCTGTGAAATCCTTCACTTCAAAGAAGCCCATATTATTGACGAGGACATCAAGCTCCCCGATTTTAGCGGTTTTTTCGACCAATGCCATGCTTTCTTCAGGAGCGGATAAATCAGCGGCAATGCCGTGAACGTTTCCGTGCCGGGAAAGTTCCTCAACGACTGACTGGACTTTTTCTTCTGTCCGTCCGTTCACGATGACTTCGGCCCCTTCCGCCAAGAAGGCTTCCGCCGTTGCTTTTCCAATACCTGCAGTAGAACCTGTCACGAGTACGAGTTTGTCTTTCAGCTGTAAATCCATATGCCATCAATCCTTGTTTTAAGAGTTAAGATGAAAAAACATCTAATGAACAGTATATCGCAGCTGGATACCTCGGTCGAAAATCGTGCTTGTCGTTTTATTGTTCCTTGTCTTTTAAAATCTTATGAATATCTTCCATCGGACGGAGCCAATTCTTTTTCATCATTTCAGCCGCCAATTTCGGATCGTTTTTTTCAAAAGCGGCGATGATTTCCCAATGCTCGGCGGCGGACTGCAGTTTCGGAGCAGACGGCCGATTGAAAAACACATACTTCATCCGTCTGACATGAAGCTGCAGAACGGCGGAAAACTGAAGAACATACGGGTTTTTAGCCGCTTCAGTAATCAAATGGTGGAACTGTTCGTCCAGTTCAGCTGCATCGTGGTTCCGCTCCTCTTTAAAAGCGGCTTCGTATTGAGCCGCGAGTTTTTTGAGCTCGGTGATCTCTTCTTCAGTCAAAAGCGGCGTTGCCAGTTCTGCCGCCAGAGCCTGAAGATGTGCGAGCGGGGGATAGACGGCCAGCGCATCATCGGGATGAATAAGCGTGATCTTTGTTTCTTTTCCCGGCTTCATTTCCACAAAGCCTTGAGATTCGAGGAGCTGAAGCGCTTCTCTGACCGGTGTGCGGCTGACGCCGAGCGCTTCGGCCAGATCGACGTCCGTGACTTTTTCGCCGGGTTCAAGGGTTCCGTCGACAATCCAGCGCTGCAATTGATGAAACGCTTTTTCCTTTGCTGAAAGTCTGACCTGCGGCGTATAGTTTTTCGGTATCGGCATAAAACCACCCTTTCTCTATATGCAATATATCGTAAATACTTTAGCAAAAACAACGTTTTTCAGTTGAAAATCTCCTTTTCAGAATCTCATATACAGACCTGTGTCGATTATAGTATAATAATTCCGAAATTAGGACACGAATGAGTCAGAAAGGCGCTGCCCAGAAGCGGCTAATAGGGGAGCCGGCGAGAGAGCCCCCCGCGAGCAGTTCGGCGGGCCGGGAGCGATCAACCGCAAGCCGGAATAACCGCCTGGATGATGACCGCGTTATCTGCGAAGACAGATGCGGTATAAGCGATGTGCTCTTTTTTTGTACGTTCCTGGTTTACTGCATCTTTACTGAGTAGAGATGTTTTTATTTTATCCCGAGGAGGAAGCAGAATGAAGAAGTTAGGGCTTTTATTGCTGTCACTGCTGTTGGCCGCCGGCGTTCTTAGCGGCTGCGGTCAAGCGCAAAAGCCGGCAGAACAGCAAAAACAGGAGAAGGCGGCTGAAGCGTTTCCGGTCACCATAAAAGATGCTTCAGGACAAGAGGTCAAAATTGAAAAAGAACCGAAGAAAATCGTCTCTCTGATGCCGAGCAATACCGAAATTACATACGCCCTTGGCCTGGGGAAGAAAGTCGTCGGCGTGACGGATTTTGATACATATCCAAAAGAAGTGAAAAACGTTGAAAAAATCGGGGGCATGGAATTCAACACAGAAAAAATCATTTCGTTAAATCCCGACTTGGTCTTGGCTCACGCATCGAGCATGCAGAGTGCCAAAGAAGGACTAAAGCAGCTGGAGGATGCAGGAATTACGGTGGTGACCGTGAATGATGCGGCCTCTTTTAAAGAGGCGTACCAGTCCATCGAAATGATCGGAAAAGCTGCCGGTGCAGAGGATCAAGCGGCAAGCCTGATCAAGGGCATGAAATCTGACCTGGCTGACATAAAAGAAAAAGCTGCCGGCATATCTAAAGACGATCAAAAGAAAGTATTTGTCGAAGTGTCTCCGGCTCCGGACATTTATACGACCGGAAAAGGCACCTTTATGGATGAAATGCTTGAAGCGATCCATGCGGAAAATGCCGCTTCCGCGCAGAAAGGCTGGACCAAAATAACGGAAGAAGCGATCGTCAAGCTGAATCCCGATGCGATCGTGACGACAAACGGTAAATCCGCAGTCAGCGAAATTAAAAAACGAAGCGGCTGGAACGGTGTAAAAGCGGTCAAAAATAACGAAGTATACGACGTGGACCCTGACCTCGTGACCCGTCCGGGGCCGCGATTGATCAAAGGGGTCGAAGAGCTTGCTGAACATATTTACCCTGACGTTTTTAAAAAATAACCGCTTCGCGGCATATGCCTTCAGCCTGATGTTTCTGTCGGCATCTGTTCTTATGGGAATCTCTATCGGATCTTTGGAGATTCCCATTCCTTCTATTATCAAGGTTTTTTTGAACGAATGGTTTGGTATTCAAGGGTTAAATCCCGATCCGACAGAGGCGAACATCATCATGAAAATCAGACTGCCGAGGGTGGTGCTGGCCGCTCTTGTCGGCGCGGGGCTTGCTGCTGCGGGAGCCGGGTTTCAGGGGCTCTTGAAAAACCCGCTCGCAGATCCGTATACGCTCGGCATTTCGTCAGGCGCGGCCGTCGGTGCAGTGGTCACGCTGTTTTTTGGGATTCAGCTGCCGGTGATCGGAAGTTTTACACTGCCGTTTTTAAGCGTTGCCGCGGCCGTTGTCGTGATTTTTTTGGTTTTGTTCTTTGCGCGGCTCGTACACCCTTCATTGACCCTGTCTGCTTTGATTTTGACAGGAATCATCTTCAGTTCTTTTTTGGGTGCGCTTATTTCTCTCATGATCGCATTGACCGGCGATGATTTAAAACCGATCGTCCACTGGCTGCTCGGCAGTGTATCGATGAGAGGCTGGGGTTATATCGCGCTGTTTCTGCCCTTTTTTGCGGTTGGTGCTGCCGCGCTTTTGATCAGCGGGAGAGAACTGAATGTGATGACTTATGGCGAGGAAAAAGCGAGGCTCCTCGGTGTGAATGTGAAGCGAAGTAAGTATGTCGTTCTGTTGGCGGGAGCTATTTTAACTGGCAGTGCGGTTGCTGTGTCTGGAACCATTGGCTTTGTCGGTCTCGTCATTCCGCATTTTATCCGGCTTTTCTCTATTACGGATCACCGTCATCTTCTGCCGCTCTCGATGCTGAACGGTGCTTCGTTCCTTGTGCTGTCAGATCTTTTGTCGAGAACCATCATTGAGCCGTCCGAGCTGCCGATCGGTATTATTACCGCACTGATAGGAGCGCCTGTTTTCGGGTTTATTTTGATTCGGCGCTACCGGGGAGGGCGAATTCATGATTGATGTCATCCGTGTGTCCGGCGGCTACGGAAAAACGGATGTCTTACAGGACATCAGCTTTGCTGTAAAGCCGGGTGAATTTTTAGGAATTCTTGGTCCGAACGGCAGCGGAAAAACTACTTTGCTGAAAATGTTGTCGGGAACAATCGCGCCTCGAAGCGGCGAGGTGCTGCTTGAATGCCGTTCAGTCGGGGCGTACCAAACGAAGGAGCTCGCTCGCAAAATGGCGGTCCTTCCTCAAAAAACGGAGCAGGCCTTTTCCTTTACGGTGGAGGAAACGGTACAGTTTGGCCGCTACGCGTATCAATCAGGCCTTTTTCGGCAGCTGACAGCGGAAGACCATGATATCGTGAAGAGGGTGATGAAGCAGACAGACACGCTTCGTTTCGCTCAAAAATCCATTCATGAGCTGAGCGGCGGAGAGCAGCAGCGGGTGTATTTAGCACAGGCACTTGCCCAGGAACCCGAATATTTGCTGCTTGATGAACCGACGAGTTTTCTCGATTTGTCATTTCAAAAGAGTCTGCTTGATTTAATGAAACAAGAAACGGCTGCATCCAAACTCGCAGTGGTCGGGGTGTTTCATGATGTGAATATTGCGAGTTTATACTGTGACCGCCTGCTGTTGTTGAAAGATGGAAAGGCGGAAGTTCTTGACCGCCCGGAAGCCGCCCTTTCTGCCGAGGGTATCGGAAGAGTGTATGATACGGGCATCACAGCGCTGGACCATCCTCAGCGTGCAAATCCGCAGTTTACGATCAAGGCGAAAACCATCCCGGAGAAAACCGAGCCCCTCTTTTTAAAAGAGCGGATTGAACAATATTTGCCGCATGGCATCGCATTTTCGGCAGACCGCCCGCTGCGTCTTCTGTCCTCTGAAACAGGCTTTGCATGGAGACGAAAGCTTGTCTTCGCAAGCGGAAACAACTCTGGATTGCCGCATGACCTGTCAGCCTATGAACAGGAAACGCTGTTTATCCAACATGATGCTGAATTGGCTGACTGTCATATTGTGTCGGAAAAGGGTGATCTTTGCATCGTCGGTATGAAAGATACGGCGGGGCGTTTGATCATATGGGTGTTAGTTGACGGCTGTTTGCAAGATGGTCAATTTGTAACGGCGATAAGTGCTGCAGCAAATGCCGCAGCCGAGCACCATATTCCGTGCAGCGATGTGCTTGTAGCGGCCACTCAATCCGGCCGGTCAGCGTATCAAACTGCCTTTTTTACAGAAATTCAAAATAAAACAGCGGCTTGTGTGAAAGTTTTAAAAGGTTAAATTTGGGCCTGTCTTTGGACAGGTTTTTTTATTGTTTTAAAACGCATCAGCTGAAGGTGAGGTTTCATTCTTTTGTCCCGAATTCGAAAAAATGTGTTGTTAAATGAATCATAACACCTTTATAATAAAATTTGTGAAAGCGTTTTACTAATTAAATGTTTAAAAATGCAACAAAGGAGGCGAGATCACTTGAAAGTAGAGGGGATTATCCCTGCCATACTGACACCGCTTACAAAAGAACAGGCTTTTCATGCGGGCGCAGCCGAAAAGCTGGTGAATGATCTTATTGATTCAGGCGTCCATGGCATTTTTGCTTTAGGGACAAATGGCGAATTTCATTTATTCTCGCAAGAGGAAAAGCTTCAAATTGCTGAAACAGTTGTAAAAGCGGTTAATAAACGAGTGCCTGTTTTCATCGGGGCAGGAGAAAACAGTACTGAGGCGACCATTTCCTTATCCAATCAAATGGCGGATATCGGAGCGGATGTTCTTTCGATTATTACGCCATACTTTGTCGCACCTTCGCAGGAGGAATTGTATCAGCACTTCCGCACGGTTTCTGAAAATGTCACGCTTCCCGTCCTGCTCTACAACATTCCGTCGAGAACAGGCGTATCACTGGAGCCCGAAACGGTTGAAAGGCTTGCGGCATTGCCGAACATTATCGGCATTAAGGACAGCAGCGGCAGCTTCGCCAATATTAAGGCGTATCTTGAGCGTACAAAAGAACAGTCCTTTTCCGTCCTGGCAGGAACTGATTCATTGATTTTAGACACATTGAAGGCGGGTGGAACAGGTGCTGTAGCTGCCACAGCCAATGTGCTTCCGCAAACCGTTGTTTCAATCTATGAATCTTTTAAACAAGGAAACATTGAAGAGAGCGAGCGCTATCAACAGCAGCTGCAACCAATTCGTGATACGTTTTCACTCGGTTCACTGCCGGCACCGCTAAAAAAAGCAGCAGAGCTTGCCGGCATTGCCGTCGGGCCGCCTAAAAGTCCGATTGCAGAGCTGTCGGGAGAGCCGCTGCTAAAAGTAAAAAAGATGCTCGAAGGCTACGGAATTGAAGTAAAAATGGCAAAGGAGCAGTGAGGTTATGAAGACGCTTTATCATTTTCAAACGGCCGCCCGAATTGAGGCTGGTGCACATTCACTCAATTTGCTTGGCGATCACTTAGATCAGACCGGCTTGAATCAGATTCGTTCGGTGTTTATTTTAACTCAGCCGTCGATCGTTTCTCTCGGCTATGCAGACCAAATGAAAGAGGTGCTGGCCGAAAAAGGCATCTCAAGTGAAATTAACACCGATATACAGCCGGAGCCGACGGAACAAAATATCGAAGAGGTTTTTCAGCTTTTTTCTGAAGGAGGCCATGACGCGATTCTAGGAATTGGCGGAGGCAGTGTGCTAGATGCGGCTAAAATCCTCTCTGTTCTGAAAACAAATGAAAAACCGATTTCTGCTTTGATTGGCACGAATCTTGTTGAAAAGCCCGGCGTTCCGCTTGTGCTGATTCCGACAACATCCGGAACAGGGTCAGAGGTGACGCCGAATGCGATTGTGACGTTCCCGGAGAAAGAATTAAAGATTGGTATGGTCAGTCCCTATCTGCTGCCGTCGGTTGTGATTTTAGATCCGGTTTTGACGACCGGTCTTCCAAAAGCGATCACAGCTGCAACCGGAATGGATGCATTTACACACGCACTCGAATCCTATATTTCCAACAAAGCAAACCCATTCAGCGACATGTTTGCGCTTGAATCTATGAGACTGATTTCCTCCAGTATTCAGGAGGCCTACCATCATGGAGATAATCTGGAAGCGAGAGAAAAAATGCTCATTGGCGCCATGTATGGCGGAATGGCCTTGACAAGCGCAGGAACAGCGGCGGTTCATGCGATGGCTTACCCGCTCGGGGGAAAATACAAAATTTCGCACGGGGTGGCCAATTCAATGCTGCTTCCGCATGTAACGGCATTCAATGCGGATCATGTGATTGACCGTCTTTCGGATGTGGCTGGCGTGATTGGAATTGAACCAAAGGGTTCGAAGGCAAGTCAAGCAGAGCGGGTCATACGGAAAATTGAAGAGTGGACCGCTGATTTGAACATTCCGCAAAATTTAAAGACATTCGGGGTATCAAAAGAGGATGTTCCATCGCTTGCGGAGGCGGCAGCCGACGTCAAACGGCTCATGGATAACAATCCAAAGCCGATGTCCATTGCGGAGATTGAAGCCGTCTATTTGAAATTGCTGGATATGTAGGTACCGGGATCTGTACATGGTTTTCACCATGAGCCTGTAAATGGCTCACAAACAAAGGGGGAGTTTGGGTGGATGTCTTAAGCGGTTCGATCATAACGTTTATTTTGGCAGTGATTGTGGTTTACATTCTTTTTACGACGTGGCTGACGATGCGGTTTCGCAGTAAATCAAGTTCGGAATTCAACAATGCTGCCAAAACGCTGCCGGCGATTGTTGTCGGCATTCTGCTGATGAGTGAATTCATCGGCACCAAATCGACAATTGGGACCGCTGAATCAGCTTATACACATGGTTTAGCGGCTTCATGGTCGATTGTAACGGTCTCGATTGCATTTTTTATTTTTTCCTACTTCTTAGCCGGGAAATTTTATAAAACAGGCCAATATACGATCTCCGGCATTATTAGTGAAAAGTTTGGCCGTTCGACCAAGCTAGTCGTTTCTATCATTATGATTGTAGCCCTTTTACTTGTGAATCTTGGAAACTATTTAAGCGGATCGGCGGCAATTTCGTCTATTTTAGGTTTGCCGCTGATGACGTGTGCGATCATTACAGCGATTGTCAGCACCTTTTATTTTACGTTTGGCGGAATGAAGGGCGTTGCCTGGGTGACGATTTTGCATTCTCTTGTTAAATATGCTGGGGTTCTGATCACTTTAGGGGTTGCCCTCTATTTGACAAAAGGCTGGGAGCCGATGACGCAGCAGTTGCCGGAGCATTTCTTCACTTGGGACGGCAGCATCGGATGGGGGACAATCGGCGCCTGGTTTATCGGCAACATGGGGGCGATTTTCGCGACTCAGTTTATTATACAGGCTATTACATCATCGAAAAGTGAGAAAGATGCAAAGAAGTCGACGCTGTATGCAGCGCTGCTTTGTCTGCCGCTTGCGATTGCCATTGGAGTCATCGGCGTTGCTGCACGGTATTTGTACCCGGATATTGATCCAATTTACGCATTCCCGGTGTTTATGCAGCACATGAATCCTGTGCTGAGCGCGGTTGTGGCGACATCCCTTGTGGCGTCTATTTTCGTCGGCGTTTCGACGGTTGCGCTGGCGACAACGACGCTGATCATTGATGATTTTTATGTGCCGAAAGCAAACCCGACACCGGAACAGCGCATGAAAATCACGAGATATGTTTCGATTATCATCGGTTTTATTCCGCTGCTCGGCGTTGCGCTGGCGCCTGAATTGTTAACGCTTTCTTTCTTTACGAGGGCGCTTCGGACATCAATTGCCGTTGTGGCGGCGATGGGCTTTTATTTGCCATATTTCAATTCAAACCGCGGAGCAACAATTGGTCTGACGCTTTCAGGTATTACGACGACGGTATGGTATTTGCTGGACAATCCGTTTGGCATCGATAACATGTACATCGCCATCATTGTCCCGTTTATTGTGCTCGTATTAGACCGTCTGATCAGCTCGCCTGCGAAAAAAGAGTCAAATGTGGAGGAGGAATTGTGATGAAACAAAGTGAAACTTCCCTGCCGATAGATGGGCGCATCAGAGAAAATAAAACTGACCCGGCCAGAAAGGATGCGTTTTTGCCGACAGACTGCCCGCAAAACCATGCAGCCAACCTGCTGGAGCTGGATAATGGTGATCTGTTGTGCGTCTGGTTTGGGGGAACGCAGGAAGGCATCCCTGATATATCGATTTACATGTCAAGGCTTGAAAGAGGAAGCGATGAGTGGACACAGGCAGAAAAGCTGTCAGATGATCCTTCCCGCTCCGAACAAAATCCTGTGCTTTTTCAAGAGCCTGACGGCCGGCTTTGGCTTATGTATACGGCACAGCTTTCCGGCAATCAGGATACAGCGATTGTCAGATACCGGACTTCAGACGATAGAGGCCGGACATGGAGTAAGATTGACACATTGTTTGCCGAAGCCGGGACTTTTATCCGCCAGCCGCTCATTGTTCTGGATAACGGCGATTGGCTGCTGCCTGTCTTTTACTGCATCACCTTGCCGGGCGTGAAATGGACTGGAAACCGTGACATCAGCGCGGTGAAAATTTCGTCTGATAAAGGCAAGACGTGGGAGGAAGTGAAGGTGCCGGGCAGTACGGGCTGTGTTCATATGAATATTGAAAAACTGCGCGACGGCACATTGCTTGCGCTGTTTAGAAGCCGTTTTGCAGACTCGATTTATTTGAGCCGCTCTATTGATAACGGCCGCACCTGGTCAGAGCCTGAGCCGACGGAGCTGCCGAACAACAACTCCTCCATTCAATTTACAGCGCTTCAAGATGGGACGCTTGCTCTCGTATACAATCATATGAATGCGAATGAAACGACCGAAAGAAGAGCATCTTTATACGATGAAATTGAGGATGAGGATGATACAAAAACAGGTGTTGACACAGAAGCGCGACCTGCCTTCTGGGGAGCTCCGAGGGCGCCGATGACATTGGCCCTTTCACAGGACGGCGGCATCACATGGCCTGTCAAAAGAAACATCGAAGTCGGCGATGGTTATGCGATGACGAACAACTCAAAAGACAAGCTCAACCGCGAATTTTCCTATCCGTCGATCAAGCAGGGGAAAGACGGTGATCTGCATATTGCCTTTACGTACTACCGTCAGGCGATTAAATATGTACGTGTTCCGCAAACATGGGCCTTTGCCAGCCAAGAATAAAGCCGTTTGAGCGCGCGGCACTTGATGGAATGAAGGGTATATCATTTATGATTTAAGTTCGAGAGGCTGTCCCAATCGTTTGAAGGGACTCCCTCGTGATGTGAAACGGGTGTACACGACAATTCAATTGGCGTATGACACGCTCATTCGCGCAGGCATTCCGCAGCCGAAAATCGCCGTATGCGGTATTACCCCCCATGGCAGTGAGAATGGTTTGTTTGGACATGGAGAAGGAGAAGAGAAAATTGTTCCTAGCGTTGAACGCAGGCATTCGGTCCGCTTGGCCTTAAAGCCGGTGTGAGCATTACAGTCGGCCTGCCGATGATCCGTACGAGTGTTGACCATGGAACAGCCTTTGATAATGAGGGAACCGGCAAAGCTGATCCTGCGAGTTTAGAAGAAGCAGTGAGACAAGCAATCGTGCTGTCCGTCCGGTACGCTTGAGCGGCATATATATAAAAGAAGAGCCTTCCAGTTAAGGAGGCTCTTCTTTTTAGTTCATGTAGGTGCCGCCGTTAATATTAATGGTTTCGCCCGTTATAAAATCAGATTGATCAGAGGCTAGGAAGGCGACAACGTTTGCGACATGCTCGGGTGAGCCGATCATTTTCAGCGGAATCCGCTCCATGACAGCTGCGCGATACTCCTCGCTCCACTGCTTGCTCATATCCGTTTCAATCGGTCCCGGGCAGACGGCGTTGACATAAATGCGGTGTGCAGCGAGCTCCTTTGCCAAATGCATCGTTAAATAGTTGATGCCTGCTTTCGATGCACCGTAAGCAGGAGAGGCATTGTGATGCGGTGTTTTGCTCGTCGTTGAGCTCATGTTTACAATTTTTCCGCCGCCCTGCATGATCATCTCCGGGATGACAGCCTGACACATGAGAAAGGTGCCGGTTAAATTTAAATCTATCACTCTTTTCCACTCTTCAAGCGATGTATCAATGGTCGTTTTCCGCAAATTAATGCCCGCATTGTTGACCAAAATATCGATCCGCCCAAACTGCTGTTTTGCTTCAGCTATGAGAAGCGAGGCTGTTTCTGGCAAACTGGCATCACCTGCAACATAAGAAGCGCGCTTTCTCTCAGTATTCAATTGTGTGCACAGGGACTTGAGCAATTCTTCGTTTGTCCCGTTGATGACGACATTTGCCCCTTTATCCGCAAGCGTCTCTGCAACAGCTTTGCCGATGCCGCGGCTTGCACCGGTAATAATCGCCGTTTGCTGATTCAATTCCATCCTCATCCCACCTGTCTTTGAATAAAACCGTTTTCATGTCTATTATAAAATTGAGTGTTTCTTTATTCAACAAAACTTTATTTTGATGATTGCTATTCGTTTTTTTGTTTCATAATGGAACAATTCCTGCAGTCGTTAGAAACAGGGTATACTATAGAAACAAGTAATAAAGAAGGGAGAATGAAATGAAACTATACACAAAAACAGGCGATAAGGGAAAAACGAGTTTAATTGGCGGAAAGGCGGATAAAGATCATCTTAGAGTGGAAGCGTACGGCACATTGGATGAAGCAAACAGTTTCATCGGGCTGGCTCAGTCTTATTTAAAAGCAGAAGAAGCGCTGTTTCAAGATGTTCTGTCAGAGTTGACCGCCATCCAGCATGAGCTGTTCGACTGCGGCACTGATTTGGCGTATGTCAATGTTCAGGAAGAAGGCAAGCTCAAGACTGAATCAATCACCATGCTTGAAGAACGAATTGATGCCTATGTCGAGGAAGCGCCGCGGCTGACCAAGTTTATTCTTCCGGGCGGAACAGAAACGGCATCATTTTTGCATGCGGCGAGAACGGTCATCAGAAGAGCTGAACGAAAGATTGTCGCTTTGGCCAAAGAAGAAGACATTCCGCCGCTTGCGCTGCCATACGTCAACCGGCTGTCCGATTATTTATTTGCGGCGGCGCGCATTGTCAATCACCGGCTCGGGGAAGTGGATGTCGAATATGAACGAAGCGCTGATGTATTCCGGACAAAGAAAAACTCATGAATGAGAAATCCGCCAATCGTTATCGAACAGAAATGGGCCGATTGATCAAATCAAGCCGTTTTCCGGCAGGGGAAAACGGCTTTTTGTCGTAAACCTTTAAGTAAGCGTTTTCAAAGAGAGGGAGTGTTCAAGTGGTTAATCGGGAGGCAGCTGCTATAAGGCTGACGGTTTCGAAGGATGGAGACGGCGAATTTCAAACCATTCAAGAGGCGATCGATGCTTTGCCTGAGTACAGTCGGGAACAGAAAGTGATATTCATTAAAAAAGGAGTTTACAAAGAAGTCGTTCATATTCCGGCTACAAAGCCGTTTGTGAAGCTGATCGGCGAAGATCGTTACGAGACTGTGATTACGTATGACAACTATGCCGGAAAAGAAAAGGAAGGAGGAGGGAAATACGGCACGACCGGAAGTTCAAGCGTGTTTATTTATGCGGATCATGTTGAAGCTGAAAATCTGACGTTTGAAAACTCGTTCGACCGCACGAAAGTCGATACGACCGATACACAAGCGGTGGCGGTTTATGCGAAAGGAAACAGGATGACGTTCAAACATGTCAGGTTTATAGGCAGACAAGATACACTGTTTGTCAATGACGGTACACAATATTTTTATCAATGCTATATAGAAGGCGATGTCGATTTCATTTTCGGAGGAGCAAGAGCAGTGTTTGAAGAGTGCCAGATCCATAGCGCTGGCCGCGGGTCCGCTACCAATAACGGTTATGTAACAGCTGCGAGCACGCATATCGCAAAGCCGTTCGGTTTATTGATGACAAACTGCAGACTGACAAGCGATGCCGCAGATGGAACGGTATACCTCGGGCGCCCTTGGCATCCGGGAGGAGACCCCGACGCCATCGCCAGTGTACTATATCACCGCTGCGATTTAGGCGCACACATCAAGCCTGAAGGATGGACGGATATGTCGGGCTTTTCGGCAGCCGATGCCAGATTGTATGAATACGAGAATACGGGTCCTGGTGCGATATCACATGAGGATCGAAAGCAGCTTGCCGATCATGAGGCTGAGAAATGGACAATTGAAAACGTATTGGACGGCTGGAATCCTAAAGTTGAATCATAGCAAGGCAACGTGCAGAAAGACCGCTCTCTGGCTGAGATGAGCGGTCTTTTTATGCGAGCGGGTCCGATTTGCAGTACGACTAGGGTCGTACTGCAAAATCAATCTGTGACTCGTTTTGTCGAAGCCTGAAATTGACTATAGTAAAGACATGAACGAGAAAGGAGGAGCAAATATGAATATAAATGGAAAGTCCATCATCGGCTTTTTTCTAATCCTTTTTGGCGTCTCCCTGTTTTTCGGCGGAGGCCATTTCGGCGGATTGGTTACAGGTGCTATTGGAGCATTGCTTCTATTCTATTCCGTGAAAAAATGGAAGGAAGGGCGCCAGTTTGCCGCGGTACTGGCCGCGATCTTCGGCATCATGTTTTTGGGAGGGTCATTGCCGTTTCTGATCGGCATCGCGGTTGCTGCAGCGATGGTTTATTTCGGATGGAAAATGATGAAGCAGGATGACAAACAGAATGACATCCTTTATTCAGAGAAAACGGAGCCTTCTGCAGCTTCATATGACACAGGCTTTGATGCAGAGTGGGAAGACTTTTTGAAAAAGAATAAATAATATTTTAGGAGGACGAGATCATGGCTTTAAAAAGAATCAGAGACATGTTTGTCGCATCAGTAAATGAAGGATTGGATAAACTTGAGAACCCCCGGGTGATGCTGAATCAATACGTACGCGACATGGAAAGTGATATCGCTAAGGCGAAGCATACCATTGTCAAGCAGCAGACAATTGAACATAGTTTTAAAGGAAAAGTGGAAGAAGCCGAAAAGCTTGCTGTCAAGCGAAGAAACCAGGCTCAGCTCGCTTTTGATGCGGGTGAAGAAGAACTTGCTAAAAAGGCGCTCTCAGAAATGAAGTATTTTGTAGAAAAAGCTGCCGAATATAAGGACGCTCACCAGCACGCGAAAAAGCAGCTTGCCGAATTAAAGGAACAGCTTGAGACACTCGAAATTAAACTGCGCGATGTCAAAGACCGCAAGCATGCGCTGATCGCCAGGGCAAACGCGGTAAAAGCGAAAGAACATATGAATGCATCATTTAATAAAATCGACAGCGAAAGCGCCTACCGGGAATTTATGAGAATGGAAAACCGCATTGAAGAGATGGAAACAAAGGCGAACAGCTATGCTGAATTATCCGCTTCATCAAGCAGCCCATTCGGCCGCCTTGAATATGCAAAAGAGGTAGAAGAAGAGCTGGAAAAAATGAGGGCTAAAAAGACAGGCTTGGAAAAGCAGACGCCTGCGGGAAATGCGTAAACGAATAGGGGCTCTCATAGGCCCCTTATGCAATTTTTGATTTCTTTCATAGATCATTTTCCTTATAATAAGGAGCATACACTTACTAGCCGAAAGGGTAATCCAAATGAAAAAAACGGTTGGAAAACTGCTGATTATCGCCGGCATTCTTATCCTTGCCGGGATGATGTTGAATGGGCGCGAAGGCTTTTCATTCTTCGGCTTCGATGACGAGTCAGCCCGCACATATCATGCACAGGGAAAAGACATCGATAAAATTGACATTGATGCAAAGAGCATAACAGTCAACATTCAAGCTGAAAACCGCGATGATATAAAAGCTGAGATTTCGGGAAAAAACGTCCGGCTTGATTCGTCTGAACAGGGGCGTACACTCCGGCTTTCCGCTGATTCGAAGGGCTTTTGGCCGTTTTTCTGGAGTAAAAAAGAGCTGATTGTCAAGATTCCTTCTGAATATAAAGAAGATCTGGCGATTTCTTCGGGAAGCGGAAATGTCAAACTGTCCGGCGGCGGTCTGCATTTGCGAAATGTAGCCTTGAAGTCGGGAAGCGGCAGCCTCAAGGCCGATGATCTTCAGGCGGTAGACCTTTCTGTAAAAGGGACCTCGGGGTCGGTCAGGCTGGAAAACGTTCAAACCACAGAAGGCGACATCCGCTCCACATCCGGTCATACAAAACTTGAAAATGTCACCGGCAGACTGAGCATCAAACAGACTTCAGGCAATTTGCGCGCTTCTTTTACAGAGATCAATGATCCTCTGAGCATCAAACAAACATCCGGAAACACCAAGCTTAAACTTCCCGATGATGCCGACATCAGTCTTAAAGCCGAGTCGACAAGCGGAAATATCAGTCATTCCTATTCATTTGATCAAGTTGCCAATGAAAAGCGGACACTGACTGGAAAAAAAGGAAATGGAAAAAATAAAATCGACATCTCCATCACGAGCGGGAATGTCTCAATTGAGTAATCAACAAAAAGAAAGGGGGCTCGAGTCAGCATGCGACTTACTAAAAACCAGCTGATCGGACTGATCATCGTACTCTTCGGAATCAGCATATTTTTGCAAAACAGCGGGCTTGGAGACGCGTTATTCTGGCCGCTCGCTTTTCTTTTTGCCGGTTATTTTCTCCATAAATATTCCCGCCGCTGGCTCGGGTCTGTCATGTATATCTTTGCGGGCTTTCTGCTGCTGAAGGACATCTTCAGCATTACATTCAGCCTGTTCGGCTTCTTCTTTGCCGCATTCTTAATTTATGCGGGGTACCGGCTGGTGACAAATCAGCCGGTATTTGATCGCCATAAGCCGAAAGGCAGGGAGAAGGAAAAGACGGATTCCAAGCCGCTTCAGGAGAAGAACAGCCCGGGACAGCGCAGCTTTTTTTTCGGTGATGTAAAATTGATGAAAACACCTTTTGACTTAAATGACTTGAATATCTCCGGGTTTATCGGTGACGTGAAAATCGATTTGTCAAAAGCGATTATTTCAGAGGGAGAAAACACCATCGTCATCACGGGGTTGATCGGAGATGTCGATATTTACATCCCGTCCGACCTTGAAGTGTCCATCAGCTCCTCTGCGTTCATTGGAGACATTGACGTTATCGGCGGCCGAAAAAGCGGCATCGGCAATCAAATCTATACCGAGACAGAGAATTACGAGCAGTCGGCACGACGGGTCAAAATTTCGATTTCGCTGTTTATCGGCGATGTGGATGTGCGGTTCATATGAGAACGAACAGGCTTGCAAACATTCAATGGCGCGCCGTCCGCTTATCCCTAGGTGTCAGCTTTACGATTTTTCTTGCTGTATTGGGCTTTATGCTGTTTTACTACCAGCTGGATCCGAGGGTGCTTATCGTTTCCAGGTGGTTCGGGATTCCTTTTATCGCGCTTCTCGCATTGATCAGCGCAGCTGTCGGATTCGGCTCAGGTTATATGTTCGGCAATCAGCTGAAAAAACGGCTTGAAAAGCTGATCGAATCCATTCTAAAGTACGAAAACGGCAACTTTGCCTACCGGATTCCGTCGCTTGGAGACGATGAGATCGGACTGGCCGCCGACCAGCTCAATGAGATGGCCAAACGGATCGAAAGACAGGTCGCCTCTTTGCAAAAGCTGTCCAACGAGAGAGCGGAATGGCAGGATCAAATGAAAAAATCGGTGATCTCTGAAGAGCGGCAGCGTCTTGCGCGCGAATTGCATGATGCGGTGAGCCAGCAGCTGTTTGCGATTTCCATGATGACTTCGGCGGTATTGGAGGGGATCGATGCTGCCGCTGACGAAAAGCTCGCTCAAAGGCTGAAAATGGTCGAAAAAATGGCGGCCGACGCCCAGAATGAAATGAGGGCGCTGCTTTTGCATTTACGACCTGTTACCCTTGAAGGGAAAGGTTTAAAAGAAGGGCTTGCAGATCTTTTGAAAGAATTTAAAGCGAAACAGTCGATCGACATCGATTGGGAGATCGAGGATGCAGGCAAACTTCCGAAAGGTGTGGAAGACCACCTGTTCAGGATCGTTCAAGAAGCGCTCTCAAACGTGTTCCGGCATTCAAAAGCGACAAAAGTCACCGTCAGACTGCTGCTCAGGAACAAGCAGCTCCAGTTGAAAGTCATTGACAACGGTGAAGGATTTATGATGGACGCCGTCAAAACATCTTCATACGGGCTGAACTCGATCAAGGAAAGGGCCAGTGAAGTCGGCGGAGTGGCCGAAATCATTTCATTTACGGGAAAAGGAACACAGGTTGATGTAAAGGTTCCGATTTTTGAACAACAAAAAGGAGAGGCTTAAAAGGTGATTCGAGTATTGTTAATTGATGATCATGAAATGGTGAGAATGGGGCTGGCCGCTTTCCTGGAATCCCAGCCTGATATTGAAGTGATTGGAGAAGCATCAGACGGGAAGCGCGGCGTTGAATTGGCACTTGAAACCAAACCCGACGTGATTTTGATGGATCTTGTGATGGAAGGGATGGACGGAATTGAGGCCACGAAAGAAATTTGCCGGCAGCTTGCCGATCCGAAAATTATCGTTCTGACGAGCTTCATTGATGATGACAAGGTCTATCCGGTCATCGAAGCCGGAGCGCTCAGCTATTTGCTGAAAACGTCGAAAGCGAGTGAAATCGCCGATGCGATCAGGGCTGCGAGCGTTGGAGAACCAAAGCTTGAAGCCAAAGTCGCAGGAAAAGTGTTGTCCAAGCTGAGACATTCAGCCGGCGAACAGCCCCTTCATCAATCGCTGACAGCGAGAGAATTGGAAATTCTCAAGCATGTAGCAGAAGGCAAAACGAACAAAGATATTGCCGAAGAATTATTTATCACCATTAAAACAGTTAAAACGCATGTGACAAACATCCTTTCCAAGCTTGAAGTCGACGACCGGACACAAGCCGCAGTCTACGCCCACCGAAATAAACTTGTCGACTGACAAAACAAAAAACAGCTTTCTCAAGAAAGCCGTTTTTCAGCCGTTCCAATATTTTCGGTCCTCATCTGCAGGAAGAGTGAATGAATCTGTTTCAACCGTGCGGGCGGTAAGTTGGGCGGTCTCGTTTTCCTCGCGTGCATGTTCGCCCGCTGTGCCGTTTTGGCAAATGATGCCGAGCCGCTCGGTTACTATGGCATTGTGCTTCTCCTGCAAGTCGATCAATTTGCCGATGCCTAGCAAAATGAATCCGCCGATGAAGCAAAAAAACGGAGTGGTGAGGTATGTGCCGATCGTAAAGAAAAGCATCGACTGCGAATCCTCCATAAACGGATCATAAGCGACATCGCTGATAATGAATCCGGACAAAATGACGGCCGCTGCAATCAAAAAAATGCCTGTCATGTGCAATATCCGCTTCAAGCTCATCACCCTTTCACACACATTTTATCAGAAAAACGGGCCGCTAGCTGCTTTTTGTCGCACCTTTTGTCCCAAAGTCCTGAATTGTCGCTTTAATGTGAAAGTCGATATCGGCTTCGCTGAAGTGTTTATCCCAATTGGATCTGTCTCTTTCCCATTCCTTCGGAAAAGTGATTCGGGCATTGTCGGAAAGATCGGTGACGTCCGTTTTGATTTCGTGCTGCAGGACATGGATCAGACGTTCAACCCGCTTTTCGATGTCTCTTTGAACCGATTTCTCAATATTTTTAATGTATTGATCATTAAAAGAATCCTCCCCAAGATACCAGTCTTCTGACAGCCTTCCTTTAATATTGGCATTGATGACAAATTTGTACTTTCCGTTCTGCCTCATCGCCCGAACGCGGTGTGTCATCGAAAACACTTCATACGAGAATAAATGGCCATCATGCTTTGAGTCGATCACCCCTCCGTTTACATGGCCCGTTAATAAATTCAGCGCTTCGATCTGAGGAGGCGAAAGGTTTGCATGATATTTGTTGTTTTTGATCACGGCGCCTCCTTCAAGCTGCAGCTGCCCCTTTTCGACGACAACCTTCGGCATGATAAAAGACAAATCGGACTGCAATTTGATTGAAATGTCGCCCAATGTAACAGGATCGAGCAGCTTGATCGTTGATGCTCTGTTTTCAGAGATGTTGTGGATCACGTCAGACGCGGGATCTCCGGCATCATCAATCTTCAAAATGCTGCCGGCCGCCCCGGGCGTCATATAGACCTCACTGCTCCTTCTGATGCTGTTGTCCCGGATAAACTGATTGATCAACGCTTCCAGAGAAATATCGGATACAAGATCCTCCGAGAAAATCAGGACTTGCAGATGCTGCGAGAATACCGGGAAATTTTTCAAAGCGGTGGAACGGATGGTTTGATGAACCGTATTTCCAGAAGTGGACACCACTTTGGTCGGATCCTGAGCGCTGCCGTCTTGTCCGATCTTTTTAGGAACGAGAAACTGATACGTCAATTTCACCTTTTTATCATCCTCACCTTTATCGAGGGCAAGGCCGATGGCGATGCTGAGTTTTTCAATCTGCCTGCTGTCCCAGCAGCCTGTTAAAAGGAGAAGCAGGGACAAGACTGCTAACATTCCCTTTTTTTTCACGAAGACGTAAACCTCCTTTTGACGGACACGAGCAAAAAGATCAGCAGCGGGAGCGCACAGAAGACAACGATAAAGATATACCCGAGGTAATCGCTGAAGGCGCTGACCTGGTTGGCGTCCCGCGGAACAAGAGATGCCAGATAAACAATGGCGCCGACAAAGAGGACGTTTTTTTTCACAGGCCATCCGAATACGTTTTCAAGTCCTGAGGCGGCAAAGTACGTATAGACGACAAATGTTGTGAAAAACTGGATCGTCCAAATGACGAGCAAAAAAGATTCGAACCTTTCGATGAAAATCCCTCTTATCTCAAAAGACTGAAATAACGAGATCGTCGGCCATGTCATTGTCATAACCTCAGTCGCTGTCAGCGCCCCGACAACGACCGTGAAGGTGAGAATATATAAGAAGAGCGGGATCCCAAATCCGATCGCGGATGCTTTAAAGAGCTTTTCTTTGTTTTTAATGTATTTCGGCAGAAACATCATCAGCTCCACCCCTAAAAATGAAATGGAAACCACCGTCAAAGCTCTGCTGACCGGCTCCAATCCAAGGCCGAGAACCGGACGCAAATGGTTCAGCTGAAACATATTCATGCTCAGTCCGTAAACGATGAGAAGAACGACGATCGTAATGGACAGAAAGAACGGAAATAGCTTGGACATATCGCTGATACCGCCGATGACCAAATAAATTGCACAAACGATAAAAGCAAAAATTGTCACGCCCATCGGTGTGAACTGAAGAAGGAAAAACTTTGCCATTTCAGCCATTGCCCTTGCTTCAAAGCTGGCCACGCCCATGAAGTATAAAACGATTAAAAGGTTGAGAATATTCCCGATCATAAAGCCGCAGCCTTCTCTTGTGTAATCAAAAAAAGACAGGACGTTGTGCTTTTTAACGATTTTGGCATTGATGTAGATAATGAGAAAAAAGACGAGCCCCTCTACGATCAATACGATCCATCCATCTGGCGACAGCGTCTTTTGCGTCAGCGCCCTCGGCAGCGTTAGCAGGCCTGCCCCGAGCATTGTGCTCGTAATGATCGAAGCGGCTTCATATGTGCTAATCCGATCGTGCTGATTTCTTGGAACCATTTTCAGGGTTCACCTCCCGGTCTTTTGTTGGCAGACGAATGATGGCTTCATCGGTATGTTTTAAGCTGAAAAAATGGTTCGGGTTAAAATACGCGATGCCGAAGCTCCTTTGCCTGACCAAATGAGTGAAGATGACGAGCATGCATAATATGATCCCGTAAAGTCCGAACACGGATGCAGCTATCATGGAAATAAACCGCAGCACGCGAAACGACAGACCCATGCCGTACTGCGGCACAGTAAATGACGCAAGGGCGATAATGCTGACGATGATTACCATCACGGAGCTGACGATATTGGCTTCGACCGCCGCCTGGCCGATGACGACTCCTCCCACGAGGCCGATTGTCTGGCCGAGCGGATTGGGAAGCCGCAGTCCTGCTTCCCTTAAGAGTTCGATCGTTACTTCCATAATCATCGCTTCAAGGAGCGGCGGAAACGGCACATTTTCGCGCGTGCTTGCAATCGTAACAGCGAGTGCTGTCGGCAGCATCCCTTGATGAAAAGACACAAGCGAAATATAAAACGCCGACAGGAACAAGGTGATGAAAATCGAGCTGAACCGGAGAAATCTAATTAAGGTCGCGGCGATCCACCTCTCGTAAAAATCGTCCGGGGACTGCATCACCATTCCGAAAGAAGCGGGAACGATCAGGGCAAATGGCGAGTAATCGACAAAGATGGCGATCCGTCCATTAAACAGCGCTGAAGAAACCTTGTCAGGCCTTTCGGTGTTCTGAATCTGCGGGAACGGCGAGTACTTATTATCCTCGATTAATTCTTCAAGAACCCCGGTATCCTGAATGTCATCCAGCCGAACCTTCTTGAGGCGTTTTTTTAGATCTTTAATGACCGAATCGTCCGCTTTGCCCTGGATATAGATAATGGTCGCGTCTTTAAACTTGTTCTTGCCGATCGGTATTTTTTCCACGGTCAGTTCTTGATCCGGGACACGCTGCCTGACCAGGGCCACATTTGTATCGACATCCTCGATAAAGCCGATTTTCGGGCCTCTGACGACGTTTTCCGTATCTACGACTCCAAGACTTCTTTTCTTTTTCTCAGATGTCGGCAGCGCAAAAATAACATTCATGCCATTGATCAAGAGCAGGCACTTTCCTTTGAATATCGCGTTGATGGCGTCTTTTTCTTTTGTAACGGGTTCCGCATTCAGCTTATTTAAACGGAGACGGACATCCTCCAGTGAATAAGAGCTGTCATCCGAGACCAGCAATTTCGCCGCTTTTTGGATTTTCTTATCATCATTCAAATCTTTAAAGTACAAAAAGTAAAAAATGATTCCGTTTTTCAGCATTTTTTTGTTTTGAATCAGATCATCGTTGTGCTCAAGATGGGGAAGAAGAATTGCGAGATTCTCATGGATGTGTTCCTTGAATTCCGACTGAGTCATGATCGTCACCTGCCTGGTGTTTCTGGAATTTGATATAGGTTATCTTTTCCTGTTAAAAAAACAATATACTGTGTTACAGTAGTGTTTGGTGAAATTTTCATTGAACAGAGACGGAGTGAGAAAAGTTGGCGCAGATCAGGCTTACGGGGAAACCGGAAGAGATTGAACGCATTATCCAATCTTTTTCTAAGCATTATGAGGTTTCATATGTATCGAAAGAATACGGCAAGACAAACCCGAAATATAAATATGCAAAAGATTCCCGAGTTTATATTGAGCTAAGATTAAAATAAAGATAAAATTTAAATGGAAGGGTTTTATCGATTTTTATCGAAATATAGATTATTGCAGATTGAGAGAAGGAAGGGATTCGAAAGTGGATTACAGAATTGAAAAAGATACGATGGGTGAAGTCAAGGTTCCCGCCGATAAGTTTTGGGGAGCTCAAACCCAAAGAAGCAAGGAGAACTTTAAAATCGGTTCTGAGAAAATGCCGCAGGAAATTGTGTATGCGTTTGCAATCCTAAAAAGAAGCGCCGCGATTGCCAATGAAAAGCTTGGCAATCTTGAAGCGGAAAAAAAGGAAGCGATTGTTTCCGTATGCGATGATATTTTAGAAGGAAAGTATGACAGCCATTTTCCGCTGGTCGTCTGGCAGACCGGGAGCGGAACACAGAGCAACATGAATATGAATGAAGTCGTGGCAAACAGGGGAACGGCTTATTTGCAGGAAAAAGGCTCAAGCCTGAAGATTCATCCGAATGATGATGTCAACCGCAGCCAAAGCTCTAACGATACATTCCCGACAGCGATGCACGTGGCTGCTGTCCTCGCGATTCACGATAAACTGATCCCGGCGATTGACCGCTTGAGAGGCACGCTGCATGAAAAAGCTGAAGCGTTCAAAGACATTGTCAAAATCGGCCGCACTCATTTGCAGGACGCGACACCGCTGACATTGGGACAGGAAATCAGCGGCTGGGTATACATGCTGGACCGTTCTAAAGAGATGATCCTTGAATCGGCTGACAAAATCCGCGATCTTGCCATCGGCGGAACTGCCGTGGGAACAGGCATTAATGCTCACCCTGAATTCGGAAGCACTGTTGCCGGAGAGATCAGCGCCTTGACCGGACAGACATTCAAAAGCTCGCCTAATAAGTTTCATGCGCTGACAAGCCATGATGAACTGACACACGTTCATGGCGCACTTAAAGCGCTTGCAGCAGATCTCATGAAAATCGCCAATGATGTCAGATGGCTTGCAAGCGGACCGCGCTGCGGAATCGGCGAATTGATTATTCCGGAAAATGAGCCGGGAAGCTCGATCATGCCTGGAAAAGTAAACCCTACGCAAAGCGAAGCGCTGACAATGGTCGCATCCCAAATCATGGGGAATGACGCAACGATCGGCTTTGCCGCGAGCCAGGGGAACTTTGAGCTGAACGTCTTTAAACCGGTGATTATATACAACTTCCTGCAATCCGTTCAGCTTCTTGCCGACGGCATGAATTCATTCCATGACAAGTGTGCCGTGGGAATCGAGCCTAATCGGGAAACAATTGAAAAGAACCTGACCAATTCTCTCATGCTGGTTACGGCTTTAAACCCGCATATCGGATACGAAAATGCGGCGAAAATCGCGAAGCTGGCCCATAAAGAAGGGCTGACGCTGAAAGAAGCGGCGCTCAAACTGAACCTTTTAACAGAGGAGCAGTTCGACGAAGTTGTAAAACCTGAAGAAATGGTGAAACCGAAAGCATAATCAACAAACCGGCTGCATGTATTGCAGCCGGTTTTGTTTTGCGAATCATCCGTGCGGATGGTGCATGTCTTTTTTGATCAATTCAGCGAGTTTGTCCGTTTCTTTTCGAATCGCATCATATTCCTTCAAGTTGGATATCATGCCTTTGATGATGGCGTTTTTGCGCTTTTCTTTTCTAAGCTCTTTTTCCAGAATATCCAGGCTTTCGGCAAGGTCGGCAGGAGGAGCCCCGTTGTACTGCTTGTTCGCTTTGATCCGCATTTCATTGAGGAGGGCGTCCTTCAGCGGATCAAATGTGTAAAAGGGGCCGAACCACTCGTCTGCTTTTTCGAATGAAATCAGCGGCTGATCATTGCGCTTGATCATCCCCTTTGCCAAATCGTCGAGGCGGTTCAGCATGTGGTCGGCGAGAGACTGCAGGTCGAACGAATGGTGCAGCAAAATCATCAGCTCAAGATAGACATCGCTCATTCCGTTGATCATAAAGCACAGTTCGGCGCTGTACGGTTCAATGTCTTTGCCGTAAATGTTCTGGATGTTTTCGATGTGCAGCCTGAGCGTGGTTCTCCGCATTTTTTTCGCGAACGCTTCAATTTCGTCATTGATCGGCATTGACCGCTCATTAAACTGCATCGTGATAAACTCTTTGTGCTCCAAAATGTTTTCGAAAAAAACGACGAGCTGCATCCGGTACACATCGCGCGGATGGTCATGCTCCGTTTTGATTTTCTGAATTCGGGTAAAGATTCTTTCATAGTAGTAGTGAAGGACTGAAAGGAGGAGCGCTTCCTTTGATTTAAAATAAATGTAGAAAGCGCCTTTTGACATTTGGCACTCTTTTGCAATCTCCTGAACTGAAGTAGAGCTGTATCCTTTTTTTGCGAAAAGTTTGATGGCTGTTTCAATAATGACTTTCTCTTTTTGTTTCATTGCTTTCACCTTCCTGAAAGATCGAACCCGAAAGCGGCTTTCGGCGGACCGTGGTGACTGGCGGGTCACTTTTTCTGCTCCGTTATATTTTTAACTAGATTGTAACTTGTTTTTTTGTTTGATATTATTTATATTATAAAGTAAGGTGACCGAGTGGTCAAAATTTGTGGAGAAAGGGTGAAGGTTGATGAAAGAAATCGATGATATGATCAGGCGTCTGCGCAGCAGGGGAATTAAGGTGGACAAAGTCAAATATCCAAAGCATGTCCTGTGCGAAAAGAAATGGATGAAAAAGCCGAAAAACACGATGAAGCCCAGCTATCGGGATTTCAACGGCTATTCGTTTATATGAAAAAAGACTGCAGCGTCTACAGTCTAATTTCGCGGAACGGATATTGAGTAGCACACACCGGTTTGATCATTCCGAATGGTCATGTCAGCATGGTGGAGCGTCAAGATTCGTTTAACGATGCTGAGTCCAATGCCGAATTCGCCTTTCTTCCCTTTATTAAAAGGCTCATACAGGCTGGAAAGCATCTCTTCTTCAATGTGTGGTCCGTCATTTTTAATGGTGATCAACGTATGTTTTTTCGTCGACCTGACGCTGATTTCAATGCATGTCTCCGCATAGCGGATCTGGTTTTCAAGAACGTTTTCCAACAGCTTGCTCCATTGTTCTTGATCGCCCGTCAACATTGTTTCCTCTTCAAGATCAATCTTCCAGTTCAATTCTTTTTTGGACCATTTCAAGCGTTCAACAACTTCTTTAATGACCTCTTGTATATCAAAAGTTCCGTACTGTCTTTCTTGTCTCAGCAAATAATCAAGCTTTGTCAGATAAAGAAGATCCTTGATTTTCTTTTCAAGTTTTTCAGCTTCGCCTTCAATGACTTCAATCGTGTTTTCCAAATCTCCTTTAGGGTAGATGCCGTCTTTGATCGACTGGGTATACCCGCGGATGACCATGACCGGCGTTTTCAGATCGTGGGAGATGTTTTGCAGGAGCGTGCGTTCTGTCTCATCTTTCTGGATGAGCTTTTGCCGCATGTCCTCAATGGTGTGCCCGAGCTTGCCGATTTCGTCTTCCCTGTCGACAATCACGGGATCATCCCAGTCCTGTTTAGAGATTTGTTTGACGTGTTTTTCAAGCGTGACGAGCGGTCTTGATAAATATTTCGCCAGCCAGATGGAAGGAATCCAGCTCAGCAAAATGACGACAATCAAAATAAACAGCAGCTGCTTAAACAGCGTATGGGACAAATCGTCCCTGTATGAATCAAGCGCATAGGACAATAGCAGAAACGTCTGGTCCTGGGTCTGGATTTTTTTGAGCACAAAGAAAATGTGCTCTCCGTTGACATTCTCCGAATACCTTTTTGAGGACTCGTCCTGTCTTTTGCCGAGCTTCTGAACCTTCTCGATAAATGAATCAGGGAGAATCTGCGGGCTTTGGTAGACGGTTCCTCTCTCAGGCAGCAGGACGTGCTGAACGTGGCGGTTTGTGCTTCGTGAGCCGCTGCTTCCGCCGAAGCCTCTTTCCGGTGAATCGGAAAATCCGTATTCTGTGAGAACATGCTGCTCATTTTCAATGTTCGTATAAATTTCGTCAGTAAAAAAGTTCTGCAGTGTTGTCGAGAATAAAAACGTCAGCAAAATCGAGACCGTTAACAGGATGCCGCAAATGACACTCCAAATTTGAAAGGCGAGCGACCTGTTCTTCATGATTTCAACATCCTGTAGCCGAACCCGTAGATGGTTTCCACTTTCAGTTCGGGCATTTTCTTGCGCAGCCTTCTGACAAGATCGTCAACGACGCGGTCGGTTCCGAAGTAATCGTCTCCCCAGACGCTGGTGAGGATATCCTCCCTTGAAAAGGCGCGGCCTTTGTTGTTTATAAATAGAAGCAGAAGATCAAATTCCTTTGACGTCAAATTGATCATGCTGCCATTTTCATAGACTTCTCTCAAGTCTTCATAGACTTCATAGCAGGAAACCGGCGTTCCTTTCTTCATTTCTCCCGGTTCTTCTTTATATATCAGCTTGAGCAGCTTTTGTACGCGGATGATCAGTTCCCTGGGGAGAAACGGCTTAGATATATAGTCGCTGCTGCCCAGCTCAAGCCCCAGCACTCTGTCAATATCGGCATCGCGTGCAGAAATAAAAATGACGGGGACTTCCGGATCATGATTTTTTATTTCTTTTATTAGCGTATACCCGTCGATATCTGGTAACATGATATCGAGAATCCATAAATGAGGTGACTGGCCTATTTTTTGCCTGGCACTTTCACCGTTTAGAAAAGAAGTGACGTGCCAGCCTTCACTCTCTAAGTATTTTGTCAGCAATTCATTTAAATTCTCTTCATCTTCAACTAGATAAATGGAGTATGACAAGGGCGGTTCACATCCTTTCTACGTCATTATACTAGTTTTAACATAAGTCTGGTCAATTTTCATAATTTCACATATTCTTTTCATTTTTATCCCACAATGTTTTCGTAACATACTCATCAGGGAAGAAAGGGAATGAAAACAGAGTGAACGACGGCCGGGTCTCTTTTTTTGTGGATGTTAAAGCTTTTATGCCATTTGCGATAGTTGAAGACAAGAAAAATAAAGGAAGTGTACGCTTATGGATTTTAGACGCGATGACGAACAAAAACATGCAAATGAAGAGCAGCTTCGCGAAGAAGCGCAGACGCCGCAAACGGCAGGTTCTGAGGAGCAGCAGTCAGAACAGCCGGCAAAGGAGCCCGAGCTGATTTTAAAGAAAGATACAGACGATCAGTCAGATCTTACGAATAAAGAAACCGCTGCAGCCCTGGAAGATGCCAAGGAAACGAGAGCGGCAAAAGAAAAGCGGCGTAAGGCTTCGTGGCTGAGCCCGATTTTGGGCGGCATCATCGGGGGCGGTTTAGTGCTTGGAATCTCTCCGTATCTTCCGGGCGATCATCCGAGCGAAACCGCCGGAACCGAACAGACAGAGCCAAAGCAGTCGCAGAATTTCAACACAAAACCTGTCACAAACGCAGATAACGTGCCTGATATGGTGGAAGATTTGGAGCCTGCGATCGTCGGCGTTTCAAATATTCAAACGAGCTTCGGCTTCTCTGAGGACGACGTGGAGGAAAGCGGCACGGGATCAGGCGTCGTCTTTAAGAAAGACGGCGGCAAGGCCTACATTATTACAAACAACCATGTCGTTGAAGGCGCTTCGAAGGTAACCATCTCCTTATACAACGGTAAGACAGCGGATGCCAAGATTATCGGCAGTGACGCTTTGACTGATCTGGCTGTTTTAGAGATCAGCAGCAAAGGCGTTGATAAGGTTGCAAGTTTCGGAGATTCCGCAAAACTTCGCGCCGGTGAAAAAGTAATCGCGATCGGGAACCCTCTCGGCCTTCAATTTTCAAGAACGGTTACAGAAGGTATCATCAGCGGTGTCAACCGGACAATTGAAGTCTCCACATCTGAAGGGAATTGGGATATGAACGTCCTTCAGACAGATGCGGCGATCAACCCTGGAAACAGCGGCGGCCCTCTGATTAATAGCAGCGGGCAGGTCATCGGCATCAACAGCCTGAAGATCAGCCAAAGCGGTGTTGAATCACTTGGTTTCGCGATTCCGAGCAATGATGTTCAGCCGATCGTTGACGAGCTTTTGCAAAAAGGAAAAGTGGAGCGGCCTTTCCTGGGTGTGCAAATGATCGATATGCAGCAGGTGCCGGAACAGTATCAGCAAAATACGCTTGGCCTTTTCGGAGACCAGCTCAATAAAGGCGTGTACGTCGATAAAGTATCGCCGAAATCGCCTGCGGCTGATGCTGGCATGAAAGCCGGCGACGTCATCACCAAAATGAACGGCAAAAACGTCGAAACCACTTCAGATCTCAGAAAAATTCTTTATACTGAAGCAAAAGCAGGAGATACCGTCACATTTGAGGTGCTGAGAAACGGAAAGCAAACAACAATGAAAGCAAAGCTTGCGAAAAGCAAATCATAAATAAAAGCCATGGCGTCTGCCATGGCTTCAGACTGTTGACAAAATAGGTCGGATTTTTATAATCCGACCTATTTTTGTCCAATTTATTCTGTTTTTTCGATGAGAATGCTGACGATCAGGCCCTTTCCAGGTCCAATTCGCCAGCTTTTTGAGATTCATGGCAGCGAAAACAAGCATCGCCTGCATGGACAATTTTTTCTTTCCCCGCAGGGTTGTCCAGCGCAGGCCATGCTTGTGTTTTAAATCCGCAAAAACTCGTTCGATCGTTTCTTTGCGTTTGGCGTAGATTCGCCTATTCTCATCCGTGTGGCGAAGATGGTCGGCTTCATCCAAATGATCCTGCCAGAGATGCCTGTGAATCATCTTTCGATGATTTCGACTTTCCGTACATTGCTTCAGAAAAGAACAGTGTTCACATCGGTTTGGATCTGATGCATAAATCCGATAGCCTTCACGGTTGGTTGTGCGATATGTCAGAACGTGATCGTCAGGGCAAATATAAGCATCGTAATATTCATCGTATACATATTCATGTTTTCTCATGAACCCTTTTTTAGTTTGTGGTCGAGTGTAAGGCATGACGGGACGGACATTTTGATCACTTAGAAACTTTGCGATAAACGGCGTTTTATATCCGGCATCAACTGCGACTGTATGAGGCTTAGCGACGTGCTCTTTCACCTGTTGAAACAGGGTCGTGAACACTTGGCTGTCATGAATATTGGCAGGCTCAACAACCGCCCCCAGCACAAATCCATTCCGGTCACAAGCTGTATGAAAACCATAAGCAAAAAGACGTTCCCGTTCACCTTTTACAAAATAACCGCTCTCAGGATCTGTCGTACTTTCTTTTATTTCCCGTTCTTCTGAGCATTGCCTGGGCTTTAAGGGCTTTTTGCCGTTGGCTTCGCGATCGGCATTAATTTCTCGATCTAATTGTTCCTGATAAGCTCTTGTTTCTTTTCTCACAATCTTCTTCACAAACTTTTTCTTATTCGCATTGGCTTTGACATGGGTTCCATCGATAAAGGCGACCGACGGGTCGACAAGACCGAGATCCATGGCCTGACGCAAGATTTTATAGAAGATTGTTTCAAATAGGTCCGTATCATGAAAACGGCGCTCATAGTTTTTACTGAAGGTTGAAAAATGAGGGATTTTTTCAGAAAATCCATATCCAATAAACCAGCGATAAGCGACATCGGTTTCGATCCGTTTAATGGTTTCGCGCATCGAGCGGTGGCCAAACACGTACTGAATCAGAACCATTTTGATCAATACAACGGGATCAATGCTTGGGCGCCCTTTTGAAGAATAAAGGGGAGCAACTTTTTCATAAATAAAAGAAAAGTCCATGGCTTCTTCTATTTTCCTGACCAGATGGTCTTCCGGGACAAGTTCACTTAAGGCAAAGACTTCAAGCTGTTCGCGCTGATCTTTAGAGTGCTTAGACAACATGGCAAAACCTCCAAAAACTAGATTTCACTCACATTTTAACAAAAAAAGCTTGTCGATCAAGCCACTTTTTGTGGCTTTGTCGACAAGCTGAAGCCATGGCGTCTGCCATGGCTTTTTCATATTACTTGTCCAAAAATGAACTAAGCATCCAAATTTGCTTATCAATTTCCTCTGTCAGGGCGATATAAAGGTCAGCGGTAGAATGGTCTGATTTTTCTTCCGCCAGTTCTATGGTATGCTGAATTTCATCGCGGATTTGACGGTAATCGCTGACAAGTGCGGAAACCATTTCTTCGGCCGTTTTTTCGGATCCGTTTTCCTCGATTGTGCCGTGGTCAAGGTATTCTTTCATTGTGGCAAGCGGCTGTCCGCCGATGGCCAGCAAGCGTTCCGCGACCACATCTGCTGTTTCTGCGGCATGGTTGTAAAGCTCTTCGAATTTTTCATGAAGGGTAAAGAACTGCGGCCCTTTTACATACCAGTGAAAACGGTGAAGCTTCGTGTAGAGAATGAACCAGTTGGACAAATTCGTATTCATTGAGTTTTCAAGTACAGGATTTTGCTGTTTTAATTGTTGAGAGATCATGTGATATTTCCTCCTCGTGTTTTCATTTGTTAATTATATTATAACAAATATAATATTAAAATCAATACTAAATTATAATTATTTTAAATAACCTTATTTAAACAAATTTTTAATGACCGCGCGTTCCCAAATCCTCCATGGCAGGGCGCTGTGGAGGAGGATCATGAGGCGGACGCCCCTGCCGATCGGATAGCGCAGCCTGTTCAGCCGCTTTTTTACAGCGAGGCGGCAAATCAGTTCAGCCACATCATCAGGGTTTCCGTAATGTTGGCGGTTCGCCGCAATGTAGGCGGAGATTCGCTCAAAATATGTACTGTACCGTGATTCGGCTTCAGGTGCAGTGACCTGGGCGGCAAATGATGTCTCCCAAATCGCCGTCTGATACGATCCCGGCTGGACGACGGCCACATCGATTCCGAATGGGCGGAGTTCGAGGCGGAGGCTTTCTGAAAAGCCTTCAACCGCATGCTTTGATGAAGCATATGCCGAGAAAGCGGGGAAAGCGATCTGTCCGCTGATACTGCTCAGATTAATGATTTTGGCGCCGCTGTGTTTCTTCATATAAGGAAGGACCGCTTTCGTTACGGCCATCAGGCCGAAAACATTTGTCTCATACTGTTTTCTGTAGTCGTCAAGAGAAAGCTCTTCAGTAAATCCGCCGTATGCCGTTCCTGCATTATTGACGAGAACGTCTATCTGTCCGTACGGTTTCAGCTCTTCGGTAAATGTTGAAATCGATTGTTCGTTTGTGACATCTAGTTCAGTGACGGCAATCGATGAATCGATCGAAAGCTCCGCTATGCGGTTCCGTAAAGCTTCCGCTTTTTCGGGATGGCGCGCCGTTGCGATGACGAAATGAGTGCCGGCGAGTTTTAAAGCGGTCAATAAACCAAATCCGCTCGTCGCGCCTGTTACGATGGCGATTTTATTATTCAATGAGTTTCCTCCATTCAAAATTTTGGCTTGTTGACAAAAAAAGGCTTGTCAGCGGCAGTTTATCATTGCTAAAATTTAAAAAGTGCTAAAAGACCTATTTTTTATAAAAAAACGCAAGAGAGAAAGAAGGCAGCGTGACACAATGAATGTTAAACGATCCCTCCTGTTCATTATTGTACTATGTCTGACGCTGTTTTTTCATAGCTCGGCTCAAGCAGGAGAAAAAAACAAACCGGAAATTAAAAGTGTTTCCGCCATATTGATCGATGGGAAATCGGGGCAGGTTCTCTATGAAAAAAACAGCCGCAAAAAAATGTACCCGGCCAGCATTACAAAAATTGCCACGGCGATTTATGCAATAGAAAACGGAAATCTAGAAGATCGTGTGAAAGTCAGCAAAAATGCTGCTCAAACGGAAGGATCAAGCGTATATCTGGAAGCGGGGGAGTCGGTTCCATTAAAACGGCTGCTCCAAGGGCTGCTGATGAATTCGGGAAATGACGCCGGAACGGCGATCGCCGAACATGTCAGCGGAAGCGTGAAACAGTTTGCGGATGATTTGAACGCGTTTATTGCTGAGCATGCCGGAGTGCATGACACTCATTTTGTGAATCCTCACGGACTGTTTGACAAAAATCATTATACGACGTCCGCCGACATGGCGAGAATTACCGAGTACGCAATGAAAAACAAAACGTTTCGAGCGCTTTTTTCGGAAAAGCAAACGTCATGGCACGGACAGACGTGGGACACGACGCTGAAAAACCATCACCGAATGCTGACAGGTGAGATTCCTTACAAAGGAATAACCGGCGGCAAAACTGGATTTGTGGATGAATCAAAGCATACCCTTGTCACAACGGCAACACGGGGCAGCCTTAATTTAATCGCCGTCATCATGAAGGCCGATAGCAAGAAAATGATGTACAGCGATACAAAAACGCTTCTGGATGAAGGATTTCACAATTACGAGACACAAGAACTCAAAAAGGGAGAGGCGTTTACCGACCAGAACGGGACAAGCCATGAACTGAAAAACCCTTTATACGTGACGAAAAAGAAAGGCGAAGCCCTAAGTGAAAATGTAGACAGCGACGGAATTCTGAACATTAAAGGGGAGGACGGCAGGCTGCTTCAGGCCCTGCAAATCGCAGAACCATTCAGCGCGGAAATATCAAGCGGCACAGATGCTGTTCAAGGCCCGCCGCAAAGTAAAGGCGGATTGTATTTATTTGTGTTCGGCCTAATCGGTTTATTGACGGCCAGCTATGCGGTCAAACGGATGAGGCAGCTGTAATATGATCAGGGAAGAGGCGTGCCGGCTCACAAGCCGGCCGTTTTTTATTTGCCCTGAAAAGCCAAATTTATCTTATAATGGAAACAAGCCAATGAAAGGGGACGGGAACAATGACATTTCATCAACTTAAAGATACGTGGGATCTCGAGGTTTTCTTTAAAGGCGGGAGCGGCTCCGTCGAGTTCCGTCAATATTTAAATGAAATTAAAGCGCTGCTTTCAACTTTTAAACGCTCTGCCGAGGCTCTTACCGTCTCAAAAAGCGGTCTTGATGAATTGAAGGAAACACTCGCGCTTTTTGAAACAATTGATGTTAAAATCCGCGAAGCAGACGCTTTTGTCGGATGTCTCCAAGCGCAGGACACCGCGGATTTAAAGGCGAATGCCCTTAATTTTGAGGTCACCCAGCTCGCTGCCGATGCTCAGAAGGCGCTGGTCGTGCTTGACAGCAAATTTGCCGTTGTCTCAAATGAAGAATGGGAAGCGATCCTTCAAGAAGAAGGCATTTCCGATATCGCTTATATTTTGAATGAGAGAAGGGAGCGGGTAACGGAAAAGCTTGGTACCGAACAGGAAACATTGATTCAAGGTTTGTCTGTTGACGGATATCATGCTTGGGGCGATATGTACGACAGCATCGTCGACCAAATTCAAATCCCGTATGAAGAAGATGGCGAGACGAAAATTCTGTCTGTCGGACAGGCGCAGAACCTGACATCTAAACCTGACAGAAAGATCCGCCGCTCCGTATCGGAAAATTTGGACCACGGCTGGGAACAGCACGCTGATTTGCTCAGCAGCGCGCTGAATCACCTCGCCGGTTTCAGACTGAACGTCTATGAGGCGAGAGGCTGGGACAATGTATTAAAAGAACCCCTGGACATCAATCGCATGAAGCAGGAAACCCTTGATGTCATGTGGCAGGTCATTATTGATCATAAAAAGCCGTTTGCAGACTATCTTTCCCGGAAGGCGTCTATGCTTGGGCTGGATAAACTGAGCTGGTATGACGTCGAAGCGCCGATCGGTTCAGCGGCAAAGGAATATTCGTATCAAGAGGCAGCCGCTTTTATTACCGGGCAGTTTAAAACGTTTGGAGAAAAGCTCTCCTCCTTTGCCGAAAAAGCGCTCAGAGACAGATGGGTTGAAGCTGAGGACAGGGGAGGCAAACGCCCGGGCGGCTTTTGCGCCAATTTTCCTGACAGCGGGGAATCGAGAATATTTATGACATTTGCAGGAAGCCAGTCAAACGTTTCCACGCTGGCGCATGAGCTTGGCCATGCCTTTCATCAGGAATCCATGCTGGACGTCAGACCGCTAAACAGGGCGTACGCGATGAACGTGGCGGAAACCGCGTCTACTTTTGCAGAAATGATCGTGGCTGATGCGGCATTAAAACAAGCCGGTTCAGACGAAGAAAAACTCGTCCTTCTGGAAGATAAAGTCCAGCGAAGCGTCGCCTTTTTTATGAACATTCACGCGAGGTTTCTATTTGAAACCCGCTTTTACGATGAACGAAAAAACGGCGTCGTATCCGCCGGAAGACTGAACGAGCTGATGGAAGAAGCTCAGAAAGAAGCGTTTTGCGGCGCGCTTGGCGAGTATCATCCGTATTTTTGGGCATCAAAGCTTCATTTTTATATTACGTCTGTCCCGTTCTACAATTTTCCTTATACGTTCGGCTACTTGTTTTCGCTTGGCATTTACGCGCAAGCGCTGAAAGAGGGGGCTGCGTTTGAAGAAAAATATATCGCGCTCTTAAAAGATACAGCCTCCATGTCTGTTGAGGAACTGGCGATGAAGCATCTCGGCGCCGATCTGACGAAGCGGGATTTCTGGGAAGCGGCCATTCAGCCGGCTGTCCGTGATGCAGAAGCATTGTTAGAGATGATATAAAGGCTTCCGCTGAGAGATTGAATGAGTTTCCGCAAAGTGGACATAGCTAAGGATAATGTGCATAGAGGAGATGAACGGTATGAACCTATTTCGGATAGCCGTTATCGCTCTCGTCATGATCCTGATGACCGGCTGCCGTTCAATAGCGGAAGAACATGCCGAAGGCAAGGAGGCCGTTCCCGATAACGCTCCTGTTTCAGATGTGGAAAGCGTGCCTTACGCTGCATTTGCATTGGAAGTGAACTATGGCCGTGGAAAGCACAATTCGTTTACAGCCGTATACGACAAACAGGAGCGGGAAGAAGCATCGATTAAAGACCACCTGAACGGAGCGGACCGCGAAGGGGAAGAAGCTTTAAACGAAATGAAAATGGTTTTAAGCGAGCTTTCGATCGCCAAATCCGATTCAAAGCAGGACGTGATCAGCAATGTGCTCGAGGCTTTCAATCTTGATGAGCGATATGACCTGTTTCATCTGCGGGTGAAATGGCCGGATGGTACGTCAAGAATCTATCACGGAAAATAAACAAAAGAGCATTTCCAACGGCGGAAATGCTCTTTTTTGCTTACGATTTTAAAAAGTATTTTTCGATGTCATCAAGGAACAGATACGCTGCTTTAACACCGCCGGCCGTCGTCCAGATCGCATCGTCGACTTCGTGGGCGTTTCCGGTTTTGACAGCGTTCAATTTTTTCCAAAGCGGATCGCTTGTCCAATCGTTTTGCCATGTTTCGGCCTCTGTTTTGCTTTCGGCAGGTTTATATGTGAAATAGAACAGGACATCCCCATCCATTTCAGGGATCGATTCTTTATTTTCCGTCATAAAAACAAATTTGTCGTCTTGTTTTTCAAACAGTTTTTCCTGTTTTTCCGGATACTTAAAACCGAGCTGATCCAAGATGATTCCCGGGAAAGAATCTTTATAGTAAATCCTTGATTGGCCGGCCATAAATCTGACAACCGACACCCGTTTCTTTTTCTGGTCACCGAGCTTGTCGCTTAATTCGCTGACTTTTTTATCGAAATCTTCTAAAACTTCTTTGCCCTTTTCCTCTTTGTTTACCGCTTTCGCGTAGAGGGAGAAGTTGTCTTTCCATTCGCCGCGCAGCGTTTCAGAGAAGACAGTCGGAGCAATTTTTTCAAGCTTGTCGTAGATTTTTTCATGTCTCATTTTATTCCCGATGATTAAATCAGGCTTTAGCTCGGCTATCGCTTCGATATTCGGTTCGCCTTCGAGCCCGACTTGCTTAACGCCTTTCATATCGGCTTGAATATGCTTATACCAAGGATCGCCTGTCCAGGATTTGACTGCACCCACAGGTTTGATTCCGAGTTCCAAAAGCGCTTCGGTTCCTTCATTTGTCAGGACGACGACTCTTTTTGGGTCTGCAGGCACTCGTTCTTCCGTACCCATTGCGTGTTTAACGGTGATCGTATCTTTATTCTCTCCGCCCTTTGCAGAGTCATCCTTGCCTCCGCCGCAGGCTGCAAGAATTGAAATCGCTAACAAAGCGATAAATCCAACAATTGACCATCTCTTCATGTGTGTCCTCCTTAGGTATGTAAGTCATTCATCCTGATCATAATTTTTGATCAGAATTTTGTCAATTGTTAATTGAAAATGATTTTCAAGATCAATGTTATCTGATACAATAACCAGTAGATGTTTCAGTCAAACTAGGAGAATTTTAATTTATGCTCTTAAGAACGAATAAATATAGAACAATCGCACTACTGTCTTTTATTTTGGTGCTGGTTGCCGCCGTTTGCGCTAGTATCGTATACGGTTATACGAATACGTCATGGTCGATGGCCTACAAGGCTTTTACCGGCTTCAGCGGCTCTAATGAACATCTTGTCATCAAAAACGTGCGTTTGCCGCGCGCGCTGATTGCTGCAACTGTCGGCGCTTCCCTCGGAGTTGCCGGCGCTTTAATGCAGGCGATGACCAAAAACCCGCTTGCTTCCCCGGGAATTTTCGGCGTGAACGCGGGTGCCGGTTTCTTTGTTGTTGGAGCGCTGTTTTTCTATCACGTCAGTTCGCTTCAGACGATTGCATGGATCTCGTTTTTTGGTGCAGCGTTTGCCGCGCTTGTCGTCTATTTTGTCGGCTCTCTCGGAAGGGAAGGGCTGACGCCGGTCAAGCTGACGCTTGCAGGGGCGGCGATGTCAGCGCTGTTCTCATCATTGACGCAAGGCATGCTTTCCGTTAATGAAGCAGCTCTTGAGCAGGCGCTGTTTTGGCTTGCGGGCTCTGTCCAGGGGCGCGACCTCAGCCTCTTGGTCTCCGTCCTTCCATATATCGTGCCGGCATTCATCATCAGCTTTTTACTCGGGGCGAAAATCAATGTCTTAACGATGGGAGAGGAAGTGGCAAAAAGCCTCGGCCAGAAAACGTGGCTGATCAAAGCGTTGATGGCGGTTTCGATTATCCTGCTTGCCGGGGGATCTGTCGCCGTCGCCGGGCCGATCGGTTTTATCGGTATTGTTATCCCGCATTTTGCAAAATTTATCGTCGGCCACGACCATCGCTGGGTTCTTCCGTACTGTGCCGTGCTGGGAGCCATCCTGCTTGTAACCGCAGACATTGGCGCAAGGTACCTGATTATGCCTGAAGAAGTGCCTGTCGGCGTCATGACAGCCATCATTGGGACACCCATTTTTGTCTATATCGCGAGAAGGGGGTTCCAAAAATGAAAAATTACCGCACGCTGAGAATCGGAAAAGGCGGCATTTCATTGTTGATCGGCAAAAAAGCGCTGTTTTCGTTCGTGATCCTATTGGTGTTGACGGCTTGTGCAGTCATCCTCAGCGCCGGCATCGGTGAACGTTTTATTTCTCCGGGCGCCGTCGCGAAAACGTTTTTGGGCATGGGGGATCCGGGCGATGACCTGATCATTATGTCCTTCAGGATGCCGCGGATTTTGGTCGCTCTGTTTGCCGGAATCTGTCTGGCGGCAGCCGGATCGATCCTTCAGGGTTTGATCCGCAATCCGCTCGCTTCGCCGGATATTATCGGTGTGACCGGCGGGGCTTCAGTCGCCGTTGTCTTGTTTTTAATGCTGTTTTCCAATAAAAACAATGCGCTTACGGTCAGCATCAGCTGGCTCCCGGTTGCCGCATTTATCGGCGCGGCTCTCGCCGGAATGCTCGTTTATTTTCTTTCATATAAAAACGGCTCTTCGACTTTCAGGCTCGTTTTGATCGGAATCGGATTTTCGATGCTTGCCCAGTCGCTAACGACATTGTTTATGATAAAAGGACCGATATACAGAATGTCTCAGGCGAACGTCTGGATTACCGGATCAGTATATGGATCGAACTGGCAGGATGTGAATATTTTAATGCCGGCTGCGCTTGTCCTTTTGCTGATATCCGCAGCCGCCGCCAGAAACGTCAACATTCAGACGCTTGGTGAAGAACTGGCGACAGGAGCGGGCAGCTCGGTTCAGCGGAACCGCTTTTTGCTCCTTCTGCTGAGCACGGCTTTTGCCGGAATTGCCGTTGCCTTTGCCGGAACCGTCGGATTTGTCGGTTTGATGGCCCCGCATATCGCAAGAAGGCTTGTCGGTTCATCATTCGGCGCCCTCTTGCCGGTTGCAGCGCTGATCGGAGGATTGCTTGTGCTGATTGCCGACATCATCGGACGCACGCTTTTTTCTCCCGTTGAAGTGCCTGCCGGTGTGTTTACTGCAGCGATCGGCGCCCCTTACTTTATCTACTTGCTGTATAAAAGCAGAAACCAATAAAAGGAGAGATTTCATTTATGAGTGCCATTTCAACAGAAACGTTAAGCTTAGGTTATGGAGAAACAATCATTATTGATGAGTTAAACTTAACGATCCCAAAAGGTGAAATCACCGTATTTATCGGCAGCAACGGCTGCGGTAAGTCGACTCTCCTTCGGTCTCTCGCACGTTTGATGAAGCCAAAGGGCGGTTCAGTGCTTCTCGAAGGCAGCTCCATCGCCAAACTTCCCACGAAAGAAGTGGCAAAGGAGCTGGCCATTCTGCCTCAAGGCCCTTCGGCTCCGGAAGGCCTGACCGTTCTCCAGCTCGTTAAGCAGGGGCGGTACCCTTACCAAAACTGGCTGAAGCAATGGTCGGCGGAAGATGAAGAGGCCGTGCAAAAGGCTTTGAAAGCGACAAGAATGGAAGAACTGGCTGAGCGCACAGTCGATTCCTTGTCAGGAGGCCAGCGGCAGCGCGCCTGGATCGCGATGACGCTCGCCCAGGAAACGGATATCATATTACTGGATGAACCAACGACATACTTGGATATGACGCATCAAATTGAAATTCTGGACCTTTTGTTTGAATTAAATGAACACGAAAAGCGCACGATCGTGATGGTGCTGCACGATTTGAACCTTGCCTGCCGCTACGCTCACCACCTCGTCGCGATTAAAGATAAAAAGATATATGCCGAAGGCCGGCCTGAATCCATTATCAACTGCAAGCTTGTGCAGGACGTTTTTGAAATGGACTGCGAAGTGACGAAAGATCCGCTTTTCGGCACGCCGCATTGCATTCCGTACGGAAGAGGAAGATGCATCGTCCAGCAAGTGGTTCAGTCCCATGCTTAATTTAACAAAAGAGGAGCTTGAGTCATTGCTTCGTTTTCGCCTTGGAACGAAGCAGACCGGCTCCTTATTCTCTGTTAAAGGAAACAAGCTCCTTGATGAGGATTTTTTAGAACGTTATGTAGAAGATATTAAAGACAGGCTGAACGCTCCGAATCAAAAAGTTGCGGCTTCAATGCTCGTCAAGCGCAGTGGGATGCTGGCTGCGCTGCATTTCTATCTGTTTACGGTTTGGGGAAAGCGCTTGCCAACCGCTCCTGCTTCCGTGTCATGGGAGATAGAAGCCGATGATCGAGGGTGGATGCCGTCGTTTTATTTTCACAAAGGTGCTGAGCTTATCGAAGCGGATCGCACCGAAGAACTGAAAAGATTGACTGAGGATATCTTCAGGTGCCACCTTGGCGGCCTGATCGCGGCCTGTCGGCGGGTATTTTCGATTTCAAAGCATATTCTTTGGGAAAATATTGCCGTATATCTGTATTGGATGTATGACACGCTTCTGGAAGATCCGAAACTCAAGGCGCGGGCGGCGCAAGATTTTCATTTTCTTCTTTATGAAGCTGAGCCCGGTCTTTTTGAAGAAGGGGCGGACGAAAACCCTCTCAAAAGGTTTTATCCCGGACAGCATGCGGAGGACCGGACACGGACGACTTGCTGTCTGTATTATGCAACAGACAAAAACGGTGTCAAATGCAGGACATGCCCGAGAAATAAACGTAAAGAAAGGGTGTCGTGAGTGGAAAAACTAAAGGAGCAGCTGGATGGACTTGTTGAGAAATATACGGAGCTGCTTTTAGGCGAAACGGACGAAGAACTGAAAGAACAGGTGAAGATGTGGATCATCTACAGCCATATCGCCAAAAGCATGCCGCCCCTCGCCAAGCATTGGAACGGAGCTTATCCGGATGCGAAGCAGGAGATAAAAGAAGTAATCCGCCAAATTAAAGAACGAAATGAAGCGCACCGAGCGGCTAATCAAAAAAAATAAGCAGGGAGACTCCTCTGCTTATTTTTTGTTTATTGGTTTTGCTGATATGGCGACTGGTCTTGCAATGTAGAATGGAACTGCTGATAAGACTGCTGGATTTTCTGGGCATCTTCTGCCTCCACCTTGTACCATCCGTTTTGAAACATCACCTGGTACAATCTGCGCTGTACGTTTTGCGCCTCGTTAAACAGCGGCTGAACAGCTTGGTAAAGCGACTCATGGCTTAATTCATTAAGCGCTGTCGAGTATGCTGCCGTCATGTATTTTTCGGTTGTCAGCAGTTCGTTGACAAAATCCCTGTCATTCATCGTGCTCGTTTTCGGGACAGGAGTTTCCTGATTGCCGATTTTCTGTTGGTTTTGCTGATTCATCATTAACCTCCTATTGCATGTATGCTGACGGGTTTTGCGTTTGATTTTGACGAAGCTGCTCCAATATCACATTGTAATGGTGATGGTGCATTTGTCCGACCCTGTCGAGTTCTGTTTTAAGAGACTGATCCTGGCACTGGTCCGCCATAAAATGCGCTTTTTTCATTGCGAGCAAGTTCCAGTTCAGCATATCCTGCAAATACAGATGATCCTTTGTTGAAATGACTGGCGGCGGTGTTGTCATTCCTTGCTGTTGCTGCATGAGTCTGCCTCCTTTTAGCGTTTATTTTTAGATTTCCTAACACAGCGGAAATTTATACCGGCTGCTTAAAGGGGGCTTAGTGATCTTCAGGAACATCCATATTATGCTTTTTATATTGCTGGTTTTGGCTTGTCCGTTTTCCGCCCGCATCCGCCTTTTTATAATCCGGACCTGCATTGCCTTTTATGCTTGCGGCGCTGACTGCGGCTGAAGATGGATTTTTTCTTTCACGTACCAAGGCCTTCACCTCCCTCTCTATTGGTTTGTCCCAAAAGCGGGGAAACATGTAACCGCGGCAAAATAATACCCGCTGAAAAAATTTCAGAAATTTTGCACCAAGTTATTGAACTCGCTTCCAAAATCTTTTAAGATGAAAGAAGACAGGAGAGTTTATTTTTTTGGAGCAAAAATGAATGAGTATTCATTCAAAGTAGGGGAGGATCTTTCATGGTCAAGCATATTCGTAAAGCCGCCGTTATCGGTTCCGGTGTAATGGGTTCCGGAATCGCGGCTCACTTAGCCAATATCGGGATTCCTGTGTTACTGCTCGATATGGTGCCGCGTGAATTAACAGATGAGGAAAGAAAAAAAGGCCGCACCCTTGAAGACCCGGATGTGCGCAACCGGCTGGCACAGTCAGCCGTACAAAAGCTGCTAAAGCAAAAACCGGCTCCGCTTACTTCGAAGAAGAATATCAGCCGTATCAGCACAGGGAACATGGAAGACGATTTTGAAAAAATTAAAGATGCCGACTGGGTTATTGAAGTGGTTGTCGAAAACCTGGAGATCAAGAAGCAAGTGTTTTCAAAGGTCGATCAATACAGAAAACACGGAAGCATCGTCAGCAGCAATACATCAGGCATCTCCGTCAGGCAGATGGCGGAGGGAAGGTCCGCTGATTTTAAAAAGCACTTTTTAGGAACGCACTTTTTTAACCCGGCCCGCTATTTAAAGCTGCTTGAGGTGATTCCGATTGATGAAACGGATCCCGGAGTGCTGGATTTTATGAAGAAATTCGGCGAAGACGTCCTTGGCAAAGGGGTTGTTGAAGCGAAAGACACGCCAAACTTTATCGCCAACCGCATCGGAACCTACGGCTTGCTTGTGGCGGTTCAGGAAATGCTGAAAGGCGGCTACACGATAGGCGAAGTCGATTCGATTACAGGCCCGCTGATCGGACGCCCGAAAAGCGCAACTTTCAGAACGCTAGATGTCGTCGGGCTTGATACATTTTCGCACGTTGCCAAAAATGTCTATAACCAAGTCACTGGCGAAGAAAAAAACGTTTTCCGGCTGCCTGAATTTATTGAACAAATGCTCGAAAAAGGCTGGATCGGAAGCAAAGCGAAACAAGGTTTTTACAAAAAAGAAGGAAAAGACATCCTTGAGCTCGATCCGATGACGATGACCTACAGCAAACGCCAAACATTAAAAACATCGGGACTTGAAGCGGCCAAGCAAATGAAAGGCGCAGGAGCGAGATTGAAAGCGCTTATTTATTCAGATGACAGAGCGGGAAGCCTTCTTTGGAACATGACAGCTCCGACGCTTGTCTATTCGGCTGAGCTGACAGGGGAAATCGCTGACAGCATAACGGCGATTGATCAGGCGATGAAATGGGGGTTCGGCTGGTCAGAAGGTCCGTTTGAAATGTGGGACAGCATCGGTGTGAAAAACGCGGTGCAAAAGCTTGAAGCAGAGGGCTGGAAAGTCGCGGACTGGGTGAAGGAAATGCTCGCAAAAGGACATGAGACCTTCTACCTTAGAGAAAACGGAAAGACGTTCTGCTACTGTTTTGAAAGCGGCGAATACAGGGCGCTTCAAGAAAACAAGAGAACGATCCATTTGTCGTCACTCAAAGAAACAAAAGGCGTCATCAAGAAAAACAGCGGGGCAAGTTTGATCGATTTAGGCGATGATGTCGCACTGCTCGAATTTCATTCGAAAAGCAATGCAATCGGCCTCGACATCATCCAAATGCTCAAATTCGCTCTTGAGGAAGTAGATGCCAATTATAAAGGACTTGTGATCGGCAACCAGGGCAAAAATTTCTGCGTCGGAGCCAATCTTGCGATGATGCTGATGGAAGCCCAAGACGACAACTATATGGAAATTGACATGATCATCCGTCAGTTCCAGGAGACGATGATGAAAGTGAAATACAGTACCAAGCCGGTCGTCGCTGCTCCGTTCGGGATGACGCTTGGCGGAGGGACTGAGCTTTGTCTGCCTGCAGCCCGTGTTCAAGCTTCAAGTGAATCATACATGGGCCTCGTTGAAACAGGCGTCGGCCTGATTCCGGGCGGCGGAGGCAATAAAGAGCTTTATTTAAACTACTTGCAGGGGCTGCCTGAAGGCGTTAAACCGGATATCCAGGAGGCCGCCATCAAAACGTTTGAGACAATTGCTCTTGCAAAAACGTCGACTTCGGCTCATGAAGCGAAAGAGCTGAACATCTTAACCGCAGAGGATCAAATTAGCATCAACCAGGATCACTTGTTATACGATGCTAAAAAACTCGTCCTGACACTTTCCGAAAGCGGCTACCGTCCGCCGGTGAAAAAGAAAGTTCCGGTGACAGGCGAAACCGGCTATGCGGCGCTCCTGCTCGGTGCGGAATCGTTAAAGCTGTCCGGCGCCATCTCTGAACACGACATGAAGATAGCGAAAAAGCTGGCGTTTGTCATTGCGGGCGGGAGGGTTCCGTTCGGCGCTGAAGTAACGGAAGAATACTTGCTCAATTTGGAAAGAGAAGCTTTCCTGAGCCTTGTGAGCGAACCGAAAACGCAGGCGAGAATGCAGCATATGCTTGTAAAAGGCAAACCTTTGCGTAATTAAGGAGGGAAAATAATGAAAGAGGCAGTTATTGTATCGGGAGCGAGAACCCCGATCGGAAAAGCAAAAAAAGGCTCATTGAGGACTGTCCGTCCCGATGATTTAGGCGCATATGCAGTGAGAGAGACGTTGAAAAGAGCTGGCGGTTATGAAGGGAATATCGATGATTTAATCATCGGCTGCGCTACGCCGGAAGCCGAACAAGGGTTGAATATGGCGCGCAATATCGGCGCGCTTGCCGGGCTGCCGCACACAGTTCCGGCCGTTACGATCAACAGATATTGTTCTTCAGGACTTCAATCGATCGCTTACGGAGCCGAAAAAATCATGCTTGGAGCTGCCGACACGGTCATTGCCGGCGGCGCTGAATCGATGAGCATCGTGCCGATGATGGGACATATCGTCAGACCGAACGCGGCGCTCGCGGAAACAGCTCCTGAATATTATATGGGAATGGGCCATACGGCTGAACAGGTTGCCGTTAAATACGGCGTTTCCAGGGATGATCAGGATGCATTTGCCGTCAGCAGCCATCAAAAAGCAGCCAAAGCGATCGCGGAAGGAAAGTTCGAAGATGAAATCGTCCCGGTGGACGTCACCGTCAGAGAAGTGGATGACCATCACAAGCTGAAGGAGCGGACGTTTACTTTCTCTGCCGATGAAGGTGTGCGCCCGGGGACAACGAAAGACGTTCTGTCAACGTTAAAACCGGCGTTTTCGGCGGACGGTTCTGTTACGGCAGGGAATTCATCGCAGACGAGTGACGGGGCGGCCGCAGTGATGATCATGGACAGAGAAAAAGCGGATGCGCTTGGGTTAAAGCCCCTCGCAAGGTTCCGTTCGTTCGCAGTCGGCGGCGTTCCGCCGGAGGTGATGGGCATCGGTCCTGTTGAAGCTGTTCCAAGGGCGCTGAAGATGGCGGGACTTGAGCTCTCTGATATCGGTTTATTCGAATTAAATGAAGCGTTTGCATCACAAGCGATCCAGGTGATCAGGTCGCTTGGCATCGATGAAGAAAAAGTCAATGTCAACGGTGGAGCGATTGCGCTCGGACATCCGCTCGGCTGCACGGGCACAAAGCTCACGCTGACATTGATCCACGAAATGCGGCGGAGAAGCGAGCAATTCGGCGTTGTAACAATGTGTATCGGCGGAGGTATGGGAGCAGCAGGGGTATTCGAATTAGTTTAATCACAAGGGGGATGGAACAATGGAACAAACAAAAGACCATATGAAAAAAGGCGGAGCCTTTCTGATCGAAGAGGTGACGGCTGATCAGCTGTTTACACCGGAAGATTTCACAGATGAACATAAAATGATCGCCAAAACGACTGAAGATTATATTCTCGGAGATGTTTTGCCATACATCGACGAAATTGAAGAGCACAATTTCGATCACTCTGTCAGGCTCCTGAAAAAAGCTGGAGAACTCGGGCTTCTCGGTGCTGACGTTCCTGAAGAGTATGGCGGACTCGGGCTCGATAAAATCAGCTCGGCGCTGATTACCGAAAAATTCTCAAGAGCGGGAAGCTTTTCGTTATCGTACGGGGCGCACGTCGGGATCGGCACGCTTCCGATCGTATTTTTCGGAACCGAGGAGCAAAAGAAAAAGTATCTGCCGTCCCTTGCAACAGGGGAAAAATTTGCAGCCTATGCCTTAACAGAGCCTGGCTCCGGATCTGATGCATTAGGGGCAAAAACAACGGCCGTTTTGAATGAGGCGGGAACCCACTATATATTAAACGGTGAAAAGCAATGGATTACAAACTCAGCTTTTGCCGATGTTTTCATCGTCTACGCGAAAATAGACGGCGAGCATTTTTCGGCCTTCATTGTGGAAAAAGATTACGAAGGTGTTTCCACAGGGCCTGAAGAGAAAAAAATGGGCATCAAAGGCTCTTCGACCCGTACGCTCATCTTAGACCAGGTTCAAGTTCCGAAAGAAAACCTTTTAGGCGAACCGGGAAAAGGGCATGTCATCGCCTTCAATATTTTAAATATCGGCCGCTATAAGCTTGCTGTCGGGACAATCGGCGCTTCCAAACGGGTCATCGAGCTGTCCGCTTCATACGCCAATCAGCGCCAGCAATTTAAGACGCCGATTTCAAAGTTCAGCTTAATCGGGGAAAAAATCGCCACTATGTCAGCCAGACTTTATGCGATGGAAAGCTCTGTTTATCGTACGGTCGGGCTGTTTGAAGACAAAATGGGCACCTTGAGCGAAGAAGAGCAAAAAGACGGGCGCCAGGTCGCGAAATCGATCGCTGAATATGCAATCGAATGCTCCCTTAACAAAGTATTTGGATCTGAAACGCTTGATTATATCGTTGATGAAGGCGTCCAAATCCACGGCGGTTACGGATTCATGCAGGAATACGAAGTGGAGCGGGCTTACCGCGATTCACGGATCAACCGGATTTTTGAAGGCACAAATGAAATCAACCGTCTCATCGTCCCGGGCACATACTTGAAAAAAGCGATGAAAGGCGAGCTTCCTCTGTTTGAGAAAGCGAAGGCGCTTCAGGAAGAACTGATGATGCTCATGCCTGAAGAACCAGGTGACGGCGTTTTGGAACAGGAAAAGTATCTGCTGAGAAACGCCAAAAAAATCGCGCTCATGATCGCGGGACTCGCCGCGCAAAAATATGGAAAAGCGCTCGACCAGGAGCAGGAAATCCTCGTGAATATCGCCGACATTGTCAGCCAGGTCTACGCCATGGAAGCAGCTATTTTGCGTACAGAAAAAGCCATCCAGGCAACCGGGGAAGACAAAAACGCCCAGAAAATTCTTTATACGCAGATTTTTGCACAAGTTGCCTTTCAGGAAATTGAAAGCCATGCCAAGGAATCGCTCATTGCGATGGAATCAGGTGATTCGCTGCGGATGATGCTGTCTGCGCTCCGCAAATTGACGCGCTTTACGCCTGTCAATGTCATTGAGAAAAAGCGCCAGGCAGCCAAGGGAGTCTTTGAAGCTGAGAAATATATCGTTTAAACGAAAAGCCCTGCTTAGGCGGGGTTTTTAGCTGTTATAGAATGGAGCACGGTTTTAGGTTTTTCATTCGATCTGTGTTAAAATTACCTCGATTAAATGAGAGGGGTGTGTATGTATGGCTTTGGATTTTTACTGGTATCCGAAATGCGGGACATGCCGCAAAGCGAAAAAATGGCTTGAAGACCATGGCAAAGAAATCAATGGGATACATATCGCAGAAGAGCCGCCAAGCAAGGAAAAACTGAAAGAGCTCTACGAGAAAAGCGGGCTTGAATTGAAGAAGTTTTTCAACACGAGCGGACAAAAATACCGTGAACTCGGCTTAAAAGACAAGCTGCAAAACATGTCTGAAGATGAGCAGCTGGAACTGCTGGCTTCGGACGGTATGCTGATCAAACGTCCGATTGCGACAGACGGCAGTAAAGTAACGGTCGGTTTTAAAGAAGATCAGTTTAAGACATACTGGTTATAACCCATCAAAATATGATATCTTCAATGTAGGATCGATTAAAACACTTTATGGAGGGGTTAGCATGAGCACACCGAAAGAGTTGCGTTATTCAGAAGAACACGAATGGGTGAAAACAGAAGGAGATAAAGTCAGAATCGGCATTACAGACTTCGCCCAATCCGAACTTGGAGACATCGTATTTGTCGAGCTTCCTGAAGTGGGAGACGAAATCAAAGCGGACGAGCCTTTTGGCAGCGTTGAATCCGTAAAGACCGTTTCTGAGCTGTATGCCCCGATCAACGGAAAAGTGGTCGAAGTGAACGAAGATCTGGAAGACAGCCCTGAATTCGTCAACGAGTCTCCGTATGAAAAGGCTTGGATGATTATCGTCGAGCCGTCCGATGCTTCTGAAATCGAAAATCTGATGACAGCCGAGCAATATGAGGACATGATAAAAGAAGACTAAGGATTATTCAGGATAGCCATGTGTCGTTTGGATACTCTATATCAAGAGGGGGTGTCCAAATTGACGCTGAAAAAAGAACGTATTGATATTACAGAACATGTGGAAAGCCGATTAAAAAACGGCGGAATGCAGCTGTACCATGAGAATGAGCTGATCGGCCGAATGACCGGAAAGGATCAATACGAGTTGAAATCTGGATATTCATTCCAAGATGAGAGATTTTACAAAACGGCGGATACCGTAAGCGGTCCGGATGCTAAATATGTAGACTGTGATGACCACCAAGGCTGGTGTTAATCAAGTCAGGCGGTGAACATTCACTGCCTTTTTTTACAAGTAAATCTTTAAAGGTGATCCATATGCCGGAAAATGAAAAAGTCATGATCGTCGAAGGGAAATCAGATAAGCAAAAAGTGAAGCATGTCATCGAAGAGCCCGTGGATATCATTTGCACAAACGGAACGATCAGCCAGGCAAAACTAGATGAATTCGCCGAAACGCTGTTTGATAAAGACGTTTATATCCTGGTGGATGCCGATGAATCAGGGGAAAAGCTCCGCCGGCAGCTGACGAGGGAGCTCCCCCAAGCTTCGCATCTATACATCGATAGGGTATACAAAGAAGTCGCTTCCGCCCCGAGTCAGCATGTTGCAGAAGTATTAATTCGTTCAAACATCCGGGTACATACAAAATATTTATTATAAAATGTATTGAGGTGCGGTTCAACAGATGCAAGAACTCCAAGAAAAAGAGCTAAAACGGCTTGAACATGAGACCTGTCTTCTATATGTATACACGCCGTTCTGCGGAACGTGTCAGCTGGCCGGAAGAATGCTGGAAGTCGTTGATGAAATGATAAAGGACATTCCTTTTTATAAAAACAATCTCAATTATTCCCCGGCATTTGCCAAGCAGCAGGAAATAGAAAGCGTTCCATGCTTTATCCTTTACAAAAACGGGGAAGTCGTCAAAAAAGAATACGCTTTTCACTCCGTTTCCTACTTATACGATACGATTAAACAAAATGTTGTGGATTAAGGGCGGTTTTGACATATTTCTCGGGAAATAACCAGCAAAAACTTGTCGAGCAATTCCTAAAGGAACTCCTGCGGCAGACAGAGAATTTGTAAGTATGACCAATTTACAGGAGGTTATACAGTTGGAGAAAATGGGATTGATAGAAAGAGAGGACAAGGCTCTTTTTTTAAAACCTCTATTATCGACAACGGCTTTGCTGATTACGTTTCAAGGCGAGAAAGAAGCTTTTACGTTAGCGATCAACGAAAAAGGAGAAATGGAAAAATCTTCTCTTGCAGAGAAAGCTCATTTGACCTTTTTTGGAGAGCAAAGCGAGATTATTGACCTTCTTCACGGCGATATTTCATTGCAGCATCTCGTACAGCGCGGCACTGTTCAAGTAAAAGGCTCATTCAGAGCTTTATTGAAGCTTGAAGCGATTTTATGGCTGACAGACGGCTTTTTTAAAAACAGCGATCTTTATTCAGAGACATTTTAAAAATTTGAAAAATCGGCACATTCCGTGTATAAGTCGGACAGAGACGAGCGTTTACGTTTGTCTCTTTTCGCCGTAGGCCGATTGTCTTACGAAAAATAGTTGACAACTATTTTTTCGCATGATATCCTACTTTAAGAATTCCGATCATAATAATCAAAAAATAAATATATGATTCTCTTATCCAGAGAGGTGGAGGGAAGTGCCCTATGAAACCCGGCAACCATCAACACGTGTTGAAATGGTGCCAATTCACACGAAGCGTTATGCTTTGAAAGATGAGAGAAAGGCCCAGACTATTCAAAAGCCTTTCTGCTCATGTGTGCAGAAAGGCTTTTTTCATTGTTTGATCAGGGATTTAGACAACTATGAGAATTGAGCAAGAAAGCAGGTGATGGCTTTTGATAAATCTTCAAAATGTTTCAAAGATTTATCGGTCAAAGCATGGAGATGTCAATGCTGTCCAGGATGTCACCCTTACGATTAAAAAAGGTGAAATCTTCGGAATTATTGGATATAGCGGAGCTGGAAAAAGCTCCTTGATCCGTCTTTTGAACGGACTTGAACAGCCGACTTCAGGCACGGTTGAAGTAGCCGGCAGAACAATCAGTGAGATCAAAGGGAAGAAGCTGAGGAATGCAAGGCAGGAAATCAGCATGATTTTCCAGCACTTCAACCTATTGTGGTCAAGAACGGTCCGCGACAATATTGCGTTTCCGCTGGAGATCGCCGGTGTCAGCAAAGCAAAACGTCTGAAAAGAGTCGCTGAACTGATAAAGCTTGTCGGACTTGAAGGCAAGGAAAATGCCTACCCTTCACAGCTTAGCGGAGGCCAAAAGCAGCGCGTCGGCATCGCTCGGGCGCTCGCAAACAATCCGAAAGTTCTCTTATGCGATGAAGCGACATCAGCGCTTGATCCGCAGACGACTGACTCGATCCTGGGTCTTCTGTCCGATATCAATGAAAGGCTCGGACTGACCATTGTCCTGATTACTCATGAAATGCATGTCATCAGGAAAATCTGCCACAGAGTGGCCGTCATGGAAAACGGAAAGGTCGTGGAAGAAGGCGATGTGCTGAACGTATTCCTCAAGCCGCAGGAAGAAATGACAAAGCGCTTTGTTCAGCAGGTAACAGAACCGGTGGAAACACAGGAAACGCTGAAGCATTTCCTCGAAGAAACGACATCCGGGCGGACGATCAAGCTCACCTTCGTCGGTGAAGCGGCCGAATCGCCGCTGATCACACAGATCATTCGGAAGTTCGATGTTGAAGTCAACATCCTTCAAGGCAAAATCTCGCAAACTCAGGACGGCGCATACGGTTCATTGTTCATTCATGTCGACGGATATGAAAACGAGGTCAATGATGTGGTCGATTTCATCAAGAGCCGTCAAGTAGAAGCAGAGGTGATCACGAATGTTTGAAAAACTGTTTCCAAACGTAGATATGGAGCAGCTGTGGGAAGCTACGTATGAAACGATATATATGACAGGAATTTCCCTATTGTTTGCTTTTATCATCGGAGTGATTCTCGGTATGCTGCTGTATCTGACTTCAAAAGGAAACATTTGGCAGAATCGAGTCGTGAACGGTGTAATCTCGGCAATCGTCAATGTGTTCAGGTCTATTCCTTTTATTATATTGATTATTTTGCTGCTTGGTTTCACAAAGTTTTTAATGAACACGATCTTGGGGCCGAACGCCGCACTTCCGGCTTTGATTATCGCATCCGCTCCGTTCTATGCCCGCCTGGTTGAAATCGCTTTGCGCGAAGTTGATAAGGGCGTGATTGAAGCGGCAAAATCGATGGGAGCCAAAACATCGACGATCATATTTAAAGTGCTCCTGCCCGAATCGATGCCGGCCTTGATCTCTGGCATTACGGTTACGGCGATTGCACTGATCGGTTCGACGGCGATGGCCGGAGCAATCGGTTCAGGCGGACTCGGGAACCTTGCCTATGTAAACGGTTTTCAGATGAACAATCCCGATATTATACTCATCGCCACTATTTTCATCTTAGCTATTGTGTTTATCATCCAGTTTATCGGGGATTTTATAACAAATAAATTAGACAAACGTTAGGGAGGACATCAACATGAAAAAAGGTTTATTAACAGCTTTATTCATCATTTTTGCAGGCGTTTTAGCCGCTTGCGGATCTTCCAGCAGCGAAGGGGATAAAGACAGCAAAGTCATCACAGTCGGAGCGACGCCGACGCCTCACGCTGAAATCCTTGAAGAAGCAAAGCCGCTTTTGAAAGAAAAAGGCTATGAGCTTAAAATCAAAAATTTCACGGACTACAAACTGATCAACAAGGCGCTTGCAACGAAAGATCTCGATGCGAACTACTTCCAGCACGTCCCGTATCTTGAACAGGAAATGAAAGAAAATAAAGATTACGATCTTGTTAACGTCGGCGCGGTACACCTTGAGCCATTCGGCATTTACTCCAAAAAGTATAAATCTTTAAAAGACCTTCCTGACGGTGCAAAAATTATTATGAGCAACAACGCCGCTGAACAGGGCCGCATGCTTGCAATGCTTGAAAATGCCGGACTGATCAAGCTGAAATCAGGCATTGAAAAAGTGGATGCGACAGTAAAAGATATTACAGAAAACAAGAAAAACCTCAAAATCAAAAATGATGTGGCGCCTGAAATGACGGCAAAAGCATACGAAGCCAATGAAGCTGACGCAGTGTTCATCAATGTGAACTACGCGATCCAAAACAAGCTCAATCCGAAAACTGATTCAATCGAGCTTGAGTCTCCAAAAGACAATCCTTACGCTAACATCATCGCCGTCCGCAAAGGCGACGAAGATTCTGACAAAGTGAAAGCTCTGATGGACGTATTGCGCTCTGATGACATTAAAAAGTTCATCGACAAAAAATATGAAGGCTCTGTCATTTCTGTTTCTGAGTAAATGAAAGAACACCCCGGTTTTGGAGAAAACCGGGGTTTTTTTCGCGTATTTTTTGAAAAGAGGCTCATAATAAAAAAAGACTACCAACTGAAAATGGAGGAACAAAACGTGAATCAGCATGAATCAGAAAGCATTATCGAATCCGCACTGCATGAATATAAAGCAGGGATCGGCATCTTTTCCGAAAAAATGCCCGGAATTGCCGCCAAATACAACGAATTTACAGAGGAATGCTTTAAAAAAGGCGCGCTCAGCGAAAAGGATAAGCAGCTGATCGCACTGGGCATCAGTGTTAATACACAGGATGAATATTGCATTATTTATCATATCAAGGGCTGCCTGGATTGCGGAGCGTCGGAGGAAGAAATTCTTGAAGCGGTCGGCGTAACTGCGGCATTTGGCGGGGGCGCGGCCATGAGCCAAGCTGTCACGCTCGTTCTGCAGGCGATGGAAGAATTCCAGCAAATGAAGCATTGATTTTTCATCCGTGAAAGCATATTGAAAGCACACACATCTTTGAAGAGTTTGTATATAACTGGTACTATGAAAGAAAATCTCTGAAAGGATGATTCATTATTTGTTCAAGCCAAGATCAGCTTGACCTTGAATTCACGGCCGAAATGGAAAAAGCGATGCACAAGTCGCATGGAATGGGGTACGAGGAGTACAGCAGAAGCCATGTGAACCGGCTTGAAGTTGAGAAAAGGCGCGAAGAGCAGCATCAAAAAAGCAAGCAGATCGTATCAAATTTACCCATGATCGGATAAAACGAGGGGGGCGGATGTCAATCCGTCCTTCTATATGTCTTTAGAATCCGCTTGACCATAAGTGAAGGAAAAGGTAAAATTTAAATATGAATATATGATCATATATTAAAAGGAGGATTTATGATGGCTCATTCTCACGATCACACAGGTCACAGCCACCATGGCAGCCGATCAGCAAATCAAAAAGCGCTCTACATCAGCTTCGGTTTAATTTTTACTTTTATGATCATTGAAGTGATAGGTGGGATATTGACGAACAGCCTCGCTTTGCTGTCGGATGCGGGACATATGCTCAGCGACGCTGCAGCGCTTGGTTTCAGCCTCTTGGCGTTTAAAATTGGGGAAAAGGCCGCAACTGTGAACAAAACATTCGGCTACAGGCGCTTTGAAATTTTGGCTGCGTTTATCAATGGCATCACCTTGCTTTTGATTTCACTTTATATCTTTTGGGAAGCGTACAACCGCTTTTTCAGCCCGCCGGAAGTCGCCGGCAGTGGCATGCTGGTGATTGCAACGGTTGGTTTGTTCGTCAACATTGCTGCAGCCTGGATATTAATGAAAGGCGACACAAGCGGGAATTTAAACATGCGGAGCGCATTTTTGCACGTCATCGGTGATATGCTGGGATCTTTCGGCGCGATTATCGCAGGCCTCCTCATGCTTTTCTTCAATTGGAATATCGCCGATCCAATCGCAAGCGCCGCCGTCGCGGCTTTGGTTCTTGTCAGCGGGTGGCGGGTGACGAAAGACTCGGTGCATATATTAATGGAAGGAAAACCGAAAGACATTGATGCGGAAGCGCTTAAAAACGGCCTGCTTTCCATTCCGTCAGTCAGAGAGGTTCACGATCTCCACATTTGGTCGATCTCATCTGACATGCCGTCATTAAGCTGCCATATCGTGGCAGACGAAAACAGTGACAGGGATAGAATCTTAAAACAAGTATCAAAATATCTAAGGAAAGAATGCAACGTGGAGCATGTGACGGTCCAAATAGAAGGGGAGCGCTGTTCCCGTCATGAATCGTGCAGCCTGGGATCAAACCGTTCCCGCTCGTAATTCCCGCTGTTTTTCTATAGCTTGTTGATTGTAAGGTACACATCTCTCGTCCGGGAAGTTTTCTTGTCCCAATCTCTTTAAGAACAAAACGTTTTTTGTTAAACTTGAGAACATGTACACGAAAAGATAGGAAGACTATTGTTGTATTCACTTTTCATTTGTTATAAAATTAGAATGAGAATAAATTGAGAATGATGATTATATATATTGGAGGTATATTTCATGGCTGCTTCGACATTAACAATCAAAGATCTTCACGTTGAGATTGAAGGAAAAGAGATTTTAAAAGGTGTAAACCTTGAAATAAAAGGCGGGGAATTCCACGCTGTAATGGGACCGAACGGAACGGGTAAATCAACTTTATCCGCGGCGATTATGGGGCACCCTAAATACGAAGTAACAAAAGGAAGCATCACGCTTGACGGCAAGGACGTTCTGGAAATGGAAGTGGACGAGCGCGCTCAGGCCGGCCTGTTTTTGGCTATGCAGTATCCGAGTGAAATCAGCGGTGTTACAAATGCCGATTTTCTCCGTTCAGCGATCAACGCGCGCAGAGAAGAAGGCGACGAGATTTCTTTAATGAAATTCATCCGCAAAATGGACGAAAACATGGAATTTCTTGAAATGGATCCTGATATGGCGCAGCGCTACTTGAACGAAGGTTTCTCAGGCGGTGAGAAAAAACGCAACGAAATTCTTCAGCTGATGATGATCGAACCGAAAATCGCGATTCTTGACGAAATCGATTCAGGTTTGGATATCGACGCCCTTAAAGTCGTTTCAAAAGGAATCAACAAAATGCGCGGCGAGGACTTCGGCTGCCTGATCATCACGCACTATCAGCGCCTCTTGAACTACATTACGCCTGACCATGTGCACGTCATGATGCAGGGCCGCGTTGTGAAATCCGGCGGACCTGAGCTGGCGCAGCGCCTTGAGGCTGAAGGATATGACTGGATTAAGCATGAGCTTGGAATCGAAGACGAAACTGTCGGTCAAGAAGCGTAAGCGTTAGGGGGATAAACATGACATTGGAAACAAAACTATCTGTAGATCGGGAATATGTCAAAAGCTTCTCTGAGAAGCACCAGGAACCTGCATGGCTGCAAGATCTACGCTTAGAAGCGCTTGAAAAAGCAGAAGATCTGCCGCTGCCGAAACCTGATAAAACGAAAATTACAAATTGGAATTTTACACGGTTTGATAAGCATACTGTAGAAAATAAACCGCTTGATTCTTTGGATGATCTTTCAGATGAGGTCAAATCGCTGATCGATCTTGGAAATGAAGACAAAACGCTTTATGTCCAAAGAGACCAGACGCCGGCTTACCTTTCTCTTTCAAAAGAGCTGCAGGATAAAGGCGTCATCTTTACAGATATTCATACTGCGTTCCGCGAACACGGCGAGCTAGTCAAAAAATACTTTATGAAAGACGGCGTAAAAGCCGATGAGCATAAATTAACGGCATTGCATGCAGCCCTCCTGAACGGCGGAGCCTTCCTTTACGTTCCGAAAAACGTCGAACTGGAAGCGCCGGTGCAAGCTGTTTATGTCCATGAAAGCAATGATACAACGCTTTTCAACCATGTACTTGTCGTTGCTGATGACAATAGTGCAGTCACATATGTAGAAAACTACATCAGCACTGTGAACCCTAAGGAAGCGGTCTTTAACATCGTGTCAGAAGTGATCACAGGCGCGAATGCCCGCGTGCAATACGGTGCGGTCGACAACCTTTCCGCAGGGGTGACGGCTTATGTCAGCCGCCGCGGAACTGCACTCGGACGCGACAGCAAAATTGAATGGGCGCTCGGTTTAATGAATGACGGAGACACCGTTTCTGAAAACACGACAAATCTGCATGGAGACGGCACATTCGGCGATACGAAAACGGTTGTCGTCGGCAGAGGAGAACAGACTCAAAACTTTACAACGCAAATCATTCATCACGGAAAGCATTCAGAAGGCTATATTTTAAAACACGGCGTTATGAAAGATTCCGCATCTTCGATCTTCAACGGCATCGGAAAAATCGAGCACGGCGCGTCAAAATCAAATGCAGAGCAGGAATCACGCGTTCTTATGCTGAGTGAAAAAGCGCGCGGCGACGCCAACCCGATCCTGTTAATTGATGAAGACGATGTAACGGCAGGGCACGCTGCATCCGTCGGCCGCGTCGATCCGGTTCAGCTTTACTATTTGATGAGCCGCGGAATTCCAAAAGAAGAAGCAGAGCGCCTCGTCATTTACGGCTTCCTCGCACCGGTTGTCAATGAACTTCCGATCGAAGGCGTGAAGAAGCAGCTGGTCTCTGTGATTGAAAGGAAAGTAAAATAATGAATGCCAAAGATATTCGCGAACAGTTTCCGATTCTCAGCCAACAGGTCAACGGACACGATCTCGTTTATTTGGACAGCGCGGCAACCTCGCAGAAGCCGCGCGTTGTCATCGAGACGCTTGATGAGTATTACAACTCTTACAATTCCAATGTCCATCGCGGCGTTCATACATTAGGAACGAAAGCAACGGATGGATATGAAGGAGCTCGTGAGAAGGTCAGGAAGTTTATAAACGCGAAGTCTATGCAGGAAATTATTTTTACAAGGGGTACGACAACGGCCCTGAATATGGTTGCGCTCAGCTATGCCCGCGCAAACCTCAAGCCTGGTGATGAAATCGTCATTACACCGATGGAGCACCATGCGAATATTATTCCGTGGCAGCAGGCTGTCAAAGCAACCGGCGCCACGCTGAAGTACATTCCGCTTCAGGAAGACGGAACCATTTCCTTGGACGATGTCAGGGAAACGGTGACGGAAAATACAAAAATCGTCTCGGCTGCGCATGTTTCAAACGTTCTCGGTACGATCAACCCGATTAAGGAAATAGCCAAAATCGCGCATGACAACGGCGCGGTCATGGTCGTAGACGGTGCGCAAAGCACACCTCACATGAAAATTGACGTCCAGGATTTGGACTGCGATTTCTACACGTTTTCAGCCCACAAAATGTGTGGTCCGACCGGGGTCGGGGTATTGTATGGAAAAAGAGCATTGCTTGAAAACATGGAACCCGCAGAATTCGGCGGAGAAATGATTGATTTTGTCGGTCTTTACGAATCGACTTGGAAGGAGCTGCCTTGGAAATTCGAAGCCGGCACACCGATCATTGCCGGTGCGATCGGATTGGGAGCGGCGATTGACTTCCTTGAAGACATCGGACTTGACGAAATATTGGCGCATGAACACCGTTTGGCGGCCTACGCCCTGGAGCGCTTTAAAGAGCTTGAAGGCGCGACTGTCTATGGTCCGGCCGAACGTGCAGGACTCGTGACATTCAACCTTGAAGACGTTCATCCGCACGATGTGGCAACCGTGCTTGATGCAGAAGGGGTCGCCGTCAGAGCCGGTCATCACTGCGCACAGCCTTTGATGAAATGGCTGAACGTTTCCGCCACTGCAAGAGCAAGCTTTTATCTGTATAATACGGAAGAAGACATCGACAAACTGATTGAAGCTCTTCAGAAGACAAAGGAGTATTTCACAAATGTCTTTTAATGTGAACTTGGATACACTGTATCGCCAGGTGATAATGGATCACTACAAAAACCCGAGAAACAAAGGGGTTTTAAATGACAGCATCGTTGTTGATATGAACAACCCGACATGCGGTGACCGAATCAGACTGACGATGAAGATAACAGACGGTAAAGTAGAAGATGCAAAATTTGAAGGCGAAGGATGCTCAATCTCAATGGCCTCTGCGTCCATGATGACACAGGCGATCAAAGGGAAAGACGTGGAGACCGCCCTTCAGATGTCACAGATCTTTTCAGATATGATGCAGGGCAAAGACTACGACGATTCGATCGATTTAGGCGATATTGAAGCCCTGCAAGGCGTTTCAAAATTTCCGGCCCGGATTAAATGTGCAACATTGTCATGGAAAGCCCTTGAAAAAGGCGTTTCCAAAGAAAACAGCGATAACGAATAAAGATTGGAGTGAAAATGGATGGCTAAGAAAATGCCGGATATCGGCGAATATAAATACGGTTTTGCCGACAAAGACGTTTCCATTTTCCGTTCAGAGCGGGGATTGACAAAAGAAATCGTTGAGGAAATTTCACGCATGAAAGAAGAGCCGGAGTGGATGCTCGACTTTCGCCTGAAATCTCTTGAACACTTCTACAATATGCCAATGCCGCAATGGGGCGGAGATTTAAACTCATTGAACTTTGATGAAATCACGTACTATGTAAAGCCTTCTGAGCGTTCAGAAAGATCATGGGACGAAGTTCCTGAGGAAATCAAACAAACATTTGACAAGCTTGGAATTCCTGAAGCTGAGCAAAAATATTTGGCCGGTGTATCTGCGCAGTATGAGTCAGAAGTCGTTTACCATAACATGAAAGAAGATCTTGAGTCTCAAGGGATCGTCTTTAAAGACACAGACAGCGCCCTCAAAGAAAATGAAGACATTTTCCGCGAGCATTGGGCAAAAGTCATCCCGCCGACTGACAACAAGTTTGCGGCCTTGAACTCTGCGGTATGGTCCGGCGGATCATTCATCTACGTGCCAAAAGGCGTAAAAGTTGATACTCCGCTGCAAGCTTACTTCCGCATCAACTCAGAAAATATGGGACAGTTCGAACGGACGCTGATCATCGTCGACGAAGGCGCTCACGTTCACTATGTAGAGGGATGTACAGCACCTGTTTATACAACAAACTCCCTTCACAGCGCGGTTGTTGAGATCATCGTTAAAAAAGGCGGCTACTGCCGTTATACAACGATTCAAAACTGGGCGAACAACGTCTTCAACCTTGTGACAAAGCGTGCGGTCTGTGAAGAAAACGCGACAATGGAATGGATCGACGGAAACATCGGCTCCAAGCTGACAATGAAATATCCTGCCGTTATCCTGAAAGGCGAAGGCGCGCGCGGCATGACGCTTTCTATCGCTCTCGCAGGAAAAGGACAGCATCAGGATGCCGGTGCGAAAATGATTCACCTTGCACCAAATACGTCATCCACAATCGTTTCAAAATCGATCTCAAAACAAGGCGGAAAAGTCACATACCGCGGAATCGTCCACTTCGGACGCAAAGCCGAAGGCGCCCGCTCAAACATCGAATGCGACACGCTGATCATGGATAACAAATCAACTTCTGATACAATCCCATACAATGAAATTTTGAACGACAACATTTCATTGGAGCACGAAGCGAAAGTATCAAAAGTATCTGAAGAGCAGCTCTTCTACTTGATGAGCCGCGGCATTTCTGAAGAAGAAGCAACAGAAATGATCGTCATGGGCTTCATTGAGCCGTTCACGAAAGAACTGCCGATGGAATACGCGGTTGAGATGAACCGTTTGATCAAGTTCGAAATGGAAGGGTCTATTGGTTAATATATAAAAAATGTTGAGGCGAACTTTTGAAGTTCGTCTTCTTCTTTTTTTCTAAGTATTTGTTTGATCTCTCTACAGCAGTGGGGATTGGCAGGGGAAACCCTGCTTTTTTTATTCAACAACAGGGAGAATAACTTATTTCTTAGAAGTAACAATTAACTTGCAGTAGGCATATAATTGATGACTGGAAAATAATAACTTTCGGAAATTTTCTGAGGGGGAAAATTAAATGGCTTATCCATCGGTCAATTATTCAGCCAACATCAACAGTTATTCAGACATTGCACGACACAAGGAATGCATAGCAAATGAGTTAAGGTATTACTACTCAAATGTAGTGAATCATGCCCGTGCAGTTACCTGCTTAACCGATGATCACACAGTTGTGATTATGCATTTAAGAATTGATCAATATCGATTTTAGGAAATTGTGGTTGTCGCAGGTCCGGATTATAATAAGATAAACCAAATTATTCCGCGGATTTGGAGCTTAATTAGCAGAGCGACTAATATTTGTGGTTAAGACTATTTTAAGCAACTTTAAACAAGGTGGTAGGGTCGTCCATCGGTTATAGCAGATTTCGATTTGTTTACCCGTCATCATTTTATGTGTTTGTGCACCGTAGATATAAACTATTGCCTGTCTTCAATTTTTATTGACAAGATGGGGGTATATCTACGGTTTTTTTTTCGGCTTGCCGGTTTCAATTTTGAGTTATAATATCATACGGTTCGGAGGAACACTGGTTTGATAAGTGCGGTCAGAACTCTGACTCAATTTTATATTCTCTTAACGATTCTGTGACGATACGTTTCAACAAAAGAAACCGCATTTTATACTACCTTTTATCATACCAACAGATATATATAATCCTACAACTTTTCTGATCCCAATTTTATAATCCTAAAATTCAACAGTAAAAATGAATCAAATTGATCAGGTCAAAGAACCTCTAACTTTTAAAGATTTCTTAGAATGTTGTTGTGAAAAATTATTCTTTTATGTAAAATGATGACTATGAAGAAAAAGGAAAAACCTGCTGATATTTCTGAAAAATTATAATCTTACGAGAAAGGAAGAGGATAAGTGAGCGTAATACCATATGATTTGGTTGCGACGAAAATGAATTTTTGGTACACCGCCCTAAAAAACAATTGGCCTGGCAAGGCAGAAGATACTAGGAAAGAAGTTGAAAGAGAATTAGAACAAATGGAGCAAAATCAAGATGTGATTGTCTATTATAACTTATTGTTGTTTCGGCACAACCTTCAATTTGATTATATGTATTCTGATGCTGGAGGTAATTTAGCGAGTCGATTTGATGAGTTCAAAAAAATTCGAGATCAGAACAGCCTTGAAGGAATGTTGGAATATTACTATCAATTCTTCGCAGGTATGTATCATTTCAGACAAAAAGAATTGATACTTGCGTTGAATTTTTACAGGAATGCCGAGAAACAGCTTGATTCTTTTGATTGTGATGAGTTGGAAAAAGCAGAATTTTATTTCAAGGCATCAGAAGTTTACTATCATATGAAACAAACATTCTTTTCGATGAATTACGCGAACCGTGCATATAACATATATAAAAAATATGACACTTATGGGGAGAGAAGAGTTCAATGTCAGTTTATTCTTACAGGGAATTTAATTGACAAAATGTATCCAGAAAAAGCCTTAGTCAATTTACATAAAGCGCTTGAGGAATCCAATAATCTCGGTGCTGATCATTTAATTGGCTCATCGCATTTGAATCTCGGAATATGTTATAATCAGCTTGAAGAACTTGAAAAGTCATCCAATCATTTGAAGGAAGCCCTGAATCTATATAGGGATGGATATCTGAGTTTCTTGCCTAAAACACTGTTTAATTTGTCCTATGTTATGGCAAAACTTCGTAAATTGGGTAACGCAGAAGACGCATACCTTGAAGGGAAGGAAGTAGCTGAGAATAATAGGAATTTTGATATCCTTGCAAAGCTGGAAATGATTAAAGGGTTATACCTATCGTTCGATTTAGATTTAATCAGAGATTCATTCAAGTTTTTCAGGGAAAATGGCATGTATGCAGATATGGAAGATTACGGGGTTATAGTGGCTGAAGCTTTAACGAAAAGAGAAAAGATTTACGACGCTCTTGAGTTCTACCGTATTGCATATGATGCGAGACGACAAATTCAAAGGAGTGGGATAGCAAATGAAGGCTAAAATATTGCTTTGTGTTGTTTTGTTTATAGGGACTATAGGTATAGTAGGTGTTTCTGTTGCACAATCAGATAACGCTACATTTAAAGTCGCTGATAGACTACAATCCTAAGCACTCTCTGATTATTGATGTAATAATTTTGATATAAATTCAGTGCGCATTCCAGCAAATTAGCATGTCAAAACAGCCCTTCTCATTTTGCTAGAAGGGCTTTATTTTATTGGAATTCACGACTTGAACTAGCAATACATTATTAAATTACTTTTTTCTTTAATATATTGTCATTTAATGGGTATAAAATGAAGCGCGCCTTGTGTTCCAGGCAAAAGCAAATTTGTTAAAAAAATCGGGCTGCTATTCGATCGACGAGTATTTCCACAAGGCTGCCTGCGAGAAAAAGATCATCATGAAAATACCCATCTTCATCAACAATTTGTATACCTGTCTTAATCTTTTCACCTTAGCTTCATACATTTAAATCATCCCCTTTCACCCACTTATACAGTATTTGTCCATTAAAAGAAGAACAGGATCTTCTTGTAAAATATCTTTATTAGATCATATTGTCATGTATAATGAAGGGTATAGCATGTGACATTCATACTGTATAAGAAAGGATATGACCAGTGAAAATGTTGAAAAAGGCTGTGTTGACAGCCGCTGTTTTCTTGCTGGCCGCATTTGCCGGGAGTACAGAAGCCTTTGCTATGCCTTCCAAAGGCGCGGTGAAATTCAGGACGGATGCCAATACATATACGAAATCAGCCACTTCGATCGTTGTCACTGGAAAAAGTCCTGTTACGGGAACGATGATCGCTGTCCGGCTGATCAATAAAAAAGGAACTGTCCTGATCTATCGAGATGTTCATTTAACACGCGGAAAATCTCATTTTCGGGTGAGCTTCCCGACGAAAAAGCTGAAACCGGGCAAGTATGACGTCTGGGTGGATGCTGTTAAAGGAAAGAAATGGCATGGGGAATTGAAGCGCTACATTGTCATCAAACATTGAGCTCCATTATGATGAACGGAGGGCTGTGTAATGACTGCCGTGGGTTTTTGTGTATTATTATGTTCTGCATTTATCCATGCATCATGGAACTACCTTTCAAAAAAAGCCGATGGAGGCGTTCCATTTATCTGGCTGTTCACAGCGATTGCAGCCGTTGTCTACACGCCGTTGGCCATAGGTGTTGTCATATATGAAAAGCCTGAGATCGGCATCTGGCAGCTTGCCATTATTATGGCGAGCATCCTTGCACACTTGGGCTTTTTTCTTGTTCTTCAAAAAGGGTACAAAAAGGGCGACCTTTCCCTCGTCTACCCTATTGCGAGAGGAACTGGCCCGCTGCTCACCTGTGTGCTGGCGGTCGCCTTTTTTGGCGAGTCATTGACGCTGCCCGCAATAACAGGGATTCTTTTGATTGTGATCAGCATTCTTTTTTTCACAGGGGGAGTCAAGCGGTTAAAAGAATCAGGCTCGCTCACACCGGTTCTTTACGGGCTGGCGGTCGGCGGTATTATTGCCGCATATACCCTCCTTGATAAAGCAGCGGTCAGCCGGTTTCTCATTCCGCCGTTGCTGCTTGATTATTGCAATACGCTCGGCCGTCTGATCATATTGACTCCTTTTGCCGCGAAAAGCTGGAGCGAAGTCCGCTTTGAGTGGAAGCATCACCGGATGGAAGCTGTCGGGGTGGGGGTTTTTAACTCTTTGGCTTATATTTTGGCGCTGAGTGTCATGGTATTTGCTCCGGTCAGCTATGTGGCACCGGTTCGGGAAATCAGCATTTTAATCGGAACGGTGATGGGGGCGGTTCTTTTGTCTGAAGGTTTCGGACGGCTTAGAATTGTCGCGGCTGTCTTTATGGTGCTTGGCGTGATATCGGTAGCCGTTGGTTAGGTTGTGTTCCATCGATGTGATCCGTTATATTTGTAAATAAACAGAAATGAAAAAGGTGTTAATCATGAAATCTTTTATTGTAGTCGGAGCGGGCGTCCTCGGGGCTTCTGCCGCTTATCATCTTGCAAAAAAGGGCGCGGAAGTGACCTTGATTGACCGCGGAGAGCGGGGAAGGGCTACAGATGCCGCGGCGGGAATCGTCTGCCCCTGGCTTTCGCAGCGCAGAAACCAGGCATGGTACAAGCTTGCAAAAGGCGGAGCGGCGTACTACGCCGATTTAATCAAGCAGCTTGAAGCTGACGGAGAATCGGATACGGGGTATAAACGGACAGGCGCTATCAGCTTGCATACAGACGAGCGAAAGCTGGAGAAAATGGAAGAACGGGCGCATCTCAGGCGCAAGGATGCCCCTGAAATCGGCGAGATCACCCGTTTATCCCATGAGGAAACGAAGCGCTTATTTCCGCCTTTGGCAGAGGGGTACGGCTCGGTTCATATCAGCGGCGCCGCGCGCGTAAACGGAAATTTGCTCCGCCGCTCACTTGTGAATGCCGCACAGAAATACGGAGCTTCAGTTGTTGCCGAAAACGCTTCATTGCTCTATGAAGGAAACCGGGTAACAGGGATCTCCACAGCGGACAAAAAAATATACGCTGATCAGGTGCTGGTCACAGCGGGCGCTTGGGCGGACGAGCTTTTGAAGCCGCTCGGCGTGCGTTTTTCAGTCAGCCACCAAAAAGCGCAGATTGTTCATCTTCGTCTTCCGGAGGCGGATACCGGCAGCTGGCCTGTTGTGATGCCTCCGAATGACCAATACATATTGGCATTTGAAGACGGCCGGATCGTTGCCGGCGCTACTCACGAAAATGAAGCGGAGCTTGATGATCTTCGGGTAACGGCTGGCGGCCTTCACGAAATTTTCTCAAAGGCGCTTGCTGTTGCGCCGGGTTTGGAATTGAGTGAGCTGCTTGAGACGCGTGTAGGATTCAGGCCGTTTACACCAGGCTTTCTCCCCGTAATCGGCTCATTGCCGAACATTTGCGGGCTGCTTGTTGCCAACGGCCTTGGCGCTTCAGGGCTCACGTCAGGTCCTTACCTTGGGGCGGAATTGGCAAGGCTCGCCTTGGTAGAGGAGCCTGAGCTTGATATCGCTTTATATGATCCGGCCGGCGCGCTTGAAAGTTGAATCATGTTGCAAAAAAAAGTTCACTCGAAGCTAGAGTGAACTTTTTTCTTGTTTACAGTTTTAAAATAGAAAATTTTTCAATATAAATCCATGGAGGAAAATTTTGAGAAAACCATCTGACTTTCTTCGTAGTGCATGCCGGTTTTTTTGAACGGCAGGTGTTCGGTTGAATCGGCCGCCTCTGATTCCCGAACAAATTTGGAAAGTAAAAGGAGGGTCGCCATGATCCAGTTTGACTTTGAGTATTACAGGCCCCAATCTGCGCAGGAAGCGGTAAAGCTCTTTCAAAGCTTGGAGCGCAAGGGCAAAAAGCCGGCTTATTTTTCCGGCGGAACAGAACATTTGATACCAGGACAGCTGAGTGTGATTCATCCAAATGCCGTTATCGATATTAAAGACATACCTGAGTGCAGAACTCTGCAATTTGAACGGCGCCACCTCGCTTTAGGCTCAGCATTAACATTGACAGAGATCACGGAAAACGGCGGCTTTCCATTGTTGAGCAAAGCGGTAAGGGAAGTGGCCGACCATACGGCGCGCAATAAGATTACGCTTGGCGGCAATATTTGCGGGCAGATCTTTTACCGCGAAGCAGTGCTGCCTTTTTTATTAACCGACAGCAAAGTGGTGACGATCGGAGACAAGGGGGAAAAGCGCTATTTGATTCACGACGTATTCGATCAGCAGCTGAAGCTGAACAAGGGAGAAATCCTCATTTTCCTTTTGATTGAAGAACGCTATCTTCATCAGCCTTTTGCAAGTATAAAAGTGAGGCAGCAATGGGATACGGGATATCCTTTGGCGACGATTTCAGCTCTTGAAATAGACGGACGCGTCCGCTGTGCATTTAGCGGTGTCTGCCCTTTTCCGTTTCGTTCATCAGAAGTGGAATCTGCGTTGAATGACGAATCGCTCCCTGTAGATCAAAGGGTGGAAAAGGCGATCAGCCGCTTTCCCGGCCCTGTTTTGGACGATGCGCAGGGTTCCGCTGAGTATCGCAAATTTGTCATCAAACATACGCTGTTTGACATTCTCGACATGCTGAAGAAGGAGACGTTTTGACAAGCGTTTGAATCCAATATTTGCAGGCGCGCGGGATACCATGAATTTGAACTGGCCCTAAAATCGGTGTGCTGAACAAAAAAAGAGAGGTTTAAAAAAAGAGCGCCGGGCAGGCGCTTTTTTTGTTCAATTCAAAACGCCTGAGCCCCAAATATCCTCCGCCCATTCAGGGTGATCAATGAATGGATTGCGGTTATGCTGGTATTGCTGATAGATGATGTCGTTCCGCTTTCTTTCAAGGGCATCGACAGGATCTTCATGGTGCCATTTCAATAAAACCGACATTTTTCCATGGTACGGTTTAGATCCGTTGTTCGTTGTGTCGTTCATTTCAAGATCCGGCTGGCCGTCGTCCCCTTCATAGCGGACCGCCATATAGAAAATCATTCTGGCGACATCGCCTTTAATGCTTTTGTCAGGTTCCCAGGAATCGCCGTCATAGCGGTTTCCGGGAGAACCGGGATAGGGGCTGCCGCCTTCGTCGAAATCAAGGTTTCCGCGGGCGGCGTTTACTTGCACATCGCTGGGCCTGAGATGATGCAAATCTGTTCCGGGTCCTTTGCTTGTTCCGAAATCACCGTGCGATTTTGCCCATACGTGCTCGCGGTTCCAATCGCCAGTTTGCCCCCCGTTCGCCTGTTTAGAGCGCGACTCTCTGGAATATAAGAGAATCACGTTATTTCGATTGGCCGGATCTTCGTCCGTTGCTTTCAGCGCTTCCCATACCTCGCTGTAAGAAAGCTCTCTATGATCGTCGATTGTGTCGTGAAGCGCTTGTTTTAAAGCTTCGCCTGTTTTGCCTTGCGCCTGTTCATAGTAATCCGCCGGAGCCGAGGACTGATGGGGCTGGACGTGTAAGGAAAACAACTGGAAGGCTTCTGCGTTTTGGGTGGGCGCGCACATCGCTGACAGCATCAAAATAAACGGTATGAGACACTTTCGGTTCATCTTTCGATTCCCTCCTTTTCATTTCTTCCATTATCCAATCTTTTCATGAAAAGGAAATATCATTTTGGTTACGGTTTTCTTACGGTCTTGTAAATGAAGCTTTCCACCTCTCGAGGGCTTCCAGGCCGGCTTTTTCTTTCAGCTGTTTTTCCGCCGTTCGGACGCCTTCTTCAATGGCCGCGCAGTGTCCGAACAAATAATAGCGCAATGCGGTATTCATGATGACTTGTTTTCTTTCGTATTCGGTATCGGCCGATTCATCTCCGGCGAGAACGGCCGTTATTTTTTCCGCCTGTTCCTCAGCAGACAGCGGTTTGTTGAGCTTTGCTTCATCTGCGTAAAGCCCGAATTTTTCCGGCTTTAATATAAAGGAATCGATCACGCCGTTTTTTATCGTAAACACAAAGCTGCCTCTGTGGACCGGTACGTCTTCCGAGCCTTCCGCCCCCTGGACAATGAACACTTCTTTGTACGTCAAGTGCTGAAAAACGGGATGCATTTTCTGAATGGCCGTCCGGTGAAACGCGCCAATCATGAGCTTGTCGGCATCAGAGAAGTTGACCAGTTTTTCAGCTGTATTCAGCACGGTGCGGATGCCGATCTCTTCGCGAATTTTCCTCATCCGAACAAACGGTTTGCAAAATGTTTCGGCGGCTGCGAATCCGATTGAGGCCTCTTCCAGTGAGTGTGCCGTTTGCGCAGGATCAGTCTCAGAGGGGATTCCGAGTTTGTCTAGGACATTTTTTACACTCGTTCCATATTTGGGCGGCAATGCATCACTGCCGTGGAGAAACACGGGGACTCCGTTTCCTGCGAGAAGGAGCGAGGCGGGAATGGTTGCTAAAAAAGAATGTCTTCCTGTGTAAGGTCCCGCAAAATCGATGACCGCATCTTTTACAGCTTTGGAAAGGTTCAGTGTTTTCGAGCTGTTCCGCAATGCTTCGGTAAACGCGAGCAATTCCTCAGGGGACTCTGTTTTCATCCGCTCCGCTATTAAGAATGCGGCGGTCTGGACGGGGCTGGCATTTCCCGTAACGATCGCTTCTGCAGCCTGTTTGGCCTCTTCATAAGTTAAATCGCGGGCGCCCCTTTTTCCTCTTGCGACTTCTTTAATCCACTGTTGCAATGTGAACTCTCTCCTTTACATGCTGATCTTTCTTATGACTTTACATGAAAATGCAGAAAAGGAACAGTCGAGATTGTCGGCTTAATACTTGATAGAAAATATGACGATTTTCTGGATTGGCCGTGTAGATTTAGGTATTTTAACTGAAAACATGCTGAAATTTAGAGGATTTTTCAATGCGATTAATGCTGTAATCATTTAATATGTTAAAAAAGTTAACATGGAAAAGGGGATGATCGAAAATGGGAATGCCGGCTTACAAAACAGAAGACGTGAACAAGAAAGAAAAAAGCAAAAAGGAATTTCCGCATATTTATGTCATTCTGGCTGTCATGATTGGTCTAATGGCGCTTATGACATATGTGATTCCGGCGGGCGAATATGAACGGGTGGAAAGTCCGGACGGCAGGGAAATGATTGATCCGGCGTCCTACAAACGGATCGAACAGACGCCGGTTGATATCTTGGGGTTGCTTACGGCTGTTCCGAAAGGGATGACAGAAGCGGCCCCGATTATCGTGTTTACATTTGTGATTGGCGGCGCTTTTGCCGTTCTGCGGAAAGCGTCTGTCATTGAGCTCGGTGTCCGTCTGCTGGCGGGTCAGTTCAGGAACAAACCGGTTTTCGTTACACCTGTTTTAATATTCGTTTTTTCCGGCATTTCCTGTTTTATCGGGACGCCTGAGCTTTCCATCGTTTACGTCCCTGTCATTCTTCCGCTGCTGCTGTCTTTCGGATATGACCGGATGACAGCAGCAGCAATTGCGTTGTGCGGGACGATCGCCGGCTTTACGAGCGCTTTGACAAACCCTTTTACCGTAGGAACCTCACAAATGATTTCCGGTCTCCCGCTTTATTCAGGGATGGGGTACAGGGCGGTCATCTTTGTTGTCATTACGGCGATTGCCGCTGTATATGTGCTCAAATATGCGGAAAAGGTCAGGGCGCATCCTGAAAAAAGCCTGACGGGGAAAGAAGCAGTAGAAGCGGTGCCTGCTTTTAAAGCAGGCAGACGGGTGAAATGGGCCGGTATCGCGGCGCTTGGGTTGTTTGCCGGCTTGATTGGCTGTGTCATTTATTTCAGGTGGGATATGCTGACAATGGCGGGCTATTTCCTCGCGCTCGGCATCATTCCTGCTTACATTGCCGGCATGAGCTCGAGAGACATTGCCGAGTCCTTTAATGAGGGCTTTAAAGAAGTGCTCGTCGGGGCGATGATTTGCGGCATTGCAAGAGCTGCTGCGGTCGTTATGGCCGACGGGCAGATCATGGATACGATTGTTTACGGCTTGTCTCATGCGGTCTCACAACTTCCTTCTTATTTAACGGTTACGGCGATGCTTTTCACACAGATGCTGTTTAACTTTTTTGTTCCAAGCGGAAGCGGACAGGCTTTAATAATGATGCCGATTATGGCGCCTTTGGCTGATATTGTCGGAATTACGCGGCAGACGGCAATTCTGGCTTTCCAATTCGGCGACGGTTTTTCAAACATCGTCTTTCCGACATCGGGTTACTTTATGGCGACGCTTGCGATCAGCCGGATTGCCTGGAACAAGTGGCTGCGATTCATCCTTCCGCTGTTTTGCCTCTGGATGGGAGCGGCCGTGCTTTTCCTGCTGTTTGCTAACGCTGTCGGCTGGTCGTAAATGGATAAAAAGGCGGGGGAATCCTCCGCTTTTTTATTTTCCCATCATTCCTTCAGAAGAAAAAATATGCAAAAATATGAAAAAACTAGACTTTGAACCTATCTGTGGATATACTAATTTAGTAATTGATCGAATTTAAGATTGTCCGGTATTATCGGGCTTTAAGGAAGGTATCCGCGGATGAAAAAAATGGCCAGATTGTATATTCTCATGCTGAACGTGTTCATCGTTATGCTTGGTATAGGCTTGATTATTCCACTCATGCCTACGTTTATAGAAGAATTCGGCGCGTCAGGCAGCACGCTCGGGTTGCTGATTGCGGCTTCGGGAATTACCCAGCTGCTGTTTTCGCCCGTTGCCGGGGAAATGACCGATAAATACGGAAGACGGAAAATGATCATTTTAGGCATCGGTGCGTTTGCGGTTTCCCAGTTGCTTTTCGCCTTGGCGAGCCAGATGTGGCTGCTGTTTGTTTCCCGCCTTCTCGGCGGAGCGGGAGCGGCGTTTTTGGTGCCGGCCATGTTTGCCTACATCGCCGACATCACATCGGAAAAGGATCGAAGCAAAGGGATGGGGCTGATCAGCGCCGCGATGTCTCTCGGCTTTGTCATCGGTCCGGGAGCCGGCGGATATTTGGCTGCGTACGGGCTCACTTTTCCGTTTTACGTGTCAGCAGGATTAGCCGGCTTGGCGACGGTTTTATCGCTTTTTGTCCTCCCGGAAACGCTCAGTCAAGAAAAGATGCTTGAAAAGCGCCGCTCCGCTCAAAAGCGCGAACCGCTTCCTAAGCAAATGGCGCGCGCGCTGCGATCGCCGTATGCTTTTCTGTTTGTCCTCGTGTTCATCCTGAACTTCGGGATCATGAATTTTGAGGCGGTATTCAGCCTTTATGTCGATCATAAGCACGGCTTTACACCGGGAGACATTGCCTTTGTCATTACAGCGGCAAGCTTGATCGGCGTGTTCGTCCAGGCGGTGGCCCTCGGGATGCTGACGAACCGCTTCGGCGAAAAAAAGCTGATGAACATGACGCTGATCGGTTCAGCCGCAGCGCTTGCCGTCTGCTCGATTGCCGGTTCGTACTGGCTCGTTTTCGGTGCAACAATTGTTTTCTTCATGCTGACGTCCATCCTCCGTCCGGCGATTAATACGCTGATTTCAAAAATGGCCGGTGATGAACAGGGCTTTGCCGCAGGCATGAACAATGCGTTTATGAGCCTTGCCAACATTGTCGGACCGACGGTGGCCGGTCTGTTATTCGATGTGAACGTGGAAATTCCATATATTTTTGGTGCGGTCGTTCTCGTGCTCAGCTTTTTGGCGGCAGTCAGCTGGGGGCGGAAGCAGCAGACGCGCGCAATTCCCGAAAAAGTATAAGGGAGCCGGCACATATGCCGGCTTTTTTCTATGGTGAATGTCTAATCATCAGCAATGCCGGTATGGCTTAACTTTCTCCGGTTGCTGTTGTTGGAGTTTCTCACAATCCAAGCAGCATTTGAATTCTGAGCGCCAGTCTCAAGCGCAGGGTTGTGTCCGCATCTTTCAGGCTTTTCCCGAGCAATTCTTCGCATTTTTCAAGCCTGTAGATGACTGTGTTTCTGTGGACATACAGGCGCTTGGCCGTTTCAGAAATCTGACAGTGCGTTTCCAGATAGACGGACAATGTTTGCAGGAGCCCCTGGTCATCCTTCGGCAGGCTGGCAAGCTGATGCAGTGCATGCGTGTAAAATGTCTTCAAATCATCAGCCGGAATCATGCGTAAAAGCTCAGAGACGTCTTTCATATGGTACGTCTGGATGAACTCGGTGCTGCCGGACAAATGGCCGGAGTGGAGCGCGTCGACGGCTTCTTTGCAAATGTGCGGAACGTCGCTCAGCTGATGGCTGAGGTTGCTGATTCCGAAAGAGATTGTCCGCTGAAAGTGCTCCGCTGCATGACGCTGAAACGTCTTTAAAAATCCGCCGACGTCTGCATTCAGTTCAGCCCAGCTGTCCGTCGCTTCGGCCAGCAGGAAGCAGACATTTCCCTTTGTGAAAAGGTGCGGAGGGAACGGAAAGTCAACCAGCTCTTCTTCCAGGCGTTCGAACACGGAATCTGATTCAAGCTGATTTTCCGTGAAGCTGAGCGATTTTTCGCGGCGGTCCAATTTGCCCGCAATGCACACATATTTTTGATCCCACTTGAGCTGAAATTCTTTGGCCCGGTTTTTAATTTCTTCAGCAGAGGAAAAGGCGCCGTCCAAAAAATTGCTGAAAAACTCGTTCCGTGCTCTTCGCAAATATTGTTTGAGCGCATTTTCCTTCAGCAGCTCAAAGGCGATGACATTGGCGGCTTGTTCGAGGGTTAACAGCAAGCCTTTGTCTGAAGGGGAAATCATCCCGCAGACAACGAGGAAGCCGCATTTTTTTTCATGAGTATAGATCGGAAATACCGAATAGGTTTGTTTGTCGGGAAGCGTTGAAAAACAGGTGAGCCCCGTCCTGTTTCCTTTTTGAAATATTCCTTCATAATGCGACAGCGTCCCGGCGGCATCCGCTTTTGAGGAGGCGATCGGCTTGAGATGCTGATTGAAAAGAAGAACGGGAAGCTTCAAAACAGCAGAGACGTTATGCAAGAGCGATTGAATGCTTTTTCCGCTCATAATATGGGTTGTGAACTTTTTTTGGGCGGTAATGGCCTGTTCGAGTTCTGCCGTCCGTTTGTCCAAAATATGGCTCAGTGTATGATTGACAATATCACCGAGGCGGACATCTTTATTTAGCTCGATGATCGGAAATGACCGCTCGTCGGCAAGCTTGATCACCTCGTCGGGTATTTTCTGCAAAAAGCGCGTTTTGATGCCGAGTCCGGCGCAGCCCCGCCTGATCATCCTTTCAATCAATTCCTTCAATAAAAAAGGCCGGTCCTTTAAATGGTATGCGGTCGTGACGAGGAGCTCGCCGTGATGCAGATAATCGGCAATATCTGGCGCATCCATCATATTGATGTGTTCGATGTTCCGGGTCCCTCCCGTTTTTCCGGCGGCAAGCGTTGCGCCTTTAAACACGGGGAGTTTCATCATGTCATAGATATTCATTGATCTGTACAGACCTCCTTTGTCATTTTAGTCATTATCAACAAAAAATGAGCGGATTTGTGACATTTATGCCGATGTTTATTTTTCATGTTACCAGTAAACTTGTATTTATATAGAGAGTTGTAAAGAAATATAACAAGAAAAAAGAAAGGAAGTTTCTTCACATGACAATTGGCGAAATGAATATTCCGAAACGGACAATTATGACTCCCGGTCCTGTCGAGGTTCATCCGAGAGTGCTGAGGGCGCTTTCCTCACCTGTACTGGGACAATTCGATCCTGCATTTACAGACATGATGAATGACGTCATGGCGCTGCTCCGGCAGATTTTCCGAACGACAAATAAATGGGCATTTCCGATAGACGGGACATCGCGGGCCGGGCTTGAAGCCGTCCTTGCCAGTCTCATCAAACCGGGGGACCGGGTGCTCATTCCCATTTTCGGACGGTTCGGCTATCTGCTGGCCGAAATTTGCGAACGGTACCGGGCTGATGTTTATACAATGGAATGCCCGTGGGGAGACGTTTTTGAACCGAAAGATATCATCTCCGAAATCAAACGGACGAAACCGGAGATCGTCGCGGTTGTGCACGGCGAGACGTCAACGGGATGCATTCAGCCGCTTGAAGAAATCGGCCGGGCCTGCCGGGAGCTTGATGTGCTTTGTGTAGTCGATGCGGTGGCTACGATCGGCGGCACGGATGTCAATACGGATGAATGGTGCCTTGACGCGGTCGTCGGAGGTACGCAAAAGTGTTTATCCGTTCCTTCCGGGATGGCGCCGATCACATTTAACAGCCGGGTTGAAAAGCGCATCAATGAAAGGAAAAAGGTAGAACGTGGCATTGCCACAAGAGAAGATATCGAGCTTGAAACAGGACGCTTGCCGATTTCCAGCAATTATTTTGACCTCGGCATGCTGATGGATTACTGGAGCCCGAGGCGCCTCAATCATCATACAGAAGCGACTTCGATGCTGTACGGTTTGCGTGAAGGAGCGCGGGTCGTTCTTGAGGAGGGGCTCCGCGAGCGGTTCTCAAGACACCGGCTGCATGAAGCAGCGCTAATCAAGGGCATCAAAGCGATGGGTCTCGAATTGTTTACGGAAGGCCGGAAAAAGCTGCCGACCGTCACTTGTGTGAAAGTGCCTGATCGGGTTGACGCGGACCTTGTCAGGAAGATGATGCTTGACGACTTCGGCGTCGAAATCGCCAGCTCTTTCGGACCGCTGGCCGGAAAGATATGGAGAATCGGGACAATGGGGTACAGCTGCCGAAAAGAAAATGTTCTTTTTACATTGGCTGCTCTCGAAGCGGTTCTCATTCGCACAGGTGCTTCAGTATCGCCGGGAAATGCGCTTCAGGCGGCTCTGGATTTCTATCATGAGTAGGCTAATCTCATGAAAACGTTTGACTTGCTTTTGAAAGGCGCTTCCGTCGTGAGCCCGGAAGGCGTAAGAAAAACTGATATCGGCGTCGGCGGGCTGATTGCTGTGCTGGGCGTGCTTGACGGCAGTGCGTCAATACATTTTTAAGGCAGACGAAAGAGAAGCAAAAGCGGTTCACTGAAGCGCAAAAAGCAGCCTGTGATCAGGCTGTTTTTTGTGGGATGACCAGAAAAAACAATTTTGCGACATCCGTGAGAATCTAAAACAAGAGAATTAATCAAAAAAAGCAGGCTGAGAGGCCTGCTTTTCCGTGGTTTTGTGTAAGTCTCTTTTGGTGCAATCCGATCGATCTGTGTCTATTCCAACGATCTTAAATAACCGGCCAATACAGAATCGATCATTTCAGCCGTCAGCCTTTCAGGGGCCATGATCAAATGAAGCGCCAGCCCGTCGACAAGGGCGTACAGGTGCTCGGTTTCCTTTAGAACATCGATCCCCGGTTTGGCGCCGGTATTCACCAGCATTTCAACAGCCGATTTACAGGCTGAATAAATGCCTTCATTCATCTCCTTTCTTAACGGTTTGAGCTCCGGATCGCTGAGCGATTTGGCCGTAAATGCATACCATGCCTCCATTTCCAGTTTTCGCTCCTCATCAAGAGGCATAAGCTGAAAAAGAAGCTGTTTGACGTTCTCAGCCGGTGTACCGTTAAATGTCATGCTCTCAATCCGCGTTTTGACCCGGTTTGCCACAAGCCTCATTGAATAAATGAAAAGCTCAGACTGTTGAGGAAAATAATGGCGCATCGATCCGGCCGAAAGTCCGGCTTCCTTAGCGACATTTCTGACGGTGCAATGTTCAAGTCCATCTCTGTGAATCACATTCCACACCGCTTCGGCAATTTTTTCTTTTTGTTTTTCGTGATCAACTATTTTTGGCATACACACATTATAACACGGGTGTATTATTTAATACATATGTGTTATAATTTTTTAGTACAAATGTGTTAAAAAGAGAGGCGGATAAAAGGTGATTGGTTTATTGATTATAGCTTGTGAGATCGGTTTTTGGATTTTTATTCTGCTTGGCCTTATTTTTCGCTATATGGCAGGCTGGAAAAAGGCTGGTTTGATCATGTTTGCATGCACACCGGTTTTGGATTTGCTGCTTTTGGCTGCAACGGCGCTTGATCTGTACAATGGGGCGCAAGCGGATGTTTTGCACGGCCTCGCCGCCGTTTATATCGGCGTCAGCATCGCGTTCGGAAGCCGCATGATCAAATGGGCGGATGAAAGGTTCGCCTATCGCTTTGCCGGCGGTCCGAAGCCTGACAAAGGCCCGCAGTACGGCAAGGAACACGCCAAAAAAGAGCGCAAAGGCTGGTTGCGGCATTTTATCGCATGGCTGATCGGGGCGGCGCTGCTGGCCGGGATGCATCTGTTCATCGGCGACCCGGAAAGAACAGAACCGTTAATCAGCATCGCTTCTTTATGGTCGATCATCCTTGCCATCGATTTTCTGTACAGTTTCAGCTTTACCCTTTTTCCGAAGAAAGCCCGTTAAAAGAAGCCGGACATCCGGCTTCTTTTTCATGTTCAAGTATTCCGCCGCTGAAAAAGGAAATGCTACAAGCAGACCTGGATCAAGTTTTCGAAAAAAACCTGTGATAAACTAAAGGAAGAGGTGAACTGCATTGATTTATATTGGATTAACAGGATGGGGGGATCATGACAGCCTGTATCCGCCCAAGACAAGCAGTCAAAACAAGCTGATCCACTATTCGGCGCATTTTCCGATCGTCGAGCTTGATGCGAGCTTTTACGCGATTCAGCCCGAGCGGAACAATGAAAAATGGGTGAAGGAGACGCCGGAAACCTTTCAGTTTATCATTAAGGCATATCAGGGAATGACGGGGCATCAGCGCGGGGAAATCCCCTTTGAAACGAAAGACGACATGTTTGCTGCTTTTAAGCTTTCGTTAACGCCATACATAAAAGCGGGCAAGCTGGCGATGGTCCTCTTTCAGTTTCCGCCATGGTTTGATTGCAAAAAAGAAAACGTCAATTACTTAAGATGGGTAAAAGAGAAAATGGGAGATATACCGTGTGCGCTTGAATTCAGGCATCGGTCATGGTTTATGCCCCAGTTTTACGACAAAACGCTCGCTTTTATGGAGGAACAGCAATGGATTCACAGCATTTGCGATGAACCCCAGGCGGGCGAAGGCAGCATACCGACGGTTCTTCATGCGACTGACAGCAGGAAAACGCTCGTCCGTTTTCACGGCCGCAACAAGGAAGGCTGGTTAAGGCTGTCTTCCGGGCAAAATTGGCGTGAGGTCAGATATTTATATTTATATAATGAACAAGAATTAAAAGACTGGAAGAAAAACCTTGAGCTGCTTGAACAGCAGTCGAAAAACGTTTACGTGCTGTTTAATAACAATTCAGGCGGTGATGCGGCTCAAAACGGGAAGCAAATGAAGGAGCTGCTCGATATTGAATACAAAGGGCTTACGCCAAGGCAGCTCGATTTATTCAGCTAGAAAAGAGGACTTATTTTATGGAATATCTTATTTTGCTCATACTCGGATTTATCGCGGGAACCATCGGCAGTCTTGTCGGGCTCGGCGGAGGGATCGTCATCGTTCCCTCGCTCCTTTTTCTGGCGGGGCTGCCGACGCTCTTTGACCATGTGACACCGCAAATGGCGGTCGGCACATCGCTGGTTGTCATCATATTTACAGGGCTTTCTTCAACGATTGCGTATATGAAGTATAAAACCGTAGATTATAAAAGCGGTCTTATTTTTTTCATCGGCTCGGGGCCGGGCAGCATCGCAGGTGCCCATGTATCGACATATTTCAGCTCAGACTCGTTTTCTCTATGGTTCGGGATTTTTATGATTCTCATTTCCCTTTCCTTAATGATAAAGAAAAGGGTGAAACCTGCCGAGAAAAAGCATACGGGCGTTATCAGAACGTTCACAGGGGATGAAGGACAGGAATATACGTATTCATATCATCCTTTAGCCGGAATCGCGATCGCCTTTGTCGTCGGCTTCCTCGGCGGGCTTTTCGGCATCGGGGGCGGCTCGCTGATGGTGCCGGCGATGATTCTTCTGTTTTTATTTCCGACAAGGGTCGCCGTTGCGACATCGATGTTTATTATTTTCCTTTCATCTGTCGCCGGCTCTGCCGGCCATGTCATCGCGGGCCATGTCAACTGGCTTTATGCGCTCGCATTGATCCCGGGCGCCTGGTTTGGCGGACAGCTCGGCGCCTACATTAATAAAAAGATGCAAACAAAGACGATCGTATTGATCATGAGGTTCGTATTGATCATCATCGGAATCAGATTAATCTATCAAGGCGTGTTTAGTTAAACGTTAGGGAGAGATTTGCATGACGGAAAAGCTCCATATTTACCATACGAACGATTTGCACAGCCATTTTGAAAACTGGCCGAAAATCGTCGATTATATTCAGACACAAAGACAAAAACATGAAGAGCAGGGGGAAGAAGTGCTTTTGTTCGACCTCGGCGATCATGTCGACAGATTCCATCCGATATCTGAGGCCACCTTCGGAAAAGCGAATGTGGAGCTGTTGAACCGTCTGCAGTATGATGCTGCAACGATCGGAAATAATGAAGGAATTACACTGCCGCATCAGGAGCTGGATACACTTTATGACAACGCACAGTTTCCTGTCGTTGTTTCCAATTTGTTTGACGAAAAAGGAAAGAGGCCCGGCTGGGCAGCACCGTATGTGCTCAAAAAGGTGAAGAGCGGCGCAACTCTTGCCATTCTCGGTGTGACAGTCCCGTATTATCCGATCTACCGGCAGCTTGGCTGGACGGTTGCAGACGCATTTGAAAGCATCGGCGAGATGCTCAGTGAAATCAAAGAAAAAGCCGATACTGTCATTCTTCTTTCACACCTCGGCATTTTGGATGATCAGCGCGTCGCGGAGGCTTTTCCCGAAATCGACCTGATTCTCGGCTCCCACACCCATCACCTGCTTGAAGAAGGGATGATGAAAGACGGCGTTATGCTGGCCTGCGCCGAAAAATACGGGAACTATGTCGGTCATGTTGAACTGACGTATAACGGAACGCTTGAGAACATCACAGCAACCGTTATGAAGACGGCACAATGGAACGAAGAATCAGAGGAGACGATTCGTTTTCTGAAGGAAAAAGAGAAAGAAGCCGGACATCTCCTTGAAGAAGAAATTGCGGCATTGGACAACACCCTTGAAACCGCCTGGTTCCGCAGAAGCGCCCTTCCGCAAATGCTGGCAGACGCCTTAAAGGAATGGTGTGAGGCGGAAATCGGAATGGTCAACTCAGGCATTGTACTGGAGTCTCTATCACAAGGCCCGGTGACGAAAGCGGATGTTCACCGCATCTGTCCGCATCCGATTAATCCGGTCAAACTGAAGCTGACGGGACGTGAGCTGAAAGAGGTCATCTTCCATGCATCATCGGAAGAAACCGAGAAACTGCGAATTAAAGGGCTCGGTTTTCGCGGCGAAGTGATGGGGAAAATGCTGTATGCCGGCCTTGACCCGGAAAAGCTCTCTGTCAACGGAGCGGACATTGAAGATGATGCGTTCTACACGATCGCCACGATTGATATGTTTACACTCGGAACGCTGTTTCCGGCGATCCGCGATGCGGAAGATATCGAGTACTTTATGCCTGAATTCCTGCGCGATCTGCTCGCCTGGAAGCTTAAAAAAGCAAACCGGTTCTAATACAGATGCTTTAAGATTCGGGGTAAACCGGAACATGTCTCCCGCTTTATCATACATTAATGGTAAAGGAGGGATCGCGATGGTAAATTTAACTCCGATTATGATAGAAGATCAGCCGTTTACGGCTGTAACGGTCAAACTGCCGAAAACGAACTTTATGGCGGTAACCAATGACCATGGATATATTATGTGCGGAGCGCTTGACGTCGCCCTGCTGAATGATAAATTAAAAGAACGGAAAATCGTCGCCGCCAGAGCCGTCGGCGTGCGGACGATCGATCAGCTTCTCGAAGCACCGCTCGAATCTGTAACCGATGCGGCCAGAGAGCTCGGCATCCATCCCGGAATGAGCGGAAAAGAAGCCCTTTTAAAAATGGTGAAATAAAGTTGTCTGATTGAATCGTATATCCCCTCTTACAAGCATACACTTGTGATGTAAGGGGGGATTTTGCTTGCGAAGATTTCGCGGCCCTCTGTCAAAAAGAGGACCTTTGCCTTTTCGATATGTCATGCTGCTTTCGTTTGTATTTTTTATTTTTTCAACGGCCATCAGCCTGTTGATCATCAACTCATCCATCAAACCGACGCTTCTGAACATCGCTGAAATGGAAACGAACCGGATTGCGACGCACGTCATCCAGGAAGCTGTCGAGGATTATATGAACCAAGATGAAAATGTGCAAAACATGGTCGAAATGAAGACAAATGAAAACGGGAAAGTAACAACGATCAATTTCAATTCCCATGTTGTTCGCGATATGCAGACCAAGATTACGAAACGGCTGCATGAAAATTTGAAAGTAACGGAAACAGAAGAATTTAATTCTTCTGCGAAAACGCCGGAAGACAAGAGTGATGGCGTGATTTATCAAATTCCTCTCGGCCAGACAACGGGAAATTCCCTGCTTGGAAACCTCGGGCCGAAAATACCGGTGCGCTTTAATGTTGTAGGAGATGTTTTTACAGATTTCAAAAAAAGTGTGGAACCGTACGGAATTAATAATGCATTAATTAATATTGGGATTCTTGTCGAAGTCAAGGTCCGTGTCGTCATACCGTTTGCGACAAAAACGGCGGTTGTTAAAAATACGATTCCGGCAACGATTCAAGCCGTGCACGGCGAAGTACCCGACTTCTACAGCGGCAACGGCAGCCAGACGGCGCCATCGATTCAAATCCCTTCAAAGGATGAAAAAACAGAACAAAAAAAGGAACAAAATAAGCAATGATTTCCAGGCGTTCTGCACACATCAGGCAGAATGCTTTTTTTTTGCGTCCTGGAAACAGAATGTGTCTATTTTCTTAAAAAAATACTTTGACTTAGGCAAAAAGACTGTATATACTATTCAATAATAATAATTGTTAGAAAATTCATTGTTTTCAGATGTTTCAATAAGGTAAAGGAGGAAGCTTATGGATAGTCGTCCGCAATGGGGAACAAGAGCGGGTTTTATTTTAGCAGCTGTCGGTTCTGCGATCGGTTTGGGGAATATATGGAGGTTCCCGGCTGTAGCTTATGAAAACGGAGGAGGCGCGTTCTTTCTGCCATATTTGTTCGCGCTTTTGACAGCAGGAATCCCTCTTCTCATCATGGAATTTACAATCGGCCATAAATACAGGGGCTCAGCCCCGCTATCCTATGCCCGGATGGGGAAAGGAAAGGAGTGGATCGGCTGGTGGCAGGTCGCCATCTCATTTGTCATCTCGACGTATTATGCCGTGATCGTGGCATGGGCCATTTCTTACACTGTCTTTTCTTTCAATTTAGGCTGGGGTAAATATACAGAAAATTTTCTAATGACTGAATATTTAAACAGAGTTGATATTGGAGGGGGAGCCATCGGGCAATTCGGAGGCTTCGTGCCGGGCGTCCTGATTCCGCTCGCGATTGTCTGGATTGTTTCCTTAGGCATTTTATTTGCCGGAGTCAAAAAAGGAATCGAAATTGCGAACCGCATCTTCATTCCGCTGCTTGTGGTCTTATTTTTAATCATCGTCATTTATTCGATTACACTTGACGGGGCTGCTCAAGGGCTGAATGCGTTTTTCACGCCTGATTGGAGCCAGATAACAAACGGAAAAGTTTGGGTGGCGGCATACGGCCAAATTTTCTTCAGTCTGTCGATCGCGTTTGCCATCATGATTACGTATTCCAGCTATTTGCCGAAAAAATCCGATGTTACAAACAATGCGTTCATCACCGGCTTCGGGAATTCGTCGTTCGAGCTGCTGGCCGGGATCGGGGTATTCAGTGCGCTGGGCTTTATGGCCGCGCAGCAAGGCGTTCCAGTCAAAGAGGTCGTCTCTTCCGGAATCGGTTTGGCGTTCGTCGTCTTTCCGCAAATCATCAATGAGTTTCCGGCGTTTAATGTGCTTTTCGGATTTTTATTCTTTGGTTCGCTAGTTTTGGCAGGTCTGACGTCTCTCATTTCGATCTCTGAAACATATGTTGCCGCGATTCAGGATAAATTCAACGTTCCGCGGCGGAAAGCCGTCCTGTTCGGTGGAGGGGCTGCTGCAATGTGTTCGCTCGTATTTGCGACAAAAGGCGGGTTGTTCTTTCTCGATGCAGCCGATTACTTTATCAACAATTTCGGAGTGGCGCTTGCCGGATTGATCGAAGTCGTTGTGATTGCATGGTTTGCGAAAGAGCTGAAAGCTTTGCAGGCTCATGCCAATTCGGTTTCCGACATTCAGCTCGGCGCCTGGTGGAGAATCTGCCTGAGCGTCGTCACGCCGATTGTTCTGGGGTATATGATGTTTGATAATATCAAGACGAATATCACAACGGCCTACGGTGATCTGCCGGTAGAGTTTCTCCTGAAATGGGGATGGTGCGTCGCTGTTGGAGCGATCGCAGCCGGATTTATCCTTTCACTTTCAAAATGGAAGAACGAATTGAAATATACGCCATTTCAACAGGACAAGGAGGTTTCCTCATGAACGGCGCATCTATAGCAATGATGGTTATCGGCATCGTCATTATTTGGGGGGGCTTGGCCGTAAGCATCATCAATGCGGTTGTGAAAAGCAAGAAAAGCCAAGCCGGTTAATCTCTGAAAAGAAGACATCCCTATTCTTCTGAAATAGGGATGTCTTTTATTTTTTCTTTCGAAGCTCTTTCCGTTCCCATGCCCTTAAATGAGGATAAGGGTCAAAAGACCATTCGGTTCTTCCGTTGTCTTTATACATGCCGTAGTGAAGATGGGGCGGGAATTTTCCCGATGTCCCCGGCGGCCCGTATCCCGTTGCTCCGACCGAGCCGATCACTTGGCCGGGTTCGACGATTTCTCCCACTTTCAAGCCTTTTGTGAATCCGTTCAAATGAGCGAAATAATGGTACGTATTGTTGATATCTCTGATTCCGATCCGCCAACCGCCGAAACGGTTCCAGCCTTTCATTTCAACAATACCGTAGCATGTCGACCGGACGGGGAGGCCATAATGGGCGAACAAATCCGTCCCTTCGTGAATCCGCCTGCCCCCGAATCCGCGGGCATCTCCCCATGTGCTTCTATAGCTGTAATCTGATCTTACGGGAAGAGGAAAGGCGTGCTTGCTCAAATCAATGTGGCCGTATTTTTGAAAAAGCCTGATAAAGCCTGATATGATGCCGACCGTCTGATCCCTTTCGTAAAACTCCCACAGGCCGATGCGGATATTTTCTATGTCTCTTCCGTATGTCAACAAGTATTGTCCAAACGTATAAAGGACGTCTTCATCCTGATCCGGTTCCGCCAGTCCGTCTCCGTTTCCGTCCATTCCAATTCCGTCAAAAACCTTGATGCTGAGCGGCGATGTATCTTTCGGGTTGGGGTTTTCAGGTCCGCTCCACACGCTTTGCGGAATATATATCCCGGTGTGCCCTTTTTGCTTCGGCAAGTCCTTGCGGTTTTTGCGGATGTTGATTTCGTATTGGTCGACAGCCGCGAAAACATACCAAGGAATATGGGTTGCAGCTTCTGTTTTATGATAAAGGGCCATTCTCTTTTGCAGATCGGGCTCTTTTTTCTCCTTTGCAAGAGCGCACGGCTGCGATATGAGCAAAAGGAGGATGAGAACGGATAATACAGCTTTCACAGTGTCCTTAGCTCCTTTCAGTTTGAATACGGTTAGTTTGTGACATCTGCGGAAATCGATAATAAGAAAATGTTAGAAATTCCATCTTGACTAATCAAGCTCTTGTTCACAAATCTGTACTATGTTAAAGTGACTAAAGATGAAGATTTAGCAATTTTAATTTAAGCGGTTCCAAAGCAGAGGGACACATCCGGCGCTATGTCACAAATTTCGTATTGAACATGACTACAATCCACAATGGAGATGATGGAATTGGCAAAGAAAGACGAGCATCTAAGAAAGCCCGAATGGCTTAAGATCAAGCTGAACACAAATGAAAACTATACGGGCTTAAAAAAATTAATGCGGGAAAACAACCTCCATACGGTCTGTGAAGAGGCGAAATGCCCGAACATCCACGAATGCTGGGCCGTCAGACGTACCGCAACCTTTATGATTCTCGGATCTGTCTGTACGAGAGCCTGCCGCTTCTGTGCGGTGAAGACGGGGCTGCCGACAGAACTTGACTTGAATGAGCCGGAAAGAGTCGCGGATTCTGTGAGCATCATGAATCTGAAACACGCGGTCATTACAGCCGTTGCCCGTGACGATTTAAAAGACGGAGGAGCAGGGGTATTCGCTGAAACCGTACGCGCCGTCCGGAGAAAAAGCCCGTTTACAACAATCGAAGTTCTCCCGTCTGACATGGGCGGAGACTATCATAATTTGAAAACGCTGATGGATACGCGTCCGGATATTTTAAACCATAATATTGAGACGGTCCGCCGCCTGACGCCGAGAGTCCGTGCGAGAGCTACATACGAAAGATCATTGGAATTTTTGCGCCGCGCCAAAGAGATGCAGCCGGACATCCCGACGAAATCCAGCATCATGATCGGCCTCGGCGAAACAAAAGAAGAAATCATCGAAACAATGGACGACCTTCTTGCGAACAACGTCGACATCATGGCAATCGGCCAGTATCTACAGCCGTCCAAAAAACATATTAAAGTACAGAAATATTACCATCCTGACGAGTTTGCCGAACTGAAAGAAATCGCCATGGAAAAAGGCTTCAGCCACTGTGAAGCAGGGCCGCTCGTCCGCTCTTCATACCATGCCGATGAACAGGTGAATGAAGCGTCTAAAAAACGCCAGGCACAGGCATAACATTGGATGAAAAAACGCCAGCCGTTTGCGCTGGCGTTTTTCTTATTTTCAGGTCAGGATTCGGTCGCTTTTCCTTTTCCGTCAAGGCCGTTTTCATCTGTACCTGTCGTTGTTTTGCCTTGCGGTGATTTTTGCATTTCCTTAATCGTATCGGCCATCAGCTGATCAACGTTTCTTGAATTGGCTCCAAGCCGGCTGAAGTTGGCGACGGATTGCATCATATCCGGATCATCGGAAATATAGATGTGGTAATACCTCGGAATGACGGATGCCGCCGTCTTTTTAACTTGGTCAGCCGTCTGTTCGCGCTGCCCAGAGTCCGTTTTGTACACGACAAGCGCTTCTTCGTCTGTCACAAGTGCTGAGGCATCTTGAATATTGGGAAGCTGAACCGTTAAACTAGATATAATATGCGCCATTTCTTCCCGATCAATTTGAGGCGCCTGCATTTCTTCCTTGTTTGCGACTGGAGTTGCCTGATGGCGCGCATATCCGAATCTGCCTTTCCGGTTGTCATTTCTGAACTTTTCATGATATTGAGGGTTCTTGTCTGCAACGTGAACGGTATTTCCGTCTTCGTCATATATATTGTGTTCGGTATCATTTAAGGCTGTCTGGCATCCTGCTAAAGGCACCGCCAGCAGCCCTGCTAAAAGAATTTTTTTATTCATTCTGCTTTTCCTCCTCTTTTATAGCTTTTCCAACGGGGAGGATTTATTCTTAGCAATTGATGGCGGCACGGGTTTGAATTATCATATAAAAGAGGTGAAAAGAATGATTGTCGTTCAGAACGCTGCATTTGAAGTCGTCAAAGATGTGAAAAACGGTTTTAACGAAGAAGCGTTTAAAGCCAGATACTCCGACATTTTAAATAAATATGACTACATCGTCGGGGATTGGGGATACAGCCAGCTGAGGCTGAAAGGCTTTTTTGACGATCAAAATCAAAAGGCCACATTTGATACGAAGATCAGCACGCTTGATGAATATATTTACGAGTACTGTAATTTCGGATGTGCCTACTTTGTTTTAAAACGTCTGCGAAAATAAGCGATCATAAAAGGGGATGCTCTGATGATGTATTTTGTCGATCGACACAAAATCGAAAACACGCTGAACTTCCTGGAAGAGGAGCTGCGGCTTTATCAAACACAGGAGGAATGGACTTCCGACGTCGAAAAAAAAGCGCTCGAACGAATCGGCCACACGCTGATCGAATGTATATTGGATATAGGGAACGATATGATTGACGGCTTTATTATGAGAGATCCTGGAAGCTATGACGACATTATGGATATACTGACCGATGAAAAGGTTGTCAGCCAAGCGGAAGGCGACAGTCTGAAACATTTGATCGCCTATCGGAAGACATTGGTTCAAGACTACTTGAATGTCAACCATGAAGAATTGGACATGCTGCTCAGCAGGCATGCGGAAACGCTTGAGAAATTTCCGGCGCGGATCCGCGATTATTTAAACCATGAGCTCGGTCCGGTATCCGCATTCAAACCGCACTAAACAAAACTGGAGTGTACAACATGAAAACATACAAAGGATACTTAATTGATCTGGATGGAACAATGTACAAAGGGACGGAAAAAATCGAAGAAGCATGCGAATTCGTAAGGAAGCTGAAAGAACGGAGCATCCCGTATCTGTTCGTCACTAACAACTCGTCGCGCACGCCGAAGCAAGTGGCGGACAAGCTTGTTTCATTTGATATTCCGGCCGAAGAGAGCCAGGTATTCACAACCAGCATGGCGACCGCCAATTTTATCGCCGAACAAAAACCGGATGCTTCCGTATATGTGATCGGTGAGGAAGGCATCCGCCAGGCCATTGAGGAAAAAGAACTGGCATTCGGCGAAGAAGACGCCGACTTCGTCGTCGTCGGTATCGACCGCGGCATTACATACGAAAAGCTAGCCGTCGGTTGCCTTGCCATCCGCAACGGCGCTACATTCATCTCGACTAACGGCGATATCGCCATTCCTACAGAAAGAGGACTATTGCCGGGCAATGGTTCTCTCACGTCAGTATTAACCGTTTCTACGCAGACAGAGCCTATTTTTATCGGCAAGCCGGAGCCGATCATCATGGAGCAGGCGATGAAGGTGCTCGGCACAAATATCAGTGAAACGCTGATGGTCGGTGACAATTATGATACGGATATTATGGCGGGAATGAATTCCGGGATGGACACGCTTCTCGTTCATACGGGCGTGACCAAAAAAGAACACCTTGAAGCCTACCAGGAAAAGCCGACATATGTCATTGATTCTTTAACAGACTGGATGGATCGCATCTAAACCGCAAAAAAACACTTGTCTTTTAAGGACAAGTGTTTTTTAATGGCTTATTCCGCATCTTTTGCTCGATGCGCCAGTCTGCTGGATGCGGCTGCCGCAATCGCTCCGACGATATCATCCAAAAACGTGTGGCATTCGCCTGTTGATTTAAGGTTTAAACGTGCGAGCACTCCCGGTTTGATTTTATCGATATATCCATAGTTTGTATAACCGATTGATCCATACAAATTCACAATGGAGAAGGATAAGATTTCATCGACGCCGTACAAGCTTTCATCTGTCTCGATTAAGGTTTGGAGCGGTTCCATGAGCTTTCTTTGCTCACCAAGCATATCCAATTGAATCCCTGTGATCACGGCGTTTTGAACTTCGCGTTTTTTCATGACCCGGTTGACATTCTCTTCACATTCTTCTTTTGTCAAGTTTGGATGATATTTCTTCTGTAGTACGTAGACAAGATCAGCAATATCCGAAATCTTGACGCCCCGTTTCTCAAGCCATTCTTTTGCTGCTGTTTCGATTTGATGCATGCTGTTGTTTTCCGGCATCATTTTCACCCAATCTTTTTTTACTTAGTGTATACAAACAACCTTAAAAATGTAACGATTTTAGAACTCTTTTTCCGAATCGATTCATAATCGAATCCCTTCATGATTACGATGTGTAGAAGGAGAAAAATTTATCAGGAAGTGATGTCCGTGAAGGAGCTGATCAAAGAAAAATTCGGAATCCATATTCGCGATCTTACTTCATACTTGTCTTATCAGGCTTTTCATACCCCGAATTCGATGTTTTTGATCGTCCCGGTATCCCACTTGAGTCAGGATGAGCTGGCGGAATTGTTTAGTATGAGTCAGTATTTGCAAGAACAGCGCGACCCATACGTTTCATCTTTTATATTGACAAAGGACGGGGAGATGACATTTGAGGACAATGGCGCCTCATATGTACTGCTTCAAGCTGCTCCCCGCATGACAAACAGCTCCGTTTCATTTGGGGCGGAGCTGGCTGAATTTCATCAGAAGGGAAGAGGATACCCTTATGAGGTAAAAGAAACCTCGCGGATTGGGCAGTGGAAAGAACTTTGGGGGAAACGGCTCGACCAGCTGGAACAATTCTGGATCCAAAAAACGCAGGCAAGACAGCTGCAGCCTTTTGAAAAACATTTTATCGAATCGTTTCCTTATTATCTCGGTTTAACCGAAAACGCGATTCAATATTTGGCCGATACCGAATTGGATGATCAGCCGCAGGCCGCCGACTCCGGGACGATTTGCCAGCAGCGGCTCACCTGCGAGGCTTTAAGGCACGAGCCGCTTATTAAAATCCCGATGGAATGGGTGTTTGATCATGCGGCCAGGGATCTTGCGGAATATGCCAGAAGCTTGTTTCACGAAAGGAAAAACTTCAATGACATCGCATTGTTTTTTCAGCAATACGAACAAGCCGCGCCGCTTTCCTCATTTTCTAAACGGCTGGTGTACAGCAGGCTTCTGTTTCCGCTTCACTATTTTGAAACGGTTGAAGGGTATTATATTTCTCCTGAATCAGAGCACCATTATTTTGAAAGCAGACTCGACCATTTATTGTCTCAAGCGCCGGCTTATGAGCAATTTCTAAATGGCTTTCAAGAAATGGCGAGCATGAGAGCCGCAGGATTTATGAGCATGCCGCCTGTCAATTGGCTGAAAAGGACACCATAGACGCCGCGGTGTTCTTTTCTTCATGTTAACATTTCCGGATTTTTTCGATATGCTTGGTTGGAAGCTACTCTTAGAAAGGAACGAGGCAGCATGGACAAACCGTTTGTATATGTAACGAGAAAATTACCGGAAGAACAGCTTTCTGCGTTAAAAGAAGAAGCCCGTATTGAGATGTGGGAAAAGGAAGAAGAACCGTGCCCGCGCGCCGTTCTGGCGGAAAAAGCAAAAAAGGCGCACGGACTGTTGACGATGCTTTCCGACACAGTTGATGAGGAGCTTTTAAAAGGTGCGCCGCATTTAAAAGTGGTGGCCAATTTGGCGGTGGGCTATGACAACCTCGATGTGGAGGCTGCGAAAAAGCATGGCGTCATCTGCTGCAACACGCCCGGCGTGCTGACAGAGTCAACGGCAGATTTGACGTTTGCTCTGCTGATGGCATCCGCGCGCAGAATCGTCGAGGCAAGCGACTGGATTAGACAAGGTAACTGGACGGGCTGGGGGCCGCTGCTTTTGGCCGGAGCGGATATCCATCATAAAACGATTGGCATCGTCGGGATGGGGAGCATTGGACAAGCCGTCGCCCGGCGGGCGAAAGGCTTTGGCATGGAGATTTTATATCATAACCGCACCCGCAATCCCGAGGCGGAAGCCGAACTGGGGGCAACTTATCTATCCTTTGGCGAACTGCTCGAACAGGCGGATTTTGTGGTATGCCTGACGCCTCTGACTGAGGAAACGAAGCATCTGTTTAACCGCAGCGCATTCAAAAGGATGAAGCGCTCCGCTATTTTTATCAACGTCTCAAGAGGACAGGTTGTCAATGAAGACGATTTATATGAAGCCCTGATCGAAAAAGATATTGTCGGCGCAGGACTCGACGTCTTTGCGGAAGAACCCGTGCAGCAGGATCACCCGCTCGCCAATCTGCCGCAAGTGACCGCGCTGCCTCACATCGGCAGCGCCACTGTCGAAACGAGAGAAGCCATGATGAGGCTTTGTGCGGAAAATATTGCGCTTGTCCTGGGAGGGAAGCCGGCAAAGACCGGGATTTGACATTTCTTCCGGCCGGCCTGACGGGTCGGAAGATTTTCTCACAAAAATATTTCTGAATATATAGAATCTTATTATATCAATGTATAAAGCGTTTTCATGATTTGTTTTTCAGCAAATGTCATCTTGTCAAAAAAAGAATCCCCCATTATAATGTTTGTAACTTAAATGTCTGCGTTGTGTTTACAAATGTCCTTAGAGAGAGGACGATAAGAGAGAGAAAGGTGGAATTTCATTGAAGGCGATACGAGTGGGGCTGCTAGGATTAGGAACAGTCGGGAGCGGTGTGGTGAAGATTATTCAGGATCACCAGGATAAGCTGACACACCAAGTCGGATGCCCTGTTACGATTCAAAAAGTTCTTGTAAAAGATAAAGATAAGAAGAGGGATGTCGACCTTTCCAAAGATGTTCTGACGACGGAAGCTTATGATGTCATTCAAGATCCGGAAGTGGATGTCATCATTGAGGTCATCGGGGGAATCGAGGAGACAAGACGCTATTTGCTTGACGCGCTTCAGGCGAAAAAACATGTCGTGACAGCGAATAAAGATTTGATCGCCCTCTATGGATCGGAACTGACGGCTGCCGCGAAAGAAAACGGCTGCGACCTTTATTTTGAAGCGAGCGTCGCCGGTGGAATTCCGATTTTGCGAAGCCTGGAAGACGGGCTGGCTTCAGACCGGATTACGAAAATGATGGGAATCGTCAATGGAACGACCAACTTCATTTTAACGAAGATGAATAAAGAAAACGCGCCTTATGCTGAAGTGCTGAAAGAAGCGCAGGAGCTCGGCTTCGCCGAAGCGGACCCGACAGCTGATGTTGAAGGTCTTGATGCGGCGAGAAAGATGGCGATTTTGGCCAGGCTCGGTTTCTCAATGAATGTCGATCTTGACGATGTCAAAGTGAAAGGCATTTCCCAAGTGTCTGATGAAGACATCAATTTCAGCAAACGGCTCGGCTATACGATGAAGCTGATCGGCATCGCCCAGCGCGACGGACAAAAAGTCGAAGTGAGCGTCCAGCCGACATTGTTGCCGGAGCATCATCCGCTGTCTTCCGTCCATAATGAATTCAATGCGGTTTACGTGTATGGCGAGGCCGTCGGGGAAACGATGTTTTACGGGCCTGGCGCAGGAAGCATGCCGACTGCGACCGCCGTCGTATCAGATTTGGTTTCCGTCATGAAAAACATGCGTCTCGGCGTGAACGGCAGCAGCTTTGTCGATCCGCAATTTGAAAAGAAGATCAAGGCACCTTCTGAAATCTTCGCCCAGCAGTTTTTAAGAATTCATGTTAAAGATCAGGTCGGTTCGTTTTCAAAAATCACATCGATTTTTTCGGAAAGAGGCGTCAGTTTTGAAAAAATTCTGCAGCTTCCGATTAAAGGCCATGATGACCTGGCTGAGATTGTCATTGTGACACATCATACGTCAGAAGAGGATTTTACGGATATCTTGCAAAAGCTGAATGATCTTGAGGTTGTTGATCAGGTGAAAAGCACTTATCGAGTAGAAGGGAACGGTTGGAGCTAATGTGGAAAGGACTCATCCATCAATATAAAGAATATTTGCCAGTAACGGACAAAACACCGGAATTGACGCTGAACGAAGGAAATACCCCGCTCATTTATCTGCAAAATCTTTCGAAAAAGCTCGGAATCGAGCTTTATGTCAAAACAGAGGGTGTCAATCCTACAGGCTCCTTTAAAGACCGCGGGATGGTCATGGCGGTCGCCAAGGCGAAAGAAGAAGGCAATGACACGATCATGTGCGCTTCGACCGGCAATACGTCAGCTGCTGCTGCGGCTTATGCGGCTCGTGCCAACATGAAGTGCATCGTCATTATTCCGGACGGTAAAATCGCCTTCGGAAAGTTGGCCCAAGCCGTCATGTACGGCGCTAAAATCATTGCGATCGACGGAAACTTCGACGATGCCCTGAAAATGGTGCGCAGCATTTGCGAGAAAGAGCCGATTGCACTCGTCAACTCTGTGAATCCTTACCGGATTGAAGGACAGAAAACCGCTTCCTTTGAAATTTGTGAACAGCTGGGCGAAGCGCCTGACATCCTTGCAATTCCTGTCGGGAATGCCGGAAATATTACGGCTTACTGGAAAGGCTTTAAAGAATATCATGAGAAAAACGGCACAGGCCTGCCGGTTATGAGAGGTTTTCAGGCAGAAGGCGCGGCCCCGATTGTCAAAAACAAAGTAATTGAAAAGCCGGAAACCGTTGCGACAGCGATCAGAATCGGAAATCCGGCAAGCTGGGACAAAGCGGTCAATGCTGCAAAAGAATCGAACGGAAAAATCGATGAAGTGTCAGACGAAGAGATCCTGCACGCTTATCAGCTCCTGGCAAGAGAAGAAGGCGTATTTGCAGAACCGGGATCGTGCGCATCTATTGCCGGCGTACTGAAACAGCTGGAAACGAAAGAGATTCAGCCGGGGGCGAAAGTTGTCGCTGTCTTAACCGGAAACGGCTTGAAAGATCCGAACACAGCCGTTGATGTGTCGCAGATCAAACCTGTCACACTGCCGACAGATGAAGAAGCCATTCTCGAACACTTAAAAGGAGCCGCTCGTGTATGACTGAGGCTGACATGCTGTTTTCCGTTACGGTTCCCGGAAGCACGGCCAATCTGGGCCCGGGCTTTGATTCAGTCGGCATGGCGCTGTCCCGTTATTTGAGATTGTCTGTTTTTCCTCATGATGAGTGGCGTTTTGAGGCTGAAACAGAAGTCGTAGCGGGAATACCTGAAGGGACGGATAATTTAATTTACCAGGTGGCCAAACGGACCGCCGCACACTTCGGAAAAGACATTCCGCCAAGCCTCGTCAAAGTGTGGAGCGATATTCCGCTGGCGCGCGGTCTCGGCAGCAGCGCAGCCGCAATTGCCGCTGCGATTGAGCTGGCGAACGAACTTGCCGATTTAAAACTCTCTGACCGCGAGAAACTCCATTTTGCAAGCCTTGAAGAAGGCCATCCTGACAATGCCGGAGCATCGCTTTTCGGCGGGCTTGTCATCGGACTTCATGAAGAAGATGAAACAGAGATGGTTTCGATGAAAGACATCGATTTGGATGTCGTTGTCGTCATTCCTTTTTATGAAGTGCTGACAAAAGATGCGCGGGATGTTCTTCCCGAAAGCCTCTCTTATCCGAAAGCGGTGGAAGCAAGCGCGGTCAGCAATATGCTCGTCGCCGGACTGATGGCGAAAGATTGGAAGCTTGTCGGCCGCATGATGCAAAAAGACCTCTTTCATCAGCCTTACCGAAGGGCGCTCGTCCCTGAGCTTTCTAAAGTAGAGCATGAAGCAGGCAAAAACGGCGCGTTTGGGACCGCTTTAAGCGGAGCAGGACCGACGATCCTTTCCTTTATTGAAAAAGGAAAGGGAGACGCGCTGAGAGATCAGCTTGCTTCTAAGTTTCCGCATTGTGAAGTGGACTGCCTTCATGTCCCGGATACAGGCATTATCGTTGAAAGAAAATCAGTAAACAGTGTTTAACGATAAAAGAGCTTTTTCGGCTCTTTTTTTGTTTGCCTTCAAAACAAGGATTTTTATTTAGAAAGTCGAAATAGTATGACAAACATATAGAGGAGGAGAAACGAACATGAAGCAGCTGATAACCGAAAAAGACCTCATCAAGCTTGTATCCATTACCGACCCGCAGTACTCGCCTGACGGTGCAAAAATCGCCTACGTACAAACAAAAGTAAACGAAAAACAGGACTCTTATGATTCGCATATCATGGTCTACGACCGCAAACAACAAGCGTCAGTACAATGGACGTTTGGAAAAGGAAGAAACCAGCATCCGCGCTGGTCGCCCGACGGCAAATCCCTTGCATTTACGTCTAATCGCGAGGAAACCACACAACTTTACGTGATAAGCGCCGCCGGAGGAGAAGCGAGAAAAGTGACCGATATTCCTTATGATGTATCACAGCCTGAATGGTCGCCTGACGGCAAGTCATTGCTTTGTTCAGTGAGGCTGACGAAAGAGGAAAGCGTCGACGATGAGAAAAAAACGGAGATTGAAGATCACGAACCGCTGGAAGTCGATTCTTTGTCGTATAAATTAGACGGCCAAGGGTTTAAAAGGGGAAAGTATACGCAGCTTGTCCTCGTTCAAGTGGAAACCGGGGAGATAAAACAGCTGACCGATCTAGAACGCGACCATTTCAGCTACGCATTTTCACCGTGCGGAGGCAGGATTGCATTTTGTGCCAATCAGACGGATATGCGTGTGAACGATGTCTATTTGATGAACCTTTCGACAGGTGATTTGAAGCGCCTGACAGGTCAAAACGGCGTTTTTTCTTCACTATCGTTTTCTCCTGACGGCAAACACCTTGCATTCATCGGAAACGAAAAGGAATTTCAAAACGCCACGCTTGATAAAGCATGGCTGTATAATATCGAAACAGGAAAACTAACGTGTCTGACGGAAATGCTTGATGTCCATCTCAGCGATGCAGTAGCAGGGGACAGCCTTGTCGGAGGCGTTCTTCCGAAACCGGCCTGGACCAAAGACGGAAACGGCTTTTATGTCATTGGATCTGACCAAGGTTCGACAGGCATTTACTACATATCAATCGAAGGTCTTGCTTATCCGGTCCGGTTGGAAAAAGAGCATCTGAACGGATTCAGCCTGCATCCGGATGAAAAAAGTTTTGCGGCATCGATAGCCCTGCCTGTCCGGCCGAGCGAACTTTACCATCTCCCATTGGGTGAAGAAACAGCGGAGCGATTAACAGATGCCAACCAAGCGTTTACGGAAGAGCATATCATATCGGAACCGGAGGAGCTTCAATTTCAGACAGCTGACGGTTTGACAATTCACGGTTGGCTGATAAAGCCTGCTCAATATGAAAAAGGAAACACGTATCCGCTCATTCTGGAAGTGCACGGCGGTCCTCACGCCATGTATGCGAATGCTTATTTTCACGAATTTCAAGTGCTTGCCGCAAAGGGAAGCGCCGTTGTATATGTCAATCCGCGGGGAAGCCACGGCTACGGACAGGATTTTGTCAACCGGGTGAGAGGCGACTACGGCGGGGGAGATTTTAAAGATGTAATGGCAGCTGTTGACCACGCGCTGGGACAATATGATTTCATCGATCAAGAAAGGCTCGGAATCACAGGAGGAAGCTACGGCGGCTTTATGACAAACTGGGCTGTCGGCCACACGAATCGCTTTAAGGCCGCGGTGACGCAGAGGTCCATTTCCAATTGGATCAGTTTTTACGGGGTAAGCGACATCGGCTATTTTTTCACAGACTGGCAGATCGGAGCGGACCTTTTTGAAAATCCCGGCAAACTGTGGGAGCATTCGCCGCTCAAATATGCGGACAAGGTGGAGACTCCTCTTCTCATCCTCCATGGCGAACGGGACGACAGGTGCCCGATTGAACAGGCGGAGCAGCTGTTTACGGCATTGAAAAAAATGGGGAAAGAAGTAAAACTCGTCAGATTCCCGAATGCGTCGCACGATTTATCAAGAAGCGGGCATCCGAAGCAGCGGATCAGACGGCTTGAGTATATTGCCAGGTGGTTTGAAGATTATCTATAAAAAAAGAAAAGGCTGCCGTAATAAACGGCAGCCTCAGCGTGTCGACAAACCCTCGCATTCGTTGTCAGGCCTGCGCGTCGGTGCTCACGAATAGAGGAAGGATCGGCGGCTAACCGCCCAGGCGTCCTGCCTGAACGCCGCCGTCATCACCTCCTGTGAAAGTCTGCTCCGATGCTCGGCCTTCCTAGACTGCAAGGGTTTTCAATCACGCTGAAAGGATGACAAAATCCCAAAACTAAAAGTCGTTTTGGGATTTTGTCAACAATCGGCGGCTGCCGTAATGAACGGCAGCCGCCTCAAATTAAAATACTTGTTCAACTTCAATGACGCCCGGAACTTCTTCTAAAAGGGCGCGCTCAATTCCAGCTTTAAGGGTGATCGTGGAACTTGGGCAGCTTCCGCATGCGCCGAGCAGGCGAAGCTTGACGATGCCGTCTTCAACATCGACGAGTTCACAGTCACCGCCGTCGCGGAGTAGAAATGGACGAAGTTTGTCCAGCACTTCCTGTACTTGTTCTTTCATTTCGACCTCTGTCGTCATTCGTATCGCTCCTTTCAAATCATACAACCATTATATTCAGTCGAACAATAAAAAGCTATTGTTTGGTTTCAATCGTTTTCCCACATATTATATCATATTTGCCGGCAAAGACAAAAAGCGATTTTCATTTCAATATGGAGCGAAAGGACAAAATAGAATAAAATAAAAGACAAAGAGAAAGGAGCTGCCGCTGATGAAAAAACAAGCCGAGCTTTTTGTTTACGGTGCCGACGTTCTTTGTCCAAGCTGTGTCAACCTTCCGTCATCAAAAGAAACGTATGAGTGGCTCGAAGCCGCCCTGAAAAGAAAATATCCCGACCAGCCTTTCTCGATCACGTACATTGATATCCATCAGCCGCCGGAAAACGATCCTGAAAAACAGGAAATCTCCGAAAAAATCCTGAACGACGAATATTTTTATCCGCTCATCATGGTCGGTGATCAAGTAGTCGGCGAAGGAAATCCGAAGCTGAAAGACGTGTATAAAGAAATGGAAAAGCAAGGTTATAAGCCTGCATGATAAACAGCAAGGGACAGATCTGTCCCTTGCTGTTTTATTTTTTATGATTGTACTTTTCTTAAAGCGGACAGACTAACTACCAGCCGAATCGTCAATAAGGAGGGATAGCCAGCATGTCCAGCATTGAGGGTCAAATCATGTCAGGCGATTTTGATGACGAAATGAATGTTTTTTCGTTAAAGAAAATCAAGCAGTTTCAAACGCAGACCAGCTTGAAAGAAAACCAGCTCAGGGCTTTGCAGCAGTATTTAAGGCAGCATGAGCATGACGAGGGAGGACAGATCATCACCCTCTACGATCAAATGCTTGTCCCTTTATCGCAAGATGATATTAAAGCCTTGCTGCATGACTTAACAAAAGTCCAGTCATTATATCATTAATGAAAAGCCCTTTTCCCATTTATACTCGTTTTCCGGCTCTGATGTCATCCGTCATTCCGGGATAAGGGGCTTTTGAAATCAGATCTTCATTATCGATTCCGGCATTTTCAATGAATGTGATATCGGCGAATTCCGGTACGACATATTTTGGATACGTCTCATATTTTTCACGCGATTCTTCCATTAAGTCGATGTGGTCATTTTGATAGCAGACTGTGATATCAGGGCGTTCATGAACCCATTTAGGGAAGAAGATGATGCCGTGCATCCGCTTTTCATTGGGCATGAAATTCAAGGAAACGTCAGTCCCTGTCGGTTCTGTCCATGATACTTTATAGACGCCTTCAGTCAGCTTGACGATATCGGCTTTTTGATCGCGAACCCAGCGTCCCCCGACCATTCCGCTGTGAATGCGGTAATCAATGGTATGGTCATTTTTAATGTAGATTTCATATTCCCATCCGTTTTCATACGTATAGATCATATGGCTTCCGACAAACTCTTTGACATCTTGATTCATATGAACCGCTCCTTATTTGTTTATTGTAAAATCGAACATGTTGATATTTACATATATAATTATAAAATGTCATCAAAAACAATGTCAAACGAAAATACTTTCTGAGAGATTTGCAACAATACAGAAAATGGTTACGGTTGATGTCAGAATTTTGAGTTATTTTAGGAAATTAAGCCAATATTTAGAAAAGTGATTGTCAAAAAATAAGCGATTCTGTAAAATGAAAAACAACCCATAAAAAGGAAGAGACATGGGAGGAAAGGAAGGATAAACGATTGAAGACAAAAATTGCTTATGAGGAAGTCGCGGGAATGCTTAATCAATGGTATGTCATGATCAAGCGCCATGAAGTGGCACAAGCGGTCTCGATTAAATACGACATTGAGCACCGGCTGCCGAATATGGAAGAAAATCAAGATCTGCTTCTTTATTTTAATCTTTTAGACTATCGGCACAAACTGCTGACAGAAGAGTTTGCAGCTTCCACCAAATTGTTCGAAGATATTCAGGAGCAAAAAGCAGATATGCAAAGCACAGATGACATGATCGAATATTATTATTTCTTTTTCGCAGGCATGTACGAATTTCATAAAAAGGATTATACAAATGCCATCAATTATTATAAACTAGCCGAAGAAAAGCTCAGAACAATCCCCGATCAAATCGAAATCGCCGAATTCCATTACAAACTGGCTATCGCCTACTATCAAATCAAACAGAATTTCCTCTCCTTAAACCATGCAAAAACAGCTCTAAAAACCTTCAAAACACATGATGACTATATTCAAAAAGCGATCAGCAACGATATGCTGATCGGAGCAAATAAACTCGATTTATTTCGTTTTGATGAAGCCGAACAGCATTACAAGCAAGCCCTAAAAGACGCGGCACTGATCAAGCACCACGTTCTCCTCGGTATGGCTCACCACAACTTAGGATTGAGCTATGTCAATCGCAATCTCCTCACCTTGGCCGAACATCATTTCAAAGAAGCGCTGCTTATCAAAGAGCATGAAGAATCGGTTTACGGCATCCACTCCATGTTTGAACTGACACATGTGCTATACAAATCAAATGTTGTCAAAGAAGCCCGCAAATTGTATGAAAAAGGATTTTTTCGCGCGGAAAAAGCAGGAGAAAGGGAATATTTGTCGAAATTTAAACTTATTCATGCTCTGTATGATGAACAGGATCCACTTACGGTTGAACATGCTTTAGAATATCTTAAAACGATCAATCTCTGGACGGATGTAGCGGAATTAACATTTGATATCGCACTTTACTATAAAGAAAATGGAGATGCAGACAAAGCTGCCGAATATTTTGAAGAATCTCATCATGCAAGAGACCAAATTCTTAAAAGAACGGAGGAGCTAAAGTGAAAAAGATGATTGCCGTTGCGTTGACTGCCGTCTTTGCCAGCCTTGTCGTTTTAAGTTTTTCGTCTCAGCCGAAGGGAAATGCCGAGTTTGCCGGTCGCGCCATTTTTCTTGACGATAAGCCGGCCCAGCTGATGGCGGGCAGAGCGATTTTTCTCGACAGCTTTGATGGTAAAGCGCCTGCAGCTTTGCAAAAGACTGCATAACCTGATTTGTTGCCGTACAAGCTGTTAAACTGGCGCCGAAGGCGGCGCCCTTTTTTTATGCAGCAATGAGAGACAAGGAGTCAGAACATGATACATATTCAAAATAAATCCGATACAGCGGTTATCGTGCTGCACGAAATATACGGGATTAACCGGCACATGCACGATGTTTGCCAATTGATAGCTGAGCAGGGCTTTGATGTTATTTGCCCCAATTTGTTAAATCGGGATCAACCGTTTGAATACGCTGAAGAAAAAGCGGCTTATCTTTTTTTTATGGAAAACGTCGGTTTCCCCGGTGTTTTGCGCAAAATAAATACAATCATATCCAAGCTGGATCGTCAATATCGCAAGATCATCTTACTCGGGTTCAGCGTCGGAGCAACCGCTGCCTGGCTTTGCAGCGAAGATGAGCGTGTCAATGGGATCGCCGGATACTACGGCTCCCGGATAAGAGACTATCTGAACATATCGCCTTCATGTCCGGCACTGCTTTTTTTCCCGGAAAAAGAGCAGTCCTTTGACGTTGCCGCGTGTATATCCCAATTGGAATCAAAGAATGTCAAAACGGTGAAGCTGAAGGGTGAGCATGGATTTAGCGACCCGTATTCCGTAAAATACAACCGGCAGTCCTCGCAAATTGCTTATGAAACGATGATGGAGTTTTTAATAGCTTTATAAAAAGCGGTACAGGCATGGAAACGCTATAATAGGTATGACGCTCAATTCAAGAAAGCCCGCCGATGACAAGGGGGCTTTTTTGAGTAGAATCTTATCTGGGGGAATTCGAATGAAACTGTTCCAAGGATAGACTTATTACAAAGGGTTCATTTGCGAAACAAAGTTCTAGCATCATTTTAATTTTAGGAGGGAGCAACATGGAAGCTTTTGCAGAATATTTAGAAGGAATTGATCACCCGGAACATCGAGCCCGGATGGAGGAAGTGTTGAGTTGGACAGCGGAGACATTTCCAAATTTAACGCCGAAAATCGCCTGGAATCAGCCTATGTTTACCGATCACGGCACTTTTATTATCGGTTTCAGCACAGCGAAACATCACCTGGCTGTTGCCCCTGAAAGCGCGGGAATTGATCGTTTTTCTGAAGAAATCGTGCAGGCCGGCTATGATCATACGAAGCAGCTTGTCCGTTTCCCGTGGGATCGTCCGCTTGATTTCTCATTACTTAAAAAAATGATCGAATTTAATATTGCGGATAAGGCGGACTGTTCAACTTTTTGGCGGAAATAAAAAAACGCAAAAATAAGGGCGTTCACTCATAAGAGGGGAGAGCGCCCTTATTTCGCCTGTTTAAGGTAACGGGGGTTAATTAAAAACGCTGTTTTTGTGAAGCATTGGCGCGCAGCGAGATTCTTTTTGCCACTTGATAAAAAGGTCCGTCTCGCATACCCGCTTGTGCTTGATCTTGAAGTCAATCAGCGAAATGTCAGTTAATCGGTTTTGAGAGGTGGAGCAGTGTCCTTTTTACGTAAAGTTGAAAAAGCCAACACACTGACTTTTTAATAGGATAAGGAAAAGATATTGATATGGATGCATCTGAGTAAAAAAAGTAGTTTTTCTCCTTACCTGTAAAAATTCAATTGACAAAGTTTAAGCTTCATTTCTTTCAAGACCTCTTCGAAAAGCTTCTAAATGATTTTCTGATGCGTTGCGTAATTGCGTAAAAACAGTTCTCACATCTGCTGGAACATCGAAAGTTAGAAATTTGTTATACATAGCGATATTATCAATTTCTCCTTGTACCCCGGCAGCAAATGCAGCCTTAAGGGATAATGGCGCAGTGACATATAAGTTAGAGATGTCTTCAGGTATCTGTACCTGGTATCGTTCAAAAAGAGAAAGTAGTGCATTGATATGGCGTAATTCTGCTTCTTTGATTTGTATGAACGTTCGAATGTTTCCGAAGTTGCTAATGATTTCATTGTATCTCGCTTGAGCTAAGTACTCATCCTGAATGGCGTAGGTGAGCATTTGCGGTAAAGTGAGTGAACCTGCATTTAAAGCACCTGCTGCCCCATAATTCGCTTGCCGGGTTTGTTGTGTAGATGAATGGATTAATAAATATAAAAACCATACTGCATGATTTTGCTCGTCAGCTGCAGCACGCTGAAACACTTTTTTAATTGACTGATCTTGTGTTTGGTCTGCTAAATCTAAATAAAAATCAACTGTCTCCTGCTCATCTTTAAAAGCAGACTTTAGACTAGTGCTATACTGTTTAGGGCATTCTTCTGTGATTTTTGGGGTTGGCTTTTGACCTGTCAAGTTAGTATAAATTCTCCTAAACTCTTCAAAATGTCTCTGTTCATCTTGTCTAATTTCACGAATTTGCTTTCTTATGCCTTCTGTGGGAGCATTTTCTGCTATTTGCTTATAGCAGAAAATGGCGCTGTACTCCCCGTTAATTGCCTTGAGGATGTCATTAATTAGTTTTCTGTCAGGAGGGGTACGATAAGCATAATAATAAGGATACACAAGTTTCACCGTCCCTGAAGTATTTATCAGCTTAGTATATGCCTAATACAATAATGAGTGCGCCATCACAGTATATATAAGACCATTTTTGTCTAGGATGTACATAGACAATACAATGAGTTGGTGAAAACAATGAGTGAACATGTTGAAGTAATTCTTCGATCGATTCTCGCTTTTGGCATTTTACTGATCGGATCAAGGTTGTTGGGAAAACAAACAATTTCACAAATGAATATCTTTGATTTCATTGCGTCAATTACACTAGGAGCAATTACTGCAAATCTGGCTTTTAATACTTCACTTAAAATTCACCACATGGTACTCGCTTTCTCTATATTTGTATTTGTAATATTGGCAACTGCCTATCTATCCCTTTGGAATCAGAAGGCGCGGAAATTCTTTGCTGGAGATCCAACCGTTGTAATTCAAAATGGGAAAATTCTTGAACACAACATGCGCAAAATGCGATATACAATTGATTATTTAAATCAGCAACTAAGGGAAAAAGATGTATTCAAAATTGAAGAAGTGCTTTATGCGATTATTGAAACAAACGGGACATTAACAGTATTAAAAAAACCCCAATTTCGAAATGTGACTAAAAAGGATTTATGGATTGCCACTGCATCAGAAGGAAAACTCCCGATCGAATTAATCATGGATGGAAAAATGAAAGAGGATAATTTGAAAGATAATCAATTAACTCATGAATGGTTACAGTCCGAATTGCAAAAGCGAAATCTGTCTGCTGAAGAAGTTTTCTATGCAGTTTTATCACCTGATAGAAATATCTATTTAGATACGTATAAAGATCATATAAATTCTTCACTTGATAAAGAATAAACTTGAATCAGAACGAGCCTTTGCTGTAGAAGTGAGCGCTTGAGAGCCGACTAGGAGGCTTATTAAATACGCTGGTTTACCCGAAATTTTACTGGTTAAACTGAAACAAGCTCATCATGGATAAATGAGCTTGTTTCAGTTTTTCATATCTGTCCGATTGTGTGAATACAAAAGAAAAAACTAACATTTGCCTAACGAATACGTCGGTTTTTAATATGATACAGTTTTTTTAAAACTAGAAAAACTTTCCCGAACATCCGCGAAACTCTACCCGTTATGATGCTTATACATCCAAAGCAAGCCGGATTTCAGCAGGCGAGGCACTCTGCCGATCAACGGCCGTTCGGCAACTAAACCGAAGCCGGCTTTTTTGCCGAGTGAACCGAGCACGCCTTTCAGCTTGAATTTCGGCATCGTTTCAGGAAGAGGTTCGTCTTTCCAGCGCAGTTCAAGCACTTGGACGATTTGTTCCGCCTGGGCTTCGGCCAGCTGTGCGCTCGGCGCGTGAGGCAGGCTTGCGCAGTCGCCGACAACATAAACGTGTTCGTCTCCCGGCAGGTTATGGTGCGGTGTCAGGACGACACGCCCTTGCGGATCTTTTTCCACATCGAGATCCCGAACGACTTGATTCGGCTGTATCCCCGCTGTCCAGACGATGGCATCGGCGTGAATCGGGTCGTCATGATTGTAGACGATGCCTTCTTCCACCTTTGTGATGTTGGCGCAGTTGATAATCTTGACGCCGTGCTCTTCAAACCAGCTTTGAACATATTTGCTCAAACGCTTCGGGAAGCTCGACAAAATTAATTCTCCCCGGTCAAAAAGGATGATGTTCAAATCCTTTCGGCTTTCCCTCAGCTCGCTCGCAAGCTCAACGCCGCTCAGTCCTGCCCCGACGATCGCAACGGTGGCTTCTGCATTTAAGTTGTTGAGCGCCTGGTACGTGCTGCGTGATTGATCGATTGTCTGAATGCTGTAGGTATGTTCAGGCGCCCCGGGAACATTGTGATATTTATCTTCACAGCCGAGTCCGATGACGGTGTCATCATAAGATATCGGCTCTCTGTCATGAAACAAAACTTTTTTTCCTTCCAAATCAACAGACGAAATCGTCCCGTATTCAATCTTTAACTTCGGGTGATCCGGGAAGGACACTCTGATATGATGATCGGAAATCGTCCCCGCAGCCAGTGCGTAGTACTCCGTTTTCAAACAATGGTAAGGGTTTTTGTCGATTAAAGTGATCATCACATCATCTGGCAGCTGGTTAGGCAGCAAACGATGAATGATCCGCATATTTCCGTACCCGCCGCCGAGCAAGACTAAATTTCTCATTGGTAATTCCCCTTTTCCCCTCAGATTAAGAAACTAACCTTTTTCATTGCAAAATTAAAAAACTATGTAAATACCCTCTAGAATTATATCTAATTTGATGTAAAATCACAATATTTCTCGGGAAAATAACCTACATATCGGCTTTGAATCGATAATTAGTAAAACCCTTTAAGGTATTAATGTGTTACAAAAGCTTTATTCCTCAGCCTAAAACTTTGACTATTGAAACGTAAATAGGGTACGATAAAAAAGCGATGTGAGGTGAAATAAAGTGTTTCCAATCGTTGAGTTTTGCGTCAGCAATCTTGCCCAAGGTTCTCAGGAAGCAAAAGAAATATTGGAGAAAGATCCGAATCTGGACGTCGTCGAATACGGCTGCCTGAGTTACTGCGGACAATGCATGCAGACCATGTATGCTCTTGTAAACGGAGAAATGGTGACAGCGAATAATCCGGCTGAATTGGTCGAAAATATATACAAGTTCATTGATGAAAATGAACTTATTTAAAAACGGGGTCATCTTGGTGATCTCGTTTTTTCATGCAAAGCCTTTGTTTGAAAGGGTTTACATAAAAAGAGAAAAAATTCTTAAAAATTTTTGTGGACAGGCCAATCATTAATTGTTATCTTAATAAAAGTTTAAAAAATAATAAGAGGTGTGGTCATGAACATTTTATGGGGACTTCTTGGTATTCTGGCGATTTTCGCGATTGCTTTTCTGCTTTCTGAGCACAAGAGTAAAATTAACATAAGAACGATTTTAATCGGTTTGGCGATGCAGCTCCTGTTCGGATTCATCGTTCTCAAATGGGAAATGGGGCGGGAAGTGTTTCTTTCGTTTACGAAAGCCGTTCAGCATCTCGTCAATTATGCGAATGAAGGAATCAGCTTTCTCTTCGGGCCTCTCTTGCAAGTAGGCGACAGCGCTGCCTTCGCTTTAAGCGTTCTTCCTGTTATCATCTTCTTTTCATCGCTGATTGCGGTTCTTTACCACTTACGGATCATGCAAGTCATCATCCGCTTTATCGGCGGCGGATTGGCAAAACTGCTCGGAACAAGCAAAACGGAATCTCTTTCTGCAGCTGCCAATATCTTTGTCGGACAAACTGAGGCGCCGCTTGTGATTAAGCCGTTTATCGCAAACTTAACAAAGTCGGAGCTGTTTGCCGTTATGACAGGCGGACTCGCATCAGTGGCCGGTTCTGTTTTGTTCGGTTACGCCCTTCTTGGGGTTCCTCTCGAATATTTGCTTGCAGCGAGCTTTATGGCTGCACCTGCGGGCTTGATTATGGCAAAAATGCTTATTCCCGAAACTGAAAAATCGAAAATTGAAGAAAAAGATATTCAAATGGCTGAAGACGAAGACGCAGCAAATGTCATCGATGCCGCTGCAAAAGGGGCATCAACAGGTCTTTCTCTTGCTTTGAATGTCGGTGCGATGCTCCTTGCATTTGTTGCTTTGATTGCCGTTTTAAACGGAATTCTTGGAGGAATCGGCGGATGGTTCGGTTTTAAAGACCTTTCGCTTGAATTCATTCTCGGCTATGTATTTGCACCTCTCGCCTTTGTCATCGGCGTCCCTTGGGATGAAGCAGTTCAGGCCGGAAGCTTTATCGGTCAAAAGCTCGTGCTGAATGAATTTGTCGCTTATTCCAATTTTGCTCCGATGTTTGATCAGCTTTCCGTCAAAACCGCTTCGATTATCAGCTTTGCGCTGTGCGGTTTCGCAAACCTGTCTTCTGTGGCGATTTTGCTCGGAGGATTGGGAGGAATGGCGCCGAACCGCCGTTCCGATATCGCCCGTCTCGGCTTGAAAGCCGTTGCTGCCGGAACATTGGCCAACCTTACAAGCGCGGCGATCGCCGGTATGTTTATCGGATAACATGATAAAAGCTCCCTGCATATGAACGCAGGGAGCTTTTATGTATGAAAAACGGGGGATAGCCATATTGTATCCATCCCTTTCAGCTTTTATACTAGAAGAAAGTAAAAAAATGTGGAGGCGGCTATGAATTCTTTTCGTTTTACTAAAATGCACGGCTTAGGAAACAGCTATATATACGTCAATCAGTTTGAAGAACATCTCCCTGAGGAGCTGTTGTCAGATTTGGCCGTCAAAGTGTCTTCCGTTTACACCGGAATCGGTTCAGACGGAATGATACTCATCTGTCCTTCAGATCAAGCGCCGGTTAAAATGAGGATTTTCAACAGCGACGGATCTGAAGGCAAAAACTGCGGAAACGGTTTGCGCTGCGTTGCAAAATACGCGTATGAACATAAACTGGTGAAGGAAACATCCTTTTTAATTGAAACTCTTTCAGGCTTGGTAAAGGCTGAGATTGAAGTGAAGGAAGGAAAAGTTGTATCGGCTACAGTCGATATGGGTGAACCGCGCCTTCTCAAATCAGATATGCCAATGCTCGGTGAACAGGGGTCGGAGACGATCAATGAAAAGATGATATTCGGCGGCCGGGAAATGAAAGGTACCGCTGTATCCATGGGCAATCCCCACATCGTCTTTTATTTAGACGATATTGAAAAAGCGCCGCTTACGTCGATGGGACCGCTCATTGAAAAAGATGAAAGGTTTCCGGAAGGGGTTAACGTAGAATTTGTTGAAGTCGAAAACGACAAAGAACTTCATTTCCGTGTATGGGAAAGGGGTTCAGGAATTACCCAGGCATGCGGAACGGGCGCCTGCGCAGCCGCAGTGAGTTCGATACTCAACGGCTATTCCAAACGAGACACGGACATTATCGTCCATCTCGCCGGCGGCGATCTGATCATTAATTGGAAAAATGACGGTCGTGTCATGATGACAGGACCCGCTGAAACGGTATGTGAAGGCGAGTTTTTTATATCATGAGTCGGTCCGTTTGAGAAATCGGACGTGCGACTTTATAATAAAGTACACATGAGCTTTTAGGAGGTGTGATGTTATGAGCGAAAAAACAGTTACGGTCACGGAAGCGGCTGCTCTTCATATCAAGGATATGATGAAAGAGCATGAAGAGGAGAACGCATTCTTGAGAATCGGAGTAAAAGGCGGCGGATGCAGCGGTCTGTCATACGGCATGGGTTTTGAACACGAAAAAAACGAAGACGACAATGAATTCGTCCAGCATGGAATCACAGTGCTTGTAGATCAAGAAAGCCTGGATATTATGAACGGTACGGTCATTGATTTTAAACAATCGATGATGGGCGGAGGCTTCACCATCGATAATCCAAATGCCATCGCTTCATGCGGCTGCGGATCATCATTCAGAACCGCAGTGAATGCAGGGAAGCCTGAAGAGTGCTGACGTTCAGTGAATCGATAAGTTAGACGAAGGGGTTACGTATTTATCCCGAATAGGATTGCGTATACAACCCATTGGAAATCGCATATCTACTCGTTTATAAAACGCTTCTTTACGTATTTAACCGTACGTAAGGAGGCGTTTTTATTTTGTCGGAAGAACGATTAATTCGAAGAAGACGGAAGGCTGATAAGCGTGCGAACCCGCCTAGCAATATCCAACCGATGGAGCTAGCCCCGGCGTTTAACTACTTCATGAGTGCAAAAATCGGCGAAGGAATTCGGGAGCGTACGCAAACAGATTATTCGAATACGTGGAGGTATTTTACGGATTGGCTATACGAGGAGAATTATAACGTTAAGTATGTGCACGAAATTACTACAGAAATATGCCGCAGCTATATCCTTTATTTAACTGTCGAAGCTCCGCGGTTTAAAGGCCATAAATACATTCAAAATGATCAAGGCAAAGGGCTCTCGACCACGACAATAAACATGCGGATACGAGCGTTAAAGGTTGCGTTCAATTTTTGGTATAAAGAAGGCTTCGTTCGTAAAAATCCAATGGATAATATTCGGTGTCAAAAGGAAGATGAGGATAAAATCGAATCTTTCACAGATGAGCAAATCGAGGCCTTATTGGGGGCGTGTGATCAACGTACATACGTCGGTTTCCGTGACTATGTTTTTCAATGGTGCCTGTTAGATACTGCGATGAGAATTAATGAATTACTGTCAATTGCTCCAGAAGATATCGATATAAAAACTAGGTCTATTGAGCTGGCTGCCCGTTTTAATAAAAACAGAAGAGCGCGAATTGTTCCAGTGTCAGCAGAGACAATCAAATTACTCCATGAATTAATCGATGAGAATAAGGCCCACTTTCCTTACGCAAAGAAGGTGTTTCTGTCGGTTTATGGTGAGGAAGTCAAGGACACGCAGATGAACAAACGTTTGAAATATTATGGGGATATTACGGGCGTAAGTAAAGAGATACGAACGACTGCGCATACATGGCGCCATACTTCGGCAAGAAATTATATATTAAACGGTGGAGATCCTTATACATTAATGCGTCTGCTCGGCCATAGTTCCATTGCGATGACGCGTCGATATGTGCAGATGACGCCTGAGGATGTTCGGATTAAACACGAACAGTTTTCGCCGATAAAGAAATTTCGAACTAAATTAAGATAAAAAACACAAAAAAAAGACGACCACCCGTCGGAAAAAATCCGATAGATAGCACGTCCTCACCTACGTCTATCTTATCGAAAAAAAGCGTTCCAGTCAACGCTTATTTGAGTGCGCCTAATTTTCCGATATGGGTCGGTACGTCTCCAAGGGGAGAAAACCGAATGTACACGAAAGAATCCGCTAAAATGGCGTCTTTTCGTTCTGTGGACGAGCTTAACGACGCCATCCGTTCGCATATATACCGCAATAAATCCGATCTAACGCCTGCCGCAATCGAGGTTCTCAAGGTATTGTCGCGTCATGCCTGCAAAACGCCGGGCGTCGCGTATTTGAAGTTGCAATCGATCGCGGATCTGATCGGCCGGCATCGTACAACAGTTATCCGGGCAATCAAGCGCCTAGTAGACTGTGGCATCATTCGCAAGGAAACGAAATTCCGGCCGGTATCCGGTGGCAACGGCGCCAATATGTACGTGATTTTGCCGGCTGATAATGGCGATGCTACTCCGCAAATGCAACTCCGCTCGACATCGGACAAGCCAACGGGGGAAACGTCTGAAGTACCGAAAAGTAAAAGCGAAACTGTTATTTCTAAAAGCGTAAATAAATTACTACGTAATACGTATAGCGCGTTTAAAGCTGTAGTCGAATCGTTTATGAGCGATCGGAAGCTAACGAATAGGCTATACGGCATTTACCTTGCGCATACGTCGTTTTTAAAAGGCGCTTATGATTCCGATACGCTAGAAGAAATCGGCCTACATGCGGTGCGTCAGACGTTCATTGCGACAAAGCGCAAGCACATTCGGAATCTTGCCGGATATTATAACGGCGTGCTTGACCGGATGCTAGACCGCTTATATGAAATGCGATTCGATGAGTTGACGCGTTCCTAACCGGTAAACAGAAGGACAGGACGTCGTTTCGGTTCGGTTGACTCTGCGGATGGGCGTGCGATTTCATACGTTAGTGAGACGGGGAGGTCTTCGAGCATCTGTCTATTGTCCACATTGTGGATGATTAATTCGTATCTTTGAATTAGTCGGTAGACGTTCCTCCGATCACTTTGACGATCATTGACGTTTTGCCGCGTTGTAACATCGAAAGGGCTGCGGACAGTATAATAGAAGAAAAGCGGAATAATTACGATTTATCATGTATCGAGATGTTACGTGTATAAAATTCGACAGCCTCGCGCTTCATGACAGAAGGTCCTCCAAAACCTCGACCCCTACCCTTAATGCTTAACTAAGTTAACAATATACAAAACTTTGTTGTAATAAAGCGATTGTGAAACGCCGTGAACCCGCGCCAGTATTGCGATGTATAAAAACGCGCATAACGAAGAATAACAACCGACTCACAAACGCTGTTATATCAACGTTTATGCAATCGTTTAACTTCCGATAGGAGAAATTATGTAAACTAAAAATGAATACGAAATACAACGATATGCATAAACAACGGCGTCACCGACCGGAAAAACGGAAGGGGGCGGGGGAGGCCCGACCGGAAAAAGCCGTGCCGGACGTCGGCAATTTTCTCGCAAAATTTTAAATACGGAGGGTGATTACGGTTTAGGACGTCAAAATCAACGTTTGAATATGAATATAGCGACCACTTCGATTCTGCATTTGAAAAGCCCGTTCTATCAGCGTTTCTGGGCGTTTAAATCGTCACGGAGACCCATGCTATTGTGCGAAAAGAAAGACGCCTATTTTGGCGCCTTCATCTCGTTTTAAATCCGTTCAAAAAGCTCTCTCCGTCCTTTTCTGTCGAAATAAGCTGCTGGGCGCTTTGGCTGATGCGCTGAGCGAGGGCCTCTTGCGCTTTTCCTTCGAAACTGTAGAGAAGTGCTGAATAGACGCTGTTCATTTCTTTTTGTATAACGTCTACTTTAAACTTCGGTCTTAGCGTCGTTTTAATGCCTTCAAGCTTCGTTGCGGCTGTTACCCTCAGGCCCGTTTTCAGCATTTGAAGCTGGTTGCGCCGTATGAGGAGCGTATCTTCTTGATCTCCGTTTAAGTTGTTGAGTGAAGCCGGTTTGTTGAAATTTTCCATTGTTTCATCTCCTAAAGCTTAAGCCAATTTGCCAGCATTTTGTCTTTCGATTTAAAATCTTTTGCGATCTGCGCAAGGTACCCGCTGATGTCTTCTAAATCTGAAATCGTATTTTTTAATGAGGCGATGTACGCTTTTTCGGCATGAACATCGTAAAAGAGCGGATTGCCTTTTTTGTCAAACGACTGCGCCAGGTTTTTCAGCGTATTGTTTACATCTTCGAGTGTCAGCTTGTCGTATAAACCGTGGCCGACTTGACGGTAGGTATCGTGTTTCAGGTCGTTGATTTCGGCGTCGTGTTCCTGATAAGCGTTTTCGGCTTCGCGTTTCATCGTCCGCAGATCGTTGATCATCGCATTTACTTTTTGCGCGAGCTGTTTGGCAACGGCGGGTGTTACTTTAATTGCGCCACTTCCGGATGCAACTTCCGGTGGGAGCATCGCTTTTAAATTTTTGTCATAAATGAGCTCATCGCCCTCTATATTTTGAACGTTGCCGTTTTCGTCGAAGGTGAAGTTATTACTTCCGACCCAATGCGTATCAGGCATTCCTAAGATTGCGGTCTGAAAGAAATACCCAGCGTTTTGCCCGATTTGTTGGAATACATCGCCCTGCATTCTCGCCTCGCGCACCGCATTTGATAATTCAGGGTCCTTCGTATAAATTGTCGTACCGTTGTGCCGGTCATACTCGTTCCACCAGCCGGCCCCGACCATATCATCCGGGTTGATAATCGATTTTATGGATCGGTCATATTCACCGTTATTAATTTTTTTTTGCTGCTCCGCAGAGTGTAGGTGGACGATTGAAGGGCTGTTAAACGCTACGGCATAGACATTATTGTTGACCGCACTGTATTCAGCTTCTGCGCCGCCGAGAGAATGTCCGGTTGTTGAAATGACCGTCGAGGTGCCTTTATACTTTTGTTTAACTTCCCGCACCAGATTGTCAGCTTGCCCGATTTGGGACGTTTTCGTAATTAACTTGTAGTTACCGGTGCTAAGCATCGAGTCTTGTGTCGGAGTTCCGTTATATTTTCCGAGTGTTTTAGAAGTATCTTTCGCATCTTTTTCGACTATGTAGTGTTCCTTCTTTTTCGGGTCAATTCCCATCACAACGTTCCCGCCGTCAGCGTCAATAACATCCTGGAAGAATTGGCTCTTAGGATCTGTTCCCGCGAAGGCTACGACAACGTTTTCGGGATTATCTGATTTGACCCACTTGCCGTCTTTTGTTTTTTTGCCTTGCGATATAACAACCGCGTCGAGTCCGGTATCGTTATCCCTTTTAATATTTTCTACGTACCAATACGAATTCTTTTCGGTTTGTATTGGTTTTCCAGACTTCTTTAGATCGTCCAACCGTTCACGGTCGTAGGCCTCTCTATTAAGAATGAAATAAGTTTTATCTGATACATTTGGCACTTTTATGTCGTTGGTCATATACATCGCCTCTTTATTTTTGTAAAATTAGGATATGAAAGGGTTGGTTTCTTTGAAAAAGAAAAAGTACATAATTATCCTTATTTTAATAATTATAGCAGTTGGAGGATTTATTATGAAGTATCAGCATGATCAAAAAGAAAAAGAGATTGCTTTTGTTAAAGAAGCTCAAGAACATATGGAGAAGTTTTTGTATGAAAATTACAGAGGCGTTAAAGATGTTAGTTTTACTGACGACTACTACATAAGTCCGATGGGGGGTATCAGGGTAGAAGGATATTTAAACGGAGATAAGGAAAGCAAATTCCAAGGAATATATGATCCTCCTAATAAGGAGATACAGTCCTATACCATCTATGATGATGAGATCGAAAAAACTAAAATTGAAAAATAGATAGCCCGCTCAAATCGAGTCGGGCTTTTGTTTTTTTCTAATGTTGTGTATTTACTTTTTATTAATGCCCTCAATAGCTTCCGCAATAGTCGACCATTTTTCAAGGCCGCGGGCTGTGTATGTACCTTTTCCGATAATCGACGCATGCACCTCATATGTAGAATTAACCTTGAACACTCGGACGTTTAACTTCCTTTCTTTAAAAAGAAGCCACTCTTGTTTTTCTTCTTCAAACATCATTTTCTTCTTCTACCTCAACTAAACTTAAAATTTCATTGATATCTTCAATGTTAAAAGTGTTGGCGATTCGCTCAATATGTCCAAAATTAATATTTTGTCTTTTCCCATTAATCAATTCGCTAAGCGCAGCGTGTCTGATTCCGCATTTGTCAGCGAGGCTTCTAAGTGAAAGGTTTTCTTTTTCCAAGATTTCTCCGATATTCACACTGACTTTTTTCATTTTTGCCCTCCAATTGCATTTTTTTTCTTGACTTTACGTAATAGCGTACCATATAATCCTAACTAAGGTGGTACTCAAAAGCGTAACAAAATCTCGAGGAGGAATACAAATGCAAATTCGTTATGTTCGAACTGTTGTGGGATGGTTCAATGTGTACATTTCAGGAACAGAACAATTCGTTAACTTAAATCCGGAGGAATTCGCTGAACTCTTGCCGCAAGTGTCCCGGAGAGCATTCGCAGGCTGCGCCGAAATCGGCGTAACGGCAGCGCGAGAGCTGTTCGGTGAGGAGGTGCGTACGGCATGATGGATACATTTCAACCGCAAGCAGTAAAGCTGCATTATCACGGGGAAACATTCGATACAAAACAGGAAATACACGAAATCTCTGACGCCTGGTTAATTGCGGCTGATGTCATAGGAACATGCTCGGATGACGGGCTGGTGTTTTACGATACTGACCGATTAGAAAAAAGGAGCGACGGATACCATCTTTATGAAAACAACTATCCTCGGTTTTTTATGGTAGACACGTCAAAGGTAGGCGCAGACCTCCGCAAAATCGATGTTTCTGAGCTCGCAAATATGTCGTTTGCAGATTTCGTTCGAATTGGATTTAAATTGGGGAGGGAAAACTATGGAGAAATTTAACGTTTCTAAAGCGGCAGTCAAAAAAGCAACGGTACGCCTCGGCCTATCAAAAACGCAGGCACAAAACGTATTACTGCAGTATGCTCAAGGTGCCTCGTTCGTCTGGTCACTCGAATCAACTAGCGGCAGCCAGTCCGTTTATGATAATCCCCGCGAACATGTGCGCCTGGTCATTGCGGAAAATGGGACGATCTTAGATGTTTTCCCAGCGGACTATGCGCTTCAGTCTCCGCACGCTTTGTCCGATCACGTCTTACAGTCGTTAAAAGAAACGACACGTAACGCCTTAATTGCGAAAAGAGACGCAGTTCATCGCAAATGGTGCGAAGTGGAGGTCGAGTTCCATTCGAACAGTTACGAGATTGCTAGACGTCGGCTGGCTTTAATAGAGGCCACCGGTGACGATGAGCTGCAAATAAAAAGGCGGCTGGCCCAGCTTTGCGCCGAAAACAAACGGCTGCACAACGAAAGGTCTGCGTTGAGGAAGGAAAGGACCGAGTTGGAACGTGCGCTTGTGCCGTATATATAACCCATACACCGTCCGGTTATAAAAGTATATTCGCAGTTAATAATGAGGGGATAAGATACGTCGATGCTTTATTTGAATGGGAAATAAAAAAGACGAACAGTTGCGGGAACAACTAAATCCGTCTTTAAAATTATCGAAAATAATTTGATTAAAACACTAAACATTTGAATTTAATGACCGATATTAATCTAATAGACTATACGCATCCGGGGCCGAATGGGTTTCCGGGTGCGAAAAAATAAATGTTTTTTTTAGATTCGACGGACATAGACTTCTTTTCCAATTCGAATCTATTTAGGTACGGGTGAAAACTTTTTTAGTCCATAAAACACCCATCCTATAATCTAATGCAATTATAATCGCAAAAAGGAGGATTGTCAAGCACAAAATGAAAAACAAAATTACTTTACTCGAAAGTCAGTTTGTTCTCAGTGTTTCGTGGTTTTCAAATGAATTAAAGAAGGCGGTAAAAATAGATTCTGGATAGTTCTCAAGGGGATGTTCACCGTTACTTGTGCTTGCCATATCGCCAATTACTTTCGCAGTTATATGTGAGGACGTATGTCCGGCTCGGAAAGTCATTTCGCAACTATAAATAAGGATAGAAATCTGTGTTATAAAATGAAGAGGATGTGAAGAGGTTGAATAAAATCAACGAACCAAAGAAAAAACTTCCGAACAACAAACAGGAATTACTATCTCACGATAATTATGAAATGTATAACCTAGACCTTTTGCGTAAAGTTTTTCCGAGAATCATAGACGATTATAACTCTTCTGTCGGTCGTACGCAGCGTAAGTTTCAAATCCGGGACATAATTGCGCTTTATTTTTATCTACTTTCGTATGTGGACGGCACCCATGCCCTAAAAAATGGAGATGAAAACGATCGTTTTGGCGCAAGTTTTCCGGGGCGACAAAAGATAGCGTCTGAGCTGGGGATCGCAGAAAGCCGGATAAAGAAACTGGTGGATATTCTATTAGCGAATGGACTGCTTCTCGACGTAAGAGACGTATGGATAGGGACAAATCGATATAAGTGGTATTTCGTTTCTTTCTGCCCGCGGATCAGCGATGACGGTTATATTGTCTCCGAGGAAGGGGAGGAAATAGTCCCCGATCCGTCCGTTTATGAATGATACATGCATTAGATGCCTGTTTGGATACAGCCATTAGAGGTACGTTTGCAAAGGGGCATTAGATATCCGAGTAAACATACCAAGGGAAACATACCAACATTAAACATACCAACAAATAATAGCGCTCATATACATTCGCGCGGATATTTTTAATAAAAGATATATCGCGAGTAAATGAGCATCCGCAAGCGTGAGCGTAAGCGAACGATTGCAATGTTTTAAATAAGGAAGGAGGAAACAAGGTGAAAGAAGTTAATCCAAAGAAAGAGCTTGAACAAAAAATAAATAGATGGAAAATCGAAGTCAACTCCGAATTTATGGATGCTGCACGCCTGAATTGCGAGGTGGATGCCGCACTTTCGGCATACGTCCAGGCTTCCGGAAAAAGTCCGCTACAATCGGCGCCGAAGTTAATGAAACTTATTACCGATCTGTTCGTCAAAGTCCACGAAAATATCGAGCGGCTTCAAATAAAAGAGCGGACCCGGGAAGAGTGGGAGCAGGAAGAGCGAAAGTATATGCCGCCCATGCCCTCCGAGGTTCCGGAAGGCTATCGAGTGTGTACTTGCTGGAATTGTAACAATGTTTTTCGGCGCCTTGGAAAAAAGAAATATTGCAGCGACGCTTGCGGACAGGAGCAAAGGGACGCGGATAAACGGTTGAAAAGGACCGGCACATACTTGGCTCCCAAGCGCGACGGATATCTTCCTAATCGCGAAGAAAATGCCGGTCAAAAGGACAAGGTCCGCCTTGTTTTCACCGATCAAATAGAATTATACGGGAAGCGAGAGTCAGACGGAAACCGTCCGTATTCTCCCCGCAGAGATACAAAAGCTAAGCAGTCGGGCGATATAAAATATGGTCCGGTAGAGAGCGACGGGGAAGAGAAGTCGGAGTATGAAAAATTCATAGACGGTGAGAGTCCGGGTATCTTTACAGTGAATATTGCATCGGGTCTTAAAATCTATCATACAAACGGGAAAAAACACGAATATAGTGAGAGAGATACTGGCGCGTGGTATCTCTTTCAAACTTGCATTAGTCATTCTGGCTAATGCTTTTTTTATGCCTTTTTTTCGGCACTTAGTTAAGAAAATTTAACAAAGGGGGATCGAAAACATGGAATTGACCGGTGATCAGGTTTTGAAAATTCGCCGAATTTATAGGCTATCACAAAAGGATGTAGCAGATTTGACGGGTGTTTCTGAGGCTTTTATTTGCATGATTGAAAACGGAAAGCGAAAAATTACTCCAAAAGTCTCCAGGAGATTAATTAACAAATTGAGCCTTAATCCGGAAAAAGTGATTAGCCTGCTTGAATTCTACGCGCAAACGGAGGTTGTGAAATGAATCAGCGAAAGATTAACTCGAGACGAAGCAAACTCGGCCGTCTAGCCCGAAATCATTGCGCCAACTATAAAAGTGGCGGCGCCTGCGATCTTCAGCGTTGCGGTTTGTGTACCGTTGAAATCAAAACGGATTCAATACAGGGGAATATCTGTCCGTATTTTATGCGAAACGTTCTGCCCGCAGAGCCGGCTTTAATGCGGGAGTATCTCGAATATTTACCGGCCGATCATCCGTTACGGAACAAGTCGAACTGGGCGGGAAATTGCAAACGTTGCGGCCAGCGGTTCGAACGCAGAAGTAACCGGCAACAATACTGCGCTGGATGTGCGGTTGAAAATGAAAAGGAAAATAGCCGGCGAAGGAATCGTGATTATCGTGATAGACAGAGAAAAAGAATGACGATTTAGACGTCCGTAAACGTTGATATGACGGGCTTTATAAATGCAAAAAACGGCACTCGGCTATATTACTATTAGAATTCAATTTTTGTATCGGAAGGGGAGTTCTTATTTGGATGACGTTCTGATATACGTTAAGCCTACCGAAGTTCTTACGGTAGACGCCGAAACCGGGGAGATCCTGCGTCGATCGTCCGGCCGCATCCGTGATCTAAACGTCTCTCGGGCGGTGCTAGAATGTTGGGATTATGAGGAAAAGGCGAAAATCGTTTATGAAAAAGAGGAACCGGCATGTTCTGTGTCTTAAAAATGTTCGATCATTACGGAGACTACGGCACCGCAGAAACGACATATATTCGCGAGCCAAAAGGCGGCGGCTTCACGGACCTGTTGCCCGGTGGTGTTACTTTTATCGAACTGAACCTAGAAAAAGGCACATATAAGGTGACGGATCGTGACGGCTGTTTGATCGTGTTTTCTACCGTAAGCCGGGGTGACGAGTTGACCGACCTTGAATTTCGCCGGGAGTTGTTCAATTCGGCGACAGATTCGGCCTATCATTACGGGGCAAAGGACGCGTTTGTAATAGAGGGGCCTGTAAAAACGCCGGTTGACGAGTATGAGGCCGAACTATTGAAAGAAGAAAGAGCGGTCAGAAATGAGGGGGATTTCGAATGAGTGGATGGAAAGAAGAGAGGGCTGAGCTGGAAAGGCAGCTAATTGATGCGAAACAAACGGTTATCAAATACGAAGGGACGCTAAAACCTTCTCGTACAGTTAGCGAATCCGAGTACCGGGAAGCCAAGAGAGCAGTCACGGACCTAGCTTCACAGATTTCAAACGGCGACTATGAGGCGGGTCGACCTTCAGATCCATACGAAGGAATGTCCGCGCAGGAACTCCGGAGTCTGTATGAGGAAAAGAAAGCGAACTACAGGGGATACGCCGGATCAGGCCGTGAGGCGGCGGAATTGATGCGTATCGATACACGTATCCAGGCGTTAGAAAGTAGGGAAGCCGAATGAACTACACGCTTTATTTAACACAGGTCAGCGACGGCCGTGAGACGGTCTTTTCCTATACGCTTCACAACTTCGAAGGCCAGAAGGCTGCCGGCACATTTGTCGTCTTAGGGAAACGACGTAACGACATGTCTTACTGTGGGCATATCGCGCTTCAAAGGGCACTGAGATCGGTGTCTAAGATCGAGGGTGTAATATCGCTAAAGGTAATCGTCGACCATCCTTTGTTACAACCGGTCGTCTTTGAAACAATGGGGATCGATGAGCCGTTGCACCTGGTATTATGTCAGACGACAAACAGGATGCTAAAACGGTTCGCATCCCACGAACTGGCCTCTGCGGATTTCAGCGGCGATGACGCGACATGGCAGGAAGTATCAACATTGGACAATGCGTTAGATTCACTCGAACAAAATAAGATGGTCAAAGGGAGATGGCAGATAGTTCGCGATCTCTTTTTTAATTCTCAAAAAATCATTCGATAAGGAGACGGTTAGATGAAATTTTCTAAGCAGCTACAGGAAAAAATAACGGAATTGAAGGAGCTAGAAGAAAAGGCGACAAGCAGCTCGGAGAAAATTCGCGGGCATAATGCAAAAGTGGCGGATGAATTGACGGAAGCTGAGGCCGACCTAAAGGCAGCTATTGCGGAACTGGCGGACACTCCTTCTGATGCGAACAGGACGAAAGAAAGAGAAGCACGTCGGAGGGTTGCCGAGTTACAGCTAGAGTTAAACGGGGCTAAAGAGCGCGAGAATGTCGTTTTCGGATTGAATAGTGGTAAAACAAGCAGCCTTAAACTTGAAATTTTAGAGATGGCCCGAGATGAAATTCGAGCAAACAGAGACGCTAATGAGGAAAAGGTGCTGAAACGTATTGCAAAGGCGAAGCGAGAATATCTTGAGGCGGCCAAGTCGTACTATGACCTTTTAATTACCGACGGTCAGAAAAAATATTATGACCTTGTACAGGAGATAGAAGTACCCGACCACATTGCGCAGCAAAATGAACCGGGCCTATCAATTCATCATCCAATTTATACTTATCGCGATAATGGTTCAAATAAATACGGAATTTTTTGGGATGAAGTAAAGCGGGCATGGGAACGTGGGAGACTCGAATAAGGATAAAGGCATCTCTGGTTGAGGTGCCTTTTTTATTTATAGAAAAGGGGATTGGAAAAATGAACAGTCTGCACGAAGCAAACTCGATAATGATGAAAGTAAACGAAAAATTCGAAAAAGAAATTAACCCAAAAATTGAAAAGATGAGCTATGGGCCAGCGTTTTTAAGAGAAGCGAAACGTGCTAGGAATCTAGCAAATCGTAACGCGCGCAAACTAAAACGCATGGTATTTTCCGGAAGCGATCAGGAGCATGTCGATCTGTATATCGAGTATCTTGAAACGCTCGGCAAAGGATTCGACTACCTATGCCGCAGAGAAACCTCTGAGGCTAAGCGCTTAGAGGCAAAAGTCGTCCGCCTCTTTAGTGAAATAGCCAGAAAGGAGGTTAACGAGTGAGCGATCGTAATATACGCTTTACTATTACGGCGGTTGACCGGTTTTCGTCTACGATGTCGCGGCTCGGGACTTCGATGGCGTCGATCCGTGCATCTACTTCACTTATGTCTAACGCGATGACGACGTCCTCGACGAGAATGTCTTCGTCAATGGCCGGTGTTGCGGGTGCGGCGGCAGTCGCTTCGGAAGGGCTAACGAGAACAAGTCGGTCGGCACAGACGGCCAGCCGTTCCGGACAATCAATTATGGAATCGATGAACAAAGCGAGCGGCGTTAAAAGCGACCGGAACAGCTGCTTCCGTTTTTGGCGGCATAATGACACTTGGGCTAGGTTCAGTCGTCAAGACAACGGCGGACTTCGAATCGGCAATGAGCCGGGTCGGGGCGCTAAGTGGTGCGACAGGAAAGCAGCTCGAATCTATGACGCAGACAGCGGAACACCTCGGAGCGACTACCGCATTTACAGCGACTCAGGCTGCCGAGGGTATGCAGTTCCTTGCGATGGCCGGTTATAAGACGAATGAAATTATCGCAGCTATGCCGGGTCTATTGGCGACAGCCGCGGCGGGTCAGACAGATCTCGCCACAACAGCGGATATCACATCGAATATCCTATCCGGATTCGGATTGCAGGCGAAAGAGACGGCTAGAGTTGCGGATGTATTAACGAAAGCATTTACGAACTCGAATACGGACTTAGAGATGCTTGGCTATACGATGAAATATGTCGCGCCGATTGCACACGCGTCGGGACAGTCGCTTGAATCAGTAGCGGCTGCGGCCGGGTTGCTCGGAAACGCCGGTATTCAGGGAACGCAAGCCGGTACGTCACTTCGTCGGATGCTGACGCGTTTAGCTGGACCGCCGAAAGCTGCACGAGAAGAACTACACGATCTAGGCGTCACGGTAGAAGATGCGAAAGGCAACATGAAGCCATTGGCGCAAATTATCGGAGAACTGGCGGAAGCGACAAAGGACATGGGCGAGGCCGATCGTCTTGCGGCAATTTCGAGGATTTCAGGAGTCGAAGCATCCTCGGCTATGTTAGCGTTGATGGATGCCGGACAAGGAAAGATCGAAGCATTTACGAAAGAGCTCGAAAACAGCGGCGGGACTGCGGAGGAAATCGCGAAGAAGCAATTAGAAAACCTCAAGGGCCAGCTCACTTATTTGAAATCTGCGCTAGAAGGTGCGGCAATCGCAATCGGAACTGCGTTGTTGCCTGCGCTTAAATTAATTGTGAAGGCGCTTCAGTTCCTAGTAGACACGTTCAACTCACTTCCGCAGCCGGTTAAGAGCGCAGTAGCGGCACTTAGTGCCTTATTAGCAGTAGCAGCGGTATTAATAGGTCCGTTTCTATTTTTTGTCGGAATGATTCCGGGAATTGTTGAGGGCTTCGCATTGATGAAGCTGTTCGCCTTGAAGTTAGCTCCAGCGCTTTTACCGATTGTCGGAGCATCAGCAGCGGTCATTGCCGGACTGACTGCGCTAGGAGCTGCGATTTATTTAACGTACAAACACTTCGATACTATTAAAAAGAAAGCGTCGGAATTCACTACCATAGCCGGCCAGAAGGTTACTCCGGTCCTTAAAACGATATCTTCACTATTTAAAGGCATAGCGGAAACATTGACCGGGGACTTCACGCAAGGATCAATCGCGCTTCACAATTTGCTGCCACAATCGGTCGCGAATGTAATCGTAAAGGGACTCGCATCAATACGTAGCGGATTTGATGACTTAAAGAAGGCAATCACAGACGCATTCAATGGAGATTATTCAGGGATAGCGGAATTCATCCCGAATATTATCGGAATATTGGTCGGGGGCATACCCGGTCTGATCGTTGCGGGTTCGAAATTCTTGCCGGCAATTGCGCAAGGCATAGAACAGAACATGCCGACTATTCTCGAAAAAGCGACCGAGATTGTCAATTCGTTAGTTAACGGAGTCACGGCAAATCTGCCTCGTATTTTACAGGCTGGACTTGAGATGATAACCGGATTACTTGAGGGATTTACGCAAGCATTACCGAATATTGTTGAGAAAGTGACCCAGGTCGTTGATACGATTATTCAGACGATTACTACGATGATACCGGTAATCCTTGCAGCCGGAGTGATGATCCTCACTTCCTTGATCGAGGGGATAGTCAGCGCGCTACCGACAATTATCGAAGCAGCTACGACAGTTTTGTCAACATTGATCAATACTGTTGTCACATTGTTACCTACGATTATCGAGGCCGGGATCCAGATTTTAACTTCCTTGATAAGTGGGCTGATCCAAGCGCTCCCGATGTTGGTGGAGGCAACAATTCAATTAATCACCATGCTAATCCAAACCATAATACAAAATCTACCAACAATTATCGAAGCGGGAATTAAAATCCTGACTAGTTTGATTGACGGGATTATAAGCATTCTTCCGCAACTCATAGAAATGGCTATTTATCTGATCGTCGCTGTTGCTACCGCATTGATAGAGAATCTACCGAAAATTATTGATGCAGGGATAAAACTTTTACTAGCCTTAATTGACGGCATTATCAAGATGTTGCCTACCCTCATTGAAGCAGCTCTCAAATTGATCGTTGCTCTTGCGGGGGCTCTGATTCAAAATTTGCCAAGGATTATCGAGGCAGGGATAAGGATCCTCTTGGCTTTAATTGATGGCATAATTCAAATCTTACCTCAACTATTACAGATGGGTCTTGAACTCGTCGTAAAGCTTGGTCAGACCATTTTGGATAATAAAGAGGAGCTATTCAAGGCGGGGGCCGACTTGATCCGGGGGCTTTGGGACGGAATAAATTCCATGAAAGATTGGATTGGCCAAAAAGTTGGTGGATTCGTAGACAGCCTTACGGGCAACTTTAAGTCGCTGCTCGGAATCCACTCGCCGTCACGTGTATTCCGCGATGAAATCGGTAAATTCCTGCCGATGGGTCTTGCGGTCGGTATTGAACGAAATATCGGCGCAGTAAGAGCGGCAGCCGACGAAATGGCAAACGCAGCTATGGTCGATATGAGTGGGTATTCGTACGACCCTGCCGTTGCTTTGAATACGGGAGGAGTACGTAGTATCAGGCGCTCCTTTGAAGCGTCTATGACGGCCGGCTTAGATTCGCAGAAACAACAGCAACCGATCATTGTCGAAAATGTTCTCGTAGTTGATAGCGATGAGTTAGGACGTATGACTGAAAACGCGGTAAGCGCTGAACAAGGGCAAAAGATTACGATACAAAACTACATGCGAGGTGATTGAGGTTGAATACGATTATCACAACGTTAAGTGGCACTGTTTACGACTTAGAAAAGATCGGAATTACAACGCGTGAATTTAATCCGTCATCTCCTTCGCCTCGCAATGAAACGGAGCAGGTTGAGAGATAACGGTACTTTTAGCGGGCGCCTGCGTATAAATTCGTAGGTGTTCGTATACATAAAACCGGATTGCGGAAAGGGTTTCCGGCAGAGTATAATTTTACTATATCATGAGTGGAGGTTAGGTGGATGGATTTTGTTCGAGTTGAGGTTTTGAGAAGGCGAATGACAGTCGGCCGACTAGTCCCTCGTATTTTTTCGGCAATCAGTGGCATAATACTTTTATTAATCAGCGCGATTCTTATGATTACTATAATCGGTATTTTACCAGGACTTGGTCTCGGAAGCTTTTCTTTATTTTTAATTGTAGCTGCGTTTTCGGGAGGCGAAAGGTTTAAATGCCCTCGTTGCGGGTTCGAAAAGAACATTGCCTTGTACGGTAAGCATAATGCCACATGCAGCAAATGTAAGCAAAATATCGCAATAGACTGGATTAGAAGCGAAAAAACTGAAAAGCAGAAAGACGCAATCTAACTGCCGTACGCCCTGTCCTTCGTCGGATGTGGCGCTTTTTTTCGAAATAAAACGCTTGTCCGAATTACCTGAACCGTTTATAATAACGTTAACAATGCACGATGCGTTAAATACGTAAGAACGAAAAAATAAACGAGTATGAAAATCGGTTCAGTGAGCGATAAGTTACCGTTTGGTCTACATTTGGGAATATCGACAATTCACCATCGATAATCCAAATGCCATCGCTTCATGCGGCTGCGGATCATCATTCAGAACCGCAGTGAATGCAGGGAAGCCTGAAGAGTGCTGACATATTGGCATCAGGTCAACGATATGGAATGAGAAAAACGCCTTTCATTGCGATGCATCATCGTGACGAAAAGGCGTTTTATTATGATCTGGGGGGAAAGAAATGAAACTCGTATCAACGCTCGGCTTGTCAAAAGCGGACGTTACCGCGTTTTTTCATAAGCATTGGGGAAGTCCGGACATGGTCAATTCACACGGAACATTCCGCTGCGATGAATTGGAAGGATTCGCTGTGACAGATGAAAAAGGCGATATAAAAGGCCTGATTACGTACTTCATCGCCGGAAACGAATGTGAAGTCGTCTCCTTGGACAGTATTGCCGAAAACAAAGGGATCGGCTCACTCCTTTTAAACGAAGTGGAACGTGCTGCAAAGCGAAAACAGTGTCAATCGATTAAACTGATCACGACGAACGATAATATGCGGGCGTTTATGTTTTATCAAAAGAGAGGCTATACAATGGCCGAGCTGTATGTAAACGCAGTTGAAGAAGCAAGAAAAGTAAAGCCTGAAATTCCCTTTGCCGCTGATAACGGCATACCGATTCGGGATGAGATTCTTTTGGTAAAAGATTTAACATAATCTGTTTTCCGCATCGCTCGGGAAATGCCGGAAGGAAGCAATGCAGCCACCCCGCTCAAGTGCTGAGCAAGGTTTTTGCAACGGGGCTTCCGGAACAATCGTGTTTATTTCTGGTTAAAGATTCGGTTGAGATTGCTCGTGTTGTTGGTGATTGAGGTGATATAGCGGCTTCCGCTTACCATTTCCTTGTTGCACAGAGGGCATAGAGGGCGATCGCTGCTCGTGAAATTTTTTCTCATCCATCCGTTGCAGTCCTCAGCGGTACATTCCCACGTACTGATATCTTCCTTTGGCAAAGGCTCTTGATTGCGATTGTTGTAGTAAGACATATCGTCACTTCCTAACAAGGGTTTTTTGGAGTTCATTTAAGAATATTTTGTGAATCTTAAGACATTCTATTCGTCAATTTGTTATTCTATACTGGACAGGTTTATTTAGAGTCCAAGCCCAGTAAAGAAAAGGGGTTCAACCATGGAAAAAATCAACTGCAGAAGCTGCGGCGGGCTTACGCCTTACGATTCAAAAGTCTGTGAAGCATGCGGCTGCGAAAAACCGCTTCCAAAAGCACAGAAAATTACGGACCGGATTGTCTTGACTGCGGCGGGAGTGGTCGGTATCTTAACGATTGTGCTGATTTTGGGAACGATCTTCTCATATTTGAATATCATATAATGAAAAGGAGCCGGTGTCAGGCTCCTTTTCATTTTTATTTGTTTTCAAACATGCTTGTAGAGTGCAGCGGCTGCACGCGCGCTTTAGGATCCATGTAAGCTTTTGCATTGTTGACAGCGGTCGGTGCTTCTCCAAATCCGCTGGCAATCAGCTTGACTTTTCCTTCGTATGTGCAGATGTCGCCGGCTGCATAGAATCCCTCGATGTTCGTTTCCATTGTGGACTTGACGACGATCGAATTTTTCTCGATTTCAAGCCCCCAGTTTTTGATTGGTCCGAGAGATGAAACAAAGCCGAAGTTGACGATCACATCGTCGACTTCGATGATTTCTTTTCTCTCGCCTTTCACTTCCTCGATGACGATCTGTTCAATCCGCTCGGCGCCGATCAGTTCGGTCGGAACAAACGGTGTCAGCACATTGACTTTTGAATTGTGCAGGTTTTCGACGCTGTGTTCATGTGCGCGGAATTTATCGCGGCGATGAATAATTGACACCTCTTTAGCGATCGGTTCCAGCATGAGCGCCCAGTCGACGGCAGAGTCGCCGCCGCCCAACACCGCAACGCGTTTGCCCGCAAATTGATTCAGATCATCTATAAAGTAATGAAGGTTTGCATTCTCGTATTGTGCCGCAGATTCAAGCTCGAGCTTTCTCGGCTGGAATGCTCCGTTTCCGGCTGTAATAATCACCGTTTTAGAATAGTGGATTTCTTTGTTGGTGACGAGCTTGAAAATGCCGTCTGCTTGTTTTTCAACGCTTTCGACGGCTTGTTCCAGACAAACGGTCTGATCAAATTTCGCCATTTGCTCTTTTAAATTGTCGACCAGCTCCTGAGCGCGGATTTTAGGGAACCCGGCTACATCGTATATGTATTTTTCGGGATACAAAGCGGACAGCTGACCGCCTAGCTGCGGCAGGCTTTCGATAATTTTGACGCTCGCTTGCCGCATTCCGCCGTAAAATGCGGTAAACAAGCCGACAGGGCCGCCCCCGATAATTGTAATGTCATATACTTTTGAGTCTTCACGCATGAAAATAATGCCCCCTAAATGAAAATTGTTCTTAATTATATCATATCACATAAAATAAATACGAGCGCGTCTGTTTTTTTAAGATCGGAAAATATTACCGTCTGATCTAAAGTCTGCCGCCCGAGCATATTTAACCTTGAAAAAGCAAAAGCGAGCGGCTATGATGTAGTTGTGAACATTTTGTTAAAGATTCGTGAATATTTTTCGACGCACAGCCGAAAAACATTCCGTTGTTCGGCAAATTAAAGTGAAGGGTTTCACAAACTTTTTTTCATAAAAAGCCTGAAGCCGGCAGAAGATAACCCAAAGGCTATTTTTAATCCGGCTTAGCAGTAAAATACAGAAAAGGTGGATGTGATTCCGTTGAATAAGCCAAAAGTAGTAGTATTAGGTGCAGGTTATGGTGGATTAATGACCGTTACGAGACTTGTTAAAAAAATCGGCGTCAATGAAGCGGATGTTACGCTTGTCAACAAGCACAATTATCATTATGAGACAACCTGGATGCACGAAGCGAGCGCAGGTACGCTTCATCATGACAGATGCCGCTATCAGATTAAAGACGTCATCAATACATCCCGTGTCAATTTCGTTCAGGATACGGTAAAGAAAATCGATAAAGAAGGAAAGAAAGTCGTCCTTGAAACCGGCGAGCTTAGTTACGACTATCTTGTCGTAGCGCTGGGGGCCGTCCCTGAAACTTTCGGAATTTCTGGATTGAAAGAGTATGCTTTCTCCATTTCAAACATCAACTCGTCCCGGCAGCTTCGCGAGCACATTGAATATCAGTTTGCGACGTATAACACAGAAGCCGAGAAGCGCCCGGAACGCCTGACGATCGTTGTCGGAGGAGCGGGTTTTACCGGCATTGAATTTTTGGGCGAATTGGGCAACCGCATTCCTGAGCTATGCCGCGAATACGATATCGACCGCCAGCAGGTTCGTTTAATATGCGTGGAAGCCGCGCCGTCCGTTCTCCCGGGCTTTGATCCTGAGCTTGTCGATTATGCGGTCAACTACCTTGAAGGAAAAGGCGTTGAATTCAAAATCGGCACGGCGGTGAAAGAATGCACGCCTGACGGAATCATCTGTGGAAAAGACGATCAGACCGAAGAAATCAAAGCAGGCACTGTCGTATGGGCCGCAGGTGTCCGCGGCAACCCGATCATAGAAGAATCAGGCTTTGAAAACATGCGCGGCCGTGTGAAGGTAAAGCCTGATCTGCGCGTTGAAGGCCATGATGATATATTTGTAATCGGAGACTGCTCGCTGATCATAAATGAAGAAACCGAAAGGCCTTATCCGCCGACTGCGCAGATTTCCATGCAGCAGGGCGAAACGTGCGCAAACAATTTGGCCGCACTGATTCACGGCAAAGAAACGGAAACGTTCTCATTCGATAATAAAGGCTCTGTCGCTTCTCTCGGCGAACATGATGCAATCGGCGTCGCATTCGGGAGAAAGATGACGGGAACGACGGCGTCCATGATGAAAAAAATCATCGACAACCGCTCGCTGTTCCTGATCGGCGGGCCGGGACTTGTTCTGAAAAAAGGAAAGTTTAAATTTTTCTAAGCGGAATCGAAGCCTGCAGCGGAAGCTGCGGGCTTTTTATTCGGGGTTAAAAACTTCAAAAACGAAAGAAAAAGGAAGAAAGCTTAGCTTTTAAGCGCTTACATCAAATGATCTGTTATATTTTCTGACTTTATTATTGACAATGTTCATGATATATTATCAGAAAATTAAGAAAAAGGTGAGTAGCTAATGAAGACGACATCAACCCATCGCCTTGAATCAACCTGTCCATTTTGTTCGGGAAAAGGCTATTTTCAGCTTCTGCTCGGTGGTTCGGAAACGTGCAACAACTGCAAGGGAACGGGAAAAGACCGCTGATCGCCGCTTTCCAATGATTGACTCAAGTTCCTTCCCCAATGTACACTAAAAGAGGTGAATTGGGGGTGGAGGCTTTGATTAGTTTACCAGTTGTCATCATTTCAGTTGTCTTATTTTTCGTCCTGTTTTTCGGCATCGGTTTTCTGCTGAATATGCTGCTCAGGATGTCATGGATCATGGCTGTCATTTATCCAATTGTATGCCTTTTCATTGTGAATAAAGAAAAGCTGATTCGCTATGTAGAGGCGCCGGGAGAGGCATTTTCCGGCCTTTTTGACAGAGTGGCTTCATTGGCAGCTGCCGATATCATCATTTTAGCCAGCGGAATGGCCGGAGCCCTGTTGTCGGGTGTTACGATTAAAGCGTTGCGAAAAAGGGGATATCAAATGTTTTAAGCCTTCTTCTTCAAGGGAGAGGGTTTTTTGAATTTAATTTTTTCACTTTTCTTAAAATTTTTCCGCCATCTGAATATTTCTGTTTCCGCTTGGAAACAACTAGATGGTGAGAGGAGTGGAAGATTTGAGAAAAGTGATGACAATGTTCCGGCGTTTCTTGATGACAGTTTTGTTTGTCTTTGCTTTTATGACGACCTTCTTTGCCGTTTCAGGCGTGGAAGCACAGGACATATCCAGCTGGGCGAAAGAACGCGATCTGTCCTTGAAACAGCTGATGCTCACCTTTAAATCACTTCCGAAAGAAAAAGCGGAAAAAACGTCTCTGTCTGCCGCAGAACAAATTAAAAACAAACCGAAATCGCTTGAAGATGCCTTTGACTGGACCAAGTATCCGAAGCAAAAAGTCACCGCGACCGGATATACAGCAGGGGCGGAATCGACGGGAAAACAGCCTCATCATCCAGATTACGGGATTACATATTCGGGAGTCAAAGTTAAAAGAGATTTATATTCAACCGTTGCTGCCGACCCGTCGGTCTTTCCGATCGGCACGATATTGTTCATACCGGACTACGGCTATGGCGTTGTTGCGGACACCGGATCAGCCATCAAAGGGAACCGGCTTGATTTGTACTATGAGACGGTTGAAGATGTTTATAAAGAGTGGGGCAAAAAAACACTTGATGTGTATGTCATTAAAAAAGGAAACGGCACCATTACCGAAGAGGATCTCCTGAAACTGAATGAAAATAAATCGATGCAAGTATTCAGACAAAAATATAAAATGGCGAAAGAATAAGAAAAAACGTTTAAGACCTGTGCGTCTTAAACGTTTTTTTGCTCTACATCAATAAGTAATCGAGAAGCAGCGTCAGGGCAATGCCGGTCAAACCGCCGAAAAACACTTCAATCGGCTGATGGCCGAGCAGTTCCTTCAGCTTCTTCTGTTTTTCTTCCTGATGGCTTTTAGGGAAATCTTTCGCTTCGTTGACAAAGCGGTTAAAATCGCGGACAAGCCGGTTGATCACTGTTGCTTGTTCTCCGGCATGTCTTCTCACTCCGGTTGCATCAAACATCGTAATAACGGCAAATATTGCGGAAACGGCGAACAAAGAAGAATCCATCCCGTGATCAAGAGCCACGCCGGTTGAAAGCGCCGTAACGGCTGCTGAGTGTGAGCTCGGCATTCCGCCAGTGCTTGTGACGAGCCGCCAATCCCATTTTTTCGAGACGACAAAGTAAATGGGCACCTTGATAAACTGAGCGAAAAAGATCGCGGCAAAGCTCGCCAGTAAAGGAAAGTTTGTGAGGATTTCCATTTTGCAGAACATCCTTTCTATAAAGAAAATAGAGATGAATTCAAAAAAGCACTCAGTTATTTGCTAAAATATATAATATGAAACCCCATCGGGAAAAAATGTTTTTCCTATTATAACATTGTTGTTTCAATTTTACTCACTTTGCTGATAAGGAGCTGTGAACGCATGTTTTATGCCTTTAAAGACTTCGAAAAAAAAGAAACGCTTTTAATCGGACTGTTTAAAAAAAGCCAGCTGTACGGGAAGGCGGAAGAAATCGACCGCCTTTTGGACGGCCAGCTTTCTCAGCTGCTGAAAGACGGGGATGTATCTTCCAAAAAAACGAAAGTGTCTAAAATATTTACCCCTTCCCTTCAGGGAGTCAAACGCATCTATATCGTCGGATTGGGCCGTGAAGCGGAATTTACCTTCGAGGATGCGAAACAGTGCTTTGCCGAAGCTGTTCAGCAGATTCACAAAGATCGAAAGCAGGAGTTAACCGTCATGCTCGACAGCTTCGTATCTGAAGAGGTACCAGCCGCTGACGCCGCGCATGCATTGGCTGAATCGTGCATGCTGTCATGCTATGAAGTGCAGGATTACAAGCACAGAGCAAATGTACCTGATCAATGCCTGCAAAGCGTCTATGTTTTGACAGACCATGACCTGAAGGAAATTCAGGCGAGTCTGCATGTCGGGCAGGTGTACGGAAATGCGACGAATTCGGCGAGAACCCTCGTGAACATGCCGGGGAACATGCTGACAGCGGCGGATCTCGCGTCATACGCCGCTGAATTGGCAGCAAAATACGAATTTGAATGTGAAATTCTCGAAAAGGCTGAAATGGAAGAGCTCGGGATGGGCGGTCTCCTCGCGGTCAACCAAGGATCAGAAGAGCCACCGAAAATGATCGTCTTAAAATATCAGGGAAAGGAAGCATGGGATGATGTCATCGGTTTAGTCGGCAAAGGGATCACGTTTGATACCGGGGGCTATTCGATTAAGACGAAGAGCGGCATTGTCGGCATGAAGTCAGATATGGGCGGAGCCGCCAGCGTTTTGGGAGCGATGGAAGCGATCGGTGAATTAAGGCCGGAACAAAACGTGCTTGCCGTGATCCCATCGACTGATAACATGATTTCGGGAAGCGCAATGAAGCCGGACGATGTTATCGTTTCCTTGAGCGGCAAGACGATTGAGATCTTGAATACGGACGCCGAAGGAAGGCTGGCGCTCGCTGACGGACTGACATATGCAAAGCACCACGGAGCCTCCGTGTTGATCGATGTCGCGACACTGACCGGAGGTGTCGTTGTAGCTCTGGGAACGGAAACGACAGGCGCGATGACAAATCATGATCCGCTTTATCAGCAGGTGAGACAGGCGGCTGAAGAAGCGGGAGAAGCGATTTGGCAGCTTCCGATTACAGAAAAAGACAAAAAAAGAGTAAAAAACAGCCAAATGGCCGACCTTAACAATTCACCGGGCAGGGAAGGCCATGCGATTATGGCCGGAACGTTCCTCGGTGAATTCGCCGAGCGGACGCCATGGGTTCACCTTGACATCGCCGGAACGGCAACGACATCTCAAAGTTCATGCTTTGGACCGAAAGGCGGAACGGGCGTGATGGTAAGGACGCTTGTCACGTTTGTCGAGCGGTTTTCGGATCAATTGTAGGCTTTTATCCCCTTTGACAGAAGGGGATTTTTTTATGAAAAATACAGAGGAGCCTCATTGACGCATTCATAAAACATGTGGTAATATACGTTCATTACTTTAATTATCTACTACATTAGCAAACTAAAGCGTTTGTTCGGAGGTTTCAAATATGAATGCAGTTGTGATTGCTGTTATTGTGATGCTTATATTAAGCCTGCTGCGGGTCAATGTCGTTCTATCCTTGATTGTGGGCGCTCTTGCCGGCGGTCTGACGGGCGAGCTCGGTCTCGGCCAGACGGTCAGCGTATTTACGGAAGGACTCGGAGGGAACGCAACCGTCGCCGTCAGCTACGCGCTCCTTGGCGCTTTTGCAGTCGCTTTGACGAAAACGGGTCTTCCGGATGCCATGGTTGAAGCTGCCGTTAAGCTGATCGGAAAAGAAGGCGATACAAGGCGCAAAACCCTTTCAAAAGCGCTGATCGTCTTCGTGATTTTAATTATTTCTTGTATGTCTCAAAATGTCGTTCCGGTTCATATCGCATTTATCCCTGTTTTAATTCCGCCGTTATTGAAAATTTTGAATGAGCTGCAAGTGGATCGCCGCCTGATTGCGTGTGCGATGACATTCGGATTGACAGCTCCGTATATTTTGCTTCCCGTCGGCTTCGGTCAGATTTTCCAGGGGATTCTGAAAGACAATATGAAAGACGCCGGCCTTTCGGTCACATTGGCTGATATTCCAATCGCCATGATCATTCCGATTGTCGGGATGATTGCCGGTTTGGCTGCTGCTGCTTTTGTGTACCGCAAACCGCGAACGTACGAAATGAAGGAAATCGCCGGTCAAAAATCGGCGGTCTATACGAAAAAAAGCCTTTCGATTGCCGCTTTGGCCATCGCTGTATCACTAAGCGTACAGCTTTATTTGTCTCAGAGTTTAGACGTCGACGGAATGATCTTCGGGGCGCTCAGCGGTTTGGCGGTCTTGTTTTTAAGCGGAGCGATGAAGCGAGGCGAAGCGGACGAATTGATCACAAACGGCATGAACATGATGGCGTTTATCGGATTTGTGATGCTGGCCGCCGCCGGTTTTGCCAATGTGCTTGAGAAAACGGGCGATGTCAAAGCCCTTGTTGAAGCGTCAACAGGTTTCATCAGCAATAATCAAGTGATCGGCGCATTGCTGATGCTGATTGTCGGTTTATTGATCACAATGGGGATCGGTTCATCATTTGCGACGATTCCGATTATCGCAACGATATTTGTGCCGCTTTGCATGCAGCTTGGCTTCAGTCCGATGGCGACCATCGCCATTATCGGGACGGCGGCGGCTCTCGGAGACGCCGGTTCACCTGCGAGCGACAGCACGCTTGGCCCGACATCAGGCTTAAATGCAGACGGACAGCACCACCACATTTGGGATACTTGTGTTCCGACATTCATCTTTTATAATATTCCGCTGATTTTGTTTGGCTGGATCGCGGCGATTGTTCTTTAAAAAAATTCCCCTCACTTTGAGGGGAATTTTTTTCTATGTTTGTTAAAATAAAAAGAGAACCGCACCGCCTGCTCTTAATTAATAGGTCGGGTTTCTTCTGAAGCCTGCGCCTTTTTGAACCGCCCGGAAAACCTTTGAGGCGAGCGCGGCGAGCAGAACGGAGAATGCCAAGTCTTTCACGAAGAACCAGGTCATCATCTTCCAAACGGCTGAATAAGACAACGGTGTATTGAGCCAAGTTGAAAACGCGAGATACGTATAATTGACGCCAATCAGATAAATGATTAGTGTACCGATCAATGAAGCTGTGAAAAAGTGGCCAGTTCTCGGTTCTGATACTTTGTCCGTGATCCAGCCCGCGGCATATGCGGCAGGAATGTAGGATAGAATAAATCCGGCGCTTCCTTTGAAAAGAACGGAAATACCGCCTGAAAAAGAAGCGAATACAGGAGCGCCTACAAAGCCGACTAACGCATAAACGATCATGGATAGCGCACCTAATTTGCGGCCGAGCAGAAGCCCGGCAAGCAGACAGAAGAAAGGCTGCATCGTAAGCGGAATACCGCCGATTTGCAGAAACGGGGCAAACGAAGTGATATTAGCGCCGATCCCCATGAGGGCGGCAAACATTCCGACAAGCGCCATATCAGCGGCGCGAAGTTTCTTTTTATTCATGATCTTTGTTCCTCCTCAGTGATTCAACACAACCTTATCGTAAGAGATCGTAAAATAGTTTGTCAACCACTTTTTAAACAAAGTTAACAAAGGGGGTTCTTTCGTGTTTTTTGGAAAAACAAAACCGCACAAGTCCGACAGGGTGCCTCCAAACCAAAATGTCACGACATCTTTTCCTGTTCTTCATGCAGGCGATGTTCCGGAATACAAAGACCTCTCAAAATGGAATTTGCAAGTCTACGGACTTGTCGAACAGCCGCTCCTGCTGTCTTTGAATGATCTGCATGACATGCCGCAGAGCGAAGTGTCCAATGATATTCATTGTGTAACAGGCTGGTCCAGGCTCGATAATGTCTGGGAAGGGATCAAAACAAAGGAGATCGCTGAAAGAGTAAAGCCGCTTCCCGAAGCCAAATTTGTCATCTTGCATGCAGAGGAAGGCTGGACGACGAATGTTCCGCTCGAAGACTTTTTAAAGGATTCGTCTCTTTTGGCTCATTCCCACAACGGCGTCCCGCTCACACCGGAGCACGGTTTTCCGCTCAGAGCGGTCATGCCGCATCTGTATTTTTGGAAAAGCGCCAAATGGCTGAGGGGCATTCAGTTTACAAAGGAAAACCATCCGGGCTTTTGGGAGAAAAACGGGTACCATATGAGGGGAAATCCTTGGAAAGAAGAAAGGTACAGCTTTGATTAACGGGGGAGGATGAAATGTTTTTCGTACAGCTGCTCATATTTTGCATGCTGACCGTATGTTTTTGGCTTTTGATCGCATCATTCAAGAAAAAGGCTTTTGCTGTTTTATTAGCGCTGACAGCAGCGGCGATTTTGCCGCTGTTTGCCGCAGCCGGCGATGCCTCAGACAGGACGCTGTGGAGAATCGTTCTGTTTGCGGTGATCCCTGTTTCTGTGATTACCGCAAAATTGATTCAGGATCGGCGGAAAACGGAATAAAAGAAAAAGACAGAGTCTCGGAGCTGTTTCCCGGGGCTCTGTCTTTTTGATGCTATGCACCGGTGGCTGACGACGAATTTTCGATCGCAAGCTCTGCCGGAACGTAATCATAGTTTAAGTCTCTGGCTACGGCTTCATAAGTGATATGGCCGTTTGCTGTGTTTACGCCGGCTTTTAGCGCACGGTTTTCAAGTATCGCTTTTTCCGCGCCCTTATTTGCGATTTCAAGCGCGTACGGAACCGTTACATTCGTTAGTGCGACTGTGGATGTCCGCGGAACTGCCCCGGGCATGTTGGCAACGGCGTAATGGACGATTCCGTGTTTGACATAGGTCGGATTGTCGTGGGTTGTGATGTGATCCACCGTCTCGACGATGCCGCCTTGATCGATTGCGACGTCAACGATCACCGAGCCCGGTTTCATCTGTTTGACCATCTCTTCCGTCACCAAAGTCGGCGCTTTGGCACCCGGGATCAGCACCGCGCAGATGAGGAGATCGGCTTCAGCGACGGCATCAGCGATGTTGACCGGATTGGACATCAAAGTTTTGATTTGGTTGCCGAATTGATCATCAAGCTGGCGCAGACGTTCCGCGCTTAAATCGATCATCGTCACGTCGGCTCCCAGACCCGCCGCGATTTTTGCCGCATTTGTGCCGACAACGCCTCCGCCGATAATCGTCACTTTCCCGCGCGCGACTCCTGGTACCCCGGCCAATAGTATGCCTTTTCCGCCTTTCGGCTTTTCAAGGAACTGGGCGCCGATTTGAGCGGCCATCCGCCCGGCTACCTCTGACATCGGCGTCAGTAAAGGAAGGGAGCGGCCGTCGCTGACCGTTTCATAGGCAATGGCTGTCACGCCTTTTTGCTTTAATGCTTCAGCCAGGGAAGGCTCTGCGGCCAGATGCAGATAAGTGAACAAGATAAGCCCTTCTCTAAAATACGGATATTCTTCAGGAAGCGGCTCTTTGACTTTCATCACCATATCAGCTGCTTCCCAGACGGCTTTCGCCTGTTCTGAGATCTCCGCTCCCACTGAGACGTAATCTTCATTTTCAAACCCGCTTCCAGCCCCCGCGTCTTTTTCGATGATGACGCGGTGTCCTGCCGCGATCAGTTGAGAAGCTGCACCGGGAGTCAAGGCAACACGGTTTTCATTGTTTTTGATTTCCTTCGGTACGCCGATAATCATCCCATCATTCCTCCTTTTTCTGTAAAAATGCTGTTGTTTTAGTTTATACTGACTTTTTAGAATTTTCTTTGTTTGAATCGAAAAATAAAAAAACATGCATTTGTGGAATTTCACAAATGCATGTTGCGAAGCTTGATTTCCAGATAAATCGTAAATTTTTCATTGATGTTTTTTAAATCGATTTCGGCGATTTTACTGATGCGCTTCAGCCTGTAGTTCAGCGTGTTGACGTGAATGTTCAGCTTTTTGGCGGCGGTGTTGACGTTGCTGTCGCATTCGATAAACTGCTCAAGCGTCTCGACAAGGTTGGAGTGGTGCTCCTTGTCATATGCTTCAAGCTGCATTAAAGAATAGTTTGGATAGCTTGCGTGTTTCCGTTTTTCGCTGAGCACGTCGAGATACTGATAGATGCCGAGTTCTGAAAAGCTGACGAGCTGCCTTGTTTCTTCGGGAAAACGCTCCTTGACCTTCAGCGCCGAGAGCGCTTCCTGATAGGACTGGTGTACAAGGGTGATCAAGCTGTACATTCCGCCGATCGCAATCGTGCAGTTGTTCAGTTTATAGCGCTCTTCAAGCTGCTTTTGTATATTCGCGGCAAATTGCTTTAAATCATTGAACGGCTGTCCCTTTTGCCCCGTTTTTGGCGAAGCGAGGACAATCAGCTCATTATAATCGATTGTAGCCAGAAGAATTTGCACCTGCTGCGTCGTCTCCAGCAAGTAGTGGAGCTGTTTTTCGGTTTTTTCTTCGATTTCGTCTTTCAGCCGGATGATGATGACCGAGTAAGTTGAAGGTACCCCGATACCAAGCTGATGAAAGCCGTCGGAGATCTCCTGATCTTCCGAAATATGCCCGGTCAAGAGCTTCCAGAAAAATTCCTGGCTGCGCTGTTCATTTTTTCTTTTTCGGACTTGATAAGGCAGCAGCTTGTTTTTGACGGAATCCGCAGCCAGCTTCAAAAGATGAAGCTCGTCTTCCGACAGCGTTTTTTGGCTTTCCAGCGCCCAGATAAAACCGATAACCTCGCTGTTTTTCCAGATTGATATCGCCACGCGGCTCGACAAGCCGACTTCATCGATTTGCTCGACCCTGATCGGTTCGTCGGTTTTCATCAAGGCGGGAATCGTTCCATCTTTCCAAAGCTTGTTGATGACCTTTTCCGGCACGCGTCTTCCGATGATCGTTGACGTTCTCGCCGGGTCCGTGTAGTCGCTGTGGGTGCTGTAAGCAAGGAGACGGTGGTTGATGTCTTCTATTGTAATCGGACAGTCCAGCACCTCGCTGATATGATCTGCCACATCTTCTAAACGGTCATATTGATATTTAAAAGGATTGTTTCGATTGTTCATAAAAAAACCCCTACTTTTATGTTTGCATGAAAAAATTTTGACATATACCCATCTTACTTTTATTATGAATATAGTTGTTTGTTAAAATCAACAAAAAAGTCGCTGACGATTTATTATTTTTCATAAACGTAGCGATGTATTACACCAAATTTAATTATTCTGAAATAAGAGGAGTAGGAACATTGGCGATTCTAGAGAAAATCAACGGCTTTTTATGGGGAGTCCCGGGCATCATTCTGCTTGTGGGAACCGGTTTATTTTTGACGTTCATCCTACGGGGGCTTCAATTTAAAAGATTGATATATGCATTCAAACTTGCATTCGGGAAAGAGAAAGAATCAGCCGGAGCAGACGGTGATGTCAGCAATTTCAAGGCGCTGATGACGACGCTTGCCGGAACGATCGGAAACGGGAATATTGCCGGTGTAGCCACGGCGATTACGGTTGGAGGTCCGGGGGCTTTGTTTTGGATGTGGCTCGTCGGTCTTTTAGGGATGGCTACGAAATACAGCGAAGCATTGCTCGCCACGAAATACCGCGTCAAAAATGAGCGGGGCGAATATTCGGGCGGACCGATGTACTATGTCGAAAAAGGGCTCGGGAAGAAGTGGAAGCCGCTTGCCGTTTTATTTGCATTGTCAGGTGTGCTTGCCTCTTTTGGAATCGGGGATTCCGTCCAGTCCAACACGATTTCGGAAGTCGTCACACACAGCTTCGGAATTCCAGGCTGGATCATCGGTCTTGTGCTCGCGATATTGACAGCCGCGATCATCTTCGGCGGTTTTCAGCGTGTCAGCACGGTGGCGAGCATTTTCGTGCCGGTCATGGCGATTCTTTATATCGGCGGCTCACTGATCATTATTTTCCTTCATTATGATCAAATCATTCCGGCGTTCCAGCTGATTTTTTATCACGCCTTCAATCCGGTGTCAGCCGCTGGGGGCTTTACAGGTGTAGTCGTGTCTGAGGCGATCAGAAACGGCATGTCGAAAGGAATCTTTTCAAATGAAGCGGGTCTTGGTACCGCTGCTTTGATCGCAGGAAACGCGAAATCCGATCACCCCGTCAAGGCTGCTTTGGTTGCGATGACGGGAACATTCATCGTCACATTGATCGTATGTACAATGACCGGGCTCGTCCTCATTATTACGGGATTTTGGGATCCTTCAGGCGGTCTGCTTTCTGGTGTTGCCCACGATACATCGCTTGACGCCGGCGCGCTGACAAACGCCGCGTTTGCTTCTTCGCTCGGAGCCGCGGGTAAATACATCGTGACGTTTTCAGTTATTTTCTTCGGCTATTCAACCATTGTCGGTTGGTATGTATATGGAGAAAAATGTCTGGAATATTTAGTTGGTTTAAAATGGGTGCCGGTTTACCGTGTCGTTTATGTCATCGCTGCATATTACGGTGCAGTCGCAAGCCTCAATACTGTATGGGCTTTTGCCGACATGGCGAACGCATTAATGATGATCCCGAACTTAATCGCCCTTGTGCTCTTATGGAAAGTCATTCGGGCGGAAACTGACGATTTCTTTTTGCACCATTATAATAAGGAAAAACAAAAATCAGCCGGCTTGAAAGCGGGCTGATCGAGACAAGCCTGCCTCTCTTAGAGGCGGGCTTTTTTTGCGCTTATGCAATCCTTCCTTTATCCTATGGAAACGGTTCAGACCCAAGTGGGTACACAGAACCATGCCATTTGATTCAAATGTTACGAGAGAAGAAAATTGAGATAATTTTACTAGATTTCTATAATTTTTGCTGGGTGGAAATAGAGGAATGATAAACCTTTAGACTCATTTTGTAAAATAACAACAGATTTGTTTGACTGTGCCTCAATCTTGTTTTTATAATAAAAGCGTTCAAAAAAATAAGTTATTTAGCCCATATCTAGGGCGAATAGCGCAGGAGGTATAAGGAATATGTCAGGAATCATTCGTGTTACGCCGGCTGAATTGCGGCAAATGGCTGACAGATATCAAAAAGAAAGCGGAGATGTGACTGAACAGGTCAATCAGCGCCTTGATCAAATGATCAACCAGCTTCAAGATATGTGGGAAGGTGAATCAAGCCGTGCGTTCTCAGAGCAATATCAAGAGCTAAGACCTTCTTTTATTAAAATGGCTGAACTTCTAAGCGACGTTTCTAAACAACTTCATCAGACTGCTAACACTCTTGAAAGCACTGACCAAGACATCGCTAGCCAAATCCGCGGCTAATTTACAGATTAGAAGAATGAGAGAAGCGCCTAATTCAAAAGAAGATGACGGCGCTTTTTCTATTGAGAGGTGATGAACTGGTGTATGTTGACATTACCATCGATTTAAAACATTACGACGGCAGCGCCTTTGACCTCAGACTGTCAGATTACCATTCTGTTAAAAAGGTAATCGACATCGCGTGGCAAGCCAAAAGCATACCGGTACCTCCCCGGGAAGGCTACTGGGTAAGGGTGACAAATAAAGATGCCGTTTTTTCAGGCGAATATACATTATCGCAATGCGGAATTACGACAGGTGACCGCCTGGAAATTTTATGAAAGGATCTGGGTGAATGGCAGAGAAAAAGAAAACGTATCTCGAAGACCAATTAGAGGCCGTCATGACGAAAGAAGACGGTTCATATATCTTTCGTTTTCAAAGAGAAAAGATCAATCTTGTGAACGGCTTGGAAGCAAACGTCATCAAAGAAGTCGATCCTTCCTTTAATAAAGAAACCGTCATGACCGATGATGAAGTCCAAATTTTGATTCAGCCTCCTTCCGAATATAAAGAATTTCGTTATATAAAAGGAAAAAATAAAAAAAGCAAATGGCTTTTTGCGTACCAGCTCGTGAAAGCCGTCGAAGAACATTCAATTAAAAGGCTGCACCTGATCGCTGCGCCTGAAAATATTGTTTTTGACAAAGGATTAACACCTAAATTTTTACATTATGGAGTGAAAGAAAGCATTCCGCCATATGAACACGACGAAGAAAGACTTTTCAATGAAGTGAAAGCCGCCGCTGCGCTTGCTGTCGATGGGCAGTTTACTTTTGAAGAGTATTTAAAATACAGCGAAACCATCAAGTTTTCAGACCAGGTAAAAGACATCATCACAAGCGGGACGTACGGCGATTTGAAAGCCGTCATTCAAAAGAAGATCGATGAACTGGATGCCGAAGAAAAAACGCTTGTCCATCTTCCGAAAAAGAAATGGAAGATTCAAAGGTACATAGGGTTAGGACTTATTTTATGCTTAATACCGGCTGTTTTATTTTCCTTCTACTCATTATTCTTTGCACAACCGAAACAGCAGGCGTTTATCGAAAGCAACCGCTACTTCTTAAATAAACAGTACAGCAAAGTCATCAGTACGCTTGATAAATATGATGCCGGCGAGATGCCTGATTCTGTTCAATATCAGCTGGCTTATTCGTATGTGCTTGTTGAGAGCGCATTGAAGGAATTGGACTGGCAGGAAGATGCTTTAAAAAGCCTGACGCTCCAAGTCGATCCGAATAATTTCCTTTACTGGATTCAGATCGGACGGGGGGATAATAAGGGGGCTCTTGAGACAGGCAGGAAACTGGAAAACGACCTTCAAATTATCTACGCAATCACAAAATATATGAGTGAAATAAAAGCGGATGACCAAATGTCGAGCGATGAGAGAGAAAAGCTCCTGGAGCCGCTGCAAAAGGAATTTGACGAATTATATAAGACATTGGAACAAAATAAAAAAGAGCAGAAGAATACTGATGAAAACCAGCAGGCAAACACCGAGCAAAGCCAGGCGGACGTAGAAGCCGCAAAGGCTGAAAAGGAGAAAGCCGAGCAAGAGCAGGCGAAAAAAGAAAATAAAGAAAAGGAAGACAAAAAGAAAAAAGATGATAAATAAAAGCGAAAACACCTGTTGTTGGCAGGAGGCGGGGAAATGAGTCTGTTATGGATTTTTTATCATAAAAACTATCAAAAAATAAAACTGGATGATCAGAACAGCCGCACGCTCACCATCGGGCCGGATTTGAAACATTCTGTCACGATCAAGCATTTTTCGTTTGAAAAAGGCCCGGTGGTACTGGAAAAGCAGAAGGACTCAGACGCTTTCAACGTGCAGCTGGGAGGGGAGACTGTTTCTTCTTTAAAGCTTGGCGGAAAGGCGTCCGTCCAAAGCGGCGCTGAACAGCTGACACTTTTTTTAGCCGAAGAATCCGACAGCGTTCCCGCCTACTATTTGGGAGAGAGACAGGAAGTCGTCATTTCTTCCCTTGATCAAGAAGCGGATGTTTATTTCAATGAAACGGATTCATTCTTTGGAGAAAAAGGTACATTCTCCTTCATCCGCCTCGACGGGCGATGGAATGTCCTGCCGAATGGCGCCAAAATTTATTTGAACGGAGAAGAAGTGTCCGCTTCGGTCTCCGTGCAAAATGGAGACGAAATCGCATTTGGACTGAATATTCTTCGCATCATTGAAGATGACCTCTTGGAAATCGAGGGGTTCGGGCAATATGATACGTCTTTGGAGAACATTCTCAAGCCGAGCTCGGAGACAAAAAATAAATATCCGCAATACCGCAGGCCGCCGAGAATGATTTACGATCTGCCGGATGAAAAGATATCCTTCAGCTTCCCGGCACAGGAAAGCGACGGAGACAACAGAGGCTTATGGCTGATGATTCTGCCTCCGATCGTCATGCTGCTCGTCATGGGGATCGTGGCGCTCATTCAGCCGCGGGGAATTTTTATCATCGTCTCCCTTGCGATGTTTATGATGACGCTGATTACGTCAACCGTGCAGTACTTCCGCGACAAAAATCAGCGTAAAAAAAGAGAAGAAAAAAGAGAGCGGGTCTACACCCTTTACCTTGAAAACAAAAAGAAAGAGCTGCACGAACTTGCAGAAAGGCAAAAGTTCGTCCTTGATTTCCATTTTCCTACATTCGAGAGAATGAAATATTTAACAAAGGAGATCAGCGGACGGATTTGGGAAAAATCGATTGAAAGCGCCGATTTTCTGCAAATCCGCCTTGGAACGGGAAATGTTGCATCTTCATACCAAATCAATTTGAACGGCGGAGATTTGGCCAATCGCGATACAGACCATCTCCTTGAACAAACGCAAAAAATGGAAGAGGTCTACAGAGAACTGAAAAATGCACCGATCACCGTGAATCTTGCTGAAGGCCCGATGGGCGTCGTCGGAAAATTGTCCGTCGTCAAAAATGAAATTCATCAGCTTGTCGGCCAGCTCGCATTTTTCCACAGCTATCATGATTTGCGCTTTATCTTTATTTTTGACGAAGCCGAGTATCAAGAATGGGAATGGATGAAGTGGCTTCCGCATTTTCAGATGCCTCATATTTATGCGAAAGGGTTTATTTACAACGAACAGACAAGAGATCAGCTCCTTTCAAGCATATATGAAATTTTGAGAGAACGGGATTTAGATGAAAACAAAAAGAAAACTTTGTATAAGCCGCACTTTGTGTTTATCATCACAAATCAGCAGCTCATCGCGGAACACGTCATTTTAGAATATTTGGAAGGCAAGCAGAAAAACCTCGGAGTGTCGACAATCGTGGCGGCAGAGACGAAAGAAAGCCTGTCCGAAAACATTCATACTCTTGTTCGTTATATTACTGAACAGGAAGGCGACATTTTGATCAAGCAAAAGAAAGCCGTCCAGATCCCGTTTCAGCTGGATCACCACAACAGAGAAGACAACGAACTGTTTTCCCGGACGCTGAGAACGCTTGACCACCAGACGGGCATGACGAATTCGATTCCTGATACCGTATCGTTTCTCGAACTGTTCCAAGTGAAGGAAGTCGATGACATCGGTATTGGCCAAAAATGGTTGACAAGCGAATCGGCCAAATCTTTGGCCGTACCGATCGGCTATAAAGGAAAAGACGACATTGTTCATTTAAATCTTCACGAAAAAGCCCACGGCCCCCACGGGCTGCTTGCCGGAACGACCGGTTCGGGTAAAAGTGAATTTTTGCAGACTTATATTTTGTCTTTGGCCGTTCACTTCCACCCGCATGAAGTCGCATTTTTGTTAATCGACTACAAAGGGGGCGGAATGGCGCAGCCGTTCCGGAACATCCCGCATTTGCTCGGAACGATTACTAACATTGAAGGCAGCAAGAACTTCAGCAACAGGGCGCTGGCGTCCATTAAGAGTGAGCTGAAGAAAAGGCAGCGGCTCTTTGATCAGTATAAAGTCAACCATATCAATGACTATACAAAGCTTTACAAACAGAAAAAAGCGAAAACGGCGATGCCGCACCTTTTCTTAATTTCAGACGAATTTGCCGAGCTGAAAAGCGAAGAACCGGAATTTATCCGCGAGCTTGTCAGCGCGGCAAGGATCGGCCGAAGTCTCGGGGTGCACTTAATCTTGGCGACGCAAAAACCGGGCGGCATCATCGACGACCAGATTTGGAGCAACTCCAGATTCAAGGTCGCCTTGAAGGTTCAGGATGCGAATGATAGTAAAGAAATCCTTAAAAATGGGGATGCGGCTACCATCACGGTAACGGGCCGCGGTTATTTGCAAGTCGGCAACAATGAGGTGTATGAACTGTTCCAGTCTGCATGGAGCGGCGCCCCTTACATGGAGGACGGCTACGGCACAGAGGATGAAGTGGCGATCGTCACAGACACCGGTTTAATTCCTTTGTCAGACGTTGACGCCGATCATACTGCGAAAAAAGAGGCCGTAACGGAAATTTCCGCAGTCGTCGAACAAATTGAACGGATTCAAGAGGAAATGGGAATCGAGAAGCTTCCGAGCCCTTGGTTGCCGCCGCTTGAAGAGCGCATACCTAAAACGCGCTACCCGTCTGAGGAAGCGGATGCCTTTAACTTTGCTTATATCGATGAACCTGAAAAGCAAAGCCAGGAGCCGATCAGCTATCGCATGATGGATGACGGCAATATCGGCATCGTCGGATCGTCAGGCTACGGAAAATCCCTGACCGCTACGACGTTCATGATGAGCTTTGCCGAACAATATACACCGGAAGAATTGCATTACTACATTTTCGACTTTGGCAACGGAACGCTGCTTCCGCTTGCAAGGCTTCCGCATACCGCGGATTATTTCTTGATGGACCAAACGAGAAAAATCGAGAAATTCATGGTCCGGATCAAGGCGGAAATCGAGCACCGGAAAAATCTTTTCCGCGCAAAAGAAATCAGCCATATCAAGATGTACAATGCGCTGAATAAGGAAAAGCTGCCGTTTATTTTCATAACGGTCGACAACTTTGACATCATTAAAGACGAAATGCATGAACTTGAAAGCGAATTTATCCAGTTTTCACGCGACGGCCAGTCGCTTGGAATTTATTTAATCCTGACCGCGACAAGGGTCAATGCGATCAGACAGTCGCTCTTGAACAACCTGAAAACGAGGGTTGTCCACTACCTGATGGATCAGTCTGAAGCATATTCGATCATCGGAAGGCCGGAATTCAGCCTTGAACCGATCCCTGGACGCGTCATTATCAATAAAGAAAACCAATACTTCGCACAAATGTTTATGCCTGTGGAAGCGGACAATGATATCGAGCTGTTTGAACGGATCAAATCCGACATTCAGGCGATCGCAGAACGGTCGGAAGGCATGAGAAAGCCGGCGCCTGTGCCGATGCTGCCGCTGGAGCTTTCCGTTACGCAGTTTGTGAGAGATTATCCGCTTCAGCCTGAAAGAGGCCTTATTCCAATGGGACTCGATGAAGAATCTGTCGAACCGGTATACTTTAACCTTGAGAAAAATAAGCACTGCCTCATCATGGGTCAGACGCAGCGCGGAAAAACAAACGTCATCAAGATCATGCTCGAGCACCTGCTTGACCATGACACGAAAAAAATTGCCGTGTTTGATTCGATAGACAGAGGGCTTTCTCAATATGCGACAGAGGATCAAATCAGCTACCTTGAAACAAAAGACGACATTATGCTCTGGCTGGCTGAGACGGAAGAAATTTGCCGGACAAGAGAAGCGATGTATTTGGAAGCCGTTAAACAAGGCGAAATCGCCAACCTTGATTTTTCACCGATGGTCTTTATCGTCGACGGACTTTCACGGTTCCAGCAGACGATCGACGCATCTATTCAGGATAAAATGGCAATGTTTATGAAGTCATACGCCCATTTAGGCTTCCACTTTATACCTTCCGGAAATCACAGCGAGTTCACAAAAGGCTATGATTCGCTGACAAGCGAAGTCAAGCAGGTCAGACACGCCATGCTATTGATGAAAAAATCCGAGCAGAATTTGATTCAGCTCCCATATGAACGCCAGGAGCCGGAAATTCTCCCGGGCTTTGGCTATATCGTTGAAAACGGCAAAGAGAGGAAAATTCAAATTCCTTTATGTGCCGTAGAAAGGAAGAAAACGAAATGACGGAACAACAAAAAAGCACGCTGAAAATTATCAGCGCCTTCGTCACGATCATCTTGCTGCCCGTCTTGTTCTTTCATTTCATCGGTGAGAACCCGACGAAAAAGGTATCGAACGCGACAAGGGAAATCGCTGTCGTCAATGAAGATACCGGCATTTTGAAAGATGACGGAACCGTTGATGAAGATGCGCTGCTGGGGAACGAAATCTCGGCTTCCCTGGTTGACCGTCCGGACTATAAATGGACGGTCGTCAACCGGAGCGCAGCAGAAAGCGGACTTTCGGAGAAGCAATACGATGCGATTGTCTACATTCCGTCGGACTTTTCGCAAAACATTTTAAGCTACAACCATGAGCGTCCACAAAAAGCGGAGCTGGAATTTAAAATTCAGGACCAGCTTGACGCCGTCAACAAGGAAAAAGTCCAGCGCGAACTTCAAGACGCGCAAAAAACGGTGAGCAAAAAAATGTCTTCCCTGTATTGGCGCTTTGTCAAACAGGGAGTCAAAAAGGTCAGAAAAGAGTTTGACAGCATCGTAAACAAAGAATCAGAGTTCCAAAACGCGATGTACAATTTTTACAAGCCGAGCTCCAACAATTTAGCGGGCGAAGTAGAAAGACAAAAAGAGATGATCGACAGGCTAAAAGAATCGATCAATGAAACAGAAGGCACATCAAAAGAGCGCAACGCAGGCGTAGAAGAATCCAAAAAACAATTGGACAGCTTCGTCGACAACGTCAATCAGTACAAACAATATCAAGAAAAGCAGTCGGAACTGCTTCAAGCTGCACAAGCGGACAGTGAAGGCCAGATCCAAGACGGCCTTACGGTGATTAAGGAAAAGCAGTCCATCGTTGCTAATCGCTTCAGTGATAAAATGAACGGAATGACGACGGCATTTGGAACTTTACAGAATCAGTTTGGATTAGCTGTGAATTCGAATGATAATTTGCAAGAATACCGATATAATCGGGTTCCACAGAATCAACTTGGTAAGATAAGCACTTTACAGAGTGAACTGATTTCTAACTATAAAAGAGAAGCTAGACAAGTGACAATAAATAATATTGAATCTAATTCTGACATGTTAAAGTATCGTGCGGAATTGTTTAAATCTGACAATAAAGAAACGCCAAAAGATGAAGACCCTGGAGATGATGGAAAAGATGATTCCGGTGAAGATGACGATAGTAAGAATATCGAAATAAATTTAGACGATGAAACAGCCGAGCTTGAGAAAATTTCAAAAGAATTAGGGGAATTGTCTAATAACATTCAAACTCCAAATAAAGAAGATCCGGAACCTTCATCCGGGGAGTCTGGAGACAATACTTCGGATCCCGTAAATACAGATCAAACAGACGAAAATAATGTTGATGATACAAATAATGAAGATCCACCTTCTGCAGGAGAACATCCTGATGAACAAGACGGTAATAATCTTGAAGAGTTAAAAAAAGAGTTAAATAACATTTCTGTAAACATTGCAGATGTAAAGTCAAACATTGATCAAAAAACAAAAGAGCATAATGAAGAACTTAAGAAAAAAATTGATAATTTAGATGAAAAAGTAACGAAACTAAATGATAAAATTGATGAATTAAATAATACTGTAGATAAGCTGAATAAAAAGTTTGAAGAGGAAAGAGACAACAATTTTAAGAATATATGTAATAATATAATGGAGCTCGAAAATGAGTTGAAGGATTATGATATTAGCCCTGAAGTGAAAAAGGTTTTTGAAAATCAGGATTTTGTTAATAGAGACATTAATCAATTAATGGATTACTATAATCTATTATCAGTCTATCATGCTACAGTAACAGGGAAATTCAAAGCGAGTTCATCGCTTGAAGAAGGAATGCTCCAAAATAGCAAAGATAAAGTTGATACCGTCCTCAGAGTCGATGAAGACGAAAACACAAAATGGGAAAACCTAAAAAACAACATGCTAGCCACTAGCGAAGATGTTGAAGCTTACACAACAGACATGACCGATTTCGTCAAAAGCTACGGCGATTTCATTAGTGAGAAGCAGACTGACGTGCTGAATGAACTCAGCACGATTTCAGAACGAGCAAATGCCGTATCTGAACAGCTGCGCAATCCGGAAGGCGCCGGAACGGCGGTCATGCAGGGAGACGCGACAGATGGAACGATGGTCATCAGCATGCAGGATACGCTCGGAAATGACATTTTGCAGCTGTCTAACATGCTCGGTTCCTTGTCGGAAACGCAATCAGGCGTCATCGAGTACACGGGCAATATTCAGGAAAGTGTGAACGATGTTCAGAAAAAAGCGGATACCCTGAATTCAAACTGGGGCCAAAATGTCGCGACGACAAAGCTGATCCGCGGAGACGTGTACGGCATTCTCGGCAATGCGTTCGGAGGAAACGACGGATATGTATACGATCATCTGGCAAGTCCGGTGAAAATCAGCGGGGATGTTCCAGAGTCGAAAGCGCAAAACGTACCGCCGGTCGTCATTCTCGTGATTGTGATGCTTTCCAGCTTGCTGATCGGATATTTCAGCCACCATTATCAAAATGCTCCGCTCTTAGTCAGAGGCGCGCTGTTTGGCATTTTGAATATTATTGTCGGACTGATGATCAGTCTGTTCGGTTTGAACATTTACTCACTCGCAGACGATCAGGCCGTCATGTGGTCGGTCTTTACGATCTTGCTGCTGGTCGCAAGTTCAGCCATCATCCGGACGGCGTTTATGCTGGGATCGATCGCAGGCGGAATCGCAACAGCCGCTATGGTGCTGTTCTATGTAGCGCCGCTGCTTGACTTGGCGATGCCGAACTTCAGCTTTAACAATCCGGTATCAACCGTATATATGTCGATTCAGTACGGAACTGGAAGCCAGTTTGCACTCGGAATCGGTGCATTAATTTTAATCACGATCATCGCGATTGCTGTTCCTTTTATTATCGATTTTGCAAAATCAAGAACAGAAGAAAGCGAGACTGACCATGATGCTTAATGCGAAATGGGGAAAGAAGGGGATCATGGCAGTCATGCTCTCCTTCTTTCTTTTCACTCCGTTCGTGAAGGCGGAGGAAACCGATAAAGTCGATGTAAAGCCAAACGAGTATGAAAAGCAGGATATTAAAATCGAGACGGACTATCTTCAGGAAGAAGAGACGGAATACAAGGAAGAAATATCAATTCCAGAAGAACTGAAGGAATTCTCATTTACAGATTCGAAAAAAGAAGATGCCATCGAAAAGCTGAAAAGCCTGTCCGGAAGCTTCACGAATGAAAGCAATTCCGTGGCGTCAAAGCTGAAGCAGCTTGACCTGTCATTCTCGGCAAATCCGTCCTTATCGGGACGGGAAGATGACGCTGCGGAAAGCCGGCAATCCATCTTCCTGCCCATCTTATACGGTCTGCTGATCCTCTTATGCATCGCAGGTCTGTTCTTTTTGATTCCGAAAGTCAGCGGGCAGCAGAAAAAATAGGAGCGCTCAACAATGAAAAATCCGAGGTTCTATAAGGTGCTATCTGCATGGTTAGCTTTTGCATTGGCGTCGATTTGGTTATTAATGCTTGTGGCAGTACACGGGCTGCTCATATTAGAATCCATTTTCTATTACATTGTGGTCATCTGCACATTAGGCATCATTTTACTGATATACCCATCGATGAGGGAGGGACACGATCAGGCAATGGCGGACTTTGTCCACTACGGTTATGGCTTGTTAGGCTCGGGTGTGGCACTCGCCATCATGATCTTTGCTTTGATTCGCATTTTAAAAGGGAAATGCGGTTCATGGACGCAAGGTCTGCTTGTTTTTGGGGCAGCTCTCCAGCTGATTGTGTTCGAATGGTTCAGTTTACTGACAGCGGTTTTTTACGTGCTCGCCGCGTTTCTTCCGGAACAGAAAACCGCTGCACTTGAGAAGCAGGCTGATGAATCAGTACAATAATGGATAAGGAGGGACGCCGTATGCATTTATCCATTGTTACCGGAGCGTCAAAAGGGCTTGGCGCCGCGATTGCCGAAGGGCTTTTGCAAAAAGGCCATATTGTTCACGCTGTCTCAAGGACCAAGTCTGAAGTCAGTCATGAGAGGCTGATCCGGCATGAGGCTGATCTGACACAGCTCGCCGAAACAGAAAAGTGGTTTCGGCAATTGACAGAATCTGTCCAAGCCCGCGATTTTACTTCGATCACCTTGATCAACAATGCGGGTATGGTGACGCCGATCAAGCGCGCCGGTGAAGCTGAACCGGAAGAGCTGAGGCTGCATTATGACTTGAATTTGTTAGCTCCGGTGATTCTCAGCCAGCTGTTTACCAAATGGCTCAAGCCATACAAAGGCAAAAAATCGATTGTCAATATATCATCAGGTGCGGCCAAAAACCCTTATAAAGGATGGAGCGCCTACTGCAGTTCAAAAGCGGGGCTCGATATGTTCACGAAAACATTCGGCTTTGAACAGGAAGATCAATCTGATCCGGTGAAAATGATTTCTTTCTCGCCGGGGATCATGGATACCGGCATGCAAGAGGTAATACGTTCATCATCGAAAAAAGACTTTCATGAAATTGAACGATTCAAAACCTATCAAACAGAAGGAAAGCTGAGCAGAACGCCTTACGTCGCCGGCGTTCTGCTCGATCTGCTTGAGACCGACTTTGAAAACGGCAGAGTGTATGACATTAAAGAGTTTTTGTGAAAAATAAAAAAACAAGCACATCAAATCGATTGTGCTTGTTTTTATTTTATTATGGCGCAGGCTCATATAGCGGAATTTTAAATATGATGTGTCAGATCAATTGAGATTTACATGAAAATATGTTAGGATTCTAAAAATATATAAAGGAGGGGTTTACATGAGAAACGTAACATTAGTGGATGTATTCACCCATCCAATCGCACAAAAATATTTAACACGCTCCGGTGTAGCTCATGCCGTAGCCTGCGCTTACCACGCATACCGCCTGGCGGTGCGAGCGGGAGTAGACCCTGATATCGCGACAAAAGCGGCTTTGCTGCACGATATCGGTCATTATGAATGGTATACCGACGGGGAATGGGATTATGAAAAATACAAGCAAAACGACATTCACGCGATAAAGGGTGCCGAGCGCGCTCACAAGCTGCTGATCCGCCTCGGCGAAGATCGGAAAGCGGCAAAAGAGATTGCTTTGGCGATTTTGCTTCATACGGATTCCTATTTGCCAGAAGGGGACCTCGATAAAAACAAGCTGCAGGAAATCGTCAAAAAAGCGGATGAGCTGGATGAAGAGCCGGGCGGAAACCACCATTACCGCAAAATCGATCATAAGCTGGCGCTTGAAAAGATCAGAAAACTTGACCGCATGGTCGATGAATCTTTATCTCCCATGAAAAGAACGGTTTAATCGGACAAAGGGCTGTTTTCAAACTTCTCCCCTTTGTCATTTACATAAATAGAGCGGATGATCGTCCTGTTAAACGGCGAGTTGTCTGCCGTTTTTCCTGAAAGGTCGATCGTCACCGAATACAAGCCCGCTTTTTTGAATGACAGGCTGTTTTGCAGCGCATTGATGGAAGCTGGTTTCAGCGACTTTTTCTCGGCCTGTTTTCCGTTTTCATAGCGGATAGAACGAACGGACGCCTTAACATTCGCAAGATTTGCCGATTCTCTGGTGACTGCGTTTTTAATTTGCTGGTTCAGAGGAGAATCGAACGTCACAATGAACAAAAACGCCTCTTTTTGTTTGACAGATGATGCGATCTTCCATGTACCTGCTGCCGGATTTTTAATGGCAGCGGAATGGACGAATCCCCCTTCAAAAACATCCGCCGTCTTTGCTTTTGAAAAATCTTTGAGCGGTTTGCCGTGCGGATCTGTCAATTTGATATTTCCCGAGGAATGATTGCTCAGCCAGTGAACGGTTATTTCCTTGACGCCTTTTTCAACGGCGAATTCCTCTTCTCTCAATCCATGATTTTCCCCTCCTCTGATGAAAGGGTACGATAGGTTTTCCTTGATGGCCGCTGTTTCATTTGCATATGCCTGAACCGTCAATAAAGGCATAAATACAGGAAATGTGAGGTTTCCTTTAATAATCGAGAAGTGATCCCACTTCCCTGTATTCAGGTTTGTGGCGTAAGGGAGTCTCGCATTTTTTTCGGTGACGGCTCCGTCATTTTCGCCAAACATGTTTAAATAGACGCCTCCAAAAAATAAAACGCTGCCGAACCCGCCGATTTTATTGCCTGCCAAGGTGAAATATTTGGTTTTCGATCGATTGGGATGATTGTCGGTCTGATCGCGGAACGATTTCATAAACCCTGTTTGGAGAGAGTAAACGGCGTCATTTTTCTGGCCTAAAATATCGGCGAGCCATCCTGCCCAGCTGCTGTAGGCAAGGTCTGCCAGCTGCGAACCGTGATGGGGGGTTCCGAGCGTAATCAAGCGCTCGACATAATGGTATGCGTTGTGATGAATCAGCGCCGACTGACTGTCAATTCCGCCTTTGCTGTAGGAAACGAGAATGACCTTGCGGCCGAAATGCTGGTAGATTTCGCGCAGTTTCGCGGCCAGCATCGCTCCGTTATCCTGCATGTCTTTATCGGGGTGGAGATCGATAAAAGCCGCATCATATCCGTTTTTCCACGCCTGCTCCGCCATGTCATTTTCGTCAAACCAAGCGCTTGAAGAGCCGTTTAATCCATGGACAAATACAATCGGCGGTTTTGCGGGATCAGGATGTTCAACAGGGTCTCCCGCGAACCAGTGGCCCGGATCGCCTCCTCCTCCTTTAAATCCTCCCGCTTTCGATACATGCGGATACACGACCAGCAAAACAAGCATGAGCAGTACCAGTTTTTTCATCGTTGTTCACCTCATGGTTTTGTTGTAAGCGTTTTCATCTTATTTTCTGAAGGTGAACTTTATACCGATATACTGAAAAAAATTTAGAAAATATTCATAAAAGATAGGAATATACACTGAAAGGCCGGATATCCGGCCTTCAATGTTCATGCTTTTCCAGGCTTTAAATGTTTGCGGAAGAACGATTTGACAATGTCAAGGGTATGAGCCTGGGTAAAACCGTTATGTCCGGCCCCGTTTATTTTATACATAAGGGCATCATGGCCCTCTTTTATTAAGGCTTCAAACAATTGGACGCTTTGTTCATAAGGGACGACATCGTCCTGATCCCCGTGCATGATCAGAATGGGGGGCGCGTCCCTGTGAACATAGCTTATCGGACTCGCTTGTTTCGCCTGTTCTCTGTTTTCTTGAACAGGTCCGCCGATCAGCTTGGATTCCGGTGAATTGGGTGAATCATGGTCGAAGATGGACGGATACTTGCTCATGGACAGAAGATCAACCGGGCCGAACCAGTCCGCAACCGCATCGACTTTGCTCGATACATGACGGTATTCGTCCTGGCCTTCTAATTCTTCAATTCCTTCGGTCAATCCAAGCAAAAGAGCCAAATGGCCGCCTGAAGAATCCCCCCAGACTCCCACTCTATCAGGATCGATGTTATAGCACTCGGCATTTGCTTTTAAAAAGCGGACAGCTGTTTTCACATCATGAAGCTGAGCCGGAAACACCGCCTCTCCGCTGCCTCTGTATTGAACGCTTGCCACGACATAGCCTTGCTCGACAAATGGAACCAGCTGGGGGATAAAGGCGGATGTATCCTGTTTTGTCCACCCCCATCCGCACCCTTGCAGATAAATAATCAGCGGGTATGTTTCTTGATTGCCTTCCCGGTTAAATAACGCATCCATTGGATTGCGGCGCGCCAGCAAATGTAATGTCAAAGAAGTGTCTTTCACTTTTGTGTACTCAATATTCGGTATGAGCTGAATGTAAGAGTTGGTGTTTTGCTCCCAGTTGATTTCTTTTATATGATTCGTCATGTTAAGTCCTCCCTTAATGTGCTGGAAATCCGAATTCGTCTGTGTTGATCACATGGTACCCACCGTTGTAATGAACAATATTACAACGAGGCGAAAAAATATAATGCCAGACGCCCGTTGTAAGCGTGGGTGTTACAACAAGGCGGAAAAAATCATGCCTCATTGAGAAGCATTCTTTTTTTGGATAATCAGATCAGTCAATTCTTTTATAGAAATTTCTTTGAGTATAGTCTCCATGGCTGTTTGCGCTTTTAATAAAATAAGCTCAAGAACCTGGTGGATATTCGCACCGACCCAGCAATCAGGATTGGGATTTTCGTGAGTGTGAAACAGTTCGCCTTCACCGACAACTTCGACGGCTTTATAGACATCATACAAAGAAATGGCGCCGGCATCCCGTAATAAGTGCGCGCCGCCTGTGCCGCGCTTTACTTCAATCAAGCCCGCTTTTTTCAGCAATCTGCTGATTTGGCGGATGATGACCGGATTGGTATTGACGCTGTCTGCGATTTGCTCTGATGTCAAATGGTCGCTTCGGACTTGCATCAAGGATAACATATGTACGGCTATCGTAAATCTGCTGCTGATCTTCATCAAATCACCCTTCCGTTGTAATTATTGTATTTACAACGGATGAAGCTGTCAATCTTTTTTGCTCAAAAAGGTGTTGAAATGAAACCCTGTCAAAGCTTTTTCGTATGAATGGAAGGAAAACAGTTGACAGACGTTAGTGGGAATAGTAGTTTTTAGATTAATGAAAAAAGCCGGGAGGAAACAAAGCTTGTTTAAATCAAAAACCCATTTTTGGACGCTGCAAATTTTATTGGTTCTTCTTATTATTTATGTGTCGACAAAAGTGTCTTTTCTTTTCGAACCGATCATTGTATTTGCATCGACTTTATTTACTCCGATTTTAATTGCGGGAATCTTGTATTTTATATTCAATCCGATCGTGCGGTTTCTTGAGAAAAAGCTGCCGAGAACGCTGTCCATTCTGCTGATCTATTTGGCGTTTGTGGCATTGATCGTGTTTGTGCTGTCAGCTGTCGGTCCTGTGTTTACAAAGCAGGTGACCGATCTGTTTAACAGCATCCCGTCCTATGTGAAACAGATCCAGATTTTCATTAAGCAAATGTCGAATTCGCAGTGGTTCACTTGGATGATGAATCAGGACTTCGTATCGGTTGCCAAAATCGAAAGCTCAATCGGCGAATATCTGACGAGCCTGCCTGAGAATATTACAGGGAGCCTGTCTTCTGTATTCGGTGTTGTGACCAACATTGCGATCACGGCTGTTACCGTGCCGTTCATCCTGTTTTATATGCTGAAGGACGGCAACCGTTTCCCGAATTTGGCTGTCAAGATTCTGCCTGACAAGTACAAAAATGAAGGACTGAAAATTTTTAAGGATTTGTATGAGACGCTGGCGGCTTACATTCAAGGACAGTTGATCGTTTGTATGTTTGTCGGAACGGCGTGCTTCATCGGTTTTTGGATCGCCGGTGTGAAATACGCGCTGATTCTCGGCGTGATTATTGCCGTGACGAATATTATTCCATATGTCGGACCGTTTCTTGGAGCGACACCGGCTGTCATTATCGCTTTTCTCGACTCGCCGACGAAAGCACTCATCGCGCTGATCATCGTCGTTGCCGTTCAGCAGACTGACGGAAATCTGCTGTCGCCGCTGATTATCGGCCGCCGCCTGAATACGCATCCGCTGACGATCATCCTTTTATTAATCGGCGCCGGAAGCTTCGGAGGCATTCTCGGCATGATCCTGGCCGTTCCGGCTTATGCCCTGCTCAAGGCTTTTACATTGAATATCGTCCGCCTTGTCCGTTTAAGGCAGAGGTATAAAAAAGAAACGGCGGAAAATGCTGAAGTCTGAACGTTTTGCCCATTTTCACATATGATGCTAATAAATTGAATGGCGGAGGTGTGAAGATGCCGGCGATCGTCGGACCGATTTTTATCAGGCAAGTCGTTGATGACAGCGCAGCCTTCTTTGGAGATGTGTTTGCCATTTCCCCGAAGTGCACGGATGTTTCCGGAGGAGGAGCGGGTACATTTTTAACAGGGGACTACGGTTTGATTCAAAACAATAGCAATAAAACATCCTTCACAGATGCGGATGTGATCGACGGTTTCAAGTCATTGAACCTGTGACAGTCTCTTTTAAAGAGGCTGTTTCTTTTTTATAGTATAATGGGAAAAAAGATAGATAAGGCAGGTGACAAAGATGAAAATAAGGAAGGCAAACATCTTGAACAAAGATCAGATGATCACAGACGTTTACCTCCATGAAAATAAAAAGGAATTTCATACGCTTGTGGCTGTGCCGCAACTGGAGTGGAGTAAGCTGATTTCTTATGAGGAAGAAAAAGCAGAGCTCGCCGAAAAGCTTGACCGGTCATTGTCGAAAGTGGCTGAAGCGGATGCGGCCGAGGAGCTGTCCAAAAAGATTGTACAATGGGTGACCGAAATGTAGCCCGGGCTCATGCCCGCTGTTTTCATGGGCATACTGATAAAAAAACGCAGCTTAAAACAAGCTGCCAGCAAGATAAACTGGAGGGTCTAAGACGTGAGCGACCAATCAATGGATCAATATTTACAGCAGGGAATGTATGGACCACGCGAAACGAAGCCGGATGAACGCAGACTGTTTTTAGGCTCGCTGAGGGAACGGGTTATCATCGCATTGACGAAAGGACAAGTGCTGCGTCCGCAGGCATACCGCGAAGTCATCGATGCGCTTGGCTCAAAAGCGGATGCGACATTATTGCTGAACGGTGAAATCGACTACTCTCATTTATCTCCTTACATCAAGGAGTCCAATAAACAAGGTGTTCCTTTTTCCATCGTGTCCGACCAGCAATCGGATACTCCCCTTGGACTTGTCCTCGCAGCGCGTGAGGCTGTAGAGAAAGAATCGATTTATGTTCAGGACGACATCTTTGAGCAGTCGGTTTTAAACAAGAGATGAGGCACGGGTTTTCCACAGGGCGTGCGAAAACCCGCGGTTTTTGTTTTTTTCTGAAAAAGAAAAAAACCGCTGCTGGCGCGGCTTTGCAGCCATATCCGCTTGATTCGCCATTCACTTGTCCGTTTAGATAAGTTATAATGTTACCTATCATACAAAAGGCGGGGAGGGCGGCAATGAAAAAAGCTCTTATATGTATAGATTATACAAATGACTTTGTCGCAGCTGACGGAAAGCTGACGTGCGGAGAACCAGGCCGGGAAATCGAAGACGCCGTGACGCGTCTCGCGGAAACGTTTATTCAAAACGGCGATTACGTCGTATTTGCAGTCGATTCACACGAGGCCGGCGATTCGCATCATCCGGAAACCCGTTTGTTTCCTCCACATAATATAAAAGGTACATCAGGACAGGATTTATACGGAAGGCTTGAAGCGCTTTATCGAAAACACGAACATGATCAGAATGTCTATTACATGGAAAAAACAAGGTACTCTGCTTTTGCCGGGACAAACCTCGAGCTGAAGCTTCGTGAAAGGGATATTAAAGAACTGCACCTCGTTGGCGTATGCACAGATATATGCGTGCTCCATACCGCAGTAGACGCTTATAATAAAGGGTTTAATCTTGTCATTCATCAAAACGCAGTGGCTAGCTTTAACCCGGACGGGCACGACTGGGCTCTTTCTCATTTTGCAAACACCCTGGGAGCCTCAGTGTCAGATTGAGGAAGGAGAAATGAAGGTTGGAACACCGTTTTACAGACGACAGTCTAGCACTACACACAGACCTATATCAAATTAATATGGCGGAAACGTATTGGCGCGACGGCATTGATCAAAAGAAAGCCGTTTTTGAACTGTTTTTCAGAAAGCTCCCTTTTGACAGCGGTTTTGCCGTTTTTGCCGGTCTTGAAAAAGCGATTGAGTTTTTGCGGGATTTCAGATTTACTGAAAGCGATTTAGTTTATTTAAAAGAAGAGCTGGGCTTCAAAGATGAGTTTCTCAGCTTTTTAAAAGATATGAGATTCACCGGTTCGCTTTATTCCATGCAGGAAGGCGAAATCGTGTTTGGAAACGAACCGATCATGAGGATCGAAGCGCCTTTGGCCGAAGCGCAGCTGATTGAAACGGCTCTGCTCAACATTGTGAATTACCAAACATTGATCGCGACAAAAGCCGCGAGAATCAAAAGTGTGATCGGAGATGAGACGGCGCTCGAATTTGGAACAAGGCGCGCGCATGAAATGGACGCGGCGATGTGGGGAGCAAGGGCCGCGATTATCGGCGGGTTCGATGCGACAAGCAATGTCCGCGCCGGCAAGCGTTTTGACATTCCGGTATCGGGCACGCACGCCCATGCGCTTGTTCAAGCCTACCGCGACGAATACACGGCATTTAAAAAATATGCGGAAACCCATAAAAAATGTGTCTTTTTGGTCGATACATATGATACGGTGCGTTCCGGCATTCCAAATGCAATCAAAGTGGCGAAGGAATTCGGTGATCAAATTGAATTTTCGGGAATCCGCCTGGACAGCGGAGACCTCGCCTATTTGTCCAAGAAAGCGAGAGCCATGCTGGATGAAGCCGGTTTTACAGATACAAAAGTCGTCGCCTCAAGCGATCTTGATGAGTATACGATTATGAACCTGAAAGCCCAGGGCGCAAAAATCGACGTCTGGGGCGTCGGCACAAAGCTGATTACCGCTTATGATCAGCCGGCTCTCGGCGCGGTTTACAAACTCGTTTCCATCGAAGAAGACGGAAAGATGGCAGACACGATTAAAATTTCTTCGAATCCGGAAAAAGTGACGACTCCAGGCTTGAAAAAGGTGTACAGAATCATCAATCAGCTGAACCATCATTCAGAAGGCGATTATATCGCTTTGGACTATGAAAAGGTCAATGAACAGGAGCGGCTGAAGATGTTTCACCCCGTTCATACGTTTATCAGCAAGTTTGTGACGAATTTTGATGCGAAAGACCTTCACCAGCCGATCTTTGAAAAAGGCGAGCTTGTTTATGAGAATCCGAGCATTCAGGATATTAAGCGGTATGTTCAAGAAAATCTCAGTTTGCTTTGGGAAGAGTATAAGCGGATCAGCAAGCCCGAAGAATATCCTGTCGATTTAAGCGAAGCTTGCTGGAACAACAAGATGCAGCAAATTCACGAAGCAAAAATCAAGGCGAAAAAAGGTCTGGATCAAGGTTGACTCTGTAAACGATAGTTTTTAATATAACTGGGGATTGAAACAGATAATTTCTTCGGGGATTATCTGTTTTTCAATATTAAGTTCAATATTTGGGCGGATTTTTTAAGCGGACGGGATTTGCTCATTTAATTGATATACTTAAAAGCGAAGGCACCTCAGTCGCTAGGGGGAAGAAGAATGAGGGTATTCGTTGCCAGACAGCCAATATTCAACAGAAAAGAACAAGTTGTCGCATACGAGCTTTTATACAGAGAAAGCGAGAAAAACTTTTTTTCCGGTATTGACGGTGATCAAGCGACAACAGAATTGATGATTAACAGCTTTTTAAACATTGGAATCGATAAATTGACAGAAGGCAAAAGGTATTACGTGAATTTTACCGAAGGTCTTTTGGCATCAGGGCTGCCGACTTATTTTGATCCGGACCAGCTCGTTGTAGAAATCCTTGAAGATGTGCCGATCACCCCTGAGCTTATCGAAAGGTGCAGGCATTTGAAAAGCCTCGGCTACACGATTGCCCTTGATGATTTTTGTTTAAAGCATCGCGTGGAGAGGGACTTGCTCCATCAGCTTTTGGCATCCATTGATATTTTGAAGATCGATTTTTTCAAAACGACGCGGCAGGAAAGACAGAGCATCCTTCGATCATGCCGGAACCACCGTCTGACGTTCCTCGCTGAAAAAGTGGAGACGCGAAAGGATTATGAGCAGGCTGTAAAAGACGGATTTCAACTGTTTCAAGGCTATTTCTTCAGCGAGCCCGCTGTGATTGACGGTCAGGACATTACATATCATTTCCATGCTTACTATGAGCTGCTGCATGAATTAAGCGAAGATCAGCCTGATATTGAAAACGTCACAAATATTATAGAACGCGATTTGTCGCTTTCCTACCAGCTGCTGAAGCTGTTGAACTCTCCAGCCAATCGGCCGATTCAAAAGATTAAAAGCATCCGCCAGGCTATCGTGCTTCTCGGATTTAAAGAAATCAAAAGGTGGATCTTCATCCTCTCATTTAAGGATTTAACGAAAAAACAAAACTCCAGTAAGAACGAAGTCGTCAAGATTTCGCTGATCCGCGCGAAGCTTTGCGAATTGCTGGCGAAAAAAACGAATCGCCCTCAGCCGGCTTCTTATATGCTGACAGGCATGTTTTCATTTATCGATACACTGCTTCACAAAGAACTGGCGGAAGTTATCAGCGAACTGCCGCTGACGGACGAAGTAGGACAAGCACTGCTCGGCAAAGAAAACGATTATCGAAAAATCTTGCGGCTTGCAAAATCGATCGAACGAAACGAATGGGAAGACAGCACGCCAGAAACAGAAGGCTTAACAAAAGATGAAGCGTATCAATGCTATCTTGAAGCCGTTGATTGGTGTCAAAAACTTTTATAAAAAAATTCCGGCTCCTTTTTAGGGACCGGAATTTTTTTGCGCTAAGACCAACGCAGGAGGAGGAATATTCTGCTGCGGGGGCTGATAAGCATGATGCGGATGCCGTCGGGATCGAAAGAGGCATCAAGCTGGCTGCGGACGCCGGTTTGCCTGAGCAGGGCAAGGACGGTATTTTTTTGGTTGCTTTGGGCAGCCGTCATGATTTGGTGAGCCAAAGCACGCGATGCTGAAAGCCTGCTTAAAATTCTTTGTCCGTCAGCCATCAAGCCCTCCGCTTCTTTTGCCGAACGCGAAAAGGCGCTGGCTTCAACTTCCGGATAGACCTGCCGGCAGCGGATATGTTGGTATGGATGCATCCAAAAGCAATGAGAAGGAAGCAATATGAACACCTCGTTTCAATTTTTACGGGTCAAATTGCGGTTTTTGCGGTGTAAGGCGAAGGGTCGGTTTTTTTTAAGGGCCGAAATGCGTGTCGGTCTATTGCGTGTTTTTCGGTGGTGCATACCCGATCTGCGTTCCTTGAACAATCAAGTTTTTCTATTCCCCGCTAGTTATTACTTTAGACTCAATGTCTCAAAACGAACAAAAAATAACTGAACTTGCGGTGCTAAAGGGGTTTATTAGTGATCTTTATTTGATCCCTTTAAAAACAAACTAAAATTTTATGTTTCATTAGGAATTGAGAACTAATCGTAAGTCGTGTAGAATGGGTGTTATGGTCTATTTAAAGTTTGCGGTGTAACGCATGAATTTATATGCAACTTTTCGGTGAAAAAGAGACCAATTCCCTTTAAACTTGTATTAACAGATCAAATACCTATGACTCGTTCACTATACACAAATTGATTGATCTTCCAAAAGGAGTGTGGAATCGGTGGAAAAGCAACAAATTGAAGAATTAAAACAACTGCTTTGGCGGCTAGAGAATGAAATCAGAGAAACAAAGGACTCCTTGCGCAAGATTAACAAAAGCATTGATCAATACGATAAGTACACATATCTAAAAACCTCGTAAAAAGACTTGTTTCAGACAAGTCTTTTTTTTTTTTGCAAACAAATCCAAAAAAAGGATATATTATTATATAATTGTTAAATAAAAAAATTGCTCTGTCAATCGGGAATTTGATTTAGTAAAATATTAAGAAAGGAGGGAGCACCATCTCTAAGCTTTTTTGTCTAGATCACAGTAAAATCAAGCAAAGAATGAATCATTTTATAGACGTTGAGATTCCCAACGCGGACTTAAATCGGACGCTGCACGCTTTTCTAGATGCAAAGGACCAGTTGCATTTCAGCGAGCTTGCTTTTTATCATTACCAAAGTTTCGGTGGCACGGACACTGATGCGGCGGAAACGCTTGGAGCGGGCATAGAACTTTTGATTCTTGCGTTTGATATATTCGATGATTTAGAGGATGAAGACAGCCCCGATGAACCTTGGATGAAAATAAACCGTTCAGTCGCAATGAATGCGGCGACTGCACTTTATACAATAAGCATTAAAGTGATCAGTTCGGTGTCGAAAGAACCGGTGTTTTTTGAAAAACTGATGGAATATATACTTCAATCGATGCAGGGACAGCATGACGATCTCAGCAACCGGCCTGCCACTGAAGATGAATGCCTTGACATGATCAAGCGTAAGTCCGGGGCGCTGACGGCTCTGCCATGCGTGCTTGGGGCGATGCTTGCCACGGGCAAATTTGACCCGGCGGTGGAGAAGTACGCATATCAGCTGGGCATTGCTTCACAAATCGAAAATGATTATAAAGCACTTTTTTATGATTCAAAAAGCGATATCGCCAAGAAAAAGCGGACGCTTGCGTACTTATATTTGTCAAGAAAATTTAACCAGCCGTCGATTGATTTATTAAAAACATTTGAAACTGAGGATAAAATTGCCGATAAAGAAATAAAATGCTATAAAGAGAAATTGAAAGCAGCAGGCGTCACTCAGTATATGTATGTTATGAATCAGCTCGCTATTCAGAAATTTAAGAAGGGAGTCGAGGAGCTGGAGTTGGGGGAGCTGAAAAAACAGCAGTTGACTTCGTTTGTATTGAAGATGTTTGGGAAGGAGGATTAGGGTGTGCAGGAGATCGTGAGCTTTTTAGTTCAACATCCAGAAATTTTAGAACAGGTTATTAATGGGAATGCCTGTCTATTAGGGGTGGATATAGATCAATTAGAAAGTATTATTGATGGATTTAAATTACTAGAATCATCAATTGGAAGGCCTGTTCCTTTTTGGAGAAGTATTTAAAATGAAATTTTCCTTGAAAATTATTTCAGTTATACTTGTCTGTCTTAGTTTTATCTATAGCTGTTACGTAGTTTATATATGTTATAACAATTTATTTGTAGGTGCATATTTAAAATACAATTCAGACAATCAACTTGTGGTCGATTATATACAAGAAGATTCACTGGCGGATTACACAGGCTTAAAAGCTGGGGATATTATTCTTGAAGTGAACAATAAAAAGCCGTCTAAAGACCAGCCGAAGAATAGTATACTAGCTAATGTTAGTTCCCTTTCTATTGAGAGGAACGGACAAATCATCACTACTGATACAAGAGACACCATCATTAGCTATGATATCTTATTTACTGTTTTAATCCCGATAGTGTTTTATTTGTTATGCTTGCTTTGTGTTATTTTAATTTTAAAATCTAAAAAGAAACAAACATCTTCATTTTTACTAATCCTATTTTTGCTTACTGTATCGATTGCTTATGTAAGTGCAGGAGGAGTTTCAAGAGGTAATGTGTTTAGTAGGTATGTAAATTTATTAACCTTTATATCAATTCCAATCAGTTACTTGCATTTTATATATCAATATTTTAAAGAGATAGGCAGAAAACTATGTAGTAATAAGGTGTTTTTCTTTTATTTACTGCCGGTTTTAAATCTAGTTCTTGAGATTTTTAGTGGTACTTTTGAAAAACTTAATGGACCTATTCCTTATATTAATTTATATTCATTTTTCATGGGATTAGTATTAGTGATATCTGTGTTTGTTTACGGTATGGTTAAACATAAAAATACAGAGCAAACATATTTTTTAAAAATGCTGATGCTTGGCAACTTTTTTGCGGTTTTTCCTTTTATTGCATTTTATGTTATCCCGGTCTTAGTCATTGATGATTTTATCTATTCTGCAGCAGTAGTTGCTCCGTTTCTATTAATTATTCCTTTTACATTAGTTTATCTATTTATATCAAACAAAATGTATGACGTGGAATTTTTGATAGGAAGGTTAAAATATTATGGACTGCTTGCAATCATTCCAACCATCATCATGGTTTCTACTGTAAAGCTGATGAAATTTCAAGAAGGAGACTATTATGATGCAAGATTAGCAATTTATGTCTATCTTATAATTCTAGGGGTTTTCTATCTTAAAGAAATTCTTGACTATCGCTTTCGTCTGAAACGTTTTTCAGAAAAGTATAACTACCAAGACAGTATATTTAAGTTTACACAAACGATTCGAACACACTCATCTTTAAATCAGGTTTTGTTGGAATTGAAACAAACAATTCTCGATGTTTTGATTGTCAGCCAAGCCCATGTTCTGAAAGTTAAAAGCGACGGGACAATATCTTTGCTCGAGGGAGATACCGAAGAATATCCGTGGATCCCGTACGAACAAGAAGTAACCAAGGTCATCACCGACATCGGCAAAATCGTCGAAGTCGACCGCGGATTTTTGATTAAGATCGGTGAACGGGGCGGGACTTCTTATGTCATGCTGTGTTTGTCGGTTTTAAATACGCCTAGGCTGACGCGCGATGAGATTTCGTGGCTTGAGACGCTGGCGTTTTATACGAGTGTTTCCCTGGAAAACGTCTTGAAAATCGGCGAGCTGATGGAGCATCTGGAACATGTGAAAAAAGAAGGGCCGAATCCGGCGTGGCTGAATAAATTGATGTTTGCGATTGAAGAGAAGCAGAGATCTGATTTGGCCCGTGATCTTCATGATTCTGTGCTGCAGGACATGATTTCCTTGAAGCATCAAAGCGAGATGTTTCTGGCTGATTTTGAAAAAGATAAAGTCTGTACGAATCAAATCAGGCAAAGGCTCATCAATATGAATGAGCAAATGTCCACCGTCATCCAGACGACAAGGGAAACGTGTCAGGAGCTGAGGCCGCAGCTGTTGTACGATCTCGGACTGGTCAAAGCCCTTTCGAAACTGGCGGCGCAGCATCAGGAGTCCTCATCGATCGATAAGATCCGCCTCAATACGGAAAGGTTCTCAAAGGTGCTCGACCTGGACACGCAGCTGAATTTGTACAGAATTGTGCAGGAGCTTTTAAGCAATGCGGTTAAACACTCGAAAGCTAATGAGGTTTTGATTATGCTTGTCTGCATAAAAGAAAAAGTTGTTCTTCATTATGAAGATGACGGCATCGGTTTTGATCCGGACAAGCTTTATCAAAACAGCGCAAGCATGGGGCTGTCGGGCATTCGCGAGCGAGTCCGCGCGCTGAACGGCAGTCTGGATATACAGACAGCAGAAGGGAAAGGCTTCAGGGTCGCCATTGAAATGGAATTGTAATGTTTAGTTAACATTTTTGCTTGGCATCCGCCAAGTTTTTTCTATAAAATGGTGATAGGGCAAGGTTACGCAAAAGGGAGGAAATTATGAGAAGATTACTTGTGATCGATGATCATCCGGCTGTCATGGAGGGGACGAAGGCAATTCTTGAAACGAACCAGGACTTTGTTGTCGATTGCCTCAGCCCTGAAGCCAGCGAACAATTTCTCAAGAAGCATGATTTTTCTGCGTATGACCTGATCTTAATGGATTTAAATTTGGGTGAAATCAACGGTATGGACCTATCTAAGAAAATCCTTGAGACGTGTTCATCATGCAAAATTATCGTTTACACAGGCTATGAAGTCGAAGATTATTTTGAAGAGGCGATTCGTTCCGGCATGCACGGCGCCATCAGCAAAACGGAATCGAAGGAAAAGATTATAGAGTACATATATCAGGTACTGGATAATAAAATTGTCGTCGATTATGATTATTTCAAGCAGCTGATTACACAGCAAAAATCGAAGTCAAACAGCCAGCAGACCCAGCACGATCTTTTGACTGAAAGGGAATGCCTGATCTTAAAAGAAGTCGAAAAAGGCTATACAAACCAGGAAATTGCCGATGCGCTTCATTTAAGCAAGCGGTCGATCGAATACAGTCTGACTTCCGTATTCAGCAAACTGAATGTAGGATCACGGACAGAGGCTGTTTTAATCGCGAAATCTGAAGGCGTACTTTGATGAAGGGACGATTGTGATGGAAACGAAACATACACTTCTTGAAGCGTTGGGAATCGAGTTGAAGGAATGCAGCAAAGAGCGGTGTGTTGCGGTCATGCCTGTCGACGAAAGAACGCGTCAGCCATTCGGTTATCTGCATGGAGGTGCGTCCGTTGCGCTTGCTGAAACGGTGGCAAGCATCGGGGCATATCAGCATATCGATCCAAAAGAGCAGGCATGCTTCGGGCTTGAGATCAACGCCAACCATATTAAATCGGTGAAAGACGGAACGGTTAAAGCGGTCGCAACGCCTCTGCATGTAGGCAAATCAACAATGGTGTTTCAAATTGAAATACGCGATGAGCAAGACAGCCTGATTTGCACGTCCAGGTGCACGATGGCGGTCATCAGCCGCCCTTCATCGTAAACCAAAAAAACTCGCCTTTTAGGGCGAGTTTTCTTTTTATAAATAGGAATCTTCCTTCTTTTTAATCAGAAAATTTCTGTAGCCTTCATAATCGTCCTGTACGCTTTTCTTTTCCATTTTTACGCCGGTGTTATAGGCGGCTCTTGCGATCAGGTGGGCGCCTACAGGAGACGTCAGAAATACAAAGACGATACCGAGCAGCACTTTGGCCGTAATGAAGCCGTGCAGAAACCAGAAGTAAAAGAATACGCCGAGCAGCACGCTGATGATCCCCAATGTCGCTCCTTTAGAAGCGGCGTGGATTCTTGAGTATACGTCAGGCAGCCGCAGCGTTCCAAAGGAAGCGGCTAACGATATCAGTGCGCCAAGAAGGACCAAGACGGCGATAAGCAATTTAGCGGCTTCGATCATTTTCGATAATCTCTCCTTTCTCAAGGAATTTAGAAAATGCGACAGTGCCGATAAAGGCCAGAATACCGATCAAGAGGATGACCTCCAAATATGCTGTCGTATTTAACAAGATGGACACGAGAGCCGTAATTCCGATCAGGTTGATGCCGATCGCATCAAGCGCCACCACTCTGTCCGGGATGCTCGGCCCTTTAATGACCCTCAGGACATACAGAAAAGTGGAGACCGCCAAAATGCCGAGTGACAATTGCAAAATAAATTCAAACATCAGCGGCTTACCTCCTTAATGGCCTCTTCAAACGAAATGCGGATATCACTGATGGCTTTCTCAGCATCATCGATATCGACCGCATGAATATAAAGAATCGAACGGTCATCAGAGATATCGACGACCAATGTGCCTGGTGTCAGCGTAATCAGGTTCGCCAATGTCGTGATTTCCCAGTCCGCTTTAAGGTCTGTCTTGAAGGCGAAGATGCCGGGCTTATTTTTTAACCTTGGGGATAAGATCGTCTTTAATACGCTGACGTTTGCGAGAACGAGCTCTTTAATAAAAATAAACAGCAGTTTAATGATCGCCCAAATGTTAATTAAGTAAAAGCGGCGGCGGAAGAAACGCCTCATCAGAAAGAGCGAGAATAATCCGATCACATAACCGACGACAAGCCCGGCAGCGGTGTAGTCATTGTTCAGAAACATCCAGCACAACGCAAGAATAAAGTTCAACAATATTTGTAATGCCATGCGATCTACTCCTTCAAAACGGCTTCAATATATTTTTCGGGGTTGACGAGCGTATCAGCCGCCTGATGGAAATACGGCGCGATAAGCTCGGTTCCGAGTCCGATGGCAAGCGACAGAAAGAGCAGTACCGCTGCCGGATACATATAGCCTTTTAGCGGTCTTTTGGCCGGAGCATCTTCCTGTTCATCCCCCCAGAAGCCGTTGATAAATATTTTCATGACGGAATACAAGACGAGCAGACTGGATAAAAGCATCAGCAGCGTAATCACGAATTCACCGCTTAGAAAGCCGCCCTCTGCAATTTTCAGCTTGCCGATGAATCCGCTGAAAGGAGGGACCCCTGCCAATGAAACAGCTGAAATCATAAACATCCAGCCGAGCACCGGATGGTTTTTGATCAGGCCGCTCATTTTTTTCAGGTTGTTTGTCCCTGTCAGAGCAAACAGCGCTCCGCCAAGCATAAACAGCGCTCCTTTAATGATCATGTCATGAATCAGATAGTAGACAGATCCTTCGATCGAAGCCGGCGTATTGGCGGCGATACCGAATAAGATCACACCGACCGCAGTCACAATATTGTAGATAATGATTTTTTGAACATCCCAGTAGGCGATCGAGCCGATGACACCGAAGATGATCGTAAGGGCCGCAAGCCAGACCATTAATTGATGAGTAAAAGCCGCGTCTTGGGTGAAAATTAATGTAAACACCCTTGTGATCGCGTATAGGCCGACTTTGGTCAGAAGTGCGCCAAACAGTGCGGACACAGCGGCAGGCGGCGCATAATAAGAACCAGGCATCCAGAAATACAGCGGGAAAATGCCGCCTTTTAAACCGAAGACGATCAAAAATAAAACAGCAATGACCGTGATCAGCCCGGTTTGGCCCGATTCACTGATCCGAACGCTCAAATCCGCCATGTTTAATGTGCCCGTCACCGCATATAAATAAGCGACTCCGATGACAAAGAGGGCGGAAGAGATAATGTTAAAGACGATGTACTTCAGAGATTCCCGCAGCTGGATCTTCGTGCCGCCAATGACGATCAGCACATACGAAGCCATCAGGAGAACCTCAAAAAATACGAACAGGTTAAACAAATCCCCGGTTAAGAAAGCGCCGCTAACTCCGGCAAGCAGGAACTGGACCGCGGGATAATAAAAGAAACGCTCGCGTTTTTCGCCGATGGAGCGAAACGAATAAAGAACCGTCAGAAATCCGATAATGGCTGTCGTTAACGCCAGAAGGCTGGCGAATTGATCAGCGACAAGGCTGATCCCGAACGGCGGCTTCCACCCGCCGAGATATAAGGTCTGGATTCCGTCCGTATAGACGGTCTGCACAAGAACAGCGGCCGCCGCGATCGCCGCAATGGAAGATATGGCGCTGAATGCACGCATCAGCACGATCGACTTGTTCATAAAGATGAGCAGAACTGCGGCCATTAAAGGAATCAGTATTGGCAGAATTACAAGATTATTCATGTTGATCATTTCCCCTCATTTGATCCATATCATCCATTTTCAGCTCTTGGTAGGCGCGGAAAGCCATGACCAGGAGAAACGAGGTGACCCCGAAAGCAATGACGATCGCCGTTAAAATCAACGCCTGAGGGAGAGGGTCGACATAGGTTGACGACTCTTCATTTAAAATGGGGGGCGCTCCTTTTTTTAACCCTCCCATTGTCAGCAGAAGCAGGTGGACGCCATGGCTGAGAACGGCAGTTCCGATAATCACCCTCAGAAGGCTTTTTGAAAGCAAGAGATATGTCGCCGCCATAAACAAAATTCCTACAATAAAAGACATTAAAATCTCCATTATTCTCTCTCCCCAATCGTCTGAATAATGGTCATGGTCACGCCGACCACTACGAGATAAACCCCGATATCAAACAATACCGCGGTGGCAAGCTCCGTTTTCCCCAAGAGCGGAAGGTTAAAGTAATCAAACGCGTGGGAAAGAAACTGAGCGCCGAATAAAAATGAACCGATTCCGGTGGAAACGGAAATGAATAAGCCGACGGCCGCCACATAGATAAAGTTGACGGGCAAAATGTTCTGCACCGTTTTTAAATCATAGGCAAGCAGCAGAAGGACGAGCGAAGACGCCGTCATCAATCCGCCGATAAAACCGCCGCCCGGGTTATTATGGCCGGCAAAAAACAGATGGAAAGAAAAGAGCAGAATGATAAAGGATGCAATCTTTGTAACGGTTTGCAGGATCACATCATTCGTCTGAACCTTTTTCAATGCTCTTCCCCTCCTTTCCCCATTCTGAGCCTGATCATGCCGTATATTCCTAAAGCGGCTATGACAAGTACGGTAATTTCAAACAATGTATCAAATCCCCTGAAGTCGACCAATATCACGTTGACGATATTGTGGCCGCCTGCGAGTTTATAGCTGTTTTCAATAAAATACGATGCGATGCTTTCAAGGGAGCGCTGGCTGTTTGCAGAAAGTGCGAGCAGCGTCACAACAGTTCCGACTCCGACCGAGACAAGCGCATTTGTTAACCTGAACTTAGCCGACTTCGGCTTGAATCTGAGCTTCGGCAAATGATAGAAGCAAAGCAGGAACAATGCGACTGAAATCGTTTCGATAATCAGCTGCGTCAGCGCGAGATCCGGCGCTCTGAAAATGACGAAGAACAGCGCAAGCGTGTAGCCGATGACGCCGAGCCCGATAATCGCCGTCAGTCTTGATCTTGCGAAAACGGTGGTAAATGTTGCGGCAATCATGACGGCTGACAGAACAAGCTCATAGATGCCGATTGAAGCATTGCCTTTCACATCGTATGAAAAGCCTCCGGTAACAACGAGCGATCCGCCGATGATCACGATAAAGAAGACAAAAACATAGACGAGATAATCGCGAAGAAACCCGGTCATATACGTTCTTGTAATCTTGTTGGAGCCTTTTTCAAGCCCAGACAACGAGCTGTCGTACAGTTTGTTGAGCGTCAGTTTTTCCGGGAAGAGGCCGTAGACCTTCCGCCATTTTGACAAGGTCAAATAGGCGAGAACGCCGAGAGCAACGACGCCGATTGTCATGTAGAGTTCAGATGAAAAGCCGTGCCACATGTAAATATGAACCTTGAATTTTTCGTCTCCGTCCAAAAGGGTCGGCATAATCGACGATGCAGCCGGTTCAATGATGCTGTATGACAGAATGTTCGGGAAAAAGAAAAAAATCACCACGAGAGAGACGAGGACAATCGGCGAAATCAGCATACCGAGTGGAGCCTCATGCGCTTGTTTTTCAAGTTTTTCAGGCTGATATTTCCCCCCGAACGTTTTAAACAGCAGAACCATGCAGTAAATGAACGTAAACACGCTTCCGATCCAAGCCAGAACAGGAAGCACAAAACTCCATGTGTCGGCGTTATACAAATTAAAATCCGTAATCCTGAGCATGCTGGTGAAAAACATTTCCTTGCTCAAAAAGCCGTTGAACGGCGGCAGACCAGCCATTGAAAACGCGCCGATCAGCGTAATCGTAAACGTAATCGGCATGATCGTCATCAGACCGCCGAGCTTGCGGATATCCCTCGTTCCCGTTTCATGATCGATGATTCCGACCGCCATGAACAGGCTGCCTTTAAATGTCGCGTGGTTGATCAAGTGAAAAACGGCGGCGATTACTGCAACCATATAGTATTCAAAATTTTGATAGTGCAAAGCTGCGGCACCGACGCCGAGCATCGACATGATCATTCCGAGCTGGCTGACCGTAGAAAAGGCAAGTATCGCTTTTAGATCAGTCTGCTTGACGGCGTTGAACGAACCCCAGAAAAGCGTGACAATCCCCGTGAGGGACACGATCCAAAACCATTCGCCGGAAAAAGCGAACACAGGGGTGAATCTTGCAACGATATAAATTCCCGCTTTTACCATCGTGGCGGAGTGCAGGTAAGCACTTACAGGCGTTGGTGCTTCCATCGCGTCTGGAAGCCAGATGTAAAAAGGGAACTGCGCAGATTTAGTAAAGGCTCCGATTAACACCAGCACGAGAGCCGGAATGAAAAAGCCGTGGCCCGAAATTAAATCAACTTGGTTGATCATTTCTCTGATCGAGAATGAACCCGTAATCGTGTAAAGAAGAATGAAGCCTCCAAGCATGGAAAGACCGCCGAAAATGGTGATAAGCATCGATTTTGTCGCGCCGTATCTTGATTTTTCCCGCTTGTACCAATAGCCGATGAGCAAAAAAGACGATATGCTGGTCAATTCCCAAAATAAATAAAGTACAATGACGTTATCAACGAGAACAACGCCGAGCATTGCCCCCATGAACATGAGCAGATAAACGTAAAACGGTCCGAGCTGCTCTCTTTCTTTAGATAGATAATAGATGCTGTAAAGGACAACCAAAGACCCTATCCCTGTAATCAGAAGGGCGAATAGCAATCCGAGTCCGTCAACGTATGCGGTAAAGTTAATGCCAAAGGACGGAATCCATTCCAGTACAGCCTTTAATGTTCCGCCATCCGCCGTCATTTTGATCATGCGGAAAAAATAAATAAATAATAGAACAGGAAGAACCAGGACAAACCAGCCTGTATGAATCTTTCTGACGTTTTTCGCCAATAGCGGAATCAAAAAGGCGAGTGCAAAAGGCGATAAAATTGCAATATGTAAAGCCGTCATATTAACCTCCCTTTAAGGTAGCATGTATAAATACATTCTGTTCCATACTAAAATTTTCAAACGTTATGTACTTTTTTAGAACTGGTGACCTAGACAAATTATAACTCAAATTTTAATCGGCTGCATGATCTCATGATAACCGCGGTTTATGCGGTCTTATGAACCTGAAAACAATTTTAACAAAAAATGCGGCATTTGTATAATGGAAAGTTTTTTTGAACAAGATGAATTTGAGGTGATGAAAGATGAGAAGGAAAGCTTTTATCAGCTTAAGTTTATTTTGTTCGCTTTTTGCGGGAGCGTTTATGATCAACAGGGAAATGACGCGTGAACAGACTCCGGGGATAGGAACGGACGAAGGCCCTCAATATCACGGGGATTATACGCCGCTTCAGACGGGAGCGGAAGATCAGTCCTTAACGGGAAAAGAAAGAGCTCCCTTTAAACCGAGAGAATATATCAGAGTTGAGAAACGCTGAAAACAAAAAAGGAATCCGATCGTATAGATCAGACTCCTTTTTGTTTTTTTATGCGGCCCTTACGAGGTGAAGAACCTTAGTAAAACGGTCGCCATAATGACGGTTGCTGCCCCGCCGAGACGCGTTGAGATTTGCGCAAACGGCATCAGCCCCATCCGGCCTGAAGCCGAAAGAATAGCCACGTCCCCCGTACCGCCGAGACCGCTGTGACAGCCGGTGACAATCGCTGATTCAACAGGGTACATGTTCATTAATTTGCCGACAAAGTAGCCTGATGTCACCATGGCAATGACGACTGAAGCGCAGACGGCGATGAAGCGCAGGGAAATAACGGACGCCACATCATCAAGCGGGATGTAAAGAATGCCGAGCCCGACCATCAGCGGCCAAGTGAAGCTTGATGACATGAATTTGTAAAGCTGGTGTGCGCCTTTTTCCATGCTTGCAGGCAGAAGCTTTGCATATTTTACGGCAGCCGCCGCGATGATCATCAGGATCGCTCCCGGAATTGCGATGAACTTGGAGACCAAACCGCCGAAAATGAAGAAGGAACATGCGATTAAAACGCCGGCACCCATTAATTTCAAATCGATTTTCGGCTCCTCTTCTTTTTGGTTGAAAATTTCATCGTCTTTTTTCGATTTGACGAGCCTGCCGTTACCATTCAGCTCAGGCCGCTTTTCGCCAAGCTTTTTCATCAGTCCGGCTGAGATGATGGCAACGACGTTTCCGATAATAGCGGCCGGAATGAGCTGTGAAACAAATACATCTGTGGATTGTCCCAAAATTTGCGAGTAAGCGAGTGACAGCGGCAGGATTCCTTCGCCGATGCCTCCGGCAATAATCGGTACAATAATAAAGAAGAAAGCTTCATAAGGGCTGTAGCCAAACAACAGACCGACGAGAATACCGGCGGCAACCGCTGCGACCGTCCCGGCCAACAACGGAACGAACATTCTCATAAAACCTTGAATCAGAACCGTGCGATGCATTCCTAAAATACTTCCCGCGACTAAACATGCGATGTAAAAATACAGAAAATTCGACGTTTTCATCAAAGTCGTAACCGCTTCCATAGATGCGGGGTTAAGCACTTTGAAAAAGACTAAAAACGAAGGAACAAATAGCGAGAGAATGGCAGGTCCGCCGATATCTTTTAAAATCGGAATGCGCTGTCCAACATCCCCGAGAATAATACCGAGAATCATAATGATCGCGAAACCGCCAAGCATGTCATTCGGCAATTCGTTATAGTAAGCTGCCAGAAAAATAATCAGCGCAAGCGCAATGTATAGCGGAAACGGAATCACGCCGATTTTCCAATTGATCAACTTCTGGAAAAAATTTTTATTTTCTTTATGACCGTGATTTGTAATCGGTTTCAAATCTTTTGCTGCTTCCATCAAAAACACCCCCATGTTTGTATGTGTTCAATTGTAGAAGAAAAGTGTCAATTCTGTGCGTTTTTTAAATTAAAATAATCGATTGATAATTAAATTAAAGCGAAAAAGAGCGGGAAAAGAGGAGGAATCTGCTTGATTTTGATCAATTTATAGGTCTTTTGGTTTATTAGGGAGTCGTATCCAGGTAAAAAAGGGAATTCCCTGTCCGGGGAGAAAGCTTTTTTAAAGCAGCAATTTAAAAAACCCCCGAAGCTGTTTTCGGGGGCTTTGCATTATGATTTTCTTTTGGCAAGAGATCCTAACGCCTCTCCCATTTTCACTTGAAGAGAGGGGTGAAGGCGCTCATCAGGAATAAAGGTATCCTTTTCAAACAGCAGGATAACGGTCGAGCCGAAAGAGAAATATGCGATTTCGTCGCCTTGACGCCATTCTTTTGACTCCTCGAGCATCACGATCGAGTTAATATACATCGCCCCGACCTTCACAAGCAGGGCGGACCCATATTGATGCTTAAATTCGGAAATCATCCGGTAGTTTTTTGTCAGCGGCGATTTCCCGTAGGTCAAACCGATTTGATTCACGGGGTAAGACGCGCTTCCCAGCGAATATTGCGTTTCAAGTGTACCGTCAGCCGGGCTGTGAATTCTGTGGTAGTCCCTCGGGCTTAAATAGATGATGATATAGGTTCCACCGATATAGCGGTTCACGATCTCGGATCGCCCGATCATTTCTTCTACGGAATAGAGCTTTTGTTTGACGGTAAATTGCTTGTCGCGCGTGATGGCGCCCATTTCTTCGATGACTCCGTCCACAGGGCTGACCAGGCTGTTTGGTTCAGCGGGAAGGGGGCGTGCACCGCTCTTTAATTTTCTGATGAACAGCTCGTGCAGGCTGTTAAAAGAGCGGACATCTTCCTGCATCTCTTCTGTATTGATATGAAAGGTTTTGATATAGGAGGGGATGAGAGGTTTGCTGAGCTTTGACTGAGCAAACTTTTTCAGCATCCGGGACACGCCCTTTTTATTCGTCAACTCGATCAAAAACCGGTAAAGCCGCTTTTTCAAGCTGTTCACTCCTTTACTGATCACACGGGATGCAAGCGGTATTTAAATCACGCCGATTGTGTATCCGATCGTAATAAAAACGAGACACCAAATAAAAGCCCCTGATCCGGCATAAATCAGGAACCTTTTCATGTCCATCTCGTTCATGCCGGACAGATAGCATGTCACATGGCGGATTCCGGGAACAAAGTAGCCGAAAAGAATCGTCCACGGGCCGTATTTTTCAAACCAGCGGTGCACGGTGTCCAGTCTTTTCGGCGTCAGACCGATCCATTTCCCGAACTTATCGAGCAGCGGTTTACCGATTTTCTTCCCTAGAAAGTAACTGATGAGCATCCCTGATACCGCACCTGAAAAGCTGATCAAAAGAGACAGCTCATAGTTTAATAGATGAATAGAAGACAGATAACCGACAAATGTCATCATGACTTCATCGGGTATCGGCAGGCCTACAATTCCGAGAACAAGCATCCCGAATATCGCAAAATACCCGTATTGGGAAATCAATTCTTTTGCCAACTCCATGAAAAACTAGCTCACTTTCTTCAATAGTTTTTTCCCCTTCAGGCTGATGACTTTGATTTTGCTGACCATGAGAAAGGACAGGAACAGCATAATCAAAATGTACGGCTTTTTGCCAAGGATCTCTGATAAAAGGTTTAAGCAAACCAGAATTGTTCCGGCTGCGGTGATCGGAAGGCCTGTAAAATAATCCTGGTTCTCTGATTGAATATTAAATCGCGCCAGCCGAAGCGCTCCGCAAACAGGGAATAACAATGTCGAAGGAAGGCCTAAGATCGGTGCATCATAAAAAACGATTGAATAGGTGATGATGGCCGGGGCGACTCCGAAAGTGATAATATCAGACAAAGAATCCAATTCTTTTCCAAACGGGCTGACGGCATTTAATCTGCGCGCGGCCATGCCGTCAAGGCTGTCCAAGATAGCGCCGATCAGAACAAATATAATGGCTAAGAATAAATACCCTCTGAATGCAAGCAATATTGAAGAGATGCCCGAAACAAAGTTTCCAATCGTAATTAAAGAAGGTATGACTGATTTATTCAATGTTTTCGCATCCTTTAAATAAAAACGTTTTATATAGAAATTAAACAATATTAAATTGTATACGATTTGCTTCCTGTCTGCAATAAAATTCCTGAAATGATTGATAACCAGACTTTTTCATCATACCATAAAAGTGGTAAAGACACTGGCGGCGTCAAAAAAATTTATATTTTGTTAAGGTAACAAAAAAATGAATAAGAGAGCAGACGCTCTCTTATTCTATCGTTCGGTTCGCGTTTTCCTTTAATATAAGCCGATATATCAGGCCAGCGCGGGAATCGTCAAACGCAAGGCGAAATCAGCATCAGACGCTTGGTATTTCTTTAAAGAAGGGAAGCGTGGACCCGATGCTGTTGATAGCTTTGAGCGAAGCCGAAGAACAGAGCGGATTCGATTGGGTCGAACCCTAAGCGCAGCGAGCGCGATAAATCCTTGTCCGGTAACGGCGGCATGCGAGAAGTCAAGCGTGACCGTCACAAAAAAACGCCCGCTGTCTTTAGGAAGCAGCGGGCGGGGAGGGGACATGTTATAGATATTGGTTAATCACGTTCAAGTCATTTGTATTTAATTTATATTGGAAAACCGGTCTGCCGATCGTGCCGTAGGCCATTTCTACGTTGAGAACTTCGATTTCCTCCAGAAACTTCAAGTATTTGCGAATTGAAACTTGAGAGATTTCCGTGTGATTGGCCAAATCTTCTGTTGTGAACGTCAAGCTGTCAAACGATCTGATGCTTGACCAAATGAGATTCAGCGTGCTTTTGGTCAGCCCTTTTGGCAAATGCATCTTTTCGGGCGCGCGTTTTTTTTGAAAAAGTTCGAAATCCAGCTCTTTTTGGCTGATATTCCGGTTGCTTGCATAAAGCTGCTGCTTCCGTTTGTAATCGGTTAGGGCGCTTTGAAACCGCTCAAATTCGAACGGCTTGATTAAGTAATCGACAGCCCCGTACCGCAGCGTTTTTTGAACAACATCCATTTCACTGGCCGCTGAGATGACGATCACGTCGACAGCTTGATTCTGGCGTCTGATCTCAGTGAGCAGCTCGACGCCGTTCCTGCCCGGCATATAAATATCGAGCAGGATCAGATCGATGTGCTCTTCCCTGAGGAAGGTGAGAGCCTCTTGAAAAGAAGCGGCAATTCCCTTCAGCTGAAATCCCTCTACCTGGCTGAGGTAACGTTTATTCAGCTCTCTTACCATCGGGTCATCTTCAACAATTAATACATCAATCATGGTCATCCTCCTTTGGTTCATACGGAATGCGGAGACTGAATGTCGTTCCTTCATTCTTTTCGCTTGTCACGATGATATGTCCATTTAAATTTTCAAGGCTTTGTTCGACGAAATAAAGCCCGAACCCCCGGTTGGAGCCCTTTGTTGAAAAGCCTTGATCAAACATTTTCTGCTGTTCCTCCTTGGATATGCCGACTCCCGTATCCGTGACTTCAATATCAAGCTGTCCGTCATGGTGGCGGAATGAAATCGAGATATTTTTCTTATCAGTTGCGGAAACGGCATCCAGGGCATTGTTGAGAAGGTTCCCGATAACGGTGATTAAATCGTGTATCACCGCTGTGTTGGCTGTATCCGGAATCCTCGTGCTGCAATGAACCTCCAGCGAGGCCCCCTGTTCCCGGATATAGCTCTGCTTGCCGAGCAAAAAGCCGGCGAGCACCGAGTTTTTAATATGGTTGATAATTTCGCTCGCTTCAGACTGCTGATAGATCGCAATGTCTTTTATATAGTTTCCAAGCTCGTCGTAGTTCTTTAATTGAACGAGACCGAGAATCACGTGGAGCTTGTTCATAAACTCGTGCGACTGCGCCCTGAGCGCGTTTGCGTACATTTTAACACCGGACAGCTGCTCAGCTAAGTGCTTCACTTCGGTTTTGTCGCGGAATGTGGCAATCGCTCCGACGATGTTTCCCTTTTTTAAGTGGATCGGAACTTCATTAAAGACAAGTTCTAGCCCGTTGATTCTAACGTCGCGGTCCAGAACGGGCTTCTGAGTATCGATCACTTGTTTCAGGCGGTTGTTTGGCAAGATGTCGGTGACATCCCGGTCGATCGGATTCTCTTCGATCCCCATTTTATGAAACAGGCGCTTCGCTTCCGCGTTGGCGAGCTTGATTTTTCCTGTTCGGTCAACGGCGAGTATCCCTTCTTTTGTCGACTCAAGCATCGCGCTTCGTTCATTCAAAAGCGTTGCAATTTCATACGGTTCCATACCGAACATAATCGTTTTTACTTTCCTCGCCACGACGACAGCTCCGATGATTCCGGCGAAGATGCTGAGGACGATGACCGTATATAAAGGGCGGAGATTTTGCTGGGTGATCTGCTCAATCTCGTTAAGGGTGATTCCGACCGCTACCGCTCCGACCTGGCTGCCCGTTTTATTATAGATGGGAACAAAAGCCCTCAGTGATTCACCGAGCGTGCCTTTTGCCGTACTAATGTGGCGGCGGCCCTTCAGCACTTCTTTTTCGTCCCCGCCGGCAAATTTCTTTCCGATTTTATTCGGATCCGGGTGGGTTTTACGGATGCTGTTCATATCCATGACAACGACGAATTCAGTCTCGGTGATTTTTTGAACGCGGGCGGTGTATGTTCGGAGCTCATCGTATTCGCCGCTTTCCAGCGATTGCGCCGTAATCGGAGCTTCGGCGACCATCTCCGCCGTCTGCAGGGCAATCTGCTGCTCCTGCTCCCGAATGTTCCTTGCGGTCTCGGAACCGACCATAAAAAACGCGATCAATAAAGAAATCAAAACGACGACGCAGACAAATATCGTTAATCGTGTCTGCAGTTTTAATGTTTTTTTCAACGGCGATTCCTCGCGATCTATTGATTAGTCAACACATAATACTTTACAAGTAAATGGCGAATTTGTGAAGAATCCTGCCCCTTTCTGCCGCGAACAGCAGAAATTAAAAATATGGAAAATATTCTTGTCAACAGGTCCTAAGTCGTACATAATGAATGAGGAACATATCAGAAAGGGACTTTTTTTTATGAAAAATACGTATGTAACAGGCTTTTTTCCTTTTATCGCAATTCTTCTTTTCAGTTCATCTCTTGCGATTTCTTCCGTTATCTATGCCATGGGGATACTGTCTTCTCTCGGCATTTACAAAGGAATGCTCGAATTTTTCTCTGAGAGCGGCATCCGGATGGCTTTGTTTGCTGTGTTTACGCTGATTTTTTTCATGGTATTTTCCGCTTTGAAGCTGATTGCCAATACAGTGACAGAGCTTGCCCTCTTATTTTTCGCCAAAGATCCTGAAGGAGCGAACCTGAGGAAAATCAGGGTCGGTTCTGCCGTGTATCTGGGAGCAAGCCTTTTATCCTTTATTTTTGTCCAATATGCCGCTGGAATTGCAGCGCTTTTTTTACTCGCAACACTCGTATATTTAATTTTTATCGTTTATGCGATCCACAGCACGCTTTCATTTATGTCATTAATCGGCTTTATTATGTTTGAGCTGCTGTTTTGGTTTACGTTTTTAATCGGCACGGTGTATATCGTCATCAAGCTATATAACAGCGTCATGGCGAGCTTGCCCGTTTGAGCCATGCAAAAAACCGGAGCGCGGACGTTTGTCCGGCGGCTCCGGTTTTTTTATGACAAAAATCGTTTTCTGATCTCAGGACCGGGAATGGTGCACTCGCTTTTTTGCCCAAACCATTTGTAACGGTTTTTCGCAATCACGCTGTAGATGGCGTCCCGTAGCGGTCTGGGAATGATCAAGAGGGCGGAAGCGGCCCGCCAAAGACCAGGAAGGCTTTTCACCACATGCAAGGCCGCGGTTGATTTCTGATATACCCGTCCGTTTTCGATCAAAATAAAGCTGTCAAAATGATCGGAGGGGAGCTGATATTGCTTGAGCAGCTTCCCCCCGGCATCAGATTGCAGGGAAGCGAATGAAAATAAGCCTTCTGGATCATGCTTGATGATGAATTGAACGGCTCCGTCGCAAAAGTTGCACACGCCGTCAAACAGAACGATTCGCTCAGGCATATCAGCCACTTTCAGCCACCCCTTTTTTGATTTAAGATGCGTATGCAAGCGTTCCTCTCCAGATTAAAAGTTGAGGTCCCGCGTGATGCAGATACTCGACATTGCCTTTTGCCTCTTTTCCGACCCATACACTCATTGTGTACGTATCCGTCAATCCGACAAACCAAAGGTCTCTGTACCCGTTGGATGTTCCGGTTTTGCCTCCTACATATCCGCCGCTGAAATTCGCTTTTTTCCCGGTTCCTTCTTTGACAACCGCTGATAAGAGCTGACGCATTTGGTTGTTTGTCCGCATGCTGAATACTTGCTGCGGTTTGTCTTTCCATTTGTAAAGCGTTTTGCCTTTTAAGTCCGTCACCTTTGTGATGGCATGGCTGGATGTATAGCTGCCGTTATTGCCGAAAGTCGTATAGGCATCGGCCATCTCCAGCGGTGAGAAGCCCCATGTAAATCCGCCCAGTGCAGCAGGAAGACGGTAGTCATTTTGAACGATTTTATCAAATCCGAACGGTTTTAAATAGCTGAATCCTTTTTGCACGCCGACCCGGTTCAGCATTCGTACGGCCGGTGTATTATACGAATTTTTAAAGGCTGTCTTGATCGACACGGTTCCGTATGTTCTTTCGTTGAAGTTGTTCGGACAGTATTCTTTGCTGCAAAATTTGCTTGCGTCAATCATGCTGCCTGCCGTCGCACCCGTTTCTTCAATGTACGGCCCGTAGTCAAGGAGCGGTTTAATCGATGATCCCGGCTGCCTGTATGCCTGGAATGCCAGGTTGTAATCATACTTTTTATAGTTTTTCCCGCCGGACATGGCGACGATTTGATGGGTTTGGTGGTTGATCACCACCGCTCCGCCTTGTACGCCTTCATAAGGGAGGCGATTATTCACTTGCTGGACGACCCGGTTTTGCATCCCGGTATCGAGCGCCGTATAAATTTTGATCCCGCTCGTCGTGAGGGAGCTGATGCGGTTAGACAGCTCTTTTTCGATTTTTTTCTTTTCTTCTTTTGTTTTTGCCTTTTTCAGCCGTTCGTCAAACCCTTCCGAAGCGGACACCAATTTGGTGAATTCCTCGTTGACATAAGTCGTATAGTCGGGATAAGCGTCTTTCTTTTCTTTTACATGAAGCGTAATTTTTTGCTTTACGGCTTTGCTGTATTCTTTTTCAGTGATCACGCCCGCTTTTTTCAGCCCTTCAAGCAGCCGCTTTTGGCGGGTTTTTGTGTAGTCAAAATGTTTCAAAGGATCATATAATGTAGGGTTATTAGGGATCGCGCAAATAAACGCCGTTTCGGCAAGGTTGAGAGATTTCAAAGGCTTGCTGAAATAGAAATAAGACGCGGATCCAATTCCGTAGACCCCATGATTAAAATAGATCGTGTTTAAATATTTCTCAAAAATTTCTTCTTTTGAAAGCTTTTTTTCCAGCTGATAGGAATACAGGAGCTCTGTGAACTTGCGGTCGAAGGTTCGTTCATGGTTCAAATACAAGTTTCTCGAAAGCTGCTGTGTAATCGTGCTGGCTCCCTGATCAATGCCGCCTTTTTTGACATTGGCTGCGGCGGCCCGGGCCATTCCGATAAAATCAAAGCCTTTATGCTGAAAGAAATGCCGATCCTCTGAAGTGAGAAACAGCTGCTTCACATGATCAGGGATATTTTTATAGGGGACAAATACCCGGTTTTGGTGATCTGAAACAATTTCTGAAATCAGGGCGCCGTCCCTGTCATACATGTAGCTGTTTTGTACAAGGCCGATATCTTTTATATTGATCTTCTCATCGAGCACCTGATCGAGAGGCTTCATATCCTGAGCTTCCCGGCCGGAGGCCATTAAGGTAAAGACAAATATAGGAATTAACATCAACAGAAAAATCCATCCAAAAAATGAACGCAACTTTGTCACTCTCTTTTCGCTAAATTCTAGCCATATCGTACCATTCTTTTTCGATATCGAGAAGGATAATTTGATAGATTGGCAGTTTTTTATCCGATTTCAGCTTGCTTTTGCCTCTGATTTTTTTTGCTGGGACCTTTGGAATATCAGAAGGCATGCTCCGCCGAAAAAGAGGACGGCAGTTGCGTAAAAAGCGGAAGAAATTCCGAAAAAGCTGGAAAGAACGCCGCCGAGCACCGGGCCGATGACATTGCCCAAAAATCTGAAACTTACATTATAGCCAAGCACTTCCCCTTGAATAGGCCCCGGAGATTCAACTCGGATTAAGGCGGTGATGCAGGGAATCATCCCGCCAAGCGCGATTCCGAACAGAAAGCGGAAGAACACAAGCATTTCATACTGAGATGTAAGTCCTTGCGGGATAACGCAAACCGCGGCAGCCAGCGCGAGAATCATCAATATTTTTCCATGGCCGAACCGATCGCCTAAGACGCCCCATTTTCTCGCGGCGAGAAGGCTTCCAAGGCCGGTTGCAGAAAAAGCCAGCCCTGAGAAAAATGCGAGATTGTCAGTTCCGTGCAGCTCGCTGACATATAAGGCAAGCAGCGGCTGAACACTAAAGTTTCCCACTTGAATCACAGCGGTGAGGATCATCGCCGTAATCAGCGGGCGCTGGTGCAAAATCGTCTGCAGCACCTGCTTTCTCGTATACCCGGCGGAGGCATCGCGCTTCGCCTTCAAAGGACGTTCACGCACTCCGATAAACACGAGGAAAACGGCGCTGTAAATGGCAAATGCCGTAATGAAAAACGTATATGTAAAACCGACGCGATCGGCGAGCAGACCGCCGAGCAAGGGGCCGAATAACCCTCCTGAGACCGTGCCCATCTGCAGCGTGCCGAGCACTTTGCCAGCCGTTTTTTTCGGCGTCTGAGCCGAAATCATGGCAAGGGAAGTGGGAATGAACCCGGTTACGAGCCCCATCGCCATTCTCAAAAAAAACAGTTCGTATACGGAAGAGACAAGGGACATGAGAAGAATGCAAGTGCCGATGCCGGTGCCCGTGATCAAGAGGATTTTTTTATAGCCGTGTTTATCTCCGAACCTTCCCCAAAAAGGAGAAACCAAAAAGGCCATCAAAAATGTGACGCCGAAAACGTATCCGCTCCATTTTGCCGTAAATCCGTCCGAATAGCTGCCGAGCGTTTCGATATAGAGGGAAAGAAACGGCAGAACCATTGTAGAGCTTGCGGCCACGAAAAAATTCGCGAACCACATGATCACAAGGTTTTTCTTATAAACAGAGATGCGAATCACCTTCTTAAAAAGTTTGAATTTCCTTCATTATAAATGAAATGTGGAAGCTGTATGGAATCGCTGCTCATTGAAAAAATGAAAATTGGGTATTTGAAGGAATTTTCAACATTTTCAGAAATTAAAACCTTAAATATAGAAATATAATGATATAATAAGAGAAATATGAACGTACTTTTGAAAACATTCAGAAGGCTTTAGGCTTGGACGATTTCAATCCGCTGCGCTACATCCATAAGTTTTTTATATTGAGATAGAAAGGCAGGTGTGAAAGTTGGAAGCGAGCACCTTACTGATTATTGATTTTGAATTTACAATGCCTGAGGGAAAGTATCACCCGCAAAATTTTTTCCCGGAAATCATAGAAGCAGGGATTGTAAAGGCGGTTCATGATGAGGTGGTTGAGACATTTTCAAGCTATATTAAGCCGAAGAAGTTCCCTAAATTAACGAGGCGCTGCAAAAAATTTCTCAGCATTACACAGGAACAGGTTGACCAAGGCATCACGTTTAACGCGTTGATTGAAAAGCTGCGGGAGCTTGATCCTGACCAAAACAGCGCCATCATTACATGGGGAAACATGGATATGAAAGTGCTGAAGCAAAATTGCATGTTCAACCATGTTCCGTTTCCGTTTAAAGGAGAGATGAGGGATCTTTCCATGGAGTACAAGGAATTCTTTGGTGACAAAACATTGACGAATTTGTGGAAAGCAGCGGAAGAGTACGGCGATTCAGGAACGGGAAAACAGCATAAAGCGCTAGACGACGCGATGACAACGTATAAGCTGTTTCGGCTCGTAGAACGGGATAAGAAGTATTTGGAAAATCCGAAACCGACGACGATCGGCGAACGGGTTGATCTTTCAAAAGTTTTTCCGCACGCCACATAAATAACCCAATCTGGCGAACAGATTGGGTTATTTGTGCGGGAAATATTCATTTTCAAGCGCATGAATAAGTTCAAGCGATTTTGCCGCGTATTCGGACGAATCGTTTTGCAGATCCGTTTTTAAACGGTTTAAAGCTGAGCGGAGCGAATCCGCATAATCCGGTACAGCTTCATCGAACGGCTTCACCATACGATGCGGGATATTTGTCTGTTCACCGAAAGCGAGCGCTTTTCGTTCATGAAAAAAAGGGACGTCTGCCTTGTTGGGATGGTGAAGATCGCCTTGCTTCGGGTGGGTCAGCACGGCGAGGATTTTGACAAGGTAGTGCATCGGTTTAACATCCGTAATTTCGCCGATGTAGACGCCTGTCTTATAAAAGCCCTTTACACGATCGCCGACTTGAAATTGGTTGTTCACTGCATCTGCCTCCTAATGGTATCATAATAAATAAATGGTAAAAAAATCATTTCAGGGAGGAAGAAAAATGGCGCCGTTTCTGATTCAGTTTATGCTCTATTTTCCTGAAGACAAAAGAGAATATATCCCTTCTTTTATTACGCTGGCCGTTTTCTTTATCATCGCAATTTTTGTATTCCGGCTGATCATTAAACATTCCAAAAAAGAAGCTGAAAAAGCGGAAAAGCTGGAAAGAGAATTGAATGAAACCATCCACAAGCGCTCTTAGAAGCGCCCGTTTTTCAGCCGGAACGCTTATGAAAAAGCGGTCTTCAGACGTCTGAGCCCGTCTTTTACAACAGAGAGCGAACATCCGACATTCATTCTGACGAATCCTTCTCCGCCCGGTCCGTACTTTGGTCCCGGCTCCAGAATCAGCTTTCCTTTATGAAGGAGAAGCCGTTTGATGTCCTGATCCGTCAATCCGAGCTTGCGGCAGTCAAGCCATGCCAAGTAAGAGGCGTCTGGCTCCATCATGCGGACCTCGGGCAGCTCCTCTGCTAAAAAGCGGCGGACTTCTTCCATATTTCGTTCGATGTAAGGGATAAGCTGATCGAGCCACGGTTCGCCTTTTGAATAGGCCGCTTCGATTGCTGCAACTGCAAATGTATTTAAAGAATGCAGTCCCTGACGCTGCATAACTTTTGCAAAGGCGGTTCTCTTCGCCTTGTCGGGTATGATGATGGCTGAGGCCTGCAACCCGGCCAAGTTAAACGTTTTGCTCGGTGCAATACATGTGATCGAAATATCCGCGAATTCCGGAGATAAAGAGGCGAACGGCGTATGGTTCAGTCCGTTCAGCATCAGGTCTGAATGGATTTCGTCGGAAACAACTGTGACACCGTGTTTAAGGCAGAGTTCGCCCAGCGTTGTCAGCTCTTCTTTCGACCATGAACGTCCGGAAGGATTGTGCGGATTGCAAAGAATGAACATCTTCACATCCGGTTCCCCAAGCTTTTTTTCAAGGTCGGAAAAATCCATTTCATAGCGGCCGTCTTTTTCGATTAATGGATTGTGTAACACAACCCGTCCGTTTTTTTCAACTATATCAAAGAACGGCGTATATACAGGCGGCTGTACGACCACCCGCTCTCCTGGCTCTGTGTACGCCTGCACCGCTTGGGCTAGCGCTGTTACAATGCCCGGGCTGAAAGTGATAAACGCCGGTTCAGTATTCCATCCGTGCCGGCGGCTAAGCCAATCGGTGACAGCTTCGTTCGTGCCCGCGCTTGCAGATGTATAGCCAAAAACCCCGTGCTCCAAGCGCTGCTGAAGAGCGTCGATAACGGGCTGGGGGGCGCGGAAATCCATATCAGCCACCCACATTGGAAGCGCGTCATCTACACCGAATAATTCCTGTGTTAAGTCCCACTTCACAGACTGGGTCCCGCGTCTGTTATGTTCTGTATTAAAATCCATGATCTCACCTCATGTCTTTTTCATATGTTATACATTAACTGTGATAAGGATAGATTGCAATGTTTTAACCATGAAAGCTTTTATAAAGTAAAGGGAGTGGCATCCGATGGAATGGAGCAGTGTGCCCTGAGTGGGCTTTTCAGCGTCATCTCAACCCTATGAGCTGGTATATTCGCCCGGTCTTTCTTGTGGCGCTTGCGTATTTTTGCTATAGGCGGACTTGGAAAGGCGTCATCGTTACTTTTTTGCTGATGACGAGCAGCATGTTTTGGTTTCCCGTCCCCGAGCGGATCAATCCGGAGATGCAGGCTGTTTTGGATTACGAGCAGATGCTTTTGTCCAACCCGCTTTCTGCCGTGCTCACGCTCGCTTTTATGATGGGGTTTCTCGTGTTGATTGGCGCGGCATTTTGGAAGCGCTCCTTAGGGTGGGGACTTGCGGTATTGAATGTGACGCTGATCGGCAAGGTTGTGCTGTCAGTGATGCTGACGGGGGAAAACGGCTGGGCGCCCCTCGGAAATACCGTGTTCGGATTGATTCTCGTCAACGGCATCGGGCTGCTGCTGATCGCCTGGCGGAGGAAGCGGAGACAAGCCGGCCGATAGCCTGGTGCTTTCCTTATCGACAAGCCGGCGCGTTATGATACAATAGCTTTTGAAACATTACAATGAAGCGGTGATCATGATGAAAGAAAGTCAGGCAGCAGCACAAATCATCCACATCATAAAGGAATGGGATCCGTTTCAAGCCGGACCCGATTTTTATGAAACGGAAGCGGCCGAGATTGTTCAGGCCGTCTACACGGAAAACGACGCAGAGCGGCTGGGCGAAGCTATCCAGTCCGTTTTTGAAGTATCATTTGATCAGACGCTGCCGCTGGCAAAATGCAAACAGCTGGCTGAACGGCTCCTTGCGATCAAAGACAGCAGTTCGTGCTGATCAAAATTAAAAACCGCCAAACGGCGGTTTTTTTATATTCATGTCAAAATGAAATCGGCAATTTTGTCTGATACATAATCCGGATTTTCTTCGGGGACGAGGTGGCCGGTTTCCCGCAGGGAATAGAAAATAGAATTGGGCAAATCCTGATGAAGCCTTTTGCCGATCTGTACAGGGACAACGCGGTCCTCTTCGCCCCAGATTAAGAGGGAAGGCGTCTCGATTTTCTTCAAATCGTCCGGTAATAAATCGCCTTCCCGGTGTCTGATGAGACGCGCGAGCGCCCTGAAAATTTGATCGTCGAGAAACGGTTTCAGGTAGCCATTGATCATCTCCTGATCGATCAGAGATCTGTCGTAGACAACATTCATGAGATTTTTCAGGACGCCTTGTTTTGACAGCCAGCGCTTGATGTACAAATAAAAATAAGGAATATGGCTCCCGAAAATGAGCGGGCGGGGGGAACGCTTTAAATAGCCTGAGCTGCACAGCAGGACGACTTTTTTGAACAGTTCAGGCCTTTCCTTTATCGCATAAAGTGAAATCTGGCCGCCCATCGAATGTCCGACAAGCACGGCGTCTCTAATCCTCAGCCTTTCGATCAGTTCGATGACCACCCTGGCCATGTTTTGATAGGTATACACAAAGGTGCTGGATTTTTCTGATTGGCCGAAGGGAGGCAGGTCAACGGCGACTAAATTAAACTCATCCTTCAGAAGAGGAATGATTTTTCTGTAGCAAAACGAGGAAGAAAGAAAGCCGTGTATTAAAACGAGCGATTGCCTGCCCGGATTCTCGTAATGCTCATAATATATATTGACCCCTTGAATGGTTTCAATAGAAGGTTTTGTTAACAGCATGATCCAAATCACTCCGAATGTTTTTCTTTCATGTTCAAACAATCTGGCTGCTGGCTGCATGTTGTCGCCTAAGTCCTGAGTACGTTATTTATCGTACCCGAAAAAATTTTTTTCACGCTTTGATTTCGCTTTTTTTACCGCCTTACATTCGTTCAAAAACGTGCTATAATATTCAGAAGATTTCTTGACATATAAAGGTGTGATAACGAGATGAAGCTAACAGAAAAAGAAACAGAAATATTGGAAATATTAGAGGAAAACAGCCGCCTCGAACCTGAAACCATTGCTAAAATGGCGAACATTTCACAGGAAGAAACAAAAGCGATTATCGAAAAGCTTGAAAAAGAAAAGGTCATCATCGATTATTCGGCAATGATCGACTGGCGAAAAGTCGACGGCCATGAAGGCGTGACAGCGATGATCGATGTGAAGGTAACACCGAAGCGCGGCGTCGGATTTGACGAAGTGGCCGAGCGGATTTATCGTTTTCAGGAAGTTGAATCCGTTTACTTGATGTCAGGCGTATATGATCTGTCTGTTGTCATCCGCGGCAGAACGATGTCGGATATTTCGCATTTCGTGTCCGAAAAATTATCGACGCTCGAATCGGTCGTGTCGACAACCACCCACTTTATTTTAAAGAAATACAAGCATGACGGTAAAGTTTTTGACTCCGGTGATGATGACAAAAGAATCGTGGTGTCTCCTTAAATGAGGACAACTTATATTTCTAAAGCAGCCCAGCAAATCAAACCGTCGGGCATCCGCAAATTTTTTGATCTTGCGTCCACAATGGAAGGCGTGATTTCATTGGGCGTCGGAGAGCCCGATTTTGTAACGGCGTGGAATGTCAGGGAAGCGAGCATCCTTTCCCTTGAACAGGGCTACACGTCATATACGGCAAACGCGGGTCTTCTTTCTTTGCGAAAAGAGATCAGCGCTTATCTGAATAAACGCTTTCATCTGGATTATGCTCCTGATGACGAGCTGATTGTCACAGTCGGAGCAAGCCAGGCGCTTGATATTGCGGTCAGGGCGATCCTTGATCCCGGAGAAGAAGTGCTGATTCCCGAGCCTTGTTTTGTCGCTTATGAAGCGCTTGTTTCTTTGGCGGGGGGGAAAGCGGTTCACATTCACACGAACGCAGAACGCGGATTTAAAGCGAGCGCAGCCGATTTTGAAGCCGTTCTGACTGAACGTACGAAGGCCATTATCCTTTGCACCCCGTCTAATCCGACAGGCTCTGTGTATACAAAAAAAGAACTGGAAGAGATCGCGACTTTTGCTGAACAGCATGACCTGATTGTAATAGCGGATGAAATATACGCCGAGCTGACATACGATGAAGCGTATACAAGCTTTGCGGAAATCGCCGGAATGAAAAAGCGGACGATATTGATATCGGGTTTTTCGAAAGGGTTTGCCATGACAGGCTGGCGCCTTGGATATGTCGCAGCTCCTGCATATTTAAGGGATCCTATGCTGAAAATTCACCAGTACTCGATGATGTGCGCGCCGAGCATGGCTCAATTTGCGGCGGAGGAAGCCCTTAAAAACGGTCTCGAAGACGTCGAAAAGATGAAAAAAAGCTATCGCCGCCGAAGGAATGTGTTTGTGGATTCACTGAACGAAATCGGGCTTGACTGTCATCAGCCGGGGGGCGCTTTTTACGCGTTTCCCTCCGTTAAAAAAACGGGCATGAGTTCAGAACAGTTTGCTGAGGAGCTTCTCATCGCAGAAAAAGTCGCCGTCGTCCCGGGCAATGTTTTCGGGCCGAGCGGCGAAGGCTATATCAGATGTTCTTACGCTTCCTCGCTTGAACAGCTTCAGGAAGCGCTCGTCAGAATGAAACGCTTTGTCCAGAAGACCGGTGCAGTTCAATAAAAAAATGCGCACCTAAAAGGTCCGCATCAACATAAGGGGGGGAATACTAGAAAGCCTTAGTTGTTCTTTAGTATTCCCCTTTCAGCTCGGTTTTAAACATACAATGCTTAAAAAAGTTTTTTTGCTTAATAAAGACTTGTATGATATAATTTTTTATTGCGTATAAAAAGAGTTAAATTCATATGATTTAGGAGTTGTTAGTTATGACAGCAAAATTTGAAGTAGGCAGTGTTTACACTGGAAAAGTGACTGGATTACAGGCGTACGGAGCGTTTGTTGCATTAGATGAAGAAACACAGGGACTCGTGCATATTTCTGAAGTAACACACGGTTTCGTTAAAGATATTAATGAGCACTTGGCGATCGGTGATGAGGTGCAAGTGAAGGTTCTTTCTGTAGATGAGGAAAAAGGCAAAATCAGCCTTTCTATCCGCGCTACACAGGCAGCTCCTGAACGAAAAGAAAGCAAGCCTAGAAGACAAAAGGCTGTTCAAGCCGAAGATACAGCCGCTCCACAAGGATTCAACACGTTAAAAGACAAACTTGAAGAGTGGATCGAGCAGTCCAACAGAAAAGATCTTATTAAGAAGTAAATGAAAAAACTCCGGCAAAAGCCGGAGTTTTTTTATCGCATTTCCGGCTGCTTGGCGTCTTCGCCAGCAGTCTCTTCAGCCGGTCTAAATAAAAGTCCGAGGTTGATCAGACCTGCAATTCCGACAAGCGCGTAAACGGTCCGGGCTAAAGCGGATCCTTGACCGCCAAAAATGGCTGCAACCAAGTCAAATTGAAAAAATCCTATCAGTCCCCAATTGATTGCTCCAATGATTGTTAATACCAATGCAATACGTTGAAGTGCATTCATTTGTTTTTCCTCCTTTTTGAAGTCCTATATTTCACATTTATAGATTGCGACGGATTTGGAAACATTATACGCCTGAGGAGCAGATCGCTTTACAGGGCATTCGGCGATTTCCCATAATAGTAAATAAAGGAGGAGATGTAGATGGATAATTTTACATATTGGAATCCCACGAAGCTGATATTCGGCCGGGGAGAAGTTGAAAAGCTGGCAGAAGAGGTGAAACACTACGGCCGCAATGTCCTGCTCGTATACGGAGGAGGCAGCATTAAACGAAATGGTTTATACGATCAAGTGATTTCAATTCTTGAAAAGGCAGGCGCGACCGTCCATGAATTGCCCGGTGTCGAACCGAATCCGCGTGTTGCCACTGTGAATAAAGGAGTCGCGATATGCAAAGAGAACGATATTGACTTTCTATTGGCAGTCGGCGGCGGAAGCGTCATCGATTGTACGAAAGCGATCGCCGCCGGAGCGAAATACGACGGCGATGCATGGGATATTGTGACAAAAAAACATATTCCTGCTGATGCGCTGCCGTTTGGAACGGTTTTAACGTTGGCAGCAACAGGATCGGAAATGAACTCGGGATCTGTGATCACAAATTGGGAAACCAATGAAAAATACGGCTGGGGAAGCCCGCTCGTATTCCCTAAATTTTCAATTCTTGATCCGGTCAACACATTTACCGTTCCGAAAGACCACACGATTTACGGCATTGTCGACATGATGTCCCACGTGTTTGAGCAATATTTTCACCATACCGAAAATACTCCTTATCAGGACCGGATGTGCGAATCCCTGCTCAAAACGGTGATTGAAACAGCTCCTAAGCTCATTGAAGACCTTGAAAACTATGAGCTGCGCGAAACGATTCTCTATACAGGCACCATTGCGCTGAACGGTATGCTATCAATGGGCGCACGCGGAGACTGGGCGACGCACAATATCGAGCACGCTGTTTCGGCCGTCTACGATATTCCGCATGCGGGAGGGCTTGCGATCCTGTTCCCGAATTGGATGAAGCACACGCTTTCCGAAAATGTCGGCCGCTTTAAACAGCTTGCCGTACGCGTTTTTGACGTAGATGAAACAGGAAAAACCGATCGTGAAGTGGCGCTTGTTGGAATCGAGAAGCTGTCTGAATTCTGGACCAGCCTTGGCGCGCCAAATCGTCTTGCTGATTATGACATCACAGATGAGAAGCTGGATCTGATTGCCGACAAAGCGATGGCAAACGGCGAATTCGGCCGCTTTAAAACGCTGAATAAAGACGATGTTCTGTCTATTTTGAAGGCTTCTTTATAAGATTTCTTGACGGCTCAAGGAGGACCGCCATACCTTGAGCCGTTGTTCATTTGTTATCTTTTTGACAAAACTGCGCGTGGCGGCTGAAAAACATGCATTTTTGCGCGCCTGCCTCCATCCTCCTTTTTTTCGTCACTTGATTTAACGAAGGAGTTCATATAAAGTGAAAAGGGAAGAGGCTGTCGCCGAAAATCGACATGTTTTAAAACCCTTTGGCCCGCACTCTCATGAAAATGAAAGCGCTGGCGGGTATATGGAAGAAAACAGCTAGTACTGGAGGTTTAATAATATGACGCATGTCCGTTTTGACTACTCAAGAGCATTGCCATTCTTTAAAGAACATGAACTTACATATCTGCGTGACTTCGTGAAAGTCGCCCACCATACCATTCACGAAAAAACAGGTGCAGGCAGCGACTTTTTAGGATGGGTGGATCTTCCGACTGACTACGACAAAGAAGAATTCGCCCGCATTAAAAAATGCGCTGAAAAAATTCAAAATGATTCCGATGTTTTGCTGGTTGTCGGAATTGGCGGTTCATACCTCGGCGCAAGAGCGGCGATCGAAATGCTGAATCATTCATTTTACAATGTGCTGCCGAAAGAAAAGCGTAAAACGCCGCAAGTGATTTTCATCGGCAACAACATCAGCTCTTCTTACATGAGAGACGTGATGGATCTTCTTGAAGACGCTGATTTTTCAATCAACGTGATTTCTAAATCAGGCACAACGACAGAACCGGCGATTGCTTTCCGGATCTTCCGCAAGCTTCTTGAAGAAAAGTATGGAAAAGAAGAAGCGAAACGCCGCATTTATGCAACAACTGATAAAGAGCGGGGCGCATTAAAAACGCTTGCTAATGAGGAAGGCTTTGAATCATTTATCATTCCTGACGATGTCGGTGGCCGCTTTTCTGTGCTCACAGCGGTCGGCTTGCTTCCAATCGCAGTCAGCGGAGCCGATATCGATGAAATGATGAAGGGCGCCCGCGATGCGAGCAAAGACTTCTCCACATCAGAGCTTGAAGACAATCCGGCTTACCAATACGCGGTCGTCAGAAATGTCCTTTATAACAAAGGCAAAACGATTGAAATGCTGATCAACTACGAGCCGGGCCTTCAGTACTTTGCAGAATGGTGGAAGCAGCTCTTTGGCGAAAGTGAAGGAAAAGACGAAAAAGGCATTTATCCATCTTCAGCCAACTTCTCGACGGATCTTCACTCTCTTGGACAATACGTACAAGAAGGAAGAAGAGACATGTTCGAAACGGTGCTGAACGTTGAAAAGCCGAGACATGAGCTGACAATCGAAGAAGCGGACAATGATCTTGACGGCTTAAACTACCTTGCCGGCAAAACGGTCGACTTCGTCAATAAAAAAGCGTTCCAAGGCACAATGCTCGCGCACACAGACGGTAATGTGCCGAACCTGATCGTGAACGTACCTGAAATGAACGCTTACACGTTCGGCTACCTCGTATACTTCTTTGAAAAAGCCTGCGCAATGAGCGGATACCTGCTCGGCGTCAACCCGTTTGACCAGCCTGGAGTGGAAGCGTACAAAGTCAATATGTTCGCTCTCCTCGGCAAGCCTGGCTTCGAAGAGAAAAAAGCAGAGCTTGAGAAACGTTTGGATCAATAAACGAAAAAACAGCCTCCGGACTTATTGTCCAGGAGGCTGTTTTAATTCATATGACGGATGCTGAAGTCCAGTAGACGGATAAAATTCGTCATGAGTGTAGACGAATCCCAATTTTTCCAGTCGTTTTTGTGAAGCTGTATTTTCAGGGTGATGTCCCGCAAACAGCTTTTTTGCCCGGATTTTGTTAAATGCGTATTCAATCATGGCCTCAGCCGCTTCAGATGCATAACCTTTCCCCCAAGCCGAACGGACGAGATGAAAACCAAGCTCGTACACATCATTTTCCGGGTCATAGGGGCGAAGTCCGCAACATCCGATGAATTCGTTGTTTCCTGTTTTAAATATCGGGAAGTATTGCACACCGTGTGTTTTGTATTGTTCGATCTCAAGCAGCAAACGATTTCTTATTTCGCTATCGGTCATAATTCCGTCTGCTGTCAGATATTTGGCCACATCTCGATTTCCCCACAATGTCTTTGCCAAATTCAAATTCTCTTTAGCCCATAAAGAAAAGCCGATGCGTGTTGTTTGCAGAAAGCAGTGCTTCATTCCATTCCGGTCCCCCTTGTAAGGCAGCTGTTCACCTTATTTTAACACGGCAATAGCCGGCGGGGCTCGTTAACCTAATGATTCATCCCGTAAATCGTAAACGCGAGATAAGTCGCGAAAAAACTCCACAACACATAAGGGACAAGGAGAAGTGCTGCTCTTTTATGAATGCGAAGTGTAATCAAGGCGAGCTTAAGAGCGGTCAAGGCTACGAAAAAGGAGTCGGCCGCGGCAGCAAGTACGTTTTTTTCCGTGAATTGAAAATAGCTGAATGCCTGGTTAAACAAATAGTTAATGATCAGCATGATCCAAAATGGCGCCGCTGCTTTTCTCAGATCATATGTGGCATACACAAGCGCCGCCGCTAATGAAATGAAGGCGAACAGCACGCTCCAGATGGTTCCGATCAAACGGCCTGACGGTGTCCAATCCGGTTTGTTCAATGACTCATACCATTCACGATCTACGGGAAATAAAACGCTCGCCAGTGAAAACAGTGCATATGTAACGAGAAACACGATGACAGCCGTTGCTATTTTTTCCTTCTTCAATAAAAGTCCCTCCCCATAGTAAGCTTGATACCTTTGTCTTTCCCTATTCGTTTAAATATACTCATACCGCACAAGCTTCTGATCCATACTAAAAAATAAAACGGGTGAAGTGACATCATGTTATTTGTATTGGAAACGTTGTTTCTCATCTTAACGGGTATTGTTCTGCTGAGAATTTCGGGGAGGAAATCAATTTCGCAAATGACAATAGCCACCACCGTCGTCATGATTTCCATCGGAACGATCATTGTTCAGCCGATCATTGAAGACAGCATTTTTAAAACGGTGGCAGCTGCATCGATCTTTATCATCGTCCTTCTGTTGATCGAGTATTTGAAAATGAAATTTGATTTTTTTGAAAGCCTGATTGCGGGGAAAGCCGTTGTATTAATCGAAAACGGCGAGCTTCAGAAGCAGAACCTAAAAAGGCACCGCCTGACTGTCGACCAGCTGGAAATGAGGCTCAGGACACAGGGGATTTCAAAATTATCGGACGTGAAAAACGTAACGCTCGAATCAAACGGCCAGATCGGCTACGAGTTATCGGATGATGCAAAGCCTTTTACTATGGGAGAGTATAAAAAATTCCTCCGCATGCAAAACAACCTGCAGCAGCCGGAGGACAATCTGTTTAAGGAAATCAATGAAGGGCACCTGCACGAACCTGATAAACAATTGCGCTAGGGCCCTGAAGTATAAAAACGAAAAAAGGAGTTTTTTTATGATAAGCTTACCTTCTGAACTGGAAAACCGGTCGTTTTCTCTTTATCATCTCGAACAGACGCTCAAGCCTCTCGGTTATGTAATCAGCGGCGGCTGGGAATATGACCGCGGCTTTTTTGACTATAAAATTGATGATGAGGAAGGATACTTATTTTTGCGGATTCCGTTTGAAGCGGAGGACGGACAGCTTGATTCGCAAAATGCGACGGTCAAGCTCGGTACACCATTTTTGCTTCGCCACGTCTATCAGGAAGCGCTGGACGACTACGTCGTTCAGGGGAATTTTCGCGCATCTTTTGACCAGTTTGCTGAACCGAAAGAAAAAGACGCCGATATTCCCGGCGTCTATGAAAAGCTTGGCCAATCGTATGTAAAAGAACTCGAAAAGGCGCTTCTTTCCTAAAGTGACAGCAGCTGGTCTGTCGGCTGAAGCTTGTACGAAAATGAAGGAGACAGCACAGGCCCGTCTTTTTGGTGAATACCGATGACGAAAATGTCTTCCTTCATGAAATGGTGAATCACTTCTTGAAAAGACGCACCTTCCATCGTCTTCGGAAGCGGAACCCGATGGACTTTGAAATGAATATCGGCTTCCTTAAATAGCGGATCAGGAAGCTGATTTTTAATGAGAAAATGCTGCAGCATCGCTGTTTTTAAAAGGTCCGCCGTACTGATGATTTGGTTCGCTCCGGCGCGCTCGGCATTTTTTTTCTGCTTTTCCGTCAAGATTTCTACAACGCAATACACCGACGGGTTCAAGCCTTTAACAGCCAGCAATGTTAAGACCGACTGCATATCTGCAGATATTTCGCTTTTATGCTGATCGGCGGTAATAAAGACGATTTCAGCTTCTTCAATATTGGCTTTTTGCAGTGTGGCATCATCCGCAGCGGGTCCTCTGATGAAATGAATGTTTTCCATCAGAGGGCCTTCCTTTAGTGTTTCATCAATGAGCACGATCGTTTTGTTTGAATCGGCGGCCTGGAGCGTCCTCATCAGCTTGTTGGATTTCTCGTTCCAGCCGATCAGGATCATATGTCCCTTGCCTCTGTAGTTGACCTTGCCTTCGGCGTAGCGCTGCTGCTTGCTAAAAGCGGCCGTCGCCATCGTTGCAAAATAGGCCGTGACAAACGCTGCCCCTATTAAAATAAGGAGCATGCCGACGGTTTTGCCGAGTGCGGTTTTAGGGACAAAATCGCCATATCCGACTGAGGACACGGTGATCAGCGCCCACCATACGCCTTCAAAAACGTTTGAAAACTGCTGCGGCTCGACGAATGTGATCAGCTGGCCGAAAAGGATGATCAATAAAAGGATAATGATTGCGATGCGGACATATATCGGCCACCTCAGCCATGCGATAAATACACGGTTTGATTTCATGTTTCTTCACCGTCTTTCCGCAGGGAAAATGATAAAATCTCTTTGATGATTGCATTTAACTTTTGATTGGTGCTTACTTTCCCGTGCTGTTCAATCGCTTGTCTGATCATCTCAGCCGTTTCTTCTTCAAATTCGATCAGCTGCTCGTCTTTTTCCGATTCGTTATAGAGAAGAATGAACGCATCAAGCCCTTCATTCATTTTATCAATCGCCGTGCTTAGCTGTTCTTTTTCCTGATCCGTTACTTTCACCGTGTCACCACCCGAGTTCGCCTTTTTACTCAGTATATCCCTCTTTTACAAAAATTTTTCAGGTAAAAATAAACCTTTGTTAACCGACAATAACCGGTAGAGCTGAAGATTTTTACTGGGTGTCATATCGGTTCCCGTCCTTCCATACACTTTTTATAAACGGATGAGGGATGGGAGCGGAATGTCCTGTTTAATGAGGCTCTTTTTCATACTGGTCGGAGTCCAGCTGATGGCGGCGGCATCCATTCAATTCATTTTTGATTTAAACGCCGTTTATCATTCCTCTGATGAGGTATTCTGGAGGGAGTTTTTCAAGGAGCTGTCCACAAGGCCGCCTTTCTATATCATGGTGTCAGGAATGGTGCTGATCTTTATCGGGGTTTGTTTACCGCGAAGAAAAAGGTAGTGCACTTTTCTGTACAAAAGGAAATCCCTCGGGATAAAATATATTTACAATTAAAATTTTAAACGACTTATCACAAGAGGGAAGATGATTGCATGAGCATGATTTTTTACTTGTTAACATTTGCTGCATTAGGTTTATCGATTTGGGCACAATTTAAAGTAAAGAGCAACTTTGAAAAATATTCAAAAGTAGAGGCGTCAAGCGGGAGAACTGGAGCCGAAGTGGCCAGACAGATTCTCGACCAAAACGGCCTTTACGATATCCCGGTTGAACCGGTAAGAGGAACCTTGACAGACCATTATGACCCGACAGCACGCGTTGTGCGCCTGTCCGAACCCGTATATTACGGCCGTTCAATTGCAGCGGTTTCCGTTGCTTCCCATGAATGCGGACATGCCCTGCAGCATCAGGAATCATACGGCGCACTTGTTTTGAGGCATAAGATGTTTCCGATCGTGAACTTTTCTTCGGGAGTGGCGCCGTTTTTGTTTATCGGCGGAATGCTGCTCGGAAGCCTGAATCTGATCGGACTCGGCATCATTTTGTTTTCGGCGGCCGTATTCTTTCAGCTTGTGACACTGCCTGTTGAATTTAACGCAAGCTCCCGGGCAAAAAGGATCATCGTTTCAGAAGGAATGATCCGCAACACGGAAGAAAGAGGCGTCAGCAAGGTGCTGGATGCCGCGGCTCTGACATATGTTGCTGCAGCGCTTGTTTCGCTGTTTGAGCTGCTGCGCTTCGTCGCAATTTTCCTGTCCGGTCGTAATGACTAACCATTCGTCTTAAGGAGGTGGCCCCTTACCATATTTGGTAAGGGCTTTTTTTGAATATCCTGAATCTCATACTCGTCATACTTTTAATTGCAGCTACGGCTTTTTTCGTTGTCGCCGAATTTGCGATCGTCAAAATCCGCGGCACAAAAATCGATCAGCTTGTTGAAAGCGGGGATAAGCGGGCGATTGCGGCCAAAAGAGTGGTGACAAATCTTGATGAATATTTGTCTGCCTGCCAGCTCGGCATTACCATCACCGCATTAGGGCTCGGCTGGCTCGGAGAATCGACATTCGAAAGGATCATCCATCCGCTTTTTGAACTATTTGGCCTGCCTGAATCCGTTTTAAGAGTGGCTTCGATTGTTACCGCCTTTGTCATTATTACATTTTTGCACGTTGTGGTCGGCGAGCTTGCGCCAAAAACGATTGCGATTCAAAAAGCGGAAGCCGTCAGCTTATGGACGGCGAAGCCGCTCATTTTGTTTTATAAAATCATGTTCCCGTTTATCAAACTGCTGAATGGCTCGGCCCGGCTGTTAACGAAGCTGTTCGGGTTCCATTCGGTTAAAGAGCATGAAGTGGCAATCAGTGAGGAAGAGCTGCGGCTTATGCTGTCTGAAAGCTATAAAAAAGGAGAAATCAACCAGTCTGAGTATAAATACGTCAACAAAATTTTTGAATTTGACAACAGACTGGCCCGGGAAATCATGGTGCCGAGAACGGAGATGGCTACCTTGTTGGCCGATCAATCCATAAAAGAAGCGATTGAAACCGTCATTAATGAACGCTATACGAGATATCCGGTCATTAAGGATGATAAAGATCATATTATCGGAATTGTCAACAGCAAGGATTTGTTTAAATCGTATTTTCTCGACGAGACGATTCCTTTAACGGACTTAATGAGGCCTGTCATCAGGGTGATTGAGAACATACCGATCCAGGAGCTCTTGATTCGCATGCAGAAGGAACGGATTCATATGGCCATTCTTGTTGATGAGTACGGCGGAACGGCAGGACTGGTTACGGTTGAAGACATATTGGAGGAAATCGTCGGGGAAATCCGGGATGAGTTTGATCAGGACGAAATGCCGCACATTATAAAAAAAGGCGAACACCATTATATTATGGACGGAAAGGCTTTAATCGACGAAGTGAATGACCTCCTTCATATCGCGATTGAAAACGAAGAAGTCGATACGATTGCCGGCTGGCTTCTGACGCAAAAGATGGAGCTGAAAAACGGTGACATCTTCAAAACTGAGGGATGCGAATTTAAAATTCTTGATGCTGAAGATCATCATATCCGTTTCATTGAAGTGAAAAAAACGGAATTTTAAAAAGACAGCTGCGGGCGACCGCGGCTGTTTTTTAGTTCGATGGCCGTTCTTTATTTCAATAAAATGGATATCTTTTCAAAGATAAGAGGATATATCTATGGAAATTCATGACTTTTTACGAATGTACTCCGTTTCGTTCTTTTTTATAATAGGGTGTATAAATATGAGGAGGTTTTCAATACGTGAGAAACAACCATTTGCTAAAAGCTATCCTGCTATGGGGAGCTGTATGTATCATGCTGCTGACGGGGCCGCTCTCAGCGCTTGCTGCTTCGTCATCAAACCCGTCGGATAAATTGTATTTTAAAAACAAAAAATACTACATATTCAACAATGTTTGGGGAGCCGACCAGGTCAGCGGCTGGTGGCAGACCATTTATCATAACAATGATTCAGACATGGGCTGGGTATGGAATTGGCCGAGCAATACAAGCACAGTAAAAGCTTATCCGTCGATCGTCAGCGGCTGGCATTGGACTGAAGGCTATACTGCGGGCAGCGGCTTCCCGACCCGATTGTCAGATCAAAAAAACATCAACACGAAAGTCAGCTATTCGATCAGTGCGAACGGCACGTACAATGCCGCATATGACATTTGGCTCCACAATACAAACAAGGCAAGCTGGGGTTCGGCTCCAACCGATGAGATTATGATCTGGCTCAATAACACAAATGCCGGACCTGCCGGTTCTTATGTCGAAACTGTTTCGATCGGCGGGCACAATTGGAAAGTATATAAAGGCTATATTGATGCTGGAAGCGGCAAAGGATGGAACGTGTTTTCATTTGTCAGAACGGCAAACACCCAACGTGCGAACCTGAATGTTCGGGATTTCACGAATTATCTTGCCGACTCCAAACATTGGCTTTCCAAAACAAAGTATGTCAGCAGTGTGGAATTCGGGACGGAAGTTTTCGGAGGCACAGGACAAATTAATATTTCCAATTGGGACGTAACAGTCCGCTGATGGATTCACACCGCTCTTTCACAAAAAGAGCGGTGTTTAATTTATTCCAAATGTTCTTTTTTAGGCGTTCGCAACTGAAATATTACGATACCATCCTTACGTATTGCCGTTTATCTTCATCCTGTATAACCACTCCAAGCTTTGCCAGGTCTTTGCGCAGAATTTTTGCTTCTTCATGTTTATTATCCAGTAAAGCTCGTTCTCTGGCTAAAAGTAGCGTATTGATATGCGAGGGAAAATCGGGGTGATCCGCAACCCAGCGTTGATACTCATTCTTAAAAGGATCTTCGTCTGCCCATTTATAGCCGTGATGTTTAAAAGCACTTTCTGCAAGGGCTCTCTTTGATTCAAGTTGTTCACGGTACAATTCAGTACCCTTATGATCAAGAACAACAAGATCCTTATTCTCAAGATAAACTGCAGAAATGTCTTTTTTCTCAATCACTTCTTCTTTCTCTTTAAACAACAGCTTCACATTTTGATCAGAGATGAACACCTGAAGAATTTCAGTGAAAATATATTGTGAAAAAAATAGGCCGGCAACGATTCCGATAACTGCAGCGATAATTGAAACCCAGAAATTGTTTAGTGATGTGATAAATTCCAAAGGCCCTTTAAAAGGAACGATTGGAATGGTCAATACCCAATCGGCTATAACAGGCAAAAACCATCCAAGAACAGCTCCTAAAACCGGTGGAATGATCCAATATAAGGTTTTCTCTATTTTAGATAATCCAATAATCGTTTCCTGATTCAAAATCTTTCACTGCCTTTCATCACATGACTGACTGCTATTTCCCATATTTTTTTATAATCCATCTCGATTCCTAAAATCATAAAGTTACCCAAATTATCAATGATCAGGGCAAGGGAGTGTGCATTCACTTTGGTGTTTTTAGAAGAGATGACACCGAGTTCGACACCGTAAGAAAGCAATGCTTCAAAACCTTCTAAGAATTGTTCCATGATAGATTTAAGCTTTTTCTCATATCTTGGTTTTTGTGCTGCACTTAAAACAAATTCGTGTACCACTTTTAAAGCAGGAGAGTTATGTTTATACTCTTCAAAATAGCGTATGCCGTCTGTTATTAATCGTTTTTTAAAGTTCTCCTTCGTGTACTCATTGATTGAAAAAAATTCAGAGAAATTGTGATCATCAAATACAATGTGAAATAGATAATCCACCAGCTCTTCTTTAGAAGGGAAATAATAGTAAATAGCCGGTTTAGAAATGCCGACTTCCGATGCAATCATTGAAAGGCTCGTGCCTTTTAGGCCGTGTTGGGCAATAAGAGTAAATGCTGCTTCAACAATCGCATCTTGGGTGTTCATTTTCTTTTTCATTGAAATCATCCTTAGCATAATCTGTATATTTATTTTACTTACCGATAGGTAAAAAAGCAACTGTAATTTATGCTTTACATATTCTGTATTAACAGATGCTCCGTTTCAAAAGGATTAAAGCTTCTTTCACCTACTCTTGCCATCACCCTTGCTGCCTTCAAAGGATTTATAAGCCGCAAAGCATATTTAGTATTGAGAAACGTATAATCGTTGGTATATCAAAGTTTATAGGATGTTTATGTTCGGAGTCTAAAAATATTTTATTCATATATCATAATGTCTTCACAACAAGGGGTGTTTGAATGACAAGGGCATGGTGGAAAGAGGCTGTCATATATCAAGTGTATCCGCGCAGTTTTATGGATTCGAACGGGGATGGCATCGGAGATATCAACGGGATCAGAGAGAAGCTTCCGTATATCAGGGAGCTCGGGGCAGATGCCATTTGGATTTGTCCGGTCTTTGATTCTCCCAATGCCGATAACGGTTATGACATCAGGGATTATCAAAGCATTATGCCGGAATTTGGCACGATGGACGACTTTGACACTCTGCTGACTGAAGCGCATCAGCTCGGAATGAAACTGATCATCGATCTCGTCATCAATCATACGAGCGATGAACATCCATGGTTTATCGAATCAAGGGCAGAGCGGAATTCCGGGAAGCGGGACTGGTATATTTGGCAAGACGGAAAGGACGGAAGCGAACCGAACAACTGGGAAAGCATATTCGGCGGCTCAGCCTGGACCTATGACGAAAAAACAGAGCAATATTATCTGCACCTGTTTCACGAAAAGCAACCGGATCTGAATTGGGAAAACAGTGACATGCGAAGCGCTCTTTATGACATGATCAACTGGTTGCTTCAAAAAGGAATCGACGGGTTCAGGGTTGACGCGATTTCACACATTAAGAAAAAAGAAGGACTTCCGGATCTGCCGAATCCCGAAGGGCTCTCTTTTGTGCCTTCATTTGCTTATCATATGAATGTCGACGGGATTATAGCGTTATTGCAGGAACTAAAAGAAAATACGTTCGCCGGGTATCCCCATATCATGACAGTCGGCGAAGCAAACGGTGTCAGCGCTGAAGAAGCGGAGGACTGGGTTGGAGAATCAAACGGGATATTCAGCATGATTTTCCAATTTGAACACCTCGGTCTTTGGGGGATTGAAGGCGGAGAACTCGATCTCCCCGAACTCAAGCGGATATTGTCAAACTGGCAATCGGTTCTTGAGGGGAAAGGGTGGAACGCGCTTTTTATCGAAAATCATGATCAACCCCGGGCCGTTTCAGTCTGGGGAGATGACGGGAAATACAGAGTAGACAGCGCCAAGGCCTTAGCTGCGATGTATTTTTTGATGAAAGGCACCCCGTTTATTTATCAAGGGCAGGAAATCGGAATGACAAACGCGATTTTCTTCGATATAGATGATTATGATGACGTATCGATTAAAAATGATTACCGGATTCAAAAAGAAAAGGGCCGCTCACACGAAGACATCATGAAGGCGGTTTGGAAAAAGAGCAGGGATCACGCCCGCACGCCGATGCAATGGACGGATCGGCCAAATGCCGGCTTTACTAAAGGAGAACCGTGGCTCTGCATGAACGAAAATTACAAGCTGATCAATACAGTTCATCAGCAGCATGACCCCCGGTCAGTCTATCATTTTTATAAACGGTTGATCGCGATCAGAAAGCGGTATGACGTCTTCATCGACGGATCATATGAACTGCTCTTGCCTGAGGACCGGCAGATTTTCGCATACTTGCGAAAGCTTCGGGAAGAAACGGCCATCGTGATCGTCAACCTTAGCGCGCGCCAGGCGTTTTACCATCATCCCGCATACCCGTTATGTACGGACGGACTGCTGCTGTCAAATGCTGATATCAACGCGCACAAGCACCTTACATCTTTTGTGATGAAGCCTTATGAGGCGCGCGTTTACATGATCAGACAGGAAATCGGCGATTTATAACGAATAGAGAAAGGGTGCCAGGAAAGGAGCGGATTCGTATGTTGAAAAAAATACAGATTCAAACAAACCGGCGCGATGAAATGCTTGATATTACAAATGACGTCCAAAGATTCATTTCAGAAAATGGCGTTTCCAGCGGCACTGTTATTGTCTACTGTCCGCATACAACGGCAGGCATTACGATTAATGAAAATGCCGACCCCGATGTCAAACGCGATATGCTGAGAAGGTTCGATGAAGTGTATCCGTGGGAACATGAGCTTGACCGCCATATGGAAGGGAATACTGCGGCGCATTTGAAAGCGAGCACGGTCGGGACATCGCAACATATGATCATTGAAGGGGGCAGGCTTGTCCTCGGGACTTGGCAGGGCATATATTTTTGCGAGTTCGACGGCCCGAGGCATCGGACATGCTATTTTAAAATCACAGCCGATTGAAAGGAGAAAATAAAATGAATCAGTTCATGGAACGTCTCTCTTTATCAAAGCCTGTGATCCAGGCGCCGATGGCGGGTGGACCGACAACACCAAGGCTCGCCGCCGCCGTATCAGATTGCGGCGGCTTAGGCAGCCTTGCATCCGGCTATTTGACGCCGGAAGTTCTTCAACAACAGATTCTGGAGACTAAAAAGCTGACATCAGCCGGATTTCAAGTCAACCTCTTCATTCCGGAAAAACGGGAAAACGTCAGACGGGAAGAATATGAAGGGTGGAAAGAGAAGATACCTTATGCACGTTCGGCTTCACCTGTGCCAGAAGAGAAACACGATTGGGACGATTTTTACGAGAAAATCGAAATCATTTTAAGGGAAGGGGTCAGCGCCGTTTCATTTACGTTTGGCCCGCCGCCGGCCGATGCCGTCAAAGAACTGAAAGACCGAAACTGCTGTTTAATGGGCACCGCCGTTTCGGTTGAAGAAGCCTTGATGCTTGAAGAATTGGGGATGGATGTCATCGTTGTTCAAGGAAGTGAAGCTGGCGGCCACAGGGGTGCCTTTTTGAAAACGAAGGGAGAACCCGCTGTCGGCTCGATGGCTTTAATTCCCCAAGCGGCAGATCATGTGTCGGTTCCGATTATTGCAGCGGGCGGCATTTTTGACAAAAGAGGTGTTGCGGCAGCTTTTGCCCTCGGCGCACAGGGCGTTCAAATCGGCACCGCTTTTTTGACGTGCGAAGAAAGCGGAACACACCCTGCATACAAACAAAAATTGCTCGAAGCGGTTGAAACAGACACAAGGCTGACCCGTTTGTTCTCAGGGAAGCCGGCAAGAGGCATCGTCAATCAATGGATGGAAGACAGGCGCCCGGACGAAGCTGAAGCGCTGCCTTATCCTCTGCAAAATACGCTGACGCAGCCGATGAGAAAACAGGCGAAGCTTGAAGGGAATCCGGACGGCATGTCATTGTGGTCCGGGCAGGGCGTGCGGGCCTCCGTCCGGCTAACGACGGTGAAGGAGCTGATGGATCAGCTTGCGCCTGCCGATGTGCTATCTGATCATTTGTATTAATGCAGGAATATCAACCCGTGTCACTTGAGAAAGCAGATAGGCGGACGTCTGTGCATGAGGCTTTCTCAGCCCGTTCAGTTTTTCAATGATCGTTTCGCCGCTTAAGATCCCCAGACCGTGTGCCGCATAGAGATTATTTTCAAGTAAAATAGCGTTTTCTCCGCGCCACTGCGGTCTTTCGGGATCGAATTCAGGGTTCTTGAAATACAGGCAGTCTCCCGGAAGGTAGTCGTTCCCCTTATCTGTATAGATCGGCAGCCGCTCATAATGCCAATCGTATAAAATGATTCTTTGATAATTCCGGTCAAATGTCTGATCGCCGATCGTTTTGAGGAGCGCCATATAAAAAATGATGACAATCGCAGTTGCGCACTCAAAAGCATAAAGAGAGCCGCTTTCGAAAATATTTCGAATCGCCTTTGAAGCCGGCGCTCTGTACTTCAACTCCAAAGCCCCCTCAGGCGTCACCCTCCAAAACTCTTCATTCCCGTATGTCTTTGAAAAGGTGGCAAACTTTGCTCCGCTGTTGATCAGCTCTCTGGCTGATTCGACGGTATGCACTCTGAATCTCAGCTCAAATAACAGTTCTGAGATTGAACCGTATCTATATCTGGACGGCATGGCCAGCATCCGGTTGGCAATGTCTCTCTGCGTCTGACTGACATTCAGTTTTTCGATATCCTCAGGACGGAGCCAGTAGCCCGAAACACTTATCATAGGATACACCCTTTTCCCTTTTTTATTAGCGTATGCCTGATGCTTGGGCAGGAAAACGGTCTAATTTTCCGCTTTTTTTACTTAAAAAATAGACCCCGTCTCCGATAAAAGTAGAGAAAGGGGAATCACACATGAAAAAGCTTTTAAATTGGATGAAACGGCCTTCTATTTCTAAAAAATTAATTTTTTCATTTATATTCATTTTAACAATTCCGATCTTGGTTCTTTCGGCTACTTCATATTTTACGGCCAGCAGCACGCTTGAGGATGAGATTTTGAGAAGTGCGAAAGACAATATCGATGAACTGAACGACATCATTCAGCAAGATATCGGCAGCAAGGAGACTTCTATTGCGTATTTCAGCGAATGGATTGATCAAAAAGCGTACAAAGAGAAAGGGCAGACCGCCATTAAACAGCGGTTTGAGCAATTTGCAAAACAAAATCCCGACGTCGAACTCGTATTCACCGGTTCGGAGGATAGCGTTTACGCACAATATCCGAATGCTCCATTGCCTGACGGGTATGACCCGGTAGAACGCGACTGGTACAAACAGGCTGTCCAGGAAAAAGGGAAAACGATTGTAACTGAACCTTATGAGTCTGCATCAACAGGCCATATGGTCGTCACGATCGCCAAGCAGAACAAAGACGGATCAGGCGTAGTCGCCCTTGACTTAAACATTGACAAGCTGATCAAATCGGCAAACAGCATCAGCATCGGAAAAACCGGCTATGCATTCATCATCGGCGAAGGGAAAACGTATGTCGCCCATCCGAAAATGAAAGCCGGCACAGAAGCAGAAGCCGATCTGACAGAGCAGATGTTCAGCAAAGAGAGCGGCTTGTTCACATTTAATGAAAAAGGCAAAGAAAAGAAAACGGTCTTCACGACCAATAAACTAACAGGCTGGAAAATCGGCGGAGAGATGAATACAGCAGAGATTAAAGACGCTGCACAGCCTGTGCTTCACATGGCAGTCATGACATTGGCAGGCGCGATTATTCTGGGCGGCATTCTTGTTTACTTTATCGTCCGCGCGATCAGCAAGCCTTTAAATCAACTCGTCTCTTCTGCAAAAAGCATCAGTGAAGGAGATCTGACACAAAAAATCGATGTCCGCTCCAGAGACGAATTCGGACAGCTGGGCGCAAGCTTCAACGAAATGGCTGACTCATTGCGTTCGCTGATCAGCACAATTCAGGAATCGGTCGACAATGTGGCATCTTCATCAGAGCAGCTGACGGCAAGCGCCGACCAGACAAGTAAAGCGACGGAGCACATTACATTAGCCATCGAGCGGTTCTCAAGCGGCGCTGAAAGTCAAAATGAAAAAGTCGAAGCGAGCTCCCAGCGGCTCAGCCAAATGAATGACAAGCTGAATGAAATCGCAGGCGTATCGGAATCGATTACAGAATCCTCGGGTAAATCGACGGAAATTGCCGAAACAGGCGGAGAGCTCGTCCAACAAACCGTCGGGCAGATGAATTCGATCAACAAGTCCGTCAGACAGGCCGAACAGGTTGTCAAAGGGCTAGAAGCGAAATCGAAAGATATCACCGCGATCCTGCGCGTCATAAACGGAATCGCTGATCAAACGAATTTACTGGCGCTGAACGCCGCCATCGAGGCAGCGCGGGCCGGCGAATCAGGCAGAGGATTCTCGGTTGTCGCTGAAGAAGTCAGAAAGCTTGCGGCCCAATCAGCAAGATCGGCAAAAGAAATCGAAGAGTTGATTCAGGATATCGTCAAGGAAATCGAACATTCGCTCAACATGTTCAAATCGGTCAACCAAGAAGTACAGTCAGGGCTCGAAATTACGGAAGAAACGGAAACGAGTTTTAAACATATTTACGACATGACGAACGAAATCGCAGGCAAGCTGCAGACGATGAACGCCGCCGTAGAGCATTTGTCAACAGGTTCTCACGAAATATCCGACGCGGTCGAAGAGATCGCCGACGTATCGCGTGAAAGCTCTGCCGGCATTCAAGACATCGCTGCTTCAGCGGAAGAACAGCTGGCTTCAATGGAAGAAATCAGCTCATCCGCTGCGACGCTCGAACAAATGGCTGAAGAACTGCGCGACTTAACGAAAAAGTTTAAAATTTGATGAAAAGAGGCTGCTGGTCAGCCTCTTTTTTAAGCTCTTTTTAAGAATCTTCAGAAATACTTTTTAAAGTTTTTTAATATGCAAAAGTAAATGAAAGCTCCGATATTAGTTTCATAATCTAGAAGCTAAAGGAGTTATATCAAATGAAAAAGGTATTGGACTGGCTTAAACGTCCGTCTATCTCAAAAAGGCTGTTTTTCAGCTTTATATTGGTTTTAACTTTGCCGATTTTGGCCTTATCCTATAGTGCGTACCAAACGGCGGGAAGCTCTCTTGAAACGGAAATCATGAGAAGCGCGCGCGATAATGTCGAACAGCTGAATGAGATCATAGACCAGAATATCGGAAAGAAAGAGCAGGCTGTTTCCTTTTTCAGCGGCTGGGTGAATGAAAAGCTTTATCAAGAAAAAGGGAACGCATCACTTGTAGAGAGATTCGAGCAGTACGCCAAGCTGAACCAGGATGTGGAAGCGATCTACACAGGTTCAAAAGACGGCAAGTTCATCCGCTATCCCGCTGAAAAAATGGCGAAAGATTATAACCCGGCGGATAGGGACTGGTATAAGCAAGCCGTTGAAAATAAAGGAAAAGCGATTATCACAAACCCTTATAAAACAGCGTCGACCGGAACGATGGTCGTTACGATTGCAAAGCAGACGGAGGACGGCTCAGGGGTTGTTGCCGTTAACATGAAAATCGATGAACTTATCAAAGCGACAGAACGCGTCAACATCGGAAAAAGCGGCTTTGCGTTTATCTCAAGCAATGATAAAAAATATGTCGCTCATCCGAAGATCGAAGCCGGAACCGAAGGCAAAGGCGACTGGGTTGCACAAATGTACGGCAGTGAAAAAGGTGATTTTCAATATACATTTGAAGGAAAAGAAAAGAGAATGGCCTTTACGACGAACAAGCTGACCGGCTGGAAAATCGGCGGAACGATGTTCACGGATGAGATATCAGAGGCTGCTCAGCCTGTCTTCCACATGGCGATCATCATTTTGGCAGCCGCGATCGTGCTCGGCGGGATTCTCATCTACTTCATTATCCGCGGAATCAGCAAGCCGTTAAGCGAGCTCGTGTCATCCGCAAAGAGCATCAGCGGCGGCGACTTGACACAAAAAATCGCAGTCCGTTCAAAAGACGAATTCGGTCAGCTCGGTACAAGCTTTAATGAAATGGCCGAATCGCTGCGCTCTTTAATCAGCGTCATTCAATCATCAGTTGACAATGTAGCTTCTTCATCTGAAGAGCTTCATGCCAGCGCAGAGCAGACAAGCAAAGCGACTGAGCATATTACAATGGCCATTGAACAATTTTCTGACGGTAATGAAAGCCAGAAAGAAAAAGTCGAAGCAAGCTCGCATCAGCTGAATGAAATGAACGACGGGTTATATGACATGTCAAAAACTTCAGCCGCGATTACTGATGCATCGCTGAAATCGACTGAGATTGCAGGCAAAGGGGAAGAGCTTGTTCAAAAGACGGTCGGCCAAATGAACTCGATCGATCGGTCTGTCAAGCAAGCGGAAGCGGTCGTCAAAGGGCTCGAAGCCAAATCAAAAGACATCACAAGCATTTTGCGTGTGATTAACGGAATCGCCGATCAAACGAATCTGCTCGCGCTCAATGCAGCGATCGAAGCGGCAAGGGCCGGGGAATCGGGCCGCGGCTTCTCGGTAGTGGCTGAAGAAGTCAGGAAGCTCGCCGCACAATCCGCCGGTTCGGCGAAGGAAATTGAACATTTAATTCAGGAAATCGTCAAGGAAATCGACAACTCCCTGAACATGTTCAAATCGGTCAATCATGAAGTACAGTCAGGACTTCGAATCACAGATGAAACAGAGACAAGCTTCAAAACGATTTACGATATGACCAATGATATTGCAGGCAAGCTGCAGACGATGAATGCCGCTGTCGAACAATTGACGCAAGGTTCCCGCCAAGTCGCGGGCGCGGTCGAAGAAATCGCTGATGTATCGAAAGAAAGTTCGGCAAGCATTCAGGACATCGCCGCTTCAGCCGAGGAACAGCTCGCTTCTATGGAAGAGATCAGCGCATCTTCCACCACATTGGCGGAGCTGGCTGAAGAACTGCGTGATTTGACACGGAAATTTAAGATTGAATAGCTTTAAAACATCCGGTTTTCCTCCGGATGTTTTTTTAGTTATTTTAGACTATAAAAAGTTATAAAACGCGTATAAAAACTTTTAAAAGAATCCGATATTAGAAATATAACAGAAAAGAGGAGTCAACAATTCTATGGAAAATATTATAAATTGGGTGAAACGTCCCTCCATTGCAAAGAAATTAATTCTTTCATTCTTGCTTATTTTAACCGTTCCAATCATCGTCCTCTCCTATAGCGCGTATCAAACGGCAAGCAGTACGCTTGACGGAGAAATCATGGACAATGCGCGCGAAAACGTTAATCAGCTGAACGAAATCATCAATCAGAATATCAGCCAGAAAACAAATGCCATGTCCTATTTCAGCGGGTTCATTAAAGAAAACTCTTTTAAAGGAAAAGAAAGCGACGCTTTAAAAGTGAAATTCGAACAGTTCGCCAAGCTCCATCCCGATGTGGAAGGGATCTTTACCGGATCAAAGGACGGAAAGTTCATCCGCTACCCGGATCAGGAAATGCCGAGCGGATATAATCCGGTAGAGCGGGACTGGTATAAAAAAGCCGCCGAACACAAGGGCGAAGTCATTATTACAGACCCTTACAAAACGGCGTCAACCGGAACGATGGTTATCACCATCGCCAAGATGCATGAAGACGGATCCGGCGTGGTCGCCGTCAATATGAAAATCGAAGAGCTCATTAAAGCGACAGAACGCGTGACCATCGGGAAAAAAGGCTTTGCCTTTATCACCAGCGCCGATAAAAAGTTTGTCGCCCACCCGAAACATGATGCGGGCTCAGACATCGAAGGCAGCTGGGTTGAAAAAGTATACGCCAATGACAAAGGAACAATCAAATATACGTCTGACGGCGAAAAGCAGATGGCATTCGCGACCAATAAACTGACCGGCTGGAAAATCGGCGGAACCATGTATATCACTGAACTAAAAGAAGCGTCACAGCCTGTGTTGAATGCAGCTTTGATTACGTTGGGCGTCAGCATCATCATCGGTGTGCTTCTGATGATTTTCATCATCAGATCGATCACAGGTCCGCTCCGCGAACTCGTTTCCTCTGCGAAAAGCATCAGCGGAGGCGACTTGACGCAAAAAATCACTGTCCGTTCAAAAGATGAAATCGGACAGCTCGGATCAAGCTTCAACGAAATGGCCGAATCGCTGAGCTCTTTAATCAGCGTCATTCAGACATCAGTTGAAAACGTCGCTTCTTCGTCAGAGCAGCTGACCGCGAGCGCGGATCAGACAAGCAAGGCGACAGAACATATTACATCTGCGATCGAACAATTTTCAAACGGAAACGAAAGCCAAAACGAGAAAGTGGAAGTCAGTGCACAGCAGCTGGCTGACATGAACAGCCAATTGCATGAAATGTCCAAAGTTTCAGCATCGATTACAGAATCATCCATTCAATCGACGGACATTGCCGGTACAGGCGGAGAGCTTGTTCAAAAAACGGTCGGACAAATGAATTCCATCGATCATTCCGTTAAACAGGCAGAATCCGTCGTGAAAGGACTTGAAAGCAAGTCAAAAGACATTACGGCAATCCTGCGGGTGATCAACGGCATCGCAGATCAGACGAATTTGCTCGCGTTGAACGCTGCAATTGAAGCCGCAAGAGCCGGTGAAGCCGGGAGAGGGTTTTCAGTAGTGGCTGAAGAGGTGCGCAAACTGGCTGAGCAATCCGCCTCATCGGCAAAAGAAATCGAAGCGCTCATTCAGGAAATCGTCAATGAGATCGGAAAGTCGCTGGACATGTTCCAGGACGTCAACCGTGAAGTACAGTCGGGACTTACCATCACAGATGAAACAGATACAAGCTTTAAGCAGATTTATGACATGACAAACGAAATCGCGGGCAAGCTGCAGACGATGAATGCGGCAGTTGAAGAGCTGTCAGAAGGGTCACAGCATGTCGCGGGAGCGGTTGAAGAAATTGCAGACGTATCGCGTGAAAGCTCAGGAAGCATTCAAGACATCGCCGCTTCGGCTGAAGAACAGCTTGCTTCAATGGAAGAAATCAGTTCTTCTGCGGCTACGCTTGAACAAATGGCTGAAGAACTGCGCGATTTGACGAAAAAATTTAAGATTGACTAAACATCAGGCTGCCGGCGATCCGGCAGCCTTTTACGCGGGAAAAGCATTTTTAAAAAGGGACGGGGAAGGGGATAAATAGGTTTAAACAGACTGTCATCTATCGTACACTGGTTGTACAGGAGGGATAAATCATGCGACTGGAAGGCAAGAAAGTGATCGCGCTTGTCAGCGATGACTTCGAAGATTTAGAACTGTGGTATCCAGTTTTAAGGCTGAGAGAAGAAGGCGCGATCGTACACCTCATTGGTGAAAAAGCGGATCATGAATATAAGGGCAAATACGGCGTACCTGCTGTCTCTGATTATGAGCTGAAAAGTGTGAATATTGAGGAATACGACGCAGTTCTGGTTCCGGGAGGCTGGGCGCCTGACAAGCTCAGAAGATATCCCGAGGTACTGGAGATGATTCGGTGGTTCAACGAAAGGAAGAAGCCTATCGGGCAAATCTGCCATGCCGGCTGGGTGCTGATTTCCGCAGGAATATTGGAAGGCAGGAAGGTCACAAGCACACCTGGGATCAAAGACGATATGGAAAATGCCGGAGCAGTATGGGTAAATGAAGCAGCGGTCGTCGACGGTCATATCGTGTCAAGCCGCCGCCCGCCGGACCTGCCGATCTATGTCAAAGCCTTTGCCGATCTTTTGGCGCAATCCTAAAACAAATGAGCCGCCCGTTCATTCGAATCGAGGCGGCTCATTTGTTATTTTTGATCAGCGGGGAAAACGAGACCGATCTGTTTGCGGGCTTCATCCATGACCGCCAAGGTGTTGATAGAGCGTTCAAATGTGTTAAGCGAAGACTCGATCCGCCCTTGTTTAATTAAATGAATGAATTCCTCTGTTTCATAAAACATGGCCGGTTTGTCATCCGGCAGCGTAAGATGTTCAACCCGTCCGTCCCGATAGCGGATGTCGACTTTTTCAGGTCGGTGGATTTTATCAATGACGATAGAGCCTTCCTCCCCTTGAATTTCAGCAGGCGTGAAGGAATTGGAGATTTTCGAGTGCATCAAAACAGCTTCATGCTCCTTGTATTTTAACAGCACTGTTCCTTCACCGTCCGCCCCCGACTCAAGGATCAGCCCGTTTGCTTTTACTTCGAGGGGCTTGCCGAACAGGACGATCGCGGGATGGACGCAATAGACGCCGATATCCATCAGGGAACCGTTCGATAAAGCCGGATTAAATGCGTTTAAGACGGTTCCGTTTCTATAGGCGTCATAGCGGGAAGAGTATTGACAGTAGCTTGCTGTAAAACGGCGGACTTTGCCGATTTTGTGCAGGTTGCGTTCGATGTTTTTAAAATTCGGAAGAAATGTCGTTTTCATCGCTTCCATAAATGTCACGCGGTGTTCCTGCGCTGTTTTTACCATTTCTTCCGCTTCTTTGACATGGGACGCAAGCGGTTTTTCGCACAGGACGTGCTTTCCGCTTTTCATGAATGTGACGGCCTGTTCTTTATGTAAAGAGTTGGGACTTGCGATATATACCGCATCAATAACATCGCTCTCAGCCATTTCGCTGATATCGGTAAAAACCGCCTCTGCCCCGTATTTTTGCGCGAATTCACGTCCGCGCTCCCCGCTCCTTGAATATACCGCGGTTAATTGAAAATCGCCGACCAAACGGGCCGCTTCAAGAAACCGGTCGGTGATCCAATTTGTTCCGACTACCCCGAACCGTATCATGCTATTTTCCCCTTTCGCTGTAGGATATGTTTATTATACAGTGTTTTCTTTTGCCGGCGAAAGACAAAAAGCCGGAAACACCGGCGTATATGTATATCATCAATAAACGTTTGCAAGCGGAAAAAAAGACCAATAGCAATGGTTTTATTTTTAGTATGAGGAGTAATAGTGTACAATTTAATGTATAAAACCAATGTTAATGGAGGATCGCCATGGACTCTTTGAATATGTGGGGCGGCAGATTTAAGAAGTTTTTTTTAGACAATAAATTCGTTTTGTTTCTGCTCGTTCTGCTCTTGATCGGATTGAACATCCTTGTATTTACAAAAGCATCGTTTATTTTCACGCCTTTCATCGTCCTTGTGGAAACCATCGCTCTGCCTGTCGTACTGACAGGTGTCGTTTATTATTTGTTAAATCCGATCGTTGATTTTCTAGAGCGGAAAAATGTGAAAAGGATTTATTCGATTCTTCTTCTCTATATCGTGATCATCGGTCTGATCACGATTTTGATCGTCTCCGTTATCCCGCTGTTAAGGGAACAGATCACAAGCCTTGTCGATAATTTCCCAAGGTATGTCCACATTGTGGAAGACCAAATTAAACAGCTGATCGGAAGCCAGTTTTTTAATCAGGTCCAGCAGACGCTGAACATCAATCTGACCGATTTGGCAAGCAAATTATCCGATCAGGCCACCACAATTTTAAACAGCACATTTACCGGAGTGGGAACGTTCATAGGCGCTGTTACAGAAGTCGTGATTTCAATTGTGACCGTGCCGTTTATCCTGTTTTACTTATTGAAAGATGGTAAAAAACTGCCGCTCTTTATTTTGAAGCTCGTACCGGTCCGCTTGCGGGAACAGACGTATGTGATGATGTCCGAGATGAATCACCGGCTCAGTTCGTATATCAGGGGGCAGATCATCGTCAGCTTCTGTATCGGCTGCCTATTGTTTATCGGATATATGATCATCGGTCTTGATTACGCTTCCTTATTGGCCCTTGTGGCGGCGTGTACGAGCATCGTTCCGTATCTCGGACCGACGATTGCGATCACGCCGGCAATCATTATTGCCCTGGTTACTTCCCCGTTTATGCTTGTGAAGCTGATCATCGTATGGACTGTGGTGCAGCTGTTTGAAGGAAAATTTATTTCGCCGCAAATTATGGGAAAAAACCTGCACATCCATCCGGTAACGATCATCTTTGTGCTGCTGACGGCAGCCAAGCTGTTCGGCGTGATCGGCGTCATTCTCGCCATCCCCGGATACGCGGTCATCAAAGTGGTGGTCACGCATTTGTTTGAATGGTTTAAACAGCGTTCACACCTTTATGAAAAAAACGAAGAAGTCTGAATCCCGCTTGCATAATCGGCTTTTAAAGGCGATATAAATAGTTTATTAGAGGACAAGTTTTATGAAGCGAAAGGAATGACATATGAACATTTGGGATATTTTTGTCGCCATCATACTCGGAATTGTTGAAGGATTAACAGAATATGCCCCTGTTTCGTCAACAGGGCATATGATCATTGTTGACGACGTCTGGCTGAAATCGAAAGAACTGCTCACGCCTGAGGCGGCGAATACCTTTAAAGTCGTGATTCAGCTCGGCTCCATCCTCGCTGTCGCCATCGTATTTAAAGACCGGATTCTCAACCTCTTAGGTGTGAAGAAAAACATGACGGAAGAGCAAAAATCGGGAAACCGCCTTTCCATTGCCCAAATCGCTGTAGGACTTGTTCCCGCCGCTGTGCTCGGCTTTTTATTCGAAGACTATATCGATCAGTACCTGTTTTCCGTACACACCGTTGCGGTCGGTCTCATCGCCGGCGCGGTGCTGATGCTCGCGGCCGACTGGATTAACCGGCGCACGGAGACGACAGATTCGGTTGACCGGATGACGTATAAGCAGGCGCTCGGTATGGGGCTGTTTCAATGTCTGGCGCTCTGGCCGGGCTTCTCGCGCTCGGGTTCGACGATTTCGGGCGGTGTTATTCTCGGCTTGAACCACAGAGCGGCCGCCGATTTCACCTTCATTATGGCGATTCCGATCATGATGGGAGCCAGCCTGCTCTCTTTAATTAAAAACTGGGCATATTTAAGTGCAGATCTGTTTCCTTTCTTTATTACAGGGTTTATCAGCGCTTTTATTGTCGCTCTTTTTGTCGTCCGCTTTTTCCTCAGGCTGATCAATAAGATCAAGCTTGTCCCGTTTGCCATCTATCGCATCATTTTAGGGCTTCTTCTGTTCATTTTGTTTCTGTAAAATTACGAACCGATTTCCAGCTGGAAATCGGTTTTTATTATAGGTAAAAAGAATGATATCCTATTATTTCCCACTATAAAACTGCCTGCCAACTTACTATACTAGTAAGAGGGAGGAGATATTGAAATGTTTATTATCGCATGTCTATTGATTATCTTAGGTTTAATGCCTATTTTTTATAAAGCGAACCACAATACAAAAGATGTGAAAGTCAACACGATTTCGGTCGAGCGCGTCCAGGCTCCCGCTTTAAAGAAAAAGCTGAACATTCTTCATCTGTCTGATCTTCATTTAGAAAACATTTCGATTTCACCTGAACAGATTCTTGAACTTGCCAATAAAAAACGAGTGGATCTCATTGCTTTGACAGGAGATTTTCTTGATAGGAAACGAAATATACCAAAGCTTGCAAACTACTTAAAAGCTTTGCAAAAACTAAAGCCGGCATACGGGATGTACGCTGTATTCGGCAACCATGACTACGTATTGAAAGGTGAACACTTTCGGAAGCTGAAACGTGTGCTGGAAGATAACGGATGCATCACCCTTCGAAATCAGCATGTCTCGATTGAAGTGGAAGGTGAGGCACTCAACATTATCGGGATTGATGATTACAGCACGAAGCGAAGCGATATTGCCGCTTCATATAAAGAGCTGAAGGAAGGGTACAACCTTGTATTGACGCATGATCCGAACGTTGTGCTTGATATGCAGGAATTTCACTTTGACTATCTTCTGTCAGGGCACTTTCACGGCGGTCAGATTCATTGGCCGAAGCCTTATCATCTTCTGAAGATGGGAAAGCTTGTGCGAATGAATATGATTAAAGGTCTTCACTATCATCATGACAAACCGTTTTATATCAGCGAGGGATTGGGCCAGACGGGAGCGAATATCCGCATTGGAAGCCGTCCGGAAATGACGTTCCATCACATTTCATAAAAAGAAGAGGCTGTTCCTGTTTTGAGGGATCAGTCTCTTTTTTTGTTATTTCTGCAGATAGGACTTGAACAATTTTTCTTTCGAGATAAACAAATATTGGGAAGGAGGAATTTTACGAAGAGAAAATTGCTTTGTTGTTAAATATAAAATCGGAATCTGCGTCAGTTTTTTAAAGACTCTGTAAAACTGGTTTGCGGGCTCAACGGCTTCAAAACCGAGCCTTTCAACGCCTTTATGCAGCGTCGTAATGCCGATGATGCCTTTGATTTGGTCTGTCCGGTGATGGTTTTTAACATATTCGGCCAGGATCGGCATTGAAAAGTACGTCTTTTGATAAATGAGGATGCCTCTTCTGACAGTGCTCTCAATATTTTGAAGCTCTTTGATCAGCTTAATATTATGCAGATGAATTTTGATCAGAACATCGTTCTTCTTAATAACCGTCCCATCGTTTAACACCACATCGATCCCTTTGTACCTTGTGAGACGGACGCGAAAAATGCTCGATTTCGTTTGATCAATGAGTGTCAGTCTTGAAAAAAAATAATAAAACGGGTCAATTACACTCCAAATCGACAAAAAACAGTTTCTCAAGTCGCCACTTTCCTTTCCTGAAAAAATACACTTATATTTTGGCTGGATATTTGAAAAATATAAATGGAAAACATTTTTCTTCTGAAATGGAGGATGGAGATGACAAAGATTCTGATTTTCCCTTTTTTAAGCATTTCCACCGGTCATCATCACGTTGCCGATTCACTGCAGGCAGAACTGCTTCTCAAATCCCATCAATGTGAAAAAATCGACATTTTTTCACATGCTTATCGGCGGCTTGAAAAAGCCTCTTCTGCGGCGTATTTGTCATGGATTCAGTATTTTCCGAAAGTCTACAGCTCGGTCTATCATCTCCTGGCGTGCGGGCGCCATCAAACCGCAAAGCGCCACCTCTTGTACGAGCTGATCTTTTTGAAGGATATGCAGCAGATCATTGCGGAAAAAAAGCCTGATATCGTGTTCTGTACGCATGCATTGCCCTCCTATTTGCTGAACCGCTTAAAAGGCCGATTTCCCGACATGAAAGTGGTCAATGTCTATACCGATTTTTTCGTCAACCGAATTTGGGGAAGAGAAAAGATTGATTATCATTTTGCGCCGATCAAAGACATCAAAGAACAGCTGATCGCAGAAGGCGTTGATGAAGAGAAGATTTTTTTGACCGGAATACCCGTGCATCGTTCCTATAAAATGGAGAGAAAGCCTGGGCAGAACGTGGACAAAAAAGCGGTGTGCAACATCCTCATAACCGGCGGAAGCATGGGGGTGGGCGGCATTTTTAAGCTTGTGCAGGAGCTGTCGCCGAATGGGGATGTCGCATACCAAATACTATGCGGAAAAAACCGAAAGCTCTACCGGTATGTTCATGATTTAAACAATCCATACATTACAGCGCTGCCTTATATCGAAAGCAAAGCAGAAATGAACCGTTTATACGAGGAGGCGTCGGGCATCATAACGAAGCCCGGCGGCGTCACGATCAGCGAGTGCATTGAAAAACAGCTTCCGGTATTTATCTACCATGCGCTGCCCGGACAGGAAGAGATGAATCTCGATATTCTGAAAAAGAAAAACCTTGTCATTGAACTGAATCAGCAAAAACAGGAGCCGATTGAACAGCAGCTGCTCTCCTTTTTCCGTTCGGAAGAAGACATCAGACGCTATCAAATGAGCGTTGGTCAATATTTGCGTGAAAAATCGGACCGGGATATCAGCGACATTTTAGACGGGATCATTCATAACCGGAGCGGTTTAGGGAATGCTCACGTATAAGGAAGGAGGAAGAACGATGTCTGAGAGCCGCAAGAAATCAGTCGTCATGTTGCTGATTGATTCATTAATGGATGAACCGCTTCAAGAAGCCGTGAAAACCGGACAGGCTCCTGGTCTGCGATATTTTCTGGAAAACGGGCGCTATGTCCCTGATATGATCAGCCCTTTTCCGACGATGTCCGTCAATGTTGACAGCACATTGCTTACAGGGGCGAGCAGCAACCGCCATAAAGTTCCGGGTCTTGTATGGTACAACGCGAAGGAAAAACGGATCATCAATTATGGCAGCCATATTCGAGAGCTTCTGAAATTAGGCATCAAACAATCCTCCAGAGACGTCTTTTACAATTTGAATCAGGTTCATTTAAGCCAACAGGTGAAGACGCTTCACGAAGAGCTTGATGAAAAAGGAATTGAAACGTGCTCGATCAATGCACTTTTGCACAGGGGGAGCCGGGACGGCTATTTACAGGTTCCTTTTCTTTTTTCAATGATTTCCGGGTTAAACCAATCAGTCAAAATCAACACGTCCCAGCTGTTCTCGTACGGCGGTTTTTCCAAAGTGAATCCGGCAAACCGCTCGCTTTTCAAAAAATTCGGCTTTAATGACCGGTTTTCTGCGAATGAATTGGTTCATCTGATCAAAACAAACAAAGTGCCGCCTCTTACACTCGTCTATTTTCCCGATCTCGACCAGCACGTACATAAACACGGGAGAAACGACGCAGCAGGGGTCGCGAAAGCAGACCGGCATGTCCAAAAGATTTTAGACAGCTTTCCGTCATGGGAAGCCGCTTTAAAAGATCACATTTGGATAGTGATGGGGGATAACGGACAGGCCTGGATCAGCGGCAATAAAAAAGAAGCATTGATTGATTTGAGAAGTCTTCTAGACGCCTTTCGCATTGTGAAATTAAAGAAAGGCGTGGCGGACGATGACGACATCGTTCTTGCCGTTAACGAAAGAATGGCGTTCATCTATTCGCTCGATAAAGCGAAGCTTCCGCTCGCGAGGATCGCGGATATTCTGCAACAGGACGAGAGGATCGACATCATCGGCTGGAAAAATGAAACGGATTCAATTCAGGTCGTTTCGGGGGAGCAGCACGGGAAGCTCACATTTCGGCCGGGAGGCAAATACACGGATGAATTTGGACAAACGTGGACGCTGGAAGGGGATGTAAACATTCTCGATTTGACGGTCGAGCAAAGCAGCATGACATACGGAAAGTTTCCCGATGCGCTGGCCAGACTGTACACTTCATTTTTTTCGCATGAAGGCGACTTTTTAATCGCCAATGCAAAGCCTGGATACGAATTTATCGGCGAAGGGTCGCCGACGCACGTCGGAGGAGCCAGCCACGGTGCATTGCACAAGCAGGACTCCCTCGTATCCATGATCATCACCGGAACCGATACAAAGCCGGCATACAATCGCCTTGTCGACGTGAAAGAATGGATTCTCGATTTAGTCAAATCACTGGGAACGGGGCAATGACTAACCCCCTCTCCCAGTGATTATGACGGCTGTCTGATGCCTTTGACAAATGCTGCAAGCGCCGAAGCGATCATCACGAATAGTGAGACTGTTTTTATGATCGCCTGTAAGAGTGCATGTTCTACGACGATATTGGAGTGCACACATAAAGCCAAAATAAATATGGCAATCAATAATCCGTATTTTTCTCTCATAACCGTTTCTCCTTTCGGGCCGTCATCCTCCAAAGAACAGGTCGAGAATGTTTCCGGCGGTTGAAGATTGTTTGTTGTACAGTTCCGAATACCCGCAGTTTTTGCAATAAACGACGAGAAAACGGTTATGCTGCACATCGAACAATTTTGACAGGCCGGTGCCGGTCGTCGCGATTTCTTTTTGCCCCGCATCTGTACTTCCGCACTTGATACATCCTTTATGTTCACGCATAGCGCTTCTCCTTTCATGATGTAAAATCCAACCAACTTCATTATAATGGAATGTTCTTCAAAAGAAAATATTTCTCAGGAAATGGCCGGTCGGAAAAGAGGGGAAAAAGACTGATCCTTTTTACTTATAAAAATCTCTAGAAGACCGGTTATTTTATTTTTTCGTCGAAAAAAACAATCCTTTTAACCTATTCATTCGCCTAGGACCATCCTGTAAGATAAACCTATTACAATATAATCCACTACAGGAAAATAGTTTTTATTGACTAGGATAAATGAAAGGGGCAGCTGCTTTGAGCGAAGGTTTTTGGGATTCAGTAGGCAACTTTTTGCACATATCCTACACGGAAAATGAACGAAAACGCGACGAGTATAAAAATTTATACGACTTTTTATCTGATAAAGAAAGCGATGTTAAGACGAAATTAGCAGAAGTTGATGCAAGTTTGAAAGCATACAACAGCAATCTCCCGGACTTGAAAATCCCTTCCCACGAATTTGAGGATACACGCCATGAAAAGGATGCCAAGCTGAAGGAATTGGTCAAGCATTTTAAAGATATGGTCGATGACATTCAAAGCGCCAAGTCGAAGGCGAAAAGCAAGTGGGAGTATTATAAAGCAAAAGCTGAAGCTGAAGAGAAAAAGGCGTAGAGGAGGAACAGCCGAGTCATGGACGGATATGGATACTACAACTATCAAGCGGCCAATCCGAAAGTAAGCGGAGAGACTGTGAAAATTTCACATAATGGAACAATAAAAGCGCATTCCCATGCGAAAGCGATCGAAAAACATGTTGGCGACTCGCTGAAAAAAGCAAAGGAATTGAAAGCGTATGTTGAAAGCGGAAAATGGAGCGGAAAAACCCGCGACGCATTTTTAAGCTACCTTGAGCTGATTATCGAATTGAATGCCGATATGAAAGACGCCTTGAAAGAACATACGGCTGCATTAGATGCACTGCAAATGCACATCGACGATTTTTCAAAGCTCAGTGAAGTGCAGGAAATCAAAAACTTATAACAGGGAAGGAGAATGACATGCAGGTGAAAGCAGATACGCTGTCGGCGGCAGAACTTTATGTTTTAGCAGGAGCAGCCGGAGTTACCTACATATTCGGTCTTCCGGAACGCGAACAGCTGGCCTTGGCTGAGACGGATTGTGCAGTAAAAGCAAAAGAGAGCCTGATTGAAAAAGGCATCCTTTTAAAGGAAGGCAAGCTGACCAAGACCGCTTTTTTTCTGATTAAGCTGCTGAAGCAATATCAAGAAAGCGAAGAATTCGTGCGCTTTAATAACGTCATGTGCGCATTTTTGCCGGACGATGAGGAGCGCGTTGTCGCTCTGACTGAAAGAAGCCAGGGCAAAGGCTACACATTAGATTATTTGGAAAAGCGCGAAGTTTATTTATCGCTTATTTCCAACGTGTCATTTTTAGTAAGAGAGCCGCGTGATCAAGACCGCGCTTTTTTGACAAAACCGATGAGCGCCGCTGAAAAAGCCGAAGTCAGGGCAATGGAACTTGATCAAAAAGAAGTTCTTGCTGTGGAAACGTTCAAGCTTGCCTCGCAGCAAAAACCGGCAGACACCGGTTTCCAGACGACAACACTTTACTTTACAAAAGGCGAAGATTTCATCTCGGTTGATCCTTTAAATGATCGATATGAATGGATCAGCCTTTATATTATGAACAACCGGATCTATGACGCACTGCACATCAATTTCAGAGCAGGGAGGGCGATGCTATGAATGCAGAAGGCGGAGCAGGAGGCGGCGGTACAAACATCCATCTCGAGTTTGAAGAAATGATCACCATTTCCAATAAGCTGAAAAGCATCTGCGATATTTATACAGAAGGGGTTCAGAAAGAAATCAAAAACCTTTCAGAATCCGATTTTTATAAAGCCGGACAGGCATCAAAAGCGATTGAAAGCTACGCGGATATTCTCGGGAAGACGATGGAGCTGTTTGATAATTACTGTATAGCTTCCCACATTGTCAGTTATGCGATGGAGAAAATGTATGAAACAGATAAAGAGCTTCAAAAACTCTACAAGATTCAGAAATAGAAATGAGGCGATCATCTAAATGGATGTGAAATACGTACCGGAAGAATGGCAGGGCATGAAAGACGGGCTCGATGCGCTGACGGGCGGACCATATGGCGGCGGTATGAAAGCCGGCCTTATCAAACTCAACGATCTCTTGGAAGATATCGAATCCAAAATCAAAGACAAGGACAGCGACAGGTCGATCAGCTTTACCCACACAAGCAAAAAAAGCAAGATCGAGGAACTGTTTAAGGATTATCAAAAGCTGGCTGACTTTTGCCTGAAAGCCGGCAGTTTGGTGGAAGATCACATTGACAGCCCTTTTTATAAAAAAATAGACGCGTTCGCCGAAAAAATGCGCGGACTGACGATACATAATTACACGACCGCGAACCGGATCGGCTCCAAGGAAACCACTTACGTCGGATACGGCATGTCCAAACAAGCGGTCGAAACCGACAAAGCGAAAGTGAGCGTAAATGATATCTTCAAAGACTCGGAATCGTTTGATCACGTACTGAGCAAAGAATTTGAAGAATTCCAGATCAACCACCCCGACATCGAATTATCGTATGAAGAATACATGAAAGCGATTGCCTCTTCCCGCGGATTTGAATACGAATCAATCGGAGATGTCCAAAAGAATCAGGAATTGTGGCGGGATCTTCTGGCCGGTGCAGGCATCATCGTGCTCACCATCTTTTGTGCACCGGCAGGTCTCACGGTGGCCGTCGCCTACGGAGGAGCCAATATTTCGAGCGCCGCAACCGGAAAAGACTGGATGACACAACGGGAGTTAAACACAGACGAAAGGGTTGAAAGAGGCGTGTTCGGCGCCCTTGACATCATCCCGGGGGCAGCCGCGGCAAAAGGTACATTTAAAAGCGCAGCCACAATCGGCCAAATTTCAAGCAAAACAGAACATATGGTACAATCTTTTAAAGACAGCAAAAACATCTGGGCGAACCGCATGAAGGTGAATGGGCTGAAAGCTCAAGACCGACTCAACGACGCAGGCTTCGCCATCAAAAAACAATTCGCCAAAAGCGCCGACGCTTTGAGCGATATTGCCCGCGGTGCAGAAGCAGGAGCCGGCGGCACCCTCGTCCGAAAAGGGTCCAATTACTCCGCCCACGTCAACGACGCCCATAAAGCGTCGAAAGCGAAGATGCAGGATTCGATTCAGCGGGTTGAGAAGGAGATTGAGGCTGGGACCGGAAAAGCCGTTAAAGAAATAAGTAAAGCAGATAAGGCAAAACTGGAAGGCTGGTCTTATCCTCCAAGTGAAGAGAAATATTTAAAATACAAAGAAGTTTACGATAATCCCAAATACTATAATCAAGAGACTGGAGACATCAATTGGCCGCCAAATAACGGATTTGATGGTGAACCTGTGAAAATGAAATTGCAGAAAGGCATGCTGATTGACAGATTTGGAGGACCAGGAGGGAGCTTCTTTTCTCCAGAAGGAATTCCTTATGAACAAAGAGCTCTGGCGTTACATAGTGACGAGGTAGATTACTATGTTTACGAGGTAATAAGGCCTTTGGAAGTAGATGGAGGGAAAATAGCTCCATGGTTTGACAGGCCAGGTGGCGGAACTCAATATATTAAATACCACGAAAATGGAGAAGCATATTCTATAAATGAATTAATAGATGAAGGTTATATAAGAGAAGTTTCAGTTAGAAAAGGTGGTTTGAAAAATGAATGATTTGCTAAAAGAAAAGCTTGGTGAGAATTATGCAGTTATAAGTAAATTTAAAGATAATAAAATAAGGGTTCATCAAAAAGCTAAAGATCATATTTATCAAGAAACATTTGTTGAACTTCAAGAAAACACGGAAAACAATATATATTATTTAATATTAAATCAAAGAGGGAATGAATTTATTAAAGAGCAATTTGATAATAAAGAAGAGGGAATTTGTGCACTCGGTATTTATGCGGTTTCAATTTTAGGTGATCGTATTCGAGATATTGAAACACAAGATAAAATATTAGAGTTAGAAGATAATGAAATAAAATCTTTAAATAACTTATTAGATTTGAAAATTGGTGAGAATTTTTTTTCAATTTTTAAAGAAAAAAAGATTTCTGTTAACTTAGAACAAACAAAAAATGGATTATATAATATTTTTTATATGACTCCTGACTTCAAAAAAGTTTATTTAATTAAAGATAGAGAAGCTCCAAGTGCATTTCTTGTATTGTATAACTTTTCCTTGAAATTAAAAGAAGTTATCTCTCTTTTAAATCTATGGAAAAACGATTTCAATATAAATATGCAGTTTGAAGAGAAGATAAGAAGATTGATTTTAGGAAAATAATATTTGATGTATAATTATTTTTAAATGAATATGATTTAAAACTAAAACGCATGGAAATCGATCTCCATGCGTTTTCAAGATGAATCAACAAAGCGGGTGTGCCAAATGAAAAGAAGAATAATATCGTTTCAGTGGAACGATGATAACCATATCTCACAATTTAAAAAAAGACTGTACTCCACTATCCTTGGCCGGGTTATCGGTGATGCGCTGGGCGTCCCTGTGGAATTTAAAGCTAGAAACTTAAATATCACTGGAATGATAGGGTACGGGACTTATAATCAACCGCCTGGGACATGGTCAGATGATACATCACTCACTTTGTGTTTAATGGAGAATCTGATCGAAGAAAAAGATGAGACCGAATTGATGAAAAAGTTTGCTGCGTATCGGGAAGGGTACTGGACTCCATACGGCAGCATGTTTGATATTGGCAGAGCGACTGATGATGCAATCGAGCGCTTCAAAAGGGGCGTTCCAATTGAACAATGCGGCGGAGCGTCTGAGTTTGATAATGGAAACGGAGCATTGATGAGAATATCTCCGTTGGCTTTTATGCTATGGAACGAATCAAATTTTTCAAAAAGACAAGCTGAGATCGAAAGGTGGGCATTTATTACACATCGTCATCCCCGATCTACGCTGGGATGTATTATTTATATAGAATTCTTAATAAACTTGTTTGATCATTCTCCTAAAGAGGCGTATAAACAAGCAGTCCATTCTTGTGTGGAGAATTTGAGAGGAACCGAGTATGAAAATGAGTTTTCTTCGTATAAGAGGATACTTAATGATGACATTGCGAGTGTTAAAAGAGAAGACATCATGTCAGACGGCTATGTTGTGCACTCTTTAGAAGCGGCATTGTGGTGTTTCCTCAATTCAGACCGTTATTCTGATGCTGTATTGGAAGCAGTGAACCTGGGGGAAGACACAGATACAATTGCCTTTATTACAGGTACAATGGCTGGAATGTATGATCAAATGGAAAGCATCCCGGAAGAATGGATCACTGCCTTGCCTAGGATAGATGACATTCTGGATTTGTCTGAAAGGTTTACTCAGTTCTGTTTTGAAAAATCAAAGCAATAGCGCTTGTCTAGGTGAAAAAGAAAATGCCGGCTGACAGAGCATTTTCTTTTTTACATCAAAAACCACTTGCTTTTCTCCAAAAATCCATCTATAATAAATCATGTCTTAAATATACGGGGCATTAGCTCAGCTGGGAGAGCGCTACACTGGCAGTGTAGAGGTCAGCGGTTCGAGCCCGCTATGCTCCATCTTTAAAACCCTTGATCATTCAAGGGTTTTTTTGTTGCCTTTTTTACGCGATCCATTTTTGCGGGGTGATGGCCTATCTGTCTGTACGGTATTTGACGACTGGCCATTTTTCTTTTCGCAGAGCGTTCATCAGCTCCGGTCCTACATGCAAATGCTCTTCAATCAGCTCTCTTGGAGTCAGCGCCATCCACTGATTTAATGAAATGTCTGCAAAGCGGCTGCTTTTGAATATTTCTAAAAACCACAGGCTTTCGCTGCCTGTATTTTGAATGTAATGTCCCATGGCAAACGGGACATATCCGACATCCCCCGCCCGGTAATTAAAGGTGCGGGCAGTCCCGTTTGCCGCAAATACTGTCATTCGCCCGGTTCCTGTGATATAGTACTGCCATTCATCGTTGTTCGGGTGCCAATGCATTTCCCTCATTCCGCCGGGCTTGACTTCGACGAGCGCGGCGGCGATCGTTGTCGAAATTGGAAAGTTTGAAGAATCAACAATTCGCACCGTTCCGCCGGGTGTTACGATAGGTTTTTGTGCAAACAGCCTGTAAGCGAAGCTTTTTGGTACGGTTCCATACGGGTCGGGCACTTTTTGGTTTTCGAGCGGTCCCGGCACTTTTGCTTGGAAGATGTATCGCTGTTTGTCGGGGATGCGGGCGAAGGCGCTTTCGTGTACACCGAAATTCGCGGCCAGAATATCTTTCGGTGTGTGTGCGAACCAATCTGTAATCGTGAAGGTATCGAACTCGGAGAAGTTCCCGTCGTCAAAAACGAGGAGAAATTCGCAGCCATCCTCAAGCCCTTGAATCGAGTGCGGTATTCCGGCGGGAAAGAACCACAAATCCCCGGGGCCGACATCGGCGATAAAGTTTCGGCCGTCCTGATCGACGGCGGTAATGCGCGCATGGCCCAAAATCATGTAAGCCCATTCCGATTGCTTATGCCAATGCAGCTCGCGCACCCCGCCTGGCGTCAGTCGCATGTTGACGCCGGCAATCGTCGTTGATACCGGCAGTTCCCGGACAGTTATTTCGCGCGACCAGCCGCCATGATTTAACTGCATATGTGTGTCTGAAAAAGAAAACTTTAAATTGGGGATTGCTCCGGCATCTGTTTTTGGAGGAACGAACATGTCGGGATTCTCTAAATCCCGCATCACGTCGCGGGGCCCAAAATCGGTCGCGCCCGCACCATCGTGTCTTATTGGATGAGGCACGCGATTGTACCAAGCTGGAGTCCCGGCTGTTCTTTTCATGTAAAAAGCTCCCTTCACAGGTCGTGTATACCGAAATTTATGACAGGGACGCTTAAAATATATCAAATCGAAAAAAATCGGAGCCTTATTAAGACGCTTTTAAAAAAACTAGATGGACAGATTTGCATTTCCTTTGGCAGCAGAAGAAAACCTTCGATTTAAAGTCTGCACGGCACGGGCTCCTGCTGTTTGCCTTCCACCGCTAACGATTACTGACTGAATGATTTCGCCCGAAGCTGAATAAGAATGAGATAGAAAGCATCCGGGCAATTTTCGAACGGCTACATGAATGAATACTATGTGACAAGAAAGAAGGGAGCGTTGATGAAAAAGCTTTGCCGGGAAGTCTGGGTAGAGGTAAACCTTGATGCGATTAAAAAAAATTTGCGCGCATTTCGGCGGCATATACCGAAGAGGAGCAAGATTATGGCTGTCGTAAAAGCGAACGCTTATGGTCACGGCTCGGTGGAAGTGGCACGCCATGCACTGGAAAACGGCGCGAGTGAGCTCGCCGTTGCCTCGGTGGAGGAAGCGGTCGTTTTGCGAAAAGCGGGGATTGACGCACCGATCCTTGTGCTCGGTTTCACCCCGCTTAGCTGTGTGAAAGAAGCGGCAGCTTGGAATATATCGTTATCAGCATTTCAAGTTGACTGGATTAAAGAAGCGAACGAGATATTGGAAACAGAAGCAACCCCTGACCGGCTGTCTGTTCATATCAATGTGGATACCGGCATGGGGCGTTTAGGTGTACGCACAAAAGAAAGGCTTTTAGCAATTGTGGAAGCGCTGGCGGCAAGTGAAAACCTCAGATGGGAAGGGATTTTCACGCATTTTTCCACAGCTGACGAACCGGATACTGAGCTAACCATGATTCAACACGAAAAGTTTATCAGCTTTCTCCGCTTTCTGAAAGAACAAGGCTTTAAGCTGCCTACGGTGCATATGAACAACACGGCCGCGGCGATCGCTTTTCCGGAATTCAGCGCTGATATGATTCGCTTAGGTATCGGAATGTATGGATTATATCCTTCCGATTACATCAGGCAGCTCAATCTCGTTAAGCTTGTGCCTGCACTAAGCTTGAAGGCGCGCATCGCTTATGTGAAAACCATGTTGACAGAACCGCGGACCGTTAGTTATGGGGCTACATATGTTGCGGAGCGCGGGGAAGTGATTGCCACGATTCCGGTCGGCTATGCTGACGGTTATTCCCGTGAACTTTCCAATCGCGGATTTATTCTACACCGCGGAAGACGGGTGCCGGTGGCGGGAAGAGTAACAATGGACATGATAATGGTCAGTCTGGGAGAGAGCGAAGGTAAACAAGGAGAGGAAGTCGTGATTTACGGCCGGCAAAAGGGAGCTGAAATTTCCGTTGATGAAGTTGCGGAAATGCTTGATACGATCAATTATGAAGTGGTATCTACAATAAGCTGGCGCGTCCCCCGTTTTTATATAAGGGACGGCAAGATTTTTAAAAAGTCGACCCCGCTGTTATACGTGTAGTTTTCCCATACTCACAGGCTGTTTTCTCGATCATTGATAAAATAGGAAAAGTGCAAATTCTTGACAAAAAAATTTATTTATGCTATAATTTACTAATTGAATATTGGTGTGTATAATAGGATTCTCCTGGCCGGGAGAATCCTATTTTTTTTGCGTTTGATGAAGGAGTGTACGACATGAAAAAAGATGAATCGAGTGTAACGTCTCTTATTTCGGCTTTTGGCAGAGCTTATCACAGCCAATATGATGAACCCAAAATTTTTGATGACAATCTAGCCAAAACGCTCATTTCCCAACAAGAATTTTCTGATATTAAAAACAGTTTCATTCAAGGTATACAGTTCTTCAACAAAGATATAGCGGAAAAATACGAGGGAGACGATGAAGAAATATTAAAATGGGTCACACAAATTCAGCTCTCTCCGACGCCGCTCGCGCGTGCCGCATATTGCGAAAGCGTGCTGCACCATGAGATTCGATTTGGAGCAGAACAATACGTGATTCTTGGGGCAGGGCTGGATACTTTTTGTTTTCGGAACCTAGAGTTAAAAGGCAAAATTGATATCTTTGAAATTGACCATCCGGCGACACAAAAATGGAAAAAGGAAAGGCTGGACAAAGCAGGTTTTCACATCCCGGCCCACCTTCATTTTATTCCTTTGGACTTTGCCAAGGCATTTTCTTATCAAGAATTGGCTGATAAGGGTTTTCATTTTAACAAAAAAACGTTCTTTAGCTTTTTGGGCGTTTCCTACTACTTAACAAAGGAAGAAACCGAAAAATTGCTGAGACAATTAATGGCTGATCTTCCTTCAGGAAGTTCGATCGTTTTTGATTATGCGGATGAAAACCTGTTCAAAGAAAAAGGTTTCTCCAACAGGGTGGAAAATATGGTGAAAATGGCAGCGGCAGGCGGAGAACCGATGAAGTCATGCTATTCGTATCAGGAAATCCAGCATATGCTGGAGCAATCCGGACTGCTCGTTTATGAGCATTTGTCACCGTCGGATATTCAAGAGCGTTATTTTAAAAATCGAAAAGATGATCTGTCAGCCTTTGAAACGATTCACTACATTCATGCCGTGAAAAATTAAACACGAATCAAGAAAAACGCCCGGGGCCGGGCGTTTTTCCTATTTTAAGCCGCGCGATCGCCTTTCTGTTTTTCTTGGGGGAGTACAAGCTGTTTAGGAGGGCATTTGCGCTGCGTCAATTCGGACACAGCGAAGATCGTCATAAATGCTGTAACCGCAGCCAGCGTCCGGAAAGGAAAGAGGACTGTGCCGTCTTCAATCATCGGATACGGCAGAAGCGGCGGGATGCCGAATGCGGGTTCACCGCCGCCCAGCCTCAGAATGACCGCAACTGCAAATCCGGAAATTGACCCGTACAGGTTTGCTCTTTTATAAAAGAGGGCCATTGTTAACTGGGGAAAAAGAATGCAATAAACTAAATCCGATGCCAAATACCATAAAGTATAAACGCTTTTGACATTCAGCGCGATGATTGCTGCTCCCGCGCCGAACAAAATGATTGAGCGTTTGACGACTTTTTGCAGCTGTTTTTGGGTGGCCTTCGGCTTGATCAGCGGACGGTAAATATTCCATGCGGCCATTGATGATGCCGATAGAATCGATGAGTCCATGCTTGACATAACGGCAGCTGCAATTGCACCCAAACCGATGCCAGCGATAATTCCCGGCGTTAAATACGCAAGCGTTTGCGGCAAAATCATCGCCGGGTTATCCGGAGCGCTCGCTCCGAACAGGCTCCAATCCGCACTGTTTCCGGCAGCTCCGATGATCACGCACGGAATGGCGGCAATGATACAGATCACTCCGGCAATAATCGACTGCCACATGGCGGCGTTTTCCGATTTTGCCGAAAGAACGCGCTGAAAGTACACCTGCCATGCGATACCACCGAAAATTAAGAGGAGCGCATTATCCCACCAGTTCCAAAACAGGTTTCCCCATTCAGGATTTTTCCAGCCGTCCAACGGCGGAAACAGATTGGCGCTGCTTCCGAAATCGTGCCTGTAATTTGCCCATACGATATCGAATGAACCGACATTTGACAACACAAATGGGACGACTAAAAACAGCCCAAGCAAAATGATGATCATTTGGAAGACATCTGTGAAAGCGACTGCCCACATGCCTCCGGCCACCGTATAAGCGATGGCGATCATCGCCGAAAGAATAATCGACGTTTGGAAATCGATATTCAGAATCATTCCGAAAGTCGTGCCCAATGCCGTTAAGATCGCGGCGCTCCAAAACAATTCTCCTAACAGCGCCGGTATATATAAAACACCGGCCATCCGCTTACCGAAGCGCTGTTCGAGAGGATCGATAATGGTCATAAATCGATGACGGCGCATTTTTCTGGCGAAGAAAATACCGCCGATAATCAGGCTCAATGCGTAGCCCCAAGGTGCCTGTGCCCAGATGAGGCCGTCGCTGTAAGCCGATTCGGCCGTTCCGTTAATATATCCGCCGCCGACCCATGTTGCGGCCATCGTCACCATTCCGACGAAAAACGGCATGCTCCTTTTTGCCACGATCATATCAGAAAAAGAATTTGATTTCTTTGCTGCGTAAAAAGCGCCTAAATAATAGGTGAAAGCAAAGAATATCATCATGGAGATAAAGCCGCCCCAATGAATGTCTGCATTCGAAATGCCGATATACGCGAGTAAGCCTCCCGCAAACAATACAAAAATACCTAATTTGATCCAGTTTTTTTTCTTCTCAGCATAATTCATGTATGCACATCGCCTCCAGTAATAATTTTTCGAATTTTCTTGAAATTAAAATGTGAAAAAAGGTTTTGCGCCACTCTGGGAAGTATGCAAACTTGCTGACTTCAGAGCGGATAAAACCTTTTTATTCCTTGTTATCAATCGGTATAAACTCAAAAATCTCTCCGGATTGGACAGATTTCGCGAGTCTCAGCAGCCAGTCATAATACGGTTTTGACTGTTCCAACTGGTCATAAAGAGTTCTCGCTTCTTCTTTTATACTTTCGTCAAGCCCATCGCTTTCGACGATGTCCTCCAATGCTTTTTGAGCGTCTTGAATGGCCATGAGATTCACTTTGACTTCCCTTTCCCATTTTTGCGGGAAAAAGCTTGTGAAAAATTTGAAGAAATCCTTTTCAGCAACAAAGCTGTGTTTTCTTCTTCCTCTATGGAATGTCTTTTTGACGACGTTTAAGTCTTGGAGTTTTTTTACGCTTGTGCTCATGCTGGGCTTGCTCATTTGCAGTTCTTCCCGCATTTCGTCCAGTGTCATTTCATCCGAAAGGTACATGGTTCCGTACAAAATACCCGCACTCCGGGTAATGCCGTACAGATCCATCGTTTCTGCGATTGAATCAATGACAAGATCTTTTGCCTGTGCGATCGCTTCTTTTGCTGAAAGATCACGGGGATTGTCCATTACTTGCCTCCTTTCACAGGAGCGGAACATCAGCATTGCAGATTCAATGCCCCGGAAAAACGGGGATTAATCTGAAATCCGCGTTAAGTTTGTTAAGTTATTTCTGTATGTTCTTTATCTTAACGAAAGAAATTCAAATGTCAAAATCAAAATTTTTTTTCAAATGGCCTCAGCCCGTGTGAGTACTGCGTTCCTATAAAATTCAAAAAAAATAATCAGCCTGATTTCCTTTGACACAAAAAATGGCACATGATAAATTCAAAGTGTTCAAAACGTTAAATTTTTATTTAACAAACTTTGCGTAATGAGGAGGCTGCTTTTATGAGTCAAACACTTTTCATTGACGGAAAGTGGGTGGGCGCCAAAAAAGGCGAAACCCGCCAAATTATCAACCCTTACAATCAAGAGCATATTGAAACCGTCAGTGAAGGAGACAGAGAAGACGCTGTTCGGGCGATTGCCGCAGCGCGCCGCGCATTTGATGACGGCGAGTGGGCGAATACGCCGGGTCTTGAACGAGGCAACATTGTATTAAAGATCGCCGAATTGATCAGACGCGACCACGAAGAGCTGGCAGAACTTGAATCGCTTGATACCGGCAAGACGCTTGAAGAAAGCAGAGCCGATATGGATGATATTGCAAACGTATTTCAATATTATGCTGGGCTTGCGGATAAAGATGGCGGAGAAGTCATTTCTTCACCGATTCCCGATTCTAAAAGCGAAATTGTCAGGGAGCCGGTCGGTGTCTGCGGGCAGATCACACCATGGAACTATCCGCTTCTGCAGGCTAGCTGGAAAATCGCTCCGGCTTTGGCAGCGGGCAACACGATCGTTGTCAAACCAAGTGAAATCACACCGCTGACAACCATTAAGATCTTCAAGCTGATGGAAGAAGCCGGTGTGCCTAAAGGGGTTGCCAACCTTGTTCTCGGCCCCGGAGCCACTGTCGGCGATGAACTTGCCAGAAATACAGACGTCGACTTAATTTCCTTCACCGGCGGAATTGAAACCGGAAAGAAAATCATGCAGGCTGCAAGTACGAATGTGAAAAAAATTGCGCTTGAGCTTGGCGGGAAAAATCCGAATATTGTGTTTAAAGACGCAGATTTTGACGTAGCGGTTGACCAGGCGCTGAATGCGGTATTCTTCCACGCAGGACAGGTTTGCTCCGCGGGTGCTCGTCTTCTCGTTGAAAAATCCATTCATGACGAGTTTGTCGCAGAGCTTGTCAAACGTGCGAAAAAAATCAAGCTCGGCAACGGATTCCACGAGGAGACACAGAGCGGTCCGCTCATTTCAGCTGAACACCGCAGCAAAGTTGAAAAATATGTGGAAATCGGCCTGCAAGAAGGCGCCAAGCTGGAAACAGGCGGAAAGCGTCCGGAGGACCCTGAACTTGCAAATGGATTCTTCTATCTGCCGACGATCTTCTCGGGCTGTACATCAGATATGAGAATCGTTCAGGAAGAAGTATTCGGTCCTGTATTAACAGTTGAATCATTCAAAACAGAAGAAGAAGTGGTCTCACTTGCAAATGATACGATTTACGGCTTAGCCGGCGCCGTTTGGTCAAAAGACATCGAAAAAGCGGAACGCGTCGCTTCCAAACTGCGCATGGGAACCGTCTGGATCAATGATTTCCACCCGTATTTCGCACAAGCGCCTTGGGGAGGTTACAAGCAGTCAGGCATCGGCCGCGAGCTTGGCCGCATGGGCCTTGAAGAATACACGGAAGTGAAGCACGTCTACCGCAATACGAAACCGGCGGCTGTCAATTGGTTTAAAGCATAAGAAGGAGGAAATGATTCATGACTTTAAATATGAAAGTAGAAGCGATGAACAAATTCCACACGTTTGAAATCCCGACCGTCATTAAGCACGGAATCGGAGCCGTTAAACATGTGGGCGAAGAAGTGAAAAAACTTGGCGTTTCAAAAGCGCTGCTTGTCACAGACCCCGGCATCTACAAAGCAGGTGTAACAAACCCGGTCGTTGAATCCCTTCAGGAAGCAGGCGTTGAAGTTGTCGTCTTTAATAAAGTCGAGCCGAATCCGCCTGTCCGTCTTGTCGCTGAAGGTTCCAAACTGTATGCTGAAGAAAACTGCGACGGCCTTGTAGCAGTCGGCGGCGGAAGCTCAATGGATACGGCGAAAGCGATCGGAGTCGAAGCCACTCATGAAGGCTCGGTTCTTGACTATGAAGCGGCAGAAGGAAAGAAGCCTCTTGAAAACCGGATTCCTCCGCTTACAACGATCCCGACGACTGCCGGAACCGGCTCAGAAGTTACACAATGGGCGGTTATCACAGATGAAGAGCGTGAATTTAAATTCAATACGGGCGGCCCGCTGATTGCTGCTCACTTGACAGTTATCGATCCTGAATTGCATGTATCAATGCCTCCGCACGTCACAGCGATGACCGGCGTTGACGCTTTGGCTCACGCCATCGAGTGCTATACGATGAAATTTGCTCAGCCGATAACTGACGCGGTGGCCCTTCTTGCCATCGAATACGGCGCACATTACATCCGCAGAGCGTTTGCCGATGGGGAAGATCTTGAAGCGAGATACGGCATGGCGCAGGCGGCTATGCTTGCAGGCCTTTCTTACGGAAGCGAATCTGCAGGCGCTGCTCACGCGATGAGCCAGACGCTCGGAGGAATCATTCCTGTCGCGCACGGCCAATGTGTGGCGGCGATGATGGGTCCTGTAATGGAATACAACTGGAAAGGCTACCCTGAAAAATTTGCCCGCATTGCAAAAGCGTTCGGCATTGACACAAGCGGCATGTCTACAGTGGAAGCGGCTAAAGCTGCAGTGAACTGGATGTATCAGCTTGTGGAAGACTTGGAGATTCCTAGTCTTGAAGAGCAAGGCGTATCACCTGACATGATCGACCGCCTTTCAAAAGAAGCGATGAAAGATCCGCAAACGGTCGGAAACCCGAGAGACCTGAACGAAAAAGCGTACAATTGGATTTACAAACGCTGCTTTAATCTAACCCCGAAAACTGTATAAAGAAATGCATGAAGCCCGCTGTGTGAACGCACAGCGGGCTTTCTCAATTTGAGAAAAAAAGGGATGCATTGTAAAATAAATCACATCTTGAAAAAAGGGGATGGGTTGAATGTGGAAAAAGCACACGGCTGTTGCAGAGAACGTATACATAGCGGACACACCGTCATTTGTGACAGAGAAACAAGAAAAGATTGTGATTGATTATGGGGGAATACCGGGTGATCTGCATTTTGGACTGACGAAAAAAGCGGGAGCAAGGGAGCCGATGTATAAAAGAGGGACGGAGATTTTCAACAGGAGGCAGATTTCAATTGTCTCGGTCGAAGAGTGTCTTGAGATTGCCGGACGGCTGAACGTTCCTGCGGTCCTTCCGGAATGGCTCGGGGCTAATATCGCATTAAGCGGACTGCCTGATTTAACTTCATTAAGAGAAGGAAGCAGAATCGTTTTTCCAAGCGGCGCCTCTCTGTTGAGCGAGGGTGAGAACGAGCCGTGCATTCAGCCCGGAGAAGTCATTCAGGAGCAGTTTCCCGACAAACCGAAGCTTGCTTCGCGCTTTGTGCGCCATGCGATCGGAAGAAGGGGAATCGTCTGCGTCGTCGAACGCCCCGGCTTGATCCATCAAGGCGACCAGGCAGAAGTGTGGGCGTATTCGCCTGCTGCCACGAAAGACGCCAGGTCGTTTGCCTGAGCGGATGAAAAGCCCCGGGCCTCTAAAGCCGGGGCTTTCCGTGTATTATAATAGTTTCTGTTTGATTTCCTTGATCTGTTTAATATGTCTTCTTTCATGATGGCCGATGAAGTCGAGCCACTGTCTGACCGTAAGCTCTTCGAAAACCGGATGCGGCAGCACCCTTTGAAAATCTTCATCATGAAAGGCGGCGATGACTGAAGTTAATTGTGTTCTGACATTGTCGAGCTCAGCTTTGAGGGTTAAAGCATCCGCCGTTTTTCTTTCAGGCTCTGCATATGGGGGCGCCTTTCGTTTGGAGCTTCTGTCTTCCGACTGATGCACCGGTTTATCTTCGATTGTTTTGACCGGTGCATGCTTGATTTGTTCCTTTAGGATTTGAAGTGCCATCAGGTCGATTTTTTTCAGGTGGTCGATCACTTCTTGAATGCTCCATTCGTCCTCCGAGGGCCTTTTATTCAGCGTTTCGTCTGACAGGCCTTGAATCTCGCTCCAAAGTTCTTTTCTCGCTTCATTAAAAATGCTCATCATATCCCCTCCTGTTTTTACTGTACCATATCGCAGGCTGGTAAAATAACCAAAAAACACTCGATTTTCGCATCGCCATCGGATATGCTTAAGAAAAATGAATAGAAGGAAGGATTTATTTGAGAACAACATTGTACCCGTATATCGCATTAGTGGTCGGGGTGCTGGCTGTGTCTTCCTCCGCCATCTTTGTCAGACTGTCAACGGCTGACGCTGGAATCATCGCTTTTTATCGTCTCTTTTTTTCCGCTTTGCTGATCTTTCCTTTTTTCTGGGGAAAAAGAAAAGAAGTCTTGAGTTTTTCGAAAAAGGACTGGCTGTTTTCAGCGGCAGCGGGGTTCTTTTTGGCATTTCATTTTATTTTATGGTTTCGTTCGCTTGAATACACCTCAGTGGCGAGCTCGGTTGTTCTTGTGACGCTGCAGCCGATTTTTTCTTTTATCGGTACATACTTTTTATTTAAAGAAAGAGTGTCGTTCGCTGGAATCATCAGTGCGCTTCTCGCGATCGGCGGAAGCGCGTACATCAGCTGGGGGGATTTCAAAGTAAGCGGCCAGGCGCTCTACGGCGACATTCTTGCACTATTGGCGTGTGCGCTTGTGACGGCATATTTGCTGTTTGGCCAGCATGTCAGAAAACGCCACAGTTTGACCGTTTACACGTTTATTGTGTATGGAATCAGCGCCATCACTTTATGCCTGTACTGTCTGTTTTCGGGCGCCGCCTTTTTTTCTTATCCTGCGTCAGATTGGGGGTATTTCTTTCTGCTTGCCGTCATTCCGACTTTGCTCGGGCACTCGCTGTTTAACTGGGTGCTGAAATGGCTGAGCACAAATATGATTTCTGTGGCGATTTTATTTGAACCTGTCGGAGCGGTTGCGCTGGCGTATTGGATTTTAGACGAATCCGTCATGATGACGCAGGTGATCGGCGGAGCGGTCATTTTTTCAGGTATTATCTTGTTCATGGCCTCGCAAAGCATGAGGAAAAACACCGTCCCGTCCGTGAAAGGGAAAACACATAAGGCGCTTTAAAGTTTGCACCTTATCCGGTCAAAATATCTTCGCTTGAATAGCGGATGTTTTCCTGTTCAGGTCTGGCCAGGGAAAACGCCAATGTGAGCGGTCCGAGTTTTCCGAGAAACATAATGAAAATAATCAGTATCTTTCCGACAGGGGTCAGGTCAGCCGTAATCCCCATTGACAGGCCGACCGTGCCGAAGGCTGATACGACTTCAAACAAAATCGCCAAAAACGGCTTAGGTTCTGTCATATTTAAAATAAAGACAGCCGCTAAAATCAACAGCACACTGATAGTCGAAATAGCGAGCGAACGAATGATCAATTGGTCTTTCAGCGTTTTTTTTGCTATCGAAATATGTTTTTTGCCTTTTAAAAAAGTGATAACCGACAGGAGAATGACAAGAAACGTCGTCAGCTTGATTCCTCCGCCGGTGGATGCACTCCCCGCTCCGACAAACATAAGAAGGAGCAAAAGTGTGATCGTGCTTTCGTGCAGGCTTCCGATATCTGTCGTGTTAAACCCGGCTGTTCGCGGGGTCACGGCCTGAAAATAGGCGCCCCAAAGTTTTTCAGCTGGCGGAAGCATGCCGAGCGTTTTTTGATTTTGATACTCAAGCAGAAAAATAAAGATCATGGCTGACAAATTGATGATAAACGTACCGTATATCATCAATTTCGAATGAAGGCTTAACTTTTTCAAGCTCCGCTTATGCCATAGATCAGACAATACGGTAAACCCTATCCCGCCGATGATAAACAAAAAACTGATCACCAAGTTGACGAGCGGATCGCTTTTATACCGTATTAAACTGTCCGGCCAAATGGAAAATCCCGCATTGTTAAAGGCGGAAACCGCGTGGAACAGGCTGTAGTAGACACCGCGTGCGAAACCGTATTCAGGAACCCATTTGACAGCCAGTATGACCATGGCCAGCATTTCAATTGCGAAGGAGTAAATAAACAAACTCTTGATGAGCTTAATGATCCCGCCTAAAGAAGTTTGATTGAGAGACTGTTGAATCAACAGCCGTTCTTTCAGGCCGATTTTTTTCCCGAGCATGATAAAAATGAGCACTGCAAATGACATGATGCCGAGTCCCCCGATCTGGATGAGAACGAGGATCATGAGCTGACCGAACAACGTATAATCCGTGCCTGTATCAACGACGGCTAGGCCGGTAACAGTCATCGCCGATGTCGATGTAAAAAGCGTATCAATCCAGCCTATGGGTTTAGACGTCGCTGCCGGGGTCTTCAATAAAAGAGTTCCTAATATGATGAAAAATAAAAACACCAGCACGAGCAGTTGGGACGGGCTTAATTGAATCTGTTTAAACTTCACGGTTAATCGCCCTTTTTTTCAAAGGTCTCAATATCTTTGTTTTGCCCGATCACAATCAAAATATCGTTTTCGTATATCAAGTCATCAGCGCTCGGTGCGATGATGAAATGCCCGTCTCTTTTTATGCCGACGATGTTGCAGCCGAAGTTGGCGCGTACATCGATATCCCCCAGGCTTCTTTTGTCCAGCTTTTTTGTTGCCACAATTTCGACGATGCTGTAATTTGGCGACAGCTCAACAAAATCGATCATCTTTTCCGAGGTGATATGGCTGGCTATCCGCTTGGCCATATCTTTTTCAGGATGAATGATACGATGGACGCCGATTTTATGGAGAACCTTTTGGTGATAGTCATTTTGCGCTTTCGTCCATACTTTGGGAACGCCCATTTCAATCAGCAAAAGCGAAGTCAGAATGCTTGCTTCAATGTCATCGCCGAATGATACAAAGGCGTGATCGATGTTGCGTATTCCGATTTGTTTCAATGTATTTTCATCAACGGCATTGGCGCAAATGGTGTAGGTTGCATAAGCAGAATATTCGTTTACTTTTTCTTCGGATTTGTCGATGCCTAAAACTTCAGCCCCTTTTGCGTGGAAGGCTTTGACAAGACTGCCGCCGAACTGACCGAGCCCGAAAACGGCATAAGATTTCTGCATCCGTGTTCACCCTTTTATCTGTTTTTCTTATAGTGTTTACTTTTTTAAAAGAAAAACACACAGGGATGTACAAGAATCCGGAAGTGTGCGAATCCGGAGAGCCGCCTTGAGGCGGCTTCGGTTTCAGCTGAGCGAGCCTCCGGTTTCGCGAATGTCTTTTTCGTGAAGGGCAGAGACGACGGCGGCTATCCTCAGCCCTTCGACGATCGTTTCAAGGCTGAGGCTCGGCTCGTGCTTATCGACTGTTTGTTCGGGGAGATACGGAATGTGGATGAACCCTCCGCGGATGTTTGCCGAGGTGCGGTCTATACGGTGCATTAACTGGTAAAAAAGATGGTTGCATACGAATGTTCCAGCTGAATTAGAGACGGAGGCCGGGATTTCATTTTTTCTCAACTCTTTCACAACGAGTTTGATCGGAAGCGCGGACCAGTAAGCTGCAGGCCCGTCTGCCGCGATCGGTTCATCGATCGGTTCCCGTTTTTCATTATCCGGAATGCGGGCGTCATCGATGTTGATTGCGATGCGTTCCGGAGTAATGTGAGCCCGGCCGCCTGCTTGTCCTACACAAATGACGATATCGGGATGGTGCTTTTCGATCGCTTTTTCCAAAACGGCCGCTGAATGATGAAAAACGGTCGGGATCTGCTCCGCCACGATAGAGACGCCTTCGACTTTTTCTCCGTTCAGCCGTTTTACAGCTTCCCAAGACGGATTGACCGTTTCTCCCCCGAAGGGGTCAAAACCTGTCAGCAGTACTTTCTTTCCCATATCGATCCCTCCTGAATATGAATATAAAGTGCAAAATACCCATTCAGAAGATGTCTGAATGGGTATTTTTTTAAATATTTTATGCTCCTGATCCCCGGGATGCCAGAAGTACCTGATCTCCTTGAGAAGCCGCTTCCGGTGCATGGTTTACGAATGAAAAGCTGATAACTGCGCCTAATACAACTGCTGTTAATAATACTTTTTTCATTTTATTCTCCTCCTCTTCCAGCGAGCTTGCTCGCCTTGTCTGTTTTAATGTAAAAGTATATGGCTTCTTCATATAACTTTTCTCGCCTGTAGTAATTCGCTACATCCATCAATAATTCCTCCAAATCTACCCAGGCTTTTTCATTTTCTAACTGGTGAACATAGTCCTTGATTATTTCCAGTTTATTCTGTGTATCAGAATATAATGTATATAAAATTTTGAATTTCAATTCGAAAATTTCGCTGTTCATTTCCCGGGATTTTTTAAAGCCTACTTCGATCCATTTAAATGCTTGTTTGTGTGCGTTGGTTTTGAAAAGAGACCTTGTGTTTTCATAAACGCAAAGAAGGTAAGCATACTTGGCTTTCGTTTCAAAATCTTTGATTGCAAAAGCTTTATTGTAATACTTTAGCGCTTCCTCCTGCTTGTCTTCCTTACTCTTCAAAAAGCCCATATTATAGTAGGTACACGGTAAAAGGTATTGGTCGCCGATTTTTTCGGTTTTTTCGATCGCTTCTTTTAATAATACTTCACTTTCGGAGAACTTAAATTGGTCAATATAATTGAGCCCGATCAGCATTTTGCAGTTGATGACCCGCTTGGCATACCCGTCATACCCTTGAAAGATGCCGGAGGCAATGTTGATGTGATGAATCGACAGCCATGTCGCTTTTAAGTTGTAATACAAAACACCGATTTTATAATGAAATTCAGCTTTTTCAATTTCATTTTGAATGACGCTCAGTCTTTTTTCCGCTATTCTGAAAAAATTGAGCGCTTCTGTATGGTTTTGCTTGTAGTCCTCATAAATCCCTTTAAACAGGTAAAAATAATAATTCAGCTTGTCGTCCGTACTTTTTGGATCTTTGTCTTGAAAACTGATGGCCTCCAATTTTTCGGTGGAAGATTGGGAGATATCTTCAAGAAGGAGCCTTAAGCGAAAATCGAGCATTTGATAATAGAGAAGAACGTCATGATCTTCTTCCATTTTTTCAATTGCTTTATCTATGTCATCTTTCATTTCGATTGAGCCTGAAATGTCTCTTTTTTTCATCAGTATGTACCAGTCGTTGAGCATATTGGCGACTTCTTGTGAAGCCACGGCTTTGGCCATTCTCTTCCCTCCAATCTTTGTGAATTTTTTGTAAATTGAAGTTCTATTAATCATAGCATAAACTGCTGCCGTCTGTGAATAACGCTGAAATGCAAGTTCGCCGGTGAAAAGTTCATTTCTGAAATTAAATCGTCATTTTCCAAAAAAAGTGCGCGAAAAAAGCGAAAACCGCGCCAAGCGGAATACAGGATATCATTGCGGTTCCGTTGACCAGCCCGTCAGCTCCGCTTATTTTCAGGGCTTCCCGGTAGCCTATTAAAAAGTGGATGATCGATAGGACGTAACATAAGAACATCATATAGTAAGGGTTCATTTGCATACCTCCTCTATTCGCTTTACTATATTACATTCAATAGAGGCGAAGATTATGCCTGTTTAAACAGGAAAAAGAACAAAATATTATAGACGAAAAGATTTTCAATTACAATACATGTTTTTAAAAATATTTCCACTATAATCAAAATGAAAGATAAATTTAGGGGGTCATAAGAAATGAAAAAAAGGCTGATGTCACTATTGGTCTGCATCCTGGTTTTAGTGCCGGCAGCTGGTGCTTTTGCCGCGCCGAAACAGGCCGAGCTTCAAGAGTATCTTGAAGAAATAGGAATGACAGAAAAAGAATTGGAAGCTTATTTACAGGATACATATGATGAAAGTTTAAAAGATTTTGAGTCGGTGGAAGAGTTGAAAGATTTTTTAGGGGAAAGACTGACTAATCAACTTTTGGCATCCTATTTAAAAGAATACGGATTGAGCGAAAAAGAAGCGGCTGACCTTTTTGTTGAAAATGGCTATATGGAAAGCGGCCAAAACATTCTCGACGTGTTTATGTTTGAATACGAATTGGACGATGCGCTTTTCACTGTGACATATGAAGAAGACGATTTTCAGATCGGGAACCTGTTTCAAGAATTAGGTGTGGATGATCAGGAGTGGGAAAGGCTCGTGAATCATCTCCGAAAGGTGCGCGATAAAAATCCAAACCTTGAAAATGATTTGATGGCTCTTGGAGAACGTCTTGAAGCGGTAGCCGATTTCGAGTCTGTATCAGAGCTGTCAGCTCAGGATATCGCTGAAATGCTATCCATTTTAAACGATCTTCAGAAGACGCTTGAAGTGAAAACAAAATACTATCTTGTTAAAGACGGAAAGAAAAAAGAAGTGTCTTTGACAACGCTTGTCAGCGCGGAAGATCTGAAGGGAGCAAGCCTTCTGGTGGAAGTATACGATCTGCAAGGCAACTTCATTTTGGATGTATTGCTGACGCCTGACATGATCGGATCTGATTTAATTCATGATACAGGGTCAAAAGTGAAGCAAACCCAAACGGCTGTCAAACATGATTCAAAGCCATCTCATGTGAAAAAGACGGTTAAAGGTGCAAAGCTTCCAAAGACAGCCGGGCATTACGCGGAATGGTCGATCTTAGGCGCCGTTCTGATGTTTGGCGGATTCTTCATGATCAGAAGGCTTCGCAAAGCGGCTTAACATGTCACTTCCCATTCTAATTATGTAGAGAATGGGAAGTTTTTATAAGGAGTGAAAGGAAATTAAGGCACATCGAAAAAAAATCATCTGGCTCGCAGCTATTGTGATGGTTGTGTGCGGCGCTTATTTTACAACAACGAATGTGTTCAAGTTAATGCACGGCTACGCTCTTTTTTCATTTCAGCAGATGAAAGAAGAAGAAAAGCCTGAAAAACCTCCGATTCAGACGGCGAAAAAAGAAAAAACGGTGATTGATCAAACATTTAAAACCGGGGAGAAAATCGGTGATCTTGTCATTCCGAAAATCAATGCAAGGATTCCTATATATCACGGGACAGATGAAGACGAGCTGCAAAAAGGCGTGGGCCATTTCGCTGGTTCCGTTCTGCCTGGAGAAGATGACAACTCGGTTTTATCAGGCCACCGGGATACGGTTTTCCGAAAACTCGGCCGAGTGGGGAAAGGCGATCAGTTAATTGTTGAAGCTTCCTACGGAACTTTTACATACAAAGTGAAAAAGGTGCGGATCGTGGATGCGGATGACCGGACGGTGATTGTACCAAAGCCGAGAGCAACATTGACGGTTTCCACCTGCTATCCTTTTGACTTTATCGGTTCAGCACCGGAGCGGTATATATTGGTCGCGGATTTGATTAAATCATAAAAAACAGCGGAATCTCAGGCGAGTCCGCTGTTTTTTTATGCTATCTCATGTCTGATCTGTTTTCCAAGAGTTTTGGCGCGGTTAGCAGCAGTAAACAAAGGACAATTGTGCAGACAATGAAAGACGGAAGCATATATGTTCCATTATATACCAAGGAATAAATCCATACCGGAGTGCCTTCAGGCGCATAGTTTCCAAAAAAGACAGCGCCGCTGATGACATGAGCGAGAAATTTCAGTCCGCTTCCGAGAAAGACGGCCAGCGTAACATAGAAAATGATCTTTCCTTTTTGTTTCTCGATTGAAGCGTTTCTGATCGATCCGGCAAAAAAGCCGCCGATACCCGCGGCCGTAGGCGCGATAAAATAATCAAGAAGAAGCTGCAGAGGATGATAAACGTAAAATCCTCCAGTGACAAACTGAAGCAATCCGGCTAAAAACCCGGTTGCCAGCCCTGCCTTCAGCCCCCATCTAAAGGAAATCAGGAAGATCGGAATCATCATGACGGCGATTGAACCGCCTTGAGGCATTTTTAAAAACATTCCGGACACCATATCAAGTATAAGTGCTATTCCTGTCATAAACGCAATTTCAATCAGCTGTACAAGTTGTTTAGATTGATTCATCATAACCCTCACTTTTGATGAACAAAGGGATACTGGACTTCTTTCCCAATAAAAAAAGCAATGCGGGGAAGGAGTAGGAAAGTTTTCCACGCACTGCTTTGGATGCAATTAGAAATGACTTTGCCACATCCCTACGCCAGCGTTAACTAACAGGTTCAAAGGGTCAGAACGGTCGTTCACTCTCAGCCTCGAGGCTCCCCTTGTGGTCATCAAGTTATTTAGTTATATTCTACTATACTAAAAAAAGAAACGGACGACAAGCTGATTTTTCGAAAAATTTTGCTTAATTTCTCCAATATGTAGCAATGCAAACATCTTTTCCTTTATAATAGAACGTATTCGTACGTACAAGATCAGTAAAGGGTTGATCTGATGAGTGAACCTACAAAATACAGCATGGTGAAAAATAAAATTAAATCGTGGATATATGAAGGCAAAGTGAAGCCGGGGGAAAAAATTCATTCGGAAAACGAATTGATGAAAATATTTGATGTAAGCAGGCACACGATCCGGCAAGCGATTGGCGACCTTGTTCATGAAGGGCTTTTATACAGAGAGCAGGGCTCAGGGACGTATTGCTCTCACCGTCTTCAGCTTTCTGAAAAAGGAAGGGAAAGAAATAAGATGATCGGGGTTATTACGACTTACCTTTCGGATTACATTTTTCCTTCTATTATAAGAGGAATCGAATCGTCACTGTCCAGCGAAGGATACACCCTTGTCGTCGCGAGCACCAATAATGACATTGAAAAAGAAAAACAATGCCTTGTGAATATGCTCGATAAAAAAATTGCTGGGTTGATCGTGGAGCCGACGAAAACAGGAAGCTTTAACCCGAATTTAAGTTACTATCTGACGCTTGAACAACATCATATTCCGTACTTGATGATCAACCAATTTTATCAGGAGCTAAATCCGCCCCATTTCATTTTGGATGATGAACACGGCGGCTTTATCGCCACTGAGCATTTGATTAAACTCGGCCATGAAAAAGTGTTCGGTTTCTTTAAACAGGACGATATGCAGGGCGCCAACCGGATGAAAGGATTTATCCGTGCTTTCAGAGAAAACGGCTTGTCGTTTTACCCTGAAATGGTCGTGACGTACACAACAGAGAACAAAAAACAAAAAACGATAGCTGAAGCCAGGAAGCGGCTTTCTTCATCAGACCGTCCGACTGCCATATTCTGCTATAATGACGAGATAGCGCTTTTGGTGTTGGATGTCGTGAGGGAATTCGGTTTGAAAGTGCCGGAAGACATTTCGATTGTCGGATATGACAACTCACATTTGAGCGAGGCATCTGAAGTGAAGCTGACGTCAGTCACTCATCCGAAAATGCAGATGGGGATTGAGGCGGCAAAATGGATGATTGCCAAAGTTGAGGGACGCAACACGAATCAGCTTGAACATTCCACCGTCTACAAACCTGAACTGGTTGTCAGACATTCGACCGCCAAGCTGAAAAGGTAGGCTGCACAATCTTTATCCGCCAACCAGCGTGAATGAAAATGAGAAGAATATATATTCTGTTACAAAGCTCCGGAATGAGGAGCTTTTTATTCAAGTAAAAGCTGATAACGGAGAGTTTAATGTCATCCTCGAAGCTTTGGACCATGTGCAGCTTTAGCAAATCAATTTTTAAAGACCGCTGTATACTTTTATATAGAAGAAAGCAGTAAGAAGAAATAAATGCTGTCAACTGCCGGAGGTCGAGATGATCAGGAATCATCTGAGTCCAAATCATTTGATTATTATTTTTTTAAAAAAGCTATTGTGCAAAACGAAAATAGATGTTATATTAGTATCCGCCCCTAAAAAGGAGGCTTTATAAAAACAACTTCGAAAATCTTTTAAAAAAAGTTGTTGACATTCACGATGATAGAATGTTATATTAGTAAAGTCGCTTCTTCGAGAGGCGGAAATGATCTTTGAAAACTAAACAAGACAAAACGTACCTGTTAATTCATTAAATAAATCGTACATGCGAATGTGCGTAGTCAGGGGCCTGCACGATGCAGGTCATGCAGATGTTGTCACAGGATGTGACGAACTTAATCTGCGCTCCATTATTTCATGGAGAGTTTGATCCTGGCTCAGGACGAACGCTGGCGGCGTGCCTAATACATGCAAGTCGAGCGGACAGATGGGAGCTTGCTCCCTGATGTTAGCGGCGGACGGGTGAGTAACACGTGGGTAACCTGCCTGTAAGACTGGGATAACTCCGGGAAACCGGGGCTAATACCGGATGCTTGATTGAACCGCATGGTTCAATTATAAAAGGTGGCTTTTAGCTACCACTTACAGATGGACCCGCGGCGCATTAGCTAGTTGGTGAGGTAACGGCTCACCAAGGCAACGATGCGTAGCCGACCTGAGAGGGTGATCGGCCACACTGGGACTGAGACACGGCCCAGACTCCTACGGGAGGCAGCAGTAGGGAATCTTCCGCAATGGACGAAAGTCTGACGGAGCAACGCCGCGTGAGTGATGAAGGTTTTCGGATCGTAAAACTCTGTTGTTAGGGAAGAACAAGTACCGTTCGAATAGGGCGGTACCTTGACGGTACCTAACCAGAAAGCCACGGCTAACTACGTGCCAGCAGCCGCGGTAATACGTAGGTGGCAAGCGTTGTCCGGAATTATTGGGCGTAAAGCGCGCGCAGGCGGTTTCTTAAGTCTGATGTGAAAGCCCCCGGCTCAACCGGGGAGGGTCATTGGAAACTGGGGAACTTGAGTGCAGAAGAGGAGAGTGGAATTCCACGTGTAGCGGTGAAATGCGTAGAGATGTGGAGGAACACCAGTGGCGAAGGCGACTCTCTGGTCTGTAACTGACGCTGAGGCGCGAAAGCGTGGGGAGCGAACAGGATTAGATACCCTGGTAGTCCACGCCGTAAACGATGAGTGCTAAGTGTTAGAGGGTTTCCGCCCTTTAGTGCTGCAGCAAAC